>JADMKE010000040.1 GCA_018780035.1 Candidatus Sericytochromatia bacterium
CTATCGCACTTCACCCCCCGCCAAGCCCATTGGCTATGGCAGGAGCACTGTGCGACAATTTGGTAGCTCCGCCGGGTCAATCGGCGTCAGGGGCTTTTCCCGCTTTATTTTACCCGCGTTCATCAGGGCGGCCTTTTCGGTAGCAATCCGCTTCAACAGCTCAGAAGCCGGTTCGTCATTCGCGTCTTGCGGTACCAATTTGCCCATCACTGCCAGTTGCAGGATCAGCTTGCGCAGTTCGGTGACTTTTTCGGGGCGGTCGATCAGGGTCTCAAAATGGGTCAACAGCAGTTCAGGGTTCATTGTTTTCTGTCCATGTATTGCGGTGATACCAAACATTGGCTGGGTCAAGTTGGTGTTCGGGGTCCAAAGAGAGAGAGACATCAGAGCCACCACCGTAAATCCAGATCAAGTGCAAATCATCGTTCAGAGTGAAGCCGCCGAAATCCAACAGTTTGTGATGATTGGGGCACAGACAGAGCAAATTTCCCAGACAATCGGTCCCGCCTTCTGCCAAGGGCACCAGATGAGCAGCTTCAACATAGGGGCCAGCGGCGGTCTCCAGCCGAACCCCACAAACCTGGCAACGGTAATCATAAAGCGCCTTAATTTGTTCTGGTAGACTCTGATCACGATTAATGCGCGAGATAACGGTCATCGTTCGCTCTGGCTGGGTTGAGTCTGAAACAACAAACCCAGCAGTAGCCTCACTCGGCTCTACTGGGGGTGTTTCTGTTGGTATGCTTGGGGCTTCTTCATTGGCCTCTGAATGAACCGAAAATTGGGTTTCTATTGAGAGCTTTCCAGCTTCTGCGAGCATATACAGCAAAATATCTTCGCTATAAGTCAAAGGTTTTTCAGACTGGCAATAACGCCTCTTGGCTTCTCTTAAACGCTGATAAACCTGATCTCGATTGACAAACCAGGCCTCCGACTCCACAAACGTGTACGCCTCAATCAACTGTTTATGCCAGTCTTCGACAAATAAATAAACCGTATGCGGATAGGCTTGAACTTTTTTATATTTGCTCTGTGTATAACCCGGATAGGCTTGTGCGAGGCTCTGATAAGGATGTGTCATAGTATCAGTTTAGCAAATCCTGTTTGAGTCGCATTTTGAGCTGCTTTAATTCAACTTGGGGCAAACGCACCGAAGGGTCTGCCTGCCAGTCTTCAAGGGCCTGGAGCAAAAGAGCCACAGGCACAAGCTGCTTTTGCCAAAACAGTTCCACCAACCAAAGCAGCCCATGCACCGCGACCTGAGACTGCATGGCATGGTTGCGCAAGCGTTTATCCGAGGTCAGTAAGACACTCTCTGGCGTGTCTGCCGCCAAGACAAATGCCGCACAATCCTGGTGGGAAAGGGCAGGAATGGCCTGTTGCAAGGCCTGAATGTTCTGCATTTCAAGGGAAGAAAAGGCTTTGACTTGTAGCCCCAAGCCCAATAATTCAGTTTTGCGCTGTTCCGACAGTGAGAGTAATTCACTTTTAAAGCTCAATTCGGGCATCCACACTTCACAGGGCAAAGCCAAAAGGGCATTTAAAAGAGAGGCCAATTCCAGATCAATCAGGCAACAACTGTCGCTGACAATAACCTTCACTCAAGCCTGCCCCCGCAAGGCCTGTTTGAGTTCAAGCAACGAAACCCCCAACCATTCAGCCGCACGGGTCACCGAGATCAAATCTTCAGCCAGCGCGTGGTAACACAAACGCACAAAGCGCAGCGGCATTTCTTGCAAACCACTGCGAATGCCGGGTTCTGAAGTCTGCTCTTCGGGTTCGAGAGGTTCGGGTTCGCGACCACGCCAGGTACGGGCTTTGGTCTGAAACAGGCTGCTCAGGGTACTCTCTTCAATGATTTCCAAATCCCGCAGCCGCACCAGCAGGGCAGCCGCACTGACCCGGTAGATTTTTTTGAGCATCAGAATTTCTTGGGGGTTGATAAACCTGCGTTTGGGCCCCATTTCGTGCCGCAGATGGGCCGCAGGCATCAAAAGGGCACCAGCAATGCGCTGAGCGGCGCGTTCTTCTTCTTTTTCGCTCAGGGCCTGGGTGCTCATCAGGCGGTGGGCCAATTCATGTGCCAAAGTCAGGCGGCGTCGCTCCAAATTGTCTTTTTGATTGATCAAAATCACCGGCACAGATTGATCCGAATGCGTCAAACGCACATCGCAGGTCAAACCATGGACATTGGCAGGCAAATCCAGTAGTAAGATTTTCAGGCCTTTTTCTTCGAGCAATTCGGTTAAATTGGAGATCGGCTCTTGCCCCAATTGCCAGCGTTCACGGAGTTGTTCTGCCAATTTTTCAGCCGCCTGAACCGACGCCACTGGCAGAGGAAAGCCTTCTGGAAGCTCCCAGAGCGTTCCCAAATTCAGAATTTTTTCGAGTTGCAGATAGGGCACCACTTTTTCAATCAGAATGGCTTCCACCTGGGAGCGTTCTTTGAGGGTGGTGCGGGCTTTTTTACGAAAGTCCACGTTGGCAAAGCTCAATTCGGGAGCTTCTAAAAAGTAGCTGGGACTTACTTCCAAAGCCTGACACAAGGCCATTAAAACCGTCGAACTGGGCTGCATTTCATCGCGTTCGTATTTGCCAATGGCCTGAGCGCTGATCTGCCCCTGGAGCCGCTCAGCCAATCCCCGCAGGGAAAGCCCAGATTTTTTGCGCGCTAATTTTAAACGTTCACCCAACATACACTTGACTCGGTTTACAAATTTGATCTTTAATATAAATTGTAAACCAAGAGAGGGAGTTTCAGCAATCTCATCTTGGCTTACAAAATATTTAATGAACAGGAGGCATATTAACATGCCCAGTGATACTTATAAACCCGGTGAGAATACAGGAAGAGATGGCGGTATTTACCGTGAAGTCGGCCCACGTGGGGGTCCCAAAGACAACTTCACCACAGTACCAGACAAAACCACCTTCCCGCCAACGTCTCAACCAGGCCACAGTTGGGAGCGGGTTAAACGTACGCCTGACAGCAAACGTTAAGTCTTGTCCAATAGGGCCTGTCTGGAGCGGACTTAGGTTACCCTTAAGCAGCTCTTCGACAGGTCTTCAATTCATCCCGCAACTGCGAACGCAGGCTTTGTATCTCGCTTTGTAATGCCTGATAACGGACAAACAAGACTTCGGGCGTCTCTTGGTTTGAATCAGCCACATGGGGGTTTTTAAGATCGAGATTGTAATTGTTTTTGACAATGTCGGCCACTGGCACGCGCCAAGCCAGGGAACTCTCTTCGCGCTGAGCCCACCACTGCTTTTCTCGCTCAAATTCTTCAATCCGAATGGGTTTGGTTTTGTTATACGATTTAACACCCGGTGGATAGGGATGTTCGTAATACCAGATCGCCTCAGTGGCTTTGCCTTTTTCAAAGAAAAGCAAATTTGTTTTGATACCTGTATAGGGGTTAAACACCCCATTGGGCAGACGAACGATTGTATGCAGGTTAAATTCACTCAACAGCTTTTCTTTGATACGCGTCTTAACCCCTTCACCAAAAAGAAAGCCATCCGGCAACACCACCCCGGCCCGGCCCCCATCTTTGAGCAAATGCATGATTAAGACCATAAACAGATCGGCTGTTTCTTTGGTACGAAAACTGGCAGGAAAACTGCTTTCAATACCGTCCTCTTCAATCCCCTGTTTGAGGGAGTAGGTGTAAATCGGATCGCCAAAATAGGTAATATTCGAAGCGTATTTGGTCTTTTTGGGGGTGGCTGTCAAACCCAAGTGGGTGGCCGCGTCAAAATAATCCAAAATCTCTTTCCAGGCTGAATCTTCACGGGCGGAACCACGATGGCACTCATCTATCACAATCAGATCAAAGAAATCAGGTGAAAATTGCTTAAAGATTTTTTGCTCTTCTTCTGGCCCTGTAATCGCCTGATAAAGGGACAAATAAACCTCATAAGGTTTAAAATCGTTGATCATGGTCTGATCGATCAGGATATTGCGGTCAGCCAAAAAGAGAATCCGACGTTTGACACGGGATTTCCACAGCCGCCAGATAATTTGAAAAGCAGTATAAGTTTTGCCTGTGCCTGTAGCCATGACCAACAAACAGCGATTTTGGCCTGAAATAATCTGTTCAACCACCCGATTAATGGCTATACGCTGGTAATAGCGCGGCGCTCTTCCTCGCCCATCGCTGTAATACTCCTGACCTAAAAGCTGTTCTTGTTCCAGAGAAATACCTTTGGCCCGTTTGTAGCGATTCCAAAGCGTCATGGGATCGGGGAATTTATCCAAGGAAATTTCACATTCCAAAATACCACTGGTAGAAATCCGATCGTGTTCAAGAAATGCGTCACCGTTGGAGCTATAGACAAAAGGAATATCCAGAATTTCAGCGTACTCCAGGGCCTGCTGCATACCTGAACCCAAGGAGTGATTATTGTCTTTTGCTTCGATCAAAGCCAATGGCTGATTGGCTTTCAAAGAGAGCATATAGTCAGCCCGTTTACGCACACCCCGTGAGGTCAATTTCCCGCAAATCTGAATCCGGCCATCGGTAAAAGAGACTTCTTCACGCACCTGATGATGCAGGTCCCAACCTGCATTCAATAGAGCAGGGGTAATAAATTTGCTACAAATATCCCGTTCTGACAATTCACGTTTATCCACAATTCGCCCAACCGCTTTTCAGACTGGTTTCAGTTTAACATTTCCCTGCAAGCCCCAACCCACAGAATTTCTTGACAGTCCGCCCTGACTCGGTTAAATTAGTGAGTAATCACTCACCCAAGGGAAACACAATGCCCAATCCCCCCCTCGGCCCCAGCCTGGAAAGCCTTTACCCCAATTTTGAGAACCTGCCCCCAGGGCAACGGCGCATTTTGAGTGCCGCGCTGGAGCTCTTTGCCGAAAAAGGCTATGCCGCGACCTCGACAGGGGCCATTGCCAAATCTGCAGGGGTGGCAGAAGGCCTGATCTTTAAACATTTTCGCAGTAAAAAAGAACTCTTGCTGCAATTGGCCCGCCCGCTACTGCTGGAGGTCTTTTTCCCTCTCAGTTTGCGCCGCATACAGGCGATCATGGCCCAAAAGCACCCCCATTTAAAAAATCTGCTCGAAGCCCTGCTGCGCGAGCGTTTGGCTTTTGTCAAACAGCACCACCGCCTGCTGCGTCTGGTGATCCAGGAGATCTGGTTGCATCCTGAACTTTTGCAAAGCCTGCAAGAGCAGTTTGAAACCCAATTGCGGCCCGATATAGAAACCCAACTCAAGCACTTTCAAACCCAAGCTCAAATCCGTGAAATGCCTTTTGGCACCGCCCTCAGGCTGATTCTCTCAGCCCTGATGGGCCTGATTATTCCCCGCGTCTTGCTCTTTCCCGATTGGCCGTGGCAAGAAGAGGCCGAAATCCAAGCCACGCTCCAGACCTTGATCCAAGGTCTGGCCCCTGAGGCACAGCCATGAAAAAACAGCTGATTCCAGCGGTATTGGTGCTCGTGGGCGCGGGCGGGTGGTTCGGTTGGCATTATATTCAGCCCCAAGCCACCGCCCCCACGTTAAGTGCCTCGGGCACGCTGGAATCCACGCCGATTGAGCTGGCTTCACGCTTGGGAGGCCGGGTCACATCTCTCTTGGTTCAAGAAGGCCAGAAGGTCAAACCCAATCAGGTCTTGATGCGCTTAGAGGCCCATGAACTCGAAGCCCAATACCGGCAGGTTCAGGCCCAAGCGGCCGCTGCGGCAGCCCAACTTTCACTCCTTAGAGCAGGCTCCCGCACGGAAGATCTGCAATCGGCCCAAGCCGCCTGGCAAGCCGCTGAACTGCGCGCTCAACAATTGGCCAACGGCAGTCGCTTGGCGGAAAAAGAACGGGCTGCCGCAGAAGTGGACGTCCGGCAAAGCCAACTGAATCTGGCTGAAAAAGAATACAACCGCCTTGCCGAATTGGTGGCCGCCGAAACAGCCCCCCAACAAAAACTGGACCAGGCCCAACAGGCCCTGGAAGCCGCCCGAGGAGGCCTAAACTTGGCGCAAAAGAGCCAAGAACTGGTGCTCGAAGGGGTCCGCAGCGAAGAAATAGCCATTGCCCAAGCCCAGGCCCGCCAGCAAAAAGCCCTGCTCAGCAAGGTGAAAAGAGGGGTGCGCCCCCAAGAAATTCAAGTCGCAGAGGCCCAATTAAAGCAGGTACAAGCCCAAGTTGAACAATTGCAAGCACGCCTTCAGGAGACCAGTATTCTGGCCCCCTGCCACTGCCTGCTCAGTGTGGTCGGCGCAGAAAAAGGCGAATTGGTCAGTGCGGGCGCACCGGTGTTAAGCCTTTTGGATCCCCAGGATTTGTGGGTCAAGGTCTATCTCTCCCCGCTTGAACTCAAGGCCATTCGCCTCAATCAAAAGGTTGCAATCCAGGCTGATGCCTGGCCCGATCAGCAATTCAAAGGCAAAATTGTGTTTATCTCCGCGCGGGCCGAATTCACCCCACGCAATATTCAAACCCGTGCAGAACGGATACATCAGGTCTTTGCGGTCAAAGTCAAAATAGACAATTCCCAACAAAAGCTCTTTGCGGGCATGCCCGTGGACGTGATTTGGCACCATGACTGATTACGCCATCGACATACAAGCCTTGAGCAAAAGCTATGGACCAATAACGGTGGTCAATGGCCTGAATTTAAAAGTCGCAAAGGGTGAAATCTTTGGCTTTTTGGGCCCCAACGGCTCGGGAAAATCCACCACCATGCGCATGTTGTGTGGGCTTCTGCCACCCAGCGCAGGTGATGCTTGGGTTTTGGGTTACAATATCCGCACCCAGGGCAAGCAAATTCGCCCCCGAATTGGGTATATGTCTCAACGCTTCAGCCTCTACGAAGATCTGAGTGTGGCTGAGAACCTGGACTTTTTTGCCTCGGTCTACGGCGTAACAGGCCCCGCCGCGCAGAAACGCAAACAGGAAGTGCTGGAACTGACCCACCTCAGCGGGCGCGAGAAACAATTGGCGGCCTTTCTCTCTGGCGGTTGGAAACAGCGACTGGGATTGGCCTGTAGCCTCTTACACAATCCCGATCTGATCTTTTTAGATGAACCCACCGCAGGGATTGATCCTGTGGCCCGCAGAGAGCTCTGGGATTTGCTTTTTGCCTTGGCCAGCGCAGGCAAAACCCTGTTTGTCTCCACCCATTATATGGACGAAGCCGAGCGCTGCAGCCAAATTGGCTATATCTATCTGAGCAATTTGATCGTGGCCGGCAAACCCGGAGACCTGAAAAACAGCCACGGCACCCCCGAAAGCGGCTGGCGCCGAGTCGAGATCAGCGGCGAACCGATCATGAAAGCGTATAACCTGCTCCAGGGCCGCTCAGATCTGCGTGATGTGACCTTTTTTGGCCAAAGCCTACACGCTCTTTTAGAAAACAGTTTGCCCGAAGTTGAACTGCTCCACTGGCTTGAAACCCAAGGCTTAAACAATCTGCAATTCAGGCAAATCCGCCCCAGTTTGGAAGACGTTTTTCTGGATTTGACCCGCCTGGCGGATCGGGAGCGACATGCATAAAGTCTGGGCCATTTTTATCAAAGAGTGGTTGCATATCCGCCGGGATCGCCTGACCCTGGCCATGATGTTTGTTTTGCCTGTGATGCAATTGGCCCTGTTTGGCTATGCGATCAATATGGATGTGCAACACATGCGCACGATTGTCTGGGACCAAGACAACCGTCAAGCCAGTCGCGAACTCATTCAGAGTTTTACCCATACCGGTTATTTTGATCTGGTTGCCACAGCCCACTCCGAACGCGAGGTGACTCAAGCCCTGCTCAAAGGAGAGGCCTGGGTCGGGCTGATCATTCCCCCCGATTATTCACGCCAATTGCTGCGTAATCAACCGGCGGAGGTCTTGGTACTGGTCGATGGCTCCAATTCCACCGTGGCCAATCAGGCTCTTAACCTCTCCCGCAGCATTGGTCAATTACATTCGATCTCCGTCTTACAGGAGCGCATGCGCAAAGTTCTGGGCTCAGGTGCGTCTTTTCGCGAAGCGGTGGAAATTCGGCCCAAAACCCTGTTTAATCCCGAACTCAAAAGCCAGAATTTTATGATACCTGGCCTCTTGGGGGTGATCATGCAATTGGTCACGGTCATGCTAACCGCCTTTTCGATTGTGCGCGAACGTGAAAAAGGCACCTTGGAACAATTGGTGGTCACCCCCGTAAACCCCGCCCAAGTGATCCTGGGCAAACTCACCCCCTATTTTCTGATTGGCCTGATAAATATGGCCATGGTCATTGGGCTGATGGTCTGGCTCTTTGGCGTGCCGATTGCCGGCAGTTTGCCCTTGCTGATGCTCTTGGCCATTTTCTTTATTCTGGCATCGCTGGGCATTGGCCTGCTGATCTCAACCTTGGCTCAGAATCAGGTTCAGGCGCTGCAAATGACGCTGTTGGTGTTTTTGCCTTCGATGATGCTTTCGGGCTTTATTTTTCCACGAGAATCAATGCCTTGGCTGATCTCCAACTTGGGACTGGCGGTGCCCCTGACGTATTTCATTCAGATTCTGCGCGGCATTGTCTTACGCGGTGTGGGACTAGAAGCCCTCTGGCCCAATGTGATTCCCCTGGTGATGTTTGGCGTGGTGTTGTTTGGGGTCAGTGTTTTGCGCTTTCGCCGCAGTCTGGCTTAGACCCACAGATTTTGTTAAAATCCAAACAATCTTACTGCAGACAGGAATGGCTCTTCAAGACATGCATTCTGCACCAAATATGTGCAAACGCTGAAAGGTGTGGCCTTGCCCAGTTTTGTGATCACCCCCCAGGTGCAAAAGATCTTTGACGAACAGGGACAACGCCAAGATTTCGGCTATGGAAACCGCTTGGAAAACCTGATCACTGAATTTCTTTGGCTGAGTGAGGCCTTGGCCCAACAGCGCTCAGCCAAGCCTCTTTAAGCGAAAACTGGCAACCCAAGGTCGCTTTGCACTAAAATAGGGCCACACGCTCTAACGAAAATGCACAAAGGTTGCCTAGCTATGTCCCCATTTGATCCCCCCCAGGAAATTGCCAGCGAACTCCAGATCTCCCTCCCCCAGGTCAGAGCCACCGTCGCGCTCTTCGATGAAGGCGCCACCATTCCCTTTATTGCCCGCTACCGCAAAGACCGCACAGGGGCCCTCGACGAGGTGCAGGTGCGCCAGATCGAAGAGCGGCTCAAATACTGGCGCGAATTTGAAGAGCGCCGCCAAGCGATTCTCAAGTCGATTGCCGAGCAGGGCAAACTGAGCCCTGAATTGGAAAAACAATTGGCTGCTGTGCGCAGCAAAACCGAGCTGGAAGATCTCTATCTGCCCTTTAAACCCCGCCGCCGCACCCGCGCCCAAAAAGCCCGCGAAGCCGGTCTGGAGCCCTTGGCGTTGCTCATGCGCCTGCAACAGGAACGCATGGCTCCCTTGGAAAAGGCCAAGGCCTTTGTCAACGAACAGGTGGCCGATGCCGAAGCCGCCTTAAGCGGTGCCCGCGACATCTTGGCTGAAGAAATTTCCGAAAAAGCGCATCTGCGCGAAATGGCCCGCGACAATTTGCGCCAGTTTGGCCTGATCACCACCCACTTGGCACGGGGCAAAAGCGAAGACAGTCCCGAAGCCGCGAAATACCGGGATTATTTTAATTTTCAAGAGCCAGTCAAAAAGATTCCCTCTCACCGCTATCTGGCCCTGCGCCGGGGTGAGAGCGAAAAAATCCTGAGCCTCAAAATCGAGTTGGAAAGTGATCGCCTGATGGAGCGCCTGCGCCGCAGCCTGCAAATCATGCCCAATGCCTGGGGTGATCAGCTCAAATTGGCCCTGGAGGACGCCTGGGAGCGCCTGCTTTTGCCCTCGCTCGAATCGGAGATTTTGGCCGAACTCAAAGAGACCTCGGATCTCAAAGCGATCGAGATCTTTGCCAGCAATCTGCGCGAATTGCTGATGAGTGCCCCCTTTGGCACCCGGCCAGTGCTGGGCCTCGACCCCGGCCTGCGTACCGGGGTCAAAACCGTGGCCCTCAGCGCCACGGGACAATACCTCGAAGACACGGTCATTTACCTGATTCAAAACGAGCAGCGGGCCAAAGAGACCTTTCTCAAATTGCTGCACAAATACCAACCGGCGGCGATAGCGATTGGCGATGGCACCGGCAGCCGCGAGACCGAAAAAGCCGTGCGCAGCTGGCTCAAAGCCGAGAATAATTCAGCGCTGGTGGTGCGGGTCTCCGAATCAGGGGCCTCGATCTATTCGGCTTCTGAGATTGCCCGCCAAGAGTTCCCGGATTTGGATTTAACGGTGCGGGGCGCGATCTCGATTGGCCGCCGCCTGCAAGACCCCTTGGCGGAATTGGTCAAGGTCGAACCCCGTTCGCTGGGGGTGGGCCAATACCAACATGACGTGAGCCAGAATGCCTTGGTCGAAAAACTCGGGCAAATTGTCGAGAGCTGTGTGAACCAAGTGGGTGTAGAATTAAACACCGCTTCGGCGCCTCTGCTGGAGCGGGTTTCGGGCCTCGGACCCAAATTGGCCCGTGAAATTGTCAGCCACCGCGATGCCCAAGGCGGGTTTAAATCCCGCAAAGAGCTGCGCAAGGTCAAAGGCCTGGGTGCCAAAACCTATGAACAGGCGGCAGGCTTTTTGCGCCTGCGCCAGGCGAGCAACCCGCTCGACAACAGCGGCGTGCACCCCGATCATTACCCCGTGGTCGAACAAATGGCCAAAGATCTGGGAGTGGCCCTGGCTGAGCTGCCCAAACACCCCGAATTGCTGCCCCGGCTCGAACTCCAAAAATACATGCAAGGCGACATCGGCCAACACACCCTCAAAGATATTTTGCACGAATTGCAAAAACCGGGCAGGGATCCGCGTGAACAATTTGAAGCGCCCGCCTTTCGCGACGACGTGCAAGAGTTGGAAGACGTCAAAGTCGACATGCTCTTTGAAGGAAGGGTCACCAATATCACGGCCTTTGGGGCCTTTGTGGACATTGGCGTGCATCAAGACGGGCTGGTGCATATCTCGCAACTCGCGCATAAATTTGTCAAAGACCCCCAGGACGTGGTCAAAGTCGGGCAGACCCTGCGTGTAAAGGTGCTTGAAGTCGATCCCAAGCGGCGCCGGATTCAGCTCACGGCCAAACTTTGATTCAAGATCAAACACTGATCTGATCACGATTTGGGGGATCGCTCACAGATCTCTCAGCGCAATTCAGGCTAAGCTAAAAACACGAACCAAATGCCTCAAAGGAAATACGATTATGAGCCCCATGCCTGCCAGTGCTTCTGAAGCCATCCCTTACCTGAACAGCTTTGCCCCCAATCCGGCCAGTCTCTGTGATGCCCTGATTGATATTTTCAGCAAACGTCCAGATATGGCCACGGTCTTGGTGCCCACGTATGCCCGTTACCTGACCCATCAAGAATACCAGCGCCTGTCTTCCCAATTTCCGGCCATGGTTCACCTGCTCAGCGGCTACCAACAGATTTTTGGGGCCCTGCAAGCGCATTAAAGTTTCTCTCTGAATCTCGCAAAAGCGCAAAAGGTCTTGGCTTCACCACCAAGGTCTTTTGTTTTTTTTGCCAGATTTAAACTTCTAAGCTAAAATCAGAAAAGTTTGTTTTGAGGGGGCTCTGACATGCTCTATGGAGTTTTGATCGTTGGTTTGCAAATCGCCTGTGCGGTACACTGTCTGCGCCACAAATATGTGACCCGCAACTGGCTCTGGCTGATTCTGTTTTTCCCCTTGATTGGCTCTTTGATCTATTTGCTGGTGGAAATTTTTCCCCATTGGGGCAAACCCCGCAGCGGCAACCCCAATCCCCTGCGCTACCGCGATACCGAAGCCGAACTGGCCCAAGAGCGCAGTGCCTTCCGCAAAGCCGGCAGCATTCGCAGCCACGAACAGGCGGCTGAATTGGCCTTGCAACAGGGCCAGCCCCGCGAAGCGATTCTGCATTACCGGGCCTGCCTGAGCGGCCCCTGTGAAAATGACCCTGAATTATTGTATAAACTGGCCGAAGCGGCCTTTGCCGCTGACGACTTTGCTCAGGCCCTGGAGGCTCTGCACCGCATTCGCGCGCTCTCAGACTATGCCCCCGCCAAAGTCCGCCTGCTTTTGGCCCGTGTTTATACTGTTCAAGCCGACTACGCCAAAGCCGAGCCCCATTTTGAGTACCTGCTGGCCCAACACCCCTCACCCGATGTGCGCTATTATTGGGCGCGCTTCTTGCACCTGCAGGGCCAGGTCGGCGCAGCCCAGACCTTGCTCAGCGAATTGCTGGCCGCGTACCCCATAGGCAGCACCGCTCCCCCCTGGTTGGACGAGGCCAAAGAGATGGCCAGCGAATTAAAACAGAAGTGAGGCCTGCAGGCCCCAGGCCGAACTGCCATCGGCCAGAGGAAAATGCCCAAGCGAAATAGGGGGTTTGGCTTGCAAATTGGCCCGGTGATGCTGATCTAAGGTTTGCAATAAAACCAAATTAAAGGGTACAAAAACCAGCAACGCCAAGCCTCCAATCAAAATAAAGGCCCCATTATTGGCCGAAAGAATTGGGCTGAGTAGATTAAAGACCGCTGCAGTCCCTAAAACAGCATAGGTCATTCCTTGCACTGAAGATTGTATTTCCAGATACTGTTCTGAAGGCAGCGAAAGAGTGTACAAGTGAAAGAGGGGTAAGCCCATAGCCAGGAAAATAGAACCTGCACACAGCCAAGCATAGCCATCAATACCAGGTTCATAAGAGCGGCCAATGCTGGGACCTATACGATACCCTCCATACGTCGGCTGAATCATCGCCAGCTCCCGTGCAGTCAAACCCGAAGACGCCACCCAAGAATCCAATTCAGGCATCTGCATCTCGGGCAAATAGGCATAGCGGTAGCGGGCATTGATGCGCTCGGCCAATCCGCGCCCCGCACTCTGGGCAATCAAATGCCCCACCGCGCAGAGACGGCCCTGTTCATCAATAAAATGCGGGCGTCGCCCAGGATAGGCGTTTTGGCTGGGAAAAACCCCGGTTGTCCAATATTGATGCAAAAAATCCAGCAGCTGTCTGCGCTGGGCATGGAACTGAGCGGGAATCGCTTGGGGCGTGTGCCTGCGCAATTGCCCTTCGACATAAGCCAAATGGGTTTGGATCCGCAGGGTTTCATTGGCTTCGGGCCCTGGTAAATGGCCAAAACGGTGGCTATAACTGCGGTCCCCCAAAACGGCATTCACAGATCTTTGCAATGCCGCTGCAGCCGGTTGCAGCGAAAGTCCCATCAGGGTCAAGCTCAAAAATCCGATCAAGACCATCCGCAACATGGCAGCCCCCTTTAGACAATAAACATAACAAAATTGTAAAACATTTTTCTCACTTGTCAAGCCAAGGCGACAAAAATCCCTCGCATTTGATTTCTCAAAAACTTTGGGTTACACTGCGCCCATCTCTCTTAAAGTTTTGAAAGGATGATGCTCACTATGTTTGGAAAAATGGCTGCCGAAGCATTGGGAATCAGCGATATCGGAAGTGTGGTCGGCCCTGCCGACTTTAACAAAACCGATGCTGACGATTATGTAATGCATGAAGAACAAGAGCATATTTTCTTCATGATCAAGTCCAAAACCGATGAATATTGTTTTACCAATTTGGCCCTGATTCATGTCGATGGCACCAGCGCCATGAGCAAAAAGCGCACCCTGCGCCGCCTGAGTTATGCCCATTATCCGATTCGCCATGTGACCCTCGAAACCGCAGGTACCATCGATCTGGATATTGAAATCAAATTCACGATGGGTGAAAAAACCTATTCGATTGATGTCAACAAAAAATACATTGAGCAGCTCAAAGACCTCTACAAAGCCCTGCTCAAAATTTGTGATATCCAAATTGAAAACGAGCGCTTTCAGGCCTTTGCCCACAAGAGCCTGGACACCGCCACCACCACCTTGAACCGCGCCAACAAATCCGAGATCAACATCACCGAGCAGTTTGACAGCATCAACCAATACAGCTTTAATTGGCTCAAACAGGCCCACGAAAAATACGTGCGCAAAGATTTTGGCGACGTGTTTAAATTGTTTATCAATAACTAAACCCAAATTGGGTCATTGCCAGGCCCAGCACAGTTGCAATCAATTGCAATGTGTTGGGCCTGATTGTGTTTGGCCCTTTTTTAAGAATGACCACAGTTTGCAGGAGGAACTAAACGTGAAATTTGCCCAGTGGAGTCTTCGCATCGCTGGTATTTATGGCATTTTGGCACTGGCTCCCCAGTATTTTTTGGAGCAAAAAATGGGGGTCGATTTTCCGCCACCGCTCAACCACCCCGAACATTTTTACGGTTTTGTCGGTGTGGCCCTGGCTTGGCAAATCGCTTTTTTAATCATGGCCAAAGACCCAGCCCGCTACCGCCTTTTGCTGATTCCTGCCTTGCTGGAAAAATTCAGCTATGGCCTGGCAACGCTTGCGCTCTTCGCCCAAGGACGTTTGGCAGCTCTGATCATGGTCACAGGGCTGATTGACTTGGTTTTGGGCTCACTGTTTTTGGTGGCTTTCAAGCTGACAGCCGCCGCTCCTGAGACCACAGATTAAATTTCTCACAGAATTCAAAGTGATTTGAGCGTTAAAGCCACACTCAAAGCGTCAGTGCTGCTCACAGCATAATCTGTGGCAATTGAAATTTTGCCTGGGGCCACGGGGGCTTCTCCCCCGCCTGACGAAAGTGCGGCAGGCTCTCCTGAGACGGTTAAAAGGGAGCTTGTCAGATTCTGGGCTTGGGCATCGTACGCAGCTAAGGCCACGTAATAGGCCCCTGGCAGCAGATGGGAAACCTGAAAACGCTGCTGATTATTGCTGAGTGCGGCATTGATCTGAAAGGGGCCCGAGAGAACCGTCGGGTTGTCTTGATTGCTGTCCACCAAATAGAGCTGAAAATAGGCGATGTCGTTCGCCTGAAAATCTGCGCTGTCAATCACCGTCAGGGGGATATCCAAACGCGCCCCTTCAGCATCGCGCAAATTCAAAAAGACGTCTAGAGCTGTGGTTGTGCTCACCGTGTAATTGGCATTCACCGCCATTTGACCCGTTCCCTCTCCACCTTGGGTTGAGAGCGCGACACTTTCGCCGTTGATACTCCAGCCGGTATTCAAGCGGGTCAGATTCTGATTCGCGCTGTTGAGGGCCTGAACGGCTACATAATAGTCCCCCTGAGAGGGGGGAAGGTTTCGAAAGACCAGCGTTTGCTCCCCCGCCAAAAGCGCCGCATTGACATCAAAAGGCCCGTGAGCAACAGTCAACGCCCCACTCGGGGGAGTGGTGGAATCAATCAGATAAAGCCGAAATTGGTCAATCTCTGAAACCAAAGCAGCAGGAGAGCCACTGCTATTGGCCAAAAGGCGCCAGGCAGAACGTGTTTGGATCCGCAGTTGCAATTGCGCTGGCGTGGAATGAGCTTTACCCAGGTCAATCAGAGTGGGGGTTTGGATCGGAGCAAAAGGGGTTTCTGCTTGTAAGGTCCGAGGGGGTGCCATAACCTGTAAAGACAGGGGCTGACAGGAAATCAATCCTGTCAGCCCCCCAAGCAGAACGCTTATAAAGCGTTTACCCCGCAGAGACGGCGGAAATAGGCTCTGCATCACCATCTGTAACCGTAACCGTAGAATCAAGCGTGGCACCCAACGCATCTTTTAATTTGAGCGCGACACCCAGGGCGTCAACGCTGCTGACGACGTGGGCAACACTTACGCCCACTTGACCCGTAGCTTCACCACCGGTGGTTGAGACGTAGACATACTCACCACTGATTGTTTTGCCTGAGCCGATATTGGTAATATTACCACCTCCGGCATCTTTGGCTTTGATTGCCACGTAGAATTTATTGGTCGAACTGGGAACATTATTGAAGGTAATGGTCTGTTGGCTCGAAGACAAATTGGCGGTGACTTCAAAAGGTCCAAAGCGAGAGGTAATGGCACCGGTTGGCGCAGAAGCAGAGTCAATCAGATAAACATCAAAGTTAGCAATATCTGCAACTTTGCTGCTGGCCGTCCCATTGCTATTGGCTTTGGTCGCAAAACCACCGTCGGCGGTTTGAATCGTAAGCCGAAAACTTGCGGGGGTTTTGTACGCTCCCCGAGAGACATCAATGACACTTGTTGCAGCAATTGGGGCTTGCATAACAGGAGCCGGGTTGGAGGTCACAGGATTGGAAGCAGGTGTTCCACAAGCGGCGACCAAGGTTAGAGAAAACAGGGCGGTACACAGGGTTTTAAAGGTATTTGAGACTTTCATTTTACAATTCTCCTTAGTTCTTGGGAGGGTCCGGGAGTTTGGCTCTTTGGGCTCTCTCTTCTCTTCATGGTTTTAGTTTAAAACCCCAAAGTGACAGAACAATGCCTGAACAATGATAATTCTGTGATAATTCGGTGATTTTTAAAAGACCCCAGTGAAAGGCTCTCACAGCAAGGCTTTAAGCCAATTTAAAGCGGTAGCCCATGCCCCTGACCGTTTCAATAAAATGGGGTTCAGTGACAGGATCTGTCAATTTTTCGCGCAACCTGCGAATTAAAGCGTCCACAGCCCGATCATTGACATCGAGATCGTCGGGCCAAAGCTGTTCCAACAATTGTTGACGGGTAAAGAGTTGGCCCGGATGGGCTGCCATCCAAGCCAAAACCTCAAATTCTTTGTGGGTCAGATTGAGCTCTTGCCCTGCCAAATAGGCTTTATAAGCAGCTGAATCAATCTCCAATTCCCCCAGACACAGGGGAAGGAGGGGCTCTGGATTGAGCGGAACAGCTGAATCGGGCTTTAAACGTCGCAAAAGAGAGCGAATTTTAGAGCGAAAAAGAGGAATGGTAAAAGGTTTGACCAAATAATCATCGGCCCCCAATTCCAGTCCCACGACCTGATCGAGTTCATCAGCAAGGCTACTCATAAAGACAAAGAGTTGGGCTGGTTTTTGTTGTTTGATCGTGCGGCAGAGATCCAGACCCAAAATATCTGGCAACATAATATCTGAAAGCACCAAGTCTGGCTGAACCCGCTCATAGAGGGAAAGACCATCTCTTCCGTCAGCAGCTGTAAAGATCTGATACAGATCCAAAGCCAAGACATCGCGCACCGTGCTCAAAAGATGCGGATCATCATCGATCACAAGAATCGTGCGGGAAGCTGACACAGAGAAAAACCAAACTTATTTTAAGGATATAATTTCAAGATATGCCAGAAGCATACCATTTTTATGTTCCAAAATTGGCAGATACCCCTTTTGGGGGAATTAAATTAATAAAACCTAATTGTCTAAGCGAAAGGCAATCGAATGGCCAAAAAACCAGCGCTGAAGTGGAAGACATTTATGCTCACCAAAATCCAGCAACATCTGTTGGCGCTCTGACAGTGAACTTTGTTTGCCCCAGGCGGGCATATCTTCTGCCAAGGTAGAAACAGAACAGGCCGCAGTTTCGCTTTCTTGGATCAGACGGATCTGCTCCCGTCGCCCCTGATACTGGTTTAACAAATCGGCCTCAATCGAGACGGTTCTCTGGCCCTGAACGACCTGGGGGCAGTACAGAAAAAAGGGATGTAAATGAAACCAGCGTGAGATCACCAACCGGGGATTCTGCCAATAATAGACATGAGACGGCCATTGGCTAAACACAGGCGCGTCGATAAAACAGGCCTGTTCGTGGGGGTGCAGGTCACTAAAAATTCGCTGATTCAATTGGCGCGGCGACAATGCCAAGGTGCCGTTTTTGCGCCCCGTTTCTAAGCTGTTTTTGGCAGTGAGCGCCAATCGGGGCCCCGCCATCAGCAGCAAAACAGTTTCGGCTTCCAATGCCTGTCTGAGATAGCTGAAAAAATTATCCGCCAAAACAACATCACTGACCAAGGGAATCACATGGGCGGAAACCGCCATGGCCTGTTGTAGCAATAATCCCATAATATCATTCAGAAGCTGGTACTTGGCCTCAAAGGCTTGCCCGATTTGAAGATGTTTAAATTGGGCAAATTCAAAAATCTGGAATTGAATGGGCACAAAATGACGCAAGCGCTGGAAAAAAGGACTGGCTTCCATTTGCAAGGCATCTTCCTGGCGCGTGGCTATTTGCAAAACGGTATGGGCAGAATAGGGCCAAGCAGGCAAATTGCCTTCCGCCAAAAGCGAAGGCACCAGATAGTTTAAAAATGTCTCTGTGTAATTTTCACCCCAAACAGGCACCAAAATATGAAAGGGGTTGTCTTCAGATAAAAAGGCCCTAGCCATTGTGTTTCGCGTGTTTAACCCCAAGCGTTTAACCAAAAGGTTCTGAGGCCAAGAGCCAAACAGCCTCCGCTGGCCGACTTGCCAAAAACGCCTTGAGTTGCAGCAGGTCTTTGCCATACAGAGCCCAACCGGAGCCAGGTTTTGCCGTTTCGACTTGGGCATATTGTTCAGCCAGCCAGTCCAGTAGGCCTGTGTCTAAGACAGTTGACAGCAATTGTGTCACCGCCTCAGCAGACAATAAACTTGCATAAAAACCGCCAGGGTTGTAGGTCTGTTCGAGCCAGGGCGGCAGTGGGTTCCGTTGACGGTCAAAGATCTGTTTAAATTGCATCAAAGGGGCATGAAATTGCTCAGGCAACGGCTGATCGACGGGTAAACCATTGTTAATCAAATGGCCCAAACAGCCCGAAACATCTGCCCGCCACTGCCCAAGACCCGCCACTTTCACAGCAAAATCCCAGAGCCCTTCACGCAGGTCGTAGATCAGGTCTTGTTCTTCGTCGCTGAGTGGGCCCTCGGCCCAAAAGCTGTAGCTGTCACCCGGCCCCGCTTCATGCAAACGGTCAGGATTCCAATTGAGTTGTAATTCATTCCAGAGCCCAACAGGCAATTGGCGGGGAAAACTTAAAAAGGGGGAGAAGCGCTCCGCATCGAGCCAATAAAAACGGGCATCACTTCCACTGGGCATGGGCAAAACTCCTAAGACGAGATAGAGGTATTATAAAGCAAAGGGCAAAAAACAGATTTTGTGTTATACTTGCAAGCACTTAAAAGTGCTCTATTATTAGGTTTCAGGGCATCAATTTTCAAGAGCGACAATTCTGGCCACAGATCTGTAAAGGGAAGTCAAATATGCAAAAAAGCCTCTTGTGTCTGGTTCTGGGTAGTGGTTGTTTCAGTTTGGGATTAAATCCACTTGTGTCACATGCTGCTGAAATTGAAGAGTATCAGCGCAAATACATCAGTTTTTTTGCGACAGATCAATCCAGCCTGGATCTGATTCTCAATCAGGCCATGCAATCAGGTCTGCCACGCTTTGCCTATCAAGCCATTCCCATGGCCAATATCGACTTACAGGGATTTGCACAAACCCTGTATCAATATCAGCAAGAGCACGCCGGTGAAATTGCCGCTCAAAAAGAATTGCCCAGCTTGCGCTTTGGCGACAAAGTGGTTTCCTGGGAACAGACCCGCCGAATTATCGACTCTGCTTTTATCATGGTGCCCCAATGGCATTTTGGTGAACTCGAACTGAAAAACCTGCATGAAGATCGCCATGTTTGGTACGTTGATCTCGCGTCCAGATTAAAATTGGAATTGCAGGTCTATCAACTCACCCAGGGCCAAGCCCGTTTATACACCACATTGGCGGCGGAATGGGAGCTGGCTGACCCACTCGAAGTCAATGACATCAGCAGCATTGTCAGCAGCCTTTCAAAAGCCACAGCGGGAGTGTTATCGCCAGCAAATCCTGTGGTTCAGCCCTTGATTCTGGAGGCCTTAAAAGCCATGCCAGCTTACCAGCAGGAACTGGCAGCCAAGCCTGAGGTACGGATGCTGCCCGTCGCTCAGAAGCACTTAGATAAAAATGCGTTTGTCTCCTTGTTTAAAACCATCAAACAGCAAGCAGCTTTTGGGCTCAAAGCACATATTGAGGCGATCAATAACGAGACCCTGTTCGTGACTTTGCCCGTCAGTGAGTCAGCACTGCGTTTGGGCGTGGGCCTGGACCACAGCTATCGTCTGATTGAGTATCAGCAGGTCAATGGCAATGAAAAAGCTGTGCCGATTGGTTTTGCCCGTGTGCGCAAAGTTCAGGAACAAAACTTGGAACTGCAGCCGATTCAAGTTCTGCGAGAACCTGAAATGGGGGATCAATTATTGGAATACCCGCAATTGGGCATACAGCTTGAATTCCTGGGCGGAACCACGGCCTTGGGCTTTGAAAACGAGCCACCCAATAATTGGGTGGCCCAAGGCGGAATGCGCCTGAGTTACAATGCCGCCAAAGTAACTGGTATTTCAGAACTCTATGCCCATTACACAGGTACCCTGGGGATGCCATTGAGCACCAGTTCCCTGACGCCTGAGCGCTTGAATCAGGTTTCGAAAGAGGCGTTTGCCTTGCCCATTTTTACAGAATTTGGACTTCTCAAGCGCTGGTATTGGCGTCAATTTATCTTTGAATTGGGGGCCCAAGGGGGCCTTTTGAGTGGTTTTTTGTTTAATGCCAAGGTCAATAACGATATCCCCTATACCCTGTCTCTGGGGGGAACTTTATTGGCAGGTCTGGCTTACCAGCTTACACCCGATGCCTTAATTGGCTTACAAGGCGGTTGGCGGGTCTATTTGCCCAGCAAATGGACCACCTCTTCAGACAAGGGCCCTACCAATGTGGATTTGCCCGGTCTGAGTATCAACGGCCCAGTGGCACAGCTCTATTTCAGCTGGATGTTTTAGCTTTTGAGCACACTCAAATTGAGCCACTGAGAAACACGATCTGCGCCGTTTTTTAAATCAAACGCACAGCGGCCTTCAGCCCAAAGGCGCTGTCAGGTTGAATCAGCGGTTAGATTTTCACATCTTCATAAAACCGAAGAACTTCACGGGCTCGGGCCGTGATAGCTTGACTATCATAGCCCCATCTTCCAAAGGGGACGATGAGATCACCCACCTTTTTTTCGATGGACCAGTTACCATCTTTGTTCATTTTTGACTTTAATAATTCAATTGCCCTTTCCATCTTGATATGTCTAACCTCCGCCTTCATAAGGATCCAAAGAACCTCCAGAAAGTCTGAATGATACATGTTCGGGAATGTCAGGAATTGAATTCTTTTGTGCAGGTAGTCAGTAGATGTTCTTGAACTAAAACAGACTTCGTGCAGCAGAATGAAGTCGATGCATTTTTTGATAAGTTCGTTTGAACTCCTGTCTCGTTCTTCTACAGGAATATGAACAAGCCCCTTCAGAAGCTTAACGATTCCCCAGTAGCATGAATGACTTCCGTAGCAGCTTTTGTTTGAAAAATAGGGGAATCGGGTGGGTGTTTTAAAGTCGCCATCATCAAATCTCTGATACTTCTCAAAAAACCTGACGACACTTTCCAATTTGTCTCGTTCTTTAGATTTGAAGTAGGAAAGCAGATAGACCATATTGCCATTGAGACACGGAATTGGAAAATGGCTTTTTCCAATTGAAAATATGCCGTGTTCTTTGTCGTAGAAATGCGCAGAGATAATCTGGAGTGGTTTCTTGAAACGCTCATCGTCAGGATCGACGAGCGAATCTGCAAGCAGAACAAGCGTCCAAAGAGTTGATTTGTAATTTGGTACATAATAATTGAATTGGGGATAGTTTCTGTCTGAAGGCTCAAGAACATTCCAACAACCGGATGAGTCTTGAAGTTTGGCGATTTGATCAGCAAGCTGGTTGGCACCCATCCTTGAATTCGACGTGTCCATTTTTTACCTCTCAACCTTATTTTGTACCGCCGAAAAAACTGATTTTAACTCACAATTCAACGTGCAAGCCTGTGAATTTGCCTCAGAAACCCCCTGACGGCAGCAGGTTCACCGAATCGCAAAACAGGCGGCCCACTCTCAGCTTCGACCCGTTCAGCATAGCGTTGCCGGATTTTGGCATGGCTCTGCAGAACCCAGAGCAGCAGCGAGTCTTTGCTCAAAAACGTCATACGCAAAGACTCATAATTGCCATTGCAACAGGGCTCTTTTAAAAGCGAGCGGGTCAGACAACGCCAAATGACCCGCCCCAAAGTCAGGGGCAGAGACAGATCCAACCAGATCACCAATTGAGCGCGGGACCAAGTCAAATCTTGCAGCATATTGTAATTGCCAGAGATCACCCAGGCCTCTTGCGCCACCACAGCAGCCACAGCGGCGCGCAATTCCGTGTGGGGGCGGGTCTGCCAGTTGGGCAACCAATGCAAATCATCGAGATCGACAGAGGGAAGATCCTGGATTTGGCCCAATTGACGTGCCAAAGTGGTCTTGCCACTGCCGGAGGGGCCGACAATTAAAATACGTTGGGGTTGAAGCGCAGGCCACCAGACGGGCAGACCAGAGAGATGGCGTTGAGGCATAAAACCCCCAAAAAATAAAAAAATCCCCCGTAAAAAGAGAGGGGTTCGGCCCTTAAAAAGGCACGAACCCCAAGCGACTCAAAATTACGCGTCCTGCGGCCTCCTGAGGTTTTCACCGGGTATTTGCGAGGCTCCCCGTTTCAGGGGCTCCGACATCTCCAGCGTTAAGTCCGAAGACCCGCGCTCCTGACGCCGACCAAATACCGAGCTATTGGGCCGTAACCCAACTCCTCTCCAGGCTTTTCCTGGGTACTTCAGGGAATTCCCCTCTGAACAACTCTGCTTAAAACAAACCTTTCGGCTTCTCAAAAACATGGGCCCACCTGCCGTTTTTCGCGACTTCTGGGCGTTACACCTGTTCAGAGTCCGTTGCCTTGTTGCCAAGGCCCGTGTCCCTCATGCACTTCCCGCCTTCAGGGTTTTTCACTCTGTGCGTATCGGCCACCGTTACCGGCGCCTGCCACTCTTGCCGTTTGTTTACGACTGCAGCGGTTTCTGCCACGCGCTTCGTGTGTCGAATACCTCGATCCGACCTTTACCCTCCTGGGTGTTGACCCTCCAGGGATTTCTCCTCCCACCAGAGCGGCTCCGGCACTTCTGCCAGACTCCCTGTTTTCCGTTTTGACGGCTCACAGGTTTTATCTCTCCGGTGGAGTCGGCCTTTGTCAGCTGTTGCCAGACTTGACTGCCACCCCTCCTGGGCTTTGGGCCGGGGATTGCACCCGGTCCGTGTGTGACGTTTTTTTCGATTGCTCGAAGTTCGTAATATTCATATTACAAAATCCCGGAGGTTTTGTCAAGATAAGTTTATATTTTTTTTAAATGAAGTTTAATAGACCTAGACAAGCAGCAGATTATCTGCGCGTGTTTGGGCTTTTGCAGTACAATCAACTCATGATCCTCAGCGAGACTCGCCCATGATTCACGGCAAAGTGGCCGAAGCATTACAGTTTTCAGAATTTCAAGCGGCCTTGAAAGCGCTTCAGCAAGCATGGACTCTAACCGCGTGACCGCTTCACAGCAGTGGCAAGTGGCTCCAGAAGAAGCCCAACAACCCCTTGAACAGTTTTTGGCCCAGAAATTGAGTCTGGATTATCTTAAACTGCGCAAATGGATCCAAGCGGGGCATGTGTCTGTCGATGGGCAGCCCGGCAAAGCCAGCCGCTGGATTCAGCCTGGGCAAAAAATTGTGGTTTTTCCGCCGCCGCCCATCCCCCATGCCGCGCAGCCCCAAGTTTTGCCCCTGCCCATTCGCTACCAGGATGCCGATCTGGTGGTGGTGGCAAAACCCATGGGCATGGCCAGCCATCCGGGTCCCGGTTGGTGGCAGGGCAGTTGTGTCAATGCCCTGCTCTCTGCCATTCAAGACTGGCCCGGTGTGGGCGGAATCGCTGGGCCAGGGATTGTGCACCGCCTGGATCGCGACACCACAGGACTCTTGATCTTCGCCAAAACGGACAAAGCCCATCAGGCTTTGCTTGCTGCCTCACACAAGCGGGAAATCGAGCGTCAGTACTTGGCCTGGGTCGTGGGCAGATTCAAAGGCAACAGCGGAAGCATCAACCAGCCTTTGGCCCGCAATCCTGCCGAGCCTCAGAAAATGCAGGTCGATCCCCAGGGCAAAGTAGCGCTGACCCATTACCAGGTGCTGCAAAGCACTCCCCAGGGCAGTTTGCTGCGTTTAAAGCTCGAAACGGGGCGCACCCATCAGATTCGCGTGCATCTCGCCAGCTTGGGTCACCCGGTCTGGGGAGATGCCGTCTATGGTCAAGCAGGGCCGTTTTTGGCTCTGCATGCCTGGCAATTGCACTTTCAGCATCCGGTTTCGGGTCTTCCCATCACCCTCTGCGAGCCCCTGCCCAGCTATTGGCAGAATCAGGGGTTTTGTCTGGATTTACCCGAATAGCAGATAAAAGGGAGGGTCTTCTTTTAAATCCCCCCTTTCCCTGCTTCTGAGCAAAAGATATAATGACAGTCTTGAATGCCACCTTGATTTTTGTCTGGAGAATCTGCCCATGTCTCGCCCGCTTTTTGCCCCTGCCTTTGTTTCTGGCCTTGCTTCAACTGTGGTTTCGGCTTTGCTGCTAAGCGCCTGCCAAGCCCCAGCGTTTTTGGCGGGACAACCCTCTGCCAGTGTAAAACAAGCCGCCGCCCGCATCGCTGCAAAGGCCCAGTTCAACCGCGTTTCGGTCAGCATTCAGAATCCCCAACTGGCCACGGTGCCCGGCCAGATCGTCCTGCGCTACAAACCCGGTGTGGCCCCCCAGAGCCGCGATCTGGCCTTGCAACAGATCAAACTGACACGGCTGCGCAGCTTGGGCAATCCCGAATTGGGTTTGGAATTGGCTCAGGTTCAAGCGGGTATTTCTACCGAAGCGGCTTTAATGGCCCTGCGCAACCAGCCCCAGATCGCCTATGCTGAGCCCAATTTTGTCGTGAATATGCCCAAAATTCAGCCCCAAACGCAAGCAGCCCCCCCTCAGGCCAATTTGGGAATTTTCCCCAATGATCCGATGTTCCGCCAGCAATATGCCCACAAAGTCAGCAGCTCTGAATTGGGCTGGCGCAAAAGCAAAGGCAGTGAAAAAGTCGTGATCGCGATTATCGACACAGGGGTAGATCTCAAACACCCTGACTTGGCGAGTAAAATCGTGCCGGGTTTTGACTTTGTCGACAAAGACGATCAGGCCATTGATGGCCACGGCCACGGCACCCACTGTGCGGGCATTGCCGCTGCGGTGACCGACAACGAAGTCGGGGTAGCCGGTTTTGCACCAAATGTTGGCATTATGCCGATTCGCGTGCTCGACGACAATGGCAGCGGCTCTTCGGCCGATGTGGCCGAAGGCATTCTCTGGGCCGCCGATCACGGGGCCCAGGTGATCAGCATGAGTTTGGGCTCTTCGAGTTTTTCCCAGGCCAAAGAAGACGCGGTGAAATACGCCCTCAACAAAGAAATTACGCTGGTAGCGGCGATGGGCAACGATGGCAATAAAAGCAAAATTTACCCAGCAGCCCAAACCGGGGTGATTGCGGTGGGCTCAACCGATGCCCGTGACAAACGCTCTTATTTCTCCAATTATGGCACCTGGATTTCAGTCACGGCCCCCGGCTCAGATATTCTCTCAACCTTCCCCACTTATGGGGCCGATGGCCTAAAAGACTATGGCAGCATTTCGGGTACCTCAATGGCAACACCGGCTGTGGCAGGGGTGGTGGCCCTGATTCGCTCCGAGTTTCCCCATTTAAAAGGCAAAGACGTCCGCGCCCAATTGGAATGGGGCACAGACGATCTCGGCGAAAAAGGCTACGACCATTTTTATGGGCACGGGCGGATCAACCTCGACAAAGCCCTGACCCGCCGCCCTTAAATCACGGCAGCAACAGAGACAAGTTTAAACTTTATTGCGTCCGGTGGTGCCAATATTAAAGCCGCCTTTGCTACCACTGCCTTTGGCCTTTTGTGAACCCGCAACAGGGCGACTGCCAAAACCCACCCCCGGACTGCGGCTGACATTCCGGGTCTGTTTTTTGTCGGGGCGGGCTTCGTTGACTTTGAGGGCTTGCCCTTTAAAATCTTTGCCATGCAGACCCGCAATCAACGCCTGGCCTTCGGCAGCAGAGGCCATTTCGACAAAGCCAAAGCCCTTTGAAACCCCTTCATCATCCAATGCCAGACTGGCACTGGAAACCGTGCCATATGCGGCTGCGGCCTGGGTGAGTTCTTCTTCTGTGACGGTTTCGGTTAAATTTCCGATAAATACTTTCATGTTTTGTTCTCCCTAGAGAGCAGGGGAAAAGCCCCCGCTAATTAATGCTGCATTAACAGTTATGGTAACAGAAAGCGAGGGGAGTCGGGAATTCCAGTCTGTTTAGAGAATGCTACAGAATCAGCAGGAGCCATAAAAATTGCTCAAATTCAAAAATCCGTTATAATTCAAACTGAATTTTGCACAAATCACAGGTAAAAAGGGCTCTTGAGATGCAATCAGACAGCATACCTCCTCAGCAACAATTCCTGGCAGCCTCCGCCGCCTGGCTGATGGTGGCTGGGCTGGCCACAGGCCTCTTGGTGGCAGCAGCCATGACCAACCAACTTCCAGCCAATCCCCATGCCCTCTTGGCCGCCCATTTAAACGGCCTAATGGGCTGTTTTTGGCTGCTCGGACTGGCCTGGACATTGCCAATGTTAAGCTACCAAGACAAAACCGTGCTCTTGCTCACCCGTTTGATAGGTCTGAGTGTCTGGGCCAATTGGGGCTTCACCCTGCTCAAGGCCTTTTGGCAGGTCAGCGGTTTGGCGTATACCGGCGATCTGAAAAACAATCTGATCGCAGCCAGTTTACAGGCATTTGTGGTCTTGCCTGCTTTGGCAGGTTCTGCGCTCTGGGCCTGGGGATTGCGCCAAAAAAAAGCTGATTAAAGGCTGCTGGTTCAGTATTTGTTTTGTGATATAATGCCCTTCAGGCCAAATGCTTAAAAAAATGCTTAAAAAATTTTAGACCTAAATTTTCAGATTTGACTTCAAATTTGATCTGCACATAGTAAGGAGTGACTGTTCCATGGGTATCCTTGATCGTATTTCCACTGTCCTGAGAGCGAATATCAACGACCTGATCGACAAAGCTGAAGACCCCGAAAAAATGCTCAAACAGCTGATGATCGATATGGAAAAAGATCTGATCGAAGTGCGCAAAGAAGTGGCACTGGCCATTCAGACCGAAAAACGCCTGCATCAACAATACTCCCAAAACGAAAAACAGGCTCTGGGTTGGGAAGAAAAAGCCACCCTGGCACTCAAAAGCGGCCGCGAAGATCTGGCCCGCGAAGCCCTTCAGCGCCGCAATACCTATCAGCAGACCTCTGTGGGCTTTCAGTCCCAGTGGGAAACCCAGAACAAAAACGTGGAAATGCTCAAAGGTCAGTTGACCCAGCTTGAGAGCAAAATGAACGAGGCCCGAATCAAAAAAGATCTGCTGATTGCCCGCAGCCGCCAAGCCAAGGCCCAGCAACAAATCTCCAAGACCATGGGAAAAATTGGCGAAAGCCGTTCCTTGTCTGCCTTCTCTCGTTTGGAAGACAAAGTCATGGAACAAGAAGCACTGGCTTCTGCTTATGGTGACCTCAACATGCTTGAGCCCGGTGCTGGCATTGAAGACGAATTTGCCAAATTGAGCGCCAATTCAGGGGTCGATGACGACCTGGCAGCGCTCAAAGCCAAGCTCAACGCTGGCAGCTAATTCAAGCCCTGCTATGCAGACATTCTTCAGGCTGACGGCGTCAATTGCGCTGCTCAGCCTGTCTCTGTTTTTGAGTGCCGGGACGCCTCCTTCTGCCAGCGAAGAAGCCACCGCGCGCGCGCGTTTTCGCACGGCGACAGCGTTTTCGTATTTGCCTGGGCGCAGTGGAGATCTGTTCTTTTTGCCGCGCAAATTCAGTTTTATTACCTTTGATACCGGGGATTATTCCCACGATGGCTTTAGCCATATGCAAAAAGGGAATAAACAAGAGCGGATCAAACACGGGGGCAGCAGCCATGGTTCGATCTGGGAGTACGACACCCATATTCCCCTGCTCTTGTACGGGCCGGGGTTTATTTATGCAGGAAAAACAGTCGACACTCCCACCACCCAACAGGATATTGTGCCCACCCAAGCCCATTTGATTGGCGCAGTGCCCCCAGAAGATTCGTTTCATGGCAAGGTCTTAAGTGCTGCACTCAAACCCGTCAAGACCAAACCAAAAGCGATTTTGACCCTGGTCTTTGATCAAGGCGGCTGGCAATATTACCGCGCTCATCCCCAGGCCCACCCGAATATCGACCGCCTGATGAAAGCGGGCACCCTCTATACCCAGACCCAGATCAGACACCTCGACACCGAAACCAGTGTCGGCCATATCGCCATTGGCACAGGGGCCTATCCTTACCAACATGGAATTGTCTCAAACAGCTTCTTTTTGGCCTCGCTGGGCAAACGCAGCAGTTTGCTCGGGCCCGACCGCTCACCGATTTTTATCAACAGCCCCAGTTTGTCAGATACCTGGGATTTACAGACGGGCAACAAAGCCCTGATTCTGAGTTATGCCTATGCCGATCGGGCCTCCTTTGGCATGGCGGGCCATGGCGCGCTCTATGCCGGCGGAGACAAAGATCTGGCCCTCTATTACAACAGCCAAACCGGTCTGCCCAAAACCCACGAGAGCTATTTCAGCCTGCCTGAATACCTCAAAAGCCACAGCATCCAACCCTATTTAAACACCCAGGTAGACAGCAAAGGCCAGTGGCTGGAGCACAAGGTGGATAATTTTGAGCATATCAACAACACCCCCGCCCAGGCCAAGTATGACGCGGATTTGTTTATCAAAATGATAGAAAACGAGCCTGTTGGCCAGGATGAAATCGCTGACTTGCTCTACCTGACACTCAAATCCAGTGACGCCTGTGGCCACGCCTTCGGCATGGAAACCGTTGAATGTGGGCAGGTCTTCGCCGAGCAAGACAGACAGGCCCAACGGGTGATTGAGGCCTTTGAGAAAAAGGTCGGAAAAGACCAAGGGGTGGTCATTTTAACGGCCGACCACGGTGGGGCACCTTTGGTTGAACTCTCAGGGGGCCACCGCATCTCAGCCAACCCGCTCAAAGCGGCACTCAATCAAGCTCTCGACAAACTCGACAACGGTATTCCACTGGTGCAGGATCTGACCGCCTCTCAAATTTATCTCGAAGAGAACGAATTGCGCCGCAACGGCAAAAGCTTTGAAGACGTGCGCAAATTTTTGCTCAATTACCGCCTGGGCGGCGAACCCGTCTTTATCGACGTGCTGACACGCTCAGAAGTCGTGCGCGAGCAATTGAAGCAAGGATTGTACTAAGCGCTTCTAGCAGAGCCGGAGGCGAGCTTTGGCTGTTGGCGACAAGCCTTGGCTGTTGACGAGGAACGAGTTTTACAGCCAAGGACAGCATTGCTAGGAGCCTTTACAGCCAAAGACAGCATTGCTGCATAGATGGCGCTTGCCTCAGGCCTTGGCGAAGTATGAGCCTTAGGGCTGAGGACAGCTTGATACGCGCAGCCGAAGGAGCTTGAACCGTCGGCGAGAAACGAGCCCTACGGGGCAAGACAGCCGAAGGCGAAGCTAACAGGATTTAGTTCTCAAACAAAGCTAGCTTCGACTTCGCTCAGCGAGCTACCAAGAAATGGGACTGCGGTCCCTGAAAAACATCCCGCTCGGGCCCTCATTGGGCAAGGTGGCCAACCAGACAGCGGTGTCTGCGCCCTGTTCGACGGTGCGATTGGCGCTGGGGCCCCCCATATCTGTCTTCACCCAGCCGGGGCACATGCTGTTGACAAGAATCAGGCTGTCGTGTAACTCTGCGGCCAAAATCCGGGTCAAGGCATTGAGCGAGACCTTGGAAAAGCGATAGGCCGTATAACCGCCACCCATATCCCCGAGCTGGCCCATGCCACTGGAGACATTCACAATCCGGCCATAGCCATTTTTTTTCATCAGCGGCACAAGAGCCTGGCAGAGCTGCAGCGGGCCGTAGACATTGTTGTCCATGGTCTCTTTGAGGGTGTCGATCTCTGCGGCAAAGACACTGCCCTGACCGCGTTGCTGATCGAGCAGCACACCCGCGTTATTGACCAATATATCAACCCGACCATAGGTCTGTTCCAACCATTGGGCCAAGGCAGAAATATCTGCTGCTGAGGTGGCTTCCAATTGAAAGGTGCTGACTTCCAAGCCTTCACTCGCCAATTTCTGCACAGCAGCTTGACCTTTGGCAATATCCCGACTGGTGAGAACCACGTGTAAATCTTCCCGACGGGCCAATTGTCGGCAAATTTCAAATCCAATCCCCCGGTTGCCACCGGTTACCACAGCAATTCGCTTGTCAGTCATTGTTTTTCTCCAAAGACAATTTGTTTATAGGCATTTTAACCCATGTTATTTTGCATGGATCTGAAAAGTGATACAATTCACGGATATTGCAATTCTAAAGGTAGATATTTCATGGCAGAAAAAGTGTGTCCCCATTGTAATAACCCCGTACCTCCTGGCTTTGAAGTCATGCCCGTCTGTATGATGTGCGGTGGGGATCTCAATGCCCAGCCCACACAAGTGTGGTCCGCGGTGGATCTCAAAGGGGATAAAACCTACAGTTGCCCAGCCTGTAACGCAGAAATTAAGTCTGTCCTGGTGACAGAGTGCCACGCCTGTGGAACCGCCTTAGAACTCGCAAAACAAGATGCGGCAGCTCCAGTCACACCAGAGGTGCCGGTGGCAACGCCCGAGCCTGTCTATGCGCCAGAACCCGAACCGGTTTATGTGCCCGAGCCCGAGCCTGTCTACGCGCCAGAACCCGAACCGGTTTATGTGCCCGAGCCCGAGCCTGTCTACGCGCCAGAACCCGAACCGGTTTATGTGCCCGAGCCTGAACCTGTCTATGCGCCCGAGCCCGAACCTGTGGTCGCCAGCAAACCGGATTTGGTCTCACTGCCTTCGTTTGTTGCAGAAACAACCCGAGAAGCACAACCCGAACCCAAAGTAGAAACCAAGGCAGAACCGAAGCCAACACCGCGTCCGGCCAAAAAAGAGGGCTTCTTCGACAAACTGCTGCGCATGTTTGGCCTCAAAAAATAGAGTCAGTCTTCTGCCAAACGGTCCAACGCGTCCGCAGGCAAAAGCGCCAGACTTTCCAACAGGGCGTGGGCTTCCACCCCCCGTTGGCAGAGTTCTTGCAAATGGATCCGCTCAGCACTCAGCTCAGCGGCCCCTTTTTGCTGCGCCTTTTCCAAAGCCTCCAAATGCCAGCGCACAGCACTGAGGTGTTCTTTGACAAACTCCCAACGGGTGCGGGCGGACCATTCATTCGAAGCGGGCAAACAATCCATGTTTCATCTTCACTTTCTCAAACGGGGTCAAAAACACAAGCGATAGCAAGCTTAAACCCATTGCAGGGTATAATAAGGGAAGTGAAGTATAAAAATCAATCTGTCATGGGCGTATAAACGGATGTTAGATGGCATTAAACAGACTCAACCAATGGCGGCACCTGCAACTAGCCGTGTGCGGCCCCCTGCCCCACCCCCGCCAATGCCCGCTCCGCCTTCTACCCCAGCGCCAAGTCCCCATCAAGAACAAGTACAGCTTCGCCATTTGCCTGCGGGCTCCAGTGCAAGCTCTCTGACTTTTCCGACAACAGACCGCTCACAAGCCACGCCTGAAGCCCGTTTTGGGGCCTTGAAACAGGCTGGCAAAAGCGAAGAGGCGGCTGCACTTTTGCGCCAATACGCCCATGCAACCGCTCCGTCTGAACGGGCTGAATTTGCCAATTTGCTCAAACAAGCGGGCCCAGATGCCAGTTTGGCCTATCTGCGCCAAGAGGGTTTTATCAAAGAAGCGGGAGTCTTTCCCTTTGATTTCAACAAACTCTCCCATCTCAAAGCCGCAGAAGTTGCGGGATTGGTTGCCAATTTCCAAGATGCCCGCCCACGGGGCCAACACAAAGCTGTGATTGCTGCTTTAGAAGCCAAAGGCGCAACGGGTCTGAACAATGCCTCTGAAAAAGCCGCTTTTGTGCGTAAGCTCCTGGTCACGGGACGGGGTGTAGAGGCCTTAAAAGGCCTGTCCGAGCAAATCAAAGCCGCTCCCCGTTATACAGCCGAACTCGACAAAGCTGTGGGGGAGATCGCTGGCAAGATGAGCGACAAAGACCTCATCACCTTTCTCAAAGCCGTGGACTATTACCAGACAGGCACAGAAGGCTATGGGGAAACCTTTCCGGATAAACTCAAACACTTTTCTCACTCCACGCTTGCCGCCTTTCACGCCAATCTCAATCAAGGGGATTGGGGCAAGTGGCTCGAACACTTTAACCTGCCCCAGCGCGAACTGGTCTCCGATTTAAAAGACTTGCTCTAGGCACGTTAAATCACCCTTAAAAAAACGCCCTTAAAGGGAAAAAGCCTTGCGGCTTTCTCCCTGTTTGGCCTGTTTTAACGCTGGGCCCGCAATTTGGTCAAAGCGGCCTCGGTGGAGGCATCCAAGCTCATGACATTGCCATCTCTAAAGGCATCATTGGCCCAATCGATCATCAGATCAATGGTCTCACGGCCCACACTGCGCAATTGGCCCAATTTACCGTCTTTTTCGAGCTGAGTCACCATGTGTTCGATAAAATCGTCAGTCATAATGCTCATATTGCTCCAGGTACCCATGATCGCTTTGAGCACGTCTTTGCCTGCGCGCCCAGTGCTGCTGTGCGCACCTTGATAACGCTCGACAACAAAGGCCATAATCCTGCCCACACGCACGCGGTCGGCATACGAGAGGCTGTCATCACCCAATTCACTGGCAATGCGCTCAGGACCAACTTTGTCGATCAACTGGGTGAACTGTTTGGGATCGGTGGTCTCAGCATAGATCTTCTCGATCAGGGCCTCAGCTTCACCCGGTGTCCAACCATCCATCAGGTTTTTGACAATCTCCGCTTTGCCATTGACGTCCGTCATCTGCGCCAAATAACCGACATACTCCATATTGCTCTTGTAATCGCCAAACATCTTGGTCCAGGTGCCGTTGAGATTGCCCACCATCGCCTTAAGCGTGGGCAAAGAGAGTTTGCCACTCAGCTCCGAGGGCTGCATGCCATTGCTGCGGGCAAAATCGATGGCCCGTTTGACAATTTCTCCGCCATTGCCAAACCAAGACTTATACGTGTTGTTCACGTTCTGGAAGACCTGATCAATCTGGCTCTGAGAACCATATGCCAGCACCCAAGAGGAGATCTTTCCAGCTTTGGTATTGGCGGATCCACCCAAGAGACTCATAAAATTATTGATGTCTTTGGAAAGCAGACCGATCATCTTTTGCTGGGTGGCTTTGTCGGTCACGCGGCCCATGCCGCCTGTGCCGTTGAGCATTTTGTCCATCAGCTCAAAATTGCCTTTGGCCACCGCCCGTTCAAAAAGCATAAAGCGCTCATTGTCACTGAGTCGGCCCCCGGCGGAAATCATGGCCGAGGCCGCTTTATCGAGCTGATCGACCGAGAGATTTTTGGTAAAGGCCCTGAATTTGTCTTCAGAGTCGGTGTCGGCAATCCGCCTGAAGATATCATTGAGGCGGGTTTGGTTATCACTGAGCAGCGAGCCCAAATGGGCCAATTTCTCATTGCTGAGCTGGCGCAAGACTTTGTTTAATTCTGCAGAGTCTTTGGGTAAAAGCTTGGTGATCAATTGCTCTGAGCGGTTGCCCACAATAAAGTCGCCCAAGATCCGGTCCAGCATTTTAACCCGGCTGGAATTGGGAGCGACCTCAGCAATTTGGTCGAGGTAATCAAATTCTTCGTCGGTGGTCCAGCCCCCTTTGAGGTTGCCCATAAGCAAGTCAATCGACTGTGCGCCCACTGAGCCCGCCACTTCTTTAAAGGTCGTGCCTTGGGCTTTCAGCTCTTTAAACATCGCCCGCACCATGTCATCCCCAAAGAACCCGCCCGAATCTCTGGCGATCATTTTGTGAAGTTCATCCATGGTCTTGCCCACATCCAGAGATTTTTTACTCTTGATCAGCGCTTGGGCCAGGGCTTTGCCCACCTGATCCGCATTGGCACCATAGAGTTTCATCATGGTATAAAGCGCCACCGGCCCTTGTACGGCAGCAGCGGCCAAAGAGCCCACTTCAATGGTCGAGCGGAACGAGGCCAAAGGCTCTTCGTAAATCGCCCCCGGATTGTCTTCGATATAGTCCATGGTAATATCCAGCACAGTGCTGGTCACGGCCAGCCCCACCCCAGCCGCTACCGAGCCCGCGTTGACCCCCGGAATCAAATCGGCAATGCCCAAAACCGTATCGGCCCCATTGATCAAGGTCAACATCGAGGCAATACCACGGGCATGGGCATTTTTATAATCTTTGGTTTCGAGCGTAAACAGGTCAAAGCCTTTGCCTGTCATAAAAATTGAGGCACAGCGACCTGTATCATAAGCCGAGACAGCCACCCCCAGCAGGGGAATGGCCTTGCCCAGACCAGCCCCAATTTTGCCCGCCATTTTGGCCAACAATTCGGGGGACTTTAGCGCCGCTTTGCCGAGTTTGCTGCTGACCGCTTTCACCAGCATGGTTGAGAAGTCGGTCATGATGCCAGGTGCCAATTTAAACGCTTTGGAGACCACACCCGCAGGCAGATACGACATCACACGCAATACGTCGTCGATATGTTCAGCCCCGACTTTTTCGAGGGCTTTGAGGGCCGGGCCGACATCTTCGGGGTCAAGATGGCCGATCACCTTGCGCAGACCGGCTGCGGCATCGGGACTCAGGCCCAGTTTTTTGGCCAGTTCGGCAACTTCATCGGCATTTTTGAGCACCGGATTGAGAAAGCCCTCAATCCCGGCTTTGATCGTCTGGTAGGCTTTTTTGCCGATCTCACCCAGTTTGGATTGGTCAATGGCAGTCAGCCCCCGATTGACCAAGTCAGCGGCTGCAGCGCCGCCTTTGGCGGCAAAGTCCACAATTGTATCCGCCACATCAATGCCACTTTCGACAAAGCTTTTGATGGCGTATTTGGCCATTTCGCCATAATAGACCGCGTTGTTTTTGGCAAAGCTCAAAATGCCTTGCATCATTTTGCTCTGAAGGGCTTTGTCTCCGAGCTTGAGCGCCATATCTGCCATATCTTTGCCGACTTCGGCCAGGCCTTTGCCCAGATTTTTGCCCAGATCAATCATACACTCGGTAAAGAGCACGATTTCATCAGCTGCCAGTTTTTCAAAGCCTTTGGCCAGATCGGCCATTTTTACGGCCCCTGACTTGACCAGATCGGTCATCATACTCACCGCTTTGGTCTTGCCAAAGGCTGAGATCAGGTCTGCGGCCCCGGCTTTGCCTTTTTTGACCAAATCTACGGCCATCTCATAGGCCTTGGTCTCACCCACCCAGCCAGCCAATTGGCTCAGCTTGGCTTTACCCGTCTCAAAAGCCCATGTCGCGGCATTGACCGCCATGTCTTTGCTCTTTTTGCCCAAAGCCACAATCGCTTTGTCGAGATCACCGGGGTCTTTGGTGGCATGAATGGCGAGTTTGATCGCATTTGTGAGGTGATCACCCTGCAGCCCCGCCTCTTTGAGCCCATCGTAGAGCAGGCCCATGCGGTCGCCAAAATCCTGGGCCCCGTATTGCTCTTTGGCAAAGGTCACGGCCTGGGGATTGACAAAACTGGCCATCATTGTGGCCGCTTTGATCGCCCCTTTGAACTGGGGCGACATTTCCTCGGGATGGTCTTTGTAATACTCCACCATCAGATCGAGTGTGAGTGAACCGGCTGCCAGGCCCAATTGCAGGGGCAGCGCCACATTGCCAATGCCCGCGCCTTCGACCATGGCCAAGAGCGCATCCGCCCCATTGGTGGTCGAGCCGAGCAGTGCCAGGGCCCGCACTTCGCGATTGGGGTAAGCCGTGGTAACCCCTTTCTCATCGGTAAAACTGCCGGTCATGGCAATGGTGTTCAAACGCACGGCATCTTTGGCCGCGGGATAGGCGCCAATGGCGGGCACCACCTTCATCACAGACGAAGCCAGACGCGGCGCCAGGGTCAGGAGTGCTTTGCCTGCGGATTCTCCGGCACGGGTCATTTTTTCGAGCAAGAACGGCGCGACCTTGTCGGCCACATGCACAAGCACGTTGAGCCCCTGTTTGGTCTTGAGCATTTTGGCAGCCACATCGGGAGGCATATGGGCGAGAACGGAGAGGGCATTGTCGGCACTTTGCAGGCCGAGTTTTTCCAGGGCCACCAGGGTCTCGCTGACTTCTTTGGCAGTCATATCCGGGTGTTCGGCCACAATTTTGGTCAACAGGCCTTTCATGGCCTCGCGGGTCTCGGGGCTGACTTTCTCACCCATGGCGTCGATTGCACGCATACTCTCACCGACGGTGCCTGCGTATTTGCCGCCCAGCCCAGCAGCCTCTGAGAGACTGCCGACCTTGAGTTCGGTCATCATGCCCAAAGCCTCACCGACGTTTTTGGCGTGGGCCTTGTCCATCAAGGCTATCGCGGTTTTGACATCGGGGGCCTTGAGATCGGTCAGAGCCTTGACGGCCTGATCGGCGTTTTCAAGCCCAAGACGGGTGAGAATTTCGGGCAGTTCTTTGGCTTTGACCCCCAGTTTTTCGGCCTCTTTGAGCATGGTGGACACGGAATCGAGTTTAAGGGTCTTGGCCAGGGCTTTGGCCTCGTCGACAGATTTTACGCCCAATTTGGCCAGGGTTTCGGGTACCTCTTTGGCTGTGCCCACGCCGAGGGTTTCAGCCTGTTTGAGGGCATCAAAGACCGAGGTGACCTCCAGGGTTTTGAGCAGGGCGATGGCTTCGTCAGCGTTTTTCACACCCAAGCGGCCCATCTGTTCAATCGCGGTTTCAACATTGCCAAAACCCAGCCGCTGCATCGCACTGGCAGCATCCCCCAGATTGCTCACTCCCAGTTTGGAGACCAGTTTTTCGGCCTGCTCGGGTGAGGCGAGCTTGAGCTTGTCCATGGCAGCGACAACATCAGCGGCTTTCATGCCTGTGGCTTTGAGTTTGCCCAGCATTTCAAGCGCGGCTTCAGCCGGTTTGGGATTGTCTGTCAGGCCCAGCTTGGCCAAGAGCGCGCCCACATCTTCGGTGTTGGAGGCCCCCAGTTTTTCCATCATCTCTGCCGCTTCGCGGGCATTGCCAACCTTGAGCTGCTCGATCAGTTTGACGGCATCGTTGCCGTTTTTAATCCCAAAGGGCTCCAAGGCTTTGAGGGCCTCTTCAGCGGCCAGGATATTTTTGGCACCCAGGCGTTTCATCACCGAAACGGCATCCGAAGCGCTGATACCGCCCAAGGCCTTGGCGAGGTCTTCGGGTTTGTTAATGCCTTTGCTGGACAGGAAATGGCTCGCTTCCTGAGCCGTTTGTATGTTACGGCCCTTAAATTCACCCATCGATTGCAAACGGGTAAACTGTTCAAGCAGTTCATCAGCAGTTTTGGCGCCCACCTGCTTAAACAGACTGTGAACTTGCACAAGATCAGTGGCACCCATTTTCTCCATCAGGCGCAAAGCGCCTTTGCCATCGAGATTGAGTTCTTGCAAAGCTTTGAGCAATTGGGCTTTGGGCATATTGGGGGCCAGTTTTTTGATCAAGGCCACGGCTTCATCGGGGGTTTTGGCCCCGAGTTGGGTCATCAGCTCTGCGGCTTCTTCGAGCGAAGATGCACCCAATTTTTTCATCACTTGGCTTGCGTCTTCGACACTCTCAACCCCCAGGGCCTTGAGAATTTTGGCCGCGTCTTCGCCATTGCTCACACCCAGCCCTTTGATTTTCGCCAAGGTCTCTTTGAGATCAGGGGTTTTGAGCTCGTGCATCAGGTGCAAAATTTCTTCGGCTTTTTTGGGCGCAAATTGGTTTAAGAGCGCCAGGGCCTCGCCTGCAGGTTGGCCTTTGAGCCCCAGTTCTTCAAGCAGCTTGACGGCCTCATCGCCATTTTTGGCTCCCAGGGCCCCCAACAGATCAATCGCTTCTTTGGACGTTTGAGCGCCCATTTTGCCCATGGTATCTGCGACCTCAGCGGCCATCCGACTGGGAATATCCAGACCGGCTTGGGTCGCATCGCCATCAAATTTTTTCATCATCGCCAAGAAGGCTTCGGGCTCGTTGAGACCCATCGCAGCCATCAGTTTTTGCGCGTCCTTTTGCATCAGCGCAGCCGCTTCTTCACCCGTTTTGCCCGCCGGTTTGGCAATGCCCATGCGCGCAAACGTCTCTTCAGACATTTGCAGCGAGCCACTTTCAAGCGCAAATTGGGCGGCTTTCATCTGGTAGATTTTGGCCAATTCGACCATGGCGGCACCCCGCTCCGAGGGGGAAGCAGAAGATTTTAAGGCTTTGCCCCAGGCCGCCTCTTCGTAGGTGTCCATCTTGAGGAATTTGGCCACGGCATTAAAGCTCTGATTGTCTTTGAGCACCGTTTTGCCAACGGCGTTCATAAAGTTCATGACTGCTGCTGTGCGACCAATATTGTCCGAAGCAAAGACAAATTTGAGTACCGCTTTGGAAAAGTCGGCGTTTTCCATCATTGGCAAGAGACTTTTGACGATCTTGGGCAATTCAGCCCCAAAACGCAGTTCGAGTTTTTCGATCGCCTGACGGGAATTTTCAGGCAGCAGTGCTTTGATCTCACCGCCATAGGTATTGAGCACCTCAAACACGGCACGCATGTCTTTGAGTTCGGCAGTGCCGTTGAGCAAGACCGCCAAATGTTTGATCCGGCCCATGGAATCTGCCGCACTTTTGGGATCAAAGAAGGTTTTTTCAATAATGCTTTTGAGGGCCTTGGTTTTGGGGTTACCGTCCATTTTGGCAAGCATGGGCTGAAGGCTGTGCTCAAGGGCCTCTTTGATCTGAGGAAAATGTTCTCCTGAATGTTCCATCGAGATAATCAACTGCCCCAGCCCTTCCACGAGCTTGCCGGCTTGTTTGGGATCGTGCAGGCCGGTGTGGATATCGTGCAAGGCATGTTCAATATGGGCCATTTCAACCCGCAAACCAGGATGGTGCGCGGCCAGGTATTTGGTAAAGGCCTCGGTCAAAGGATTTCGGGGGGGAGGTGCATGTTCTTCGGTTTTGGGCGGGTGCCCACTCCCTTCGGCTGTCTCAACTCCGCTCGGCAGACCACTCTTCGGGGGGGTGGGGGGAGCCAGTTTCTGCTCAAGTTCAGCCACACGGGTGGCCAAAGCGCTGCCGGTGGGCACATTGCCCTGGCCCTTGGCAGCGTTGAGGTAGGTGTTGATCAGCCCCTCTTTGAGTTGCATTTCTTCGGGTGGCACTTCGCCAATTGCCTGGTAGAGCGCATCCAGCAATTCGGCGCGGGAGGCGGGTTCACTCAGGGTGAGCTGCACCACCTGATTGCCGACTTTGACAAATAAATCGCCTTGGGCGACTTGATCGGGCAATTTGCTGGCATCGGTGACCGCCACTTCTTTGCCCTGGGGAGTTTTGACTCCCGTTACTTGGTTTTGGTCATTTTTAACCAGGCTGTTTTGATCTGTTATCAGTCGGCTGCCTTCAATCCGCATCCTGTTAATCATCCTCTCCATCAAAATCTATCATTTCAAATTCGGCCGAAAATTCAGACAAGTCCTCAGGTTGCAGAGGAAGCGCGTAATCCCCTGTTTCATCCAGATTGTCAGCATCATCTTCATAATCTTGGTCGTCGTCACAATCAGCCGCTTGATCGGAAGTATCAAACAGCAATCTGACACTTTCAATCCCACTGATCGCCACATCGCTCTGCTCGCGGCGTTTTTTTAAACGCTCCAGCAAAGCGTCTTCGTCTTCGTAGTGCGAGCGCAGGCTGCCCACCTTCGAAAGCGGCATTTCGCGTTCGGCCTTGGCCGCTTCGCGCTTCTGTTTTAAGCGCGCCATCATCGCCCGGGCTTCGGCACGCGGGTCGACGCCAATTTCGATCAAACGGGCCACTTCATGTTCCAAAGGCCCAATGCGCTTGTCGTCGGGATTGATCGCTTTGGCCTGTTCAAGCAATTGTTTGGCTTTGTCGTATTGGTTGAGCAAGGCCGAGAGAAAGGCCAGCCCCAAATAGGCATCAAGGTGGCGGTGGTGGCGTTCGAGGGCCTTGAGAAAATAATGGGCGGCCTGTTTAAGCTGCTTGGGATCGGCAAAGCCTTGGCGCTGGGCCTCAAGCAAAAAGCCCTGGGCCACCAGGGTGCACTCTTTGGCCAAAGCCAAATTTTGCTCACGGCTGGCCTTCATATCTGCCTGAATGGTCTGTATGTCTCGCATTTTTTGCCCCAAAACGCCGCTTAGATGCGCTTTGTTTGATCCCTTAAAGAAAATAAAATCTGTGCTCTTTTTATTATACCCAAGCCCCCCTACTTCAAATCCATTCTGGTCAAAGTTCTGGCCCAGAAAACTGGCAAAAAAACCGCAAACTCTGTTATGATCAGGCAAAATGCGGATAGGAAAGATCTGTGCCCCCAGTTAAACGCTGCAATCGCTGTCAGGCCCCGCTGGGCAAACAATATGTGCGCGCGGAAGCGCTTTTGTTTCATCCCGCCTGTTTTCGCTGCAGCTTTTGCCAAGGGGCCCTGGGCGAAGAATACCGCCTCAAAGACAACAAACTCTACCACCCCCATTGCAGCCAGCAGCGCTTTAAACTCAATTGTTCCCATTGCCAGGAACCCCTCGGCGCCACGTGGCTGACCCTGGACGGAAAAAAACTCCACGAGGCCTGTTATCAGGCCCATTACCAAGAGCAGTGTGAGGTCTGCGGGGGTGAGTTAACGGGTCAATATACCCGCGATCCCGAAGGGCATGTCTACCACACGGCCTGTTATGCCGAACACAAAGCCCCCCGCTGCGATGGCTGTGCCCAGCCGATTGTCGGGCAATTTCTGCAGGATCTCTGGGGGAACAAATTGCATCCCCACCACGGCGGGCTGCCCACCCTTCAATGCCATGTCTGCGCCCGGCTGATCTCAGAAAAGACCTCCCAAGGGGGTGTGCAATACGGAGATGGCCGGATTGTCTGCGGTATCTGCCAAATGACCGAAATCACCACCCCAGACCAGATTGAACACGCCCGCCAAAGGGTGCTGCAACAGCTTCAGGCCGTGGGTTTTGACTATATCCCCCAATACATCGCCGTCAGTTTGGCCGATCAGCGCACCCTGCAAAAGCGCCTGGGTGTCGGGCGCAACGCCAATAGCCACGGCTTTACCAAAACTTTGATACGCGAAGTGCTCGGCCAAGGCAAATTGCAAGAACACAGCATTTTTATTCTCTATGGCCTGCCCCGCCTGCAGTTTATGGGCGTCTTGGCCCATGAATTGTTACATGTCTGGCTCAACGAAAAACAGCTCAACGACGTCTGGGGTGAAAGAGAGATCGAGGGCTTTTGCAATCTGGCCACGGCCTTGGTCTACCAAAACGATGGCACCCCACTGGCAGGGGTCTTGCATCAGCGCCTGGCCCAAGACCCCAATCCGATCTATGGCGAAGGCTACCGCAAAATGGCCGCCAAACTGCAAAAAAGTGGCTGGCCGGGGCTGATTCATGAGATGCAAACCAAGCCCCAGAGTGCCCTGGGCAAGTTGATCCGCTTTACAGACCGCTTTGTTTAAGGCAGCCTTCACAATCTTCACAAACTTTATATTTCTTTAAAAACCCTTCACAAATTATATATAGATTAACATAAAATAATTTACTAAAATTTAATTTGTTTATGTTTTTGCAGTCATATACAATAAATTTATTAACAAAATATTTATGCATTTGAGCGTAAATAGAAGGAAAAAATGATGGGCTACAAAAAAAAACAAACACCTAACGCTTCATAAATTGGCTGCCAGCTTATGTATGCTGACCTTTTCAGCCTGTCAAACCCAACCCACCCAGCCAGCATCTACAGGCCTTCAGAAACAGGCATCTGGTTTCAAAATACAAACAACTGCTTCGGACTCAGTTAAAACAGCGGTTTTTCCAGCGCAGATCTTTGAACGCAAGACTGGCAAACCCACAATCGAACAAAGAACATTTTTACTCGATGCCGCAGATCTCAACCAGCGTTTTATTTTCACCCTGATCAATGGTCCTTCTGGCAAAGCTCGGGTCAGCAGTGCGACAGTCAAACTCAATGGAAAAGAACTTCTCTCTCCCAAAGATTTTAATCAACAGGTCGGCACTCTTTCTTTACCACTTGAACACCTGCAAGCAGGGCAAAACACGCTGGAAATTAAATTGGCCAGCCAACCGGGCAGCGCAATCAGCGTAGGCATTGACCTGTTTAAGCTGCCCGAGAACACCCCTGGCGCAGTACACAGCCTGATTGAAGATACCCCCGCTGTGCGGCAATCGATGGAATATGTACCCGGACGAATCGGGATTAAATTTCTCGAAGGGATGCAGGTACGGCTGCAGACCCAGACCAATGGTCAAAAACAATTGGTGGATTTAAGCGGCATCAGCCTGATTAGTCTTGAGAGTTGGATGAAACAGCGCAATATCAGCACCATCCATCGCGCAGTGGGGCTCTCTCCCGAACAGTTGGATCAAGACGAAGCCAAAGGGGAAGCTCTTTTGGGCACAGATACCCCCAACCTGAATTTGTTCTATTATCTCGAAACCAGCCCCCAAGCAGATATTTGGGCGCTGGTCGATCAACTGCGTCAATTATAGTGCTCCCCAGTGTCAAGACAGCAAATCATGCAACTTTAACTCCCTGGTC
>JADMKE010000031.1 GCA_018780035.1 Candidatus Sericytochromatia bacterium
GTTTTGAAAGATGCAATTGCATGATTCATGCGACAACTATGTTGACAAACACCGCCCGATGCAGAGCAGCATCAAAAACTGTGAGGAATTACTGTTTTTCACGCTTTTCAGCCTAAAGTCCGGGCTGACTTATGACGTTTTGGGACTTGTCACTGGCATGGATGGAGCTACAGCGAAAAGGAATCAGGAGGTGGGAATCCTGGTTTTGAAAGCCGTTTTTCAAGAGACAGGCGATGCCCCAAAGCGTGAGTTTAAGACAGTAAAAGAGTTTGAGTCATTTTTTGAGCAAGATGAAACCCTCATTATTGACGGAACAGAGCACTACATCGAGCGACCTAAAAACAAAGACAATCAGAAGCAAAATTACAGTGGTAAAAAAAAGCTCAGTTGCTCCCCTTGGGGACACCGTTAAAACGACCGTCATATCAAGTAAAAACAAAAAAATTAGATTTATGAGTTATTGTTGGGTGGGCTGTACCCATGATTTTACGATGCTGAAGAAAGAGTTTCCGCCAAAGCACAAGTGGTTTAAAAAGTTCAAAGTGAGGCTAGATCTGGGTTATCAAGGGTTTGAAAAAGATTATCCTTGCAAAGAATTGTATTTGCCGAAGAAAAAGCCCAAAGGAAGTCACTTGAGTGAAGAAGAAAAAGCGAGTAATAAGCTCAAAGCGAAAGAACGTATTGCTGTAGAACATAGTCTTTCTGGTTTAAAGCGGTATCGGGTTTTGTCGAACAGATTAAGGATTAAGAATTTTGGTCATTACAATGATATTTTGGAGGTATGTGCTGGATTATGGAATTTCTATCTCAGCCATTAACCCATTGCAACAGGTCTAATTAATACGCCACTCTGAAATCTAAAGAGTTCCTCACTATTATTTATTTTTGCTGCACTGATGAATGTTCCATCATTTAAAGAAAGATCTCCTTGATAGGGCTTTAAATCACCTAAACTACCACTAATAGTTGGATTAAATATATTAATGTCATTATTTTTGATGTGGGTACTTTGATTTTCATTAATAGTATTTTGATTTTTTCTTAATATTATTCCAGCATCTCCACCCTCTACTACTTTGATTTTTATTGATTTATTTTTTTTCCAACTATCATCAACCACAATTAAATTGTTTTTATTTAATAAAATACCCTCTATTTTATTATTGTCAATTTTATGGGTAAAACCGTTGATACTTATCTTTAAATGAGTATTATTTTCTGAAATGATAAAAAATGTATAGCGAATATTAGTGTTGTCTATACTAAAATTTAGTTTATTATCGTTTCCAGAAAATGTTTTTTCAAAAATACTTATATTTTCAAATGACTTAGTTGAAAAAGAATTTAATTTAACTGAAAAATTAAATTCTTTTTCAAAATTATTTAATAAAAGACCTTGATTTATATATATTTGAGGATTTATTGCTGTTTTATTTTTATTGAATAATAAATTCTGTATTTTATTTGTAGAAAATCCCCTTAATTCTATCTATATTAGTTATTGTTTCTGTGTTTTTTTCAATAGGAATTATAGATTTAGTGTTCGTTTTTAAAAGAGAATTTGGCTGACATCCCAAAACAATGTTTATTAAAATAAAAAATAACAGATTACTATGTGTATTTTTTTTCATAATATTACTTCCTTTTTTTGCCCATTAAAAAAATTCTCTTCTTTCTACTAAGTCCCCTTTTGGAAGATCTTTGTTGGAAATGACAGTACGTGTTTTTTTTGTTTTTAAATCAAAAATTTTGAGGTATTGATACCCTTCATTTATGTCTGAAAAAAGATAAGAAAACTGGTTATAATCATCTGCATATTTTAAATTTGTGAAATCTGTTGGGAGTAAACTGCTTGAGTATATTTCAGATTGATTTTTATCCATGTCAAAAAATTTATAAGTCCCCATATCTTTGTAGACAAGCTGTGTATGCGAAATCCAACCGATGATCTGTGTGATCTTCTCTGTTTTGATCTCTGCTATTTGAGATAATTTTTGATTAGAAAAATCAATTTTGGCAATTCCATAGGTATATGGGCTGTTTGCTCTTGGTTTTGTTAATGCGTATACAAAAATTGGTTTTTCTGGATGATTTATTTCAAATGAAAGAATATCATCTTCATTTTTTTTAAGTTCATTTTCATTAATGACTTTTAGCTCATATGGAGGAAGCATATCTATGGCAGCGAGTGATGACTCAGAGTATGATATTCTTCTTTCAATCATTATTTTATTTTCCGAAATAAAACAAGGAAAACAATTTATTTTCCCTACATAGATTACTTCTTTTTTTTCTTTTGTTTTTATATCTATTTCATAAAGTCTATAATTACTCAAGAAAAATAGTTTGTTATCTCTGATGTTTTGATTTTTAAACAAGAATATTTGTTCTGAAAAATAATTTTGCACTTGTTTTTGTGTGATATTCTCCGGAACGATTGTTGTATAAAGGCTTTCAATCAAGGGCAAAGAATCGATATTCACTTTTAAAATATGGTACTGATTGATACTCAATTGACTAAAGGGGGGGGCGTGTAAAACTTCTGAACTGGTCACTTTTTTACCAGTACGATAAACAAGAAAGAACGACTTTTTGTCAGGTGACCAGATATAATCTTGAATAGAATGTTGAAATTCAAAGACAATTCGTGAATCACTACAACTTATTAGAGAAAATATGAGAGAAAATATTAATATATTTGTAATAGATGTTTTTTTAGGGCTCATTTTTTAAAATTCTTTTATAAAAATGCCAAATGGTGTGGCATAAATCACTGTATGCTTGGGGTTCACATCAAAGCTCTGCGGATCAGGGATAGGCTCCACCGTCTCCGCCGTTCCATCCGCAGCCACCTCTGTCTGATAGCCAAAATCAAACTTCCCTTTAATGCTTTGTTTTGATTGCCACTTAGCCATATTGCTCTCCTAATAGCTCCAGGTAAAATCCCCTTGGGGGAGGGTGGTGTTGACAGTAAACAGTGATTCTTCTTTGCCGGTGCTCAGATCGATCAGCATCAGATCTCGGATGGGATTTTTTTCGCTGTCTTCGGAATGGGCCAGCAGGTAAACCAGTTGTGTAAAGTCTGGCGAAAAGGCTTCGGGTGTTAAAACACGTCCATCTACGTGATAATCGTTGATTTTGTTCAGGTCTGGCCGGGAGTTGCGCTGATGTTTGGCATAATCATATTCAAAGTATTCCAAAGGGGGCAAATGCTCAGCCTTGCCAAAGATCAGCTTATTGTCTGGCGAAATTCCCCAAAAGAACATCTGCACGCCAAAGGGTTTTTCCAGGTAAAAGAGTTTTTCAATCTGGGTGATTTGATGGTCTTGAAGCAAAGCCGTGGCATAAGTCACCGGGGGCCGCTGGTTGGTGGGCAACCCTTCTGCTTGGTGTGTGGCCTGTAAAACCAAACGGAGAACGCCATTTTTTTCAAAAACATGTTCAATCTCGTAATCAGCTATTTTTTCAGCTTGGATAAATTTTTGAACAGATTCATCGGGTTCTATGGGTGTGATTTCTTGCGTTGAGCGATTGAGCTTTAAGAGTTTGTTTTTTTTATTGACATTTTCCCAAAAATAAATGAGTTGAGAATTAATAAGTTTCCCACAACCCCCAAAATAGGGAGTTTTGAGTTCTTTTTCATTACCTTCATAAGTCATTTCAAATAATTGATATTTATTTTTTGAAATGCTTTTAGGATAAGGTATCATAATTGATTGTGTTTCATTATCAAAATATAAGTTACAGGAGCCTTCTGTATGCCTTTGAAATGGTTGCTTTGATATAAAATCAAATGTGTAGGTATAGCTTTGTTGGTTTGCATACGAATCGTTAGGCTCAGAATTTTTATTATTTCTGTATTCAAAAACTAAAAATTTATTATCCGGGGACCATTGCACCCGACTGATTTCCTGCCGGTATTTCTTTCTTGAAGTACCTATTCCAATCGTTTGACAGCTTGAAAGCCCCAGAATCATTCCTGCAAGCGATAACACCATTAACTGCTTCATCACGCTTTTCTTCATGACTCAAACTCCTTAAAGGTCACCCCAAATGGCGTGGCATCAATCACCGTGTGGCGTGGGTTCACATCAAAGCTCTCTGGGTCAGGAATAGGCTCCACTGTCTCGGCCGCCCCATCGGCGGCCACTTTGTCTTGACCGCCAAAGCCAGAGCCAAAATTTGACCCCCCAAAATGAAACCCTTCAGCAGCGAAATTCATCAAAATGACCTCGAAAATTGCTGAGGTGATGATAGCTCTATTTAAAGGGATTGTAAAGCGGAGGATTGACTTTAGCTCAAAGTCAGTGATTTTGAGGTGTGTTGGACCTCCAAGATGCAAACAAAATTTGGCTGTGAGGCCCACCCGCCAGAGCGGGGATCAGTTGTAAGAATTCGGGCAGGGCTTGGTGCATCTCCAGCCAGGTTTGATAGAAGGGGGATGTTTCGCTGGCAAAGGGATCTTCGGGCGGTGTTTCACTTGTGTGAGCATGGCCCCTGGCTTGCCAACCGGGGCAGAGCAGCAGCAGGCCTGCCAGACTCAGGGTTATTAGGCCTTGTTGGGTTTTTCGCATGGTAAATGACCTCGTTTGTTTGTCTTGCTTTGATTCTGGCAGGCCCCCTTGCAGGGCTGTTGCAGTCCGAAAAAACAGACTGGCTAATTTGGAGCCAGAAGGGCTTTGGCTAGCCGCTGCCGTCTGAATCAGGTACGCTGATAGCAGAATCTCAATGAAATGGCCCTTTCTCCAATGAAACTCGAAGACGAAATCAAACGCCGCCGCACCGTGGCAATTATCTCCCATCCCGATGCAGGCAAAACCACCCTGACCGAAAAATTCCTGCTCTATGGGGGTGCTGTGCAAGAAGCCGGCGCCGTTCGCGCCCGCAAGAACCAGCGCTCTGCCACCTCCGACTGGATGGAAATGGAACGCAAACGCGGCATTTCTGTGACTTCGACCGTGTTGCAATTCCCCTATGGCGACTATGTGATGAACCTGCTCGACACCCCTGGTCACCAAGATTTCTCAGAAGATACCTACCGTATTCTCACCGCTGTCGACTCCGTGATCATGGTGATTGATGCTGCCAAAGGGATTGAGACCCAAACCTTGAAACTCTTTGAGGTCTGCCGCAAACGCATGATTCCGATCTTTACGTTTATCAACAAAATGGACCGCCCCACCCGCGACCCGCTGGACCTGCTCGACGAAATTGAAAAGGTGCTGCAAATTGGCGTCTACCCGATCAATTGGCCCTTGGGCACGGGCTTTGAATTTAAAGGGGTTTTTGACCGCTTGGCCAAACAGGTGCATTTGTTTGAGCGCACCACCGGCGGGGCCTACAAAGCCCCTGTGGCAGTCGGGGGCATTGCCGAGGCCTTTGTACAAGAGACCCTGGAGCCAGACGTGTATGCCCAGGTCGTTGAAGAACTGGAAATGCTCGACATTGCCGGTGAAGAGTTTAACCACGCGGAAGTGCTCTCAGGTATGATCACCCCCGTTTTCTTTGGCTCGGCCATGAATAATTTTGGGGTGCAATTATTGCTCGACAATATCTTTAAATATGCGCCCTCGCCAGGCTCTTACCCCAGTTCACTTGGCCAATTGGAGCCCACCCGCGCAGACTTTTCGGGCTTTGTGTTTAAAATTCAGGCCAATATGGACCCCAAACACCGCGACCGCATCGCCTTTGTGCGAATCTGCACGGGCAAATACAGCAAAAATTTGGCTGTGCACCATTCCCGCACCGGACGCAAGGTCAAACTCTCCAATGCCCACACCCTCTTTGGCCAGGAGCGCGAGAGTGTCGAAGAGGCCTTTGCCGGGGATATCGTCGGGCTGATCAGCTCCGACCGCTTTGGCATTGGCGATACCCTGAGTGAAACCTCAGGGTTGATCTACGAAGGCATTCCCTATTTTGCCCCTGAGCATTTTATCTTTCTGAACAACCCCAACCCCTCGAATTACAAACGCTACCGCGACGGCCTCGACCAACTCTTGCAAGAGGGCGTGATTCAGGGCTTTGATTTACACACCCACTCCAGCAATAATTTTATTCTCGGCGCAGTCGGCCCCTTGCAATTTGATGTGGTGCAATACCGCCTCGAAAGTGAATACAAAGCCGAAACCGAACGCATTCCCGCCAATTGGAGCGTGCTGCGTTGGGTCGATCCCGAGATTGATCCGGCCCGCCTTGACCGCTCGATTCTGCCTGTGGGCGCGATTTCGGGCAAAGATCGCGATGGCAATGCTGTGCTGCTCTTTACCAACGATTGGTCGATGAAGCTGTTTATGGACAAACAGCCCGAGATCAAATTGGCAGATACCCCTTTCCGTGCTGGGCTGATCAGTTTAAAGCTCTCGGGCAAATAGGCTTAGGCGGCTTTAAAACGCTTTAAAGCGCAGAATTCTCAGGGCGTTGACGCTGCCGGGTTTGTCGGCCAGAATGAGCATCTCACCCCCTGGCGTCAGCCCGATCGCATGGGGGCCAAAATCCCCCCCCACGGGCAGGCGGTGCATCTGGCTGATGCGTTGCTGAGCAAAATCATAGACCAGGGCATACCAGATTTTGCGTTGGCTGTCCGTGCCGATCATGAGCAGATGGCTGTCGCCCGGTGCCCAGATAAATTTGCGCCCGCCATCTTGCAGAGAGAACACATTGCTGCCTTGGGCATTGAGCAGATTGAGTGGGCCGAGATTCTGGTAACCGGGCAGGGAGAACAAATGGGGAAACTCGCCGCCCACGACTCCCGCTTGGGTGTGTCTGAGAATGAAATGCCTGCCACTGGGGCTGATGGTGGTCATCTGGGGGCCGTCCAAATCCACCCCTTCGCCCCATTTCGACCAGGATTTTGTTTGGGTCTCGTAGCTCAGCAGCCATTGATCTTCAAATTCATGGGCATCGCGCTGCAGCATCAGCGTGCCGCCTGGAACCCAAGCCAATCCACCTGCGCCATAGACGGATTGGGGGCTCAGGGTGGGCTCGCCATATTCGGGGGGTGGCAGCGGTTTGTGCAGGCTGCCACCTTTAAAATGGGCGATGCGTTTGTTGGCTGAAAGATCGTAGAGGACAATATCTTGGTGTTGGGGATCAAAGGCATCCAGGGTCATATCCATTTCCACAGCCAGATACTGCCCATCAGAACTGAGCTTCATTTTGCTGATCTGATTGCAGAGCAGGGGATGCGCTTTGTCGATGGCCTTGAGGGCCTTGCCCGTTTGAGCATCAAGCAAGACAGGCACCCAGGCATTGGGGACTTTTTCCATGAAATCGCCATGTTGGACCTCGACAAAGGTGAGCATGCCTTTGCCTGCGACATCCAAGCCTGAGATAAAATTGGCCTGGAGGGGTGCCAGAACTTGGGTGAGCAGGCTACTGGGCTGGCCTGTTGTGATTGGGAAGGACGTGAGCACTTTGCCCGTTGAACTATCTATTTTCGCCAAGGCCGCTCCTTGGGCTGTTTTGACTTGGGCAAAAGCGTATTTGCCATCGGGGCTAAACCCGGCAGCCACAGCTGCCATATGCCCCTGGGGAAAGGCGATATCCAAGGGACGTGTGTTGATCAGATCCATTTCATGGTAGTTGCCATCATTGGGAATCTGGTCAAAAGGCAGGGCATGGGCCTGATTTAGGTGGGAGTTTGGCTGTAAATTTGGCAATACCTGAAGTCCACAGGTCAAGAAAAGGACTGAAAAAAGCGATTTACAGCCTGTAAACATAGAGCAAGACTCCCGACTTTGCATTTTATTTTTGAGCTTGAAGCGTTTGATGGGGGGACATAAGTAGTTTTTGCAGAGCTGTGATCGCTGCCGGACTCGTTTCGATTCCGTGGCCAATGCCAGGCAAAATCTGAGTGCTGCTCAATTGCTGAAAATGGCTTTGGGCGATGGCCACGGTGCCAGCGGTCGGAAAGAGCAGATCCTGATCCCCCAAAACCAGATGTATGGGGTGGGTGACAGCTTTGAGTTCTTCTGCAGGCAGCGGGCTGGGGTAGTCCCCTGCAAATTTAAATTCCGTCAGGGCCAGGCGCATATATTCGAGCATGAACTGGTAAGCCTGGGCTGAGATCTGGTGGGTCTGGGGATGCAAGATCACCTGGTCAAAGAAGGCCCGGATGTTTTTGTCGCTGGGAAAGAGCATGGGCATAAAATTATAATAGAGATTTTTAAAGCGGGTTGAAAAAGGCTGAATGCCCCCAGGATTCATCAATACCAATTGTTTGACCCGTTCGGGCGCTTGCAAACAGAGCTTGAGGCCGATCAGCCCCCCTTGTGAAGCGCCAATCACTGTGGCTTTTTCAATCTTGAGCTGGTTGAAGACCTCTTCGGCCCAGAGGCCATAATCGCTGCCTTTGATCGCTGGACAATTGCCCGCGCTCAGGCCTGGTTGGCCATTTACGTCGGGAATCCAGATCTGGTAATCGGCTTTGAGGGGGGCCAGCACATGGTCCAAATCCCAAAACAGGCCACAGGTGCGCGCGCCGGGCAAAAAGACCAACGTCTCTCGCACAGGGCCTGGGGGCGTATGCGCCCAAACATGGGTTTTGCCAAAGCGCGTTTCAAGCGTATGGGCGGTATAGCTGGCACCATTGGCCTGCATGACCCGTTGATTCCAGTCCCGTAAAAATGCCGGGCCTGCCACGGGATCTTTAAACGTTGAAATACGAGTTTGTGTCATCTTCCCAGTTTAAACCAACTCTGCCCTTGACAGAAAAATTAAATTTTGGTTAAATAATAATTAAGTTGATTTAATTATTGGGGGCTTTACATGCAAGTTTCAGGCATTCAGACCACGCGGGTTGCTGTCGGTTCGGCCGCTTCTCAGCCCCAGCCCCTTCATCTTTCTACCCCCAAACCCACGGCCGACAAAGCCCACAGCCTGACTTCGCCCGACCATTTTGAGGGCAAATCCAATTTTCCCTGGCCGACCTCCCCGCCGGGCCCCTTAAGTGCCTCTCTACTGACACAGGCCAAAACCGCCAAACCTGCAGAGATTGCCCAGATGATTCAGAATATGCCCGTGGGCACGCTCAGCCTTTGGGGCCCCGATGAATTGCGCTCCCCCCACCAGATTATTCGCAATGCTTTGGCCCTGGCGCTCAAAGATGGCCAGATCGCTGTGCCCGAAGCGCTGGAATTGCGCGGCTTGCTGCTGCAATTGCCCCGCCCCGAACGCGAAAAATACACGCCCCAGCTCAATCAACTCAAGCTCTCTGCCGAGGTGGCACCGATCCTGCGCAGCTTGGATCTCAACCCTGCTGACTACGCTGGGCATGTTTCGAGCGCTGAATTTCAGCTGATCGACTCCCCGGCCTTTAAGTTGATCTTCCCCAATTTTGCTGTGCTCAGCCCTGCCGAACAGCGCCAAGTGCTCGACGAACTTTCGGTTTTCTTGCGGCATTTTCCCTCACTTTTGGGGGACCTCAATGCCATCGCCAACGACAATTATGGCCCTGGTTTTCAGTATTTCTTTGTCACAGCTGAGACCAACGCGCTCTTTGACACGGTTTTGCCCAAAGGCACAGCCGGGGTGATCATGCCCGGAGCCAATGTGGTCAAAGACCCGCTGCTGGGGATGGCAGCGCGCAAAATTTCGCTGCGCATGTTGGATCGCGGTGGCATGTTGCGGGAGTATATCTCACGCGGCGTTTTCAGCCACGAATTTGCCCATGTGATTCACCTCAATTTGCTCAACGACGATCAGCGCGACAGCGTTAAAAACCTCTACGATCAGGCTTGGCAGCGCGACAAAAAAAGCGGCGGCAAAGAAGGCTTTCTCACAAATTACGCCAAAACCAACCCCTATGAATACTTTGCCGAAGGTCTCGAAGCTTGGCTGACCGGTGATCGGGCTGAATTGAAACAAAAAGACGCGCCGCTGTATGGCTTTATTGAAAAACTGCTGGCCCCTGGCACGGTTTACTCGGGCGCGGATGGCCACCTCTTTAACGATCCTGAGCGGGTGCATATCACGGCCTCCAGCCAGGGCGGCCGTATCTTGGGTGGCGTGAGCCTCTCGCGCGAAAGTGACCTCTTCTCGGTGCGCCGCTTTGAAGGCGGGATTACCCAAGAAGTGCAAGTCTTGGGCGGCGATCAAAGCGCGCTGCTGCGCGGTTCTGTTGGCCTGAAAGCGGCTTGGAAGCCCAGCGATTCCGCTGCCGGTGTCTATGCCACGGTCGGCGCTGTGGCCCAAGCCGGGGTGCTTGGCGCCAAGGTTTCTGCGGGTGTCGGCGGCTATGCGGGCGTGGGTGTGGATTACAAACACTTCAACGCCGAAGTTCGCCAAAATTGGATGGTGGGTGTGAATACCCCACCTGCCACCGAAGTGCGCGTCGGCTACCGCTGGGAATTTTAAACGTTCGGCTGATTGAGATGCCCACGCTGTTTAAAACACTGGCCATGGTGATGTGAGTGGCTGGCTTTTCTGAAGTGTGGAGTCATTTGCAAACTTTGGGTCTAAAAGCAGGTCAAAGAGTTGCACTGCTGGGGCTTTCAGGCCCTGAATTTGCCGTGGCCTTTTGGAGCCTGTGGCAGATCGGGGTTATTGCCCGTCCTCTAAATCCGCGTTTTCCCCATGCGCTTTTAATCGACCTCTTGCAGGACTGCGATTTCTATCTGGGCCCAGCTCCTTTGTCCCTTTCACCCCGGCCTGAGTCGGAAGGCCAAACGGATGCTGCGCTGCCGTGCTGGTTAGATTCGGCTCTTTTGCGGGGGGCGTTGGCGGGTGTGTGTGAGAGCCAAGGGCCAGCCGTCTTGCGCTTGCCTCCACCAGAGTTGCCTCCAGAACAAGCTGTCACAGAAATTTTGACCTCAGGCAGCAGTGGCAGACCCAAAGCCGCTTTACATACCTGGGGCAATCATGTCACCAGTGCCGAGGGCTCACTGGCGCATATCCCTTTGCAACCGACGGATACCTGGCTGGCGGCCCTGCCGCTCTTTCATGTCGGCGGCTTGGCCATTTTGATCCGCACTGCCCTGGCTGGGGCCCATGTGGCTTTTCCCTCTCAAGCTATGCCCCTTGAGCAGGCCCTGGCAACTTTTCGACCCAGCCATCTTTCGCTGGTGCCTACACAGCTCTACCGCCTCTTACAGAATCCCAAAAATATTCCTTTGCTGCAGAGCTGCAAGGCGATTTTGCTGGGCGGCAGTGCCATTCCCTCTGCACTGGTTGTCAAGGCCTTTGCTTTAGCACTGCCAATTCACACCAGTTATGGTTCGACTGAAATGAGCTCCCAGATCTGCACCTCTCGCCCTGGCGCGTCTTTGGCTGAATTACATACAGCAGGCCCGGTTTTGCCGGGGCGCGAAGTCAAGATTTCGACTGAAGGCGAAATTTGTGTCCGTGGAGCCACCCGATTTGCAGGTTATGTCACTCTTAAAGGCCTGGATACCCCTTTTGATCCTGATGGCTGGTTTGCCACCGGGGATTTGGGGCAGTTCACGGCTGAAGGGTGGCTCAAGGTGTCTGGCCGCCGCGATCACCGCTTTATTTCTGGGGGCGAAAAGATCCAGCCCGAAGCGATTGAAGCGGCTTTGCTGCGCTGTCCGACTGTCTTGCAGGCGCTTGTCGTGCCTGTGCCTGATCCAGAGTTTGGCCAGCGGCCCGTGGCGTTTATTGAGACTTTGATGCCGCTTGCTCCCGCGGAGCTCCAGGCCAGTCTAAAAGCTGAATTGCCTTCTTTTATGCTGCCCATCGCTTATTTGGACTGGCCGCAAAATACCGATAGCGGTTGGAAACCCAGCCGTCAGAATCTACAAATTTTGGCTCAGCAGCGTTTGAACCCAATTTAATTTCACCCGAATTTGAACGATTTCCCAAGCGATCTGCCAAGTGATCCCAAGCCCTGATCTGATCAGGTTTTGCGATCTCTGCGATCGGCTGATCATGGCGCCAACTGTGACGAATCGCCCATTTTGAATCCGACATTTGACACAGACGATCCCCCCGCTTGACGGGTACCTTGAGAAGGTATCATCCTTCACCCTTAGAAAGCGGAAACATTACAGAACATGAGTCGTGTTGAACACTTGGCCCTGCGTCGGCGGGAAGCCCTCTGCGAACCCCACCACCCCAAACCCTTTCTCAAATGGGCAGGTGGCAAACGCCAATTGATGCCCGTGTTGAAGGAACATCTTCCGCCCAGTTTTAAAGGCTATTATGAGCCCTTTGTCGGGGCCGGAGCGATGCTCTTTGACCTGCAGCCCCGCCAGGCGGTGATCAACGATCTCAACCGCGATTTGATCACCTGTTACAAGGTGATCAAAAAGCACCCGCAGGATCTGATCGCCTATCTGAAGAGCCACCGCAACGACAAAGACTATTTTTATGAGTTGCGGGCTCTCGACCGCCACCCCGAATACGACCAGATGTGTGAGATTATGCGGGCCGCGCGCATGATTTACCTCAACAAGACCTGTTTTAATGGTCTCTTTCGCGTCAACCGCAAAGGCCATTTTAATGCCCCTTTTGGCAATTACCGCAACCCCAATATTGTCAACGAAGAGGGCCTGATGGCTGTGCACAGGTATATCAGCCGGGGGCGCTTGCAGGTTTTTAACACAGATTTTGAAGAGGCTGTGCAAACGGCTCGGCGTGGCGATTTTGTCTATTTTGATCCGCCTTATGATCCCCTCTCTGAGACGGCTTCTTTTACCGGCTACCAGTCCGGGGGCTTTGGCCGTCAGGAGCAATACCGTCTGATGTGTGTGGTGACAGAATTGACCCGCCGGGGCTGCCGCGTGATGCTGAGCAATTCGTCAACCGAATATATTCGCTCGCTTTACAAAGACTTCAAAATTGTGCGTGTGGCTGCCCACCGTATGATCAACTCGGTTGGCTCTGGCCGGGGCAAAATTGACGAATTTTTAATCACCAATTATGATCCCGAAACCGGTGCGCTCTTGGGCCAAAAACGCACCCGCAGCAGTTACACCGCCTTGGCGATTTAATTGGGTATCCTTGTTCTGAGCCTGGGTCAGCTTCCACAATCAGGACATGCCCCATTTTTTTAAATCCACCCTTTTGCCGGTTTCCGCCGCTGAGGCCTACGCTTGGCATGCCCGCCCCGGCGCCTTTGAACGGCTCATTCCCCCATGGGAACCCGTGCATCTGAACGTGAGTGAACCGCTCGCCGAAGGGTCTCTGGCCCGTCTGGGACTGCAATTGGGGCCTTTGCCTTTGGAATTACCGTGGCACGCCCGACATCGCCACGTTCACCCTGGGGAGCAGTTTCAAGATGTGCAAGAAAGGGGGCCCTTTCAGCAATGGGAGCACACCCACCGCTTTGTGCCGCTGGACAATCGCCATTGCCGGTTGGAAGATGAGATCTCTTTCCAATTGCCCTTGGCTCCGCTAAGTACCTGTGTCTTGCCCCTTGTTTATGCTAAGCTGGAGCGGATGTTTGCCTATCGCCATGCCGTGACACGCGCGGATTGTGCCATCCACCAGCACTATGCCCGCCAAGGAGTCCGACCCATGAAAATCCTCGTCACAGGAGCCAGCGGCCTGATTGGTTCCGCCTTGATTCCCTTTCTGACGACGGGCGGGCACGAAGTTTTGCGTTTGGTCCGTCAGCGCAATGGCAGTGCCAGCAGCGTCCATTGGAGTCCGTCGCAGGGGGAGATCGATGCCAAGGCCCTTGAGGGTCTCGATGCCGTGATTCACTTGGCTGGAGAGAGCATCGCTGATGGGCGCTGGACCGAGGCCAAAAAGAACCGCATTCTCAAAAGCCGCACCGAAGGCACCTTGCTTTTGGCCCAGACCCTGGCCAAGCTTAAAAAAAAGCCGAAACTGCTGATCAGTGCCTCTGCCATTGGCTATTATGGCGATTGCGACGATCAAGATCTCACCGAAGACAGTCCACCCGGAGACGATTTTTTGGCAGATGTCTGCCTGCAATGGGAAAAATCCTGTCAGCCGGCCCGTGATGCAGGCATTCGCGTGATCAATCCGCGCATTGGCCTGGTGCTCAGCGGCAAAGGGGGGGCGCTCGAAAAAATGTTGATGCCCTTTCAATTGGGGCTCGGTGGCGTCTTGGGACGTGGCCAACAATACCTGAGTTGGATTGCGATTGATGATGTGGTCGCTGCTTTTTTGCACTTGCTCACCCATCCCGAACTGGCTGGGCCGATCAACTTGACTGCGCCAGAACCTCTGACCAATGCTGAATTTACCCGCACGTTGGGCAAAGTATTGCTGCGGCCCACCATTTTGCCTGTGCCTGCTTTTTCGCTGCGGGCCCTGATGGGCGAAATGGCGGATGCTCTGTTGTTATCCAGTGCCAAGGTCTTGCCCGATCGTCTGCTGGATTCGGGCTTTGAATTCAAGTACCCAGATATTGTCTCGGCCCTGCGCCATGTGCTCGGTGGCAAGGGTTAAGGTTATTGCAGGGTTAACTTTGGGAATAGTTTTATTTAATTCTCGCAAGCTTTGAGAGGGTTCGAGCCACAACACTTTTATCTCAAGTGTGTAGAGGTGGATTTTATGAAAGCCCGTCTGGTTAAACTCAGCTCCCTGCTGATGGGCACCCTGCTCTTGCTCCCCGGTTGTGGAGATATTCTCAAACAAAATGCGGTTCTGACCGGTGGCTGCACCTCTGCTTACCGCTCGCAAAGTCTTCAGATTAACCAAGTTACCAATGTCTCCTGCTCGGGCACTGGCGCAACCACACCCACTTCAAGCACCTATCCCACCACAGGAACCGGTTATCCGGCTGCGACAACCCAACCGATTCAAGGCGGGCAGGCTGTGGCCACCCCCGGCGGTTATGCCTACCAGAACGCTCAAACTCAGGTCAATCCCTATGCTGGTGCTGTTTTTCCCAGTGGCAGTTATGGCACGGGTTATGGCAGTAGCAATCCCTACGGCTCTTATCCCGCAAATCCAACAGCCAATGCCGGTTATGGCTCAGGTTATGCAACAGGCACCAACACAGCGGCGACTTACGGCACCGGCACCTATGGCTCTGCTTATGGCACCGCTACCCAAGCGGGTTACGGCACCGGTTATGCAACAGGTACCAACACCGCCGCCACTTATGGCACTGGCACCTATGGTTCTGCTTATGGCACGGCTCCCCAAGCGGGTTATGGCACGGCTCCCCAGGCAAATTACGGAACCTATGCGGCTCCCCGCGCAGCGACCCAGACTGCCGCTCAGGGCACGGGTTATATTCAGTACAACGTGAACCAGGCCCAGCAAAACCAGGCCAAACGTTAAAAAAAGTTTTTTTGATTCTCTACTCTACGCTATTGGGCGGGCATTATGACCCGCCTTTTTTCTTTTTTGCTTAGCGGGTCTTGGCCCATTCCACGGCATCGGCACCCGCAGGCACACGAATCGGACTTGCAGGATCCGTAACCACCTGCCAGATGGCTTCTGCTACGTCTTGTGAATGTGTCACGGGATCATTCGACTGAGCCCAGCCAGCAAAAACGCGCTGTGCCAGATCTGCATACGCTTCGGGAATCGCCATCATGCGACCTTGCGCATTGTTGGCAAAGCGCGTTTCTGGGGAGCGACCGGGCAATACCACTCTGGCACGGATATTGAAGGGCTCCAGTTCCAGCGCAAGCGACTCAGTAAAAGCATTGATCGCAGCTTTGCTGGCAGTGTAAACCGAAAGCAGAGGCAGTGATTTTAATGTTACTGAAGAGGTGACGTTCACGATCACACCTGATCTGCGTTCACGAAACTGAGGCAGCACAGCCTGGATCATGGCCATCGAACCAAAAGTATTGGTCTCAAACACCTCGCGGATCATGTCCATCGATAAACCTTCAAGGGCATTTAAGACACCGATTCCCGCATTATTGACCAAGACGTCAATCGGCCCGGCAGCTTCTACTGCTTGGCGAATACTCTCTTGTTTGCTGACATCCAGCGCCAAAACCCGCAGATTTTCGGAAGCAGGCAAGATGTCCTCGCGGGGGGTTCGCATTGTTGCTATGACCTTCCAGCCACGTTCAAGAAAGAATTTAGCCGTTTCGAGGCCAAATCCAGACGAGCATCCAGTGATTAAAATTGTTTTCATAGTGATATACTCCTTTTACTTTTCTTTCGCCATTGCATTGAAAGATATAATTACGATACTATTCAGTTTCGAAACTGTCAAGTATCGAATTGAAAGAAAGGTCTTAAAGGAGCAGAGATGAGCGAGCTTAAAAAGGCAAAGCCGGAAAATACACTGGGTCGTAAGCGTGACCATACGCTGGATACGCGTATTCTCGAAGCGGCGATTGAGATTCTCGCTGAGCTGGGTTTTGACGGCATGACGATGGATATGGTTGCGGCCCGTACAAAATCTGGCAAAGCAACGTTGTATCGCCGCTGGCCTTCCAAAGCCGAACTGGTTCGCGATGCGCTGATCTGGATGAGCCAGAGCTCGGTTGAACTTGAACACTTACCCGATACAGGAAACTTAAGAGACGATCTGCTGGCACTGGTTAAACCCTATTCGCTTGAATTCAGTGAGCGCAAACTGCGTGTGCTGGCAAAACTGGGTTCCTTTTTCTCTGAACATCGAAAAATTGCTGAAGAGGCCAGTGCCGGAATTTTCGGCCCCTGGACCGATTTCAATCGCACCCTCATGCAACGCGCGATCAAACGCGGAGAGATTCCTGCCCAAGCCGACATTGAGATGGCCTGTCAGGTGATTATTGCGATGACATCGTACCGCAGTATCACCCAGGGCCAGCCTTTTGGCAGAACAGACTACGCTGCTTTGCTCGATCATATTTTATTGCCGGGTCTTAAACATCAGCAGTGATCGACAAAGCCACTCATCGAAAAGTGTTCTTTGACAAAGGGAGCCTGTTTCGAGCCCTCCTCACTCAGCAGAATCACCTGCAAGCGCAGCGCGTCAGGTGGATTCTGCGAATAATGGTTATCCCTTAGTTATATATCGGTAAAAATCAGGCCAAGTCTGACAAGATTCTCGGCGTGGCTGGCTACAATCAAAACAGGTGAAAACTCTATTTTGAGCGTAGGAGAGAGCCCATGAAATCCAAGTCCCTGACCCATCTGCTTGTGATCGCTGTTCTCAGCAGCGGCTTGGCAGCTTGTGGCACCAACCCCAATGGTGCTTATACGGCCAGTCAACAGAGTAACTTTTCAAGTTTGCAAGGCCGGCAGGCTGTCCCCAACGAATATTTAATCAAACGCAGTGGCGTGGCTTACCTCGAAACCCCCGAAGTTTTTGCTCAAAAAAATGGACTGCTCTTTGTTGAAGAAATTCAGGACTTGGGCGTTGAGCTATTTCAGGCCAACGATCCTGCTGCCATAGACAAACTTCAAGGTCAGGTGGAGTTTGCTGAGCCGAACTATCTGCGTTCAATTACCTTGCCCCAGCAATCCGGTGTTCAGGCCCAGTCGGTCTACCACCGCCAGAGCACTTCAGAATCCATCCCCACTCCCATCAACAATTATATTGGCCTGATCGATACCGGCGTGGATATCTCCCATCCCGATTTGCAAGGCAAACTCCTCGCTGGCCACAATACCCTCGGTGGTAGCGATGTCAATGATGAAAACGGCCACGGCACTTATTTGGCAGGGGTGGCGGTTGCCGCCAATACCCAAGAGCAGATCAGCGGCGTAACTCCCGGTGGCAAAATTCTGCCGATCAAAGCCCTCGACGCCAATGGCATTGGCACCGATTTCAGCATTGCCAAAGGGATTATGAAAGCCGTGGAATACGGCGCAAAAGTGATTGTTTTAAGTGCCAGCGCGCCCCAACAGGGCAAAGCGTTAACCGCTGCCATTGACTATGCCAACCGCATGAGTGTCCCGATTGTGGCTCCCGCTGGAAACGGTCTGGCTGCGGCTTCTTTTCCTGGCAATTACCGCGGTGTACTCGCTATCAACTCGATCGACAGCACAGGCCAACGTCCTGCTGCTTTTGCCTCTCAGAGTGCCAATGTGACCATCAGTGCTGTGGCCCAGGGCATTCGCTCGACCTTGCCCCTGCGCAGTTTCAGCCTCAGCCGCATGGGTCTGAAAGCCGGTTATGGCCAGCTCGAAATGCCAGGCATTGCTGCCATGCAAGCCGCCGCTGCTTTGGCTTTGATTCGCACCCGCCAGCCCCAACTCAACCTGCCGCAAATGAAACAGGCTCTGGTGCAGTCTGCTGACAATATGGGCCAGAACCCCACCTTGGGCAGTGGCCGCCTGAATATCGCCCGCGTCAGCCGGGGCAATACCGTCACCAGTCAGAGTTATGGCCGCGCTCCCGCGCAAACGGCTTATCCCCAGCAGCCCGCTTATGGCTATGCCACCGCTCCAGCTTACAATAATTATGCTGCTCAGCAGCCTGTGGCCCAATACGGTGCTTATGCTCAACAGCCCCGCCGCGCCTATTAGAGGTCAAAAATGAGTCTCAGCATTGCCGCCGCCGCTCCCGTTTATCGCTCGGGTTACCAGCCTTACGCCGCATCGTCATTTCAAGTGGCCCAGACGACTTCGTTTTACCGGGCGGACAGCCTCACATTAGAGCCCAAACCGACTCCCGACCCCAATGATATCCCTCCGCCTGAGGCCCCCGGAAGTATCTGGAGCCGGGCCGATGTACGTGTGGGTCTGATGATGGCCGGGACCGCCACTGTGGGTGGGGGCATTGGCTATTTTGCCAGTCGGGCAGCCGGAAGCAGTTTGGCTTTGGGAACAGCCCTGGGAGCGACCATTGGTGCGGCTTTGCCGATTGCCTTGGTAATTTGGGGCCTCAGCCGCTGGGGAAAATAATTTCGAGATCCACCTGACTTCGCGCTAGAATAGAACCCATCTCAGCGCGCAGAGGGCAAGTCATGGATACCCCCATTGTCGAAGGCATTCCCAAATTACCCGATCTGACCCACCCTGCTGAATTGCTGGCCCTGGGCCAAACCTCTCTTTGGTATTTGGCGCTGGCTCTGGGTTTTGTCTTTTGTCTGGGGGGGCTTTTATTGGCCCTTTTGCGCTGGCGTTTTGCCCCTCAAAGCCCTGGCGAAAACCCAATCTCTCCCTGGATTGTGAGTTACGAACAAGGGGTCAGAGGGCTGTATTCCGTCTTTCTGGGGGGTATTTTGGTTGCCGGCAGCTATTTTGTGACAGCCACCTTGGCCAATCGTACCCACCACTGGGAATTTCAACAAGTGGCCAAACAGACACAAGTGGTTGAGGGCTATCGCCAAGAACAGCCCGCGCCCCAGATCTATTATTACAAACCCGAAACCTATATTGTCCAAGCCCTACGCGAAGGCCAATTAAAAGACTTTGAAAAAACGCGTTATACCCGCTATACCTTGAATCTCGCCAGCTCGCAAATCCAGGTGAAAATCACCCAGATTCAGGATAATTCAGAGCCCCCCAAACACAAATACAAAGTTCAGTTTGAGGGCAATTATACCTTTGCCAATACGATCAAAGGCATCCATCAATTTCGTTTCTTGGCTGAAAAACCCCAAAACTATGAACTCTTGGAGGGCTTTAAGGTCTTCAAAGACGGCCAAGAATTGCAGGCCTTGGTGCAAGAGACCAACCAATTTGGCTTTGATCTGCCCCCTGGCCAGCAAACCCAGTTTAAGATCAGTTACCAATCCCAAGGTGATGCCCGCTGGGTCTACAATGCCTACAATACCCTGCTTTCCAACTTTAAATTGCAAGTAGAAGCTCCTTTCCCTCACGCCCAATACGCCAGTGGCATTTTGCCGCAGCAAACCCAAGAGCAGGGCGCGGGCAAGGTCTTTGTCTGGGAATTTAAAGACAATGTCTCCGTGCTCAATCCCTTTGGGGTCTTTACCAGCAGTGGCGCAGCCCCGAAAACGGGGAGCATGAGCCGGATTTTGCTGCTGGCGCCGGGTATTTTGGTTTGGTGGCTGTTTTTATTAATGCTCACCCAGCGGCCCCATAACTGGCTTGGCAGCCATGAATTGTTCCTGGTAGCAGCCCTGTTCCTGAGTGGGATTTTGGCCCTGACCTATGGCAGCCGCTTGCTGCCCGCTTGGCAGGCTTGGAGCGGGATCAGTCTTTTGCTCTTGGCCCTGAGTGCCGGTTTGCGCAAAAGTGTAGCGGAACGTGGGCAAGCGGTGCTGGTGGCTTTGCTCGGTTTTGTCTTGCCAGTCAGTGCTTTGTTGAGCCCTTATACAGGGATTTCCCTGGCCTTGACGGCATTGGCAGCGGTTGTCGGTCTGCTGATTCATTACCAAACCCAGCTGGCTTCAGCGCAGCCTTCTGAAAAAAACTAAAAGATTCTCCGTCGCACTTTGCCTTGATTGAACGAAAAACCCCGCTGATAGGCGGGGTTTTTGCTTGGCAAGGTTTGGCAAGCTTGACAAGATTTGAATAAATGTATATTATACATTTATAGAATAAAATTCAAACCAAAAAGGTGGCTCCCATGTCACAGATAGCCAAGTTACCCCTGCTCCCGATTCAACATTCCACCTTGATTACGGATCTCTACCAACTCACCATGGCTGCCGGTTATTTTTCGCAGCAGATGCACCAGGTCTCTACCTTTGAGCTCTATGTGCGCCGTTTGCCTAAGGGCCGCAACTTTCTCGTGGCTGCGGGGCTCGAACAGGCCCTGAGCTACCTCGAAAACCTCAGCTTTCTGCCCGAAGAAATTGAATTCTTGCGTACCTTGCCCGAGTTTGCCACCGTCAACCCTGATTTTTGGGGTTATCTCAAGCAGTTTAAATTTGAAGGTGAAGTCTGGGCCCTGCCCGAAGGCACGGTCTTTTTTCCCTACGAGCCGATTCTGCGAATTACCGCCCCTGTGATTCAGGCCCAATTGGTTGAAACCTGGTTGCTCTCACTGATCAATTACCAGACCTCCGTGGCCAGCAAAGCTGCCCGCATTTGGCTGGCCTGCCACAGTGGCGAAAAACCTGTGGAATTTGTCGACTTTGGGGCCCGCCGGGCCCACGGACCCGAAGCCAGTGTACTTGCCACCCGTGCGGCGTATATTGGCGGCGCGGCGGCCACCGCCAATGTCTATGCCGGTATGCATTTGGGATTACCTGTCAAAGGCACAGCCGCTCACTCCTGGACCATGGCCTTTGAAAGTGAGCCTGAGGCCTTTGCCGCTTACCACCAGACCTTTCCCCAACACACCACCCTGCTGATCGACACCTACGACACCTTACAAGGGGCCCGCAATGCGGCTAAGCTGGGGCCAGAAATTCAGGGCGTGCGCCTCGACAGTGGCGATTTTCTCAGCCTCAGCCGAGACGTGCGCCAGATTCTCGACCAAGCGGGTTTGCCCCAGGCCAAAATTGTGGTCAGCGGAGATATGAACGAATACAAAATTCAGGAATTGCTCTCAACCCAGGCCCCGATCGATGTCTTTGGCGTGGGCACAGAATTGACCACCTGCATTGATGCGCCTTCGCTGGGGGGCGTGTACAAGCTGGTTGAACAGGTAGATCCCCAGGGTCAAACCCATTACCGGGTCAAACTCAGCAGCAGCAAGCTGAGTTATCCGGGGGCCAAACAGGTCTGGCGCTTTGAGAGTGAAGCCGGATTTGGGCACGATCTGCTGACCCTGCAAAGCGAAGCCATTGATGGGGCCAACCCTCTCTTGACCTGCGTCATGCAAAATGGAAAACGTTTAAACGCGCCCGTCCCTTTGTCTGAAAGCCGCAGCCATACCTTGGCCCAACTTGCGCTATTGCCCGAAAACCAACGCCAATTGCTCTCCGTCGAAAATTATCCCGTAGCCCAGAGTCCTGCTCTAAAAAGCCTGTTTGAAAGCTTACAATCCGCTCACCAAATTGAGAAATAAGAGGAAAGAACCATGCAAAAAAGTCAGTTTGTCTTTGTCGATATCGATACCCAATGGGATTTTATGCATCCCGAAGGCGGGCTCTATGTGCCTGCTGCTGAGACCCTGGAGCCCAATCTGGCCCTTTTGATTGGCTTGGCCCGTGAGCAGGGCATTCCTGTGGTGGCGTCTGCCGATGCCCATGCCGCTGATGATCCTGAATTCAGCGTCTTTCCGCCCCACTGTATCAGCGGTACAGCGGGTCAGAAACGGGTGATGGCCACCCACTTGGATGAGGCCCAGATCATTCCCAACACCCCTGTGGATCTGGATATTTCCCCATCTTCGGCATTGGTACTCGAAAAGACCGTTTTTGATGTCTTTGGCAATCCCAATACCGAGCAGGTCTTTCAAACGCTTGCACCCAAAATGTGTTATGTTTTTGGGGTCGCAACCGACTATTGTGTGCGGGCTGCTGCCCTGGGCCTGCGCCAGCGGGGTTATGCCGTGAGCGTGATCCGCGATGCAATCAAAGCGGTTACTCCCGAAGGGGAGGCCCGCAGCTTGGCTGAAATGGCCGATGCGGGTGTGCGTTTTGTCGATACTGCCGAAGTTCTCAAGGAGGCATTTTTATGAAAGTTGCACTGGCCCAGATCAATACCACGGTGGGGGCGCTCAAAGCCAATACCGCCAAAATGCTGGATCTGATTGCCCAGGCCCGCGAGGCTGGGGCAGAATTGCTGATGTTCCCCGAATTGGCGATCACCGGTTACCCGCCCATGGATTTGCTCGACCGCGAAAGCTTTGTCGAGGCCAATCTGGCCTGTCTCGACGAATTGCGCAAAGCCAGCCATGGCTTGACCGTGGTCGTCGGTTTTGTGGATCGCAACCTCACCAGCAAAGGCAAACGCCTGTTTAATGCCGCTGCGGTCTTGCAAAACGGCAAAATGACCTCGGTGCACCACAAAACCCTGTTGCCGACCTACGATGTCTTCGACGAAGATCGCTATTTTGAACCTGCGGATTTGGTCACACCCGTCAATTTGCTTGGGCACCATGCGGGAATTTCGATCTGCGAAGATATCTGGAACGACTCCGATTTTTGGAGCCGCCGCCTGTATCTCAGCGATCCGATTGAAAACCTTTCGCGCCAGGGTATGGATCTGCTCTTGAATATCTCGGCCTCGCCCTTTCATACTGGCAAGCCCCAACTGCGCTTGGCGATGGTGCAGGCTGCCTGCCGCAAATACCGCCTGCCCGCGATCTATGTCAACCAAGTTGGGGGCAACGATGGCCTGGTCTTTGATGGGCACAGTTTTATTGTCGATGCCCAGGGCCATTTGCTCTGGATCGGCCAGGGCTTTGAAGAGGAATTTGCCATTCTCGAACTCGACGATCTCAAAACCTTGACTGGATTTCAGTGGGCGTCCGACATGGCCATGATCGAAAAAGCATTGGTACTGGGTACCCGTGATTATTTGCACAAAACTGGCTTTAAATCTGCCGTTTTGGGGCTCAGTGGTGGGATCGACTCTGCCATTACGGCTGCGATTGCAGCCCAGGCCCTGGGGCCCGAAAATGTCTTGGGGGTGGCCATGCCTTCACAATACTCTTCCGAAGGCAGTGTCACCGACGCAGAGGCCCTGGCCAAAAATCTGGGGGTAAACTACCGCGAAATTCCGATTCGGCCCATGTTTGATAGCTTCCGTGAGGCCTTGGCCCCGGCCTTTGAAGGCAAGGCTGAAGACGTGACCGAAGAAAATCTACAGGCGCGGATCCGGGGTAATTTGCTGATGGCGCTCTCGAATAAATTTGGCCATTTGCTGTTAACCACCGGCAATAAATCCGAGATGGCTGTGGGCTATTGCACGCTCTACGGCGATATGTGTGGCGGTTTGGCTGTGATCGCCGATTTGCCCAAGACCTGGGTCTATGATTTGGCGCGCTATATGAACCGCAACGGCGAGGTGATTCCCGAAAACACGATCACCAAACCGCCTTCAGCAGAGTTGCGCCCCGATCAGACCGACCAGGATTCTCTGCCGCCTTACGAGGTGCTGGATGGCATTTTGCGCGCGTATATCGAAGAGAGCAAGAGCAATGCTGAAATTGCCGAGTTGGGCTACGACCGAGAGGTTGTGAACTGGGTGATACGCAAGATCAATTTTAATGAGTACAAACGTCGCCAGGCCCCGCCCGGACTCAAAGTGACCCGCAAGGCCTTTGGGCAGGGACGCCGCTACCCGATTGCGCGGGGCTACGACGGTTAAGTTAATCTAGTACCAGTCGGGCTTTTGGGCTGCCAACCCCCGCTTGGAGCGCATCGACCACCAGGGGTTTGTTGGTTTTCTGAATCAGTTTGATCTCCAGGCGTTTGTTGAAAATATCTCCCACGGCCTGGGGGGGCAAGGGATAAGGGACCAGCGTCTGTTTGTGTGAAGCCAGGATCAGCGTGTTGGGTGTTTCGCGGGCGCTGAAACAAGTGCTGAAACTGGTGCGGACAGAAAAACACAGGCGTTGAGTAAGGTCAAGCAGAGGAAAAGACCGATATATTTCATGGGGAAAACCTTTCTAGAATCACTGTGACAGATTACATTAAAACAATATTTTTTGTAAAGTAAGTATTTACAAAAAATAAAAATTAAAGCCAAAAGATCAAACCCTGCTATCCTGAAGGCAGTAGCCTATCATGTTAGATCCTTTTATTCCACACGTATTCGCTTATCGTGATTTTTATCAGAGCCATCCACTGGCTTTTTTAATGGGGCTTTTTTCGTTTGTTTTGGCCCTGGGCTCTGTCTTTTTATTTGGCTTGTCCCTGTTCTTTCACCGCATGCAGCGCCGGCAAGCGCAGGCCCGGTTGGCTTTAGAAACCCGCCTCTCTCCTTTGATTGTGGCCTGTTTGTTTCAGCATCAGGCCCCTGAGCGCGTTTGGGAATCTGTGCCCCGTGGGCAAGAAAAGGCCTTTGTTGAAATGCTCTACCGCTACCAACAAAGGCTCAAAGGCAGTGTGAATCAAAAATTACAGACGTTGGCTGAGCCCTATTTGGTCCTCCTGGCGCGGCAATTGGGCCATTCACAGCCAGAAATGCGGGCCCAGGCCTTAAAGATCTTGGCGACCTTTCAAGAACAAAGCTATTTATCGGCTTTGGCCCGGGCTCTTTTAGACCCCTCACCGTTGGTTGTTACGATTGCCTTTCAGGCCTTGACCCAATCGCACATAGTCGGGTATCACCGTGAAATATTGGCTGCTTTGCCCCGGGTTGAAAACCTCTCTTTAAATTATTTGGCCTCACTCTTGGTCCGCAAGGGGACCATTCTCAGTCCGGGTCTGCGTTTGCTTTTTGCCGATCCTGCTGCTCCGATTCATTTAAGGGGGGTCGCAGCCAAAACCCTGCTTTTGCTCAACGATTTGGCTGCTGTTGATGTGGCACTGGCGATCATTCAAAGCGAAGCAGCAGCAGATATCTGTGTTCCCGCTTTAAAACTGCTCGAAAAACTCAGTCCCCGCGATCTCTCAAGTCAGATTTTGCCACTTTGGCATTCGCGAGACTTTGCTGTACGCGCATATGCCCTCAGAGCCTTGGCCCGTTTGGGGAGACAAACCCAGCTGCCTTTGTTATTAACAGGTTTAAACGATTCTTCTCCTTGGGTGGTCCGTCAGGCAGCCCAGGCCCTGAATGAACTGCGGCAAAAATCGCTTTGGCCAGCAGAACTCGAAGCCGATTTCGCTTTGACAGAGCAATTAAATGCCATTCTGGGGCAAGCTTAAGATGCTGGACTTTTTGCTTTGGGTCATCAATGGAGCGGTTTTGGCCTATTTTTTGCTTTTGAATACCACCTATTTTGTCACTTGTCTCTTGGCCTGGAATGGTCTGAGTCATTACCGCCAGCGGCTCAAATTGATTCAGACCCAAGAACTCTTGGGGGTGATGGAAAACCCCAGTATCAGCATCATCGCTCCGGCTTACAACGAAGCCGCCTCCTGTGTTGAGTCGGTACACGCCCTGCTCAATCTCGAATACCCTGATTACGAAATCTTAATTGTCAACGATGGCTCTCAGGACGCCACCCTGGCGCGTTTGCAAGCGGCCTTTGAATTGCGGCCAGTGGCGGTGGTCCCCATGGCCCAGTTGGTGACGCAGCCAGTCAAACAGGTGTTTAAAAGTAAGATTTATGCCAATTTATGGGTAATTGACAAAGCCAACGGGGGCAAAGCAGATGCCCTCAATACGGGGCTGAATTTTTGCCATTACCCGCTTTTTTGCGCAATTGATTCCGATACTTTGCTCGAACGCGAAGCGCTTTTGCGGATTGTCAGACCCTTTTTAGAAGATTACCGCACTGTGGCTGCTGGGGGCATTATTCGTATTGTCAATGATTGTGAGGTGGAAAAAGGCAAAGTGAAAAATATCCGTTTGCCCCAAAACTATTGGGCCCGGATACAGGTTCTGGAATATTTGCGGGCCTTTTTGATTGCCCGAGTGGGCTGGGATCAGCTCAATGCCCTTTTGATTATTTCGGGGGCCTTTGGTTTGTTTAAACGTTCCCTGGCGGTCGAAGTGGGCGGCTACGATACCCGCACCGTTGGTGAAGATATGGAATTGGTGGTACGCATGCATCGCCATTGCCGCGAGAAACGCCTGCCCTACCGGATTCGGTTTGTACCTGATCCTGCCGCCTGGACCGAATGCCCCGAAAGTCTGAAGATTTTGGGGCGTCAACGGGAGCGCTGGCAGCGAGGATTGACCGAAGTCATGCTCAAACATAAACAACTGTGTTTGAATCCGCAGCAGGGCATTTTGGGCTGGATTGTCTTTCCTTATTTTTTGTTTTTGGAGACATTGGGGGTGTTGATCGAGTTTTTGGGTTATTTTACTTTTCCTTTGAGTTGGCTGCGCGGAAGTTTATCTTGGGAATATTTAATGGCCTTTGGGGCCTTGGCCTTTGGCTATGGCACGCTGATTTCTTTTTTCTCGCTCTGTCTCGAACAGTGGGTCTTTTTCAGGTATCAAAAAGTGGGGGATATTTTCCGCTTGGCCTGGATTGCCCTGGCTGAAAATATCGGTTATCGCCAACTTTCTGCCTGGTGGCGCTTTAAAGGTACACTCAAAGCCCTCTTGGGATTCAAAGGGCAGTGGGGGAAAATGGAGCGCCGGGGTTTTCAGCCCAAAGCTGGCCCTGGCGTTTAGCCCGAGCGCTGAGCTTTCTTGCGCAGCAAGAGATGCAAACGGCTGATGAGTTCATCGGGAGAAAAGGGCTTTTGCATATAGTCATTGGCACCACTTTCGAGGCCCCGAATGACGTGGCTTTCGTTGCCCAAGGAGGTTAACATCATCACGGGTAAGTTAACTGCCGAATAGATTTGGCGAAGTTCTTTGAGAACGGTAAAGCCATCTTTGCCTGGCATTTTGACATCCAGAATCAGCAGATCGGGCAGACCTGCTGAGAGATGGGGCAAAACCTGTTCGCCATCATCCAAGGCCTCAAATTGCAGCCCTTCTTGTTCGATCCGAAAACGCAAAATGGCAGCGACAAGGGGATCATCATCTGCCAGCAAAATGCGAATGGGTTTGGCTGCTGGTTGGGTCTCGGGGGCTTTTTGAGCTTCCAGTAAGGGGGCTGAAACCACCACGGATTCAAAGGGCTTTAAATTTTGCTCCAATTCCTGAATTTGGCTTTCGAGCGGGGTTCCAATGCGTTTATTCCAGGCGATGCTGAGAGCCTGTGGGGCTAGCAATTCGGGAGCCACACTCGCAAACGTGGTTCGCAGGCCCTTTAAAAAGGGCAGCAGTTCAGCATCAGCCAGGCTGGGCAAAAACAATAAAAAATGGTCTTGGTTATAATTGGCCGGAAAATCCTGGGGATTGATTTGGGCTTTGAGCAATTGGGTAAAACTTCTCAACCTTTCAGACGGGGCCCCTGGCAGCGCAAATAAAAGCAGTACCGAGTCGGGTTGCAGCGATGACTGGATATACCTTTGCAATGCGCCGAATTGGGGGAGTCCTGTCTGCTGAGTCTGCTCCAAAGGGAGGGCGACTGGCTGAGAAATCTGCAGCAATTCCTGTACTTTTTTGACCAAGACTTCGGGTTGCAAAGGCTTGCTTAAAACCGCTGAAACACTGATGTTTTCAAGACTGTTTAATTGTTGCGGCGAGGCCAGCACGACAATTTTGCTGTGTTCGCTGTCTGGGTTCTGGTGCAATTCAAAAATCAAGCGGCGTCCATCCAGATCGGGCAGAACCAGATCCGTAATAATCACAGGATAGGTGGTTTTGCTGATTTCCTGCCAGGCTTCATAAGCACTTTGGACGGCCTGACAGTGCAAACCGGCAGCTTGTAAATGGTGTTGAATCAAATAGGTCAAATCTGGGTCTTTTTGAATCAATAAAATCGCCTGTGGATCCGTGGGCTGTTCATTTAAAGCATGTTGATGCAAAAGCAGCAGCAAATGTTGCAGGGCCAGCACCAAGTCATGGGGTTCGGCAGATTCGACCAATCTGGCCAATTGGCTGATGTCTTTAAAACCATAGGTGCCCCCAGAACCTGCCAGAGTGTGGGCGATATTGCGCACACTCTGCAAATCCTGCAGATAGGTTTCGCGTTCCTGAGCGACAGGAAGCAGGGTTGTGAGTGAGTACAATATCAGTTCAGTGCCCTCTTTGGGGCTCAGTGTTTCATCTTGTTCCAGGGTTGTCTTTAAAGCCTGTATATTTTCGGCCCACTCAGATAGAGGTGAGCGCAAGGCCTTTGTCGCTGCCTGTGTTATTGCTGGAAAAGCCTGAGCCTTTTGCAAAGAAACCAAAATTCGGGTCAACATCAGGCGGTTTTTTTCAAAACGCTGAAGGCGATGATAGAGTGGCCGAATCACTTGAATGCGTTCATACAGCCGTTTGCGATAATAGTGGGTTAAACTGTCTCCCTCAGATCCTAGCATAGGGGTTTAAAGGGCAATGCTCTGCCAGATTTGTTCCAATTGTTTGCCCAGCTCAGCGGGTTCAAAAGGTTTGATAATCACGTCATTAATCCCTTCACGTTTGTAGTTTTCAATTTCGTGGGCCTGGGCCTTGGCGGTCATGATCACCACGGGTAAATGGGCAAATGCGGGCATTTTTCGCATTTCCTGAAAGGTCGTTAAACCATCCATTTCGGGCATCATCATATCCATGACCACCATCTGTGGTTGAAAAAGGGGCAATTTCTCGAGCGCTTCAATGCCATTATTACAGACCTCAACTTGGTAGCCGCTGATGCGCTGAAGGGCCATGCGGGCAATGAATTGGATATCTGGATCGTCTTCAACCAAAAGGATTCTTTCCAATTTTGGGGGGCTCATCTTATTTTTCCTCTGCTGGGGGTAAATCGAAATAAAAGCGTGTATGGCCAGGCTCTGACCAAAAATCCAATTTGCCACCGTGTTTTTCGATGATCTCTTTGCTGATTACCAAGCCCAGGCCTGTGCCCCCTTTGCTGCGGGTGTTGGAATTATCTGCCTGGGCAAATTTTGTAAAAATTTGGCTGCGAAAGGCGCCCGGAATGCCCGAACCCTGATCCGTGACTGTGAGCCGATAGGTTGCTTTCTCCCCTGCCGTGAGAGTCAGTTCAACTTGGCCTTGGGGTTGGGAGAACTTGGCTGCGTTGGAGAGCAGATTGGCCAAAACCTGATTTAATCTTTCGCGGTCACCCCAGATCCAAGCTGCAATCGGGCCCGCGACTAAGTGGTAGGTTACCTGGTATTGATCGGCATAAGCTTGATTGTTGATTAAGGCTTGTTCAGCCAATTCCCGCAGCGAAAGGCGCTCAAACCGAAAATCCATTTTTCCGGCTTCCATTTTTTCGATGTCGAGAATGTCGTTAATTAAAAAGATCAGGCGTTCAGAATTGCGGTGAGAGATGTCTAAAAGCTCCGTCATATCTGGATTAAGCGGGCCTGCCAGCCCTTTTAAAAGCAAGGACAAAGAGCCGTGAATCGAGGTCAGCGGGGTACGCAATTCGTGGCTGACCATAGAAACAAAGGCATTTTTCATGTTTTCTGCCTGTTTGCGGGCTGAGATATCGTGAAAAATGCCCCTGTAAGCTTCTAGATTCCCTTGGCGTTTCCGTGCACTGAGATTGCCCTCTAAAAATAAATCTGTCCCTTTGGCGGTTTTAAGCAATAATTCTAATTGGCTTGAGCCATCACTTCGACGGGTTTCCTGCAAAAGTGTTTCCCAGCTTTGCTGAGGGGCAGAGAAGAGCTTAAAACAAGAGGTTTGTCGCAATTCTTCAGTGCTAAAGCCACTGGAACGCTCCAGCGAGGGATTAAAATAGAGCAGTTCACCTGCGGCATTAAAACTGAAAATTAAGTCACTGGCATGGTCAAACAGGTCGCGGTATTGTGCTTCACTGGCTCGCAAAGAGAGTTCCAGATGGCGGTGTTCGATATGGCTGTGGGTGCGCGCCAAAAGCACTTCAAAATCAATCGGTTTTGAGATATAGTCATTGGCACCGGCATCAAAGGCTTCGACCAAATGTTCTCTCTCACTTTTGGCCGTCACGACAATCACGGGCAAATGGGCCATCGAAAAGCGTTTGCGGATATGCCCCAAGACCTCAATCCCGTCCATTCCGGGCATCATTAAATCGAGCAAGACCAAATCAATCGGCTCTGTTTCGAGCAAAGTCAAGGCCTCACGGCCAGATTTTGCTGTGATAACCCGATAGTCTTTGCGTGTCAGGCGCCGAGAGAGCATGTCGAGATTGGTGGGATTATCATCAACCAAAAGCAGTGTACAGGTACTTAAATCGAAGCTTCTCAAAGTTTAAATTATCTTTTCGGGAGACATTCAGTTCAGGCGCAACCCAGAAAATGTGTTGCGAATCGTCAATTGTTTACAAAAATAAATTGTTCGTAACAATACTTGATTATAACATTTGGGATCTGCTTCAGGGATTTCATTTGCAGTTAAAAGTGTTAGGATAGGAGAGAAATTAAACCGGATTCAATTCATGAACTCTATCGAACCATCTCAGGAACTGCCGCCCGATCTCACCAGCTATTATCTCTTCAGCTTGCAGGGTAAGTTGGCCACATTGCGTGAGCTACAAGCCCAATTAGAGGAGCATATTCGTTTGCGGCGCGAGGCTGTTCGCCTGTTGGAAATTTTGCAGCATCTGCCCCAATTAAATGGCCTCTCTGAACAGGCTTTGTTGATTTTAAACCGTTCAGAGCCGGATCTGATTCGGCACCTGTCTGCGCTTTTGAGGGAGTTTCCCAGCCAAGCAGAGCTGGCAGAGCAAAACCGCAAAACAGCGATATTTTGGCTGGACTTACACAGCCGAATTCAAGAGATTACAGATGTCTTTGCAGACTTAACCAGTATTGAAGAAATTCGCGATTCAATTCGCCGTCTTTCCCATATTCTCAGGGGCTCTGCGGGCACTTTTGGCTTTGCCCAGATTTCACAATTGGCGGCCACGGTTGAAGAGGCCTCTGAAAAAGAACTGTATCAACAGCTTCAGGCCCTGATTGCACTGATCACTGAGACCGTGGCGGGGCACGATAAAAACAACCGCCGGATTTTGGTGGTGGACGATGACCCGGATATACAACATTTTCTTAAACTGAGCCTCGAAGAAGAGGGCTATGCAGTCACTCACTGCAGTACCATTGCCCAAGCCTGGAAAATGATGAATGAAGAAACCGTCGAATTGGTGATTCTCGATCTGATTTTACCTGATGGCGATGGCCGCAATTTATTATTGGATTTGCGAATCTCCAATCGTTTTGCCAATATCCCAATTGTGGTCTTGTCCTCCAAAGGCCTCTCTGCCAGCAGTGAATGTTATGCCTTGGGCGCAGATCTCTATTTTGAAAAACCCCTCAACAGTGTCGTGCCTTTGGTTACGGCGGTATCGAAACGTCTTTTGCAAAAAGAGCGCTCTGAACAGGCCTCACAACGGGACTTTTTGACGGGTTTGCTCAATCGCGGTGCCTTTCATGAGATATACGCCAAAGAGCATGAGTTGGCGCAACGCAAGGGTCTGCCTCTGACCTTGGCCGAACTCGATATGGATCATTTTAAACAAATCAATGATATCTATGGGCACGCCATGGGTGATTTGGTTTTGCAAAAAGTTTCAGAAATCCTGAAATACACCCTGCGACCCTCTGATTTTATTGCGCGTTGGGGGGGCGAAGAAATGGCTCTTCTGATGCCTGCGACCGATCAATCAGAGGCCTTGGCAGCTTTGCAGAAATGCCAAAAAGAATTGCAGCAGCAGGTCTTTGAAACTGAGGAAAAGCTGTCCTTTCATGTCACTTTTTCGGCTGGGGTCTATCAGGTCACATCTGCTGATTCGCTCAATTCCGCCATGATCAATGCTGACCGCCTGCTCTATCAGGCAAAAAAAGCGGGCCGAAATCGGCTAATGTCTGATCGGGATGTGCTCTCAGAGAGCGTGGTTTTACCCAAAATTATGATTGTTGAAGACGATCCCTGCCTGATTACTATTTTGAGAAATCGCTTTGAATCCCGGTTTCAATTGGCTATTTATACCGAAGGCGGGAGTGCCTTGCAGGCTTTGCAGCATACCCCTGTGGATCTGGTGCTCTTGGACTTACAATTGCCGGATATGACGGGGTTTGACATTCTCTCACAAGTGCGTAAAAAATACACACCCCATGAATTGCCCGTGATTATCATGACGGCTCAGAATAATCAGCAAAATGTGCTGAATGCCTTTAATATGGGGGCCAATGATTATATCCCCAAACCATTTTCACCACTCGAACTCGAAGTGCATATGCAGCGCTTTATCAAGCGTTAGCTGTTGCTGAGACGCTCGGATGCTGGGCGTCGAGAGTCGGTAAATACAGACTCAACAGAGACCCCTTGGCCTTTTTTAGATTATTCTCTGCGATTGATGCCGTTTAATAACCACATACCCAAAAGGGTAGAGAGGGTAAACAGACCCATGCTGATCAGCGGTATGCCAAATAATTTGGGACCTGCGGGCAGGGCCAGTGAAATGGCCGAACTGACGCTCAAGCCGCAGACGAGCAAACCTGCTGCAATGCGGTTGCCCAATACCCTTAGGGCACGCTCCAAGCCTTCGAGATTGCGGTGCTCGGTAATAAACTGAACCCGGCCACTGTTGAGATTGACCAAAAAATCATCCAATTGGCGGGGCAAGGCTGTGAGCAAAGAACTGAGTTCCAGACCCACACGGGCCATATCGCGCAGGGTAAAAGTCTGTAAAAACTGGTTTTTAATCGCCTGTACAACAAAAGGTTCTGCGGCCTGAATCAAGATATAGTCACGGTCCAATTGGCGGCAAATGCCTTCGGTCGTGATCAAGACCCGCAGCAGGGTGATAAAAATGCCTGGCAATTGAATGCGGTACCGCATGGTCATATCGAGAATATCTTGCAAAATTTTGCCGACCTGCACTTCACGCAAGGGGCGGCCCAAGGTGGAGCGCAGAATATGGTCCAAATCTTGCGCGAATTGGTGGCGGTTGATATCCGCTGGGGCTTTGCCAAATTCCATGATCCGATCGGTGGCCCGGCGCGAATCAAATTTGATGATTGCCAGCAGAAAATCGATCAAGATCGTTCGGGAGCGCGGATCTACGCGGCCGACCATGCCAAAATCCAAGAGCACGACCCGCATATGGCCCTGCTTGGGGTCAAAAACCAGCAGCAGATTGCCTGGATGGGGATCTGCATGAAAAAAACCGTCGATAAAAATCTGGTGCAAGAAGCTGTTGGTGATGATTTTGGACAGGTATTTGCGCTCGCGATCCAAGGCTGAAAGCTCAGTCTCTTCTGACGAGGGCCCCGAAAGCAAATTTTCAGCCCGGTTGGTAAAAAATAACTCGATATTTTCGCCTTCGATAAACTCCATTGTGAGCATGCGCAAACTGGAGTATTCCCAGTAGATCTGCGGGGTTTGTACTTCGTTATTTTTATAAAATTGGCGCAGATTGGCCCCAATGGTTTCGGTATTGGAGGCCTCTTGAAAGAAATCCAACTCGTTGCGAATCACCGAGGCGAACTCGTTGACCATGTCCATGAAATTATACGTTTTGCCCCAGCGGGTGCGTTCAACAAGGCCCACGAGGTCTTTGAGAATGCGGATATCCGCATCCACCACGGGCAAAATGCCCGGGCGCTGCAATTTGACAATCACCTCTTTGCTGTCTCCGCCTGTGCGCATGCGGGCGCGGTAGGCTTGGCCGAGCGAGCCGGCTGCGATGGGCACAGGATTAAAACTTTCAAAGATATCTTCGACCCGTTCAGCTTTGCGAATCACGTGGGAGGGGTCGCCGCTGGCGATCAGGTATTGTTTGGCATTCCACTCTTCCAGCAGCACGGGTTCCATTTGTGCCCAGGGCACAGGGGGCACATTTTGCTGAAGTTTTTTGAGCTCAAGAATATAGTCTTCCGGCAGCAGATCCGCACGGGTACTCAAGACCTGACCGAGTTTGACAAAGGTGGGTCCCAATTGTTCGAGCGTCTGACGCATGGCCTGAGGCACAGGCAAAGGTGGGGGTTTGTCCGAGTCCAGATCGCTGTCGGGCAAAACACTGCTCACCAAAAGGTTTCTGCGCCAGCCGCCGGGCAAAAATTCGAGCAACCCCAGACGTTGTACCAGCACATCCCAGCCATTTTGCAAGAGAATACCGGCGATCTCAGCCCGTCTTTGTCCCCCGCTGAGGGGCTCATCCCCCTGAGTGAGTGGGGTTTTTAACTTTGCCATGGCTGCGCAAGTCGCTCGCTACACTCCCAGGTCGAGCCCTTTAAGGGCCAGCCGCCCAGGGCTGTGGTATTGAGCAGACCCGAGCGTTGCCAGGCCGAGGGAGCCGGCGGTGTCTCTGGCATGATTTGTTGTTTTTGCTGCCAAACCCAGAGCGCAGCACTTAACGCCGCAATTTCAGCATCCGTGGGTTGGCCGCTTAAAACTTTGATTTTGAGACTCATAAAGGGATATTCCCATGTTTGCGTTTGGGACGGGTTTCGCGTTTACTCTTGTTCATTTCCAGGGCCCGAATCAGGTATTTGCGGGTTTCTGCGGGTAAGATCACGTCATCGATATATCCGCGTTCGGCGGCGATATAGGGATTGGCAAATTTAGCTTTGTACTCTTCGGTGAGCTTTTTTGCCTCGGCAGCGGGGTCGGCCGCAGCCTGAATTTGGCGCCTAAATATAATTTGAACGGCTCCATCGGAGCCCATGACGGCAATTTCTGCATTTGGCCAGGCAAAGTTGATATCTGCATGCAGGTGTTTGCTGCACATCACATCATAGGCACCGCCATAGGCTTTGCGCGTAATCAAAGTGATTTTGGGAACACTGGCTTCGGCATAGGCGTAGAGCAATTTGGCGCCATGGCGGATAATCCCGCCATGTTCTTGTTCGCGGCCAGGCAAAAATCCTGGCACATCGACAAAGGTGATCAAAGGGATATTAAAGGCATCACAAAAGCGCACAAACCGCGCACCTTTGACTGAGGCATCGATATCCAAGGTGCCAGCCAGTACCATCGGCTGATTGGCGACGAGACCCACGGTTTTGCCGTCCATGCGGGCAAAACCGGTCAGAATATTGCCCGCATGTGCGCCTTGCACTTCAAAAAAGATCCCGTCGTCGACCACACTTTGAATAATCGTGTGCATATCGTAGGGTTTGTTGGGATTGTCGGGAATAAAGCTGTTGAGGCTTTCCTCGCAGCGATCAGCAGGATCACTGGCCGGGTAAGCGGGGGCCGTGTCGAGATTGTTGCTGGGCAAAAATCCCATCAGGTAACGCACATTTTCGAGGCACTCTGCTTCGTCGGGAAAGGCAAAATGGGCCACGCCACTGAGCCGGGTATGAGTATCTGCTCCGCCAAGGGCCTCAAAGGTGATTTCTTCTCCGGTCACGGCTTTGACCACGTCGGGCCCGGTGATAAACATATGGCTGGTGCCTTCGACCATAAAGGTGAAATCGGTGAGTGCGGGCGAATAAACGGCTCCACCGGCACAGGGGCCCATGATCACCGAGATTTGGGGCACGACCCCAGAGGTCTGCACATTGCGGTAGAAAATATCGGCATAACCAGCCAGGCTGACCACGCCCTCTTGGATCCGGGCACCGCCAGAATCGTTGATGCCAATCACAGGCGCGCCGTTTTGCACGGCCAGATCCATAATTTTACAGATTTTTTCGGCAAAGACCTCACCCAGAGAACCTCCGAAAACCGTGAAATCGTTGGAGAAAACGTAGACTGGGCGGCCATTGATTTTTCCCCAACCCGTGATCACCCCATCACCCAGAATCTTTTTCTCGTCCATGCCAAAATGGTCGCAGCGATGGACTGAAAATTTGTCGAATTCGACAAAACTACCGGGATCTAAGAGTAAATCTAGGCGTTCTCTGGCTGTTTTTTTGCCTTTGGCGTGCTGTTTCTTCAGGGCCTGTTCTTCGCTGCTCTGGATTTGCGCGTGTAAAGCTTGCAGGGTTGCAATTTTTTCCTGGGTTGAGTCGCTCATGGTGCTTGCCTGTTATCTTATTGCCTGTTCAATTAAAATGGCTATTTGGGCCGGGATATTGGACCGGATATTGGACAATGTATTTTAACACACTCCGTTGCCCCTGCCTGCGCCCTTTCCCCCAATGCTCCCGGCGGGTTAAAATAGGGGCAGAGTTTTGAAATTCTGTTCCCATTTTATTTTGAAAGGCGCAATGCCATGTCTGAAGAACGCAAATTGATTTTAAAAATGCTCCAAGAAAACCGAATCACAGTTGATGAAGCAGATACCCTGCTGGAAGCGCTGATGGGTAAGTCGGGGCCTACTGCTGCGGCTTCTTCTAAGGCCCCTCCTGCTCCCCCGCCGCCTCCGGCTGAAGAGCGCAGTGGGGAGAATATCATGAAGCAGATGGGGCCCAGCATTGAAAATTTTATGGGCTCCGTTTCAAATTTAATTGGCTCGGTGACCAGTCAATTGGGGCCCAACTTCGAAAAAACCATCGATGGCATTCGCCAAAACGTGACCTCGCGGGGAGGGACTTCTTCCGAAGCGGATACCTCTGCTGAAATCAGCTCCGCGCAAAAGTTGAGTTTGCCCAGTGCTTGCGAAAATCTGATCTTTCACAATGCCTGGGGCGATATTGAGGTCTCTGCCGGTGAGTCAGCCACTGAAATTATCGCTCTGCTTGAAAAGAAACCGATGCGCGGTGTCACTTTATTGGGCAATGCGCTCGAAAGTATTCAATTGCAGCTTAAAGAAGAGGGAAAAACTGCCCAGCTCAGTTTTGTTGGCTTGGATCTCTTGAAGTCTGATCAGATCAAGGTCCATGTCAAACTGCAGATTCCTGCAGCTTTACATTTGGAACTCTCTACCCTGGGCCAAGATATTTCACTCAGTAACCTCAGCCATGTTCAGGGGGAATGCCACCTCAAAAGCCACAGCGGTGATGTGCGGGTTGAACAGGTTGCACTCAAGACCCTCGAACTCGAAACCCAAAGTGGAACGATTCGCGCCGATCAGATCAGTGAACAATTTAAGGCCACCAGCCGTTCGGGTGATATTCTTTTAAAGGGCTCACTCTATCAGGCCAGTGTCAACAGCCAAAGTGGCTATCTTCGGATAGAAGCGGCTGTTGCCCATTCCCTTAAAGCCGAGAGCCTGAGCGCGGATATTAGCATGCAATTGCTTGAAGGCAAAGGCAAGCTGGAATTACAGACCACCAGCGGTGATATTGAGATCTCTGGTCGTTTGCAGGCCGAAACGACACTCAATTCTGCCAGTGGCGACCTGCAGGGCGACCTCTCAATTGCCCCTTCTGCCGCCGTCAGTCTGATTTCCAACAGTGGGGATATTGATTTGATTGTGCGTCCAGATAGCCAGTGCAAACTGGATGTGGCCAGCCGCAGTGGTGATGTCGAATGCCGCCTCAGCCTGGAAGGGCAAGAAGTCAATGAACATTTTCTACAGGGCCGTTTGGGCAGTGGCGAAGGCACTTTAACAGCACGCACCAATAGCGGTGATGTGTTGATCTCCTGAATTTCATGGCTTGGCCCCTTCGGTTTTTTTTCTTATTGCTGCTGTTTAGTCTGACGGCCTGTTATCGACTGAATTTGCAGAGCTTTCTGGATGAAAGCGTTCTGTTTAATCAAGAACAGATTCTGAAGGGCCAACGCTTTGAGATGCGTAAACATTTTTACCGGGAAAAACAATTGGAATATGTCTTTGGTTATAGCGAAGCTGAGAGTACGGTTTTGAATCGGATTCTGACCGAAGAAACGGCGGGCCAGGCAGGGCAACCCAATGGTGGGGTGATCAATTTGCGGATTGTGCGTACCTATCGGCCTTTGGATGCGGTGGTCAGTCTCTTAACATTGGGGATTTATACCCGCAATTGGTTGATTGTTGAAGGGGATGTGATTGTTTGGAAAGAACTCTCAGATGGCAATTAAACGTTTTGGGCTGAGTTTGCTCTTGCTCTGGTCTGGGCTCTGGCTAACAGGTTGTATGAGTTTGGTCTTGGAACACAAACAGAATTTGCCGCCCGTTTCTCTGACCGAGGTTCTCAGGGGGTATAACGTCATGCCGCCGGCCCGGCATTTCCTGCGCGAGGTCTGGGTCTATCATTTGCTTGGGCTGCCCAATTTATCTTTGGGCACCCGCGAGGGCATGGCTGCGGATCAAATCCTGGAGCAGGTTTTGGCTCAAGAAACCGAAAAGGGCCAAGGGGTGGTTCAGCTCAAAATTCGCCATGAACACACGGCTTGGACTCTGATTGCCAGTGCTGTTACTCTCGGCATTTTGGTGCCCACAGCCGTGATTCTCGAAGGGGATGTGGTTCAATTGCACCCAGAACAGCCGTGACTGAAAGAGGGGATTCCCAGCGCCATCTGGGGCTGCATGTGGTTTACGACGGCAGCCATTTTCAAGGCTATCAGGTTCAGCCCATGCAACGCACTGTCCAATTGCATTTGGAAATGGCTTTGGCAAAGGTCTTTGGGCATGTCTGTCCGACAATTTGTGCCGGTCGGACCGATGCTGGGGTGCATGCCCGAGCCCAATTTGTGCATTTTCAAACCCCGAAGGCCTTTCCGCTTGAACGTCTGCCTTTGGCGTTGCAACGCCATTTGCCTACAGATATGGCGGTCTTAAGCGCCCATGAATTGCCGCCAGACTTCCATGCCCGTTTTTCAGCCTTGAGCCGTGTTTACCGTTATTTTATTTGGCCCGAAACCCGTGTTTTGCCTTTTAATTCCCGCTATTGTTGGCATTATCCCTATGCTTTTGATCGCGATTTGCTGTCTGAATTGTGGCCCCAATTATTGGGATGCCATAATTTTGAGGCTTTTTGTAAAAGTGGCTCTTACCGCACCCACTTTGAGATCACGATTGAGAGGGCCTGTTTAGATACACAGGCCAATGGTCTGATCATTTTGGAGATTCAGGCCCAGAGCTTTCTCTACAATATGGTGCGTACGTTGGTTGGAACGGTATTGGACATTGCGCGGGGGCGTTTTCCCGCTGAACGACTGGCTCACATTCTCAATAGCACAGACCGTAATTTGGTGGGCCTGACAGCGCCTCCCCAGGGACTTTTTCTCTGGAATGTCTTGTACCCCGCCCAATTTGGCCTCAATTTAAATGCCGAGGCAGAGAGACAATCCCTGTTTTTTAGCCCCTAAAGAGGGGCTTTGAGCGGGGCCAGAACCCCTTTTAAAGCGGCTTTTCGGGGCCACGCTCATCATCTCCGCCCAGGGTTTCGCGATCTTCTTCAGACATGGTATTGCCCATGCGCACAGCCCGGGGTTTGATGCCGTCTTCATCGGGAGGTGCGACCTTGCCGCCTTTTTGTTTCATCAGATAGGCGATGATTTTGGCGATGGCCATGTAAAAATCCGGGTGAATAAACTCACCCAAATCGCAACTGTTGTAAAGGCCGCGTGCCAGGGGGGGATCTTCAAAAATGGGAATATCGTGCTCTTTGGCCACTTCTTTGATGTAAATCGCCAGTTCATCCCGGCCACGGGCCACAACCTTGGGCGCACTCATGCCATCTTCATAGCGGATGCCGATCGCATAGTGGGTGGGGTTGGAGACCACTGCGGAAGCATCGGGCACGGCCTGGCGGACCTGCCCCATACTCATCTGACGCATTTTCTGCTTTTGTTTGCCTTTGATATGGGGGTCGCCTTCGCTCTGTTTGTATTCATCTTTGACTTCTTGCTTGGACATGCGCATGGATTTTTCAAATTCCCAACGCTGGTAAAAATAGTCAATGAAAGCCACGATGATCATACAGACCGCTGCTTTTTTGGCAATTGTCACAATTAGATTGCCAGCCAATTGCAGGGCATCGGGAATACTGTTTTTAATGGTGTAAATGATGGTATCAATATTGTCTCTCAGGGTGGTGTAGACCACCCAGCCAATAATTGAGGTTTTAATTGCGTTCTTAACCAGCTCAACCAAGGATTTAATCGCAAAAATACGCTTGAATCCTTTGATTGGGTTGATGCGCTCAAATTGGGCTTTGAGAGGTTTGCCTGTAATCAAAATACCAACCTGTGCGACCTCGACAATAATGGCCGTCATAAATACGGCTGCAAAAATCGGCCCTACCATCATAAAGATCACCTGCACAGATTTAAGCGCATACGAATGCAAATCTGCTTGGTGAAAATTTTTCATGATATGTGGGATTTCGTAATAGGTGGCCTGCAAATATTTAAAAATGGTTTTGTAAATATGGGGGCCCGACAAATTGAGGGCATAAGCTGCCACGAAGATCAAAGCAGCGGTATTGACCTCTTTGCTTTTGAGGATTTGCCCTTTTTGACGGGCTTCACTACGGCGTTTGGGTGTCGCGTCTTCTGTTTTTGAGTCCTTATCTTCAGACAACGATCACCACCACCTTTCTTCATCCGATTTCCGTCAAAACTGCTGAACATCAGGGTACTTTACTAATGGTACTATGGATGGGTTCTGCAAGCCAAGACGCATCCTGGCAATCTGCTTTTGTTTTCCTCACCAGAAGAGATCTTCGTGACACTCCCAATCCCGTGAACGGGATGGGCTTCTAAGCAACTTCTGAGCGATGACCTGTCTCTTGAGAGACCCCACAAGTGGGCGGCTGATGCTCAGACTTCCTTAGACAACTCTGCTGTCCTCCTGCGTATGGCTTGTGTCCTCGCCGACGCTTGAGGCAACTTTGGCCCGTGTCCAGGCTACTACTACGTCTCCGGCTGAGATAGCCGGGTCGTAGATACGTAATTTTCTGGGGAAACCCTATCTTTGAATTGAAAGCAATGGGGTGCATGTTGACGCTTCCGACTACATCTCTGTGTCCAAAAAATCCACATTTGCGACAATTCCATTGCCTGCCCTTGGGCTTTTGACGATGCGAACATTCTGGACACTGGCTTGAAGTTCCCCTTTCAGAACCAGTGAAACAATGAATACCCGCTTTTATTGACTTCTCTTCGAGATACTGGATGTCCCTCCCATACTCCCAATTCGACATCCGTTGGTTGTGTTTTCTACCTGACTTCTTTTCCCTAACA
>JADMKE010000060.1 GCA_018780035.1 Candidatus Sericytochromatia bacterium
CACCCCCCGCCAAGTCCATTGGCTATGGCAGGAGCACTGTGCGATTATTTGGTAGCCAAAACGCGCTTAGACCTGACTGAGGTCAACCAGGCTGACAATATTTCGGCCCAGGGTTTTGGCCTCTTTCATGGCCTTGTCTGCGGCAGCCAGTAACAGCGTGGGGTCAAGATTGTCATCTTGGGGGTAGAGAGTGATTCCCCCCAGGCTGGCGGTGAGAGGAATCGGGACCCCTTCATGTTCCAATTGCAGGCCTTCAATACTTGAGCGCAGGGTTTCGGCAACGGCCCGTGCCCCTTCGTAATGGGTATTCGGCAGCAGCACCACAAATTGCTGACCTGTAAACCGGGCACTGAGATCACCTGGACGCAGGGGATAATGCCTGAGGATATCTCCCACAGCGCGCAGACACCGATCTGCCACAGCAGTGCCAAATTCTTGATTGAGCTGCTTAAAGAGATCCATGTCAATCAAAAGCAGAGAGAGATATTGCTGCTCACGCAGGGCCCGCCGCCACTCGCGATTGAGATTTTGTTCAAAAGTCAGGCGTTTGCTCAAATGGGTGAGGGGGTCAATATCCGCAAAACTCTGCAATTGAATCCGCACCGCCTCCAACTCCATTTCGAGAGATTGAATGCGTTGATGGGATTTATTCAGGGCCAAGGCCGTTTGGATTCGGGCCTGAAAGTCAACAGCCTGGGGTGGGTAGGGCAATAGGTCTTGGGCACCCACATTCAGCAATGTTGCCGCATCTTCAAATTCAGGGGGGGTTAAAAGCAAAATGGGTGTCAGACTAAATCTCTCCAAAGCCTTCAAGCGCTGAATAGTTTCTGCAGGGCTGAGACCTTGCAAATCCGGTGCGAGCAACACTAATTCGATTTTTGCTGCTTTTTCGGGCTCAGCTTCGAGCCACTCCAGAGCGGCTTCACCAGACAAACAGAGGTGTACTTCCTGTTGAAATTGTTCTTCCAGCGGTTTTTGTAAATTCTCATACGCACTGGGCATTGCCGCAATCATTAAAATGGCCATTCCACGCTACACACCTTTTTTCGTCATTCAGAACAGTTTAACACGTCCCATGTGAGCCAGACCACAGCGGGTACTTGCGCAAACTCACATCCGGGTTGTGAGCCTCTTCCTTAGAAAACAGCTCACGTTTTTTTATACTGACAAGTGTTTCACCCCTTTGGCGAGAGTCAAAGGAAAAAGGCAAACCCGTCGCGAGGCGGGGACGCAAAGCCACGGGACTCAAGTAGTTAGCCGGGTTGCCCATTGGTTCCTAAATTCTTTTTATCGCTAAAGGAGCGTGTATTTATCTTATGTCTTTATTTTTATCTGGTCGTTTTTCTGGTCGTTTTTCGCGCAAAGCAGTTTTAGCCTCTTTCCTGGCCAGCTCCACACTATTAAGTGCCTGTGGTTACACCGCTGTCTCTACACATCTGACAGCTACAGAGGCCTCTCCGACTTTAAGCGGTGGCAAAGTAAGTTCCACACAATTGCCTGCCTCCCTTGCAAGAACTGCAAAAGCTGGTTTTGGTATTCAGTCTGCCAGCCAAGCTCCCCATGTCTTGATGGTGGTGGCCAATCACGATTTTTGGTATGGTGACTACGCCTTTACCCGCCAGGGTTTACTCAACAGTGGCGCACAAGTGACTGTGGCTGCTGCCACGACCCAAACCGCTTTTCCCCAAGCCGGTAGTGGCGGCAATTCTATTCAGCCCGATCTGGCTTTGGCTGATGTTAATCCTGCTGATTTTGATGCAATTGTCTTTATGGGCGGCTGGGGGGCCTCAGCTTTCCAATTTGGCATGGGCCAAACCTATGCCCATGGGGCTTACAACGGCTCTGCCAGCCTGCGCAGCCAAACCAATCAGCTGATCTCTACCTTTTTGGCCCAGGGCAAATTTGTCTCTGGTCTCTGCCACGGTGTGACCGCCCTGGCTTATGCCAGAGTGGATGGTGTCAGCCCCCTGCAAGGGCGCCAAGTGGTGGGCTGGAATGGTTATGCTCCCCAAATTCAGGGCCAGGGGTATCCCACCAGCCGGATGCAAATTGAAAGCAATGGCGCAATTATGGCTGCGGCCGGGGCTGTGGGCAACCCTGCCACATCAACGGATGACGTGGTCGTCGATGGACAGATTATCACAGGCGAAAATGTCGACAGTGGCTATCGCTTGGGTCAGGTCTTGGTTGAGCAGATTCGTGCCCAACAGGCCCCGGCTCCTTTGCCCACGCCAGCTTCAACTCCAGAACCAACCCCAGAACCAGTGCTAGCACCCACGATAGCACCTGTGCTAGCACCCACTCCGACTCCAACCGCAGTTCCACCGACTGCAACACCGACTGCAACACCGACTGCAACACCGACTGCAACACCGACTGCAACACCCACTGCTGAACCCACTGCGGCTCCCCCTCTACCGGTTTTGATGGTGATTGCCAACCGCGATTTTTATTACCGCGAGTATGCTGTACCCCGCGCCGAATTGATGGCTGCTGGTTTGCAGGTACATGTAGCAGCCCAGACCACCCAACTGAGTTATCCCCACCCCGACAGTGGGCAAGGCCAGTCCAGTGGGGAAGTGAGACCGGATTACGCCCTCTCTCAAGTGCGTTCTGAAGACTATTCAGCCATCCTCTTTGTCGGCGGCTGGGGCTCTTCGGCCTACCAATACGCCCCACCGGGGGTCTATACCAACACACTTTACAACGGCACCCCCGAAGTCAAAGCCACTGCCAACCGCCTGATTGGCGAGTTTATGGCGCAGAACAAATATGTAACAGCGATTTGCCATGGAGTCTCTGTTTTGGCTTGGGCTCGGGTCAATGGCCGCAGCCCCCTGGCCGGTCGACGTGCCACAGGTGGCCCGTTTCTGCCCCACTTGGTGAATTATCCCCCCCAATACAACACAAGTTGGTATATCTCTGCCAATCAGGGAATTGCAGTGCCCTCCCGTTCGATCGGCAATATCCACAGCGCTGCTGATGACGTGATTGTCGATGGCCGGATGATTGTGGCTGAAGATTACGACAGTGCCGAACTCTTTGGCCAGACCTTGGCCCGCCACTTACAGAATCCTTAACTTTTGATGCAAGTACCTGTAAGCCCTTTGTAAGGGCGTCCCGTTAGACTGGTTTTACAGGTTAATCAGAAAAAGGTCCGCGAGCCCTTTTGGAGCCGGCATTTTATGCCCGGCTTTTTTCTTTTGGGAAAGTGATGTGTGCTGACTGGGATGTAAAGAACTGTGATAGAATAACCCCACATAAATTCAAAACAGGTGAACCATGAGCCCGCTGCCACCCACCAATCCACTCTCTGCTGAAGAATGTGCAGAAATGGCACGCCTCTGGAACGCCAGTCCGGTCTTGCAATTGATGGGGGTTAAAATTGACCTCTCTCAGCCCGATGCCATTCGGGCTCAAATTGATCCACTTTTGCCCCAGCACCGGGGGGGATTGGGCAGTGATGCCGTCAATGGTGCAGTCATCTCTGGTCTTTTTGACCTGATGATTGGTTTGGTTGGCATTGTCAACAGCCAAAAGCACCGCACAGGCACGGTTCAGCTCAATATTCAGTTTGTCAGACCCTTACGTGGGTCGATTTTGCAGGCTGAGTCCCGTTTGATCAAAGCGGGCAAGTCTCTGATCTTTGCCCGCAGCGAGATTCTCGACGAACAGGGCCGGATCTGTGCAAGTTGTGAGGGCATTGCCTCGGTTGACTTCGACAAACCCCCGGTGGAAAACTATATGGCCGTTTAGCCGTGCGCGTCAAAAAACTCAGCCTCAAAAACAAAATTCTGAATCAGGTTCCGCCCTTTCGCTATCTTCGGGGGCGGATCACGCGTCTGCCTGTGCACTCCCACTATCTCCACAACAGCCGCATGTTGGATATTTATTTGCCCCCAGCTTATGATCGCGAGCCCAACAGACATTTTCCGGTTTTGTATATGCATGATGGCAATAATCTCTTTTTTCCAGAAATCGCCTTTGGCGGTATGCCCTGGCATGTTGATCGGATGTTAAACCGCCTGATCAGCCACAAATTGGTTGAAGAGCTGATTGTTGTTGGGGTATACAATACCCCTGGGCGTGACAGTGAATATACCTGGACCCGGATGCATACCCGCTGGGGCTCCGAAGGGGGCCAAGGTGAGCGCTATGCCCGCTTTCTCAGCGAAGAGGTCAAAGGACTGATCGACCACAATTTTCGCACCCTGCGCGACCAGCGCCACACCGCAGTGATGGGGTCTTCGTTGGGCGGTTTGATCTCGTTTTACCTGGGACTCTATTATCCCCATGTCTATGGCAATATTGGTATGGTCTCCCCCTCTTTTTGGTGGGACAACCGCCGCGCCATCAAAGATGCCCGCCAATTCCCCCCCCACTTACAGCTTTGGCTGGATATGGGCACCCGTGAAGGGGACGAGCGCACAAAGGTTGAACACAACGAAAATATCTTAAATCTGCGCGCGATGAAAATCGCCCTCGAAAACCGGGGCTACCGAGAAGGGGTCGATTTGGCCTATCTCGAAGACCGGGGAGGGCGTCACAACGAGTGGCATTGGGGGCAACGTCTGCATTTGCCTTTGATCTACTTTTTTGGCAAGCGCAAAAACCTGATTATGAGTTGAGGAGAACAAAACAGTGATAGAACTGCCGTCCCACGCCGCCATGACCGATTACCAGCGATATATAGAGCAATTGGAAATCTTGCATGGTTGGCAGGATGTGGACCTGATTCACAATTGTTTTTTGCTCGGCGAAGAGATGGGTGAGCTGTTTAAGGCCATTCGCCGGACCGAAAAACTCTACTTACAAGCAAGTGAAAGCACCCCCGAAAAAGAAGGGGTCAAAAAAGAGGTTGCAGAAGAGCTTGTGGATGTTTTTAATTATCTGCTGGCTTTGGCCAATCGCCTGGATATTGACCTCGAAGAGGCCTTTCGAGAAAAAAATGCCCACAACCAAAAGCGGACTTGGTTGGCTTAAAAAAAATTTATCCTATTGCCATTGAAATTTGCCCCCAAAGGGTTATAGTATACTTATTCGCCCACTGCTGAATGACACAATTTTTTCTTTTTTAGGGAATTCTGACAATATGTTACAGCAAGGTATGACCTTTGCCCAACGCTATGTCCTCCTCGACCAAAAAGGCCAAGGTGGGATGGCGACTATTTTTCGTGCTTTGGACCTCGAAACGAATCAAATGGTGGCAGTGAAACACCTCAATTTGCCAGAAAACCTCTCCGAAGCAGAGCGCCAAACCCGAATAGAGCGTTTTGAATCAGAAGTACAGATTCTGGGACTGCTCAACCACGCCAATATTATGGCGATTTATGAATATATTGTGCAATCGGACAACCACGTAATGGTGCTGGAAATGCTTGATGGCCAGGAACTCAAGCCCTTTGTTCAAAGCAATAACCTGACTATGCGGCAAAAATTGCTCTTGCTGGATCAATTGATGGACGCCTTGGAATATGTTCACAGCCACGGGATTATTCACTGTGACCTCAAACCCGAAAACGTCATGGTGATCAATGGGGATACAGTCAAATTGCTGGATTTTGGCATTGCCAGAATTGAAGGGAGCGAGACCCCGGCTTCCCGCGATGCGCTCGTCGGGACGGTAGCATATATGTCCCCCGAGCAATTGCAAAACAGCAAGATCAGTCACAACCAAATAGATATTTATTCTCTGGGTGTGGTCATGTACGAAATTTTGACAGGCCGCTTGCCCTTTGATGCAGATAACCCCGGTACGGCGATGCTGATGATCTTGAACAACGAACCCATTCCACCCGATCAGCTCAATCCGCTTTTGGGTCAAGATCTCGGAACCCTGATCATGACCTGTTTGCAAAAACGCACCCAGCATCGCTTTCGCCAATGCCGCCAATTGCGCCAATTGATGCGGGTCGTGATCGAACGCAGTTTCCCCGAAACTGCGCCCAATGGCCCACCTGAACGCAGTTATTTGCCCAAGATCAAGCCTTTTGAACATTTTGGACTTTTACCAGAATTTGAGCAATTGGTGCGGGCCGGGGCCAGTGGTCAATGTATCCTTTGGAATACCTTTATGGAAGGCAGTCTCTGGCTCGATCAAGGTGCCTTGATCCATATTGATATCAAAAACAAAGCTTATCCCCCCCTTGTGGCTTTTTCTTCACTGAGTGTTTGGGACAGCGGCAGTTTGATGTTTTTTGCCCGCAGCGCCCCGCCCGCAAAACCCTTGGAGATGCCCCAAGGCGAAGAACTGTTGAGCGAAGCCCGCAACTATCTGGTGAAATATTTTGAATTTTGGGAGTTTTACCAAACCTCAGATATTCCCGAAATTATCATGATGCCCAGTGCGGCTAGCCGCTTGCCCGATGCTTCTTTGGCTCTGCTCGATCTGATCGATGGCAAACTCTGCGTGGGCCAGCTGTATGCCGCCATGCCCCACGAACCGCTGGCTTTTATGGAAGGCATGAAAAGCCTCGAAGACCGCCAGTGTATTTTTGTTGAGCGCTATCGTTAATTCGCACTTAGGTCTGCGCCTGTGATCCTTTTCATGTCTCCCGCTGTGCCGCCCGTGTTACTATTTTAAGACAGTTTGGCCCATAAAAATGAGTTTTTTCAGACACGGGAGAGTGTATTGAGATGTTGCCCAAAGAGCGGTTTGTCTTGCTGATTCGTCATGCCGAAGCTGAAATCGATCACGGAGATATTCCCGATCCCGAACGCGGATTGACCGCCAAAGGATTGCATCAAATTCATGTACAAGGGGCGCGTTTGGCCGATGGCTGGCGCCCTCAGCGCGTGGTGGCCAGCCATGCCGTTCGTGCGCGTGACACCGCTCAACGCTTGGCACCTTTTTGGCATCTGCCTGTAGAGGCAGTGGTTCAAGAGGCCTTGCTCTATGAGGCCCAGGGGGCCGATGAGCTGTTTAATTGGCTGCGTACACAAGATGATGATTTGCATTGCCTGGCATTGGTGGGGCACAACCCCTTGCTCAATTGGCTGCTGGAAATGCTCACAGCTTGCCCGAGTGAAAACTTTCCCAAAGGGGCTGTCGCGGGCCTGCGCCTGCCCTGCGCCCATTGGAAAGATTTGCAGGCCGGCACCGCAGAACTCTGTTTTTTTTACTTGCCAACCCAAACGCCCGCCAAATTGCGCAAAGCCGATCTCGAAAGACGGCTCAGCCAACAGATCTGGCAATTATTACATGGTTTTGAAAGTTTGGAGCGCCCCGACAATGTACGCGAAGCGGTGTCTAAACAGGTCGAAAAACTGGCCAAGAAATTGGAACCGATCTTGCCTGCTTTGCCCAATTTGGCCTTGCCTGAATATGTAAAACCCTTTCCTGCGCCTAAAAAAGCCCCTGCTCTCACTAAAAAAGCCCCCCGGCGCAAGAAATCATGACACTTTCGCCCCAAGCCAAAAAAAGGTTTTATAAAACACGGGAGATCAGTTGGCTGGCCTTTAATGAGCGGGTCTTGCAAGAGGCGGCCAACCCTGAGGTGCCCTTATTGGAAAGGCTCAAGTTTTTGGGCATCTTCTCATCCAATTTGGATGAATTTTTTCGCGTGCGGGTCGCCATTTTGCAACGCATGCACCGCCTCGAAATCGACGAAGTGCCTCTCACGGGGGAGCACCCCAAAAAAGTTCTGACCCAAATTCAAAAAATTGCCCTGCGCCAGCAAAACCGCTTTGAAACGGTCTACCAACAGATACTCAAAGACCTGGGCAAACACAAGATCTTTATCGTCAACGAAAAAGATCTCACACCCGAACAGGCCGAATATGTCAGCAGTTATTTCCGCGAAACGGTCAGACCCAATTTGGTGCCGTTGATGCTCGATCAGGTGGATGCCTTCCAAGACTGCAAAGACCGCTCGATTTATTTGGCGGTCAAAATGTGGCGCGCAGACGGGCGGCGCAAACCCAAATACGCCCTGATCGAAGTCCCCACCCATGCTGTTCCGCGCTTCTTGGTCTTGCCGATGCAAAGCAGTGTTGAAACCCCCGAACAGCTCCAGCACACCATCATTTTGCTCGATGATGTGATCCGCCACAATCTCAGCGATATCTTTAAAATTCTCTCTTTTGACCGTTTTGACGCCTACACGATCAAAATGACCCGCGATGCAGAGTTGGCCATCAACGAAGCTGTTGATGCAGGTTTTGCCAGTTATATGGAAAAGATCAGCAAAAGCGTCAAAAAGCGTTCCAAGGCACCTGCTGTGCGGTTTATCTACGACAAAGAGATGCCTGTGGAGATGCTCAAGTTTTTGACCCGCAAGCTCAAATTTAAGCTCGATGACCACCTCCAAGCGGGAGGCCGATACCATAATTTCCGGGATTTTATTAAATTTCCCCGCATCGGCCCGGCTTCGTTTCGCTACCCCACCATGCCACCGCTCAGAAACCACCCCGACTTCAAAGAGCAAGAGAGTTTTTTTAAGATCATTGCCAAACACGATGTGATTTTGCACTACCCGTATCACAGCTTCACCTATTTCATTGACCTGCTGCGCGAAGCGGCGATTGATCCGGCCGTGGAGTCGATTTCGATCTCGCTCTACCGTGCGGCCAAACACTCCAAAATTATCAACGCCCTGATCAATGCTGCCAAAAATGGCAAACGTGTCACAGCTGTGATTGAATTGCAGGCCCGCTTTGACGAAGAGGCCAATATCAACTGGTCGCACAGATTGGCTGAAGAGGGCGTGCGCGTAATCTATGGCGTACCCAATTACAAAGTGCATGCCAAACTCTGTTTGATCGTACGCAAAACGGGCAAAAAATTGGTCAGGTTTGGCCATGTCAGCACGGGCAATTTTAACGAAGACACGGCCAAACTCTATTCCGACATCGGTTTTTTTACAGCGGATCCGCGCATTACAACCGAGATTCAAAAACTCTTTCACTTCTTTGAGGACAATGTCTATATCGGCTCATACAAACATCTGTTGGTCTCTCCCGTCTTTGTGCGCCGCCATTTTGAAACGCTGATCGACCGTGAGATTCATGCTGCCCGTTCGGGCAAACCCGCGTATATCGTGGCCAAGACCAATTCGCTGGTGGATCAGGCCATGATCGACAATTTATACCGGGCCAGCCAAGCCGGGGTCAAAATCTGGATCATGGTGCGTGGCATGTGTTCATTGCGGGCAGGGGTGACAGGATTGAGTGAAAATATCACAGCCATCAGTGTGGTCGATAAGTTTTTGGAACACACCCGGATTTTTGTCTTTTGCAATGGCGGCGACGAAAAATACTATATCTCCTCTGCCGACTGGATGACCCGCAATCTTGACCACCGGGTGGAGACAGCCTGTCCGATTTACGACAAACAGATTCAAAAACAACTCAGGGTCTTTCTCAGCCTGCAATTGCGCGACAATTCCAAGGCCCGAATCATGGACTCCAGCCAGACCAACCGCTTTCGGCCACGGGGCCCAGAAGAGCCCGAACTGCGTTGCCAAGATACATTTTATGCCTGGTTAAAAACAGGCAAATTGCCCGAAGGCCCGCCCCCCGAACTGCCGATTTTTTGGAAGGACGTTTAAAATGCTCAAATTTGTGGCGATTGACGTTGGTTCTAACGCCCTGCGCTTGGTTTTGAGCCATGTCTTTGAAGGTCAAAACGGCCCCTCGTTTAAACGTGAAACCCTTTTGCGGGTCCCCATTCGTCTGGGTGAAGACGTGTTTACCTTGGGCGAGATTTCTGACCACAAGTCTGGGCAATTGCGCAAAACCATGTTGGCCTTTCGCCAGCTGATCGATGTCTTTGAACCCGATGGCTATATGGCCTGTGCCACCTCCGCGATGCGTGACGCGGCCAATGGCCCTGAGCTGATTGCCCAAATTCAAGCGGAGGCAGGCATTGCCCTCGAAACCATCGCCGGTAGTTTTGAGGCCGAACTGATCTTTGCCTGTCACGTGGCAGAAACCCTTGAACCCCATTTGCATTATTTGTATATCGACGTGGGTGGCGGCAGCACCGAATTGGCAGTCTTTTCCGAAGGGGAATTGCTCAACGCTGTTTCGTTTAACATCGGTACGGTACGGTCGTTACACGAAAAGATCGCAGAGGCAGAATGGGAGCGCTTGTCTCAATGGCTCAGCGCAAATACCTCCCCCGAATATCCGACCCAAGGCATTGGCAGTGGCGGGAATATCAACAAGGTCTATAAACTGAGCGAACGCAAAGACAAAAAATATATCAAACTCCACCATTTGCAAAATTGGCATGCCAAGCTCAGTCCGCTCAGTTTTGACCAGCGGATAGAACAATTTGCGCTCAAACCCGACCGGGCCGACGTGATTGTCCCCGCTCTGGAGATTTACCAATTTATTATGCAAGCGGCACATTTGGAGCGGATCTATGTCCCGCAATTGGGCTTGGCGGATGGCATGATTCACTATCTTTACGAAGGCCGCCGCAAAAAACAAAAGCAATAAGGGGAAAGATGTGAATCCAGTCTCAAAGACGGATGAAAACAGTGATCCTTGGAGTGATGAACATTTCGATGAACATTTCGATGAACGCTCGGCCGCCTCGCTGAGTGAATTGAGCAGCAGCACCACGACTCACAGCAGACAACAATTTGAGCGCATTTTCGACTTTAAATTGCCCGCAGAGAGCGAAGAAACCCGCAAGCGCTACGAAGTAGACACCTATTTTTTCATTCCACGTTCGGTCGGCCTCAATCCAGATAATTTCAGCCGGGTCGAATTTTACAACAGCCTGACTTCGTATTTGCGCATTCAATCATCGGATGGCTTGCGGCGCAGTGCCCTCAAAACCGGAACCTGGTCTTTGCCCCGCAGCGAAGACTATTTTACCAGCTACTTTAATGCCCCAGATCGGCCAGACTTGGCCCAGAGTGCGATCCAAGAGGTGAAATTTTTTGCCTGTTTGATGGAGACCCAGCTCAAATTGCTGCGGGTCCAATTGCGGCAGGTCATGGTTCGGCGGGGGTATAAAAAAGAGAGCCGGATTCGCTATTTTATCAAAAAACTGTCGGTCTTATTGGAATTGTTGGAGACCTTTCGCCAGCTCTATTTGACGCGCATCCGCAGTGGCGAAATTTGGATTGACGAAGAGGTACAGCGGGCTTTTGTGCTGAGCGATGAATTTTTGTCTTACCGCCTGGAGTCGATCTTGATCAGCCTCAACGAATTATTAGAGTCTGGCAATGAAATGGTCTGGTGCCAAGGCTTTCAGGAATTGATCTTGACCTCTTTGCAAAAGGAAATGCATTACCGCGAAGCGATGGACATTTTGCAATTGCATGATCGCAGCAGTGAAAGCACCCAAGAGACCTACTATTACCGCCTGGGGCTGCTCAAAAAATATATATCCGATGTGCTCTACCTGGATATTCGCAACCTGCAAAAAGATCGGGCCTACCGCAATTTGGTGGCTGCAGCAGGTGCCGCCTTGGCAGCCACTTGGGCGGGTTTGATCGACCTACAGCGCTTTTATTGGCTGCAAAACCTTGACCTCGAGGGACCCCTGCCCTCTTCAGATTTCGCCCTGCGCTTTTTTCTGATTGTGATCGTCGGGGTGGTGGCGTATATTTTTAAAGACCGCATCAAGGAGCTGACACGGGAGTATTTTTATTCTCGGCTGAAACAGTATTTGCCCGATTACGAATTTTCGGTTTTTTACCATTCCGTCATGCCAGGCCAAAGCGGCGAAGAAAAAGTGGGTTTTGCCAAGCAATATATGCGCTACCTCAAAAAAGAAGCACTGCCTGCAGAAATTGCCTATATCCGCGAGTGGGGCCACCCCAACAAACTCGAACCCGAAAGGGCCGAAGAAGTCATTCATTATTCCAAACAGATCAATTTTGAAACCGACCTGCTGCGCAAAAAATTTGCCCACATCCGCTATATTCGCGATATCTCCCGCTTCTCAATCGATGAGTTTTTGCTGAGAATCGACGAGCCGAACAAAAAACTGCGCTATTTTGATCAGAACAAAGGCATCTCGACCATGAAAGCCCCCAAAGTCTACCACCTCAATGTGATCTCCCGTTATGCCGTGAGTGAATACCACGAAGGCCGTTGGCAGCCTGCCAAAATTGAATTTGAACATGTCAGGTTGGTTTTAAATAAAAAAGGCATTGTGCGCGTCGAACCTGTGCTGGGGCGAGGCGAATTGGGTTATTTGGAGGCGGATTTATGAGCTACCAACAGATCTTGCAAACCTTGACCGGCTTGGGCCTATTGCTTTTTTCGCTGCGTTTTCTCAGCGAGGCCCTGGGAGATTCACTTAACCGGGTGCTTCGGCCCTGGCTCAATCGGGCGCTCTCGCGGCCTTTTAATTGTCTCTTGCTGGGGATGGGTCTGACCACTTTGGTTCAGGCCAGCAGTATCACCGTTTTGACGAGCATGGGCCTGCTCAATGCCTTTGTGATCTCACTTGAGCAGGCCTTTTTATTGGTCTTGGGTGCCAGTCTCGGCACCACGATCAAAGCCTGGCTTTTTACCCGGCTCTTGCAAACCCACGCAGGGGCCCTTTTGGTGGGGGTCTGCAGTATTGCCCTGCTCTTTGTCCATCACAAGCGCATCCGCGATTATTTACAAATGGCGATGGCGATTGGCTTTGCCTTTTTGGGGCTGCAAATGCTGGCCACCTCATTGGGCCAATGGGTGCTTGACAAGGCCTTTTTGGGCTATTTTTCAAACCAACAGGCCCTGGGGATTTCTGGGGAGGCCTTTGCCATTTTGATCGGTTTGGCCTTGACGATGATGGTGCAATCGAGCAGCACAGTGGTCTTTTTATTGCTGCAATTGGCCAGCCAAGACTCACTCGGTTTTGCCCCTGGCACAGCCCTGATACTCGGGGCCAATCTGGGCACCACCTTTCAACCCCTTTTGGCTTCGATCGAATACAGCAAAAATGTGCGTCGTCTGGCCTTTGGCTATTTTTTAATCAAAGCGGCGGGGGTAATGGCCTGTCTGCTCTTTTTCTCGCTGTTTTTGCGGGGTGTCGACCGCCTGATTCCCGGCATTCCCACGGGCGAAAATTTGGTTTACCATCTCGCAGGCAGCCATTTTTTGTTTAATCTTTTGACGGTCGGAGCCTCTTATTTGCTGATGCCCTTTTGCTTGCGCCTGCTCTATTTTTTGATTCCGGGCACAGCAGGTCCGCAGAATCTGTTTCTCTACCCAGTGGTGCGGCGGATGTTGCGGCAATCACCCGACAAAACCCTGTTTGAGGTCGAGGAACAATTGCAAAATCTGATGCGTTTGACCTTGGATCTGGCTGACCGGGCTTTGCAGATCATGCACCAGCCCGAGGCCTTTAAAAACCGCAAGAGTGAAAGAGAAAGCCATTTTCAACTGTTGCGTGAAGGCCTATATGAATTGCTGGTGCCCCTCAGCCGCAGCAGTTCTGATCGGGATAAACGCGCAAAAATTCAAGCGAACCTGAACCAATTACAGGCCTGTCATTTGGTCTACCAAAAGGCCGACCATTTACATGACGAACTTTGGCAAGGCATTTCTTTACACGGTTTTCAATTGCCTGCAGAACTCAAAGACCTGATGCCCGAATTGCAAAAAAGTTACCATGGCGTCTGGTTGCATTATTTTGGCAAAGGACCCGCGCTTTCAGAATTTGAAACCCTCGAAAATCTTTGCTTGCGTCTGGAAGAACGCTATTTGACCTGTCATTTGGATACCCGTTCAGAAGCTGCCTTTTATGCCTGGATGCACCATCTCTTGGCAGAGTTAAAAGAGTTACTGCGGCTGACCCAGCAATTGATGCACCTGGGGCCGACAAACACGGCTCCATAAAAAAAAGCCCTGGTGTAGCCAGGGCTTTTTTAATTTGCTTGGGATTAATTAAAAATTGGTTTGACTTGCATGTCAACCACGGGAGCGACTTTGATCTCTTGGTTGATTTCGGCAAACATCACAGCGGCATCGCGGCTCATGGCGCTGATCATGCTGTTCAAATTGGCGCGGGGATTGACCACGTCCATGACATAGACATTGAGTTGAGCATTGAAATGGGAGATACGCAATCCGTAACGGCTGTTGAACTGACCCAGAGCTGTGCGGGTGGCTTCGGGACGGAAGCGAACCAGAACTTGCTGGTTGGCAGCCGGGGCTTGATAACGTTGAACCAGAGCAGGAGCGGTGACAGAAGCGGGCATGGAGGTGGACTGACCACAGGCGGTCAAAAGCAGAGCGGCGGTGATGATGGGGAGAATTGTTAACGATTTCATAATTTGTATATTTCCTTATATCTGACAAGTGGGCTGATTAAGCCTTATGGTTAATTTAGTGTTTTCTTAACCTTATGTAAGTCATTATAAATAGAATCGAATACAAATGTCAATATAAGAAATAATATTTTTTTATAGAATATTTACGGCTTATTAGTTATAAAATTTTCATCGCCTCTCGGAACTCAATTTTTCTTCGGGTATAATGATTCAAACTGCAGCTTTATAAGGGGGATTTTTGAATCATGAAACACCTGCGCTTGAGTCTATTTGCTTTGGGTTTGGTTATGTTATCACCAGTCTCACAGGGGTGGGCGGCCTCCCCACAGGCTATGGAAAAAACCCAGGCCCAAGCCCAGGTTCAAACTTACTCCCATGAATTCTCCAAAAACCCTGAAAATTGGCAGGCCCTTTTGTTCAGGGGCAATGCCTATGTCAAATTGGGCAATCATGCAGCCGCCCTGCGCGATTATAACTATATCTTGGAACGCAACCCCAATTACCTCGACGGCTATAAACGCCGGGGCATGTTATATGAACAGATGAAACAATGGGACAAAGCCATCGACAATTACACCTCGATGATTGAAATGCACCCCCGCAACGATCTGGGCTATATGTTAAGAGCAGATGTGTTTGCCAAAAAAGCGCATTTTAACCAGGCTCTGGATGATTATGCCAGCGCCATCCGACGCAATCAAAAAAATGGGATTGCTTGGTTTAAACGGGCCAATATCTTTTATCTTCACGAAGATTACAAAACGGCCCTGAAAGAATTCCAATTGGCCAGCTTGGCCCAGCCCTCTTTGTTGGGGGCTTATGAAAAACAGGCCATTTGTGCCTACAAATTGGGAGATATGGAATCATATATTTATGCCCTAAGCTATATTTTGATGATCAATCCCGAAAACCCCAAAATCCACCTCTACCGCGCCAAAGCATTGATCAAATTAAATAAACCAGAGCTTGCTATAGATGATTTAGAGAATGCCATAAAGCAAGATAAATCTCTGGCTGAGGCCTATTATCTGCGTTCAGAATTTGCCCGTTCAGCTCAAATGTGCAGCCAGGCCCGGCAAGATCTGCTCAAGGCATGTCGTTTGGGATATGGTCAGGCCTGTAAAAAAACCATCAAAGATTGTGTTGAAAAACCTGTTTTTCAAGCTCCCCCTCCAGCAAAAACCATTGATAAGCCCCCTGCTGCTCCTGCCGCTGTCGCTCCCCCGACTCAAAAACCTGCAACCCCCGCCAAAGCAGCAGCACCCGCAGCGCCAAGCAAACCCGCTAGCGACAATTTGCCCCCAGCTACCCGTCAGGCACCGCCCCCTGCTGCCAAGCCCTAAAAGGGCCTGTTTTAGCGCGCATTGTGGTATTCTGACAGCATGGATTTTTACCCCAAACACCCAAGGACATGAGAGCCATGACAATTTCACAGGTCTTTGTTGCCGGTAGCGGTCTGATGGGGGGCGGAATCGCCCATGCCGTCGCGGCTGTCGCAAACTTGCCCGTCACCGTGTATGATATCTCTCCCGAAATAACAGCCGCCAGCCGTGTTGGACACGAAAAACTGCTCAAAAAATTGGCCGAAAAAGGCAAAATTGCCAGCGACGATATCCCAGGGATTCTGGCGCGTGTCAGTTATACCTCCTCCCTCGAAGCTGCTGCTGAAGCCGCTTTGGTGATTGAGGCCATCCCCGAAAAAATCGACTTAAAAAAACAATTCTTTGCCCAGCTCGAAGCGATTTGCCCGGCTGAGACGATCTTTGCCAGCAATACCTCTTCGCTGCCGATCACCAGCCTGGCCAGCGCCACCCGGCGCGGAGACCGCTTTATAGGTATGCATTTTTTCTCCCCCGTGCATGTGATGAAGTTGCTGGAGCTGATTCGCGGTCTGGAGACCTCCGATGCCACCTTTGCAACGGTGAAAGCCTTTGGCGAAAAACTCGGCAAAGAGGTGATTGTCGCCAACGATTTCCCCGGTTTTATTACCACCCGCTTGGGCATGGTGCTTTTAAACGAAGCCATGTTTGCCCTGATGGAGGGCGTAGGCAGCCCCGAAGACATCGACATGGGTATGAAATTGGGTTTTAACCACCCCATGGGTCCCTTGGCCCTGGCCGATGCTGTTGGCCTGGATATTTGTCTTAATGCCATGAACACCCTGTTAGAGGGTTTTGGCGATCCCCGCTACCGACCCTGTCCGCTGCTCAAGCGCTTGGTGCAAGCGGGACATTTGGGTAAGAAGACCGGCCGCGGCTTTTATACTTACGCCTGAGGAAGTCAATCCATTTATGAATGAGCAAGAAATACACGAACACCTGATGACCCGCACCTTAAAACTGGCGCGCAAAGGCTTTGTCAAAATTGCGCCATCGCCTTTTCGGGGAGCCCTGTTGGCCCAGGCAGATAAAATTGTGGGCGAGGGCTATCTCGCCAACCGCGATGCCGTAGATGGTGAGATCCACGCGCTCAAAGCGGCGGGTGAAAAGGCCAAAGGGGCCACCCTCTACGTCAATCTGGAGCCCGCATATGGTACCAGCAAAGGAATCAATTTGGTCGACAAGTTGATTGAAGCTGGGGTTGCCAAAATTGTCGTGGCCCTGCGCGATCCCAATCCCAATGTCAGTGGCAAAACCCTCGAAGCCTTGCAGCAAGCGGGTGTAGAAATCGTGGAAGGTATCATGGCCGCTGAAGCCAGCCAGCTCAATGAAATCTATTTAACCGAAGTGAGCACCCGTCGGCCCTTTGTACATTTGCTCACAGCCATGTCCCTTGACGGAAAAATTGCCACCCGCCTGCAAGACAGCGACGGCATTACCGGCCCCGAATCACGGGACTATGTGCAACACCTGCGCTCGCGCTATGACGCGGTCATGATTGGTGTAAACACGATTTTGCAAGACAACCCCATGTTAAATTGCAAGGCCCTGCGCGGCTGCGACCCCTGGCGCATAGTGATGGATACCGAAGCCAAAACCCCTTTAAATTCCAAAATCTTTTTGCGCTCCGACCCCAATGAACCCCGCCCGCCGGTCTTGATTGTGATTGGCTACGGGGCCCATGAAGATCGCTTGCGCTCATTGCGCTTGGCAGGTGCTGAGATCATCCAATGCCCGGATGAAGCCAGCGAAGATCCCCGTGTCGATCTCACCCGCTTGTTGCCCATTCTGTACAAACGTGGAATTACCTCCGTATTAATCGAAGGCGGAGCCACCCTGCGCGGCAGCGCCCTGGATGCGGGCATTGTCGACAAACTCAGCTTTTTGATCGCCCCCAAACTGATTGGCGGCGCCGGAGCCACCAGTGCCATAGGCGGTGATGGGGTCGGTTTTGTACACGATGCTTGGCCGATTAAACGCATGGAGTGCCGTCCTTTGGGCGTGGATTTGCTGATCGAAGGGTATCTCAAATAAAGCTGACAGTTCGGCTTCTCGGCCTTTTATTGCCCGAATTTGTGGCCTGTTTGTCTGAAAGTGCTGCGGGCCAAGGCCAAAGACTCGAGCAGATTTACAGCCCAAAGCAAGGCCTGTGTCTGGTCTTTCAGTCATGGGTATTGCAGATTTCTTTGGCTGCAGGACAACCCCAGATCGGACTTTTGCGAGCACGCCCAACCCCTCCAGATTCAGACACCAGAGGCCGTCTTTCACCCAGCCCGTTTGCCATGCTCTTGCGCAAACACCTCAAAGGGGCCCGGTTAAAAACGATCCACACCCTCGCTGCAGATCGCATTCTCTGCCTGGCATTTTTGCGGGGGGATGACAGCTGTGAATTGGTACTGGAACTGACAGGTCGCCACAGTAATTTTTTCCTGTTGAACCCTGAAAAAAATCTACTGGGCGCTTGGCGCAAGGACGGCTCTCAGCTGCGTCAATTGCAAAACGGCAGCCCTTACCAAGCGCCACCAGCCCCCCCTGATTACAGTCAGAACTTGACCCCCATTGAAGCCCAAATCGCTGAATTGCCAGCCGATGGCCACCGCTCAGATCTGATCTGGCGAATCTGGGAGGCAGATCTTCTTCATTCCCGTTTAAAGACCCAGATGCAGCAAATGGATCAGCGCCTCAAGCAGGGCCAAAAAGCATTGGCCCGCAAACTTTTGTATTGGGAGACAGCCTTAAAACGGGCCGAAGCCGCACCACAACTGCAAAGAGCGGGGGAATTATTACAGGGAGCCTGGAACCATCTCCCTGCCCCTGGCGCAAGTAGCATTTGGGTGATTGACTATTTTCACCCAGAGCAGATCGAAGTTGAAATCCCCCTGGATCCCGCCTTGGGCTTTCAGGCCAATTTGGCCCGTTATTTCCGCCAGGCCCAGCGCCTCGAAAAGACCCAAGTACAGGCCGAAAGCCAATTGCTCCAGCTCTGGCAAACACAAACCAGCCTCGAAGCCTGGGCAATAGAATGGAGCCAGATTCGCGCCAAATGCTTAGAGGCGCTGGCTTTGGGTGAGTTTGAAAGCGTCAAAAATGGGCTAAACCAAGCAGAGTTGGCCGCATCGGCAGCAGGTCTTGCACCTTTGCAATCGTCGGAACAGAATCCGCGTCGCATGCGGGAAAAAGCCGCAAGGCCCTGGCGGGAGTACCACACTCCCCAGGGGGCGATCATCCGGGTCGGCAAAGGCGCAGAATCAAACGAAAAATTGCTCAAATTGGCACGCGGCCAAGATATCTGGTTACATACCCGCAATTGGCCCGGTTCTTACGTTTGGATACCCTTGCAAAAGAATGAACAACCCAGCCCCGAAACCCTCAGGGCAGCCGCCCTCTTGGCCTTGCATTTTTCGCAACTGCCAAATGAAAACAAAGCTGAAATCATGTATACGCCGTTTAAATTTTTGCAAAAACAGCGAAAAGCCAAGACAGGAGAGGTAAGTGTTCGCCAATTTAAATCCCTGATCGTGAGTCATGATCAGGCTTCATTGGCGGGTCTTTTAACTTCCAAATCCGAATAAAACCTCAAATTTTATGTTATTTTGGAGAATTTGGCTCATGCGTCACATTTAAAACTTGCAATCTGAAAATAAGATCGGTTATGCTAATGAATAGCTTATTTGTTAAGAAGTGTAAACAGGGTTCTTAATTAAACAGGGTTTTTAAGGGTTGTGCTATGGCGATTATCAAAGAATCAAAAAAACGCCTGCGACAGCACCTGCAGAAAGCAGAGAAGCTGCACGAGCAGGGTGAACTCACCGATGCCATGAAAGAGTTCCGCAAGGCACTGCGATTGGCTGAAACAAAAGCAGAAAGTGAGGCGATCCAGGCCTCACTCAAAGAGATCAAAGAACTGATCGGCTATGTTTCCACGATGGAAGAGGAGGAAATTCCCCTCGGAGAGAGCCTGAATGAACTGTTCAAAGAACATGCCAACCGGATTTATGGCGTCTTAATTGCCAGTGCGGCCGTGGTTTTGCTGGGAGTATCTGTGACTGCTTTGAGCAATCAATTTGTCTCAGAAGAGCCCGAACCTGGGCCAAGTGTCAGTCTGGCTGAAGACAAGGTGGCCAAAGGCGAAGGGCATTACAAAGAGAATCCGGATTATGGCGCCCATACCATGGGTGGCAACCCCAAATTAAAAATCGAGGAAAGTGATTCGCGCATTACCATTACCTTGCCCGATGAATTTCTCGCGCCTTACCCCGAAAAATACCTGCGCGATCAGGCCAGCTTGTTTGAATCTCCCCAGGCCAAATCTCCTGTACTGGCCAATCTCAGCCGCAATCAAAAATTGCCCATTCAGGGAGTGTCTCCAGACAAACAATGGGCCCAGGCCGAATATGAAGGCAAATTGGGCTGGGTACCTTTGGCCTTATTGGCCGATGATCGCATCAAAAGCCCTGAAGAAATCGACAAAGCCGTGCTCGAAGAGATGGGGCAAAAATACTGGGAAATTGAAATCCAAGGCGATCAGGCCCCGTTTAGCTACTTCTTGCATGTCAATGCACCCAGCCCCGAAAAAGCAGGTGAAGGCCTGGTTTCAGCCTACAGCGCTTATGCTTCGCGCCAATTATTGGAAATGCACAATTTACACGCCCAGACCCGTTTGACCAAGGTCGAAGCACAGGCCTCGGCCCCCGTGGTCAGCAGCGATCAGAAATCTGTCAGTGTCAGCTTTCGCCTCTTTGGCATCAATGAGCAGAACAAACGCGAAGAAATTGGCAGCAAAACCCTGATTATTCGCCAGGATTCAGAGAGCAAACGCTTTGTCTTAAAAATGCCACTCGAAGGGGTTTAAACATGGCTTTCAGCGCGGAGTTAAACCTCTGGCACTAAAAAATGACGTTTAGCCCATTGCCCGTGCTGGTAATCCGGGTCATTTGCCCTTCGATAATCGCGTCTTTGGTGAACTTTTCGACAATCAGGTTAAAGGCATTGCCCTGCTGTTCGATGCGGCCAAAACGATCTTTAAATTTGGCCAGATTCGCCAATTCCACCCCAAAGACATCCAAAAGACCTTTAACGGGTATGCCCACCACACGAATATCTGTGGCTTCGTAGCGGATTACATTGCCAGGGCGCACACTTAAACTGCCCGTCATTTGAAAAGGGATATCTGGCAAAAATTCAGGCATAACCAACTTGCCTTTGGCCACCAAGCTATTCCCGGGTGGTGCGCTTAAGACCGTCTCTTTGAGGCGTTTTTCATTGGAGAGCGCCAAAATACTCTGAAATTGTTTGTTTAATTCTGCACTGCTGATCTCAATATCTGCCTGTTTAATGCGCAAACGTACGGGGGGCGCCTCGGGAGCAGAAGGGGCGGTTTGGTTGGCCAGGGAGCGCACACCAGCGGGCGATTGCACAGCCATAGGAGCGATAGCGCTGCACGAAACAGACAGGCCAATCAGGGAACTGAGCAAGAGGGAATGTAAGACCAGACGTTGAGAAGAGAAAAAAGCCATGAAAAAACCTCAAAACCACAAGATGGAATTCAGATTTTAGTATAACGCAAAAATAAACTGTGAAAAAGGGGGGATTAAAAGAGCAGAAGGGAAAGAGGCAGGGGTGCAGGGATTCGAACCCCGGAATGTCGGAATCAGAACCCGATGCCTTACCACTTGGCGACACCCCTGTGTTGTTCTGTATCGTAGACTTATGATAACACAGGCTTCAGATAGTGGGTATAGGTTTGGGAGATCAAATCAGAGACAAAATAGTCTAAACTGAATCCCATGAGGCCCGAACAATGACACAGGAAATTTGGAGCGCCTTGGGCGCCTCCCTCACACAGACCCACTTCCCAATTGTGCTCTTGGGAAGTCTTTTGCAATTGGTGTTTCTCAAAGGCGCGCGTTTTCCACGCCGCCGCATATTGCTCCTGTTTTTGGCTCATTTGGTCTTTGTGGCCTGCAGCCTGGCCAATAGTTGGAACCCATTGCTGAGTGCCCAAACCTTTACCCTGCCTGCACAAATCACGGGTTACGCGGTTTTGGCCAGTTTATTCACCCATTTGTTGTTTGAAAAATTCTTGCCCCGATTGGGCCCGCGGCCCCCGCTGATCATGCAAGATCTGTTCTTTGGTGCTTTGATGCTGTTTGTGGGCTATCTGACGGCTTCTGCTGCTGGTTTTAATCTCTCGGCTCTGGTACCCACTTCAGCCGTACTCACAGCAGTGCTGGGGCTGGCATTGCAAGACACCTTGGGCAATTTTATCAGCGGGTTGACACTCCAAATGGACCATTCGCTGCAGGTCGGCGATTGGATTCGCATCGACGGTGTCGAAGGGCGTGTCAGTGAAATTCGCTGGCGTTATTTGGCTTTGGAAACCCGCAACTGGGAGACGGTGATTCTGCCCAACAGCCTCTTGATGAAAAACAAGGTAATGGTCCTGGGCAAACGCCGGGATCAGCCCCAACAATGGCGGCGCTGGGTGTATTTCCAGGTGGACTACCGCTACTCTCCCTATCTCGTGATCGACGCGGCCAGCAAAATGTTGCAGCGGGATTTGAGCTTTTTGCCGTCGGTGGCCACAGAGCCTGCCCCCAATTGCATTCTGATGGGCTACGAAATGGGTTACGCCAAATACGCCGTGCGCTATTGGCTCAAAGATTTGAGCATCGACGACCCCACCGATCACGAGGTGCGCACCCGCCTGTATTTTGCCCTGCAACGGGCCGGAATTTCGATGGCTCTGCCCGTGCAAACCCTGTTTATTAACCAGCGCAGCGAAGCTGACGCCAGCCAAGAATGGGAAAAAGAACTGATGCAGCGGATCGCTGCTCTGCGACAATTGGAACTCTTTCGCTCCCTGACCGAAGAAGAACTGGAACTCCTGGCCCCCAAGCTGATGCCCGCCCCCTTTGGCCGGGGCGAGGTGCTCACCCATCAAGGGGCCGAAGGCCATTGGCTGTATATGATTCAATCGGGCAGTGTCTCGGTGCGGGTCCAAAACGATGCGGGTCATATCCGCGAAGTCAACCAGCTCCATGCTGGGGATTTCTTCGGCGAAATGTCGCTTTTAACCGGCGCGCAGCGTACGGCCACGATTGTGGCCGTGAACGATGTCTTTTGTTACCAATTGGACAAACAGACCTTTCAGGAAATTATCCAACACCGGCCGGATTTGACTGAATATCTGGCCGATGTCTTGGTGTTGCGCCAAAGCCAATACAAAAAGGTCAAAAAGGAAATGGCCTTGAACAATACCGAAGAACCCCCTGAGAGCCGCGCAAACCTGATGGAGCGCATCTCCCATTTCTTTGGGCTCTCCCCGTTTAAATAACACTCTGTCTTTAGGTAAAAGGCGCTGCCACAGCCTGTTTGCGCAATTCGCGCTCGCCCCCGGCTTTTTTGACGGCAGCTTCAATGCCTGCGGTATCCAGTTCTTGGGAATTGTGCATTTGATCTTTGTGAAAGAGGCGCTGGTTGAGCTCTTCGACAAAGGCTGGATCTTCTAAAAACAGGCTCATTTCTTTGTTGTAGAGGGTTTGAGAAATGTTCCCATCGGCGTCTTTGCGCATAAACGGGCTGCCCAGTGAGCGACCAATCATATTTGCTGAGCCGATCAAAGCCCGTTTGCCATCGACCGAGACCGCTTTGGCGTGGATCTGGTTGCTGTCGCCGCCACCACTTGGGTTGCTGTAAGTAAACAAGCGGATATCCCCTTTGGCGCCCGCTTGCTTTAATTTGGCCAATTGGTAAGCTGAGAGCAAATTGGCAGCAGTAAACACCCCCGCTGCCAGGGGGGTCTCAGCCACCACCACGTTGACCTTGACCCCGCGCATGATCGCTTGGCCAAGGTGTTCGATCACCGTGTCATCCGAGAAAAAGGCCTGTTCGATCTGAATTTCGTGTTCAGCTTCGTCGATCATTTTGACCAAACCGCGTTCAATGTCTACCTGCCGATCATCGGTCACCAACGTCTGTACCCCGGCTGTTGAGCGGTATTGGCCAGAAGCCTGAAGTTTGGCCAAACTGGCATTGAGATCGGCTTCACTTTTGAGTTGGTCATCCAGAGAAGGTGGGATAGGCTCTTTGCGAAACTCGTACCAATTTTCCAAAAACTCGCGCTGCACCTGGCGCACTTCGGGCCCCGCCATTTTGACCATCAGGTCGTGGTAAGATTGCTCTCCCAAATAGTGTTTGCCCATATTCATCCCACCCACAGTGGCCTGTTCGCCATCGACGACCAACACTTTGCGGTGATCGCTGCGCAGGATTCCCTCGCTGAAAAAGACCCAATTGAGGTTTTTGTCCAGATTGGCTTTGGCCTCGGCTTTGGCGGCAGGACTCATGTCCGAGGCTTCAATTTTGGCCTTTTGTTGCTCTGAAGCCTGTTTTAACATGCGGGCACTGGCCTCACCGTCTGCGGCATTGCCTTTCCAGCTGTTGAAGATAAAGCGGATATTGATACCCTCTGCCGCTTTTTGGGCCAGGAGCGCTGCAATTTCTTTGCCGACTTCGTCTTCGGTATACATAAAGGTTTCCAAGTCAATGCTGGTCTTGGCGCTGCTGATCAGCTTCTTCATTTCGGGGAAATACTCTTTGCCGTTGACAAAGAGTTCGACGCCATTTTGACTGGTTTGGGTTTCGAGGGGTTTGTAGCGGTGCTGCAGGGTTTCAAGTCGGATGCCGTTTTCGCTGTCAAAGGCCAATTGCAGCGAGGTTTTGAGGTCAACCGGTTGGCCTTGGCCCAGGTCGGCCTGTTTGATCTCAACCTTGCTATTGGCCTTGACCTCGGGCAATTTACCAGGGGCTTGGTTGAGCAACATCGAAAAATCCGAGACCAGGGTGCCAGATTTGAGAAAGTCGGACAGGCGGTCATGACCAAGTTTAATCTCCGGGGTTTCGCTGGCATCGAGTTGCACTTCGACCCGGCCTTCGGCGTGAACCTGTCTGCTCTGATCTTTGCCCAGCGCCATTTTAACCTGTACACGCGTCTTGTCGGCTGGGCCCACTGCAACTGCGCTCGACCCATTGACCGCCGAAGAACCTTGAAATGGCACGGCTTTGAGGTCCACATGCAAATTCCCTTCTCGGTCGATGGCCAATTGGGCCTTGCTGCTGTCGATCCGATCCAGGGTCAGGTGACTGTCTTGGCCCAGCGGGATTTCGAGCTTTTCGAGTTGCGGCCGCAGAATCAGACGGTTGCCCTGCTGCTCGGTTTTGAGGGTGAGGGTCTCTTGGGCCTGGGCAGGCACCTTTTGACGCAAAGTACCCCGGATACTCTGTTCGAGCTGGCTGAGGATTTTGGCATTGGGCATCCAATTGTCTTGCAACTGGGCTTCGAGTTCTCCTTTGGAGTTGACCTTAAACTGCACCTCAAAATTGTCCCAGACGGGGACTTTGAGAATTTTTTTGGTCACTTCCAGCGAGAGGGTATAACTCTGGGTTTTGGGATCAAACTGGATGTCTTTGATCAGGGAGCTGGTGTTCTGGTCTTTGTTTTCTTGTTTGCTGCCTTTAAGGGCTTGCAGGGCGGGCAGAAAGCTGTCTTTGTTGAGCGAGAGGCGACCCGTGTGAATGGTGCCGGAAATATCCCCTTGGCTGCGCTGCTGGATGCCATCGCGGTCTTGCATTTCGAGATCGAGGCTGGCCATCAGGGTGCTTTCACTTAATTGGGCCGTAAATTGAGAAGAGGCAATGGCACTGGAGCGGGAAGAATAACTCGGGGGGGCTTTGCAGACCAACTCTTCGGCGTCAACAAAACTGACCTTGGGCTGGCTTTTGCCAGGGGGTTTGACTTTGAGTACATGATCTTTGGGTGATGCGACTCCGCTCTGCACGGCGGGTTTCGGCGGTGGGGCTTCGCAAACCAAGGGCTCGGGGGGGGGCATGCTGCAGACCAAGGTCTCTGCAGGGGGAGGAGAATAATAAGAGGCGGGGCCGCAGGTCAAGTCACTCACAGGAATACCTCAGAGCTCACGGGGATGGTTGAAAGGAATTAGTTTAAATATACCCCCTTGGCAGAAAAGTCTTGCCCATTTTGGGCAGATTTACAGGCGTCCTGAGAGATATTTGGGCGACAAGACCTCAAAAACCTGTTCAATTTTGGTTAATTCGATCACGCTGCGGGGCTGAAACTGCAAATGCATCAAAACCAAACGCACCTGGGCAGCAAGCCCATTATGAAAACAGCGGATCAGCGCACCCAGACCCACACTGTCGATTTGTTCGATCGCGCTAAAGTCGATCAGGATCATCTGCGCACGCTGCGTGGCCTCTTGAAATTTGCTCTCAAAAGCCTGTTGTGAGGCGGCGTTTAAGCTACCTTCCATATACATACACACCGTTTCGGGGTCTTCCGTGGCTGTGATGGCGATAAACATAAAGGGCCTCTTTCCTGTCTTGATAATTCTAGATTAAAACGTGTGAAGTCTTAAAACTATCAGAAGCAGGTGTAGGAATCTGTCAGAAAAATCTGACGTAGAGGATGCTTGGGGGACATCAGGGCACAAGCCTTGCGCTGCTATTGTTGGCTTGTCTTTTTTGCCAGCGGTGGTTCATGCCTGGGCATAACATTTAAGGGCTCTCAGGTGAAAGGGCATAGACACGCCCCGAACCTGTGCCAATATACAGGCTATTGCCACCGACGATGGGAGAGGAAAAGGTCTCTTGATCGAGAGTGAAACTCCAGGTTTCTTGACCCGTTGCCAATTCAAATGCTTTGAGTACATTGTTGCCCGTCACGTGAAAAACATAATCTCCCCAAATAACAGGCTGGGGAACCTGTGCTCCCCCATTATTGACGGGGGAGATTGAATTTTTTGCAAAATTGACTTGCCAGAGAATCTCGCCATTGGTCAGATTCAGGCTGAAAAGGGCATCAGAGAGGGCCACGATTAGGTCATTCTTTTCACGCTGTTGGGTCAGGGCAAAACCCAAAACATCACTGTTTTGGGGCAGATTTTTTGACCAGAGCTGTTGGCCAGAAGTGACATTCAAAGCCCTGACAATCGGGGGATTGTGGTGGCCAAAATAATAGACGGGGGCTTCTCCAAGTGCGACATCCATGTTCAAGACACCATTGCTATGGCAAAGGCCGCTGTTAAATTGTTCGGAATCATAAAACCGCCATTTCAGCAGGTTTGCAGTATCTTCGATTCTGCGCAGGGGATAATTGCCATTGGAACAATCACCCAAAAAGATGCTGCCAAAGCCATGTACGGGGGTGGTTGTTGAATCAAAGGCCCCCAGTAAAAATTTCCATTTCAACGCACCGTCCTGCAAAGAAAGCACCTTATAATCTGTACCAAGATTATTTTTGAAGACACTGTAAAACACATATTGGGAAGCTGAAACAGGGGCAGACGCTCTGGTTCCATCTCCCACCACTTTCCAAATTTGTGTGCCATTCTCTCCGTTAATGGCGTGTAAATTGCTCATGCCATCAACCAGCAAGACGTATTGCTGCTGGTTTTTATCCCAAGCCACAGCAGTCACCGATCTGCGAATCGGGTTGGCCGTATCGAATCCGTCGCCGGCATAAGACCAGACTGTTTGGCCATTTTGCGGATTGAGTGCGTAGAGTGTCTTACCCGAACCCACATAGAGTTTGCCGTGCCCTCCGGCGGGGGGCGCATCAATGGCATGGGGAAGAACCCGCTCCCAGCGCACTTTTAAAGGCAGACGGGCTTCTTCATTGATCGATGCCGTTTGTGCCAGATTCCCACGATCGGTAAACCAAGCGGGAGCATTAAATATTTCTTCTTTGGGGGGGTCACTTTTCCCTGGGGTTTGACAGCTGGAAAAAAAAGTTAACAGTAGCGCTGATGTAAGCAAAAGAACGTTGTGACGATTGAAAAACAGCATGGATTGACCCCTTGATTAAAGTGCCCCCATTATAAATTACGCTTTTAACTTGGGCAATACAGAGTAAGGCATGCTTTGTTAACTTGAATGCGTTTCATCCCCACTGACGTGGGGAACGGTCCTTGGCCGGTTATTTGATACCCCAGCGAATCGGTTCATCCCCACTGGCGTGGGGAACAGATCTGACATATTAAATAATTCCTATCTGTTAACGGTTCATCCCCACTGGCGTGGGGAACAGTGTGCGGGTTTGGCTTTTGGTTCGCCCTCTCACGGTTCATCCCCACTGGCGTGGGGAACAGTGATTCACTATAAAATTCTAACCAATCGTCAGCGGTTCATCCCCACTGGCGTGGGGAACAGGCCAAAAATCCCGGATTACCATCAGTAAAGGGCGGTTCATCCCCACTGGCGTGGGGAACAGGTTTAATAAAATAAAATATTATTGTTTTTAAACGGTTCATCCCCACTGGCGTGGGGAACAGGTTATTAAAGAAAGATTTACATCTAGATCCGGCGGTTCATCCCCACTGGCGTGGGGAACAGTGGCAGCGGATAACCATCTCTTTGCGGTTTGTCGGTTCATCCCCACTGGCGTGGGGAACAGGGGCTCATAGCCAACAACGGGCTCGAAGTCGCCGGTTCATCCCCACTGGCGTGGGGAACAGCGGAAGCTCAGTCAGCAAAACTGGCCTGTATGCGGTTCATCCCCACTGGCGTGGGGAACAGCTGGCAGAGGACGGGATCAGCGCAGAGATAGGCGGTTCATCCCCACTGGCGTGGGGAACAGCTCGAGCTGGCAAAATCAAAGATGGTCATCTGCGGTTCATCCCCACTGGCGTGGGGAACAGGCACTCCCTGCCATTCGTGAGTTTATCGCCTACGGTTCATCCCCACTGGCGTGGGGAACAGCTGCTGTATTTGGCTGGCAATATCCTCGATCACGGTTCATCCCCACTGGCGTGGGGAACAGGGTCAACCCCGCCCAATCCTTGCTTGAACAGGCGGTTCATCCCCACTGGCGTGGGGAACAGCATCAGCACAGCCTCTTGATGGTCGAAGTAGGCGGTTCATCCCCACTGGCGTGGGGAACAGCGAAAGTGATCGCGGATTCCAGCGGGGCCAAACGGTTCATCCCCACTGGCGTGGGGAACAGGAATTTACAATTATGCCAAAACAGAAGTTGTTCGGTTCATCCCCACTGGCGTGGGGAACAGTCATGTTGGTAACGCAATAGTAAACACCGTTGCGGTTCATCCCCACTGGCGTGGGGAACAGGGATATCCCCGCTCTGATTGCAGCTGCTATGGCCGGTTCATCCCCACTGGCGTGGGGAACAGGCCGCCCAAGAAGTCGCCTGTGCAGTGAGCCACGGTTCATCCCCACTGGCGTGGGGAACAGCACTCGCTCAAGCTCGCCGGTGACAAGATTCACGGTTCATCCCCACTGGCGTGGGGAACAGGATTGAGACATTCGCTCCAATCCATAGCTCTGCGGTTCATCCCCACTGGCGTGGGGAACAGACTTCCACTAGAAGTCAATTATAGCAACAAAAAACAAGCTCACCAAAAATCTACCACACTGTAAACGACAACATACAATGTGAATACCTAAATTTTCAAGGTGCACTAAACCCTGTAAATACGCCAAAAAATGCTTTTCTATACTTAACAGGGTATGGTAATCAAAAAAAATCCACCAACTCTGTTTTTCAGAAACATTGGCCAACATCAGGATTCATCCCATTCCATCGGGATTTCTTCTGGCATTTCTGCATCTGAAAGAGGAAAAAATTCCACCAAACGCAGTCCATCCATCTCACAGGGCATCCGCCGATTCTGACCCAGGGTTAAAAAGTCAAAACCCGATTCAGTTGCTGTGCTCCAAGCCATCACAGCATTGCCTTTATCTAAACCGGCTTGAACTTGATCCCAAAGCATCTCCCGCACACGGGCCCCATAATCCCCTATAAAAATACCCGATCTCAGCTCCAAAAGCCAGATGGCCAATCTTCCCCGCAGCCGGGGTGGTGCATTTTCAAGTACGATGACCAGCATCGCCAATTCCAGGGACATCAGGTATTGCTATCGGAACAGATTCAGGGGGTGGCAGGGGTGGGGTCAAGCCTCCAGCATCCAAAACGGCTTCAATGGTGGGAATAATCTTTTTTAAAATGCGTGATTCCCTAAACATATCCCGACAGGCATAACGCACCTCTCGGTCGGGGCGCTGTGGGTTTTGCCCTGCAATTTTAAAGGCCAGCGGAACAACTGTGTCAAATTTAAAAATGTCTGCGATATCATATACAAATGAACGGGCTTTACCCGTATGGATAAATCCTATCGCGGGAGAATAACCAGCAGCCAAAATTGCAGCTTCAGAAATGCCGTGCAAACAAGCAGTGGCCGCGCTGAGGCATTTATTGGGGACATCGCTGAGATCCCAGGCATAAGGATTGTACTTGCGGCTGTCCCATTGAACCCCATATTGTTTGGCAAAGGTTTGGTACAGTTCGCGCACACGAGAGCCTTCAATACCGCGCAATTGTTCAACACTGCGCCGGGCAGGGGCTTCTTCTCCAAAACGCAGCTCATACATTTTGCGTACCACTTTGAGCCTTGCGGTATCATCCAAAGCCAATTGGGCCTGATAAAGCAAACGGTCTGAACGGGCCCCACCGGGTTGACCTGCAGAGTAGACCCTCACACCTGACTGTCCCACCCAGATCAGCAGGGTTCCGACGCGTGCAGCATGATCAACCGCTCGATGTGAAATGCGGGTGCCTGGTTCCAGCATCAGGCACCCCACACCGCCAATGGGAAGCTGTTTACGCACCCCGCGCTTGTCGATAATTACAAAGGCGCTGTCGAGCACATCAATATGTCCGCGTTCGACAAAGAAAAAAGAAATCCGCTCTTTGAGTTGAATGGGTTTGAGTTTAGGTAATTCAGGGTTTTGGTTCATAGCAATTCTCCCGCAGCTTGTAAAATGGTCTGAATCAGCTGGTCGGAATAAAAAATTCCTGAGTTAGCTAAACGAGAAATCAGGGGAAATAAGAGAGGAATCAGGCCAGCATCTTTGGCTTTTAACAAAACGCCCAGGCTTCCAATAACTTTGATTTGGTTTAAGTGTGCGACTTTACGCGCATGTAGATCATCGACAAGCAAAGCCTGTGCCTGGAGCTGCTTGTAAAGCAGCATCGCCTCTTGCTCACCCAAATCTATCTCATAAGGCATCAAGATAAATTGGCTTTGATTGACTGGAATGACCTTGCCATGCAAAAAAAATTTTAACTGCATGGATTGAGGTTTATTGGGCTGAATCACTTCATTAAAAACGGCTTCAGGTACCCGAACAGAAGTATAAAGAGTTTCCAATAATGGTAAGGAGTCACAGAGTGACAAGGCAATCAGGGCAGAACTATCCGCAACTAAGATCATAGCTGATGGTTCCTGATTGCCTCAATTTCTGATTCCAGTTCTTCGGCACTGTAATTGATCACCGGAATACCGTGTTTGCTACAGATTTGCATAAAGTCATAAATATGGATACCCGCTAAATCTTTGGCCAAGCCAATGCTGATTTTGCCCTCTTTAAATAAAATGAGGGCATGACTCAGCAAAAACTGTTTACTCAGCTCATCGGGTGACGAAGACAGACCCAATTGATCGGGAATTTCAAGGGTTATTTTCATAACTGTTTACCTCTTCTTCTATCTAAGCTCATTTGTCGTGCTTTTGCCAGCGTCATTAACAGTTTTATATAATTTTTTAAGGGTTCTTTTTAATCATCATCAGCCCACAACCAAAAGAACGACCATGCCCAAATCCATCATATAATCTTTTTAAAAAAAGATCTGGGCTAGATATTCTTATTATTCCAGATAAATCAATCTCAGATAGTGTTATATGATTTGATTTTTTTATATTTTTTTGAATTAATTTTGTTTTTGAATAATTTTCAATTTTAATTGTTTTTTCAAAAATTTCAAAACCATTTTTTTCTGCTTGTTCAGACATCCATTGAACAGTTGCTTGATGTGTTGCTAACTCTCGACTTATATCAGAATGATTATGATTTTTAAGAAGAAAATGATCAACAATATCAATACGAAGTGGCTTATGTAAGTCAGATTTGTAGCGTCTAACTGCATTTACTCTTAATTTGAAGTGAAGTATTTGATTAGGTATTAAAATAGGTTGAAACGTTTTTGTCTCAATACTCCAATCCTTATTAGGATTTAAAGGAGGTGTAGAAGACAGGACATAAAAACATGCAAATTCCTTAATTGGCAATTCACGACGATACAAAAAATTTCTCTTTTGCTCAAAAGATTCTGAGAATAATTTCCATAAAACTTTGTGAGTTGAATAGGGATTTGATAAGTCTTTTTTTAAATGCTCAGAACAGGAATAATCAGCAATAATCCGACTAAAGTACATTTTGAGAATTTTCCCCTTCATTTGTACTTTCTAAATATCCTTGGAACTCAACACGATTTCCAAATTGCCAACGATTACGATTAAGTAAACGATCATACCTTGTTAACTCAAATTGAGCATCTAATCCAGAAGATATCTCAGTATCTTTCTCCCAATAAATTAAAGTTTTTGAATTATTTGTATAACCCAATAAACTATCAATTAAAGAAGATGGACTTATACTTTCCAGTGCTGATTTTAAGTTTGTAAATGAGCCTAATGTTGGATTTAAAGGAAGTCCTATTGGACAGGACTTTCTTCCCAAATACAAAGTAAACACAGGTTTTAGCAATGCTTCTTGAACCTGTTTCAAGGTAAATGTTGGCTTCTTTGATTCCCAAAGGCAAATACCAAAATAAGCATCACATAAATATTCTCTTTCAGAAAGTGGCGAAGTATCTATAGGTTTTCCCTTTTCTTGCTCGACTTTCATAGCCGCAAACTCCTGTTGACGAGATGCATAATTGCCTTTGGGAGGTGACTGCACAGTATGAAAATCGCGTATAAAAGTGCCTGAATTGAATATTTTAATTGCTAGTTTCAAACTCTGTTCAAGTTCCTGATGCAATTTCGTTTCATCTCGTGAAATTCCAAATGCAGCAGCAATTAAACCCATAATAGCTGATTTACTTGGATAAGTATAACTTGAGCGACTGCTTCCAACAGCTATATCTCCCCAAGACTGAATGGAGCCATAGATATCCATACTTAAAAACTCTTGCATATCAATTCCCCATAAAGTCTTTAAGTTCGCTCAGCTTTCCAGATGCTGTTAAAACATTCATTTCGTACAATTCATCAGCACAATCTCCATAAATATCATTCATGTTTTCCCGCAATTGGGTAAGAGCTTGAATTGAGTCTGACAACATATCAGACGTGTGAATTGATTTTAAGAAAGCTGCAGATAAAGAGCGTGGTTGCTGCTCACCTTTTTCAACTAACACATAAGATGCTCTTGCTCTTGAAGCAAAAGAGTTTTGTTTACCCGTTGGACTTATTGTGGTAATTGCCTCAATAAAAGTTGACAGGGTTTTAGCCATTAATTGTTCATCTTCTTGCAGATTTTTTAGTAACAATTTTCTATCTATGCAAACATAGAGATAAAATAAACCGGCGGCAAACTCTGTTATCCCGATATGTGCAGAACCAGAGTCTTCCCCAGGAGCATTCAAATCATCAACAGCAGTAAAATAATCATCTTCTAAAGCAACTTTATGAACACTAATTGCATGTGCAACTTGACAAGCAGCCTCCATATTATGAGCTGGAGAAGAAGTCAACATTCTTCCAAAGAGAGAAATATCTATATTTTTATGCGTATTTATAAAAATACTAAGATCATTTTTTTGAGAATCAATAAATTCCTTAATTTCTTTTTCTCTTTTTTTTCCAGAACTAGTAAGTGATTTAATATATTCTTCCGTTTTATTCGCAATATACTCAGATTTTTCGCATAAAATAGAATTCTCAACATCACTAAAATGAATGATAGTATCTTTTTTTGCTACTTTTTCAAAAAGTGTTTCTTCAAGCTGTTCTATAACAATATTATCGATATTTTTAGATTTAAGATGATTGATGGTTTTTTCAATCATCTTTCGAGTCCGCGTTCCAATCAAACCTTCAAAGGCATTTGTAAATAATTCAGATTTGCGCCACGCTCGTTTTAGACTCTGAGAAGAAATTCTTAAGCGTGTCGTTCCACCCATGATGGCTGTTTTGGGGCGCCCCAAATCATCACGATTAAGATTTGCCGGTGGGTACGAAGTCAAAAGGTGTATTTGTAAAAATCTTTTGGTCATAAAATTTTATTCTCCATGTACTTTTTGTAATTCATTTTGGTCTTGTTTTTCTGAGGCAGAAAAGTAGTCATAAGCAATTTTTTTTCTTGTATGCTCATTCCAGTAGTAGATTGTTTGAGCCATACTCACCAAATTTACATTTGAATCAATTATCCTAATTAATCGAATAGTTGAAATCAAAAGCTCATCTCCCTGAGGTTCATTAATCCATTTACGGAATCGAACTTCTTTTATTTTTTGTTTTCCTGACTTATCTAGTTGCCCCATTTGATGGCCAAAAGAATAATCCACTGAATTGATTTTGACATGGGCCGAAATAGATACTAATGCCGCTAAATTATCCTTATTTACAGGATGATTCAATACGCTGATTAAGTTATAAAAAGATCTACAAGAATAAATTTCTGATACTTTTCTACACCTTCTAAGTAAAGCAGCTTCGCCCTTTTCATGGATAATTAGATTTTTCCACCATTCTACTAATAGGGCTTGTTCTTCCTTGTTATCAAATAAGAATTTATTATTCATATACCGACCTCAGTCTTTGGCATTTTTGTTTCAATAGGCAAATCTAAAATGTCTTTTATTTGTTTACTGTTATTAAACATAATTAATTCTTTTCTGGCCTGCAGGACTTCTTTGGGGCGTGTACTTAAAGTATCTAATAACTTACTTTCTGTTGTTTTATCAAATAGCAACAAACTACTTTTACTCAATGTTCGAAGCCATTTGATTTTTAGATTAACAATTTTTGACTCTCTGTCTTCTCTGTCATCCATTTCTAAAATTTCTTGTAAATATTTTAGAGTTTCGTAGAATTGAAATTCTGTATCTTGTAAAAATTGATTTGATAAATTGAGAAAAAATAATTTTGAATTTTCAGATTTATAGGAGTCTGCTTGAGAAGAAAATGACCATTTTTTTTCTTTAGATACACCGTATAAAGCTTTTCTTATAGATGTTTTGGTATTCCCTAAAACTTCTAGTGAAGCAGATATTGAATGAGAGATAAATTTTTCGAATTCATATGTGTAATTCGACTGAATTTTTATTAGAGGAATTCGGCTTTCAATCCATTCTTTTGGTTTAATATTATTAATAATATGATATCCAAAAACCCAAATACTGACTGGATTAACTGGATAATATTTTTGAGTATTTAAGTATTTAAAATAGTTTGACACTACTTTTGCTGGAGAAATTTGATTATATTTATCCTTTTTACTAAATACTAATCCCATCCAGTTAGGATAACTGATACGACCCACTTTACCGTTAACAGAATAAAATGCATTTTTATCATCTTGCCTGTACGGAGATAATGAATGCAACCATAAATCGTATTTAAAACCATGTTTCAACATAAAATAATTTTTACTAATTTGAGAACAAGCAATCCCACATAAATCACAAAAGTAATCGTGACAATCTTCAAATTGAAGACGAATTCTACGTGGTGTGGACCAATACATGTGCAAAGGGTGAACATGCTCTGGGGTGGTTTTAATATCATCTTTTGAAACGAGTGTTTTGCCTAACCAAGGAAAAATTTTCGCATCTAAAACAGGAGTTAATCTTTGATAATTGAATTCCTCTTGAGTGAGTAGATTAGTACAAACTGTTTTCCAAAGATCTGGTCCCTCTATAATTGTTGTTAGTGGCCCTGCTCCGCGCATTGATGTACGATGACCTTGACCACCTTCAGGTGCATTTAACTGTAATGTCAATAAACTTTTTGCTGCACACTTTGGACAAATAGCTTTAATGCGATCAGACTTGTTAAAAAATGATTGATAATAATCCATTAAAGAAATTTGAATACTATTACTCGCGCCTTTGTCGCTAATATCCTCAAAGTCTTGCATAAAAGATGGTCCTGTAGGATTATAAATATGAAAAGCAGGTGTCAAATCAAGAGTCATTCGCTTTAAATCATCAACACTTGGAGGTGAGTCAAACAAATCTTCCCAATCATCCAGATCCTCAAGATCCAAAACAGTCTGAAACAAACCAATCAAAAATTGAATTAATGCACCGTTAAAATCAGGGCGAATGTCATTTAGCTTGACGATAGGATTCTCAAGATAGGATTCGGTGATTTGCCAAGGAGCAATTTCATCAACAGTTCCATCAGCTCTTAGCACAGGAATCCAGGCATCAGAAATAAGATTAAGCATGAGAAAATTTCCTTTCAAAGAACAAGCCCTTATGAATATGATATGTGATAACTCTTAAAGAACCTTTCTGATCTTGAACCCAACTTCTCCATTCATTATCAGAACCCAATTCTAGAATAATACAACAAACCCACTTCCCTTTATCTTTCATTGTCTCTTTAAGTCTAATTAATGCAGTTTGTTGTTCAGAAGAATACATTGAAGTGGCCTCAAAATACTGATCTCTTATATTTACCTGGCTCAATAAATAAGTATTATCGTCAAAAATCCATGCATTTAACTTTCCGTTTACCCATTTTAATAATCGACAAGTTGTATTTACATCTGTTAACCGTGTTGGAACAAAGGGTTCATCTTTCCAAAACAATTCTTCAGAGGTATATCCTGCTTGAAATTCCACTGTAGATCTTAATGAAATCGTGCGATCTGCATACTCTTTTCCTTGCGATGCATCCTCATGTTTTATGAGAGATTCAGGTATTTGGATATCCGACTCTAAACCATAAACAGCTTCAACCATATCTCTGGCCCTTTGCGGAACAACCATTTTGTTCATTTCTTGGTCTCTCAATATTTTCATTGCCAACCACAATTGCCCATGAGCAGGATATACTTTTGCTCCTCCCGGAAAAATTTTTTCAAACCAGTCACTACTCGGATTGTCAATAAATGGTGGAGAATAAATTAACATTTCAGGTGGAATTTTTACGCAGGCAGGACGATTATCCCTTTGATGCCTTTGCAATCGCCCAGCTCTCTGAATAAGAAGCTCAATTGGACACAAATCAGTAATCAGACAGTCAAAATCCAGATCTAAAGATTGCTCTACAACTTGTGTAGCAATTAAAATTTGCCCTTTTCGTTTTTCATCAGTGCTATTGACTCCAAATATTTGCTCGACACCATCCTCTATTCTTTGCCGATCTCCCATTGCGAATCGAGCATGAAACAAACGAATTTGTGAGATAGGATGATTTTGAGCTAATTGCTCATAGGCTTTTAAAGCATCGGCAACTGTATTTCTTATCCAACAGACACAAGCTCCATTTTTTGCTTGTGACAAGATATAATCCATAATTTGGTAGTCTTTATGGATAAATTTTAGCTGAACCTCACGTTCGGAAAAACGTGAAGCAATTGCTTGAGGTGGATTTTGCTCAGAAGATACGTGAGTAATGAGAGGAAAAGATTTAACTTCTTCTAGCGTATATTTATAATCTGTTCCATCAGAAAAAGCTTTGGCTAATTTTTGTTTTAGCTTATTAGGCATTGTTGCAGATAATAAAATAGCACTTCCACCTTGGGAAGCGAGGCTAGTTAACAATGCACACAAGGTTTCTGTCATATATGTATCATAAGCGTGAACTTCATCAACAATTAAAACCTTTCCGTAGAGACCAAATAATCTTAAAGCTTGGTACTTATTACGAAGAATAGCTAGTAGTGCTTGATCGAGTGTTCCTATCCCAATTGTTGCAAGTAGGCTTGCTTTGCTTTTATCGGCAAGCCAAGCACTACAGTATTGGCTTGCCGACATTTCATTAGTGGCATAGTCAATATCTCGAGGACTATTTTCAGCTCCGATTGAATTTTTAAATTCTTTAATTAAAGTACGAGCACTATGTGCCAAAATGAGAGTTGGAATAACATCATTTTGTACAAAAAATTTACGATAAGCTTGTGAAATTCTTCTGTATGCTTGATTTGCAGTTGCCATCGTTGGTAAACCCAAATAAGCTCCAAAAGCAAGGTTTGCTTGCATAAGTCTATAGGCTAAAAGCCAAGCGGCTTCGGTTTTCCCGGAACCTGTAATTTCTTCTAAGAAAAATAACTGAGGCCCATCTGGTAATTCTATTTCATTTAATAATTTTTGAAGTGGGGTAGGCTCACTTATTTTGGGGAATAAATCACAAAGGGTTAAATTTTTAGCAATGGTCGGAATTAAGACCCCACTTTCAAAAAGTGCTTGCTCGGCTTTTGGTAAAGCAACCTTTTCCCAATAAGACTCAGCCAATATTTCTTCAGTCTTATAATGAAAAATTTCTTGATTTGAACCTAACCAATCACAGAGAGTGCAAAAGCCAGATAGACTCCAAGAAAAATTTTTGAATAATTTTAGGCTATCTTTCGGATTATTTAAAAAAAGTGGTTTTTGTATTGGGCTCAAAAATAGATTGCATGCCAATAAAACAAATTCTTTTAGGGACTGAACATCTCTTTGATTAAAATAAACATAATCGTGATTAGCTACAGGGGGTTCACCATGGTGCCCGGTCACAGCACTCGCCCATACAGACCAGATTTCTCTCCATTTATTTTTTTTACTTGGTAGATGAAACTCAATAGTGAGCCATTCACCTTCTGTAAGCCATTCACATACAAAATCAATCCAAGCGACAAATCCCATTGAATCGTGTCTAAGGTTATAAGGGAGAACAGATGTATCTCCCTGGAGTAGCTCAAACAATTCTGGTCGTTGCCCTTGAAAACGATTGCTGAATTTTCCTAAATCATGAATGGCAACAAAGAAACAAATAAGCCACAATAAATCATTTTCATGAATCTTTGTTTGCTGACTAAATTTTTTTAGGATTTGAGGATTCATTTTAAGAAAAGTGAAAGCGACTGCCGTAACATCAAGGCAATGATAAATTAAAAGATGATAAGTAGGGCTATTATCATCTTTGGGTTTTGCTTTCCCCCAGTATTTGTAGAGCAATGATGTCATAAAGATTTTCCTAAAAATAAGCTTCGTTAAAATTCATTAAAACATCCCCACCTGACAAATCCTGTCAGTCTGAAAAAAGAAAAAATTTTTATTTCTTACTCATAATTCACACCTACTATAAAGAAAGAGCTATCCCATGTCCAGTGGGGATTTTTTCTTCAACCCAGCAACAGGCCCGAGCATCACCCTGCGTCTTGAATTTCCATCGCCTCTTGAATCTCTCCCCAAAACCGCTAAAATAGAAATGACATTTTCCAGCCAACGACAATACCAGGGTGTAACCATGAAAAAATTTGAACGCCTGATCTGCTTGATATATATGCTTCGCCAGCGTCCTGTGCGCGCCAAAGAGATCGCCGAACGGTTGGGCATTGCAGAACGAGTCTGTAGGAAAACCTGAAAACGAGTAATAGCGTAGTATAATTATTAAAG
>JADMKE010000014.1 GCA_018780035.1 Candidatus Sericytochromatia bacterium
TTTCAGAATACGCCCTTTCTATTTGCTCATGCAAAAATCTCCGAAACTACAGTAAATAGAATCTGAATTTTTATCCCAATAAATATCATATAAAGGTAAAAATGTAATATTAGAGCTGTCAAATTTAAGAGTCGAGACTTCTTTTGTTTTATTAATTTTACGAATACGACTCAAAACAGAATCAGTGGATACGGTTTTTTGAAAAGGGAGCCCTTCAATAACAAAAATCTGCTCAGAATCATCAACGGTCAACACCTTAGGATATTGAAATTGAGAAGTCTTTCCTTCTCCATCTATGTACCCAGGCTTACCTATGCCAGCAATAGTTGAAACCTGGCCATCTGGAGAAATTTTACGAATAGCATGATTATAAGTGTCTGCTATATAAACATATCCTTCGTTATCTACAGCTAAACTCAATGGTTTATTAAACTTCGCAAATTCTCCTTTTCCATCCTGAAAACCGGCGACATCTGAACCTGCCAAAACAGTGAGAGCTGAACCAAGTAAAGGAGTTTCGGGGGGTAATGAGCGTATCGGAAAGGGCTCCTCTGTAAAAGTGGGAACAGGGGTGGGGGTAGGCAAGGCGCTTGCAGAAGGCTGTGGCGAAGGGCTTTGTGTTGCGTTGGGCTGGCTTGGCGAGGGGCTTTGAGACGCTCCGGATAAGGGCGATGCCCCCGGATTAGAAGGCACTGGCTGACAAGCAGCCAAAATAAAACAGAGCGCAGCAGCATGAATACGTCCCATTTTCACCCCCAAGATCTCAGCTACCCCCATTTTAACCCATTTGAACAAGCAGTCTCAAAAGCTCTTTCCCTGCTTTCAAGATGAGAACAAGGTTTGGCCTGGGCTGGAGCAGTGAGGGCAAGTTGCCGCGCCGCAGTCCCATGGATGGAATAGACAAGGCGCGGCACTTAACAGCTTCTAGCAGAGCCATGGGCGATGCTTAGAATGCTCTTACTAAGCACCGCAGGTGCTGTAGCGAACGCGCACACGACGTGCGCAGTGAGCGGCCCGAACGCCCAGCCCAGGCCCAATACCTACCCACCCCATTGCAACAGCTTCAAAAACCTCTGACTCAGCCCAGCCTCAAAAACTCAAGGCTTCGCAACCGTGACCCTCCAAAGCCGCCCCACAACACTGTCCACCACCATCAGCCCGCCATCAGCCGCCTGCGCCAAGCCCATCGGCCGGTACTTCGCCTCCCCCGGACTGCGGATATTTTGACTGCCCGCAAAGCCATCCGCAAAGACCTCCCAGCCCGGCCCAGAACCCACAGGGCGGTATTGACCCTGTTTGTCAAAGGGCACAAATACCACCTGATACCCTTCCTGCTGATCCCCGCGATTCCAAGAGCCATGAAAGGCAATCATCGCCCCCCCTTGGTACTTTTCAGGAAAAGCGCTGCCGGTGTAAAAAAGCAAATCATTGGGGGCATAATGGGCCGGAAAGCCAATCAACGGCGCTTTGGCCGCCACACAACGCCCCACTTTTTGGCCATCGCCGCCATATTCAGGCCCCAACACTTTTTGTTTGCGGGCCGGATCAAAATAACAGGTGGGCCAACCCAGATCGTCCCCAGACTGGATCTGGGCAAATTCTTCGGCAGGCAATTCGGCATTTTGGGCGGAAGTATAAAGCTGGGGGTAGAGGGTGTCCAATTGATCACGGCCATGTTGAGCCAAGTGCAAGCCCGAAACAGGGTGCCAGTCCAGGGCCACCGCATTGCGAATGCCCGTAGCATAGCGCAGCCCGGTCGCTTTGGTCTGCTCCAATTGATCGGTTTTAAAGCGCCAAATGCCCCCAAATTCAGTTAAAAGCGGGCAGGGGTCTTGCCCCGGTGAACCCGGTCGGCGGTCTTGGGCCTGACAGGCATTGGAAGGCGCACCCACATTGACATAGACAAACCCCTTGCCATCCAGGGCCAGCGAGCGGGCATTGTGCTGGCTTTGAGAACCCAGGTCTTTGACCAAGCGCTGAGGCGGGTCTGTGGGCACGAGCAGGCCATTGGCGCCATTCATCCCCCCACTGGGCAGGGCCACCCGCCAGAGATCTGTACCGCTGGCATAATAGAGAAAAGAGCCATCGATTGCCAGCCCTGTGCCACAGACATTGCCGCCAAAGCGTTCCAACTGCTCGGCCCGGCCATTGCGGTTGGCATCCCGCAGGGCCACCAGACAATGCCCTTGCACGGGCGAACTGAGAATCACAAAGATGTCTCCATTGGCGCGGCTCACGATATGCCGGGCTGGGCCGACGCCATCGGCCAAAACCTGCACCTGAAAACCAGCAGGCACAGAGATCTCTTGGGTCAAAACCGGGCTGTCTGGCAGAGCGGCAGCAGAGGAAGGGGTTTCAGAGTCCGAACTGGAACCGCCAGGCCCCTGGCAGGCCAGAAAAAGACAGAAGCCTACCCACAAACCGAGGCGAAACAGCCGCTTCAAGGGCTATTTCTGCAATTGGGTCACAACCCAATCCATGGCCTTGGGTTCAAAGATCAACTGCAAATGGTGCATCGGCAAAATGGTCTGGTCGAGCAATTTGGCACCACCAGCCGTCAGGTCTTCGGCGGCAGCGACACTTTTGACCAGGGCCAAACCATCACTGGGGCCGTCGGTCTCGTTGAGGATGCCGGGAATCGTGGGGCTGTTGCCCGCCAAAATACCGACCTGAATTTCAGGGCGCACGGGTGAGCGTTTCATTTGACCCACAATATCTCCCGAGGCCTTGATCACCGCATCAATGCCGGGGCTTTCGCTGACAAACCCTTTGCCGCCATTGTACGTGGTATACCAATCGGGATTGGTGGGATTGATCATGTAGGTTTTGTCCCAGCGGGCCAACATCTGGGCCTGGCCTTTAAAATAAGGCCCCGCAAAATTGCTGCGCGAAGCATCGCGCCAAGTGCCGTAAATAATCGCCTTGGTCCAGGCCAGAGGAGCGTATTTAACGGGATCATCGTCTTCGGGAATCAGGGCCCAATGCACAACAGAGTGGCGGAAAGTATAGTCAAGGCCGCGTTGCGGGGCACCAATAAACAGCGCTTTGCGGATCGATTTTTGGTAGGGTTTCATGCCGGGGGAGAGCACATCGGAGGTGTACAAACGCAGGCTAAAACCGCCTTTGCTGTGGGCCACAGCATCGACCAAGGGAGCTTTGGTGATCTGTTTGATGCGGTTGACCGCATTGTGAATGTGGTTGACCCAGACAAAATTATCGCCGTGTTTATTCGCAAAAGTCACGGCAAAGACGCGGTAGCCTTTGCTTTTGAGGTGTTGCATCAGGCCGCTTTTGCGGCTGGTATAGGGCGGGGTGGCCCAATTGGAGGTGGCGTTGACATTGGCGCCGTGAATCAACAAAACAGGGATTTGGGAGGCGAGCTGGGCAGGGGCACCCGCATCGTGCAGGCAGACATCGGTCGAGGGGGGGAGTTCGCTGCCAAAACAGCTGACGACTTCGGGATCGCGCTGACGGCCCCGATCTTGCATAATCTCAACGGGCAGGCCGGGGGTGCGCAGCAATTCCATGTTTTCCCAGTACTGGCCTTTGGCGGTTTTGACCACCTGAAAGTTTTCAAACCCCGTTTGGGCTGGGCGCAGGTCAGCGACAGGGGTAGACTGGGCACTCAGACGGTTTAAAGAGGCGGGGGTTTGCGAGCCAAGCGGCGCTGAGACAGGGCCCGACTGACAGGCCGTAAGGGCGGAGAGGACAAGTGAAGCGCCAATCAGGCGGCACAGCGGTGAGAAGAAATGCATATGAACCGGATCTCCCTGGATAATCCCAAAACTAATAAGTCGAAACGAAAACTTAACAGTATCTTAATCAAGATCAAACAATAAAGCACTTACAAGCCACTTACAAAAGCGCCTGCGAGAAGATTTCGCTGCTCGGAAAAAGCTGTGAAACTGAGCCGTGTTCAGCAGAATCGCACTGATCTATCTGGTTCATTTTAATACATTGGGTTTGCACAGGTTCGAGAAGGGAAACTTCCTTCGTTCATTATAGCGAAAATTTAAATAAACTTAGCAAAGGTTTTCTATATACTTAATATTTTAAGACGGGCCCTGAGCGCTTTCAGATCCAGAAATTCCGCTTGTAAGTGGCTTGTAATTCAAAAGTATTAAACTTTGGTTAAATTTTCAAAGATTTCAAGGAGGCGCACTGTGGCCCAAGTAACACAGATCTCTCAGCCCCCCGCTTTAAGCGCTCAGAAAAAATGGAGCATCGCCTTTATTCTCTTTGGCATGTATGTCACCTTTGGCATGAGCTGGCTGGGGATTGTTCCCGTTTTGCCCGAATTGCTCAAAGCTCTGCAGATTGACGTCTCACAGGGCTCTTCGCTTTATTCGATTGTCTCTTTGGCCAAAAGCATTGTGCCCATTTTGGCAGGGATTCTCGCCGCCCGTTGGGGCCTGACCAAGACCATGCGTCTCAGTGGCGCGCTGATTTTAATTGGCCTGCTGATCCCGTTTTTGCCCGCTTATGGCATGTGGATTGTTGCCCGCTTTATTTTTGGCATGGGTGGCGCCATTTGGGTAGCCCTGATGGGGGCTGTGACCATGCAGATTTTTGAGGCGAATCAACGCCCGATTATCAACGCCTTTAATGGTGTGGCCGTGAATATCGGGATTATTCTCGCGTTGCAATTGACCCTGCCCCTGAGTGCTTCACTGGGTTGGAAAAACACCCTGGCGCTTTACAGCCTGCTCAGCGGCCTGTTTTTACTCGGTCTCTTTGCAGTGGGCCCCCTGGCTCCGGCCCCGGCCAAAGCAGCCAAAGGCGAAGCGGCCAGCAACGCCCCCAAAGCCGAAGGCCCCAAATACCTCGACACCCTCAAAATGCCCGTGACCTGGATTGTTTCACTCTCTTTTGCTGGCCCCCTGGCCCTGTATCTGGTGCTGAATTATTGGTTGCCGATTTATTTTCAAGAGGTAAGCTGGCTGGTGCCCGCAGCGCAGGGTCTCGACGAAGTGGCCCGCAAAAAAATGATCAAAGGCGAGATCAACCAATTGATGAGCTGGCTGAATCTCTGGGGCTGTGTCAGCTCGATTGCCACCGGCTTTTTGCTGCAGCGCTTTAAAAAGACCAAACCTTTTATTCTGGCAGCCGCCCTGCTCTTGCCCGTGGCCTCGTTGATGGCCCTGCAGAGCAGCAACAAAGGCCTGCTGACCCTGATGCTGGCCCTGACCGGCGTAGGCATGTTCTTGAGTGTCTCCCCGTTGGTAACGTTGCTCCAGAGCCAGCCGAAAATGAACCCCTTGGTGATTGGCATGATCATGGGCACGATGTTCAGCGTGACCTATATCCTCTCAGCCATGGCGCCAGAATTGGTCAGCATGGGCTATAAAGCCAAAATGCCGCTGCAAACGCTCTTGATGATCTGCTGTGTGCTCACCCTTTCACCCGCCATTGCCTTGACCCTGCCCGAAAAAGCGGCAGATTAACCCGCTGCGGCAACTTGGGCTTGGCCGACCAAGGCTTTTTCGATCCCAGTGACCAGCTCTGAAAGGGGCTGGTCACTGTCTTTGAGGGCCCGCAAAGAAGGCATCATTATTTGAATAAAAAAGCCCAATTGCTCCAATATTTCGACAATCAGCGGGATACCAATATTCTGATTCTCAGCTTTGAGCGCGTAATTCAGGTAGACCTGCTGCTCCTGGTTGATACCCAGATAACCGATCGGCAAAATCTGGCTGCAGGTCATGAGCAATTGGTAGGCCTCCAGCAGACGTTGAGAAGAGAGCCCAGAATAATGCAGCGGAAGCGTCAGCAAAAATTGCAGGGTCGAAGCCCTTGCCAATTCGGGTTGCAATTCGACCAAATCTGCATGTTTGAGAATGTCTTCGCTGAAGAAGATCTGAGCCACATATTGGGCCTCAGGAGGCGGTCCCTCCGTTTTGGGCTGCTCAGGGTCAAGCGCCACCAAGAGGCTTTCAAAATGCAGGTCGGGGCCGGGCACCAAACGTTCAGCCGCATAACCCAGATAGAGCAAAAATTCAAACAGGCGTTGCAAAGGTGTGGTAGTCGTTTCTGTCATGGCTAAAATGTCCTTAATAGGGTTTTAAAATGGGGCTTTATTTGCTGGGGTCGAGGCTCATCCCGCGTTTGAGCAATTTGATTGCATCGGCTTCGGGCAGCAGATCGACATTGGGCACTCCCAAGACCGTTTGTGCGAGGTAGCGCATTTCTGCGTTTCCGGCTTTGACCCCTGCGATGATCTGTTTGGCTCCTTCATCGGGAGAAGCCCCCAATAATTGCGCGCTGGCTTCGCTTGAAATCGCACGTAAATCGCGCACCTCTGTTTGCAGGGTTTGCAATTGTCCTTCGAGTTGCGCCAAGGTGGCTTGGCTCTTTTTAATCGAACTGTCGAGGCTTTGAAAACGCAGTTCTTGAGCGGGATTGCGATCTTCAGGCAGGTGGTCTTTTTCGCGGATCTGGGGTTCAAGGCCCAACCGCACTTCGTGGATCTGGGCCTGCAATTGCTGAATCTGCTGGCCTTTGGTCTCTTGTTTGAGTTGGCTTTGCTGGATCACCCCTTTGAGGTCATCAATTTTGCCCTGCCGCTGTGAGCCTTTGACCTTGCAATAAATGGCACAACCCACCGTTGCAGCCAAAGCAGCACCCGCCAAGGCCCAGCCCACAGGGGTCGCCAAGGCCCCCACTGCCACAGCAATCGCTACGGCACCGGCAGCTATGCCCAAAATATTTTTCATAATTTTGATCGCTTTAAAGCCAATATCTGCTCGTTTGACCACCTGTTGCGCCACGGCTTTGGCCTCGTCAGAGATCGGGCCCGCAGGCAATTTGCGGATCGCCGCCGCTTTGGCGCGCAGCTCGGCCACCTCTTCGAGGCGACTGCTTTTGCGGCTAAAAAACATGCCAATTTTGCCCATGCGGGTCTGGGGATTTTCGAGTTCATTGGCTTTTTTATCAAATTCGGCAGCCATTTTATCGCGACCGGGGCCATCAGCCAGCAGGGCCCGCGACATTTCAACGCGATCCAGTGCTTTATTTACCAGTCCCGCATTCTGGTAAAGCTCAATGCCTTCACCGACGATCTGCAGGGCACCGCCCCCAACCATAATTCCGCTCAGGGCGGTCCCCTGAACCAACTGGCCGGCTCCTGAACTCAAAGTATCTGCAAAACTCTGGGCAGTTTTCGAGGCCGAGACCCCTTGGGCAATAAAATTGGTGGCACTGACAATCGGGGTCACCTTTTGCACCACATCAACAGTATTGCGCAGAACCCCACGATTGCCCTCGTGGGTCAGATTTTCACCAACCTCTTGCAGGGCCTGGCCTTTACTCTGAACGGAATCGGCACAGGCCCGCATGATCGGCTGGGCTGCAGAAATAGCGGCGATCACCTCGCGGGTTTTAGAGGGATCGTTCCAGAGGGCCTGCCGGGCCGCAAAAATGGTGTCGGTGGCCAAACCCGCACTTTCAAAATGGCCATTGACCTCTTTTAAGACCGTGTCTACCTGCTGCCAATCGGGTTCATCAGAGGCCAAGAGTTGGGTGAGTTGGGTGCGGCTTTCTCCCAATTTGTCGGCACTGCTTCTAAGATCGCTGGCCTTCTGAAACTGAACCTGTGCAGCCCCTGTCACATTCCCACCCAGTGTGCGGTTATCATGGGCCTCAATAAAGCCCCCGGCAAAATAATTTTTAACTGCCCGTGCGCCCCCCGCCAAGCCACCGCCGACCGTGCTCAGGGCCATACCGCCATATTTTTGAACCGTTGCCAAGGTTCCCAACTCAGGCGGCGGGGCCGCCCCTTGCATATCGATATTCTCAACCCGCGCTTTTAAGGCATCAATTTGGGCACGGGTGCCAACCTGACCGAGTTGACTGGCCTGAACCGATTTTTGTTGCAATTGCTGAAGTTCTGTTGCCGTTTTTTTCTCAACTTTGATGCCTTCTGGCATTTGAATCGGCGCACCCACACGCTGGGCTGGTTGAGCCTGGGGAACAGCTTGAGGGATGGCCAGGGGCTGCCCAACTGGATTGGCTTGCATATTCAAGAACTCCTTCTAAAAAGCGGGGTATTGTGAAACACGGAACTCATGTTAACAACATTAACATAAAAATTCTGAACTTGTCACGTTTAATTTTTAGTTGGCCTGTTCGTCGATTAAATTTTGCAGGTTTTCCAAATCTTCAACCAGCGCCTCATAGCTCTCCAAAAGTTCTTTCAGAGCATAACCTTTGCGTTCATACTCATCAAGCTGATCAGCAAAGGCATCACAGCGGTCGAGCAGATCATCGACCGGAGGCAGGGCGGCAGAGGGAGAAAAGGCCTGAATCAGCCCTTTGACCTCGGCACGAAAACCCTGCAAAGCCTGATAGAGCAGCGTCAATTCCTCTGCCCCTGCCAGCAATCCCTGGCAGCGTTTGAGAAAGAGATTCAGACGGACCAATTGTTGCTCCAAAGGCGCGGTGTCAAACTCACTGTGCAAAATGCGCAAATCCCGCTGCAGGCTCTGGCTCAATTGCTGATAATCTTGAAACAATTGGGCCAAAGTCGGAGATTGGCTCAGCGCCAAAGTGGGCTTGGTTGGCAGCTCCTCGCTTTGAATGCCTGCCAAGGCGGTTTGCAATTGGCTTTCGACTTTATCATAGAGTTCATCATATTCATCTTCGCTTGGGAGTTGTCCCCCTGAGTGCCCGTCACGGGTGTTGGCCACCGGCTTGGCTTGAATCCGCTCCGAGCGCTGCTTGAGATAGGCCAACATTTGCTCAATATCTGGGTGATCGGGGGCCAAGCGCTGACCCTCTTGCAAATAATTGTAGGCCTGAGCAAATTCTTGCATGCTGATCAGCAAATAGGCCAAACCAATATAAATTTCGGGGTTGCTGCGCTGCTGCTGCAGGGCATTGCCAAAGGCTTCAAGGGCGGCTTGCAAGAATTGACGTTTTTGCCTGCCTGAATTGGGGTCAAAGGCTTTGCGCATGGCTTCAAACGCCGTTTTCATCAAGGCTTCGGCCTGATTCTGACGCCGATTTTCAAGCTGCTGCCGGGTCTGCTGAATACTGGCAATGGCACTAAAATCCACTCAATCAACTCCTTTCAATTTCACCAAAACCGGCCTTTGCCTCTTCTGTTATAATAGGGGGCGTCAATGACCCACGGCTGATCTGACAGCACAGCCGGGGCTTGTATCTGGACTCCACCGCAATTCCGAATACCTCAAAAGGCGTTCGGCTTTGGTCTCAACGTCCGACACACCAGGGGCGAAAGACAAGCACCCCGTATCAGTCCAGGCTTGCCAAACTGATAGCGTTCTCATACAAATGTTTCGCGCTCCCACTAAATCAGCGTGCAACGTGTAAGCGCATTCCTCACAGCAAAACAACAAGCCCCCATTCTTGCGGTTAGCCCGGGTGGTATGCCCACACTTTGGGCATTGCTGACTGGTGTAGTCAGCATCCACTTTGACCAATAGAGAACCATACAGTGGCGCTTTGTAAGACAGAAAGCTGTGCAATTCTGCAAAGCTCCACTGACTGCGGCGACGATTGGCCCTTTTTTGTTTGGTGCTAGCTTTGGCACTGGAACGGCGTTCTGTTTTCTGACGAATATGTTCCAGGTCTTCAATGCCCACCATGCTTTGAGAAAATTGCTTTAACACTTGGCAACTGCTTTTGTGGTTCGCATCAGCAATAAACCGTCTCTCCCGGCCTGACAGCGCCATTAAGCGCCTCTTGGCTGATCGGGTGCCTTTCTGCTGAAGTTCCCGCCTTCTGCGGGCATAATGATCCTTCCGCTGCCGGACCTGCTTGCCTGAGACAAACAGAGTCTGACCCAAGGGATTCGCAGCGGCCAGGTGATAGCGTTGACCGACATCTACCCCCACCGCTTGCGTGTACTGTTCGGGCCTGGCTTCGCCACAATCTACTCCCAGCGACACAAGCAAGTAATACTGCTTGCGAGACTTCTGGTAATACAACTTCGATTCGCCCACTTTGGCTCCCGCTGCAATCCAGGCCAGATGATTGTTATACCCTTCATAGGGTACAACGATCCGGCCTTCAAGAGTGCAGATACTGATCCGTTGGCCCATCTTAAAGGTCATGTCCCGACCATACACATAGGTCAGGGTCCGTGAGACAAAGCGCATCACATGGTCCAAGCCCTTGTGACGCCGAACTTGCTTGGTGGTCTTGGACTGCTTCACCTTCGTCCACTGAGCCTTGTAGGCTGCTGTGACTGTTCGCGAGACGCTACAGCCCATCTGCGAGGGCAGGCCGTAGCGTTCCCGCAAAGTCGGGTAAACCAGCTGATGGAGCTTGGCCTGATTGGTGGTCTTACCGTTCTGGAAAGCCATCTCTGAGGCATAGTTCAGGGCTTCCCGGTAGGCCAAAACGGTACGGTCCAGTGCAGTCTTCTGCTCTGGTGTTAGGCTCAGCTTGAGCTTAGCTGTTATACTTGTTGGTGAAGGGCTTTCAGACCTTTGTGACATACTCTATTATACAATCTTAATCACTTATGGAGAAAGCATGGGGCAAGCAAATACCACATCACAAACCAAAGAAATGGAGTGCCCGAAAGTAACATCAGGCCTTCGGCCTAACTTGTCATTCCTCCCCGAGCCAGCTTCGCAAGCGCGCGCAGTATCTAGGCGAGAAGACTGATGAAACAAAAACCCCGTCTGCGTCGCACCCTAATTGCCGTTTTGACCGCTTTGAGCGGCACATTAGGCAGCGCATTGGGCAGCAGCTTGCCCATGCAGTCAGCGCTTGCTTTTTGGGGGCCGAGTGTCAACCACCCCGAAAGGCAATGGCAAGAGATCAACACACCCCATTTTAAAATCCACTACTACCAGGGCTTCGAAGATCTGGCCAAACTTTCCGCTCGGATCGCCGAAGAGGGATTTGAAACCATTACCCAAGATTTGGGTGTGGCTCCAGATGAAAAAATTTCCCTGATCATCTCCGAAGACGAATTTTGGAATGGCTACGCCGAACCGGCCCGCAATCGCATTGTACTCGACCCCCGTTTTTCTTTGGAAGCCCCAATCGGCATCAATCGCTTTTTATTGCATGAAATGACGCATATTTTTAACTTCCTGGCTGTGCAAAAAAAGGTGTTTGGCTCCAATTTGATCAAAGCCTCGGGATTGCCGGCTTGGTTTGCCGAGGGTTTGGCCCAATACGAAGCTGAATACTGGGCCCCTGAAAACGACCGCATGTTGCGCCTGCATTTGCTGAATAACTCACTGCTCAGCCCCGCTGAGCGCAACGCCTTTACAGCCCTCTCAGGCAAAGGTTCCGAAGGCTATAACGAAGGCTATGCCCTGGTCAAATTTATGTTTGAGACCTACGGGCGCGATAAATTGCCGCTGCTGCTCGACAATTACCGCGATATGAGCGCCGATTTTTACCAGGCGATTGCCTTTACCTTTGGCAAATCCCTGCTCGAAATCGAAGCCGAATGGCGGCAGGCCCTGGCTGAACGCACCCGCGAACAGGTCAGCTCACACCAAGAAAATATTCCCACTGCCACGGCCCTCATTCCCTACAGCCCCAACCGCACTTATTTTCAGCCCAAACCCTCTCCCAATGGCAAATGGCTGGCTTACCAGACCTCCGGCGGCTACCCCCTGGTACGCGGCCAAATTTACCCCGTTCAACCGCTGATGATTGCCGATTTGCAACAGATTCAGGCCTATGGTGCCCAAGAAACGAAACGCCGCGAAGAAGATAAAAACAAAGACAAACCAGCCCCTGTCAAAGCCACACCTCCCCCCGATCTCAAAGAGCCCGGCCTGCATTTTAAGCATAGCGATCACCTGCCCGAGTTTGCTGCCAACGAAAAATTGGAGTTGGACAAAATCCAAGAAAAGGTCGTGGAGCGCACCCAAGATTATGCCTGGGGGCCCGACAGTAACCAATTGGCTTATACCCTGCTGGTGCCGGATGCCTATGGCAATTCCACCAAGTCTGTGGAAATTCTCAAACTCAAAGAGCAAGAGGGCAAACTCAAAGCCGACGGTGCACCTGAACGGCTCTTGCCCGGTCAGACCGTGCACTCTCCGGCCTGGTCTCCCGATGGCAGCCGTTTGGCATTGGTCTTGGAAGAAAAACAGCGCGACGCCATTGTGATCTACAACCGCGCTGAGAAAAAAATTGAGAAGACCCTGCTTCAGGCCCCCGACTTCCGGCAATACCAAGGCCTCAACTGGTCTCCCGATGGCAAAGCTCTGGTGGCAGAGGTCTATTTGCCCGGCGAAGGCCAGAGCCTGATGCATCTGGATCCCCAGGGCCAGCAAGCTCCGAAGCTCTTGACCGAGTCCAGCAGTCTCTATGCTGATAAACAGCCGATTTGGAGCCCTGACAGCCAATTTGTTTATTTTGTCTCAACCCGCAATGGCTTTACCAATCTCTACCGCCACCAGTTGAGTACAGGCAAAAGTGAGGCCCTGAGTGATGTCTATACCGGGCTCGAAATTCCCAGTTTAAGTGCCGATGGCAAAGATCTCTGGTATATTCGCCACCACGCCCAGGGCACCACCCTGGAACAGGTGGGCACTTCACAACTCGCACCTGCTGCAGCCCTGGCCGAAGAATTGGGCGATTCCCTGCTGACCCAAAACGACCTGAATCTCACCCCCCTGGGAGAGAGTTCTGAGCCCAAGAATTACGAGCCCTGGATTGCGCCCGAAGTCTTTGTGCCGGTGGTCGGGCTGGATGAAAAAGGCGATCAATTGGGTTTTCTGATGCAGACCGGCGACTTGCTACAATTGCACAATTTTAATGTGCTCTTTCTCTACGGTTTGGCCAGCTCACGCATCAGCTATAACACGGCTTATGTCAACCGCTTTTTTGACACCAGCTTTTCGGTGGAAGTGGGCGATTCTCCCCTGCTCTCGTTTGCCACCGATGGCAGCGCCTATTTTATTACCCGCGACCAACAAATTTCACTGGCCGTCAGCCGTCCCCTGTTTAATCCGGGTACAGGCGATACCTCCGCCACCCGCGTCCGCCGCTTTGCCAGCTTGGAGTTTGTGGCCTCACACCAGACCAATTTGCGCAGTGAACTCGCAGGTCTGATCGACGACAAACTGCTGCGCCAGGGTTGGAACAACAGCCTCAATTTGACCTGGGCGGCCAATGAGTCGGTCCGCAACAACGACGGCATTCGCTATAACGTAAATTTATCCGCAGGTGGCCCTTGGCTGGGCAGCCAATACAGCTTTGCTGCCGCCAACGCCAATTTCCGCCATTATATCCCCCTCTTTGGCGACCATACCTTGGCCTACCGGGTGGATGCCACAGCCATGACAGGAGAGACCCGCCCAGCCCTTTTGGGAGGGCCCCCTTTGAGCAATTTGCTTGTGCTCAATTTTCAGAATATTATTCCCTTGCGCGGCTTTCGCATTGCTGAATTGCAGGGTTCAATGATGACAGCGGCCAGCCTTGAATACCGCTTTCCGCTGCTCAAAGAGCTTAATTTTAACATCGGTGGGCATTATCTCGAAAACCTCAGCGCCGCTGCCTTTATTGATGCCGGTGATGCCTGGTTTCCCAATAAACGCACGATTTATCCCCACGTTGCCGCTGGTTTTGAGCTGCGCTCCGAAGCGGTTTTAAATTACCGCAACAGCTTCAGCCTCTATCTGGGCGTTGGCAAGGCATTGCTGGGCCATAAGCTGGGGGCTGACGAAAAAACCTATGAAATTTTTGGTCCCTCTGAACGCGGCCCAGAAGTTTACGGTGGTTTTATCAATGTATTTTAAGCAGATAAACAGGTAGACAGAAAAATGCAGCACACGGCTGAACTCCGGCCCATGACGCCCGAAGAGCGTGCGGCCCTCCCCGAAGTTTCACTGGTGGCCCCCATGTACAACGAAAGTGAAGGCCTCGACCAGTTTTTTGAGACCGTCACCCCCATTCTCGACAAAATTGGCCCCAATTGGGAAATCGTCTGTGTTAACGACGGCAGTCGTGATGATACCCTGGCCAAACTGATTGCTCACCACGAGCGCGACCCGCGCATCAAGGTAATCAATTTTTCGCGCAATTTTGGCAAAGAGGCGGGTACCACCGCAGGCATTGATTTCTCGCGGGGCAAAGCGGTGATTCCGATTGACGCCGATTTACAAGACCCGCCTGAATTGATTCTGGAAATGGTGCAAAAATGGCGCGAGGGTTATAAAGTGGTCTTGGCCACGCGCTCCGAACGCAAAGAAGACACCTGGGTCAAACGCCACTCGGCGCTGATGTTTTACCGTTTGATCTCGGCCATGAGCGAGGTCCATATCCCCAAAAACACCGGCGATTTTCGCTTGATGGACCGCCAAGTGGTGGACACCTTGAAAAAACTGCCCGAAAAAACCCGCTTTATGAAAGGCATTTTCGCCTGGTTGGGTTTTCCCACCACCACGATTTACTTTGAGCGCCCGGCGCGCTTTGCAGGTCAAACGAGTTGGAATTATTGGAAACTCTGGCGCTTTGCCCTGGATGGCATTTTCGCCTTTACAACCTTGCCCCTGCAGGTCTGGACCTATTTGGGTGCAGGCATTTCGCTGCTCAGTTTTGTCTATGCCTCGGTGCTGATTTTTCGCACGATTTTAAACGGGGTCGAAGTGCCAGGTTATGCCTCGACCATGGTGGCAATTCTGTTTTTGGGCGGCATTCAGTTGACCAGCTTGGGGATTATTGGCGAGTATGTAGGCCGGATCTACAAAGAGGTCAAAGGCCGCCCGATCTATATCGTGGCCAATAGTTATGGCATTTATATCGACGACTGAGCTCGTTTTGATTTAAGTCTGATTCTTTTGCGGTCGATAGAGTATTTATCACAGCGCAAAAGGAAAGCTAAACATGTCTTCTCGTGGTCTTTATACTGCCTCCTCCGCCATGATGATGGACATGGTCCGCATGGATACCCTTTCCAATAATCTGGCCAATCTCAACACCACTGGCTATAAACGGATGCAGACCCTGCACCACGATTTTCAGCGCGGTTTGCTCGAACGCATGAAGAACTCCCAGTCTTATCTCAATCAGCGCTCAGACCAAGAAGAAGTCGCCTTCCGTTCCAGTCAAGACGTGCCCCTGGGCCATTTGGGAACAGGTACCGTGGTTTCGGGTATTTATACCGATTTCTCCAGTGGCTCGGTCGAAGACACAGGCAATTCATTTGACCTCGCCCTGCAAGGAGATGGCTTTTTTACGGTTGAGACCCCCAGTGGCCTGATGTATACCCGCAACGGCGCCTTTACCCGCAATGGCGAAGGCGAGTTGGTGACCAGCGAGGGTTTTCGCGTCTTGGGCCAAAACGGCCCGATTGTGCTGCCTGAGCAAGGAGTGACCATCACCGAGCAAGGGGAGATCTACGCAGGTCAAGAACACCTCGACAGCTTACAAATCACCGATTTTGAAGAGCCCTGGTCGCTGATTCGCAGAGGCAGCAGCTTTTTTGCAGCTCCCAGCGACGCCCCACAGACAGAAGCGGAGGCCAAGGTCTTGCAAGGAAAACTCGAACACACCAATGTCAACACCGCCGGAGAAATGGTGCAGATGATTACAGCCCTGCGCTCGTACCAGATGAGCCAAAAAGCCCTACAAAGTGAAGACGAACTCACTGGACGCCTGCTCGAACTCGGACGCCCCGCTTAATTGAATTTAAAAGGAGAGAAACACCGCTTATGATGCGCGCTCTGTACACCGCTGCTTCGGGCATGAAAGCCCAACAATTGAACTTAGACGTGACCTCCAACAACCTGGCCAACGTCAATACCACAGGTTTTAAGACCTTTCGGACCGAATTCCAGGATCTGCATTACCAAATGCTGCGCCAGCCTGGCTCCCAGGTGGCCAATAATATTCTCTCCCCCCAGGGCACCCAGATCGGCATGGGTGTAACCGCTGTAGGCACCCCGCGTTTTTTCAGCCAGGGCGATTTTCAGCACACCGAAAACCCCTACGATTTGGCCATTCAAGGGGATGGTTTTTTTCGGGTGGCCATGCCCAACGGCACCTTTGCCTACACCCGCGATGGCTCGTTTAAAACCGACGCCAATGGCGCATTGGTGACCCACGACGGCTATTTTCTCGATCCCACCATCACGGTCGATCAAAACGCCACCAACGTCACGATTGGTTCCGACGGCACCGTCTCACAGACCGTCAACGGTCTGACCACCAATGTCGGCCAGATTCAGCTCGTGCGCTTCGTCAATCCGGTCGGTTTGGAGAGCCTCGGCAAAAATTATTTCCGCTCTACCCAGGCCTCGGGCACCGAAATTACTGGCACCGCGGGCAGCAGTCCAGGGTTTGGCAGTTTGGCCCAGGGCATGTTGGAAATGTCGAATGTGCGTGTGGCCGACGAAATGATCCGCATGATTGTCTCCATGCGCGCTTACGAAGCCAATTCCAAAGCCATTCAGACCTCCGACGAAATGCTTCAGATCGCCAATAACGCCAAGCGCTAATTTCGAATCTGACCTGAAATAGCGGGCTTCAAGAATTGAATTTCCCGCATTTATGGGCCATAATGAGGTTACACTGTGAGGATTTCAGCTTTGAACCATCCGGGATTCACCCCACCCCTACACCCCACTCCCGCAGCCCAGGCCGCAGGCGCAGTTCGTGCTGCAGAAAAAAACAGTGATCCCCGCCTCAAAAAAGCGGTTCAAGAATTTGAGGCCCTGTTTCTCACCCAAATGCTCCAGGAAATGCGCAAAACCGTTCCTGAGGGCGGCCTGTTTGAGCACTCAGGTCAAGACCGCATGTATGAGAGCATGATGGATGAACAATTGGGCTACCAATTGGCCCAAGGCCGGGGTATGGGTCTGTCTCAGGCCCTCTACCGACAATTGCTGCGCTCTGCCGATGCCGTGCCCGCCGCCAAGGTCGACCAGGCCGCCCAGCCCGACCAAGCCGCCCAAATTCGGGAGGTCTGACGCTTAAGTGGCCAAAGGCAGCGAGGTACTCTCTCAGAATCAGATCGACTCTCTCCTCTCCGCGATTGACAGTGGCTCAACCACGGTTCAAACCATTCAGGAAAAAGGGCAGACCGGCGATGTGCGTCTGTATGACTTTCGCCACCCCTCCAAATTTTCGCGCGAGCACAGCCAGACCCTGCATGCCGTCCATGAAATCTTTGGGCGTCTGCTCAGCACCCAATTGACGACCCAAATGCGCCTGCCGGTGCAGATGGAAGTGGCCTCAGTCGATCAATTGACCTACGACGAATTCATGCGTTCGATCACCAATCCCACCGTGGTCTTGATCTACCGTCTCTTGCCCCTCGAAGGCACCATTTTATTTGAATTCACCCCTGGCACCGCGATTTCAATTATCGAACGTCTGCTCGGTGGGCCCGGGCGCTCGGGCGGCCGACCACGCGAATTAACAGATATTGAACAAAGCCTAATGTCCAATGTCTTTAACAAAGGGATGTCCTCGTTTAAAGAGGCCTGGAAACACATCCTGCCCAATCTCGAACCCGTGATTCAGGCCCTCGAAACCAATCCGCGTTTTGTCCAAATCTGTGCCCCCAGCGACAGCGTTCTGGTGATCTCTTTTGAGACCAAATTGGGCGAAACAATGGGTTCAATGCGTATTTGCCTGCCTTACCCCACAATTGAACCCGTTTTGCCAAATATGCACCGGGAATTCTTCATGAACGGGCAAATCCGCAAAGAAGACACCCACCCCTTTTTGGAAGAAATCAAACGCAATATGGATCAGGTAGAGGTCAGACTTGCGCTTTTGCTGGGGTATACTGATATTACTGTCAGGGATTTATTGGGCCTGCAGGTAGGCGATGTGATTCAGCTCAACTCCCAACCGAGTGAAAGCCTGCCCGTAACTGTAGAGCAAACCTGTAAATTTTATGCGCGCCCAGGCACCTTGGGCCGCCAGATGGCCGCTCAAATAACAGCTATTGTAGACGAAGGATAAAAAACGTGGGTTTATCTCAGGAACAAATCAATGCCCTGCTGGAAGGCACCGGAACATTTGATGCCCCAGCACCGGCCCATTCAGCCGCTCCAGGCCCCGAAAATGAATTTTTTCTCAAGTTTTCCGCCATTGCCATGGAGGCCGGCTCCAGTGCCGTCTCACAGGCTTTGGGCAAAACCGTCAAAGTCTCCCACCCCGAAGTCACCACCCAGACCTTTGAAGAACTTCAGCCCGAATTGCCTGTCAATCAGGTCTTGATCCGGACCGGTTATTCCTTGGGCGAAGAAATTCCCTCGCTGCTTTTGATCAAAGACTATGACGTGGCGGTCATCTTTGACATTTTAATGGGCAAGGACGGACGCAACCCCGATCTGGAAATCAGCGATTTACAGACCAGCGCCATTGGCGAAGTCATGAATCAATTGATGGGTGCTGCCGCCACCGCACTCTCCCAGGAATACAAACACAAAGTTGCCATGAAGGCCCCCGAAAGCCAATTGGTTCAACTCAGTGATACCTCTGCGATTCCACTTGAATTTACAAACCAACCGCTCTTGGTTTTAAAATACAATTTTGTGATTGAAGGGGTACTCGACAGCGAACTCCATGAATTGCGCCCGTTGGCCAAAGCCCAAAAATTGCAAAAATTACTCAGTGGTCCCAGCGCGGCCCCAGCCGCGACAGCGGCTTTTCAAGCCCCGCCAGCCCCAGCCCAACCCCAACAAATGCATCAATCGGGCCAGGCTGCTCAAGCAGCTCCTGCCGCTTATGGCCCGGCCCCCGGTTATTACCAAGAGCAGCACCCGGGAGGCTATGCCCCTGGCTATTACCCACCGCCTCCCAATCCGGCCTTTCAAGCCCCTGCCGCATCGGTGCGGCCAGCAGACTTCAGCCCACTGGTGCCGGGATTGCCCATGCAAGCCAACCCCAGTCTCGACCGAATTGTCGATATACCTTTGCGGGTCACCGTCGAATTGGGCAGCACCAAATTAAAAATCAAAAACGTGCTCGATTTGAGCAAAGGCTCGGTGGTTGAACTCGATAAATTGGCAGGAGAACCTGTCGATTTGCTGGTCAATGGCAAACTCATGGCCAAAGGTGAAGTTGTTGTGATCAACGAAAATTTTGGTGTACGCATCTCAGAGATCTTAGGGCCCATCGATCGTCTCAATCATTTGCGCGGAGATTAGCCCCGCTTGCGAGCGTTGCGATAGGGTTCTGACTCTGATAAAATAAGGGTAGTGTTGGAGCCTGGGCCTGTGACAGTTAATCAGAAAGCAGACGCTCAGTAGATTCATGTCTCAGAATTCATGCCAAAGGCATCCTTAAAGAGAAAGGTGAGTAGGTCCGCTGAGTCGGATTGAAATCAAGAAATAATTATGGCAGCAAGAGTACTAGTCGTAGACGATGCCGCGTTTATGCGCATGATGATTCGCGATATTCTGGTTAAAAATGGCTATGAAGTAGCTGGCGAAGCCGCCAATGGTTCAGAAGCCGTTTTAAAATACCAGGAGTTGCGCCCTGATGTGACCACTATGGATATCACCATGCCAGAAATGGATGGGATTACCGCCGTGCGTGAAATTCGCAAAATTGATCCCAATGCACGCATTATTATGTGCAGTGCCATGGGTCAACAGGCCATGGTCCTCGACGCCATTCAGGCGGGCGCCCGCGATTTTATCGTCAAACCCTTTCAGGAAGATCGCGTCATCGACGCCATTAAAAAAGTTCTGCGCTAAATTTAGCGCAACCAGGAAGAGGTTCACTTGCCACTCTCAGAACAGGTTGTAAGTGGGCAAATTCAGGCGACAGGCTGGCTAGAGTTGCTCCTAAAGCTAGCCCTGGTTCTTTGTCTGGTCTATGTGGCAGCCTTTTTACTGCAAAAGGGCTCTTTGGCCGCGCTGTTTTCTCGTTGGCGTCAGATCCCCGAAAACTCAGATGTCATGCGCACCCTGGCAGTGCATCCGCTCACCCCTCAGGTATCACTCTATTTGGTCGAAATTGAAAAGCGAAAATTGCTTTTGAGTGTTTCAGCCCAAGCGCAAGCCCAGCTTTTGCTGGATTTTGGCAAAGGCGAAGAGGAAATCGCCCCATGAAAAAAAATGCAAGTTTGTCTTTGTCTTTTTTTCCGCTCAAATTGGCTGCAGTTGCCGGGGTGTTAACGGCGTTCAGTGCGTTATTGGCCCAGGTACCAGCATTCACAGTCATCGTTAGGGGTCTTTTGGCTGTGTTGGTCTTTGCCCTTTTTGGCCAATTGCTGAGTTACCTCTGGCAAAGTCTGAATGCCATGGGACAAGCAAAAACAGAATCCCTCAGTGAGAACGCTCCAGAAGAGCCCAGCACAGCTCATACAGCGGCCACGCTCTCCACCCAGACCATTCCCGTCTACCCCTCCTCTGGTGGCCAAGCAGATTTAAGTGCCCTCCCCCCCTCTCACAGCCTGGAAAGCCCCAAAACCACACTTTCATCGCAAATCCTGCCCGTATCACTGGCCGGGCAGCCACCCACAACAGGGAAAAAGTAGCTATGCATCAGGTTTTAATCGCCCAAGAAGCCGAATATATGCAATTATTGCTGCAAGATATCTTAGAGCGAAATGGCTTTCATATTTCTGGCACAACCGCCAACAGCGAAGCAACACTTTTAAGCTTTAAAGCAAAACGTCCAGATGTGGTGCTACTCGACCTTTCACTCCCTCCGACAGGGGGTCTGGTCTGTCTCCAGCAAATTTTAAAAGAAGAACCCCAAGCCCAAGTCATCATCTGCTGTTCAATTGGCCAACAGGCCAAATTACTCGAGACCATGCAAGCCGGAGCCAGCGAATTTCTGGTCAAACCCTATCAAGAAGACCGGGTTCTCGATGCCATCAAAAAAGTCCTGCGCTAATCGGCAATGAGAGCGCTTGGGTTCAGACACTGAAAACAGGTTCATCAAGAAAAGGCTGTAACTGTAAAATCAGGCGACCGAGAGAGCCTTCCAAGGTCTGTTTTTCAGGTTCTTGAAATGCCGAGAGCTTAAACACCCCTTGAATAATCCGGCACTGTTCCCGCAGAGCCGCTTTGCCCTCGTGTCCGGCAAACCAAGCATGAATTAACTCTCCATGCTGCATAAAGATCTCACCTTTTTCGTGTCTAAAAAAATCATGCACGGCAATTCGGCAGGATTGGCGCGAGCCCCCCAAAACCTGAAGCACGTCCAATAAAAGCAGATCTTTGAGTTCACCGCTAAAGCGCTGGTCAAAAAATTGATGATGAACCCAGGTTTCTAGTTCCTGTTGTTGATCTGGCAAAGAGAAAAAACCGACCATCTGGGGCCAACGCAAACAGCTAAACAACTCTGAAGACAAAATGGTGCCGAATAAAATTACAGGGCCTTTATACACCAAGCGCAACCAGCGAAAAAACTGGAATGGATTGTCTTCAAGCAGGTCTGTATGCAGAAAGATCAAATCGGGAACCTGATTTTGCAGCTCTTTTTCGAGCTCCCCCAAAGAACAAGTCAGCAATTGCTGCTGGGCTGCAGCAAAGCGCTTTGTGAGTGCCGTTTTTAATTCCGACCTGGGTTCACAGAGTACAAACCGGGCAGGCTGGAAAAGATTTTCCCCCTCTATTTTCTGCTGATCTAAATGCAGCGCTGAATTGGCCATCAGATGGTTCATGGGCATCTCGATGGAATAATATTCAGGCTTTGCCAACTCAGCTTCAGAGAAAAAGCCACTTTTCATCTTCATGACGGCATAAAAGGCCTCTTCTCCATGCAACTGGTCAAACACAGCGTGGCGAATATGGCCCTGTTCAAAGAACAAAAGCCCCTCACGTGCGGTTTCGGGCTCAGCCAGATAGAGATGCCTTTCGCGCTGAGACAAAGCCACCAATTGGTTTAAGTCAAACAAATTCAAGCGTGAGAAATGGTAATGTAAACCGGTATAGGCCTGAGCCAAGGCACAGATTTGAGCCGCCAGAGCAGGCATATCAAAGCTTTCAGCCGGGAAAACGCTCAGCTGTCGATTGCGCTCCACCCGTTCGTTTTCAGGGGCCATTAGTAAAATCTGGGTGGCCGGAAAATGGGTATTTAAAACCCGAATACTTTTGTTGAAGCGATCTCCCCAAAAGGGAAGATCTGCCAAAACAATCTGAAAAGACTGCTCTTTTAAAAGTGCAAAGACCGTCTCAGGCGAATCTGCCACCGCTGTTTCAAATTTTGCGGGAGACAAAAAGTGATGAAACATATCTCTTTTTAAAGGGGATTGAACTGCGATCAAAACAGAAATAAGGGGCATAACAATCTTTCTAAAGATAAATATTGATTTTTAAATCAAAGTGGCGGGGAGAATCCAAAAAATAACGGGTGATGGCCTGACTGTATTCATCTTAAAAAATATTTGATTTTTTTTCAAATCAGATTTTCCCAAGAAAGAGATTGTTTTGATCTTAAAATCGCTGCGTAATTCTGATTCCCAGGCCCAATTGATCCGCGGCATACCTTTATCGGCAAAAATTTAGCTCAAGAGAGCCACATCCAACAGTGCAACGCTCTGCCCTGACCTGGAAGATCAGGCTATAATGCCAATTATGTCGCACACGCCACAAGAACTCGCCGCTTTTTGGCAGGATTATCTGCACCAGGGCCAAGCCCAGGCCCGAGACCAGCTGATTACCCATTATCTGTATCTGGTGCGTTATGCTGTTTCGCGCATGTTGGTGCAATTGCCGCCCCACCTAGACGCCGATGATCTGATTGGCTATGGCCTGATGGGCCTGATTCAATCGGTCGAAAAATTTGATCCCGAGCGCGGGGTGCGCTTTGAAACCTATGCCATGACCCGCATTCGCGGCGCCATTCTGGATGAATTGCGTGCGATGGATTGGATGCCGCGTTCGCTGCGGCGCAAAGCCAAAGAGGTCGAGCAGGCCATTCGCAGCCTCGAAAACCGCACAGGCAAACCCGCCCAAGAAGAAGAGTTGGCCGCTGAATTGGGCATCGAAGTCGAAGAATTACACCAAATCCTGACCGACACCTCGTATCTGGTCGTCTCGTTGGACTATTTGCTCTCACCCGATAGCAATCTCAAAAACTGGGAAGAGAGCCTGCCCGATACCCGCGAGTCGAGCGACCCCACCTTGGCCGTGGACAAACAGGCCCAGCAACAGTCTTTGCAACAGGCTCTGGCGACCTTGCCCGAACGCGAACAAAAGCTGATCAGCCTGTATTATTTTGAAGGCCTGACCATGAAAGAAATAGGCAGGGTCCTGCAATTGACCGAAGCGCGCATTTGCCAGCTCCACGCCCAGTCGATTCACCGTTTAAAGGCCCGCATGCAAAATTTATTGGCTTGAAACGGGGAAACAGCCTCTGTATATATTGATTAATCTTTAATAGTGTGATATACGTATACGCGTGCATACTATACACAAAATCATCTGGATTGCTAATTTTCAATAATAATTTAATACCAAATTAAATATAAGGAATGAGATTCAAAATTGTTGAACATTAGACAAGAATCACATCCTAAACGCTATTCTCGAATACATTCCTCACAAGGTAAAATCCAGTGTCAAAGCCATTAACAGCACTATACAAGGAACTCGATTTTTTAAATGGTGCTCTGTATACAGCTTCCGATACACCCTTAAAAGAGGTAAGTCCCCTTGAATGGGTTGAAAAAGGCGAATGGTTAGCAGCAGCCAAAAGAGCTGGGGCAGAAAAAATCTTCTTTATTGAGAATAACCCAGTCGTTGTGTTTGCTGAGTGCGATTCTGCTCCTGAAGAAAAGATCAAAGCCTTTAACCGAATCTGGAGTCTTGCTCGACCACGTTTATTATTTCTAGCCTCTCCCACTGAGATTACAGTATTAGATTTAGCCCAAGAACCCATTTTAGGTAATAAGCCGAATGAAAAAAACCGAAGCCTTAAAAGCTTGGCCACGCTTCAAGACATTTCCAAAATTGCCATTGAACTCCAAGCCTTCCATCGGAATAATGTTGAGTCGGGCAAGGTTTTTGGAGAAGAGCTTTTTGGTGATTTAAAGCATCGTGCAGATCAGGCTCTTATACATGATATCAAAGCCGTTCGATTTGAATTGCTTGCTGCTGGTTTGCCCGTAAAGTATGCCCATGCATTGATAGGGCGCTCAATCTTTATTCGTTATTTAGAAGACAGGGGAATTCTAACAAAAGAATATTTTTTGAGTGTAGCAAAAAATAATGCCGAATGGTCAGCCTTGCTAAGTAAAGAGTATGTAGGATTGGGAGTAGATCTATCCGAACAAGAAGTTTATTATCCTCGTGTATTATCTTCAAAATCGTTCTCGTATGCTTTATTCAAACAGTTAGCCCATGATTTTAATGGGGATATGTTTCCCGACATTCAAGAAGAAGAGCAAGCTATCACAGAAAAGCAATTAGAACTTATTCAAGGTCTACTTTATGGAGAGGTGGGTCGGCAAAAAAAATTATTTTTCTTTTCCTATCGATTCGACATAATCCCTCTTGATCTGATCAGTTCTATTTATGAAGAGTTTTACCATTTAGCCCTTAGCCCTGAAAACAAAAAAAACAACGCGCGGCAAGATGGGGCATATTACACACCGCCTGTTTTAGTAGAGTTTTTGCTGGCTAGAATTTTAGATCCTGAGACCCTTGAAAAGAGTCCACGTATTTTAGACCCGGCTTGTGGATCGGGTATTTTCCTTGTTGAAGCCTTTCGCAGAATTGTTAGGTATGATTGGCATAAAAAGAATAAACGCCTGGATTTAAGTGAACTCAAATCAATTCTGAAAAATCAGATTGCTGGCATTGAAATCAATGGTGAAGCAGCCCGTATTACAGCATTTAGTCTATACCTAGCTACACTACATTATCTTGATCCACCCTCCATCATGGGGCAAATTAAGAGCGGCCAGAAACTGCCTAATTTATTAGTCTCGAATACAGTATCACCCAATCACTTTAACTGTATCTGGGCAGAAAAAAATGCTTTTAATTCTCAGGAGATAACAGAAAACCAACCTCTATTAGAAAAATTTTGCTCTGGAACCACTGACATCGTTATTGGCAACCCGCCATGGGGAGCACCAGGTAATAAAGCTGATAAAAAAACAAAAGCCCGCGAAAACACTATGTTGGATTGGTGTAAAAGTAATTCTAGACCTATTGGAGACAAAGAGCCTTCTCAAGCCTTTATCTGGCGAGCCTTTGATTTTGCTAAAGTTGGTGGAAAGGTTGCGCTACTTGTATCTGCCGGTGTTTTGTTCAAACACGGGACAACTACCCAGGAATTTCGTGAAAAATGGTTGGATTCTGTACACTTAAATGAAGTATTCAACTTTAGTCATGTACGCAAATTCTTTTTTAATGGTGCAGTGTCTCCTTTTGTAGGAATTACATTCACTAAACAAGCGCTCTGTAAAGAAAACGAAAATGTCACCTATTATTGGTCTGCAAAGCAGGTTAACACTTTAACCAAAACACAAGCTGTCGTGTTTTCAAAATATGATGTTCATCTTCTAAAAAATGAAGATCTGAGTTCAAATATTAGTTGGAAAACATACTGGTTTGGCCGTTCTGAAGATCTAACGTTAATTAAATTGCTATTGTCTAAAAAATCATTATCTGAGTTTATCGAGCATGCGGGAAGGGGTTATGAGATTGCATCTAAAACCGAAAATGCCTCAGTGCTAGCAAAATATAATGCTCTTGATATCCGCTCCTTCTCTCGCTATGACGCAATATCTTTTACTTCCCCTCCAGAACGAGTTTATAGATTCGGAAACACCGCACTTTACTCTGGCAAACGGATTTTGGTAAAAAGAGGGATTAGCGAAAACAGTGAACCAAAAGGCCAAATTACGGCAAGGTATGAAGAAGACGATTTTTGTTTCAGAAATGCAATTCACGGCATTAAATTACTGGATGACCAAGAATGGCAATACAAAGTCTTATTAGGCATTCTTTGGTCATCCCTCACAAGATACTTTTTTTTCATGGTTTCGTCTAATTGGGGGCTCTGGCATCATGAAATACACCTGAAAGATGAATTGTTAAAGCTTCCGGTCGTGCTTGATAATACACACCCGGCTACCAGCAAAATTATTGCTATTGTGGATTCTCTCCGGAACTCTAAAACCGCTGAGAACAGTCTGTTAGATCGTTTGGCCGATAATTACCTTGAAATGCAGATAAAACGCAATCAATGGGAAGAGGAGCTTGATCAAGCTGTTTTCCAACTTTATGGACTGAACAATGAGCATCAAGATTTGATTAGAGATTTTTGTGAGATCACATTACCCTATTTGTATCAACCTTTTACCTCTGAAGGTATTGCCCCTGTTACTGAACGAGATAATGAGTCTTCGTTAAAAGAGTATATTCAATTATTTTCGAGACGCTGGAACGCATATCTAAACGAAGATGAAGAAATGAGAGCAACCATTCATATTGGTGCTGACAATAACTTAGTCGCATTAGAATTCTTTCCATCTGAAAAAGGTGATAGTTGGGACTTTACGCCACACTATAATACTTGGGGAGATGTTCTTAAGGAAATGGGCAAGTCTTTGCATAACCCACTTGGAAATTCACAAATTGTTTTAGAGGGCATTGTTCATGCTGTCACCGATGATGCAATTATTATCATCAAAAGGAATGAAAAACGTTTCTGGACAAATAGCTTAGCAAGAGAAGATGCTGATGCTACCCTTTGCAAACGTATGCTTGCCGATAATATAAGGAGCAAAATAGAGGTTTAATGGCACGTAAAGCACTGCCCTCTTTTTCTGCCTTATGGGAAAAACATGAAGAAATTTATACAGGAGTGTTTAAGGCCGCTCTTCAAAGGTTGTCTGAAAAACATTTAGATCTCTCACATGAAGATCGGATATCCGAACAGCTTTGCTTAATATTAAATCAGGTCTGTTATGAGATAAGTAATCCTGAGAGAGAAGTTCCAAATCCAATTTGGGAAAATCCAATCCATCCTGTATCAGAGGACGAGCTTACAAATGGACGAAGCAACAAAAGGCCTGATTTTACTTGCAAGAAAGTAAACAGCTTTGCAATAGATCCTAGCGAACATGAAATTAGTTTTCATATTGAATGTAAACGGCTAGGAAGCCCGACAAGTAGAACATGGGTTCTAAACGAAAGATATGTTACGAATGGTATTGCACGTTTTGACTCAGCGCATGAATATGGTAAACGCGCAAATTCTGGCATGATGGTTGGCTATATTATCGATATGGAAGCAGACCAAATACTGGCAGAAGTAAATCAACATCAAAAACGTCATCTATCACATAACCCGACACTATCGTTTAACTTTGATGGAAACAAAGTAAGTACAGCGGTACAAAATTTGCAAAGACAAAATGTCCTTCCTCAAAGATTTAGGCTTTCGCATCTTTGGGTTGATTTAAAGACCTGCGCATAGACGCTAAATATGGTGAATTTCCTTCGCTATTATGAAAAAGAATGACGAATAAACATGTTATCAATCAACAGTATCGCTGGAAGCGTTAAAAGCAGAAACAGCTCACGAATCTGAGTCTGTAACAGGGCTTAGGTGCGTTGGTTTGGTATCAATCGCAGTATAATAGCCGCAGCACTTACTCAGATAGAAAAGGAAACCCCCATGTTTGTGATCACCAATCAACTCTCTGTCAAACCTGAATTTGCCGAAGCCATCGAAAAAGCCTTTTTGGAAAATATTGAGGGGATACAAGCCCTACCAGGTTTTCAAGGCTTTCGCTTTTTAAGACCCCTGACCCCCGAAACCACGCCATTTCTGGTTGAAACAACCTGGGCAGATCAGGCCGCTTTTGAGAATTGGAAACAATCGGACCATTTTAAACAGAGCCACAGCGGCATGGGCCAATTTCGCGAGGCCTTTTACGCTCCGCCCAAAATGGGTCAATACAGCCTGAGTCACAGCATCTAAACGGGTTTAACCGTTTAGATTAAGAGCAGAATTCGCTCGCGGTATTCTGCCGGAATCAGGCGCTGGATGTGGTATTTGATCTCTTGGCGGGTATAACGCATGGAAAAATGCATCAAGACGATATATTCGCTGCGGATATACGGCAGATAATTGACCAGATCGCGCAGATGAATGTGCTTGCGCTTGTGGGCCTCTTCGTAATGGTCATCAGCCAAAAAAGTGCATTCGGTGATCAGGATTTCGGTCTCCATGATCTCCGGGTGCCACTCAAAGACCTTGATCGTAGAATCACCGACATAGGCCATGCGTGACATGCTGACCGGGTAGACAATTTCTTTGCCTGCGCGTTTGAGCGCCACGATCTCCTGTTGATTCAACCCCACATATTCGGGTTTGAGCTTGGAGCGGGTTTCGATCACCTCAAAGCCCACCGAGGGAATGCGGTGATCTGTACCAAAAATCCGCATCTGCATCTGGCGTTTAAAATCCACCATCATGCCGGGCTCAACCGGGATCAGCTCATAATCACGGCGGGCCTGTTCGAGCGCCGCCTGGGAGCGAATCAAGGCATGGGCGGCATCCAAAGCCGAAGCGGGCACATAGATCTTGCCGGTTTCGAGCTTGGCCAAATTGCGGTGGGCAATATAATAGGTCATGCCCAGACTGTGATCTCCATGAAAATGGGAGATAAAGATCTGGGGCACAAAGACCAAGTGCATGGGGCACTTGCCCACGTCAAAGCAAATATTCAGCTCTTTGACTTTGAGGTAGGTTTCAATCGTGCTGCGAGAATAACCTTCAAGGGTAAAAGGGCCACAGAGCAGCTCCGTGGCATGAGAGGGTGAATGAATGGGCCGATTCTCCTGCTAAGCGCTAGGCGGTCGTCCGCAAGGGGGTTTCACCAACAGCCGCAGGATGTAAATGGCAAGCCACATAGTGGCCACTGCCCGTATCCACAAGCGGGGGCTCAGTGGTTTTACAGACATCCATCACTTCCCAACAGCGGGTGTGGAAACGACAGCCCGAGGGCGGATTGACCGGGCTGGGAATATCCCCTTCAAGAATGATGCGTTTTTTGCGCTCACTGCCGCGCATGATCACGGGATCGGGCTCGGGCACGGCAGACATCAGGGCCTGGGTATAGGGGTGTTTGGGATTGGCATAGAGATGTTCATTGCCAGCGAGTTCCACCACTTTGCCCAGATACATCACCGCAACGCGGTCGCTGATATGGTTGACCGTGCTCAGGTTGTGGGCAATAAAGAGGTAGGTCAGGTTGAACTGAGACTGCAGATCGTTGAGCAGGTTCAGCACCTGGGCCTGAACGGATACGTCCAAAGCAGAGACTGGCTCGTCGGCAATGATCAGCTTGGGATTGAGCGCCAAGGCACGGGCGATCCCGATACGCTGGCGTTGACCACCCGAAAACTCATGGGGGAAACGCTCGGTATAAGAGGGGTTCAGTCCCACACAGTCGAGCAATTCGCGCACACGTTTTTTTAGTTCTTGCGAGGAGGAAAACATTTTGTGGACACGCAGGGGCTCCGCAATAATATCACCGACGGTCATACGTGGATCCAGTGAGGCATAGGGGTTCTGAAACACCATCTGCAACTGACGGCGCATATGGCGCATCTCATTGTTGTTGAGTTGAAGCAGGTCTTTGCCCTGAAAAATGACTTCGCCTTCGGTGGGCTCAATCAGACGCAGGATCAAGCGGCCAGTGGTGGACTTGCCACAACCAGACTCACCGACCATCCCCAAGGTTTCACCTTCGCGCACGAAGAGGTCGAGACCATCAACGGCTTTGACTGCACCCACCTGTTTGGAAAAGAGAATGCCGCGTTTGATTGGGAAATGTTTCTTGAGGCCTTTGACCTCCAGCAGCACCGGGTTTTTGGATTTATCCGTTTTATTGCTCATTGTGCGTCCTCTGCCTTCCATTCATCACGCATCAGACAGCGTGCAAATTGATTCACACCCACGCGAATCAGTTCAGGTTCTTTTTGTCTGCAAATATCTTTGGCCTCGATACAGCGGGGCGCAAAGCTACAGCCTTTGGGTAATTTGCTCAAACTGGGGGGCTGACCATCAATCGATTCCAGGCGATCCTTGATTTCATCCAGACGCGGAATGGATTTGAGCAGACCCAAGGTATAAGGGTGGCTGGGGGTTTTAAACAGGGTAAAGACGTCGGTGGCTTCAACCACCTTGCCCGCATACATGACGCAGACATAGTCACACATCTCTGCAACCACACCCAAATCGTGGGTGATAAAAATAATCCCAGCGTTGTATTTTTCTTTGATTTCCCGCATCAAATCGAGAATCTGGGCCTGAATGGTAACGTCCAAAGCCGTTGTGGGCTCGTCGGCAATCAGGAGTTTGGGCTCGCAGGAAAGAGCCATGGCAATGATCCCGCGCTGGCGCATCCCGCCTGAAAATTGGTGGGGGTATTGGTCCACCCGTTTTTCGGGCTCGGGAATCCCGACTTTGCGCAGCATTTCAATCGCTTTTTTCTTGGCGGCATCGCGTTCGAGGCCCTGGTGCAACATGATCGCTTCCATGATCTGTTCACCCACGGTGAGAACCGGGTTGAGCGAGGTCATGGGGTCTTGGGAGATCAGGGCAATTTTATTGCCGCGAATCTTGCGCATATCTTCTTCAGAAAGCGTGAGCAGATCCTGACCTTCGAAGATGATTTTGCCTCTGACGATATTGCCCTGGGGCTTTGCAATCAGGCGCAAAACCGACATGGAGGTAATACTCTTGCCGCAGCCAGATTCCCCCACCACGCCAACAACTTCACCCCGGCGGACTTCAAAATCTACGCCGTCTACGGCTTTAACAGTGCCTTCTTCGGTTGTAAAATGGGTTGCTAAGTCGATTACCTTGAGTAGTGCCTCTTGCGCCACACAGGCCTCCTTCGTTAAGCGGATCGTTTTTTGTCAGATTGGATTCAGAATCAAGTTCAGAATCAAGCCCCGAGACGGGCGAAAATACTCTATCGAATATTACAGGATTTCAGCCCCAATGTCTATTTAGAGGGGGATAGACGGGAGGGTTCTGAGCAAGTTTAATCGTGCGAGAATGCGTCGACAATGGATTCATGCAAAAAGTACAGGCTTGAGGTGGGGTCATCTGAATCGGGTTGAAGGAATCCGTGATCTATGGCTAACTCAAATGTAATGCTTTGATGAGCTCAAAAAATCGAACAAATCTCATATCACCACACAAAACAAAGAATGGAAACAAGCCAATGTGATTCTTTCAAGATAATACCACAGACAAATTCACGCTAAATTTTCAATCTGAGAAAGAAGTCAACCATGCCAAACACCCCAGAAACCCTGACCCTCGACACCGGCAAGCAATTTGCCCAGGCCTTGGTAACTGGAGATTATGCAAGGGCCCACACCTACCTCAGCCAAGTGGCCCAAGCCACTTTTTCGCCAGCTGATCTGGCGCAGCATTACAGCAACATGATTGAATATGGCAGTGGCCCCGGTCAATTAGATGGCCATGTTCAATACGAGGACATGGCCGACTGGGCCACGCGCCAGCATGGAGACCTCGGCTGGGTATATATCTCCATCAGTGGAGAAGATTTTCTCGAAGCCGTCACGGTGATCGTCAGCGACGAACAGGGCAGCCCCAAAATCCGGCAAATCGAATGGGGCCGCCCCTAACAATCACAGCCCAATGTGAGTCTAAAGCCAAGCAGAACCATTTGCCTTGCACTGGTCTTGGCTCTAATCCCGTTTCTAGTCTGGGTTTTGGTTCGGGTTCCTGTCTTCCATCATTTGCCTGAGAGCGTTTCAGCCGTGTGGTTGCAAGGCCCTGAGAAGAGAGGGCACTAGGAACCCCGCCGTGTCAGGACGACAAAAGGCGGGGTGACTGAAAGCCCGTGCAGCACACGATGTGCGAAACGGGCGGCCCGAACGTCAGGGGCTTGGTCCACAGGAACCGCTTCGCCCAGTAAATCACAGGAACCACCTCATCCATACCACTGGAACAGTATCGCCCCAAAATGCCCCCTAAAAGGGCCTAAAAATAATTGGTAAACCCAATATTGACCCCATGGAACATATCCTGCACCGTACGCTGCAGATCGAGGGTCTGCCCCGTGGTCGAAGAGACCGCCTGACCGGCCCCAGCTGTGTAAAAGAGATTAAAGCGGTAGCCCGCATTAAAGGCCAAATTGGGATTGATAAACCAGCGGGTATTGATCTCACTCAGCAGCCCCATGCCTTCGGGCAATGGGGTGGGTGTGCGGGTATTGGGCACATAGACAAATTTATAACTGATCTCACCCAAATCTGAGATCGGATGTTTGCCTTCGAGGCCAATACCGGCACCGAAATAAGGCGCAGCCTGGGTCAGCAGCAGATTGTTGTAGATCGTATTAAAATAGCTCACATAATGGCCACTGAGCACAATATTGTGCTTCCAATCAGCATCGTGCCAGAGTGAGACTTTGGCAAATTGAAAGTCCATCATATACGTCATCAGGCGCACATTTTGCACAAGTTGATCCATATAGTCAACGGAGAGGCCCAAGCCAAAGATCGTGCCCAAAAAGCCCAGCCCTTCGGGGGTGACAATCCCAAACCAATAATCGGTATTGAGATTGAGAAGTCCCAAAGACAGCTTGGTATTGGCAAAGGTATCAATGCCACTGCCTTTGAACCACTGGTCAATGCTGTTATTGCCATACCAATAGCGCAGGGTAAATTGACCCTTGTACTGGCGATTGCCAAACTCAACCCTGGCGCTGACAGGCTGATTGGAAGGGGGCGCGTCTTCAGCCCAGACCGGTGTGGTCAGCGCTGTCATCAGAAGCAGAGTGCTGGCAAGGGCTTTTTTCAAGGGATATACCTTTCTCAATCTGTTTTCACAACTTCAAAGGGCTTGCGACTCAATGTCGAGAGCTCAGACCAAATCGCCTGATAACCCGGATGGGCATAGGTCACTTTGGCATTTTTCTGGGCGGGTTTGAGCCCTTTGATGGCGGCCACCGAAACCGTATACAGCTCCCCTTCTTTGAGACGGCCTGAGCTGGTTTGCAGCGGAAAGCTGATCTGGGTCTCTTTGCACCAGGCTTCCCAAATCACCTTGTTGTCAGGCGGTTGGCCCGCTTCAAGGGTTACACGGTAATATTCAGCACCGGGCACAGGCTCCCAGGCAAAATCGGGGGAAGTGGGAATATTATTGTCCTCTTCGCCAGCAATTTCAATGCTGTTGGGCGCAGGCAAAAACGTGGCATCCAGGGCCTTTTCATTTTTCTCGCCAATTTCGTAAATATGCTGGTAGAGCAAAGAACCGGGCTTTTTCGAGGCCGCAGTAAATTGCAAATGGTAGCTTTGGCCCTTTTCCAACACAGGCAAACGCAAGGAAAAATCGACCACTTCAGCCGCAGAAGCAGCAGCAGCAGCAGGATCCGGTGCCGCCGCTGGTGAAGCTGAAGCCTTGGTCGTTTTGTCGTCTTCAGCGTCGCTGGCTTTGGCTTTGGCTGTTTTTTTGGCAGGCAGTGTAAAGAGCAAAACCTCTTGGGGCGGATCATTTTTCGGCACAGAGAGGGCAAGGTAGACCTCTACTCCCCGGTATTCATAACCGCTGGGCACATTGACTTTGCCTTCGAGCTTAAAATCGCTCAAGACCGAGCGCAGCGTGACCACGGGGTAAACAGAACCATCTTTGAGGGTCTCAGCTTCGGGATCACTTTTTTTACCTGTCAAAAGCTCAGTTGCGGCGTTAATCAAATTAAAGGGCCGCTCTTTTTCCTTGGCTTCTTCTTCGTTTTCATCAGCAGCAGGCGGGGTATTGGGTGCCGCTGAACCCGGCTTAACCGTGGCCTTGGGGGTGGGTTGCACAGGTTTGGGTGTGGCCGCAGGTTTTGCGGAGCCCTCAGAGGTGGGTGCCGTTGAGGCCTCTGGCGCTGGCGTGCCATCGCCAGTCGGAGAAGCCGGTGCAGCAGGGTCTACCGAAGCAGAGGCCTCAGGCGAAGGGGATTCTTTAAGCAGATTCTCGACCTTGTCTTCGAGTTCTTTGCGTTTTTCGGGATCGGTACGCGGCTCAGAAGGCAACTTTGGCTCAGCCGTCGGCTCAGAGAAGACCGTGGTCTTGGATTTGACACTTTTGGCGGTAATTTGAAAATCGTCGCTGATGCCCAATTGCTGAATCACATAATTCTCATCCATCACAAAGGCGGCCAAGACATGTTTGCCATAGGACAATTCCTGCAATAAAAATTCGCCCAAATCATTGCTCTGGGTCGGAATGCCTGTGGCCTCTCCCCAAAGCGAAGAGGGTGAGACATGGGCCTGAGAAACGGGGGTATCAGCAGGAGAAAGCACCATACCAGCCATGTCTGTCATATTTTCGCCCTGCAGAGAGGTCAGAGGGATGTCCAATTGGCCTGTGGCATTGATTTGGGTCAGGGTCAGGGTGCGGTATTGCGGGGCCTGAATTGTAATTGAATGAACCCCTTCGGGCACGTCGTTGATCCAAAATTTGCCCTGGTTATTGGTGGTGGTGCGGAAGAGATTGCTCTCTTTGCTGCTGGGAGAGGCAACCTGGGCCCCCACTCCCCAGAGCAAACCGATTGTGGGTCCAAGAGCAGGGTCAAGGACGGGTGCCATGGCTGCGGGCAAAGGGGGTGGCGTTGGCGCGCCCGGAGGGGGCGTGGGAACCGCTCCAGCCGGGGGCGGGCTGGCCGCAGGCGGCGGGGTGGGTATCGCTGGGGTTATCGGCAGAGGGGGAGGGGGGGTGGCTGCGCCACTATTGGGGGGCGGGGTGGGTACGGGGGGAGAAGACGAACTTCCGGCTGCCGCAGCTGCGGCAGCCGTATCAGCCACTTGAATCCAGATCGTCGCTTGGTCAATGGCTTCACCCGTCACACTGTCAAAAATCTTACCGCTGAAGCGAATCTTCTTTAAAGCGCTGCTCTGCGGGGTGGGCCGGGTGGCCAGTTGGGGAATATTGCCAGTATTGGGTATCGGAGCAGTGGTGCTGCCGGGGTTGCCACAGGCCGAAACGGTCAAAGCGGTAGCCAGGCAGGAAGTGAGAAAATGGAGTCGAATTTTGCTTTGCTTCATGGTTGTTTTCGCTGATATTTTCAATAAGGTAATTGAGGTTTTCAATTATTATACCCCATCCCTTCAGCCATAGAACTTTGCAGCAGCTTTCTGCCCGAGCAAAAGTTAAATTAACTTCAAGCCCTGTTTAGGAAAAGTAAATATTATCTCCGAACAATCGGAACTTTAGCCAAACTTAATATTGACGCGGGCAAGATCCCCAGACCAAGAACTTATAATAAAGACATGTTCAGCACTTCAGTGAGGTTTTCACACAAATGACAGATATCTCAAAGCTCCAGACCGGTCAAACTTTCCAGGTCACCAAGTATGGCCTGAAATCCGGCGCAAAAGATGTCGGCAGCATGACCATGGCCGAGTTGGACAAATTCCAGAACGATTCAAAAAAAGAACTGGCTCAAATAGCTGAAGTCACCAATAGCTTCACAGATCGCACCTCCAAAAATGGCAAAGTGGATATTCTGATTCAGGGCGAAGGCGGCATCGCTGTGGTCTCTGGACGCAAAGTCAGCTTGGCTGAACTGGGCAAAGCGGCCCCGGAATATGCTTTGGAACTCAAAAAATTGGATGAAAACGACGATAATTTTATTGAAGAGCACGAACTCTACACCTCCTGGGGTGAGCGCCTCGGTGGCGCGGCCATTTCAATTGGGGGCGGTGCCGTTTCTGGTGCCGGTATCGGAGCCGGTGTGGGTGCCGCTTTTGCAGGTGTGGGAGCCATCCCCGGCGCGATCAAAGGCGGCCTGGTAGGTGGAATCGGTGCCGTACTTTGGGAAGGAGGCAAAACAGCCCTGTTTGCCTTCTCTGACGGCTACAATACCCCCGGATTTATTCGCTAAACAAGACAATAGATTTTATTCCCCCACTCAAGTGCAAGGCCCGCTTTTAAAGCGGGCCTTTTCTATGCCGAGATCTTATTACGGGGGAGATTCTATGGAAAACGGCTGCGAAGCAAGGTCAAACTCAGACCCATTTTTTCAAAGGCTGCCAGGGCTCCAGCAAAACACTGGAATAATCAGCCGCGTAAGCGGCATAATGTTCAGCCGTCTCTTGGATCATGGCGAGCAGACGTTCATCTACCTCGCGCATGACGCGGGCCGGAGAGCCCATCACCAGGGAATAGGGAGGAATCACCCGGTTTTCAGGCACCAGGGCCCCGGCGGCAATCACACAGTGATCGCCAATTTGGGCCCCATTCAAGATGGTGGCACGAATGCCCACCAAGACGTCGTTGCCAATCGTACAGCCGTGGGCCATCACACAATGGCCAAAACTGACCCGCTCACCAACAATCACGGGATAACCTTCCATGGTGTGCAGAATTGAACCATCCTGAATATTCGAATGGGCCCCAATCACAATTTTGTCGCAGTCACCGCGCAAAACCGATTGAAACCAGACCGAGCTGTGGGCACCCAGGGTGATATCGCCCAAGGCAATCACCGAAGGCGCAATAAAAGCGCTCTCGGCGAAGTCAAAGTGATCTGTCAGAATCAAAGTCACCGGGACTAAGGTGTCTTACCAGCAGCAAAAGCAATAATCGCTTTTTTGGTGCCATCCACTACGTGTAAAACGCCATCATTGCCAATCGCCAATTTCTTGGGGGCAGTCAAATCCGCGTGACTGAAACTGCGGGTAAAATTGCCCGAGGCATCGTAGCGGAAAATTTTGACTTTGCCACCGGCCACCGCTGCGACGTAGATATCACCGTTGCGGGGGTCAACGGCCAGATCGCCAATCGCAGAAAAAAGTTCACCCGTACTGTTTTTGCCTTTGCCATCAAATTCCAGCAGACGGGAGCCATCGGTTTTGGAAAATTTGATCACCTTGCCGCTGCCTGCATCGGTGGCATAAATATTCCCACTGGAATCAAGGCCCAAACCGACAGGATTAATATTGGTGGCACCGCTGAAGAGCAATTGGGTATTGCTGGCGGTCACATCATCGTATTTGATAATACTGAAAGTGGTGGGAGAGGCCAAATAGACCAAACCGCTGGTGGTATCCACAGCGACGTCATTTAAGATTGTGCTATTGGTAGCGTTCTGAGCCACTTTATAACGCTGCATGAGTTGGCCAGCAGTATTGTGTTTGTACATATTATAACCACTGCTGTCGGGCACATTGCTAACGCTCCAGATCACGCCGCCATTGACAGCCGTACCGCTGAGCAAAATCAGAGCATTGTTGTTTTTCTGCTCAGAGAACGTGTCCATCACATTCACATCAGTAAAATTGCCGTTGGTCAATTGAAAGTCGCGCACCTGGCGTTTGTAATTGCTAAAGGTGCCACCCGCTTTGTAGTGAGTGACATAGACCCGGCCATTTTTAACATCAATCCCATCGGGTTTGTCGAGCGTGCCCAAACTCAAAAAGCCCAGCGACTCATTGCCATAAGGATCAGGGGTCGGAGTGGGTGTGGGAGTGGCTGTGGCACTCGGATCGGGGGTGGCTGTTGCCGTGGCAGCAGGATCAGGCGTGGCGGTTGGGGTCGCAGCAGGATCAGGGGTCGCAGCAGGATCAGGGGTCGCACTGAGATCCGTTGAAGTAGGAGTCGGTTCGGGGGTGGCGTTCGGATCCGCTGTTGCATTGGGATCGGGCGTCGGAGCATTGGGATCAGGTTTGGGAGCGGCAGTAGGTTCACCAGGGGTCACAGCAGGGGCATTGGGGTCAAAATTGTCGTTGGGGTTAAAATTGCTGCTGCCATCGCTGGGAGCCGCATTGGGATCGTCGATCGGGGTCAAACCACCATTGCCATCAACAGGGGTAATCGGGGTCAGCCCAGAACCCAAACTGCCCGGATTAGTCGTGGTGGGGGGGGGTTGTTTTTCACCACAACCTATGGTCAAAACCAGAGTCAGAGCCATCAAACTCGAAAAAAGGTGTTTTCTTTGCACCGTACCAAACCCCACATCATTGTAATAAGTTTTACGAAAAGCTAAAGCTTTCTCAAGGTGTTATAGCGCATTTATCCCGCCAGGTTGCTTCACCCTGCTTTCAGAATAGACAAATCTCTCTGTGCTTGTCTATAAAAATCAGGTCTTGCCTGCCGAGATTATCTTGCAGACAGCCCCATTTCAACCAGTGCTTCCAGGCCTTTGCGCAAAGCAGGAGCTTGACGTGCAGGAAATTGCATCAGAGCACGCAACAGGTCTTCGCCCAATAATTTGCGCAATTGCTCATACTGAGTCGCATCCGAGCCACCAACCGCAGTCGATGCTGCTCCAACAGGACTTTTCAGCGGTTCAGGGCGAGCAACCGGACTGGGCATTGGACTTGAAGAGACACTGGAAGCAACACTGGGAGTCATCGGGGGCTTGGGCCGGCTGAGCGGAGTCGAAGCAGGAGCCGCCAGGGCTGAAGCCGGGGCCTCTTTTTGAATTTCGATCAGGCCCGAACTAAAAATCTGGAAGAGGGCAGTATAGGTTGCAAAATAATCCAAATCGGAGAGCACAAGCAAATCGTTGATTGAATGCTGCCCATTGACCAGCGCAATCACCTGTTTTTGCTCTTCAGATAATTCACTCACAGGCTCTTGCTCTGTGCGTTTAACCACGGCACTGGGATTGGGCATTTTTTCTTTGATCATCAAAAGAATCGCCAGGTTTTTGTCGGCGTCGCCGAGTACGTCCCGGCCTTTGGGCTCGGAGCTGCCCTCACGCTGAATCAGGCGGCCATCGACAATTTCATAATCGGCGAAGACCACAAACTCCTGTTGCAAAGGCGTGGCACTCTCTTCAAAGAAAAACTTGGCATCAGCCCAGCTCAACAATTCATATAAAACACATTCGATCTGGTGGTAAACCAGCTGGGGAATGATCTCAGCTTGGATCAGCTTTTCCGCCACCAAAATTTCGCCCAGATGTTTGCCCTTTTGCTCTTTTTGCGTTTCAAGCGCATCTTGCAAATCTTCGACCGTAATCAGGCCTTTGTGGACAAGCAAATCACCAAAACGCTGACTGTACATCGTTGAAGAGGCATGCACCAGATTGCCTTCGTGTAACATCAAATCACTGTGAATCACACTTTTTTGGTTTTCCACGCGCAGTTTGCCACTGCGTTTACCCCCTTTGATCAGGGCAGACAAGACCTGGAACAGATCAGCCCCACGGGCACGGCGCAAAAAAGACCGCTCATCAGAAGCACTGGAGGGCACAACAGGGGCTTCGGACCGGGTTGCTGTTGCAGCAGGTGTGGGGCGGGGCGTTGCAGCCGGACGAGAGACCATCGGCTCGGGGGCTTTTTTGGCATAACGGGGCGTTTCGAGACTTCCCATGCCGATCGTTTCCCAACTCAGCAATTGAAAGAGCGCAGTATAAGTTTCAAAATAGCCCAGATCAGAGAGCAGCAAAATATCGCGCAGACTGTTGCGGTTATTGACCGCTTGATAGACATGATTCTGAGGGTCGGACAGCTCAGCGGGATCCGCTTCGCGCAGGCGCTTTAAAATCATATTGGGGTTGGATAATTTTTCACGCATCAACATCAAAACCGGTAAATTTTTGTCGGCATCTGCCGCAAACTCGGTGACATCTAATAAACGTTCAGCTTCGAGTTCTCCGGCAAAATAGGTCGAAAAATCTTCAGGATTGTGTTCAACCGGGATCAGTTTAAAATCACAGGTTTTCCACATCATAATCTCGTAGGCCAAGACCTCGTCAAGGTGGTTGATCACCGCTTTGAGATTGGCTTCGTCGATCAGTTTGTGGCGCAACAGCAAACGTGCCAATGAGGGGGTGGGTTGCTCCGCCTTGCGAATATCTTTCATTTCTTGAAGCTGGTTTTTGTCAATAAAACCGCGTTTGCCCAGGGCTGAGCTCAAACTGAATTTATAATCGGTAGAAGCGGCATGGATAAACACATTCTCGCGAATAAATAAACTGTTTTGGGCCCCCATCGGATGGGTCGCCTGGAGTTTGTGAATCACACCTGGCGCTGTGAGGGCGCCTTCAGTTGCCAGGGTATTGAGTAATTGAATTAAATCCTGCCCTTTAAGCTCACCAAACTGCCTCACTGTATGTGTCCCTCTTTCTGTCTTGTAACTTTTGCAAAACGCGCTCTAATATAATACCCCAACTCGCAAAGAAGAGTATCTCCCGGAGAAGGTATCTGTTACACTGACACTCATGAAAAAGCGACTTCTTTTAACTCTCACTTTGGCCACTTGCCTGAGCGGATGTTACGCCTGGGAAATGGTCTTAGAAGATCCGCTGGATCGGGTCGAAAAACGCCAAGCAGATCTCTGCCCATTGGCGGTGCTGCCAACAGCGCAAACAAGCAGCAAAGCCCCTGCGGATTTTGAATGGGACAAACTCAACCAAACCTTGGCACGCCAATTTCCGCGTGAATTGGCGCTGCAGACCTTGGCTTATCAGGGCGAAGCCTGTTCTTCAGACAGTACTGAAAGTGTAACCACAAAAGAGGGCGCCCCACCGCTTTTGGTTCGGGGTTGGGTCAAAGCCCAAGAATACCAGCAAAGTCAACAGGGCACGCCGCTGGGTTGGCCTGGCAGACAAGAAACAGCCCGTTTAGAAATCAAAATGGAATTGCATTTGGCCATCTGGCAAAGACAACCTGCTCTGCGCTTAAAAGAGGTCACAGTCTCAGAGACCGCACGGGCAGCCCACAGCGATCGCCCCCTTTTATTGGCTCAATTGCAAGAGCGGCTCGTTCAAAAAGCCTTTCAGGGCTTACAGACCCATTACAGCTACCGCTGAGAAAAGTCTTCAATCCGTCCTGTCATTTGATAGACGTAGATCAATACCTCTGAGACAGCCGCATAGAGCTCAGCAGGCACCTCCTGCCCCACCTCCACAGAACGAAAGAGCGCCCGTGCCAGAGGTTTGTTTTCCAAAATCGGCACCTGATATTCGCGCCCCCGCTCCTTGATGCGCTCGGCAATCGCCTCCGCGCCTTTGGCCACGACCTGTGGTGCATTCATACTCTCAGGTTTGTATTCAATCGCCACCGCCAAGTGGGTTGGATTGGTGAGAATCACGTCGGCACGGGGAATCGATTCCATCATGCGCTGCAAAGCTGCTTTGCGTTGTAATTGTTTGATCTTGGCTTTGATCTGAGGATCGCCTTCTGAATTGCGGTGTTCGTCTTTGATCTCCTGTTTACTCATGCGAATCCCGCGTTCGAAGTACCAGCGCTGCCAAATCAGATCGACAATCGCCACGATCAGCATCACTGCCCCCAATTTCCAAGAGAGTTCCCAAACCACAGCAGCCATCAGACGACCAGTCTCACTGAGAGGCATATGCACCGTTTGCAATAATTGATTGTAATGGCTGGTCAAAATGGAGATTGCGAGCCAGAGAAAAATGCTGATCTTGACCAGGTTCATACCGAGTTGCATCAGCGGCTGCATGGAAAAAAGCCGCTTAAACCCCTGAACAGGATTGAGTTTTGTAATATCGGGTTTGATCGAGTAAAAGGAGAGATGCAGCCCCACTTGGCTGATATTGCTGATCACGGCCGTAATAATCAAAGCCAGAAAAAGCGGTGCCAAAGCAACCAGCATGCCCATTGAGATCTGCCCCATTAAGGCCATAAAGCCATTGACACTGATGTCTTTGGGAAAATTGTTCCAGAGCTGATAGGTGCTGGTCTGCACATAATGTACAACTGCTGGGAAATAAAATTTGAGAAAGACAATTGCCACGATAAACAACAGCGCCGTGTTAAATTCCTGGCTTTTGGCTGTCTGTCCCTTGCCTCGCAACTCGCCACGCCTGCGGGGGGTGGCTTTCTCTGTTTTTGAAGGATCTGCCATCAAATGACCTGTGCCAATTGCTGCAATAATTGCAGCAGAAGATCGTGAATAAACTGAAAAGTGAAATAGAGCGAAAAGAGCAAACTCAAAAGCCCTATATAAATTTTAATCGAAAAGCTGAGCACAAGGATATTCATTTGCGGTGCCGTGCGTGCAACCAACCCCAGAATCAGGTCAATCAAGGTCAAAACACCACAAATCGGAGCGGCAATGATCAGCGCCACCAGAAAAATCTGGGCAAAGAGCGCAAAAATGCGCTCCAAAATCAGCTGGTTAAAGACCAAGGTTCCGACAGGAACTGCCTTAAAACTCTTCTGAAAGGCCAAAATCAGAAAATGATGGCCATTGAGAGAAAAGAAAATCAGGATTGAGATAATATAATAGACTTCTGACAAAAGCGGGCGCTGGGTCTGAGAATCGGGATTGAGAATATTGGCTTGGGCAAAGCCCATCTGCAGACCAATAAACTGCCCAGCCAGAATCATGCCCTCAAAAATCAACGAGGCACACCAGCCATAAATCAGGCCCACAATCAATTCCAAAAGACAGGCAATCAAATACAGGATCGCGTCTTCGGGAACAGGTTTAAGCGGTATCAGCGGAAAGACCGCAGCGGCAATCAGCAGCGACAACATCAAGCGCACCTGATTGGGAACGCGCTGCTGGCCAAAAATCGGCGCGGTTAAAAACAGGCCACTGCTGCGCAGGGCCACCAGCGCAAAGAGCGGGAGCTGCGCCAGAACCTGAGAATAGAGCTCCATGGCTAAAACTTAACAGCAGCCGGAATGCCCAGAATCAGCGAGGTCGAAAAGTCCATAATCATATGCAACATCCAAGGCCCCAAAAGCATCATCACAATCCCCACAATCACCACTTTGGGAATAAACGTGAGGGTCATTTCGTTGATCTGGGTCACGCTTTGAAAGAGGCCCACCAAAATCCCAACTACAGCACTGGTCAGCAGCATCGGCGCCAGGAGCTGCGCCGTCAGGGTCAGACCCTGTTGCAAAATTTGCAAAAACAGATCTTCGGGATTCATGAGAAACTGCCGATCAGGGCCTGGCTGAGAATGTTCCAACCATCGATCAAGACAAACAGAATCAGCTTAAAGGGCAATGAGACCACCGTCGGAGGCAACATCATCATGCCCATCGACATCAGGGTACTGGCCACGACCATATCAATGATCAAAAATGGGATATAGACCAAAAAGCCAATCAGAAAAGCCGTCTTGAGTTCGCTGGTGATAAAAGCCGGGATCAAGACATGGGTGGGCACTTCTTCGGGCAATTTGGGGCGCGGCGCTTTGGCCAAACTGAGATACAACTCCAAATCGGGCTGGCGCACCTGTTTGAGCATAAAGCGGCGAAAGGGCAAAATCCCCGCTTCCAAGGCCTGCTCTTGATTGATCTGTTTTTTGAGAAAGGGCTGAAGGGCTTTATCGTTGGCCTCTTGAAAATCAGGCATCGAGATAAACAAGGTCATAAACAAAGCCATACCCACCAAAACCTGGTTGGGGGGAGCCTGTTGGGTGCCCAAAGCCTGGCGCAAAAAACCCAGGACTATCACAATCCGGGTAAAAGGCGTCATCATGACCAAAATCGAAGGTGCAAGCGCCATAACCGTAAACAACAACAAAAGCTGAACACTGAAGACGATCTCTTGGGGCGTGCGGGCCTGCTCAATCGGGATGCGGGGAATGGGCAAGGTCTGGGCCTGAACAGCCAACGACCAGAGACCACTGGAGAGCAAAACCCCAGCAGAGAGAAAAGATTTCTGAAGCAGAGACTGAATTTGAAACATCTTCCCATTGTAGCCGGGTGACAGGGGGATATCAATCAGAGAGTTGAATTTTTCAAATCAATGCGATACAATTTAGACATCGGCTTTCCCCTGCTCAACTCAAAATTTTCTCGCAAAGGAATTTGGCCATGCAAGCACTCCCCAGCACGCCAACAGCGCTGCCAGCCACAAGCAAACCAACAACGGCCCCAGTCCGCCAGACCACAACAACAACAACAACAACAACAACAACAACAACAACAACAACAAGCACAACCACTGTCAGTACCCCCAAGCCCTCAACAGGCATGATGATGCAGGTGCAGAAAAGCCAAGGCCAAAGCGACAGTCAAGCCCAGCTGACAAGCCCCCAAACCCTGGGAGACGCGCAACAACAGGCGCAACAAGCCCCCCCCGAGAGCCTTCAGGGCGCTTTGGACGCCACTGCGACGGTTTTGGGAGAAACGGGCCTCGGTCAAAAATTGAAACAGGTTGGGCAAATGGGAGCCCAAGCCGCCAAAGTCAGTTCCCAAGTACATGATGTGCTGGAGACTGAAGTGATGGGTATCAAACCGCTGGAACAAGTCGGAGAACTGCTGGAAGCAGCCAGTGATGATCCCTTAAGCATCGGCTCACTCTCTTTGCCCACGGGTGAATCCCGGATGCTGGAAAGCCTGACTGGCTTGTCATCAGAAACCATGGGAACGGCCAAAACCGTGCTAGAGACAGGCAAACAAATTTTGTCTTATGGCAAGGCCGCCCACTCGGTTTTGGATATTGGCCAAGCGCAAGACATGTCAGACTTGGGCTGCAAAGTGGGCACAGCGGCCAAAGATACCTATTGTGCCCTGGGTGGAGATTCAACCATCGAACTGGGTAGCAAAATTGCAGAATGTTGTCAGAAACAGGATTTTGACAGCGCCAAAGAAATGGTCACAGCCCTGGGCAAATTTGCCAAAGACGATAGCTATGTGGCCAGCACCGAACGCAGTTTGATTGCCAGTGCTGCGACCTCAGTCTTGGGCAGCACGGCCACCTCTGTTTTGGGTTCGGGGGTTCCCTTGCTCAGTTTGGCCCCTCTGGCCATGGATGTGGCCAATTTGGGCAGTACCATTTCCAGTTATAGCGAAGGTACAGCCACAGGCATGCAACTGACCCAAAGCATTGTCACCACCATCGGTTCAGGCCTCGGAGCCACCGTGCTGCCTTTTGTCGGTCCGCTGGCAGCTTCGGGCGTCAACGCCATCTTGGGCTGGTTTAGCTAAGGTAACTAAAAATGAAACACAGTATTCTCTCGCAAACCCCCCAAAGTCTCAAATTGCGCTTTCAGCTCAGCCCCGAAGAGAGCCGCCTGCCCGGTGGCGACACCCTCAGTGCTGCCGAGCGGCAGCAACAGGTCATGCAAAACGCACTCGACCGCTATTTACAAACCGAACCGCAAGAATACGCCCGCCCGCCCCAGCTCAAATTGCTGAGTGAGAGCAGCCTGGGCCTGTCTTTTGCCTGTGAAATGGAATTTTATCCCGAAGTCAAATTGCCTGAGAACCTGCATTTGAAGCTCGATGTGCCCGTTCTGGCTGCACCTGAGCAGAAAGAGATTCAACAGGCCCTGCAAGGGTTGCAAATCCGCTACGGAGAGCAATTGCTGGCCGATCGCCCGGCCCAATGGGGGGATGTGGTGCTGATCGACACCCTGGCCACCTGTTTGGGTCAATATCTGCCGGGCAGTGCCCGCAGCCAATTGTTAATTGTGCTTGACCCCGCCGAAAAAGAAGATCCCTTTCTGGCAGGTTTAATTGGCCTGAGCGCAGGTCAAAAAACCGAGATCAACAAACCCCTCAGCGCCGATTACCCCCACGCGGCCTGGCGCGGCAAACCTGCGCGTTATCAGGTCTATCTGCATCAGGTGCGGGCTTTGCGCATTCCCCCCGCAGAGGTGCTACCCAGTTTGCTCAATGAAAGTAATCTGGAAAGTCTCTTGGCCGTGATCTTTGAGGAACTCAAAGTGTCCAAAACCACTGCTTGGCGCAATCAAATTCGCGAAACGCTCTCAGAGACCTTGGTCGCCCAAAGTGAGCTCTCCCTGCCCAATGGCTGGGTCGAAGGCGAATTGGCGGGTCGCTGGAAAAGTGAAGATGAAACCCCTTTGCTCAAACTCAAAGAGCTGCCCCAAAGTGCCGAAATTCTAAAAAAGGGCCTGCTGAATTTAAAAATGCTGCCCCACTTGCAGAACGAAGCGAGCCAAGCTCTCAAAACCCGGCTGGTCTTACGGGCTGTGGCTGAGCGAGAAGGCATTACTTTGGAGCAACCCGAATTGGAACAGCTTTTTCAAGCCCTCAATCCCGAGCGCCCGGTCAAAGAGATTGTCGCGCAACTCAAGCAGGGCCCTGAACTGGGTGTTTTGCTGGGTGTTTGGCTCAGTGGCAAGGTGATGAACCATTTGGTCAGCCGGGCAGAAATCCGCTCAGGTGGAGAAGTGATTCAGACCGGGCAGGCCTAACATCGCGCTAAAGCTCGTCCAAGCGATCTTGTAATTTTTCGAGTTCTTGTACCAATTTTTGGTAAGTGGACTCCAGCGCCAAAATCGCATAACCCTGTTGGTCCCATTCGTCTTGCTGGTCGGCAAAGCGATCACATTGGTCCAAAAAGATCTCAATATCTGCAGGACTGGGGCCGGGCAGGCCCGACTCAAGCGCGTCAAGATGCGCTTTGACCTTGGCCAATTCCTCAGCCATTTCTGTTTCCATTGCCATAAATAGCTCACTGCGCTTGAGATGCCCCTGGTATCTGCGTTCCAGGGTTTCGAGCGCCAGAAGTCGGTGCTGCACCTGTCCTGTATCCAAATCCTCTTCCAGGCGCTTGAGTTGGGCTTGAATACGCATGCAGGTTTCAGTCAAAAATTGCTGATCTTTGACAATGGTTGGGTGCATGGCTTTGCCCGGCGCAGGCATGGGCTGCTCCATCCACTGTTTGAGCAATTGAAAGAGTTCCTCTTCAACCTGCTGCAACTCCACTTCGGGATCGTCGCTGAAACTGGCAGTTGTACTGGGTCGACTCTGAACCGGCTTGGCCGGCTGTGTGCTGACCTGAGACTGAATATGGTCGAGCCAGCGGCAAGAATCCGCATGTTGGGGATCGATCGCCAAAGCGGCCTGAAAATAGCGAATGGCCATGCGGGTATCACCCAGCAGCAGAAAGATATAACCCAGTCCCGAACAGGGTTCAGGGTCACGCCGATTGTTGCGCATGGCCTCCATCCAGCTCTCCAGCGCCTGGGCAAGGGCTGCTTTGTCGCGAAAATTGCTTTCAATTGCTTTGCTCAGGGCCTTGAGCCCCGTGTCGTAATGATTTTGGGCACTGCTTTGGCGGCGGCCTTGCAATTGCTGGCGCTGGGCCTGGAGTTCTTTGAGGGCGGAGAGGGCTTGCATCGGAGTCTCCTTAGAAGAAGGTCTGTCTCATTATAGAGAATTTGAGGCAGCAGGCATAATATCAGGGGAGCTTTTTTGAAGCATGCAAGCCAAAATAAAGGCTGCGCAGAAAAAGGCAAATACACAGCACGGCTCCTGAATACAAAGATGGATTATTTTGCACAATAGATTCAGCAATTCCTATTAACTTTTTATTTTAAATCGTGTATAACTATTACAGAACCCCCTGACAGGGGCAAAGCGGAGGAAGAAAACCATGCTGGATATCAATAAACTGACCGAAAAAGCCCAGACGGCCTTGGCAGCGGCCCAACAATATGTCGAAGAGTATACCCACAATTATATTGACAACGAACACCTGCTCTTGGCACTGCTGGAGCAGAAAGACGGTGTCGTGCCTGAGATTGTCAAAAAGCTCAACAAACGCAATGAGCTGGTGATCGACAAGGTGCGGGCCGAGCTGAACAAATTGCCGCGCGTGACCTCTTCCAGCGGCGATGTCAACCGGGCCTATATCTCCAACCGCCTCAACCGCGTCTTTGCCTTGGCCGAACAAGAGTCCAAGCGCATGAAAGACGAGTTTATCGGCGTGGAACACCTCTTGATTGCCCTCTCCGACGACCAAGACCGGGGCGCGGCTTTTCAGGTGCTCAAAGAGCAGGGCATTACCCGCGAGCAGATCTACCAGGTGCTGGGCAGCATTCGTGGTAAACAGCGCATCACCGACAAAAACCCCGAAGCCCGATACCAGGCCCTGGAAAAATATGGCAGCAATTTAACCGAATATGCCCGCAAAGGCAAACTCGACCCCGTGATTGGCCGCGACGATGAAATCCGGCGCGTGGTGCAGGTACTCAGCCGCCGCACCAAAAACAACCCCGTCTTGATCGGCGATCCCGGCGTGGGCAAAACAGCGATCATCGAGGGCCTGGCCCAGCGCATTGTCAAAGGAGATGTGCCCGAAGGCCTCAAAAACAAAGAGCTGATCACCCTGGATATGGGCGCCTTAATTGCCGGAGCCAAGTTTCGCGGTGAATTCGAAGACCGCCTCAAAGCGGTGCTCAAAGAGGTCAAAGAGAGCGAAGGCCAGATCATTTTGTTTATCGACGAGCTGCACACCGTGGTGGGAGCAGGCGCGGCAGAAGGTTCGATGGATGCTGCCAATTTGCTCAAACCCATGCTCGCGCGGGGCGAACTGCACTGTATTGGCGCCACCACCATTGATGAATACCGCAAATACATCGAAAAAGACCCGGCACTCGAACGGCGCTTTCAACCGACCATGGTCAATGAACCCTCGGTCGAAGACACGATCAGCATTTTGCGTGGCCTGCGCGAGCGCTACGAGGTGCACCACGGCGTGCGCATCAAAGACTCAGCCATGATTGCAGCCGCCACGCTCTCGCACCGCTATCTGACCGACCGCAAATTGCCCGACAAAGCCATCGATCTGCTCGACGAAGCCGGGGCCAAAATCCGCACCGAGATCGACTCCATGCCAACCGAATTGGATGAGATCGAGCGGCGCAAAATGCAGCTCGAAATCGAGCGCGAGGCCCTGCACAAAGAAACCGATGCAGGCTCGATTGAACGCCTGCAGCGCCTGGATGCAGAGCTGGAAGATCTGCGCGAAAAATCCAATACCCTCTTTCAGCAATGGCACAACGAAAAAGACGCGATCATGAAAGTGCGCCAAATCAAAGAGGAGATCGAAAAAACCAATGTCTTGGTGGCCCAGGCCGAGCGCGAAGCCAATCTGGCCCAAGCCGCTGAACTCAAATATGGCCGCTTGATCGAATTGGAAAAACTCCGCAAAGAGGCCGAGCAGGCCCTGCAGGGAGACGGTGAGCGCCTGCTCAAGGAAGAAATCGACTCCGACGATATCGCCGAGGTGGTCAGCCGCTGGACCCATATTCCCGTCACCAAATTACTCGAAGGGGAAATCCAAAAATTGATCCACCTCGAAGACAATTTACACAGACGGGTGGTTGGCCAAGAAGACGCAATTGTGGCTGTTTCCAACGCTGTGCGTCGGGCACGGGCAGGGCTCAAAGAGGCCAACCGCCCAATCGGTTCGTTTATTTTCCTTGGACCCACTGGGGTGGGCAAAACCGAATTGGCCAAAGCCTTGGCAGAGTTTCTCTTTGACGACGAACGCGCCATGGTGCGGATTGATATGTCCGAGTACATGGAGAAACACTCTGTCTCACGTTTGATCGGCGCCCCGCCTGGGTATATCGGCTACGACGAAGGGGGGCAATTGACCGAAGCCATCCGGCGCAAACCCTTCAGTGTGATCCTCTTTGATGAGATCGAAAAGGCCCACAACGATGTGTTTAATATCATGTTGCAGATTCTCGACGATGGCCAATTGACCGATGGCAAAGGCAAAAAGGTGGATTTTAAAAACACCTTGATCATCATGACCAGTAATATTGGCAGCCAATATATCCTGCAGTACCGCGAAGGCGAATTTCAGTACGAGGATATGCGCGATGCGGTCATGACCGCTTTAAATGCCCATTTTCGGCCTGAATTTCTCAACCGCATTGATGAGACCGTGGTCTTCCATTCGCTGGGCAAAGAACAATTGCAGCATATTCTCGGCATTCAAATGCTCCGGGTTGGCAAACTCTTAACCGATCGCCACCTGAGTTTGGAATTGAGCGAAAGTGCGCAGGCCTTTTTGGTCCGCGAAGGTTATCACCCCACCTTGGGGGCCCGCCCGCTCAAACGCGTGATTCAGCGCGAATTGGAAAATCCCCTCTCGATGGCCATATTAAAAGGGCAATTTAAAGAGGGTGACAACATTCGGGCTGAAATTGTCGAAGACAAACTGGCTTTTAGCAAGATTTAGAAATGTCTTCGAGCCCCAAGCGCGAAAAGGGGCCAAGTGTATCTCCTGCTTTGAGCGACTGACCAGGCCCCAAATGGGCCTGGTCGGCCACCAAGGCAGCTTGCAAGCGACAGTCCGAAGCCACGCTGGCCCGTGAAGCCAAAAGGCTATCTGAAAGCTGGCAACGCGCACCCACCTGGGTTTGAGACCAGATTGTGACATTTTTAAGCTGCGTCCCTGCGCCAATCTGGACATGATCGCCCAGAAAAACCGGGCCCTGGATTTTGACATTTTTACCAATTTTACAGTGACGGCCAATAAAAATGGCCCCCTCAGATTGGGGCAGCTCTTCACAGACCGACCCCTCGCCCAGCCAAACCTGTGTTTTTTCAGTCTTTTGCAAAAGTCGGCCTTCGGGTTGAAAGGGCAGAACCGCCAAAAAGTCTTTCTGACGCTGCAAATAGCCCGCCAAAGAATGCCAAATACAGAGTTCTCTTTGCGAAGTATAGCCATAACAATAGGGCACATTTTCGCCAAAATAACTGGCCAAAGGTGCTTTGAGCAAAGGCACTTGGGCCAGCAACATGTCTTCAAGAATGTCTGTCTCAAGCAAATACATACGGGCATCTTGCGCAGGGCGCAGACCCGCCCCCTCTTTGAGCGAAAGCAAATCCTCACCATCGGTATAGACAGGCTGTAAGAGCCCTGAGGAAGTGCGCCCGGGCAGCAAACGCACACTGCAATCGGCCTGTTTTTCGCGGTGGAAGGCCAAAAATGCAGTGATGTCTACCGTATCAGGAAAAGGATCTTGCAAGAGCAAAACGGGCTGTTCCAAAGGAAGACGATCCAAGAGTTCATCGCGCAAGGGGGACTCGGTATCATAGAGGTGACGCAAGAGCATATAGTCCAGCACCAATCCAGTGCGGGCCAGTTCTGGACGCAGCGGATGCAACCAAGAGGCAGAAAGATCGTCTAAAACAAAGACGACACGTTCAACACCGGCAGACTTGAGCCGCAGCAAAATGATTTTTAAGAGCGGCTGATTGCAAAAGGGCACCAAAAAAGGCACAGGCACATGCAAAAGTGGCATGCTCCAAGAGGGAGAGCCTGCCAGACAGATCAGAGCGGTAAGTGTATCCATCTCAGTTAAAGGTGCATGATTCCAGATTTTTAATCGTTGAGTTAAAACCACTATACTGGTAGTTGTCTGAATTGGCGATAGGCTTTGTGACCCAAAAATCACTAAAAATAAGGGAGCAAATCCAGAGTTGACGGCCTTTCCTCAGGTCTGCCATAATGAGGTTGCATTAAAACAGAGAAAACCCCATCACCGCCGAAAAGGATGTCTGTCATGAAAAACCCTTTCCCTCTCAATCCCCGTTGGCTGGCGACACTGTTGAGCCTCTCTGTGCTCTCTCTGAGTTTTTCAGCCGTCGCAGCGCCCAACACACCGGCTCCCCAAGCGCCGCCCCTGCAAATCGCCCAAACCCCGACAGACAGTTCCTCAGAACCCACATCTGAAGAGCCCACCCCAGAAGAATCCGAAGACGCTGCTCAGAGCGAAGTCGAAGAGCCTGAATTGCCCGATTCAGAGCTGGTTTTCCCTGAAGACGATCCCAATTTTATTCCCGATCCCAATCAGCGCCCGCTTGAAGATGATTTCAACCGCATGTTGCCCACCCAGAACCCCTGGTTCTGGCGCTTGGAATTGCGCAATCAGACCGAATACAATACCAACGTCGATCAGGTCGCTGGTGGCCAAGGCAGTCTGGCCAACCGCACGATGTTAACCGGTATCTTGCGTTATAGCTTTCCCAGCAATACCCAAATCCTGCTGCGCAGCCAGGGCTTCTGGTTCAATTTCTTTAACCTCAGCGGCCGCAATCAGCTCTTGGGAATTCCCCTCTCTGTCACTGTTTCCCAGTGGTTCGACGACAAACTCAATATTTACGGCGGCTGGCTGCCTATTCTCTCAACATCGTTGGATCGCAATCCCAATGTCATGCGCTTTGATAACGATTTTATGCTCGGTGGCACTTGGTACCAATTTTTTGAGAATAAACACATTCTCTACGCGGGTTACCAACTCGACTATCTCGCTGCCCAGAGCAACGATTTCTCGTATCTGGGTAATTTGCTCTTTGCGGGTTATCGCCATTCAATTGCCGACAATCTCTTCTTCTTTGCCGATGCGCGGGTCCAACCCCGAGGCTATACAGCCACCCCAGCACTGCTCGACGAACTGCGTTTTGGCGGGGCGTTGGCCTTACAGTGGCACGTCGTGCGCCCATGGTTTATAATCGAAGCAAGGGGAGACTATAATCAGGTTCTTAACATGACAGATGCTCAGCGCAGCGCAGGCATCTTCTCGTTTGGTGTCAACCTGATTACGGCCATACAATCTGAGAGCTAGAGGAGATTTATCGCAATGAAACGCATTCTCACACTGGGTCTGGCAGGCATTTGCTTGGTACTTGCGGCCCCCAATGAAACACAGGCTGACAGTTCTGCCCGCGTCGCGTGGACCCACAACACGGTTCAGGTCAATCGGGCAGGCAAATGGGTCAGCGCCTCCAGAGGCACCCCCTTGAGCAGTGGTACCTATGTGCGCACAGGCGCTAATTCCCGTGCCCAAATCCACTATGCGGATGGTTCTGTCGTGCGCTTGGGCAGCCGCTCGATCGCCCGGATCCGCTCTGCAGCCTCGAAACAGGTTCAGCTTCACAAAGGCAAAGCCTATTTTAAAGTTCAGAAACAAAAGCAGAACATGCGCGTGCGCACCCGCACCGCTGTCGCCACTGTTTTGGGCACCGAATTTATGGTGAGCGTGGAAGAAAAGGCCCCGACCCAAACCTCTCTATTGCCCTGGCCCGACCGCACGGGTCTCTCTGGCGAAATGGCCTTGGGGTATTCCTCGGCCCTCTTCCCAATAGCCCAGGGCGCTTTGCCTGATGTCGTGACACAAATTACGGTCTTTCAGGGCCAAGTGGGTGTGTCAGACCCCAATCTGCAAAACATGGTCAATTTGACCACAGGCATGATGACCTTGGTCGGCCAAGGCCTGCCCCCTGCTCCACCAGAACCGGTTGACCTCAATGCTGTGCGCCAGCAGGAAAATGTCACCCAAGAAGGCCCGGCAGACAATGGCAATCAGAACAACAATAATTTTGCCAACAGTGCAGTATCACCCGACAATCCCCAGCAACAGGTGCAGGTCAACCAAAACTCACCGGGTCAAAACCTCAATACCTCACCCACCACGGGTGAACTTGAAGTGATTATTAAATAGCATTTGCTCTGGCAAATTCGCTGTGCAAACTGTCGGCGCAGTGCTCCTCGGGCACTGTGCCAAGTTTGTTGGCAACAAATCCCTGTTTACTCAAACGAACAGGCCCTGAGTTCAGAACCTTGGCCGCACTATGCCTATGGCCCCTATCAAGGGCTTTTGCGCCAATTGTTGGGGCAAACCAAATACCATCAACGGGCGGCTTTGGCGCGCGCACTGGGATTTTATCTGGGGCACTGGTTCAAAGAGTGGGCTCCGATACCCGCAGGGGTTGTCCCCATTCCCTTACATGCCGACAGGTACAAAGAACGGGGCTATAATCAAGCCGAAGAAATGGCATTGGGTGTATCTGAGGCCTTACAAATCCCCTGTTTTCCCTGGCTGATACGCACCCAAGCCACCCCAGCCTTGCACAAACTCAGTCCCCAAGCGCGTGCCCAGGTGCTAAAAGACAGTTTTGTTTGGCAGACGCCCCCCCTGAGCTGGAAAAAGCCAAAAGGTCCCTTGCTCCTGGTGGATGATATTTTCACCACAGGCGCCACCTTAAATGAAGCCCGCTCCAGCCTGCCACAGGCATTGCAGGGCAGCAGTCTGAGCTTGGGACGAACAGAAGAGATCAAATCTCTGCATTAAAAAATCAAATTTGGGTATATAATTTAAATAAGTTTAGTTTTGATGATTACCGAGGGCAAACTATTGGCCTTTTCGTCTGTTTTATCTCTCTATTTAGATGTCTGTTGCCATGTCTAATCAAACTCAAAATCTGGTTTTGATTATTGATGACGTGCCACAAAATCTGATGGTTTTGCGGGCATCGCTTGAACGCCAAGGGTATCAAGTCGAAGAGGCCGCCAGTGGCAGAATTGCCTTGCAAATGTTGGAAAGCATTACACCCGATTTGATCTTGCTTGATGTGATGATGCCCGATTGGGGCGGATTTGATGTCTGCAAAAAACTCAAAGAAATGCCTCATACAGCACCTATTCCCGTGGTTTTTTTAACGGCCCGCACTGAGCAGGCAGATATTTTGCAGGGCTTTTTGGCCGGGGGGGTGGACTATATCACCAAACCCTTCCATGTTCAGGAGTTATTGGCGCGGGTTCACACCCATATCTCACTCAAAAAAGCCCAAGACATGCTGGTGCAACATGCCTCACAGCTCGAAAAACAGGCAGAAGATCTGCGTCAACTCAATCGTGAAAAAGATGAATTTTTGGCGATTGTTTCCCATGATTTGCGTTCCCCTTTAAACGCCATTTCGGGGGCCGCACAAATCTTGCGCGAACAGATTCAAGATTTAAAAAAACCCGATATGGAGAGTTATACCGCCATGATCGAGCGCAATGCCGATCGGATGTTGGCGATTATTTCTCATTTATTGGATATCCACCGACTCGAAAACGGCAAAATTCACACCCACCTCAGTTGGTTTTCACTTCAGGATTTATTGGAGCAAATTCGGGGAGATTACCAGAAAAGAGCTGACGAAAAAGAACAGAGTTTGGTTTTAGAAATTGATCCCGAATTGCCTACGCTGCAAAGCGATCCTCTTTTGCTGCGCGAAATTCTCGACAATTTGGTCTCCAATGCCCTCAAATTTTCGGCGGGCAAAACCCAGGTAACACTGAGGGCCCGCTTCGGAGATAACAGCCTGGGCGAAAAACAAATCAAAATTGAAATCGAAGATCAAGGGCCGGGCTTCACCGCCGAAGACAGTTCGCACATGTTTAAAAAATTTACCCGGCTCTCAGCCCGCCCCACAGCGGGTGAATCCTCAACAGGACTGGGACTGTCGATCGCCCTGCAACTCAGTCGTCTCTTACAGGGGCAACTCGAATACCAATCACAACCCCAGGGCAGTCGTTTCTGTTTGGCACTGCCCCTGTTTTTCCCGCGTCAGACCTGAAAACCGATCAAATGCCAGGTTTGTAGCCAAAAGATATATCCACCCGTGGTAAGCAATTGCAGCAAGCCATTCAGGCGATCGGGCTTTGGCCAAACCCGCAAGGCTCCCAGCGCCAAAAGGGCAGAAACCCCTGTAAAAAAGAGTTGCAAAAGCGGCAAAACCAAAAGCCCAAACAACCAGGGATTTAAGGGATCCCGCCAAGCCAAACTCATTTCCCCCGGCAGCGCCTCCGCAAAAAAGACCCAGGGGAAGCCGATTAAAAAAACCAGGCCAGAACCCGAAGCCAAGGTCATCAGCAGGTAAGGCGGCGCATTTTCACTCTCTTGCTGTTCTTCGGGCTCAATCGGAGCCGTCGCATGCCAATATTGCCAAAGATTGCGCAAAAATCCCAGACCAAAGATCAGCCCAAACAGGCCCCAAAGCCCCCATTGCAAAGGCGGCCTTGCCGTTGCCTTGATTGGCAGATACGCTCCACCCGCTCCCTGAAAAGACTTCAGCATCAGGGCTGATTTGTCCAAAGTGGCAGTCCCAGCCAGCGGAACAAAAGCAATCTGCTCAGAGTGCCCCTTCAATTGGAAACGAGCGGCTGAAATCGGCTCCCAGATAGAATTTTGCCCAAAGCCACCAAAGGGATCTTGGCCCCGGCTGGTAATACTGAGATCACCATTGGCCAAGGTTTTGACCTCCAGCATGCCCCGCTTGAGACGCACCAAGGCGGTCAGACTCTGGGTGTGAAAATGGGGGTAACCATAGACCCCATCGGGGGGAAATGGTTCTGAGTGAGTCGGGTTTTGACGTGGCTGGGGGTGAATCCCCAACCAGCTATCCAACATTTGGCGGGCCAAAGTGGGCGCTTCGCGCCGCAGCCCCAAATAGGCTGCTTTGCCCGTTTGGGGCTGAACCACCCACAACTGCGAAAGCCCCATTTGTGTGCTTTCGCGAAAATACACAGGTCCGCCCCTGGGTGGCGAGGCTGGATAGGGCAAAAAACCCAGACTTTGAGATTCCCCATTGCCAGCAGGTGACTTAAATAAAAGCTGACGGGTGGCAAGGGAGAGTCCTGGGCGTTTTCCGACGAGTATTTCCAACCATTTTTGCAAATCCGCCACAGACAGCAAACGTTGATCGCTGGCGGGCGCAGCACTGTACAAATGCGGGTAATTCCAGAGTTGTCCAGATTCCAATAAAGTGCCCTGTAAAACAGCGGCCTGAGAGCCTCCCGTTTTCAAAGAAGCCAATCCCCAGCGCTGTTGCATGCGTTTGTCTGCAGGAATTTTGGGATTCTGAACGTCCAAGAGATAAGCGGCCAAAACAGCCCCCCAACTGCCTGGCGTGGCAATACTTCCGGGCTCTTTGACCAAGGGCTTGAGGCCATAATTGAGCAATTGTTCCAGGCTGGGTACCCGCTTGGGATTTTCGAGCCAATGTCCCTGATAAAACTCAGGAAAGCCATCGCGTTCAAGCATCAGATGGCGCAGGGTCAAAGGCGTGGAAAAAGGGTTGACCACTTGCAAACGATTCAGATAGGTATTGATATTTTCATCCAGGTTCCAATCGCCCTGTTGCACGCCCTCCAAAAGCAAAGCCGTGTTCAACAATCCCGATAAACGGCCCAAAGGCACCAGCGTAGCGGCAGTCACAGCGGGATCGCTGCGTTTGGGATCAGCATAGGTCTCAATCTGAGCAGAAGAGGCTGGGCCTGCAATCGTCACAAACACAGCTCCAGGCACTTGGTTCTTTGTCAATTCTGCTTGCCAATCCAGAAGCTTTGCCTCAGCTTTAAATGCCAAAACCAGCCACAAAGCCATGAAAAAAAGAGGCAGGGACCGCTGCAGACAGCGCCCCCTGCCTTTGGGCTTTAACAAAACTAATGCGAAGCCAAAATGGCTTCGATACTGGGATAGAGGCTGTAGTTTTGAGACCAATAATCAATAATCTGACCATTGCTCAACACAATCCAAGCGCCTTGGAACTGGTCGTCTTGAGACATGACCCGCACCATTTTGTCGCCGTGATTGAAAGTCCATTTGCGACCATCGTTGTAGAAATGGTCAATATTCATGCCTTGACGGGTTTTGATATGGAATTGTTCATTGGCAATATCCCAAGTACTGTCCACAACAAATTCAATGATCTGCCAAATATTGCCGGAGTCCAAAAAGCCCTGATCGACAGCCAAACCTGAATCATTGGGCAGGCCAAAGACGGCATTCTGGGGGAAATAGGCGGCAGACTGTTTCAGGCTGGCGTCACGGCCCCAATCGTGGTGAAGGGTGCACATGATATTGTGAGCCAGACCAAAGCCATGGGAATCATGGGAATCGGCTTCTACAGCACCCATCATGGTTGAACAGAGCTGATCAGCGCCTGCAGAGAAGCCCACCGTGAGTAAACCCCGATCTTGACGTTGGTGCAAGAGGCGCTCAAACAGACCCGCATCACCGTAATAGCGCTCACCCAGGCTCATATAACGATTGCGGCCAAGGATGCTGCTACCGCCACCGAGGATCACGACTTGAGAATTGATCACCCAATCAAAGAACAAATCCACATCTTTTTGTGCGAGGTGATCGTTGTAGTAAAAATTGCGCGGTTCAAGTCCCCATTTGCGGAAAAAGTCAAAATACCAGCGGAAGGTTCCCCAGCTATATTCCTGGCTGTCTTGGCTGCCCATCGACATGGGCAAATAGAGCACGGATTTATTGTTGGGGTCACGCAGGGCTCTTTCGACAATCCACCAGCGGTGGATTTCTTCACTGCGGTTGTGAGAGCTGTAAATAAAAGCGGTTGGAAACATAGCTACCTCTGTTATTGTGATATTTTGCGCTGGTTTGAGCCAGATTTTTTTTGGACCAAGTTCTGTTAAATCTTAATTGAATCGATCGCTACTGTATTAAATAGATATCCTGTATTATTAAATGTAAGTTAAATGACGCCCTAAAGTTCAGGCTTCTATCTAAGATACTGACTAGACGCATTATAACTAAAAATCGAACGAGCGAGGAGTGTGGACTTCCAATGGCAGTTCCAGTAGGCGGCTTCAGTACAGTCAACGGCAATATTATGCCATTCGGAGATCTGGAGCATGTGCTCATGCAATTACGCGCTCATGGTCTAGATACCCAAGAAATTAAGACGCGCGCATCTTATCGCAGTGTTCCCCGCAATTATGGCAATGTCGACTTAGAAATGACAGCGGAATTGACACGCAATGTCAACGTCTTTAACGCCACCAACAGCGCATACAACATGCCTGTTGGCACACCGCTTTTTGTCGAAACCATGCGTGGGGATTCGGACCGCTATGTTGGTTTGGTTTCTGCCTCGGGTTCAAGTACCCAAATTCAGATCGACCGCGTTCAAACCCCCATGGAAACCCAACTACATGTAGGTGAAGAAATCGAAATCAATGGTGAACAACGCACAATCACGGCCATCGGTGTGGTTGGGAATGTGTTGACCGTTGATGTGGGGGCAGCCTTTACCAATCTGGTTGCAGGGGTTGTGCCCCTGGGTTCTACCATTGTGATCAAAGGCCATGATTACGCCAATCCCCATCTCTCCCCCGTGCATCGCCTGACCGATAAATACGGCAGCAATATCATTGACGATAACCGCTACCAAATTGATCGCACGACCGGAATTATCCGCTACCGGCCTTCATTTGGGACCTTGGCAAACAGTGTTTGGCACCCCGAAGCCCAGCTCAACAAACCCTATTATTTTGGCCGCGAAATGGTCATTCGGCGTACACCGCCCCCCGCCGGTCCGGGTGTGATTACCTTGCCCCTGCCTGTCGCTCAGACAGATGTTTTTGACAGCGTGACCGGCAATGAAGTCTTGGGTCACCCGGATGATCCGGTGTCTTCTGGCTCCAATGGGGCTATTGCACTGCCTGGGGTAACCACCAATTTCGGCAGGGCCTATCCCGATGGGGAGTTCAGCAATATTCGCATCTCTGCGCCAGCAGGTGTGACCTTTGAGGTTGAACTCAATGGCGCCAAATTGGCGGTTTTCAGCGACCCCACCACTCCCGGTGGCGGCAATGTGATCATCCCCTTCTTTGATCCAGATTTTAACAATGACCAGCTCAAAGGCAGCCGCAATGTCGATCCCGACATCTATATCCAGCGCTTCCTGAAAGAGGGCAATAACAATCTGGTGATTAAAGCCACCTCCACCACGGCGGGCAGCAATGGCATCCGCGTGGAAGGCATCTTTAATGGCCTTGACCTGGAGACAGGGGCAATTGCGGGTGTAAAACCCCATTCAGCCACTTCAGTGATTGCCTCAGACTGGTCCGCCTCACAGCACAGCATTTTGGGTGTCGCTGGATTTGTCAATTTTGAACTGGGTGACCGCATTGCCTTGGAAGACGTCAATGACGAAGTTCAAAAAATGCAAGGTGTATTAGAATCGCTCACCACCTTGATTGCTGGGATTGATATCAATCAGTTGACCAGTTTGCTTTCTGTAGTTAAATAAATTGTTTGAGTTATTCTTGAAGGAGAAAATACATGGCTGTACCCGTTGTAATTGGAAAATCCACTTTTGACTATGCGCCTTTGCGCAATGAACAGTCCCGTTTGGCAAAGACCCTGGTCGTGCCGAGCCCCCGTGACAAAGACGACACCTCACAAACCCTCGAAGTGGTCGATGATCAGGCTACACCATTTAAATATCCCACCTTTATCAAGGTTTTTTTCGACAAACCCGGTCAATTGCCCCGCTTTGAACTGTGGATGAAAGACAACTTTGACCAACAGTACAATCTCTCTCAAAACTTGGCCACGATCGGCATCAACGACGATCCCCTGGTTGCAGGTTTCTTGGCCCAGAGCAACGTGGCCGCGAATTATGTCATCAGTCCTGTTACAGGTGAAATCCGGCGCGGTCCTGGTGCGGTCTTAAATGCCGTCACAGGCTTGGTGACTGGTGGAACCCTGGTGGGCACCGTCAAATTTGACGGCGTCACGGGTCTCGCTCTGGCAGCCATCAATACCCGCATTGCAGATATCAGCAATTCCGTTGAAGGTCTGACCAAGGTCCTCAGCGTCGTTGGCGGGAATTTGGAAGCGACACTTAACCTGATTCGTTGATCGCCCCCACCAGCTTAATTATCCTCACTTACAATTGCCTGCGTTATACGCAGGCTTGTTTGTTGAGTATTTCTCAACACAGCCCCCACTGCGAAGTGATTGTCGTGGACAATGCCTCTTCTGATGGCACGCCCGCATATCTGGCTGAACAGGCGGGCCTAAAATTGATTCTCAACCCACAAAACAAAGGTTATGCTGCAGGCAATAACCAGGGTTTGGCCATCAGCCAGGGCCAATTTTTGCTCTTACTCAATAACGATGTGATTGTCACCCCCCATTGGCTGGAACACATGTTGGCCCATTTTGAAAAGCATCCCCGTTTGGGAATCATTGGCCCGCGCACCAATTGCATCAGCGGCGCTCAGCAACTGAACCTCGATTATGATCCCTGGGATATTGTCAGTATCAACGCGGTGGCAGAACAGCGGGCCCGGCATTTTTCGGGACAACTCAGCAAAACCCAACGTGTAGCTGGCTTTGCCATGCTCCTGCGGCGTGAGGTCTACCAAACCATTGGCGGGCTCGATGAACAATTTGGCACCGGTAATTTTGAAGACGACGATTATTGCCAACGGGCCCTGCAGGCCGGTTATGAAATTGGGATCGCCGAAGATGCCTTTATTCATCACTTTGGCAGCGTCAGTTTTCTCGAAAATGGCATTGACTACAAAGCGCAGATGGAGACCAACCGCCGTTTGTTTTTTTCCAAATGGGGCACAAACACGCCCAGCGCCTATTTGCCCAGTTGGCCCGAAGTACAACGCCTCTTGCCCCGCGGTTTTACTGATGTGCTGGATCTCGGCTGCAAAAGCGGCAAATTTGGCGCGGCCCTCAAACAGCGTGATCCCCATTTTCAACTCACGGGCATTGAGTCCAATCCCGCTCTGGCTGCGGAGGCCCGCCTGATTTATGATCAATTGCTGGAATGCCCCTTGGAAAGCGACTGGTCGTTGGCTGACCAGCGCTTTGATGCAGTGGTTTTTAACGGAAGTTTAGAAATCTGCCGCCAACCGGGGGATCTGTTAAAAAAGGTACAGTCATATTTAAAATCAGATGGTATTATTATCGTTAATGTCGCTAACGCCTGCTATTGGCCGCTTTTAAAAAAATGGCTGGGCGGCAAATGGGACTATCGTGAGGGCGCTTTGCCAGAAAAAGGGCAGCTGCGTTTTTATACTTCACAAGACCTTGTTATAATGTTTGAATCATGTGGTCTGATGGTGGAGCGTTGGTATGCCACGCCTGGATATTCCCCCACAGACGGGCTGACTTTGGAAAAAGCTGAAAAAATGTTGCAAGAACTGGGAATAAATAATCGATTAAGTGATGAAGCTGGTGTTGCCCGCTGGATTGGGATCGGGGGTCCAAAAAAGACCCAGGCCCCGCGTCAAAAGCGTTATGGCATTCGACAGCCGGTTGTCTATTGGGAAAATCCCAGTTCAGATCAACCCATTCTTCTCAACCCCGACATTCCCAGTACAACCACCCTTTTACCTGAGAGCAATATCACAATCCACTGTGGACGCCCCGAACAGATCCACCTGAATTCAGGAACCTTTGTGCACCTGGCCCGTCTTTCTGGAAATCCCACCCTCTCTCTGGAGGGTTTAGAGCGCCTGAAAGCGATGGATCACATCTGGGTAGATTCTGAAGACCTCCAAAAAACCCTGCTTGAGCGAGGGTTTTCCCCTGAACAGACGTCATTTTTGCCGCTGATTGGCCCTGAATGGTCAACAGAGCAAACAGCAGAACTGCGTCACCAACTCTGGCACCTGTGCGAAAAATTGAAACTACTGAGGAGCTAACTCGCAATCATGAAACGTTATCTAGCTTTGGCCTGCGCCGCGTCACTTTTGGTTGTCGGATGTCCGGCACCCCAGCAGGTGGTCCCCCTCGATATCTTCAGGATTGAAGGAGATGTCTATCTGCCTCAGGGAGACACGTCTCTGGTGGCCCGCGCCCCCTTTAACCTGCTCGCACCCGTGCAGAGCCTCTTGGATCCGGCAGCAGAAGCCGCAACAGGTCTGGTCAAAGCCGCAGAAGGCCTTGAGGTGCGTCTGATTCGCATTGACGACAACGGCAAAGCCGTTTCGACAGAACCGCTGGCCACCGCCAAAACCGATGCCAACGGGCATTATAAAATTGACATTCCGACGGAACAGATCAGTCTGCCCGCCTCAAATATGGTGGTGGAAGTCGGCGATTATGCCTCTGGCAAATTTCTGCGCAATTTTGCCACCAGCGACAAACTCGATCTGAGCCCCGTCACCACCGCATCGGTGCAACTCTTGGTGGATCGCAACGAACCCCTGTTTTCGATTCCCCTCAACGTGATCGCTGAAGCACAGATTTTGGCGAACCAAAGCACTGAGTCGATCAATTACGCCACCACGCCTCTGGCCGCTTCGGTCAGCAATACCCTCGCCAGTCTCAAGTCAAATACCACCCTGAGCACCCGCATCGACCAATTGATGACCCGCGTGGTCTCCGGCACAGTCATGGCCCCCAGTGGCCGCGTGGCCAGTGTGCCACCCAAACTGCGTTTGGACAGCTGGTTGGTCCCCTCTGCCGAAGCCCTGAGTGGTCTTCAGGCTGTGGGCGCCAATGTGCGCGTCAATTTGCACAAAATTGACAACAATGGCAATGTCTTGGGGGCTGCTTTGGCCACCACATTGACCCGTTCCGACGGCAAATACAGCTTTTCGCTGCCCCAAGAAGCGCTGATCTCCAGCGAGTTTGTGGTCTCCGTGGGCAGCGGCCCAAGCCAAATGCGCGCCATGTTGAGCGGCAGCTCCAGCCTGAATATCTCTCCGCTCTCCGAATTGGTCAGCCGCCTGATTATCAACAATGGCACCGTGCTCAAACAGAACAAGGTGCCGATCACCGAATTCAGCCCGCCTGAGATCAATGCCGTGTTGGACGCCGTTCAGCGCAGCACCGACACCACCAATTTGGGCGGAGCCAGCAATGTCTTTGCGGTCATGTCGGTGATTCAGCCCGTGGCCGAAAACAACAGCCAAGTCACCACCACCCTGCGGGCTGTGGCGGGCACCCCCAGCCCCTTAATGACCGGCACCGTTGTTCCCGCTACCGACAAAGACAGCATTTTGCTGACCGGCACCGTCACCGCTGGCGCAACCGTGACCGTTGAAGGCGGCACCTCTGTGGTTCAGCAAGTGCTGGGCGCAGGTGAGACCAGTTTTTCGATCAATGTGCCGCTCAAACGCAATTCCACCCACCAATTGCAGGTCAAAGCGACCGTCAATGGTCTGACCAGCTTGCCGACAGTCGTCAATCTGCGGGCAGATACCCTCAACCCCCGGATTGATACCAATAAAATTATTGCCCGCAACCCCAGCGGACAGTCGTTTGAGACGATTATCACGGGCTCCAGCGGTGCAATTGAAGATTCTGGCCGCTCCACCCTGGTGATTCAGGGCGGAAAAATTGGCAATGCCACCACAATTCAGACCGATGAAAGTGGTGCTTTCTCCGCCAATCTGGCCGCAGATTCTGGCGATATTCTGAACTTGACTGCGATTGATGAAGCGGGCAACCGCTCAACCGCCACAGTCGTGGTAGGCGGCCCCGGCCCCGTGATCACCCAGATTCGCCAAGAATCTCTGATTGGCCGCGACTCCCCCTTTGCCAGCCGCGTTGTCACCATCGAAGGAGCTGGTTTTGATGGCAATCTGGCCAGCAATATTGTCACCTTTATCAGCCCCTTTGGCCAAAGCAGCACCTCGGTGCCCAGTTCGGTCTCGACGGATCGCCGCAAATTGGTCTCACCGGTTGTCAGTGGCCTGGTTGGCCGCCTCAGCGATCTGCCGACAGATGTGCGCGTCAAAGTAACTGTGAACAATATCGACAGCAACGATACCCGTACCTTTACACTTTTGCCCTCGATCACGGCCATGAGCCAAAGCCAACTCAGCGGCAATGGGCAGTCGGAATTCTTCTATTTTGACAAATCTGCCAATAGCCAGAATATGTTGATGAGCAGCCAGTCTGCTGGTGAATCCAGCATTCTGCTGATAGATATCAACGGCAATGTGATCAACCGCAATTTGGCAAGCAAAATCACCCATGATTCGATCTTCAGAGACATGACCCTCGACAACAGCGGCAACCTGCTTGTGACCAATTTTGACGCCACCTTGGCGGGCAAAGCACGGCAATTGCCAGATATCCGTCCGACTTACCGCATCAGCAAATACCGCCTGCAAGGCAGTGGGGCTGAGCGCCAGTTGGCCAGCCGTCTGTCTGAATCGGTCGATCTCGGTGCAGAACCCGGTGCAATTGCCTTCAGTTCTAGCAATAACAAGATCTATGTTGCTCTGCCCAGCAAAGGTCAGGTCTTGAAAATCGATTATACGGGAGAGGTCTTTGGCCGCCCTGAAATTCTGCTGGAGGGTTTGCCCAAACCGCTCAAAGACCTGGAACTCGATGCCAGTGGCAAATTTATGTATATCACCGTGGGAGACAGCGTCAGCATCTTCCGCCTGACTTTAAATGCCCTGGGTTCGGTCGATTTGTTTGAAAGCAATTATGTGGCTCCGATGGGCAATGGCAATGGCCGCATGACCTCTGATGGCCTGGGCAATCTCTACGTGACGTTGGGTACAGGAATTGACCGGATTGATGAAAAAGCCAAACGGGTCAATTTGGTGCCTGTACTGGAAGGCCGCCAACCCACAGTGGGTCTGGTCTATGCCAATGGTCAGATCTTTGTCAATCAGCTGAATGTGAAAGACCTTTTCAGACTCAGCCCCTAAACCCTGATTAAGGATTTAAACGCAAGAAGAGGCGGAATCTTTTGAGATTCCGCCTTTGAGCTGTGGAAGTAGACCTCATTTTTTGGTCTGAGAATCCCGCTTGGCCTGATGATTCCTGTTCCACACAGGGATCCCTGTGGTAAAATGGGCATGGATTTTGACATAAACCCCCGAATAGTAACCCTTGAATAGTTGGTACCGGAACAGGTTGAGGTTTTGCAATTGAAGATAAATGACCCGAGGGCAAACGCCGGTTTACAGGCTCCTGTTCCATGAAAAAAGTCCTGGTGATTGAGCCGTCTTCCCAGGTCTGCCAAAAAATCGTGGATATCCTGCATATCAGTGGTTTTGAGACACTCACAGCGGACAACGAGACCACAGGTCTGGCCCTGGCCCAGGAATACATTCCTGATCTGATTATCTACAACCACGCCACCGAGCAAATGAATCCCCAAGAGGTCGAAGAGATCTTACAATCGGATATCGACACGGCGGCGATCCCTGTGATCTGTGTGATTTCAGAAGAAATGTACACCTTTAAGATGCTCGAGAAAAATTTTGATCCCGAGCGTTTTCTGATCAACCCCTTTCGGCCCGAAGAGCTGATGCTCAAAGTCAATCAACACCTGCCCATCAGCACCGCTTACCGCCACATGGCTGTGGCCAGTTCCCCGGTGATTAGCAATGTCAATATCCCCGCCCATTATTACGACAGTATCACCGGCCTGCCCAACCATATTTTGTTGCACCAGGTTTTGATCGAAGACGTGCAGACCACACCCACGGAATTTTTGGTCGGTGTGCTGGTGATTGACCTCGACCGCTTCCGCACGATCAACGACGCCCTCGGCCACGACAATGGCGATTTGCTGCTCAAAGCGATCAGCCAGCGCTTGATCAATTGCGTCGGGGGCAATGAACGGGTCTTTCACCTCGGCGAAGACAAATTTGCGGTGCTTCTGCCCGATCTGATTCAGGAACAAGATGCCGCCAAGGTCGCCAACGATATCATCCACGAGATCAAACAGACCATTCCCTTTCAAGACCACGAACTCCATATCACCGCCAGCATTGGCATCAGCCTCTACCCCACTGACACCACCGAGATCAAAAAGCTGCTGCGCTGCGCGGAAACCGCCATGTATCAGGCCAAAGAGCAGGGCCGCAATACCTACGAGTTTTATTCCAGTTTTATCCGCAGCAAAGCTTACGACCGCCTCAATCTCGAAAGCGGCTTGTACCGCGCACTCAAACACGACGAATTTAAGCTCTATTACCAGCCCAAGGTTGATCTGGCCCAAAACCGCGTGGTCGGTATGGAAGCCCTGATTCGCTGGCACCACAAAGATTTTGGCTGGGTCTCTCCCACCCAATTTATTCCCCTGGCCGAAGAAACCGACCTGATCCTGACCATTGGTGAATGGGTCCTGCACGAGGCCTGCCGCCAGAACAAATACTGGATGGACCAAGGCTATCCCGAACTCTGCGTGACGGTCAATGTCTCAGGCCAGCAGTTCAAACGCATGGACATTGTCAAATTGGTCAATCACGTGCTGGAGCAGACCCAAATGCCACCGGAATGCCTGCAATTGGAATTGACCGAAAGCGTGCTGATGAAAAATATCAGCAATACGGTCGTGAAACTGGGTGATCTCAAAAAACGGGGCGTCTCGATTGCCGTTGACGATTTTGGCACAGGTTATTCTTCGCTGGCCTATCTCAAACGCTTTCGCCTGGACACCCTCAAGATCGACCAGTCTTTTGTGCGGGATATCGACAACGACTCCGACGACGCAGCGATTGTCTCGGCGATTATCAATATGGCCCACAGCTTGGGCATGACCGTGGTGGCCGAAGGGGTCGAAACCCGCAAGCAGCTCGACTTTTTGCGCCTGCACAATTGCGACCAGATTCAGGGCTATTATTTTGCCAAGCCCCTGCCTGCTGAAGACTTTGCCAAATTGCTCGATCGCGACTATGACGAAAATCTCCAGGCCCGAGACAGCTTGCTCGCGGCCACCGCTGACGAGCCTGAGGTCTTTCCGCTGACCATGCCTGCTGACGATTGATTGTTTTCCTTTCTTTAAATTTTGATTATTTCTCTAAACTTTTCGGGTTAACTTTCAGACAAGGTTAAAACCAGGCAGTATTTTGATAGAATTTTACTTGTCTTTTGTTAAAAAAACCCAGCCTCTGTCTGAAATATCATGTATGGAGAAATGCCCATGGGAAAAGTAAACCGTTTTCTGAGCCTGACGATCTTAATCGGAGTGGTGCTGAACAGCTGCACAAGCCCCGCCCCTTTTAATTCTGCCCTTGAATTTGAAAAATCGCTCCAACCCCTGAATCAAGCCCTGAGACAGAGTCATATCCGAGCGATTTGGGCCCCCGATGGCCAGAAAGTGGCCTTGATAGCCTCTCGTTGGCTGGCCAGCGACGAAACGCCCTCGCCCAGTAAAATCCGCCACCATCAGATCACGGTTTATGCAAGCAGTGACGGCACCCCTCTTGCCTCTTGGAGCCTGAGTCTGCCAGACCTGCGCGAAGATAGCTTCATTCCCGATGAACACCCCTTTCAATTACAGTGGAATGCCAGCGGCACAGAATTTCAGATTTTGAAAGATTTTACAACTCCTCAGCAAGACGTGCTTGAATTGACGCGCTATCAGGTGCCAGAAAGCCACAGTGGTGGCTATTTAGGTGGCCCGCCCCCACTCAAACGGCAGGTCTTTGTGCCTGCGGCCCTGAAAAGCTTAAGCACCACAGGGCTGGGACAACCGCGCCTGAGCCCAGATGGTAAAAAAATAGCACTTTATCGCTACCGCGACGAAAGCAAGCACACAGCCGAGGTGATGGTGCTCAATTTAGATACGGCTGAGAGCCAAACCTGGGGCAATTTGGATTCTGAACAGCCCCTGCAAGCCCCACAATGGGCAGGGGCATCCGATTCCCTGTTTGGCATGAGTAGCCGGGGCACAAGCGCTGAAATTCAGCGTTTGCAATTTGAAAAGCCAATCAGCTCAGTGTTTCAGGCCAACCTCTCACAGCCCAATCAACACCCCTTGCGCTTCGCGCTCTCTCCCAATCAAAGCCAAGCTGTGGTTGAATTTCAAAGCAAAACCCAAAACCCCACCTCCACCTTTGTGGTAGCGGGGCCACTTGGAACCGACAAAGCCATGCCATTCGAATTACCACGCCTGCTGATGCCTGTTGGCAGCATTTGGAATCCCAGCGGAGAATTGGGTCTCCTCCACTATCAACAGAGCAATTCCAGCCATTTGGAAATGAAGTGGTTAAATCCGCAGACAGGCACACAGCGCCAAGCGTTTGAACCACGCCTGATTCAAAATAAATTGAATCCCCTGTTCAACCGGACAGATCGCCAAATTGGCCAGCCACAAGGGATTAGCGTCAATGCGGGATCTGTGCCCCCATTTACCATGCCCACTTATTTCCAGAATACCCAGGGTGTTCTGGATGTGTATCAATCGATTGTGCCGCATTATTTCTCTCTGGCTGCATTTTCACCCAGAGATAACCGGCTTTTACTGCTGGTGGATGGGGTGAGATTAAACGATGGCCAATACCTGGCCCAGCGCAATCTGATCGAACGTCCCTTTGCCTTTGTGCTGGAGCCCGACAAACAGCGACTGGTGCCCTTGAAGACGTCAGTGGCAGAATCTTTGGGTTATTCTTATCAAGAAGGGCAGAAATTTGAAGCCCCTGCCGAGATTTCGTTGAAATAAGTTAGAAACAGAGAGGCCACGACCTCTGACGATGGTGAGTCGGGTCTCTCTGTTAAAATGGCTCAGTCGTAATGCTTCTGGAGAAGATGAAATGTATCGCCTCCCTGACGGATTTTTACTTTCGGCCTTTGGTTCTGCCGCACAGGATTTGCAAGGCCCCTCTGCGCTGATTCAATTGCGCTCGGTCAGCAAGATCTTTAAAAACCGCGAAGTGTATACCTTGCCCAATTATGTCTTGTTTATTCCCCTGCTCGGGCAAAAGATTTTTTATGCCCAAGCCCAGGCCTATCCAGTGGAGGCCGGAGAGGTCCTGTTTATTCGGCCCCAGGCCCCGATCAGCTGCGATCTGGTGCGTTTGGATCAGGGGCAATTTGAAGCCCTGATGTTTTTTATGGAGCCTGAATTTATTACTCAGATCTTGCAGAAATACCAGATCCACTTAAAACCCACAACAAGTCAGATGCAAGATATTTGCAAGGTGATGGTCACGCCCCTGCTGCAAAACTGTATTGAATCGCTCTTGCCGCTCTATGTGCAAAGGCCCAAACATGCAGAGGCCTTGATTCAGGTTAAAATGGAAGAATTGCTGCTGAGTTTGCTTGAAAGTGAGGACGAGCAGGCCCAGGCCCTGTTTGCGCTTTTGGCGGGAGCTGGCAAATCTGAATTGCAAAGCTATTTGGAGCTGATTGAACACTGTCTCGCTGAGCCCATGACGGTTGAACAAATGGCACACAAATTGCACCAAAGCCCTTCGCTGTTTAAAAAAGAATTCAAGCGGCATTTTGGCTTGCCTCCCGCCCAGTACATCTTGGACAAACGCCTGGAGCGGGCTGCACAGATGCTGAGCCTGAGTGAGCAGAGCATGACGGAAGTGGGCTTGGCCAATGGGTTTGAGAGCACTTCGCACTTTATACAGTGTTTTAAAAAACGCTTTGGCTGTACACCCCGGCAGTACAAAATGTCCAAATTGGCTAGTTTTTGAACCAATTCTGATAGTGGCGGCTTTGGAGAAGTATTAACCTTAAATTAATACAAACACAAAGTGATTTCCCAAGGAGCCCCCCCATGATACGCCTCTTTTTCGTCTTGATTGCCCTGAATCTCAGCCTGACAGCCTGTCAGAGCCAAATCCCGCTTGCCACCTCATCACCGGCGCTGCGCAGCTCCGCGTTTTTACCGCCAGAGCCCGGCACCACGCCCAAACCCAAGCCCTGTGTAAATACCCAGGCGATTCTGCCGCCAGGCTTGAATCCCAAACCGGGCTGTCCTTGTTCAGGAATCAAACCCCGTGCGTTTATTCCGGTTGAGCCGGGGATGCCTGGGAATCCGTTGAAGCCGAAGCCGGGGTGTTAGGGTCGTCGGCATCTCATTGGAGATAAAAACTGGCCGTTGTTCAGGGCCGGTCGTTCCTGTTGGCGCAAGCACCTGACGTTCGGTGCTTGGCCAACACGTAGTGCCTTCATTCAATTCTGTGAGGATTTGCTGAATGGCTGGATAGCGATCATGCAACTGTCAGAAATTTAGAATGAGTGCTTGACAAATTTTAAAGTAATCGATTAGAGTCAAAAATACGCAGCAAAAAAACGCTGTTTCAAAAATAAAAAATAACGAAAGGTATAAAACGATGAGCAACAAAATGTCCTTACAACTGCAATTGTGTCTGCTCAGGTTGATGGGTGCTTCATAGCCCAGATCAATCAGTTTTGTACTGAGAGAGAACCGGGAAGCGCCCACAAGCCTTCCCGGTTCTCTCTTTTTTGTGTGTGTGAACTTTGAAAATCAAATACAAGTCGGCGTGTCCGAGTGGTTAAGGAAGCAGTCTGCAAAACTGTTGGGGAAACCCGTCGTGAGTTCAAATCTCACCGCCGACTCTGAAGTTGCTCCCATCACATGGGTGAAAATGGGCAACTTCTCTTTTGTGCGCGAGTGAAGGGAATTTGGCATACCTCAGATACTCAGAATATCTGGTTTAAGCGTTCGAGTCGCTTCTCGCGTACCTTTTGCCGCAATACCCCAATTGGCAGAGGGAATAGGTCGAGAGCCTATTCAGTGAAAGTTCGAGTCTTTCTTGCGGTACTGAGGTCCCTGTGGCGTAACAGGTAGCCGCATCTGCCTTAAGAGCAGACGTTTATTCGTGGAGGTTCGAATCCTCTCAGGGACACTCTGTCGGAATGGGGGAATTGGTAGACCCGGCAGGCTCAAACCCTGCTGCTTTAAAAAGCGTGAGAGTTCGAATCTCTCTTCCGATATTGACTTTCTGAGGTCAAAGAATCAGAATCAATCCAGACAGTCTAGATTTAAAAAAGGGGTGCTTCATGTCCAAAAATTGGCAACTTCAAGAGGCAAAAAATAAATTCAGTCAGGTGGTCGATTGCGCGTGTAACGAAGGCCCCCAAATTGTGACACGACACGGAAAAGAAACCGTGGTGATTCTCTCACTTGAAGATGACCAAGAACTTTTAAAGCCCCAAAACGCCTTGGTCGATTTTTTTGCGGCATCCCCTTTAAAGGGCTTGAATTTAGATCTGGAAAGAAATGCTTCAGCACCCCGACCTGTTGATTTATGAAATATCTGCTGGATACCTGTCTTCTCTCTGAATTACTCAAGCCACAACCCCAAGAGACTGTGATTGAATGGTTTCAAACGGTTCCAGAAACACAGCTCTATTTGTCTGTTTTGACCCTGGGAGAACTTCATAAAGGGTGAGGGCAAGTTACAAGTTTAAAACCGGTGCTAGATTTAGCAAATTAGCAATGGTGTCAAGGGCAGTGAGTTAGTAAGGTAGTAATTAGCAAATGACAATAATTCTTTTAAAAATTCAACAATTAAATTTTTATATCAGCTGGTGAATTTCTTTTTTGAGAGCTTTCTTCTTTACTCATAAAATCTTTATACATTCGGATATTGTTTTTTAAAATATTCGAATCTTTTGTCGCTTCAGATCTTGATCTTATTTTTAATGTTACATAATCTCGATTTCCCAACAAACCTGTACTACTAACTTCATATCCATATTTTTCCCCCAAATAAATTTTTACGTTTTCTGCCCAAGCAAAAATTTTAAATTGAGAATTTTTCTCAATTTGCTCTCGAACATATTCGCCTCGGGTTTCTTCTGTATATTCTGTTCCTTGAAAAATTAACTTTGACCTAGAAAAATCATCAGCGAGACTTTTGCTATAAACCTTTGTTAACAGAAGTTGAGCTTTTGAGTTTTCTCGAGTCCAAATATCTAAATATTCTACATCCTCCCATAGTCTTGAATCAGTGTATTGACTAATTTCTTTATCTCGATTATATTTTCTTTTTACAAGAGAAAGTGTTTCTTCTACTAAGTCGGCTTTTTTATCGCCCATTCGATTGGAAGTAGGATATGAAAGTTCAATATCTAGGAAAACATTATCTTGCAACTGGCGAAATGCAATTATCCGCCAGACATCCATAGAATCAAGAGGACCAATATAATAGGTAGCTAAAAACGGATGTCTATTTATCCAATTAATGGTATCTTGGTATTTGTCTCCAGGAAGAGCATAAGCAGAATGACAAATCGATACAAATACTGATGTTAATAACAATATTTTTTTCATATAGTCAATATTCCTAATATATCAATTATTTCTGACTCTAAATGAGTCCCAAGGTACACTTTCTGATGTTTGGCAAATGGCGAAGAATTTTAAGGTAATTTAAACATCGGCAGAAACTATCGTTGCTCTGAAATCCAAAAAAACATGCAATAAATCAAGATGACTGCCATCTGAGCGGGTATGCTTACTTTCCCATTCATGGGGCAAATCTTTGAGAACCTGGACTTTTTTTAGGGGTTCAACAATGTTTAAAGTTGGATCCTCTTTTGAATTATCAAAGATCTTTTGTAATTGTCTAAACCAATGATCTGGAGATAAGTCCTGAATATAAGCCAACATTCCCGCTTCGGGCTGCTCCACGGCATACTCACATTTCAAAAAACACTGCATACCCCCATCACCAGTATATTTACGGATAGTATGAGTACCTTTTTTTAAACGTTTGGCCTCAAAGCAAAATTTGGGTCGTGGTTTTGTGTGACTGTTAGAAATCACAATATCTATGCGTTTGCGATTTTTTCCAGAAGCGGAAACATGTGGAACATGGGTTTCTTCTCCGATATGATAGTGTTCATATTCTTGTGGAGTGTCTCGATCATTAAATCTTAAGTCTATGGCTTCTGTTAGCCAACCAGTGATATCTTCTTCTTGATTTTCGGGAGTCACTTTTGATTTGATATCTTCGTATCCCCAAGCTAAAAGCTGATGCACACACTCTCTAACTCTCGAAAAGTAAGTTTGCCAGAGAGCGTCTGGCTTATTTAAAATCACACAAACGCTCCTGAATAACTCAGAATCTCAGCAATGATTTCATCAGCATCAATCATGGCTTGGGTACATGTCCAATCTATCAAACGCGGAGTTTTCCAGATATGATAATATTTCCCATCCAAAACACGCAGACCTTGTTGAACATAGAGCCATTGGCTAAAAGGCTTTTTTAAAATCTGCCATAGATGCTCATCTTCCTCAGATAGCTCTTCAAGTTTTTGAATATAGGGAGCAAGCGGCTCTAGAGCATCAGTTATTTCTACAGTACAGGAAATAAATTCCGAGTATTGTTTTATGTTTATGAGATGATGTTTGTATGCAAATGAATCCAGACTATTACGAAGGTATAGAGCATAATCCAATATTTTTTGATCGGATGGCATTTGATTTGCCAAAATTTTTGTTTTTCCTTCATTAAGCTGATAACGTAACTGGATAAACTCTTGAGCAATAAGCATAAGATGGGACGGTATTTTTAAAATATCCGAAATACCCTCATCTATTTTTTGAATCAATGTCACATTATTGGTTTTATTAAATAAATCCCTATCTGAATCAGATACTGATAATTTTCGATGCAACTGAGCAAGTTCGTCAATTTGTTTAGCAGTCAAATCAGGGACAGGAATACTTGTAATTTCCTCTGAAGAAAACCGATTACGATCGATTCCCCAGCCTTTACAATTAAAAAACAATAAATATTTCCCTATATTTGAATTTAAATACAGGGAAAGTGAGCGCAAATAATCTGAATCTTTTACCGGAGCGGATAAACCAATTTGCGCACCTGGGAATAAAAAATCTTGATCGCTATAAGCGGCATAGGCTGGTGTCAAATAAATATGAGGGGCTAATGCTATGTCTAACCCTGATACCACTCCATTGTAATAAAACGCTTGTTTGTTATCCAGAGTTTCAATGGCCAAACCAGGAACAGTTAAACAAATACGCTTGGGCATTAATTTTGCATTCAGAAGTTGATACGTAGGCATCTCACCGATTAAAACGTTTTGGTAGGTCTTATTTTGTTCGCTGACAACAGAGCGCCCTTGAGAGAGTTTCCATTGACGCGTTGTAATTAAATCTCCAAGGGTCGTTGTGAATATTCTTTTGAATCGCGTCAAAGCTTGTTCATCACGAGAATTTCCCCACAAAGCCTGTTTCCAGATAAAGAAATCACCTGATTCTGCAAGAGATGGATCTATTGTTTTAATCTCATCCTCGTAAAAGGTCAGTGCCCAAATCCGCTTTTGGTCTGTTGAACGATTCAAGGTTTGGTTAATAACAAAAGGCCCAAAATGAATGATCGGAGATTTGATTTGTTCTGATTTTGCTTTTGAATAAATCAGTGTTGCTGCCCGAGTTTTTGCTCTCCCAGCAAACAGCACATAAGCTAGATTTGAGAAGTTAGTAATCCTTTTAACTTGGTTTTGATTAAAAAATACTTGACGGTATTTGAAAGAGGTTTGATTAAATAAGCTTGTAGCTTTAATCAGTAAGGCCACACAACCATTTTCTGCCAAGGCTTCTGTTACACGCCAACTAAAAGCTTCACTGAGACAGTATTGACCAACAGGATATCGGTTGACATTCTTATTTAACCAATCCCAGAAATGAGGTTGATCTTGTTTTAATTGATTTTTATTGAGTTCAGTCCAAGGCGGATTGCCAATAATCCAATCAAACTTTAAATCGTTTTTCCAAATACTAGCTTGGTCATCAAAAAAGTCAGCATAGAAGATATTTCGATTATGAAGACATGGGAAACGAAAATCTTTATTTTCATGTAAATCAGGGGCTTCAACATAACTTAAAAGTGTAAGTAATAGACTAAACTCAGTTATATAACAAGCTTGCTCAATCAGTTCAACACCATAAATATTTTCTTGTAAGAGCCTACTTAATTTTTGAAGTGTGAGTTTTTTGCCCTTATTTTTGCGTATTTCTATTTCAATTAAACGGCGATAAGACAAAACCAAAAACACTCCAGAACCACAAGAAGGATCAAGGATTTTCATACCTTTTTCTAAGGGTTTGACACTGTTTAATTCACAAAGTAAATAATCAGCAACAAATTCACGGGTATAAACGGCTCCAGCATGTTTAGCTTGGCCTTCTGAGTGTAAGAATTGTTCATAAATCGAAGAGAGCATTTCTATGGGAATACAAGAAAAATCGTAAATTTTAAAATCAGGTAAGACCAATTGACCAGAGACCTGATCACCTCTAAAAACCGCAGCTACAAAATGAATAAATTCGTCAGCCTTTACACCCAATTCTTGAATGTTTAAAGGAAAAACTTGCCCGTTAAAACGCTGTTCCAAAACCATTATCAAGGTTTGCAAAGCTTGGGAAGAGGTCTGATCACCAGTAATATTACTGAGTTTAAGCCCATATTGTGCGAGCCAAGCATCTGTTAGAATTTCGCGTTCAACCAAATAGTAAATATAAATATATTTCCCAATCAAACAGTGTGCCAACTTGCGTTCAATACCTTTAGAAATGAGGGCATCACTAAGTTCTTTGAGGCTTTTGAGCAGACGCTGATCTACCCGTTTTTCAGGAGTTACATTTTTGGATTGGGTTTGCCATATACGCCCAGAATCTATTTCATGAGCATAAAAATCTTGGAGAGTTCTAGCAATCTCTGCTGCGTTTAGAGCTGACTCAGCTATTGGAGTATCTCGGCTTTGAGGATCTGAATTAAAATCAAAGCCACGATACACTTTGACACGCTGAGGAAGAATGATGATAAGAAAAGGAGCTGCACCCAAATTCCAAAGTTTTTGATGAACTTTTCTGGCCTCTTGCTCTGTCTGAGCTTTTACGACATGAACAGCAGGACGAGGAGGTAAAAGGGGCACTTGCTCTGATGAGGGAGTGGCACTGGTACGAAAAATGTAAGCACCACAAACATCCACGGTGGTTTCTTTTTTAAAGACCCGCCAAAGTGGCAAATTAAACTCATCTGCTTTATCTTCAGTTATCCAAGCATCTCCTGAATCAGGAGATGTGTAGCCGAGTTGTTCCAAAACTTGATTTGGATGCATGTTCTCACAATTTTGAGGTTGATATTTTTAGCGAACAGAGCAATAAAAGGACGGCTCCAGTCAATTGTAACACGGTTTTTTTGATGCCTAAACAAAATTTAACATCTAGGATCTTGAAAATTAAACTGTTGTATTCAAAACCTCTTTTAGGCTCTTATTAATTATTGAGTTGTTTTAAATGCAATACATCTACATTTGTTTATCTGACTCGACTTTTTACCCATAACAGCAATATTTGCAGACTTATCTATTTTACGCAAAATGAAGGTTCAGCCAGTATCCTCCGTTGGCCAAGGGCCTGATAAGAGAGGGCAACAGGAACCCCGCCGGTCCAGGATGGACAAAGGCGGGGTGACTCTTAGCCTGTTGCACGCAGGACGCGTGCGGCAGGCGGCCCGAACGTCAGGCCCTTGTGCCAACCGGAGCCACTAACCACGCTTCTGAAACCCCCATGAACGCCCAAACATGGACACATAAACACCTCTCGCCAAAGGGAAAAGGCTTTCCCTAGCACCAACACGGCTCGAAAAAAAATCACCCCAAAACACTGGAATATTTCCCCACCCCAATGGTATGCTCATCTTCAGACAGAGCAGCGCAGAGACAGGTTACTTCGGGATCTGCCGGTTGCAAAACCGTGCTGGTGCAAGTCCAGCTCCTCCGACTTCAACGGGGGATGGCGAAAGTAGCAGACGCAGCAGATGTATAGCCCTGGCTCGCTTTTTTCTCTCTGTCTTATCCTTCAGCCAGCTCCGCCAATTCCAGCCAGCGCAATTCTTTGCTTTCGATCTCAGCTTCAAGCTCCCCAAAGGTTGCTGAAAGCTTCTGCAAACTGCCCGCCCCCAAATCACCCGGATTGGCCAGTTCCGCCTCCATCTGCTGTTTGCGCGTCTGCAATTGCTCCAGCTCTTGCTCCAGCCCTTCGTACTCTTTTTGCTGCTTGTAACTCAACTTGGGCTTGTTCTCACGGGGTGGCTTGCGCTCAAGCGGCTTGTCTTCTTTGGATTTGTCTTCTTTGGCCTGTTGACGCAGGGCCTTTTCTTGCTCCTGCTGAGCCAACCAATAATCGGTATAATTGCCAGGGAAATAAAGCACCTGGCCGTCGCCCTCAAAGACAAAGAGGTGATTGACCAGGCGGTCCATAAACCAGCGGTCATGCGAGACCACCAGCAAATTGCCTTTGAAGTCCTGGAGAAAGTCTTCAAGCACCTCAATCGTGGCAATATCCAAATCGTTGGTGGGTTCGTCCAGAATCAAGAAATTGGGATTTTGCAAAAGTACAGTCAGCAGATACAAGCGCCGCTTTTCACCCCCACTGAGGGTTGAGACTTGGCGCCAATGCACAGGCGCAGGAAAGAGAAAGCGCTCCAGCATCTGGGCTGCCGTGATCTGGCCCCCGCCGCGCACTGGCAAAACCTCAGCAATTTCTTTGATCACCTCAATCACCCGCTGGTCGTTGCGAAAATGCATATTCTGCTGGCGGTAATAGGCCAATTCAATGGTCTCCCCAATCACGACTTCGCCCTGATCCAACGGCTGCTCACCCACCAGCAAATTGAGGAAGGTACTTTTGCCGCTGCCATTGGGGCCCACCACGCCGATGCGGTCGCCTTTGGAGAAGTCATGGCTAAAATCTTTTAAAACCACTTTATCGCCAAAGGCCTTGGCCAGATGGTGCAATTCGAGAATTTTGCCCCCGAGGCGGGGCATGAGAATATCCAGGCTCAAAGCCCCTTCGCCAGAGACCGATTCCAGTTCATCTTGGAGCGAGAGAAAGGCCTCGGAGCGGGCCCGCGACTTGGTGCCCCGCGCGCGCGGCTGTTTGCGAAACCAGGCCAATTCGCGCCGGTAGCGGTTGCGGGCCACTTCGGTCTCGCGGGATTCGCGTTCGAGGCGGGCATATTTTTGCGCCAAATAATCGCTGAAGCCGCCGCTGACCCGGTAGAGTTGTCCCTGTTCGAGTTCGAGAATTTCATCGCAGACCGCTTCGAGAAAATAGCGGTCGTGGGTGACCATTAAAAGCGTCATCGACTGGCTGGTCAGGTACTGCTCCAGCCATTCCATCATGTCGAGGTCGAGGTGGTTGGTGGGCTCATCCAGAATCAAGAAATCCGGGGCATCGAGCAGGGTTTGGGCCAGGGCGATGCGGCGCTTTTGGCCCCCCGACAAAACCGCCACAGGCTGTTCCAGGCCATCAATTTTGAGGCGCGAGAGAATCTGCTGGGCCATAACCTGGTAATCCCAGGCATGTAGGCGTTCCACCTCGGCATAAGCCCGCTGAATTTGCGCGGTGTCTTGGCTTTTCAGCGCCACTTCGTAAGCGTGAATCGCCCTGAGTTCGGGGCGCTCTGAAGCATAAAGCGCCTGCATCACCGTGTGCTCGGGGTTGAGTTCGGGCTCCTGGGGCAAAAATCCAACGCGAATGTCTCGGGCCCATTCAATCCGGCCCTGATCTGCCGGTTCTTCGCCAGCCAGAATGCGAATCAGGGTGGTTTTCCCCGTGCCATTGCGGGCCACCAGCGCCACCCGCTGGCCTTTGCTGAGCGAAAAGGCCACGTCTTTGAACAAAACTTTGTCATGGTATGCCTTGGACAGGCTGTCTACACGCAGATAAAACACAGGGGCCTCCAAATGGGGAATACTCTATTCTGCCACAGGCCAGGAAAGTCAGGGAAAGATGCAGGCCCAGAACAGGATGAAAACAGGATGAAAACAGGCCCAGAAAAGCCCCCAAAAGAACCACGTAAAAAAATGGCAACCGTATGTTGACAATGTTAACATTAGATGTTTTAATATTTTTATGAGATAAAAATGCTCTCAAAAACAAACACAACTCAGGTGGACAAAGCAATGGGTGATATCAACAGCTCTTTCGTCAAACAGCAAATTCAAAACTTGAACCAAGTCAAGCCACAACAAACACAGAACACAGAGAAAAAGCCTGTGGAGTCTTCGATTGGTCAAACTGAATTTCAAGCGCGCAAAGCCATGTTTGAAAAACAGACATCCCGCGAACCTGAATTGGGACAAGAGATACGTGGACAAGTGGAATCGGGTCTGAATGAGATCAGCGGCGAAAAACTTCAGAAAAATTTTAAGCTCTTTGAGAGCACATTTATAGGAGATGCCGAAAAGGCAAGCTCTGCTGAACCCCCCTCGTTTCCTGAGCACCCCAAACAGGTCCAAATGCCCCAGCATCCCCATGTCGAGGAAATCGACCTTGAAGAAGAGCAAAACGATGGCAAGGAAACCGAAGAATCGCCTTCCTTGACGGTCAAAGAGCCCTCTCAACCCGTCTCAACAGAAGTAGGAAATGCCGAAATGGCGAGCTCTAATGAGCCACCCCGGCTTCCCCAACACCCCAAACAGATCGAAATGCCCCCGCACCCCAAACAGGTCGAGGAAATCAACCTTGAAGAAGAGCAAAACGGTGGAGAGGAAGAACAAACCCTTGAGCAAACAGAGCAGCCCAAAACGGAGCAGCCCAACCGGCCGGTAAATGCCAATCACCCACCTAGCTCCCCTCCCGTTATCCATTCTGGCAAAGAAAACCCACTGAATGTATCCGTCAACCCGCCCAAGCAACCACAACAGTCCGAAGCAGATGTCAACGAAGCCGACGAAGACGAGATGTAAAACGGCAGGAAACCTCTGGTGTCTTGGTTTCCAAAGCTGGTTAATTCTGGGCCAAGGCGCAAGCCGCTTCGACTTTGAGCTGACAGGCCTTTTGAAAGCTCTGTTTGGCCTCTGCGCCTTTGCCCGCTTGGGTCTGAATCTGGCCCAATTGGTACCAAGCGGGGCCATAGTCTGCCTGCAAACTCAGGGCTTTTTCCAGGTCGGTCTGGGCCAGATCGTATTTTTTCTGGTTCAGATAGACCTCTGCGCGCGAGCTGAGAATATCTGGCGAGTCGGGAAAGGCCTTGAGCACCGTTGCATATTCGGCCAAGGCCTCTTCATGCCGCCCCGTCCAATTGTAAATATCTCCACGCATCACATGGGCAGCCAGAACCCGTGGATCGAGTTCGAGAATGCGCGTGGCATCCCCCAGCGCGATCTCGTATTGTTTACTCTGGATCGCCAAAACCGCCCGCGCTTTAAAGGCCTGCAAAAATTGATTGTCGGCCTTGATGGTGGCAGTATAAGCGGCAATGGCTTTGTCAGGCTGTCCCTGGTTTTCATGAATCTGGCCGATATAAAAATGGGCAGAGGCATTACCCGGTGCCATTTTTGTAATCCACTCAAAATCTGCCAGGGCCTGGGGAAAATTTTTGAGTTGGGCATGGGTCAAGCCACGATTGCCATAGGCATCGAGAAAATTTGGCTGCAGCACAATCGCCTGGTCAAAGGCCTGCAGCGCCTGATCAGATTTGCCCATTTGATTCAGGGCGATGCCACGCAAATTCTGACTTTCGGCACGCTGGGGCTCCAATTTGAGGGCCAGTTCAAAATCCGCGAGGGCTTTAACGGGCTCACGCACTTCGAGGTAGAGGCGGCCCCGGCTGTTGAGAATCGCCGCTTGGCTGATCAGCGGAAAATCTGTCGAAACGGGACTTTTGACGCTCAGGGCTTGGCTATACGCGGCCAGGGCCTTTTCAAAATCCCCCTGGGCGGCATAGAGGTCGCCCATATTGGTATAGGGATTGGGACTGTCTTGGTGTTTGAGAGAGGCTTGAAAGCGCTCCAACGCTTTGGTCGGCTGGTTTTGAGCGGCATAGACCAAGCCCTGATTGTTGTAGGCATCGGCCAGATTCGGTTGGTATTTGATCGCCTGTTCAAAATGGGCCAAGGCCTCAGCATAACGATCCTGGGTATAGTCAATCACGCCGAGATAATTGTAAATCCGGGCATACTCTTGAGGGGTTGCCGGTTTGAACTGCAGGGCCTGCTTAAAATCTGCTTGGCTGGCCGGGTATTGCCCACGGGTATAATAATAAATGCCACGGGCCGTCAGAATTTCTGGGTTTTTGGGATCGCGTTTGAGGGCCTGGGTCAAATCTTCCAGGGCACCTTCGTTCTGTTTGAGGATGATCCGCAACAGGCCACGGGTAAGGTAGGCATCGCCATAATTGGGATCGGCTTTGAGGGCCTGAGTCAGATCTTCGTGGGCCAAGTCCAGCTTGCGCCAGACCATTTGTACCTTGGCTCGGCCATTGAGCGCGGCGGCATGGCTGGGTTTGAGTTTAAGTGCTTGGTTGAACTGGGCCAGGGCCTTGTCAAATTGATTCAGACCGCCATAGGCCCGCCCCAGGCGCACATAGACTTCGGGATCTTTGGGAGCCTGTTTGACGGCCTTTTGGCTGAGTTCCAAGGCTTTTTGCCATTGACTGGCCTTGAGGGCCTGATCCGCCGATTGCAACAGAGAAGACGTCGTCACAGCCGACGGTGTGCTCGGGGCTGCCTGTGCTGGCAGACTGCCCACGCTCCCTGCGGCAGCGATCAAAATACTCAGAACCAATAGGCGTGTCAGTTTTATCATGGGTGCTTACACTTACTCTCTCAGGCTTTCTCTGGCGATTTAATTGCTTCAACCCATTCAAAAAACGGGCGTTCTTACCATGATAACACCCACAGACCCCGCTCCGGTTTCTGCTACAATGAAAGGCATGAAATCTGTTTTGAGCGGTCTTACCGCTGTTCTTTATACTGTTCTTTGCGCTTCGATGTGGCTCCAGGCGCAGCCAGCCTTGGCCATTCTGGGCGAAGATTATCTCATGATGCGCACGTATTTCCACAAACCCCGGCGCTATGACTTGGTCCACGAAGCCAAATTTAAAAGTTTTGCCGAATTGCGCAAAGAAATGCGACCGATTCAGGTCCATTTTTTTGCCAATGCCGAAGGCAAGATCAGCAAAGAATTCTGGAGTGCCGATGCCAGCCCTTGGACCTTTGCGCAGGCCAATAAAATCCGCGATGCGATCATGCGCCGCAGCCACAGCAATGCCTCGGGCAACAGCCTCGGTCTGACTTGGTATTACAGCGATGGCGCACGTGTGATGTACCGGGTGATTGGCCATCGCGTGATCAGCATTATGGCTGTCGACAAAGATTTTAACCCAGGGGATCTGGGCAAAATGCCACAGTGGTTTGCCCCCCCCACAGCCAAACCCCAATTTCCCAAATATCTGCCGCCCGCTTCCCCGGCAGCACCGGCATCACCGGCTCCCAAGGTCAGCCCACCCCCCGCACAGCGATGAAAAAAAATACATGGCTTTTGTCTGGCCTGACCTATCTCAGTGTGTGTTTTTCAGCATCAGCACAACCAGCCTGTTTGGGGCTGCTGACCGAGTGGCAACTCAAGGCCCCTTCTCCCGATGGCCAGCCAACCCTGCGCCAGCAATTTCTAGAACGCCTGTCTCAGGAACATCAGGCGCTGGGCCTGGAGCAAGACGAACCCCAGATTTTGCCTCACCCAGAGCCAGATCATCTGCTGCTGTGCCTCAGCGAAAATTACCCATTGCAACAGGTCTTGGCCAAGCGCACACAAAAAACGAGCTTTGAAATACGCCAGCCGATGAAAGGCACCCAAGACCTCTGGGCCCCCACAGGCCTAAACGGCTCTCAACTGCTCAAAGTTACCCTCAAAAAGCAACCCGAACCCGGTGTCGAAATCCAATTGGATCACAATGGCAGCCAGATTCTGGCCCGTTTGAGTGTGGGGCTGCTCAAACAAAAAATGGGGCTGTATTTAAATGATCAGCTTTTAATCGCCCCCCAGGTCATGTCGGTCATTACCGATGGGCGGCTGCTGATCACGGGTTCAGATCTCAAAGCCATGGAAAACCTGACCCAAAAACTCGAATCGGCCCGTGTGCCTTGGCCCGATGTAGAATTATTGGCCATTGAAGTGGGGCACTACAGCGAGGCTTTGCAAAAACAAGTGCCGCCAGAGTTGCAGGCTTTGCTCAACAAACACTATCCCGGCTGGTATTTTCCCAAAGGCCTCAGTGCCATTGGCCAAGAACATTATTGGCAAGAAAAACCGCCTTTTACGCCGTTTTGGATCAAGGGCGATTTTGATGGCAATGGTACAGAGGACCACGCCCTGCAAATTCGCCACCCCGCAGGCAAAGAGGGCAGCCGCGAGACCATTCTGATCCTGAGTCGCCAAAAAACCAGCCAAAATCCAGGCCAAAATGCCAGCCAATATCTGCCACTGGTTTTGGACCAGACGGCCCCCGCCCATTTGCGCACGTGGTCGGGAGCCTCGCTCTGGCGTTACCCCGCAGGCAGCAAAATGTACAATTTTGAAACCAAAAAAGAATTTATCACAACCCACGAAACATTGGCTCTGCACTTTTGGGGCAAAGGGGCCATGGCCTGGACGTGGGACGGAACCAGCTTTAAAGACATCACCATTGGCGACTGATGGGCCTCAGGTCAAATGAAAAGCCCCTGCTTTTTCGCAGGGGCTTTGTTTTAAGTCGAATTTTGATTCAGAGGCTGAATCAGTGGTGCATTTTGATTTCGACGCGTTTTTCCATTTGCATAGCGCCGTGGCCATCGCCTTCATCCATGCCGTAGGGGTGGTTCAGGGCCATGCCCATTTCCATCATGTCGGAACCCATGATCACCATCTCGGGGTTATTTTCTTTCATGCCTTTGAGAATGGCCTCATTGCCAGCTTGCAGCAAGGAGTGCGCAGATTTGGGAATCAAGGCCATTTCTTTGTGACAGGTGTTCATATAACCGTCATGGGTGGCTTTGATGTCTTTCATCATTTTTTCCATGTCGGCCACTTCTTTGTCGGACATTTGGCTGTCTCCGACTTTGGCGTGCATGACTTTGTGTTTCATTTCATGCATCATCATTTTCATGCCTTTCATGCTCATGTGGTGCATGTGCATGCCTTTTTTGAGGATCTTGGCGCCGGTCATCATCATTTTGTGATCTTTTTTCTTGGCACCTTCTTCGACCATCATATTGCCTGCTTGCATCAGATCGAGGGAGCGCTCAGCATAGGCCTTGCCATCCATCATTTCTTCAGCAGACATTTTGCTGTGGCCACCCATTCCCTGGTGTTGGCCACCGCCTTGGTGTTGACCGCCACCTTGATGGTGGTCGGCAAAAGCGGGTTGCATGGCTGCCATCAGGGCAGTTGCAGTGATTGCGGTTAATACTGTTTTTTTCATAATACGTTATACCTCTAGATGTCTCTTTCGGATCTCTGGGATCACTATAGCGCAGTTCAAGAAAGATTGGGTAAGGGAACCTTGCATCTAGAATTTTCCAGGAAAAGATTTTCAGCGACTCAAATCGTTTAATAGCAATCCTTTCGTCCTAATTGTTGTTTTGAAAAGCAAAGCTCTGCACCTCAATTTCTTGAGAAAGCCGTCAACCCGTGATGGTTTGTCTTGAAACAGTCTCATTGCCTTGATTAATTCCTTGCGAAAGGTTTTCTCAGAATCAAAAAAACGATTATGGAGCCGTTCTTGTTTGATCTGTTTCCAGAGTTTTTCAATCAGATTGAGCTGAGGGATGTAAATAGGTAATCCGACAAACTCAATATGTCTATTATTTATCATAAAATATCGAAAAACATGACATTTGAACGAATAAAAACTATATATTACCATATAAATCTTTCAAATGTAGATATTTAAAAAATATTTAAGAAATTTAGTAAATTCTGTTTTTTAAGGACTCTATTTGTCGGAAGATAAACCGGCCCGAGTTCAGCTCCAGAGCACCGAAAGCCTTCTAAAGCTTGTTGTTCATGTAGGCAGTTTCTTTCAGCGTAATGCCTTTTTCTCCCCAGGAATAGGCATTACGAGACCACATTCTGAGCGGCAGCCGTAGGCGAGCTTACAAGCATTGCTGATGGCGACAGCACCGCTAGGTGCTCTCATCTTCGTAAAGGATGACAGCACCTTCTTCTTGGGCTTTTCTGACCAGTTCAGGCCAGGTCGCATTTTTCCATTTTTCTCTGGAGGCAAGGTCTTCTCTGTGGGTGAAGAGTTTCATTTTTTTATGGTTCTAACCAAAACGGTTCAAGAATTCAGCTATGTATTTGATGGCATATTCTTTTCCCCAGTGCTGGAGAATAAGGTTTTGAATCATGGCCGCCGTCCAGCGTCCTGATAGGGTATCCATTCGCTTCAGGCCCAGCCACAATCTTTCTCTTCAGCTCTTGCTTCTGGCGTTTGCTTAGCTTGGCTTTTCGGCCTTTGGGAGATTTGGAGTTTAAGCCTTTTGTGATGAACAGTTGCAGCCAGGAATAAAGAGTTCGCAGGGTGTGTCTCCGGTAATCTGCGACTTCTGCCAAAGATAGACGTAAATCCAGCAATAAAAAGGCTTGAAGACGGTTATAATATCTCATGTCACCCTTGATCTGGACATGTTTCATTTCACGTTTGACCTTTTTTCGGCTATCCTGATTCAGAGTTACTGTATTCATTGGAACCCCCTTTACTGATGGGACTGATGAGCTTAATCTCTTTTTGAGGGTGTTTGTCTGCCCTTAAACCTTGATAACATTGCTTTTCGGGATTTTGAAATTTATTTTCCGGATGACTCTAGTTCACAAAAAACTAGGTTGGAGTGCTGTTTTAATTCTTATTGTTATAGATGTTTGGAATGGCTGATTTTTTCAGCTTCCGAACCACATAAAAATAATCAATTTTATAATATTTAAAATTATTAATAGAAAGTATAGACATGAATAAACCAATTTTAGCTTTTTTTTCGGCCCTTTCTTTTTTACTTATATCTCCTATGAGTGTTTCTGCAAAAATTAATAACTATTATGGATTAAAAACGGGGATGAGTAAGGATGCTGCCACAAAGTATTTGTGTGTAGACCAACTTGCAGCTAAAAACAAGAAAGAATTCTCCGCGCTTTATAGCGACAAATCCATTGATAGCTTAATAAACATGCTATTCAATGAGGGCATCTTTCAATCTGACATCGAAAAAAATTGCTCGGGAACAGATCTGATTGACAAACAATTTCTACAAGTATATCTGGACTTTACTTCGGACAATATTCTTTGGAAGATTACATTATCTTATCAAAAACCGGCAGATGTTCTTCAGGCAATAGCTTTAAAACAAGCATTAGACCAATATTTTGCAGGACATAAAGTTGTAGAGGAATCTGTCACTGATAAATACGGGACTAGGACTTACTTTATTGCAAGCATAGTAGATGACAAGATTTCAGCCGGTGAAATAAATAAACAAAAATCAATTTTTCTCAAGAAGTTATAAAACCACATTAGGATTTGTGAATCTTACGTTTTTCATCTGGCATAAACTATGTTAGATAAGTTTACAACCCTCGGGTACAGGGGGGTACCGCAGAAATACGAATCTTAGGGACGATGACTGTTCAACTCTGTTAGTGCTTTGGGGCATGTGCATAAAACCCTGTGTAACAGCCTCACAAATTTACCGAATGCTGGGAGCGTAAAAGCGGACCCAAACTTCAGCACAAAATCGTGTAAAATATCCATAGAGTGTACATTCTGAGATGCTTGAACACCTTTCAGAATACGCCCTTTCTATTTACCTATGCAAAAACCTCCAAAACTACAGGTAGTCTTTAAATGAACATTATTATTTCTCCGGAATGGAGACAGCTCCTTCTTTTAAGTTTAGAATCATTTAAGAATTCAGAAACCTTAAAACTACAAACGATTCAGACTATAAAAGAGCTCAGAGCATCAATGCCTCTTCAAATATTTTATGAGGAAATAGATAATTTTTTTGAAACTGACCCTGATTGTAAAAACAGGCTTGCCTCTTTTATCTGGATTCCATCTATACATGAACATAGATACGTAATAAAAGCTTCTCGTGATTCTCATAAAAATCATAGGAATCCTTCTTTAAAAGGACCAGATTTATTTTAGTTTTCAAGTATGCAATAAAAATAGGTATTAATCGAGAAGTAAGCTTGATGAAAACCTGCTGAAAAGTTATTTGAAATTAGTTGGACTGTTACTCTATATCATGGAGCCAACCTAACCGGCTGTACTCGATTATGCCCGTGAGGCAGGAAGAACAGAACTGATTCAACTCCTGCAAAGCCAATAACATCCTCTAATTGCAGTATAATCAAGAGACACCCACCCCAATGCTAGAGGTCTCTTCATGTCTGAAACACCCCCCGATTTAAACGAAGCCCTGTATCACGCGATTTTGCAAAAACAGCTTGAAAAAGTCAAAGAACTGCTGGCAGCCGGGGCCGATCCCAACCGTCCCCACCCCTCGCAAACCCCGGCCCTGCACTGGGCGGCCAGCTATGGCAATTTGGAAATGGTCAAAGAACTGCTGGCAGCCGGGGCCGACATCAACGGGATAGACAATCCCACTTACGAAGAGACCCCACTGTTTAAAGCCCTGCGCAACCGCCAAAGTGAAATTGCCCTGTTTTTACTCAACAATGGCGCCAAACACCAACTCAAAAACAATTGGGGCGACACCCCTTTACACCTTGCAGCCGGCCATTCCAGCTTGCCCCTGCTGGAGATTTTAATTGGCGATGGACTTTACTTAAATCGGCGCAATCAATATGGCGTCACCCCTTTGCAGCAGGCAGCCCGGTTGGGTGATTTGGTCATGCTCAAAGGTCTGATCGCGGCAGGGGCCGACCCCGATAAAAAATCAGCCCAGGGCCAAAATGCCTTGGTTTTGTCGGTGATTTCGGACAGCCCAGAGGTCTTTGAATATTTACGTGCCTTAAGCCGACATGACACCCCCAAAATACACAGAGAATGCCTGAAAATGGCACTCCAATATTACCGGCCAAACATGACCGCACACCTGCTGCAAGACGAAGATTTAGCCGGACCACTTAATCCAGGGCACCCTCTTTTACTGGCCTTGCCTTACGGTTATGAGCCGATCTTAAAGCTCTTTCAAGCGCGGGGAATCGACCTCAATGCCCAGAATTCACAGGGAGACACCGTGCTGATGATGGCGATCGAAGCCAATTGGAGCGCCAGTATCCAATGGTTGCTTAAAAATGGCGCAGATCCACAATTGCGCAATTTGCAAGGCCAGACAGCGCTGGCCAAAGCCTTGGAAAAAGGCAATTTACAACTGACTGAATGGCTTTTAAAAGGCATTCAAGACCCAGACAGTTGTTTGCCCCCTGGCCAGTCCTGTTTGGCATTGGCACAACGCAGCGGAAACGCGGATCTGGTCAGAGTCTTGCTGCTGGGTGGGGCCCAAATTGGCAAAACAAAAGCCCAAACCTGGGTGGACAATGCCCTCTATCTTCACAAAGCGTCTAAGCTCATGCTGGCTCCAGGCCAGGGGGCTTTGCCCTTACCGGGTCAGTACCTGGTCGGGCTGCAGAAGAATATCGAGAGCCTGGGCTTTGTGCTCTCTCCAGCCCTGGCTGAACGGGTTTTAACCCTCTCAGAGCCAGAGCTCAAAGAATTTTACTTTGAGCTGATCCCCTTGCTCAAGCAAATGGTGGGGGCCCATAAAAACTTTAACCCGATGTACCCCAATTTCCCGGAACAGGTCATGAATATGCCCAAATGGGAATTGCAGCTCAATGCCCTGCTGCATTATTGGGGCGACGCCATTGGCAAACGCATTCTGCCCCACTACGAAAAAGCCCAACGCCCAGCCCTGCAAGACGAAACCCCACTTAAACAGATAGATTTGGGGGATAACGCAGATTTTATGTTGATCTTTAAGCGCCTGCAACTGGCCCGCATGGCCCTCAGCCCCGAAGACAAAAAATACCTGGCCTGGTTCGTCGCCAGCCGGGGAGAGGGTATTGTGCCCTATCTCGAAGCCCATTTGCCGCAACGCGAAAATGCAGCTTTGCTGCTGGCCGCCCTGCTGCAACACCTCAAAAAAACAGATGGGCAAACAAACGCGCAAACAAACTGGCAAACGGACTTGGCGGCAAACTATCTCAAAAACGGAACCGATGTCTTGCGTCTGGCCACCGCTCTCTCCAATGGCGATGTCAGTCTGGCTGAAAACACCCGCTTTGTGAGCTTTTCCAAGCCCATCCGCCGCTTGCTCTTGGGCCAATTGGAGCGCATGGAAGACCTGGCTGAGGCCCTGCAAAAACGCCCAGAGCCCTTTAAACGGCTGGCCGAGCGCCTGCATCCAGGCGAGTACAAAACCCGCTTTCCCAAAGCATTTGAAGCCTTTAAGGCCCTGCGCCAAGGTCAAAAATTGCCGACCTTTGGGCGCTCTGTCGAAATGGCTTTGGCTGAACGCGAGATATCCACTGCCCTGGTGCTTTTGCAGACCCGGCCCGGAGAATTTGCCCGCCGTCTGGACCATTTATTGCGCCTGAGCACCCAAGCAGAAAGTGTCTTGGGCCCCTTTGCGCAGTTGGCAAATGGCTTGCCGAGCCCGCTGTTATTACAGGTCATGGCCTATTTTCAGGGCCGCTTAGAACCCTCTGATTTGCGGGTCTTTTTTCCCAAAGGTGAGGTGGCCAAATTGCAGGCCATCGACAATACCCTGCCGCCTTTGGCTGATGCTGTTTGCGAGGCGGTTATCACCAGCTGTAAACAGGCACTGGTCAAACAATATGGCTTGCGCACGCCCCTGGGCAAGGTCTATTTGGACACGGCGTTGAAGGCCTTTAAGGTGCCTTTTGCCCTGCGTTCGGCTTCCAAAGCCCTACGCACCGTGGCACGGGGCAGCCGGGTGGAATTGGGCGTCGGCGAGACCGTTCGCTTTTTTATCTGGTGGAAAGACGGTATCAGCCGCACAGATTTGGATCTCAGCGCCCTGAGCCTGAATGCCAACTTTGAATACAAAAGCACCCTGGCCTATTACAATCTGAAAGAGATAGGCGGCTGCCACAGCGGAGATATTACCTCTGCGCCCGAGGGCGCATCGGAGTTCATCGACATCCACATTCCCACTTTTTTAAGCAGTGGCAGCCGCTACCTATTGATGGTGGTCAGCTCGTTTACCGAACAGCCCTATTGTGATTTACCTGAGTGTTTTGCAGGTGTGATGCAGCGCCAATTTCCCAACAGTGGCGAGATCTACGAACCACGCACAGTCTTGAATAAATTTGACCTCAGCGCCAATACCCAGATCGCCATTCCGCTGATCTTGGATTTGGAAACCCAGCAGATGATCTGGACCGATCTGGCCCTCAAAAAGAACCCCAACCATGCCAATCACGTGCACGGCAACCGCTCCAGCCTGTCGCTGCTCTGCCAAGCCATGACCCAATTGCAAAAGCCCTCGCTCTACCAATTGCTTGAATTGCAGATTGACGCACGCGGCAGCCGGGTGTACAATCGCGAAGAGGCGGATACGATTTTTTCGCTGGATCAAGGCATTACGCCTTGGGACACCGACCGGATTGTTTCAGACTTTCTCTGACCGCAGCCAAACAGAGGGCTATCCAGGTGCTTCCTTCAAAGCTGGTTACTTTCCAGTGCCAGGGCTCTCCCTCTGCTTCGCTGTGTTAGCTGTTTCCTCAGCAAACAGAGGGCTATTGGGCTGCTTCCTTCACAAAACTCTTAATTTTCTAGCGGCCCGGCTCTCCCTCTGTTTCCTGGGGAAAACCCTTTCAAACACATCTGCTTCTGGTCTGCTTCTGGTCTGCTTCTGGGAGCTTTGCGCAGAAAATTGCAATTCAGGGGCAGCGGCTGAGCAGGGGGGCCTTGAGCGCGCCACGCTGAGAAACCCGAATATACGTGCTCTGGTAATCAGAGTAGACCGTGAGATATTGAGCGGGGCCTGTATCCAACCTAAATTCAGACCCATGACAGGCCTTGCGTTTGGCAAAGGCCTGTTTGACATGTTTGGGAGTGACTTGGCTGCGGGTGGCGATAACCAAAAACCAATTGAGTTCTTGGGTTTCGCGATACCCCAATTTGTCGTAGGGCTGATGCAATTTGAGCAGCGCCGATTCAATCGTTTTGCCATTCAAGCCAAACTCCACACTGGCAACCAGTTGGGCAGCTTGGCCTTCGCTGCCATAGAGGTAAAGATGGGGATCTTCGAGCGAGACCGGACGGCCCTGAAAGCCCAAAAGGGTGTTGTAACGTCGGGCCAAAAAGGGCTTAAAACTATCCATTGAAAAAGGAGTACCCAACTGGCTGAAAGCCGGAAGGGTACTCCCCCAAACCAGACTGAAAGAAATCAGGCTGGCCCAAAATTTCATTAGATGCGACGGCGATTCTGGCGATTTTTGAGCAATTCCACCACCCGCAAACGGGTGGCAGCACGCTGCAGATCGGCCAGCGAATCCGCAGAGGCCAAAGCCTTTTCACCGGCTTTTTCGCTCATGCGGGCCTGGGCCTTTTTCATGGACTCTTTGGCTCTGAATTCGTCAATATCTGTCGCCAACTCAGCACTTTCGGTCAAGATTGTGGCGTGATTGTGGTGGTATTCCAAAATCCCGCCCATGGTCGTGATAAAGTCACGCTGGCCTGCGTGCTGGTATTCCACAAAGCCAAAGTCTATTTTCATAAACACAGGCACGTGGCCGGGCAGAATCCCAATCGAGCCATCGGGGCCCATGATTGAGAGAAATTCCACCGGAGAGCTGAAAATGGTGCCCGAAGGGCTGACCACGTCCAGTTGGATTTCGCGTTTGGACATTTTAAACCGCCTTACAGAGACTTGGCTTTTTCACGGGCTTCTTCAATGGTTCCGACCATGTAAAAAGCCTGCTCAGGCAGGTCATCGTGTTTGCCATCGAGAATTTCGCGGAAGCTGCGCACGGTGTCTTCGAGTTTGACGTAGGCACCGGGGAAACCTGTAAAAATTTCGGCCACGTGAAAGGGTTGGCTGAGGAATTTCTGCAATTTGCGGGCGCGAGACACACTCATTTTGTCTTCTTCAGAGAGTTCTTCCATCCCCAAAATGGCGATGATGTCTTGCAGCTCTTTGTAACGTTGCAGCACCTGCTGAACACCCCGGGCCGTGTTGTAATGCTCTTCGCCCAAAACCTCAGCTTTGAGAATCTGAGAAGAAGAGTCCAGGGGATCCACAGCGGGGTAAATCCCCAACTCGGAAATCTTACGCGACAAAACGGTGGTGGCGCCCAAGTGAGCAAAGGTGGTCGCAGGGGCGGGGTCGGTCAAGTCATCTGCAGGCACGTAAACGGCCTGAATCGAGGTGATCGAACCAGACTTGGTCGAGGTGATGCGCTCTTGCAAGGCACCCATCTCGGTGGCCAAGGTGGGCTGATAACCTACCGCTGAGGGCATACGGCCCAGCAGCGCAGATACTTCAGAGCCAGCCTGGGTAAAGCGGAAGATATTGTCCACGAAGAGCAATACGTCTTGGTTTTGCACATCACGGAAATACTCAGCCACGGTCAGACCACTCAGAGCCACACGCATACGGGCTCCGGGAGGTTCGTTCATCTGGCCATAAACCAGTGCCACTTTGTCGAGAACGTTGGAGTCTTTAAATTCGTGGTAAAGATCGTTTCCTTCACGGGTGCGTTCACCGACGCCCGCAAAGACAGACACGCCGCCGTGCTGTTTGGCGATATTGTGAATCAGCTCCTGAATCAAGACGGTTTTGCCGACACCGGCACCACCGAAGAGACCGATTTTGCCGCCTTTGGGATAAGGCGCGAGCAAATCAATAACCTTGATGCCCGTTTCAAAGACTTCGGGTTCCACGGTCAGGTCCACCATTTCAGGGGCATCGCGGTGAATCGAGGAGGTGGTCACAGCAGAAATGGGGCCCGCTTCATCCACGGGAGCGCCCACCACGTTCATGATTCGGCCCAGAGTGGCGTCACCAACGGGCACAGAAATGGGGCTGCCCGTGTCAACGACGCGGGTGCCGCGCTGCAGGCCATCGGTGGAAGCCATAGCAACGGTGCGGACACTGTTGTCTCCCAGATGTTGCTGAACTTCGGTAATCACAATCTCGCCGCCCTCGCGCTCAATCTTCAGAGCGGAATAGATTTCGGGCAGGTCGCCCTCGGCAAAATACACGTCGATAACGGGACCCATAATTTGAGAGATGGTTCCAACTCTTTCAGTTTTGACTGCGGTATCTGTCATCACTTTTTATCCTTTTTGCTTCGTTTTACTGGGAGAGGGCTTCAGCGCCGCCCACCACTTCGAGAATTTCTTTGGTGATATAGGCCTGACGTACTTTGTTGTACAACATGGTCAGGTCTGCCAACAGATCGTCGGCGTTTTTGGTCGCCGCATCCATGGCTGTCATACGGGCAGCCAATTCACTGGCCGCACTTTCTAAGAGCGCTCTGTAGATCTGGCGTCCGACGTAGCGGGGCAAGACACTCTGGAGCAGGGTCAGTGGATCGGGCTCGTAGATATAATCGCCTTTCACCTGCGGCAAATCCTCAGGCGGCACAATCGGCAAGAGCTCCATGGCTGTAGGCTGGTAAGACAACATCGATGAAAAGTGGGTGTAGAGCAAAACCACTTTGTCGACTTTTTTCTCAATAAAAGCAGTGGTCACTGCTTCGACCAGCATCTCAGCTTCGGTATAGGTTGGAACAGGGGGCAAATGGCTGTAGCGCCCCAAGCTCTCAACTTCACCCCGGCGGAAGAAGGTAATGGCTTTATTGCCAACCAACCAGGCCTTGGGGGTCTGGCCAGCAGCAGAAACGTCCGACATCTCCTGCACGGCAAAGCGCAGCATATTGGAGTTATAGCCACCACACAGACCTTTGTCTGCAGTGAGAATCAAAAACCCAACGTTTTTGACTTCGCGCTGTTCCAGCAGGGGCTCATGGAGATCTTCTTCGGCCATTTTATGGGCGACGCTCTGAAAGATCTCTTTGAGCTTCTGGGCATAGGGACGTGTGGCCAAAACCCGCTCTTGAGCGCGTTTGACCTTGGCAGCCGCAACCATTTTCATGGCTTTGGTGATCTGCTGTGTCCCTTTAAGACTTTTAATCCGGTTGCGTATGTCGCGTGTACTGGGCATGGTCTTTACCTATTTCTTGAAGACGCTTTCCTTGAAAGCACCCACCACTTTTTTGATCTTGGCTTCGGTCTCATCGGTCAATAAGCCGGTTTCAGAGATCGTCGCTTCAATATCTGGATGTGAGGTTTCAAGGTAGCTCAACAACTCTTTGCGGAAGCGCAGCAGCTGTTTGACATCGACGTCATCAACCAGACCCGAGGTGACCATATAAATCTGAACAATCATCTTGCCCAAAGAGAAGGGTGCATTCACAGGCTGTTTCAGGGTTTCTGTCAGGCGTTGACCGCGGGCCAACTGATCTTGGGTGGCTTTGTCGAGGTCAGAGGCGAACTGAGAGAAAGCGGCCAATTCACGGAACTGGGCCAATTCCAAACGCATCTTCCCTGCGATTTTCTTCATGGCTTTGGTCTGGGCTGCGCCACCCACGCGGGAAACGGAGATCCCTGAGTTGATCGCGGGGCGGACACCGGCGTTGAAGAGGTCGGTTTCCAAGAAGATCTGACCATCGGTAATTGAGATGACGTTGGTGGGAATGTAAGCGGTAACGTCGTTGGCTTGGGTTTCGACAATCGGCAGGGCCGTCAGCGAACCGGCACCCATGGCATCGCTCAATTTGGCTGCGCGCTCCAGCAAGCGGGAGTGCAGATAGAAAACGTCGCCAGGATAAGCCTCACGGCCGGGAGGACGGCGCATCAGCAGCGACATTTCGCGGTAGGCCCAGGCCTGTTTGGTCAAGTCATCATAGACCGCCAAAACGTGCTGACCTTTGTACATGAAGTACTCACCCATGGCGCAACCGGCATAAGGAGCCAAGAATTGCAGGGCGGGTGCGGCATTGGCAGGAGCAGAGACGACGATGGTATACGACAGAGCATCGTGATCTTCGAGGGTTTTGACCACGTTGGCCACAGTCGAGGCTTTCTGACCGATAGCAACATAGACGCAGAGACAGTTCTGGCCTTTTTGGTTGAGGATCGCATCGATCGCCACGGAGGTTTTACCGGTTTGGCGGTCACCGATGATCAATTCGCGCTGGCCACGGCCAATCGGGGTCATGGCGTCAATGGCGGTCAGACCGGTCTGCAGGGGCTCGTGAACGGATTTGCGTTGAATAATACCGGGAGCAGGGGATTCGACCAAGCGGGTACCGCTGGCAGCAATCGGGCCTTTGCCGTCGAGGGGGTTGCCAAGCGGGTCGACCACGCGGCCGAGCAGCGCTTCACCGACGGGAACCTCAACCACGCGACCGGTGGTTTTAACGGTGTCCCCTTCTTTGATTGTGCGGCCATTGCCAAAGATAACAGCACCTACGCTGTCCTCTTCCAGGTTGAATACCATGCCCACGATGCCGTTGCCGAAATCGAGAAGTTCACCGGCTTTGGCTTGTTCCAGGCCATAGATACGGGCAATCCCGTCACCGACGCTCAGGACGGTACCGGTAGAGGTATCGGTCAGTTCACGTTCATATTTTTTGATTTGTTCTTTGAGAATACTGGTAATTTCATCGGGTTGAATGCTCAGCATAAGGTCTCCTTATTGTTCGTTTCGTTGCTGCTATTGCTAGACTTGGCTAGATTTGGCTAGATTTAAACTAGACCAGAGATTGGGCCAGTCCAGCCAATTGGGTTTTGAGTGAGCCGTCGATCATGCGATCGCCAATTTTGATGCGCACACCGCCCAAGAGGGACGGATCTGTTTCACAGCGCATTTCCACGGACTGACCGAGATAATCTTCAAGTTCCTGTTTGAGCAAGACCTCTGTCTTCTTAACCAAGGGAACTGCTGTAACCACTTCTGTGACTACTTTTTTGTGCAGCTGATTAAGCAAGCGCTGGTATTCAGCGGCAATTTCACTCAGATAATTTTCACGTTTTTTGTCTACCAACAGGTAGAGAAAATTCAGCATTTCAGCTGGGATTTTGGCTTCAAACAGCTGTGTGAAAGTTGAACGTTTGTCGTTTTTTTTAATCACAGGATGCTGTAAGATGCGTTTCAAATCGGGATTTGAATTGACCAAGTCACACACACTGTGCAATGTGGCGCCAAATTCATCCGCTTTATTTAAGTCGTGGGCCAGGCCAAACAGCGCTGCGGCATAGCGCTCAGCAATGACTTTTTGCTTCATGATTTAAACTCCTTGAAGTCTTTGAGAGAGAAGGCAAAATCTTCCACCAAAGCGGAATGGCCCTTTTGGTCGAGACGTTGGCTTGCCATTTCTTGGGCGGTGGCCATGACCTGATTGACCAAATCAGCTTTGAGACGCAGTTTGAGATTGTGAAATTCCTGCTCAATCTGGCGCTCCATGCGGACGCGCAAAGCCTCAATCTCGCGGACAGTATCTGTTTCAATTTTGCTCGCAGCGGCGATGCCACGGGCTTCAGCCTCTTGGCGAATCGAGGCAATTTCTTGCTCAACCACAGCCATTTGGCGTTTATGGGATTCCAATTCCTGGTTGATATCTGCCAGGTTTTTTTCGGCCTCTTCTACAGAATGAATGATTCCCTGTTGTTTTTTATCCATGGCCTCAGAAATTTTGGGAACCACAAATTTAAACAGCAAGAAAACCAAAATACCAAAATTGAGAACCGAAGCAACGATGAGATTTAACATTATCCGACGCTCACTTCTTGTTTGCTCTCGGGTTCAGATAAACCCAGCAACTGGGCCAGAATCAACTCGGCCAGGGGATTCACTTCTTTTTCAAGCGATGAACGCAAACCGGCTTCTTGACCTGCCAATTCTTCTTTGGCCTCATTCATACGGGCTTCCATTTCAGCGTTGACATTGCGCAATTCTGCTTCACGCGCTTGGGTGGCTGCAGCCACTTGGGAGGAGACCAATTCAAAGGCCTCCTGGCGGGCAGCATCCAGCTTCTGATGATAGCCTTCGCGCATGGATTTTAACTCTTGCATGCGGCTTTCAGCGGACTTACGCGCGCCGTCAACAGCTTCTTGGCGTTCACTCTGAATGCGCAGAATCGGCTTAAAAAAGATTTGGTTTAAAATGGCCAATAATACGAGAAAATTAATGGCCTGGATTAATATTGTTGCATCAAATTCAACCACGTGTGCTACTCCTACTCCAGAATCTACGACAGTTTTTGCTACAATTTCGCGACAGAAAGTTCGCTACAGTTCGCTACAGTTCGCTACAGTTGGTGATGCAGAAGTATAGCATTCTTGATGGGGAATCAGCCAGGGAATGGAAGGGAGTAAGGGGTAGGTGTTAGGTTTTAGGTGTTAGCAGAAAAAGGCAAAAAACAGGCATTTCTCGCTCAGGTTTTAGGTTTCAGCTAAAAAACCAGTGGCAAAGCCACCCAAACAGAGACAAAGCAAAACCCCCAATGGGCTCTGTCTTCTCTCTTTTGCTAAAACCGAGAACCTGAACCCTAAAAGCTATCTAAACAGGGTATTGATATCGTCCACAACGGCGTTGTGGGTGCTGATAATTTTGGAGATGGCGGCAAAGACCTTCTGGGCCAAACCGAGCATCGGTACATACTCTGTCAGCGAGGCCGTCGACGTTTCGAGTGACGCCTGCGCAATGCGAGAGCGCTGACGTTCTTGCCAGGCATTTTTGACTTCAACAGCAGCAAAATTGGTCTGATTGACGCTGAAAATATCCCCTGCGCGCAAATGGTTGTATTTGCCTTTGAGGTCAGCCACCATGGCATGCACTTCAAGATTGTTAAAATCATTGCGCACAGAGACATAGCCGCTGATATCGCGTCCAGCGCCGCCCAAATCAAAGGTTTGAACAGCCCCATTGACAGAAAATGTCAAAATCTTATCGGCGCTCAAGGTCGTCACGACCCGTGCCATGGCACCCACCAAGGGCACACCGACAGCCGTGGCAGGCAAAGCAATTGCAGCCATTGGCAAGGTACCAACAGGGGGCGCGATCTGAACCGGGTTTTTGTCGTAACCATTGGGGTATTGCATGACCCTGACGGTTCCCGCCACAGGGTTATAAATAACGGCAAAGCCGCCTGAATTGAGCCTGTGGGGATCATCTTGGCCAAAGCCAACAACCAGGGTAGAACCCACATCATTGCTGACCCGAACATCCATCTCTAATTCAAATTCAGATGTGGCACGGGACTCGCCCACAACCATCCCGGCTGAGCCAAGGGTATTGCGGGAACTCAGAAAGCCATTGACTTTATCATGGGTATAAAGCGCAGCAGGCTGGCTGTACTGGGTCAAGAACGTCGTGGCAATCGGGTATGCACCAGCCACATTGCCCGCATCCAAGACACTGTAAGCAGCACTTGTGCTGTTATCAATATCTTCATAGCTGCGGATCACGGTTTCAGGCACGCTGTTGGCATTGAGGTCTTCGGTATTGGTGGCGGCTTGGTTAAAGCCAAATTTAAAGAATTTGCGGAAGGCATCTCCGTTATTGCCACCAAAAATAATTTGGGTATTGGCCCCCGGAACCGTTTGTTCGTTGCGAATGATCAGGCGATCTTGCACAGGCTCATAGACAGCACTGACACGGCCCCCAAAACCGGCACCATAGGCATTGATAGCGGCAACCACACTCGGAATAGTGGCGGTTGTCGGGTCAAAGGCCGCGAAGTTAAACACACCGTTGACACCAAAATCAATGTCCAAACCCGCCAAACCTGTGGGCCAACCGGGATTATTCACTGCGGGCAAAATATAGGGATCATCGTAAATATAGGTCATGCCATCAGTGGTTGTGGAAAAATCGTTTTTAATCCGCAGAGGCAGATCGCCATCGACTTGAAAAACCGTGGAGCCGTATTGAGACATCAAAAGGCCATCGCGATTGGCCACACTGACCAAGAGCAAAGATTTATCGCCATATTTGAGTAATTCTTTGGAATAGCCATCAATACTAAAGGTATCAGAACGATCCGTGATGTCCCGGCGAATAAAACCCTGACCACTGGAGACCACTTTTAAGCCAGCACTGTTGGCCAAATAACCTTCACTGGTCCAGTGAAACTCCCCATCACGGGTGAGAAAATAACGTCCTGCATTATCCGCCAAGACAAAGAAACCCTCTCCTTGAATGGCAAAATGTGCTGAAGACTCAGAATTGACAATGGAACCCTGTCCCCACTCCATACTTGTGGCTTGAACACTCATGGTTGAAGCGGGAATAAAGGTATCTGTAGTGGTATAGAGTTGGCCCAGACCATCGGTAATACTCATGCGCGTGGGCTTATAAGCAGTGCGCGAAGTGCCTTGCATATTGCCGTTAATAATACCGATCCAGGAGTTGACTGCAACGAGGGAATTGACACCAACTTTTTCGAGAGCCATGTGAGTTGCCTTTCAGTGCTGTAAATGGGTGCGGAAAGACCCTAGATTCATTTTAGCGGATCAGCTTTGTTTTGAGTTCACGACTTATCAGGAATTTAATCACAAAAAAAAGTATTTTGCAATTTTTAATTTATTTTTAATACTTATCGCAGGGTGCTGTTGATATCATCAATCATCGCATTTTGGGCGGAAATGATTTTCGAAATCGAAGCAAAAACTTTTTGAGCAAGCGCCAACATCGGCACATACTCGGTCAAAGAGCCCGTCGAAGACTCCAGCGACGATTGCACAATTCGGGTGCGCTGCCGCTCTTGCCAGCGCTCAAGAATTTCTGGAGACGAGACATTGGTGGGACTCATGCTGACCACATCCCCCGTGCGCATCACATTGTAGGGCTGATGAAAATCGGCCCTTAAATTATGCACCTGCAAAAAATTGGCTGCATTGCGCAGCGAAAGATAGCCATTGATCTCATCAGCGGCACCCGCCAGATTAAACGAGACCGTCGCACCATTGATGTTTAAGGTGAGGATTTGCTCTTCATCCATTTTCACCACCATGCGCCGCAGGGGATCGGCCCCCGTAGGAGGAGCCCCGGCTGCGGTGATCCCCAGCGTGGCTGTTTGCAAGGTGACAGCTGCTCCATTGGCATCACGGGGGCGTTGTTGCAGGGTCACAGCGCCCGTACCCGTATTGTAAATCAAGGCGTAGCCAGAAGAGTTAATTTTGTGGGCATCGGTTTGACCAAAGCCAAAGACGATCACCCCCGCAGAGGCTTTGTATTCAACTTCCACATCAAAAATCGCAGTTTGTTGCGATTCCCCGATCACCATCACGCCAGAGCCACCGGCTGTGGCATCGGATTGCAAAAATCCATTGGGTTTATCGTGAAAATAGGTGGCCGGGTGAACAGGCCCCAAGCTGAGAGACTGAAGGGTGGCGTTTAAATCCACCGCGGCCAAATCCAAGGCAGTCCGAAACCGGCTATTGTCGATATCGATGTGACTGCTCAAGACCGTTTCCAGATTGGCATCGTTGTCGCGATCGTCAATCGGCAGACTGGATTGGTTCTGGTCAAATTGGAAAAATTTGCGAAAAGACAAGCCATTGGCTCCCCCCAAGACAATGGGGGTATTGATCACGCCTCCGCCAATATTCTGTTCGTTGTGAATAAAGAGCTGATCTGAATCAATGTCAAAATAGGCCGAGACCCGTCCACCCACCGTGGCACCATAATTATTGATCGCACTCACAATATGCGTAATGGTATTGGCATTGGCATCAAAATCAACGCCCACCCCCAAAGGGTTAAAGGCATTAAAATTGAAAAAGCCATTGTCGCCAAAATCGATTGAAAAATCACTCGAATAGCCCGGTGGTGGAACCGCAATAAAAGGAACCCATTCGGGATCATTGACCGCAGGCAATTGCAGCGGGTCGTCATAGATCAGGCTCAGACCATCGGTGGTTTCGCTCATGTCATTGCGCAAACGCAAAGGCAGCCCACCATCAATCGAAAAGACTGTGGAGCCAAATTGGCTCATGCGCAAGCCATCGCGATTGGCCACATCCACCACCAACAGAGATTTATCACCGTAGCGCAGGAGTTCTTCGGAATTGCCGTTGGGGTCAAAGGTGTCGGAGCGATCACGGCGGTCGCGACGGATAAAGTCTTGACCACTGGAAATCACTTTTAAACCCGCACTGTTGACCAAATAGCCATTGCCATCCCAGTGAAACTCCCCATCGCGGGTCAAATAATAGCGGCCAGCAGTATCAGCCACCACAAAAAAACCTTCGCCTTGCAAAGCAAAATGGCTGCTCTGATCAGAATTAATGATCGATCCCTGGGCCCATTCCCAGGAAGTGGCTTGCACAGTGAGGGTCGGCAAGGGGGTAAAAATCTCATTTTGGGTATACAAATAGCCAGAGCCATCTGTGAGGTGGGGTCTCACCGTTTTGTAACCCACACGCGAGGCTCCCTGAAGATTGGAATTGATCAAACCAATCCAGGAATTCACAGCCAGAAGTGAGCGAACCCCGACCTGGGTCATCGACATAGCGGACCTGCCTGCAGAAAATGGGATTTAAACTTTATTGTAAGCAGCCACGCGGAAAATTGCAATTTTATCCCTCAGCCGATTTGCGCGCAAAGACGTTGCCGCACCACTTCGTACATGGCCAGAGAGGCCGCCACAGAAGCATTTAAGGAACGATCTCCCTGCATCGGAATGTGCACCAAGCGATCGCAGTGTTTTTGTACATTGGGTCTCAGACCTTTGTGTTCGCTGCCGATCACCAAAGCCACAGGCCCTTTAAAATCGGCCTGAAAATAGCTCTCGTGCGCATCAAGAGCAAAGCCTGTGCTCCAAATATTCATTTCTTGCAAATCTTCCAGGGCCCGGCTGAGATTGGTCACTTGAATCACGGGAATATTTTCAATCGCGCCAGCTGAGGCTTTGGCCACCCCTTCAGTCAGTCCCACTCCGCCATGGCGGGGAATGACCACCCCATCAGCGCCTGCGGCTTCTGCGGTGCGTAAAATCGCACCCAGATTGTGGGGGTCTTGAATCTGATCGAGCAGGATCACAAAGGGATCGCCCTCTTTGGCCCGCAACTGCGCGCAGAAGTCTTCCCAGGAGAGGTACTCATAACTGCCCGTATCTGCGACCACGCCTTGGGTTTGCACACCGGGCGGACAGATTTTTTGCAGCCGTTCGGGCGGCGCAACCTGCACAGGAATGCCCTGTTCACGGGCCAATAATTGAAATTCTTTTAAAATACGTGGTTCGAGATTATTTGCCAACCAGAGCTTATAAACGGGGCGTTCGTTCTTGAGGGCCGAACGCACAGGGTGTTTGCCATAAATTCGGGCAATCGAAGCTTCATCCGTCGAATTCATAGATTTTCTTCTTTCAAGGGTTCCAGCTCTACCAATACCTGACCGGTACTGACAGACTCTCCCGCAGCACAGTGAACTTTTTGCACTTGGGCCGCAAATGGGGCATTTAAAGCGGTTTCCATTTTCATCGATTCGAGAATCACCACAGGATCCCCCACTTCAAGCACTTGCCCGACGCTGACATTGACCTGCAGGACTTTGCCCGTCAGTGGCGCTTCGATCAAATTGGAGTGGTTCAGGTCGTGGATCTGCCCCGCATTTTTCTTGATCCGCTCCAAGACAAAGCTCTGGCCCTGAAACGAAAGCATGAGTTGGTTGCGCTCCTGCAGCCCCTGCACCACTGAAACCTGGGCTCCCTGGCGCACCAGAAAAGAACCGGGCTCCAATTCTTGCACAGTGAGCAGATCTTCACCTTCTGGTGAGGTAAAGACAAAGTTCTCTTCTTGCCAAAGACCTTTGAGATCGAGAATCTCCTGCTGGTGCTTGTAGAGCGCCATTAATATTTGCCCCCACCTGTGGCCTTGGTACCGGTGGCAATGGCAATACTGGCGCTGGCCCCAATCCGGGTCGCCCCCGCCTGAACCATTTTGATCGCCGTTTCGCGATCGCGAATGCTGCCAGAGGCCTTCACTTCCATGTCTGGGCGAATCGTGCGGCGCATCAGAGCCACATCCTGCTCAGTGGCGCCAGCGGTGCCAAAACCCGTCGAGGTTTTAACAAAGTGTGCACCGGCATTGGTCGAGAGTTGGCAGGCCAAGACCTTTTCGCTGTCGCTGAGCAAAGAGGTTTCAAAGATCACCTTGACCGTATTTCCTGCAGCAGCCTGCACCACTGCCCGGATATCTTCTTCAACGAGTTTTTCTTTGCCACTTTTGAGCGCCCCGACATTTAAGACCATGTCAATTTCTTGGGCCCCATTGGCAATGGCATTGCGGGTTTCATCGGCTTTGGTCTTGCTGTCGGTGGCACCCAGGGGAAAACCAATCACAGTACAGACCTTGACGGGCGTGCCTTTGAGCAATTGGGCACTCAGCGGTACCCAAGTGGGATTGACGCAAACTGAAGCAAAGCTGTATTGTTTGGCCTCGGCGCAGAGCTGACGGACCTGGGCTTCGGTGGCCTCGGGTTTGAGCAGGGTGTGGTCGATCAAAGGGGCCAAATCGGCAGGCACGGGATGCATGCCCAAGGCAGAGGCCACCCGTTGAGCCCCGGATTGCACCAGCGAGCGTACCCGGTCGGTACAGGCCGAAGCACAATTGCCTTGCAATTCACAGCCCTGGCAATTGGCGGGCAAACTCGGGGCTTTGCCTGCGGCTGAAATGGCATCAGCCATGATTGAAACCGGCAGCGGAGGCAGGGGAAAAATATGTTCCAAATCGCTCAGGCGGCCTAATTTGACCCCCAAAGTACTCAATTTTTTGCCCAATTCACTTTCGTGTTCGAGCATAAAATCGTCCAACAGCAACGCCGTTTTGCTGCGACTGAGGGCCTCAACCACCAGGGCCGAAGCCAGACTTTCCCGGTTGAGACGGCCAATTTGCTGCAAGAGCGTGCGGTTGGCACCGACAATTGCAAGGCGGTCAACACTGTCGAGCAAAGCTTTGGCTTGGCCGGGACGGGCCTCGGGACTCATAAAGGAGATCTCCAGGCCTTGGGCCTCAAAAGGCGCATTGCTCCACAGGCCCTGGGCCCATTTCGGGGCCACCAATTGTAAATGGGCCCGCGACTTCCACTGGCCGAGTTTGGCCAGCACAGGCTGCAAATCCAAATCCGAGCGGGAGAAGACGATCAAAACACGGCTATAAGGCACAGCAGGGGACTGCGCGGCCTGGCCGCCATAGAGTTCGGAGAGCAGTTCGCGGGTCACTTCTTCAGCAATTTTTTCAATATTCATAAGGCTATTTTCCGAATCCGTAAATTTGCTTTTCGAGGTGCAGAATCTTGTCGATGCGCTTTTGATGGCGCGCCTCAAAGGTTGTTTCGAGCCAGACTTTGACAATTTCTTGGGCCAGCCCTGTGCCGACAACCTGAGAGCCAAGGGTGAGTACATTGGCCTGATTGTGGGCCCGGCTGTTGCGGGCCATGTAGATATCGTTGCAATTCCCTGCGCGCACACCCGGCAGTTTATTCGCCACCATCGCGCTGCCGATCCCGGCCCCATCGACAATAATGCCCAAGGGAAACTGGCCCTCAGCCACTGCAGCAGCCACCAAGAAGGCAAAATCAGGGTAATCCACGGCCTCGGTACTGTGGGTGCCAAAGTCCACCACTTCGTAGTGAAAGGTGTCTTTGATATATTGCTTGAGTTTCTCTTTGAGTTCGAAGCCGCCGTGATCGCTGCCAATTGCCAGTTTCATGCTGTCTAAACCTGTGCCTGAGATTGTACCTGAGATAAGGCAGAAACGGGGGATCGCCGCAGTTTTCATCCAGAGAGGGCAACCCAGCCTGCCGCATGTCATCTTACCACGGATGGGCCTGTGCGTCACGCAGGGCCCGTCATGAGCTCAAACAAGCTGAAAGTCTTTGCTCTCGATGCTCAGATTGACATCAGCGGGGGTGAAATAGAGCTGAGCCTGTCCCTGACTTAACTCCGCCAGGGCATCCTGTTTGCGCAGCAATTGGTAAATTTGCAGACGCAATTCAGGGCTCAATTCTTTGAGATGTTCAAAAAAAGTTTTGACTTTTTCAGCTTCCGCCAAACCAGCAATCCGGCCTTCGGCCTGTTGATGCCGCTCTTGCCATTGCAAAAGGGTTTCGCGCTGTTTTTCCAAGGTCAATTGACCCTCTAATTGGCGCAATTTGATCTCATTTTCGCTCTCTTGTTTTTGCAATAAATTGATCCGGTGGGTGGTCTCTTGGATAATTTCTTGCAAAATGTGTTGGGTGGCCACGTCTTTGCACGAGACAGAGCGCACTTCTACGGCATGGATGGTGAGTCCCCGCGTTTGAAAAAAGTCCAGACGCCCTCCCTGAGCCAAAGTCTGAGCCGAAGTCTGAACCGACGCCCGAATCAAGGCATTAAAATCTGCCAAAAACTGTTCCAGAGAGACCTGCGACACGGCTTGAATGATCAGACTGCGGCTGTGAGAGCAAATGTCTCCGGGCGCATCGTCGGTACTGGCCAACATGGTTTGAACCGTATCGATCTGCCAAAAAAAGGTCACCCCCAAACGCAATTCGACATTGTCTGCGGTGCGCACATCAAATTCATACCACATGAATTTGGGGCGCAGATCCAGCCGGGTCAAGACCAGCGAGCGGGCATCTTTGTGAATGCCACTCGACCAGCGAAATTCCAATAACTCACAGTGGGGGTCTAAGAAAAAGGCCCGTTGCTCACTTTGCCCCGTGTGGATGGTATAACTGCCATCTTGGCTGCGCACCACCACCGCTTCATGATCCTCCAATTGGATCAAAGGACGCACTTCCACCACCTCCTGGTAGGATTCGGGCACAAAGACCTGGGGTTCGGAGATCAAGACCAGATTGCCGTTGCGCAAATCGCGCACCAGAACCGCTTTTTCACCATCAATATGAATCGCATTTTGAACCCCTTGCACAACACATTCGGTGGGGCCCGGCACCACAGCCTGCTCGCCTTTGAGCACACGCAGGCTGCCGGTGGTACTGTCCAAGAGGCGCAAATACTGCTCTTGCTGCAAAACCAGGGCTTTCTCGTAATCCACAACTTCTTCCCAGGGAGCTAAAAAATAGAGCTGGGGCCCAACTTGAATGGAACACTCCCCGCTCAAGCTATTGCGCAAGCGCAGGTATTCCGAAGGCCCCAATTGAAGGCCCTGACGGCGGGAGACCCATTCCAGGGGCTTGGAAAAGTAGATGCCAGGCCCATTCACCACCCGCCGCTGGGTCGGGCTCTCAATCAATAATTGTTGATCCTGCTTGAGAAAAAAGAGACGGGGAATCATGGTGCGCCTCCGGGTTAAATTTCTTTACATCTGCTCTGATTATGGCCGGTGTGTTTGTCCGAAAACAGGGAAGACTTCACAGTTAAACTGTGTTTTCAGACACGTTTAATGTAAATAATACACTTTATAGGCGACTCAAAACAAGCCTGCCCTCTCAAGCGTCACGATTGCTTAGTGATAGAGCCTTTGGATGCGAATATACTGGGCGACTTCAGGCAAAAGCATTTCCTCCCAGCCCGTTTGCCCCGCTGCTACCGCCTGCCGAATCTGGGTCGAAGCCACGGGCAAATGCAGGGCCAAATACCTGCAGCGGTCGGACCAGCGTTCGGCCGCCGCCTGCCCAGCCTCAGAAAAAACCAATTCACTTTCGCGCCCACAGACCCAAAGCCGGGTATTTTGGGCAAAGAGGCGCTCCAAGCCCTCCTGCAGCCCACCAGAGAGCATCGTATAATAACGCGGCTCAAAGACCCGGCGGTAGAGATCTTCGCCGCAGACAAAGTCCACACGGGCAGCGCCGCCAGCCCGCCTGAATAATTCTGCCGTTTGGTACAACGCGGGGGTGCGGGTCAGGGCCACGGGCCAGGGCTGAAAGGCCAACATCGCCAAACGGTGGGCCAAATCTGTACTGGCAGCTTGGCCTTTATCGGCATTGCTCAGGCTGATTTCCAGCACGGGCAGTAATTCTGGGGTCTGTGTGAGCACGGCTTGGGGCAAGGCCAAATGGGCCTGTGTAAGCGGGTTAAAGGCCCCTTTGTGCAAAAGTAGATTTTTGCCACGCAGCGCTTCCAATGGGCGTACAGCTTGCAAAAACCCGGCTTGGGGCCAAAACAGCACTAACTCAGCGTGACCCGCTTGTAGCAATTCACAGGCTTTCAGGTTGTTTTCAAAGAGAGAGAGATGCCAGCCCTGCCAGAGATCCATCTGAAAACCAGCAGGCAAAACCAAATTTAAGGCAGATAAGTCATTGTTTTCAGCCAATTGGCAAAGCAATTGAACCCCTACTTCTCCCAAACCAAATTGTTGTTCCAGCCTTGAAACAGCAGGCAAACGCAGATGAAAGCGCCAACCCCGGCCATCGGAAAGGGCCAGAGCCACCCAGACATGGTGATCGCCCCAGTTCTCGGAATCCGAGGCCACGACGCCACTCAGAGCCAGCGAAAAAAAATGGTTTTGACTGTGTAAATTGTGCCGGGCCCAATTTTCAACCGTCTCACAGGCCACGGAACGGGCCTGTTCGCCATAGCGCAAAAGCTGGGCCGCCTGGGCATAACTGCTGTATCCTGCCCAGAGGGTCGAAGAGGCCCCAGGGGCACTTTGTAACAAGGTTTGTACCCAAGACCCTGTGCCTACCTCTTCAATCACGCCCTGCCAGGGGGAATCATGCAGACATTTTAAACCGGCCTGCAGAGCCAAAATACGGTTTTCAAGCGAATCTGACATGGGGTTAAACCTGGATATCCTGTTGTAATCCTGTCGATGCGGAGACAGATTCTGGGGGCTGAAACATGACTTTGAGTTCGGGGCATTGGCTGAATTTCCAGATCTTGCCGTCGATATAATAATGGAACAGGGTCAACATGCTAAAAGGGGCAAAGAGCAGATAAAACGTCGGCTGAGAATAGCCAAAGACCTCAATCACCCCAGCAATTAAGCCATAGAGCAAAGCCGCTCCCAGCCAGCGCAGGGCCACGTGGCGAATCTGGGGAAAACGCCGCTGCTGATACACGGCCACAAAACCATGGTACTGCGCATTGTGGTAAGCCGTTTCGAGGGCCTCCGCCACCAAAAAAGGCACAGCCGCCACCACAAAAATACAAAAATGGGTCAGCAGGGCCATGGCCATCACCAGCAGTTTGGGCAAATTCAAGGCCTGTTTGGCACTGGCCAAATGCAATTGGCGCAGCACCAAAAGACCAAAGGCCATAAAACCAGCCGCTACAGCGGTATTTCCCAGCCATTCGGGCACCACCGGAAACCAACCAAAATGGGGGCCGTAGATCGTCAGGGCGGTGATCGGCTCGTCGCTGATCTCGACATAATCGTAAACCACACAGGAGAGCAAAGCGATTTGAATACACCAGGCATCCAGCCTGTGATCCAAAGACCGCTCAGGCTCGTTGAGACCATGATACAAGCGCACAAAGCCCAAATGCTGCCTGACAATGTGCCAAGAGCCATAAAGTGAGACCAGCCCGATTGCCCAGGGCTCCATGCCACTGGGCACAAATAAAAAGCCCGAGAGCAAAAACAGCGCCAGCCCCCAGGTATAGAGGTGGGGATGGCGCTTAAATTCCACAGGGTCGGCGTGGGTGCGTGAAAAGGTCTGAAAAATATGCGGCAGGTCAAGAAAGGTCGTAAAGACAAAATAGGTGATCAGCACCGACAGGCCGGTGGGGTGGTAGCCCAGATAACGCAGCCCTTCATAAAAGCCCCAAAAGACAAAACAGAGCAGACCCGAACCCACGAAGAGGGTCAGGTCGTAACGCGCGCTGACCAACCAGCGGGAGCGAAAGGTCAGGCGGGGAGAGGCTGTGGACATGGATTTCCTCGTTTAGACAAAAAGGCTGCACTCACTAAAGAGTACAGCCAAAAGAGGGGGAAGAAAAACTAAAAACAATTAGTTGGATTTGGGTTTGTGGGAGGCAACAAGGTTAAAACCAGCCAGGAATTCTTGGCCCACAAAGCTCTCTTTGACCTGTGTACCTGTCCAGGCAGCGCCCCGGTACAGACCGTAACCGACGGCAGCAACACCACCGACAGCAACACCAGCGGCTTTGGCGGTCAGTTCCAGACCAGCCAAAGGAGCGTAGACCATCATGCCAGCGGCACCTTCGACAGACTGCGCCATGCCATTGACCATGGTGCCCATGCCTTGGCCCATATTGACGAAGCCGTCACCCATGTGTTGACCCGGTGTGGTACCTTCGTATACCACTTTGCCACCGGTCAATGCGATTGCTGTACGGCCCGCACCTTCTAAAGCACCAGCGGGAGCATAGACAACCGCTTTGCCTGCGCCGTAGAGGGTTTGGCCCATGCCCTGAGCCTGGGTGACTTGCCCACCCCAGAAATGTTCAAAAGAACCTGCAAATTTATCGCTAAAACGGGGACGGCCAGCGGGTTGATTGTTGATGGGGGTGGCCACAGGGGGCACAAAGGGGTCAGAGAAAACAGGAGCGCCGCCATTGGGATTGCCCACGGGAGCACCGGGATAAGTGCCGGGTTTGGTCGGAATCGGGAAAAAGGGTTGAGGAGCAGCAGCCGGACCGCCCATAAAATATTCGTCTTGACCGACTTTGACAAAGTGAATTTCTTCTTTGGGAACACGGGGGGAGACATTCAGACGGCCGGTATCAAATTGCATATGAGCGACATCGCGCTGGATTTGGGTATACCGGTCGGTATTGCCCCGTGCAAGGCTCTGAACCACATTGGGTGTATATCTAAACTGGACACCTGCGTCCATTTGAGTGGGTCTGTAAGCGGCTACGGCTGTCATTGTCTTTTTCCTTCCCCGGTTTAAACACTTCTAAATCTTGAGTTAGTCTCTTAATATACTTTATAGGAAGAAAAAGATTTATCTTACGTCAACATTGAGTTAAGAATTAGTTAATTCAGACCAGAGCAAATGGGCCAATTGAGCCAGCCACAAATCAGATGCAGACTCATTTTCGAGCTGATCGGCAAAAACCGCCAAGACGATTTCTGCTTGGCCGTCATGAATATAACCGACATCACTGCGGGTGCCAGGCAACTCTCCGGGTTTATTGGCAACTTGCACCGGCGGGCAAAAAAGAAAGGGAATTTTTTCGCGATCTTGCTGCTGGTGCAAAATGGCCAACATCTGCTCACAGCCATCGGGACCGGGTTCAGACAGCTGATGTCTGACCAGTTTTTTCATCAAGAGCAGCATGTCTTCGGGGGTGGTCCAATTGTCGATACCCCGCGCACGGGCTTCCAAATCCATCATGCGCCGCTCGATGCGGGTCTGTTTGAGGCCATTTTTGCGAATCCAGCCCTGCAGCCGGGGCAGGCCAAAGAGCTTGATCAAGAGATTGGTGGCGGTATTGTCGCTGATAATCGTCATCTGCCGAGCCACTTCGTACCATGAAACCGGTGTGCCGACTGCCAAATTGTCAAAATAAGGGGAGTCTTCGATCCAGTCTTCACTCTGGTAATAATAGGGCACATCGGGAATCCAGTCGCGTTCAGCGGCTGCGCAGTACATGGCCAGAATTGGCAATTTGATCGTGCTGGCGGCAAAGAAAGGCCGATTGCCATAACTCAGGCGTTTGCCCGTGTTGAGACATTCAGCAGCAAAGCCCGCCTGACCAGCCAATTGTTCTAAATGCGTCTGCAGGCTCAGCGGCAAACCTGCTGCTGGGTTTTTAGCCATTGGAATGAACCATGATGATTAACCCTCTGGAGCAGGGTCTGGCGGAGCGGGCAAGGCAGGTTCAGGCACAATCAGACGCTTGACTTGGGGATAACCCAGGCCAATCTGCACTAATTCGATCAGGGTCAAGGTTAAGACGATCATCAGCGGTGCCAAGACAATTCCCAAGAAGCCAAAGACCTTTAAACCGCCCAAAACCGCCAGAAAAAGCACAAGCGTATTTAAACGGTTGTCTTCACTGCTGACCGAGCTGATCAAAATCGGGCGCAGGATATTGTCGATTGTGCCAACCACAAGTGTTCCCCAGAGCACCAGAATCAGGGCCTTGATCGGGTGGCCCTGAAAGAAGAGCCAAGCTGCGGCAGGGGCCCAGACCACAGGCGGGCCCACCAAGGGCAAAAAAGACAGAACGGTCATGGTCACCCCCCAGAGAATCGCCGAAGGCACACCCAGAACCAGAAAGCCCAAGCCTCCCAGCAGGCCCTGGGCACAGGCTGTGCCGACCGAGCCAAAAATCGAGGCCTGAACCACTTCGCGCATGCGGCCCAAGACCAAGTCTTTGTATTGAGATTCAATCGGGATCAGAGATTTGAGGTAATCGACAAAGCGTTTGCCATCGCAAAAGAGAAAAAAGAGGTTGATCTCCACCAGCAGCAATAAAATCACCATGCCCGAGAGGGCTTTAAAAAAGTCTGTTGAACTCGCCAGCATAAACTGGCTCAGGCCCTTGAGGGAATTCATGGCGGTATTTTTAAAGTCCAGGTTTTCCACCTTGACAAAACGGCCTAAGAATTCTTGGATTTGAACCAGCCAGGGTTGCTGCAAAATCGGGTGGTGGCGCAGGGTATCGAAGTTGATATTTTGGGCAGAATGCGAGAGCTGACGGGCCCCTTCACTCAAATCTTGAAAGAGCAGGACCATTAAAAACAAAAACGGCAGAACCAGCCCCAAGGTCAAGCCCAGACACATCAGCAATGCCGCTACTTCTGGACGCTTGGGCATACGCGCCAACAAGCGGGCATAAACGGGATAGCTCAAACTGACCAGCACCCCCGCCCAAAGCAATGAGTTCACAAAGGGCTCAAAGATCAAATAGAGTTGCCAGAGCATTGCTCCCAATAAAAGAGCGACAAAAAGCGTAAAAAAGAGTTTGCGATCCATGCTGCCGATTATACCCCCAAATAACAGCGTGCTAAAAGGTCTGTTGCAAAAAACAACGCCCCGCAAAGGTCTGAATCCGCTGCTGCCAGCGGGGCAAATCGTATTCTGCACGCAAATACTCTCTGACGGCCAAGCCACTGTGGCTGAGCTGAGTAAGGGGCTGTTCAAAGGCCTTGCGCATGAGCCAGCCCAGTTGCCCTGCAAGTTGGGGGGGATCGCCACTCCTTGCCTGTTCCGCAAAAGGACGCTCTAAAAAGGGGAATTGGCCCGCAGCAATCACTTTACAGCCAGCGGCCTGGGCTGCCAGGGCCCAAAGGCCATCGGTGTCCGGATCCACTTCGAGAAAGACCTGCGAGCCGGTATACAAACCGGGCAAGTTGTGAGGCCCCAGCTCTTCTTGAACAAAAGTCAAGGAGGGAATCAACTCAGGATCATAACCCTGACTGTCCAACCAAGCCATGACCTGTTCCAAAGCCAACTCAAAGCTTTGCGTCAGGGGTTTAATCACAAGATTGACAGGCTCTGGCTCGGCAAAGGTCGTTAGATAGGCCTTCAAGACAGACTGCCAAGGCCATTCGAAAGCATCTGAGAGCTGTTTCGGCGCAAAATCAAGACAGGCAAAGAAACCAAATCGCCCCTGGGACTCTTCTAAAATCAGCGGAGAAGCCTGGGGTGAAAAAACCTCAAAATCCACAGCCGGGGGCAAATACAGCAATGCGTGTTCGGGCCAATTCAAGTCTTTTAAGGCCCTGCCCTGCGCTGGATGGGCATACAAGACGGCAGCCACCTCTGCCGGAGCAGGCAGTGGCCGTGCCTGATCAACGGGCGTTGGCAACCAAGCCCAGCTTGAATCCCCCCGCCAGGGCGCCTGGGTCTGAACTTGAAAACGGGTTTGCTCAGGCCTTTGCACAAATTGCAAAAGTGCACTTGAATAAGGAGACGGAACAAAAAACAGCACCGGTTCAGGCCAAAACACCCGCAGTGGACGTTTTTCAAGCCCTGTATCGGGCAAATTCAGGCGCAGATACTGCTCCAGGGTTAAACCCCGCTCCCAGGCATAGCGCAGATAGGCCTTAAATCGCTCCTCTTGCCCCACCTGCAGACATTGCTCCAGCAGGCGTTGAAAACCTGGCAGACAGGGCTCTATCGCAGCAGGGATCGGCAATTCGCTGAATTCAGGCCAGTGATTAGGTTCGGTTAATGCCTGTTGCCAAGCGGCCTGGGCCTGTGTTGCAGCTTCTCTGACAGCGGGCTGCGGGTTGCAAAGCCCGCGGATCTCTGTGCGAATACGCCCGGCCATGGCCTGCCAAGAAAAAGCTTCAGATTCTTTTCGGGCCGCCCTGCCTTTTTGCAAAATGGCTTCGGGGTTCGCGACAATCGCCCGCAAACAATCAGCCAAAGCCCTCACATCCACCTCGTGATAATAGGGAAAATAAGGAGTGAGGCCAATATCTCCCAAGCTCTTGCCCAATTCAAAGGCCGTCCAAGTCGGCAGATACCAGGCCGATTCCGCTGAGCTGAACTCCGGCGCGGGCCCCGCCTCGGGCACCACCACCGGTAGCCCACAGGCCATGGCTTCGAGAATCGGCAGGCCAAATCCCTCCCCCCGATAGGGGTGAACATAGACATCACAGGCCCTGTAAAGCGAGGCCAAGTCCTGCTCAGAGAGATCGGAACGGGTAATCAATTGCAATTCGGGGGCCGCTGGGTTTTCGCGAAAAAAAGCCAATGCCTCGGCCAAAGACCCTGTCGAATAGACCCCCTGATCGCCAAAGCCTTTGATCACCAAGGCCACATCATCAGCGGCGCTAAAGGCCTGGGCATAGGCCTTTAAAAGCAGGTCGACACCTTTGCGTGGAATCAAGCCCCCGACAAATAAAAAGACGGTTTTTTTGCGCTGGGGCAGGGGCCACTTGGGGCCTTCGGGGCAATAAAGAGCTGTATCCACCCCATTTGGAATCACCCGGATGCGCTCAGGTAAAAGCCCCGAATGTTCAAAGCTGCGGGCCACAAAGGCCGAAGGCACCCAAACCTGATCCAGGGCGGCATTAAATGTTTGCACCCAGTTTTCAGGCAAAACCCCATGCTCCCAAGGCAAGATATTGACCCATTTGCCCTGTTGGGGCGGCAAGAGCCGGGGTGGCCAACGGTGACTGATCAGGGCATCGGGCAATTGCACATGGTTGTTTAAATCCCCCGGTGGCTCAGACTCGGCAAATTCAGGGGGATGAAAGGGCAGGGTTGTAAAATAGAGCGCCGTGTCGCTCTGCAATAATTCAAGCAAGCGGCGGTTGATTCTGGCCAAACTGTGGTGTGACTGAATCGCCCCTTCCCAGAGCAGATACCCCTCCCGCTCTGGCTCTAAGGGCTCAGGGGGAAATTTTTGCCAGATCAGGCGCTCCAGGGCCTGAAAAATCTCCACGCTTTCCAAGGCCATCATATGCCGCTGGGCCAGATCTCGGCCCGCTTGGAGCTGGGCCAAGGCCTGCTTGGGCTGACTTTCGCCCAAAAGCGCAGCTCCATGCAGACGAAAGGGAATCTCTAGTGGGCAGGCAGCTTGTGCGGCAGCATACCCGCTTAAGAGAGCGGGCACGTCTTGTAAAGCGCCCAGCGCCTGTAAATAGAGCTGAAAGAAGGGGGCCAGAGAGGCCTGAGACAGAGCCTCTTCGGCCCGTTCACGCAGTTCTTGCCAACGCCCCAGCCCCTGAAGACACTCCATTTCAATGATGGCTAAAGCAAAGGCCAAAGCCTGCACAGATGGGTACCAGACCGACAAAGACCGAAAGATCTGCTCTTGGGCCAGCAAAAGCGGGGGAAAATTTTCGAGATCCAGGGAAGCACTTTTTAAGCCTTGCAGATGGTGTAAGGCCAGCCCCCATTGCCTTTGTTTCCAAGCCCAGACCAGCGCTTGCAGGGCCTGCAAATGAGCTGACAATTCAGACAGACATTGATGCGCCGCCTGTAAAAGGGGGGCTGGCTGAGTCAAACTTAAAGGATGAAAGGCAGCACGCACATAATTGATCACCCAATAAGAATAATAACGCTGATCGCGCTGAAAAAGAGGATCTTTAAGGACTTCAGGCAAAAGAGCCAAAGCCAAGGGATTTTCGGCCTGCACCAAGGTCAGCGCCTCGCTCTCCAAGCGCAGCAAAGGGAATTGGGTATGTTTTTGTAAGCGTGCTTGAACCCGTTCTCGAAACTGAGACGCCTTTGCGGCCAATTCGGCACGCAGGGCCTGAAAACAGCCCAACAAAGACAAAGTGGGTCTGAGCGTGTTGAGCGCTTGCTGCATCTGGCTGCGGCGCTGCGGATCAGCCTCTAATTCTGTCAGAACCCCCTCCACCTGGCCGGGTGCATAGGTCAGATAATGTTCTCCCGCCCGCACACAGGCAGGCAAGCCATTGAGCCCTTCAGGGCAGAGCAGCAAAGCCCCACAGGCCAGCACCTCCAGCATCCGCGCTGTGAGGGTGGGATCGTCGCAGATCACATAGCGGCTGCGCTGGAAATAAAAGGGCAAAAAAGCGGGCGTGGTGGCAATAAAATAGCGGCATTTCAAGGGCAGGGCTTCATAGCTGGGTAAAGCTGGGGAATAGGGGTTGCTGGCGATATAGATCAGGTCATAAAGCAGATCACAAAGCGGATCTGGCGTCGGCAGTGGCTGGTGCAAATCTGTTTCAATGCCCTGCCAACGGGTCTCCAATACAGGCAAACCCAAGCGCCGAAAAAGGGCAAACGCAGCTTCAGACAAAGCCACAACCCCATCATAAAGGGCAAAAGTTTGACGGATATCCGCTTCGGCCAGGCCCCAGGGCACATCGGCAAAGGCAATCAGCGGCAATGGGCTTTGAAAGGCTTGGCGGGGCGGCAGACGTTTGTGAGGCTCCAAGAAAAAGACCCACTCGGCTTCAGGCAAATGGGCCAAGCGCAAGGCATCCAAGCTCGGCAATTGAGCGCTGACCTGGGTTCCCGGCAATTCATAATTAAAGGCCTTGCTCTCTAAGGGAGCCTGTTCTGCAGCCAAGGTCCGGCGCAGAGCCTGATCCAACCCCTGGCGGAAGTCGGGTCCCCAGAGTATTTTCACAAATTACAACCAGACAATGCGGGCCCGCGCGGGCTGACAGTCGCGCAGGGCATTGCGGGTATCCACCAACAGCGGCAAATGATTACACAGCGCTTGGTAATCAACGCCTTGCCGGTGGTGGGTGATAACCACACCACAGGCATAGTCTCCCAATGACGCAAAAGAGACTGAGCGAAGGGTCTGTCCTTCGAGCTCAAATTGGGGAATATACGGATCAAAGTAATCCACAAGCGCCCCTTTGGACCAGAGCAATTGAATCAATTCCAAAGCAGGTGATTCACGCATATCATCGACATCGGATTTATACGCCACGCCGATCACCAGCACTTTGCTGCCTTTGAGCGGCAGACTGTGGTCGTTGAGGGCTTCCATGATCAATTGCAGCACCTCGCGGGGCATGGCAGAGTTGATCTGCTCTGCCAGGGCCATAAAACGCGGTTCGTAGCCGTGCAAACGCGATTTCCAGATCAGATAATGGGGGTCAAGGGGAATACAGTGGCCGCCAATACCGGGTCCGGGTAAAAACTTCATAAAACCAAAGGGTTTGGTGGCAGCCGCATCAATCACTTCCCAGACATCCACACCCAAAACCCTGCAAATGCCCGCAAATTCGTTGACCAAGGCAATATTCACACTGCGAAAGGTATTTTCGAGAATTTTGGCGGCCTCCGCCACACGGGCCGAAGACACGCTGTGAACCTGTCCCATTACCTGTTTATACAAAGCAGCAGCCACTTCGGTGCAGGCAGGGGTCACTCCCCCCACCACTTTGGGAATTTTTGCGACCTGAAACTGTTTATTGCCGGGATCAATGCGCTCAGGTGAAAAAGCCAATAAAAAATCTTGGCCGACGGTGTGGCCCGTTTTTTCAAACATCGGCAGGAGAATCTCGTCGGTGGTACCAGGATAAGTCGTGCTCTCCAAGATCACCAAATGGCCCGGTCTGAGAATTTTAACAATCTCTTCAGCAGCTGCCAGAATATACGAAATATCTGGTTCTTTGCTTTTGCGCAAAGGGGTGGGCACACAGATAATCAGGGCATCTGCGTCTTTTAAATGGGCAAAATCGCTGCTAAAAACCGTGCCTGGCAGACCATTTAAACGGGCCACAAAATCGTCAGGGATGTCCTGGATATAAGATTTTCCGGCTTGCAAAGCCTGAATTTTGCGGGCATCCACATCGATACCTGTCACGGCAAAGCCCTCTCGGGAAAAGGCCTCCAAAAGTGGCAAGCCAACATAACCCAGCCCAATCACACCGATCCGGGTGCTGCGCTCGGTCAGGCTCTGTAAAAATTCTGAAACGAGGGATGTGTTTGACATGGATTTTATTATACCCTTGTTATACCCCTGATCGTGAGCCGCTGTAATTGCTCTGATTCAAACCGAAGAAAGGCCAGAGATTGAGATATGCCCGCCTGTCCCTGCTGCCAAAATTCTGAACATCAACGGGAGCGCACCGCTTATGGCGACTGGAGCCGCTGTCTGAAATGTCGGGCCATTTACACCCCCACCCCCAACACCGCGATGCCTGCCGTACCCAGGCCCCAGAACGCCTTAAACATCTTTCAAGCCAGAGAAGATGAGACGGGCTTGCATCTCTCCTGGCAAGCCCCCTCCCCGAAAATTTATCTTGCCACAGGCGGAGTGACAGCTTTCTTTGGCGGACTGTTTCTACTCGGTGGTGTGTGGCTGGGCCATTGGAGCTATGCCCTGATCGGTCTGCTCTTCGGGGGACTCATGCTCTGGGGCGGCTTGACTCAAGTGCGCAAAGGCCTCAACACCCACCAAATCAGCCTTTTAGCCACAGGCAAAATCAGCGTAAAAACGGGCCCTTGGCCCCATCAGGGCTATCCCTTTGAGGCAGAACTCGGCAGCCCCCTGTTTTGCCGCTGCTCGCGCCAAGAGCGCCTGGATTTATATCATTTGTATGCCCTGCAAAACGGCAAAGCCAAGCTGCTGACACCTGCTGAATTGGAAAGCAAAGAACAGGCGTTTTGGCTGCTTAATCTCTGTCAATCGCGCTGACAGCGCCAGACAGGCATGGCCTGGCTGATGCCTTTGAGAAAGGCCGAACGGGCCTCAAAGCGATAACCAGCCTCGGTTAAAATCGCCTCGGTGCTGGGGTTTAACACCGTTTCACTCACCCAAATCTCGCCCGCCTCAGCCAGACCCTGAATGCGGGCCGCCAAATTGACCGTCTGCCCGAAGAAGTCGAGACGTTCGTTGGCATTGACCGCCAAAACCGGCCCGGTATGCAAACCCACTTTGAGCCCCAATTGCAACTCAGCCCCAGGCTGATTGAGGGTATCAATGTCCGCGACCATTTCCAGGGCTGCGCGCAGACCATCTGCTGGGCTGGAAAATGTCGCCATAATCGCATCACCAATCGTTTTGACCACCGAACCTGCATGGCGGCGGGTACAGGCCGTCAACAGGTCAAAATGGCGCTGCACCAAGGCATAAGCCTGGTAGTCCCCGGTTTGTTCATACATCGCTGTCGAGCCTTTGAGATCGGTAAACATTACAGTCTGGCTACCAATCGAGAGACGCAGATCGGGATCCAATTGCTGCATTTTATACAATTCGCGAAAGGTCTGGTGATTGAGCAGCATTTGGGCACTTAAAAAGGGCAATAACTGGCTGGGATGCGACTGCAAAACTGCCAGCATTGCTTCAAAATCGTATTTCCAAAAGGTCAAAATCCGGGTGGTGGCACTGCAATTGTGAATCCGCAAACTGACCTCACCGGCAGGCAATTGGCGCTCGTTTTCAACAAAACCCTGCTCGCTGATATCCGTATCCACAACCACGGGCAATGCAGCCAACTCACTGCCCGTTTTGAGCCAAAATTGGCTGTGGCTCTGCAGATTGAGCACCCGGTAGAGAGAATTGGGTTCGGCCTGCAGAGGCAAAGCCACTCGCTCATTGGGTTCCACCCAATACAGCCCCAAACAGAGGGACTGCATCAAGGGCAATAATTCAGGCGCATGTTTCATGCTGGCCGAGAAATAACTGCGATAATAGTTTTCAAGGCTGGCCAGGGGATTTACCTGTTCTGAAAAATCGGCAATCCCCGGATGTAAGCTGAAGGTCACTTCCACCTGCCGATCCAGCGAAAAATCCACGTCCTGATTGCAAACAGGGCAAAAGGCATGGCCCTCTTTTAAGCCGTTGATACTCCCATAGGTGTATTCGGTGCTGCCACAGCCCAGGCAGACAACGGTCCAATTCAAGTCAAAGAGGCCAATCCGGGTGCTGTAGAGCAAGAGGTCGAGCAAACTGGAAAGGTCAAAATTGTAATCCTGTGCCAATTGCAAAGGATTTAAGCGCAGCAATTGCCAAGGGCTGAGTTGGGGCAAGAGCTCGCCAAAACGCTGAACCAATCCCGCTGGCAATTGGGGATAATGCTCCAGGGCTTTGAGTTTGCGTTGCAAGGTATCTGTCAACATTATTCAGCACCTCTTTGGAATGGGCTTTTGCCTCAATAGCTTACGCCTTTCGCTTTCTGAGGTCAAATCAGTCATGGGTTGAGTACAATAGACAGAGCCCTTGCCAAAGGAGAAAAAATGAATATCGGCCAACTCGCCAAAGCTTCAGGCGTCAATGCCAAGCTTATCCGCTATTACGAATCAATCGGCCTGATTCCCCCCGCTGAGCGCAGCGAATCAAATTACCGCATCTACCGCGATACAGACGTGCATTTTCTCAAATTTATCAAACGCGCGCGCAAACTGGGCTTTGGCATTCCAGATATTCAGGTGCTGCTCAGCCTCTGGCAAGACAGTGCCCGCTCAAGTGCCGAGGTCAAAGAATTGGCAAACAAACACATTCAGACTCTCGAAGCCCAAATGGCCGAAATGACGGCCATGCTCAATACCCTCAAACGCCTGTCCCACAATTGCCACGGGGATCAGCGCCCGGAATGCCCGATTATCGAAGAACTGGCTCAAGAATATTGACCCAAAAGTATTTAAACTTCGCATTTAAATTTTTCTCCAGGGGCTTTACCTTCCCATTGTTGGAAAGTTTATCCTAAGTGTAGACCTCAATACAGAGAGACTTACTCAACAGGAAAAACATGATGCCCCTACTGAAAACCACCCCCCTTGTATTGCTCCTGGCAGCCAGCTTAAGTGCGGCTCCGGCCTGGGCCCAAACACACACACATCCCCCCGCCACAGAACAGACTGACCCCACAGCCACAGATCACACAGCCATGAACCACACGGAAATGGACCACACCACCCACGCCAACCCCGTTACCCACACCCTGATGCAGCGTGCCCGCACCCTGGGTTCGGGCACAAGCTTGCTACCGCAGGAGAGCCCCATGCGCATGTGGAGCCTCGAAAGCGGCGACTGGCTCTGGATGTTCCACGGCGATCTGGTTGGCGGCTATAACCAGCAGGGCGGCCCCCGTGGCGCCCAGACCTGGGCCGCTGAAAACTGGGCCATGGCAATGGGATCGGGGCAGCTCGGCCCCGGCATTCTCGATTTGCGGGCGATGTTCAGCCTCGAAGCTTTGACGCTGCCCCCGGGTGGCACCCCCGAACTCTTTCAAACGGGCGAAACCTATCAAAATTTGCCCCTGCGCGATAGGCAACACCCCCACGACCTGCTGATGGAATTGGCCGCACGTTATACCTACCAGCCCAGCCCTGATTTAAACTTTTTTGGCTATGCTGGTCTCGCTGGCGAGCCCGCCCTGGGGCCCTCGGCGTTTATGCACAGACCTTCCGGGGCCGACAATCACTGGGCCCCCCTGGCGCACCATTTGCAAGACGCCACCCATATCAGCTACGGCGTGGGCACTTTGGGCGCACGTTGGCAGATGTTTCAGCTCGAAGCTTCCCTTTTTAATGGGCGGGAACCCGATGAAAACCGCTTTAATCTTGACTTTGGCCCCCTCGATTCCTGGTCGACGCGTCTGAGCTGGATTCCCAGCCAAAACTGGGTGGCCCAGGTCTCCTATGGCCAGCTCAAATCCCCCGAGGCCTTGGAGCCGGGAGATGTCCATCGCAGCACAGCCTCTGTCACCCACGTGACAGAACTGGGCGAGGGCCTGCTCTCGAGCACTGCAATCTGGGGCATGAACCAGGAGTTTCACGGCGAAAGCCGGGTCTTACACAGCTTTGGGCTCGAAAGCCAATACGACTGGGATATGCAGCGCAACCACGTCTATGGCCGCCTCGAAGTGGTGGATAAATCGGGGCTGGATCTGATTGCCAGCAGCGAAGCAAATCACCACAATTTGTACCGGATTACGGCTTTAACCCTGGGTGGCATTCGCGAATTGGACTGGAGCGAACATTTTGACTTGGGCCTGGGGGCCGACGCCAGCCTGTATTTTGGCGATGCCCAGGTGCGCCAAACCTATGGCGAAATGCCCTATGGCTTTCGGGTTTATCTGCGCCTTCGTCCGCCCACCATGCAGCACACGGCCCCAGCTGCAACGGCGGAAACAGAATCCCGCAGTTGGATTCTGCCCGCCGAAGACGGTGAACACAATCATTGAGTACCTGCCGTCCCAGATTCGCTGCCAAAGCGGCTTTCGAGCCGGGCGAGCGCCCCTTTGAGCTGCCGCCACTGGTCCTTGCGCAGGCGCTTGAGCAGCGAGGGGCGGGCCTGTTCGACCAAGGCCTTCACCCGCTCGAGGGTCTCGGCATTGCCGTGGCGACCTGCCATTTCCAAAACCTCTGTATAGACCAAATGGTGGCGCGAATAATCAAACCAGCCGGGGTCATGCGGCGGTTTGAGCAGGTCATATTCTGACTCTGCAGGCAAATTCAGGAGCGGATCGGTCTGAAAGGTATCAAGCAAAATATGAATCAATGCAGGCTGGGCCTGCATTTTAAATAGGCGAAAAAAGGCCCCAATCAGATGCCAATGTTCGTACTGACTTGGATCATAGACTCCGGGCGGAAGATCTTCAAGGCGCGAGCGCTGGGGATCCAAGTCCAGAAAAATCCGCGCCAAGGCTGGCAATAACAAAGTGAGTGTCTCAGCACGGCAGGGCTGAACCAGGGCCTCAAACAGGTACTGAAAAAACCAGCGTTGAAAGTCCAAGATATAAGGTCGCGGAGGCACCCTCATTTGTGCCGAAGAGGTCTGGAGAGAGGGCTTGAACCTTTCTTGAGCATAGCGCCGCGCCCACTCAACTTCTCCCTCCAACCAGGTAATCACGCGCTCAGCGGGCAAAGGCCAATCGGGCCAGTGGCAGTTGAGCCGTTCGACAAGCTTGTAAGCGAGACTGACCGCAGACTTACGTGCCAAGGCCGCATCGATCAGAGCAAACACGGCTTCGACCACAGCCGCAGAGGGCTGAAGTAACAAGCTGTCTACAGCCAAAATCACCATCCGCTCTCCGTCATCAGGAGAGCCAATACCCCGGTACAAAACGGGCAGCAGATCCAGCAAGGGGCGTTGCAAATCTGCTGCCAATTTCAGCTCATACGTCAACATCAGGGCCTTTTTCCAATACACAGCCTGGTAAATTGAGCCAGGAATAAACGGCGCTTCTTTGCCCGAGAGCTTGCAGCGAAAATCCAAAGCCAGAGTCAAGCACTGGATTTGAATCTCACGGGGATAATAGCTTAAACTCGCCAAGGCTGCCAGCGGCGCAGGGGTATGCGGCAAAGCCAACCAACGAGAGAACTCATGATACACGCAGGGGTCTTGCTGAGAGCCCAAGGCCTGCAAACACCAGGCCTGCACCCAGGGTGGCCAAATCTCAAGTTGGGCATAGAGCCGGGGCCGCAGTTCGGACCAAGGCATGGTTGCGATCAGATTTTGGGCGATCACTGGTTCAAAATCCCCACCCAGCCAGCGCTTTAAAAAAGCCTGAAACACCAGCTCAGGGGATAGACCTTGCAAAATCTGGCCAATACCCGGCCAGCGGGCATGGGCCACAACCCAAGCCAAAATCCGCTCAGGGTGGCGCGGCTGAAGAGCGGCAGCCACTTTCAAGCGCAGCTCTCGGCGCTCCAGTTTAAAGGCCAACCAATCCAATAAATCGGCATCTGCCTCCGGGCAGCACAGAAGTCGGTCGAGAATCGCTTCACGGCAGGGCCAGTGGCGGCTCAAATGGGTCAGCAAAAACACCCCCACTTCAGCCAAAGCAGGGGCTTCAAAAGCAGTAGGATCAATCGGCACGCTGAGAAAGGCCTTCACGAGCAGCTGGCGAGATTCGGAATGGGCCCAGATCGCCTGTAAATGCTGGTAACGCACAGGGGCAGAGCAATCAGAATTCAAGAATCGCGTCAAAACAGCAGCCATACAATATCTCCAAGACTTTTTCTGTTCAGACAGCAGCCCAAGCAAAAGGGTTCAGCTCCAGTTATAGTGCTCCCCAGTGTCAAGACAGCAAATCATGCAACTTTAACTCCCTGGTCTGAAGGTTCTGCAAAGTACACTTGATCTGGAGTCAAATTGTTTAATGCCTGGTGGTACCTCCTCTGATTATAAAACGCCACATAGCGCTTTACACCTGATTTTAAAGCCAATACATGTGACCTTTACCCCGAAAAGTGGAGTCCCCGAAAAGAGTGAGCACTTAAAGTGGAAGCCGAGTTGACCCGTCACCTCCATATTTTGTACACTTTGAATAAGTACATATTTAAGAGGTGTTTCATGCCCAGAGTCCCCGTGGATGATAATGAGCGCATGAATTTGCGTTTGAAATCAGAGCAAAAGGCCCGTTTAATCCGAGCAGCCGCTTTGCAACAGACAGACCTGACCCATTTTATTCTACAGCTGGCCCTGCGTGAGGCCGATGCAGTGATTGCCCGAGCCGAGCAGATTCAACTCAGTGAAAGAGATAGTTTGCGGGTACTTGATCTGCTCGAAAACCCACCTGCACCCAACGCAAAACTGCGTGCGGCAGCAGCGGCACTGCCACCCCTCACATGACCCTTCCGGCTTGGTATGAAGTGCCCATCGCCAAAACCCATGCCCGCAAAGATTTTGACTGTGGGGATGCAGAACTCAACCTCTTTCTCAGAAATCATGCCCGTCAAAGCCACGAAAAAGGGGGAGCGAAAACCTTTCTGGCGATTGACAGTGCCGATCAAAAAACCATTCTCGGTTTTTACAGCTTGGCCCCTGCTTCCTTAGCTTATGCACAAACACCTACTCTACTTCGGCGAGGGCTAGCTCGGCATGATATTCCAGGCTTTCGGCTCGCTCGTTTGGCCACCGCACTTTCTATGCAAGGCAAGGGTCTCGGCGGACAACTTCTGCTCATGGCCGGTCGGCGCTGTTTGCTGGCAGCCAATGAAGTGGGCGGGGTCATGCTGATCCTCGATGCCAAAAACGAACGGGCAGCTCAGTGGTACCAGAGTTATGGAGCCATTCCACTTGAAGTCCAACCGCTGACCTTGGTTCTGCCTTTGGCTACCATTCAAGTAGCGCTTCAGGACGTTGCGAAAATTTGAAAATTCTCACCATATATATGGTCACGCTTTAAGCAAAGTATGAGTGTCCAGAACACAATAACACTTTTCTCCCCGATCGCTAGTCCCTGCTGTCACTCTTGTTCCCTATCAGGCAGAATATAGAGACCCATTTTGTCAAATCGTGGCTCAGTCCAGCTTAAATCCTTGAGCTATATAAAATTTGAAAAGAGGGGTTTTCATAAATTCAGGAGCAAAAGATCCATAAAATCTCAGAAGAGCTTCTGTTTTTGATTTTATTGCTGGATATGTACTCGCTAATTCAATGATATGCTCAGGCTGAGAAAAGACCATGCCTGCAAAAGTATTAAAATCTTCTTCTAGGTCAGAAGTCGAGTACTGGCTTAAAAAACCGATTTTGAGCAAAGCGGTTTCTTCTTCTGTTTTAAATCCTTCCTTCAGAGCTTCAGTTCCTGGATTTTCCTTTGTTTCATAGACATACTGAAAGTTTTTGGGGTTAATTTTTCGCCACTCAGAAACTGGGAAATTAAATTTTTTTAATAAAATAGAGCTGAATTCATGATGAAATGAATCCAAAACAAAGAGACGGTTATCTGTGGATGTTTGATCAGAGAAATTGGCAATAAACAAATCCCCCTTACCCCTCTCATCATAAAAAGCATATGTTGCCCCATACAATTGGCCATAGAGGTAAAGTCTTTTTGAAATCGCAATGGCACTCAGGCTTTCACTTATAACTTTCTTGGGGTAGTTTCCCAATGCTTCTTTTAATGTTTCACAGAAAACAGCCCCGCTGCCAATATCTATAGATTCCGAGTGGGCATCCATAGGGGGTTCTCTCCATGAGGAATAGAAGACAGAATCGGGCTTCTCATAAACAATTTTAATGGCATAGTCTTTTTCTAAGCCAGATACGCAGCCCTCAAAAGAGGATGTATCCCCTTTGCTTTGGGGGATACATCCTAAAAAGAAAAAACAGAATAGCAAAAACCGAGCACGAACACGCTTTAACATGAGAGGGTCTGGCACTCAGTCTTCTGAATTTTTAGTCAATTTGTTTGGGCTTAGGAATCGGTCCTGGTACAGGAGGCTTGGGTGTTCCACCAGAAGGCGGCTTCTCAGGTTTGGGTTGTCATCTGGTTTTGAATTAACAGACACGTTCACTTTTTTACCCGGCTTACGTGGACGGCGGCGGATCTCTAAAAACCGCTTTTTTTCCTCGTTGGGGAGTGTGTCATAAAAGCTCTTGACCAACTCCATAAAGGGACGGGTTAAAAAGTTTTTGAGGTTGTATTGGTAAATTCGGGTTGTGCCCAGTCTTTCAGAAACGAGAATCCCTGCCCGTTCATAGCGTTCGAGCTGCTTCTGCACCTGACTCACGGAGATCTCAAAATCATGGGCAATGGCTGAAGCGTAGGTCTTCCCATAATGATGAAGATGCAAAAATACCCGCATGGCAGTGGGACTGCCTAAAATAGTGTCTAACATAGACTTAGCATAAGGGAATCTGGGCAGATTTGTAAACCTACTTAATAGGTTAATCCACCTACTTAATAGGTTGATTTTATTAAAGAAGTTTTATTTTTTGTTCAAGTCATTTCGAATATTTCGATTAAAATGTTATGATACGGACGAACAGCTATCAAGTATCATTGTGAATATTGAGAGGGATGAGTATGACAGGTGCCCTTGCTGAATTGATGAAGCCGACCGAAGCTGAATCTCAACAGGCCAAAGAGACCGGTCGTCTCTTGGCTCGTCTCCTGCCTAAGCACTCTGAAGATCTACAACTCCAAGCAACGGATGTTCAGGGACAGAAACAAGCGATTCTTTTGCCTGCCTCAGCTGTCAAACTACTGGTTGCTCTGCTTGCTGAGATGGCTCAAGGCCATGCGGTTACACTGGTTCCCTATCATGCAGAATTAACCACTCAGCAAGCAGCGGATTTTTTAAATGTTTCGAGGCCCTATCTGGTGAAGCTCCTTGAAAGAGGGGAAATGCCCTTTCATAAAACGGGCAAGCATCGCCGGGTCCGCTTTGAGGATCTTCTTGTTTATCAGCAGAAGCTGAGAGAGGCCCGCTCCCTGGCTTTAGATCAGCTGACCGCTGAAGCCCAAGAGCTGGATCTCGGATATTGAATTAGAGTGGTCTTTTCTGTTTTATTTGATGCCTGTGTATTTTTCCCAGCTCCGTTGCGGGATTTTTTACTGACTTTGGCAGAAACCGAGCTATTTCGAGCCAGGTGGACAGATCAGATTCACGAAGAATGGACCCGGAATTTGCTTCTACGAAGGCCGGATTTGAATCCTGAACGCCTCAAGCAGACCTGCCGGACAATGAATCAATTCTTCCCTGATTCTCTGATTCAAGGGTATGAAGATTTGATTCCCCATCTGACCCTCCCGGATCAGAACGACCGCCATGTCCTGGCCGCAGCGATTCGGGGCCGCTGTGAAATCATTGTGACCCTCAATCTGAAGGATTTTCCGCCATCAGTCTTAAATGAATATGATATCGAAGCCCAACATCCTGACGATTTTGTACTCAATACCATGGAGCTGGGAATGGATTCTGTGCTCTCAGCGATACGAAAACAGCGTGCCCGACTCAAAAATCCCCCCAAAACAGCGGAAGAATATTTAGAAACCTTGGAACGACAGGGCTTACCCATGACTTATCAGAGGCTGAAAGGCTATGTTGAGCTGATTTAATCCTCACTGAGAGGCGAAATCTGACGAATGAGCTGATTGCCTTTATCTGCGACTAATAGAAGTCCCCTTTGATCAAGAGTTAGCCCCCAAGGTTCATTCAAGGAAGCTAAATCACCTCGGCACTTGTCTCTTGGAGGACAGGTAGAACGTCCAACCAAGCTGATCAGCTCAGTTCTGTCGGCGCTTAATTTAAAAATCTGGTGACTAAAAGAATCTGAAATATATAAAATGTCATTTTTATCCACAGCAATCCCTGTTGGCTGACTGAATGGCGAAGGATAGCCTTTGGGGTTTGTTTTTAAACCAGGGGCAATGACTGTGACAACCTCTCTATTTCTGGTAATTTTTCGGAGGCTGCGATTACCGGAGTCTGTCACATAAATTTCGCCTTTCGTGTTAATCGCCAAACCAATTGGGGAGTCAAAACGGGCGTCAAGGCCTTTACCATCTTTGAGACCTCTTTCCTTTTGAGCAGAACCCACAAACGTTGTTAATACACCTTGCTCAATCTTGCGAATACAATGATTGTCTGTATCCGCAATGAAAATGACACCATCTTCATTAATCACAATTCCTTGTGGGGCTTTGAGTTGAGCGGGTTCTCCTTCAAGTTTCAGTACGGGTGTTTTTACCTCTACAACTTCGTCAGAAGTATTCGAAGAATTTAAATACCTAATTTGTTTTGAAAGAATGGAGGTACGTGCTGTATCTGGACCTAAGACAATGATAATATTGTTATCTTTATCTATGGCCAGAGTTGGGACAATATCCCGTGGTTTTATGTACCCACCCCCAAAATCTCCTGGTCTCTTGGTATTGGTGAGTATCTTTGCAAATCCAGTTGATGGTAAAGTTTTTGTATCCCCATTTTCCAAATCTATTTGATAAACAATGTCTGAGCGTTCTCCCCCAACTGTGGAATAGAGTTTATTGTCCTTATCTAAAGCAATCCATGTTGGTTTTTCTAAGGACTGATTGGTCTTTAAAGCTGTTATATTTACTTTATCCGCCCGCATCAAATGACTCTCAACCCATTGATTGCGAGCAGTAGGTACTAACAAGGAATAAGGGTGTTTCTGTACTGCGAATTTTTCTTCATTTAAATTGATGCTGCACGCCAATAAACCACTGAATAATGAGAATAAACCCATCCATTTGAATAAGTGAAATGGCATCTCAGCCCCCCCCTATTTTAAGCAAAGTACTGCGTCCAAAAGGCATTGGTCAGCAGGCGGTTCTTGGAGATCACCCGCAGCGTGCTGCCGGTGTGCTTTTCGATCAGGCGGTAGTTTTGTGGCTCGACTTTGAGCTCGGTTTCGAGCGTATTGGTCAGCAATTGCTCCAACATGCGCGTGCAGGCCTCGGCTGAGCGCACGACCAAAATGCCATTGAGCACCCCCGAAGAGAGAATCACCTGCAAGGCCAGCGGGTGCACCTCTTTAAAGGTATGTGCCCGGCGCTCAAAAAACAGCGCGGCCTGCACCAATTTGTCGATCAAGACCCCACGCAAATTCTCGGGCAGCAGGGGCCGCGCCGTTGGCCGCGAGCGCAGGGTCAATTCATCGAGCCAAGCACGGGCCTGAATCTGACTGTCGGGATCGAGCTCTTTGATCTCGCCATAGAGGTCAAAATCTGCCCAATGCTGTTCGATCAACTCGGCAAGGGCCTGTGGGGCCAATTTTTGCAATTGGGCGGTTAAAATCTTGCCGACCATGCCCTGCCGATCGAGGTCTTCATCCAGTTCCAGCTTCAAATCCTGCATCCAGACGCGCAGGGAATGTTCGTGTTCGCGCATGAGCGATTCGCTGTTGATCCCCTCTGCCGCTGAAAAGAGGCGGGGCACGTAGACGATCACGGGTTTGCCCTGGCCCAGTGCCACCGAGGCCTCGGAGTCTTTGCCAAAGGTATCCCCTTTTTGGGCCATATAAATGGTCAAGCTGGCGCGTTTGAGCATCAGGGCCTCGACCAGGCCTTTGGCTACCCGGTCGGAGATCCACGAGAGGGTGGGATTAAAATAGCGCAGGTGCAAAGGCGCAATCCGGGGATCGTTAAAAATCGTCTCAACAAAGGTATTCACCGAGATAAAATCCGCCCGCTCGCGCATGGAAGTGGCGATGTAGACGTCCATAAAGGGTTCGGTGAGATAAGCCGAAAGGTTTTGCTGGCCCATTTCTTGGGTTTCTTCGATCCGGGCCAGATCTTCGTCTTCGGGCGCCAGCCGGGCGGCTTCGCGCCGCACCTCGTCGGGGTCGACCTTGTTAAACAGGGTCTCTTCGATTTCAAGATCGGAGTCAAATTTGCGCAAGAGCGTCTGAATTCTGTGCAGTTTTTTGCTGGCAAAGAGCAAAATACTGCGCTGCACGTCTTCTTCGAGCCAAGTCGCCAACTCCAATAATTTGCTGTGCAACTCATGGCGCTCACGGTTTTCCCGGCGCACGCGCTCAGCAGAGATATACCCCAAATCGTCGAGGCGCTCGCGGGCAATCGGGCGAATCGTCTCAAAGGGGCGACGCAGGGTATACATCATCTTGCTGATCGTCTCCAGCGGGGCCAAGGCATCAGCCAAAGCCACTTCTTCACAATTGGAGAGGGTTTTGTAAGCTTTGCGGAAAGAGCCATAAATGCGAATCGCCGTGGTCTGAAAGCGGCGCACCCGCTCTTCAAATTGGGCCACCGAGGCAAAATTACTCTGGCCGAGAAAACGCCGATAAAAAGCAGGGGTCACGCTGCGTTCGCCGTAAAAGGTCAGCAGGGCGTTAAAATGGGCGTGGGCCTGTACCATGCTCATCTGCACCTGGGCATCGAGCACATACTCGCTGATCGCTTCGATCAACATGCCCTGTGAGAGCGGGTCGAGGGTTTCCAGATTCAGACTTTTGCCGAGCATTTCCGACAAAGCCGCTTCAAAGGCAATGGCACTGAGATAATCATCGTGGGTGACCACGCGCCAATCGGGGTCTTCCCCCATGTCTAAGACATCCGCCAGCAGGGTGAGGTCTTCGGGGCTGGGCATGCGCCGCCCCTGCTCCAAAAGGGTAATCACATTGCGACTGCGGCCCATGTGATCGGCCAATTTTTTTTGAGTCAAATTGTGACGCAAGCGGTATTTCAGTACAATATCCCCAATCCGGCGAATGCCGGGCTGGATCTCTTCGGGACCGTGTTCAGCCATGCTCTGCTTCTTTGCTCATTCTGATATTCAAGATTAAAATTTCAAGCAGCTTAACACAGATAAAGCCTTCAACCAAGACACCCACAGGCTTCGCGCCTGATTTACGCCCAATTGGAAATTCAGAGAGACGGTGTATAATTGAAAGATGAGTTACGGACAGGATTTTGGCTACGGCACCGCCAGTGATCGCGGTTTGCTTTATTATTTGATTTTCCCAATGGATGTCTGGGGCAAACACCACCTTGACCCCGAATACCAGGTCTTCAGTGAGCAAAAACGCTATGAGATCTGGCCTATTTTTATTTTTCTGATGCCTGCTGTGGTCTTGGCTGCAGGCATGTTGCTCGATTTGGGCCTGTTTTCAGCCCTGTTTTTTTATGGCCTGGAGGGGATCTTACTGGCAGCGGTGTGTAAGTTTTACACCGAATTGGACGATTTCGGTTATGTCTTTGACCTGGCCTTGAATTTCTGGCTATCTTTCCTGGTCTTGAGTCTGGTCTTTTTGGTGATTTTTGCGGTTATTGGGATTTTTCTCTAGAAGCACGCGTAGATGGTAGAACACAGATAGAATCAAGGATGGTTGTCAACATGGTACACAGATTTCATCACAGCTTCGCAGCACTGGCAGCAACAGCACTCTCTCTTTCTTTGATCTGGACCAGCCCCGTTTCCGCTCAAACGCCCCAAGTTGAAACCAAGCGCCCCGTCAAGGTCTATTCTTTGCCCGGTCAATTGGACAGTGTTCCTGTTTTTAATAGCAACAGCCCCGAATTGGTGCTGGAAGAGGGCATTTTGCTCTCCAGTCTGCCCGGCCCCGAAAACAGCCAAGTGCCTTTTCTGAATTTTGCCTTTGAAGGGGATTTTTCGGTTTTTACCCACCACATTACCAAAGACAATACCCCTGGTGAACGCCTTTTGTACACGGGTCTTTTGGCCAGCAACCAAAGCGATCGGCCGATCAAATTACAACTCAAAGCCGGAGCCAGCTATCTCAGCCAGCCCGATGCCCTCTTTCTACCTCTGCCAGCCTTAAAAGCCAATCCCGACGCCCAGATTTATGCAGGGCCTGGCGATCGGGTGGCCACCGAACTGGTGGCCGGTAAGTCTCAGTATTCCCCCATGAACTTTGAAATCCCTCCCCGTTCAACCGTGCTGCTTTCGAGCTTGCCCATTCCCACTGATGTGGAAATTCTGCCCCCGATCAATGGCCGCTCAACCCTGATGCATTTTCACAGCGATGGGCCCATTTATCTCTCCCATGTGGCCCGTTTTGCAGATAACGACGGCAGCGGGTTTAAGTCCCCAACCCTAGAGGATTACCAAAGTGTCCTCAACACCCGCAAATTGGCGGGTCCCCGCGACAATACACCCACCGTTTACGATCCTCAAGATCCTCCCCCTGGCGGCAAATTTATCTATGGCCGTGTGGCAGGTATTCAAAAGGGTGCCGGTTGGCATGGCAACTTCTTTCAAAAAACAGCGATTTTGCAAATGCCCGCAGCAGGCCAAACGATCGCTTACCCAATTTCATCGCTCTATCTCAAACGCTATGGTACTGCCCAAAACCAAAGCGCTGATCTGTTTAAACGCTATCCCGACACGTCTTACCAAGCGCATGGCAATTACGGTGTCAATTACCAATTGAACCTGCCCTTTAACAATCCCGACCCCTTTTACCGCAATTATGTGCTGCGTTTGACCCATCCAGCCATGATCAGCGGCTCGGCCCCCAATGTCACCTTGACCTATCGCTATCCCCCAGATAAACAGGTGGTCTTCAGAGGCAGTGTGCGTTTGGAATGGACCGATGAATTTAATCAAAAGCAGGATCATCTTGTACACCTGGCCTTGCGCCATGGCGAAGAAGCGCCCCCATTGGCCCTTTTGACTATTCCCCCCGGACGCCGTTATGATCTCAAAATGAGCCTGATTTATCCGGCAGACGCAACACCGCCCCAATTGCTCAGTATCGAACGACTGGATTAACGCCTTTTGCCATGACTTTTGACATGAACGATGAAGACCGTTTTTCAGAGTCAACGCCCGGAGAGGGCCCGCTTTTCAAAGAGCGCAAGATTTTGGCTGTGGATGACGATCCCGATATGCTTGTGCTGATCACCCTGGTGATATCTAAAATTGTGGGGCACGTTTACCAAACCAATTTTCCGCGAGAGGGCCTGCGGCTGGCGATTACGTATAAACCCGATCTGATTATTCTCGACAACGACATGCCAGATATGAAAGGGGTGGAAGTCTTGAATAATCTGCGAGACATGCCCAATACCCGCCAAACGCCGGTATTGATGCTGACAGCAGACAATTCGGAGGCGTCCGTGAAGAAGGCCATCCAACACCAAGCCAGTGGCTACCTGCTCAAACCCTTCAACCCAGTGAACTTGCGCGACGAAGTGGTCAAAATTCTGGCGGGACTCAAGCCCTAAACAAACAATGTTTTAAGCCCCAGACCCTTTCAAAATAGGGTTTGGGGCTTTTTTCATTTGACAGCAATTCGAACAGAGACTTGACAGGGCCAAATCTATTTTGATATACATCTAATTAGATGATTATCTAAATAACTTAAGGAGGGCTGGTTCTGTGGATCAGCTTTTATTTGAACAATTATTGTCTTTTTTTAAGGCCTTGGCCGACGAAAACCGCCTCAAACTGATCGGGATGCTGGCAGAAAAGGAGTGCAGCGTTGAAGAGCTAGCAACCCGTCTCAAGATCAGAGAGCCCACCGTTTCACACCATTTGGCGCGCCTGCGCGAATTGGACTTGGTGACCATGCGCAAAGAAGGCAATACCCATCTTTACCATTTGCAGGCCACGTCTCTGCACAAACTCAGCAAAGACGTGTTGTCACTGGAAAGTATTGCCGCTCCAGATCCCGAGCCAAACGAAGATCTCTGGGAGCGCAAAGTGCTCAAAGACTACCTGCAAGAGGGTCGCCTGAGCCAAATTCCCGCCAGTCGTAAAAAGCGCGAAGTAATTCTGCGTTGGCTGGTCAATCAGTTGGAATGGGAGAAACGCTATCCCGAAAAGGAAATCAACGCGTTTTTACTCCAATTTCACTGGGACTCGGCCACCTTAAGACGGGAGTTTATTATGACCCAATTGATGATGCGCGAAAACAACGTCTATTGGCGCATATAAAACCACCACGAGCCAATTTTCCGGCTAATTTCCCGGCCAGTTGCCCCACCCTCTGGCCGGGATTTTTTCTGGCTTTTGGCAGCTGAAGATTTGATTAAGAATATTAAGAAACAATTAAAATTAACTTTTTCTTAACCATCAGATAAATCAACCATAAGAAAGATATCTGGAGATACCCCCATAATAGGAACATAAAGCTCAAGTTAAAAAATTAAAATTCAAGTTAAGAATATAAAGAGGACCTTAAAAATGACCATTACCGCTGTTAACCCCGCAGTACAAGTTCTCACCCCCCAAAATACCTCCCCCACCCCTAAAGCAATCCAAACAAAGCCTACTGAAACCCAAACGCCCAGCATTCAGTCCGATTCTCTCTCTTTAAACAGCAAACAACCCAAACTCGGTGAATCCGTCAAAGAAGGTGTTAAATTCCAGACCGGCATGGGCGCCAAATGGGGCGCTGGCGGTGGTGCTATCGCTGGCGGTTTGGCCGTTCCCCTCTTGACCTACGCCTTTACCATGGGTGCTCCGCTGCAAAATCCCAAAATCTTCTGGGGCTCTTTGGCTGTAGGTGTTGTCGGTGGTGCCGTTGTCGGCGCTGGTATTGGAGCCGCAACAGGCGCCATGAACGGAGCTATCAACGGAGCCGTGGTCAGCGTCGCGAAAAACAAAACCCAAGCTCAATTGGGCACTGCAGCCCTGGCCGGCGTCAGCAACCTGGCTTACGACCTCTACAAAGGCAAATCCCTGCCCACGGCCCTGGTCTCCTCTGCGGTCACAGCGGGTGTGGCCGGTTGGGTCGGCGGCGTGATCTACGACCGCGCCACCAAATAAAAGCTAAAAAGCGTTTTGAAGCAGCCTCAAAAGAGGCTGTTTCGCTTTTTGGGGCCTCATTATCTAACAGGAAAAAATATGCACACAGCGTTTACCCCTTCAGCCGTCCAAGCCAACCTCAACCGCATTTATGATCAGGGGTTTGCCTCAGATTTTCACGAAGAGTTTTTTAGCCACAGCGGCTTCTCCAATTTTGGCTATTGGACGCCGGGCCTAAGCCAACCCGCGGAAGCTGCAGAAGCCTTGGTTTTGGAACTCCTCAAACCTGTTCAACCGATCTCAGGCCCAATTCTTGATGTGGCCTGTGGTCAAGGCGGCACCACCCGCACCCTGTGCAAATTTGTGCCCGCTTCAGACATTTTGGCCATCAATATTTCCACAAAACAATTGGCCGCAGCAGAGAGAAATGCCCCCGGTTGCCAGTTTCGCGCCATGAGTGCCACGGCTCTGGATTTGCCCGATCAGAGCCAAGCCGGCATTTTATGCGTCGAAGCCGTCTTCCATTTTGAAACCCGGCGGCGCTTTTTAAAAGAGGCCCTGCGCGTCTTAAAACCCGGTGGCTGGCTGGCCCTGAGTGATGTGCGTTTTAAGTTTCCGCCCCCGGCCCGGATTATTCCTCCCGCCAACCACTTTCACCATCTGCGGGAATATGCCCAAATATATACCGATGCGGGTTTTGAACCTGCGGTCATTCGCTCTGTACTCAAACCGACCTGGAAGGGCTGCCGCAACGCCCTGCGGGCCTATGCCCTGAAACGCCTCAAAAGACAGCCTTCGCCCCAAACTTTCAAAGAGTGGAGTATGAACGAATTGCGCTGCCAACTTTATGATGCCGTCTTCAGCGATTATTTGCTGGTCAATGTGCGCAAACCGCTCGCTTAAAGCCTTATTTGGCTTTGCGCACCACGCTGAATTTTAAGAGCATTTTTTCGATCAACACATCTGGCAAAAGTTTGCGCAAAAGCAGGGCGTTTTTGGCATCTGTGCCCGCCCCATAGCGCAGCTTGGGCACAGCTGTTTGTAGGGCTTTGGCAACCACTTGGGCCACGACCTCGGGGGCTGTGCCTTTGGTGCCAATGCGCTCCAAGGCGCGCTCAAAGCTGGCAAAGGCATTGGCGTAACGTTCCAAGGCTTGCGGGGGCAATTCCTGTTTGAGGGCGCTGAAAAGCAACTTTGACTTTTGAAAGATCGGCGTGCGAATCACACCGGGTTCGATCAAACTGCAATAGATCTGCCAGGGCCAGAGCTCCAAGCGCAGGGCCTCGGTCAGCGATTCCAGCGCAAATTTGGAGCTGCAATAGGGCGATAAAAAAGGCGTGGTGATCTTGCCATTGACCGAAGACATATTTACAATCCGGCCCGGCGAGCCCTTGCGCAAAAGCGGCAAACAGGCCTGAATGCCTTGAATCACAGCAAAATAATTGACCTCAAACTGGCTGCGAAAGCGCTCCAAGGGCAGGTATTCAATCGGGCCTCCCAGGCCAATACCCGCATTGTTGATCAGGGCATAGAGCCCTTGTGCGGGCTCCTGTTCGGCAATCAAAGCTGTGACCGCCTGCCAATCAGCGGCCGAGCAGACATCGAGCAAGACAGGGGTGATCCGCTCAGCAGAAGGAGTTTCAGGCAAAGTGCGATAGCCCGCATAGACATGGTAGCCGCGTTCAGCAAGATAGGTGGCGCAGGCCTCACCAATCCCTGTGGAAGCACCTGTGATTAAGACTGCTTGGGGCCTCAAGCGGGGTGCGCCTCATCGGCTTTCTTGGAGCTCTGTTCTGGAGAGGGTGGCTGGTCTGAATCTTTTTCTGGCGTTTTTTCTTTGGCTTTTTCTTTGGCTCCTGGCTGAAAGGCATGAAAGAGCAAGAGCCCGCCCCCAATCATAATCGCCACATCGGCCACGTTAAAAATATTGGTGTGCATCCAGCTGATGCCTTTGAAGCCAATATACATAAAGTCCACGACATGGCCGTAGAGGGCGCGGTCGATCAAATTGCCGAGACCGCCCGCCAAGACGAGTGAGAGCGCGATCGTGACGATCAAGGGTTGGGCTGTTTTAATGATGTACCCCATCAAAACAGCCAGAATCAGGCCCACGCCAACGGTAAACACCAATTTCCGGATCGGGTCGGGGAGTTGGCTGCCCAAACTGCCCCAGGCACCGGGGTTGAGGGCGTATTGCAGGCGGACGGTGTCATCCCAGAAACTGATCGCAGGTTTGCCCATTAAATGGGCGGTGGCCTGCATTTTGGTGAATTGATCGGCCCCGACAAAGGGCAGGCAGATCAAGAGCATCCATAAAAAACGATCGCGCATAGGTCATCCTGTTTAAATCTGAATATTCCTAGCATTGTAACGTATTTTGGGGGTAATGCTAGTTTGTGGGGGAGCCGTTGAAGGGCTTGTGCTGTTTTGGAGGTTCTCTTGGCGGGCCCAGGGGCTTGCTTTTTGCTTGGAAGGGCAATTCGTTTTGGCGTGGCGAAAAGGGCAATCGGCTCGTTTGGCACAAGCCCCTGACGTTCGGGCCGCCCCTTCGACTCCGCTCAGGGAGCGGCAGGCAAGAGCTGGTGTTCTGAGCGAAGTCGGTGTGGGGTCCTGAGCGAAGTCGAAGGACTCTTTTCAGGGGCTTGGCCAACGAAGATAACAACTGAATTATGAGTTTTTTGCGATTTAACTTGTCTACTTAATAATTTATCAACCAATTTACAACTTTTTCTGATGCAGGTGATTTCAAACCAAAACTATTCAAGGTTTCAATTCGTTTTAAAATCAAATAGAGGTGATTTGGATATGTCTTTTGGTATTTTTCAAAATAGAAATAAGCCAAATCCAGATTATTCTTGAGCATATGGGCCAAAGCAAGATTTAGATGGGCATAACTCGCCTCAGGCTCTAAGTTTAAAACGATTTCACAGGCTTCAATCGATAAATCAATTTCATCTGTAAAGAGGTAAACCCAGGCCAATAATAAGTAGAGCATTTGGTTGTGATGATTGGATTTGAATGCAGCCACTAAATTTTGACGCGCTTCTTGAAAGTGTTGCAGGGATGTCAATACACGACCAAGGCCAGCGTAAATATATTCACTCTTTTCAGGTTCTGCAGCATGAAAACGTTGAAACATATGAATGGCTTTCTCTGCATTGTGCTCAGCAAGTAAGGAATGCCCCAAACCCAAATAGGCTTGGGAATTTTCTCGATTGACCAGCAATGACATTTCAAAATCGGCTTGGGCCGAAGCCGTTTGTCTTAAGCTTAAATAGATGATTCCCCGTTGAACGTAGAAATGGGATAAATCTGTTTCTCCCCTTCTGTAGGCGCTCAACTCCAGGGCCTGATGCATAAACTCAAGCGCAGTCTCATTTTCTCCAAAATGGGCTTGAATTTCTGCTAGTCCAGCATAGGCTTCCGGAGTGTTCCTCTGTTTCAGAAGAGTTGCCAGAAAATCATGTTTTGCCTCTTCAAAACGTTCCAAGTGCAGATAACATATCCCTCGAGAACAGTAAAAATCTGCTTGTTTGGAAAATTGAAGGGCTTTGGAAAAACAGTCTATTGCCCACTCTTCGTCCTGAGCTTCCAAAAATGCTAAACCCTGGAGATAAATCATTTTGCTCTTTTTCTGAGCATCTTGGTTACGTTTGAGCCTTAATGTAAGGTAATAAATAATGAGCAAAGTTAAAGCTGAAACAAGGAAGCTATTCATTTAAATAGGCTCTCAAAAAAGGAAATACCTGTCAACCTTGATAAGCCCTCCCGACCTACGCCATCAATTGCTCCCACTTAAAAATCCACACCCGCCCCGATCTTGGGTTAAGATAATCTAAAGCATCACCTCTGGAGTTTCCCCCATGACAACATCCCCTGTCACCGGCGCCATCAGACCCCTGCCCCGCCCCGAAAACCTGGGCGCAAAACCCACCGCAACCGCAACCCCTGCGGCACCAGAAACCCCGGCCCCAGAAGCAAGCGAAACAACAGCAAGCGACGCCCCCACATCCGAAAGCACCGACCCCGTACCCGCCCTGCCACAATACCTGTCTTACGACCAAACCCATCCCGATCTGCGTTTCCCCGCCCTGAGCGTTCCCCTGAGCCCGTCGAAGGGAGCCGAAGGGCCTGCTCCAACTGAGCCGGCTGCCGAAGAAACAGCTACAGAAGGGACCGCCCCCCCCGAAACACCCATCGATTACCCCCTCGGCCAAACAGAGGCCGACACCCATGTCTACCAATATGGCGAGGCCAGTCAAAGCGAAGAACTCTCGCCCAAGGAAGAAAAAAGAGAGGAACAGGCCAATTGTGGCCCCGCTTCTGCTGCAATTGTACTCAAGCGCCTGGGCATCCCTTATGAAGATCTGCACAATCTGCGCATCGACGGAGATGCCGTGGTGGGCAGCGACAAACCTGCAGATGGGGTTTATGCCATCAATGCCGACCAATTGAGAACCATGGTTGAACTCAATGCCGCCCGGCAAATGCGCGATGTGGAATCCGAGCGGATTGTCTTACCTGAAGACGCGGAAGCAGCCTATGACACCATTCGCAAGGCCCTGGCAGACGGGCATGAAGTCGTATTGCGCACCGGCAATATGGACAGCAACGGCAATGGCGGCCATTATGTGGTGGTCAACAGTGTGGGAGAGCCTCCCGATCGGCAATTAAATATTTCCGACCCCCAAAACCCAGATGGAGCCGAACATATTGAAAGTTTTGAAGAATTCGAACAGGCCCTGAAAAAGCGCGACAAGATCGGCATGCCCAGTGATATTCTGCTCTTTAAAGAAAAACCCCAAAAGATCGACGATCCTTTTTTAGAAGCCCGCATGAGCCCCCCACCCGAAGCACCTGCGCCTTAAGAGAAACACGCAGAACATCTGTTTTGCTCAAACCGTCAGGAAAACTTCCAAACCAATTCTCGCTCTGCGCGGTTTTTTTGGCGAAAGGCCTTGGGTGATAGTCCCACCTCTTTTTTAAAGGCCTTGGAGAAGGCAAATGCGTCTTGATATCCCACTGTCCGCGCCACGTTTTCGAGATTGTCTTCGCTCTCGTTCAGGCGCTCCATGGCCTGCAAAATGCGCAAGGTGGTCAAATAGTGGTGGGGCGTGTCTCCAAGCACCTGTTTAAAGCGCAGTGCAAAGCCCGAACGTGAGAGCCCAGCTGCTGCGGCCAACTCCTCCAGGCCCCAGTCATGGCTGGGTTTGCCGTGCATCAATTGCAGCGCCTGATTGAGCGCAGGATCTTTGACCGCTTTTGACCAGGTGTGGTTGGGTGTTGCCTCACTGTCTAAGATCCGCCTGAGAATCAAATGAAAGAGAATGTCCAACAACCCTGAGACAATCGCCTCAGAACCCAAACTTGACGCGCCCTGTTCGAGCGCCAGCAATTGCAAGGCATGTTGCAGCGCATCCGCATAATTCAATTGCTCAGCCTGAATAATCACCCACTCAGGCAATTCACGAAAAAGCGGGTGAATCGGCTCGTTCCAAAGCTGATACGCCCCACTGACCATCGAGACCAAAGGCGGGGCTTGGCCCAATGTCTTGGCTTTTTCAAAATGCTGGCAAACTTCAGCCGGAGCAGCTGTTTCGAGCAAAGCCCGATCGGGATGAGAGGAAATAAAATGGGAGGTGCCCCGCGCCATAAAGGCAATGGTACCTCTTTTGAGATGCTGAGGGAGTGATTCACCACCACTCCAAAGCCAGGCTTCACCTTGGGTCACAACATGAAAGCCCATGCTGTGAGAGCAGGGAAAACGCATCGCCCAAGCGACATCACTGGTATTTTGCCTGAGAATGCGCTTTTTCAGGCCTGCTGTTTTTAAAATATCCGCTAAAATATCCATGGCATTAGCTTGACACAAAACCAATCCAAAGTCCACTTCAAACAAAAAATTTAGATTTTAAGACATGTAATTTGGATTATTTACCATTCAAAGTATATTTATATGATTATATTCTAGAGGGGTACCACACAGAACAAATACCAAAAACAGATTTTAGAGGAGTCCAAAATATATGTCTCAGATTTTAATTGTCGGGGCCAGTGGCCAAGTCGGTTCAGAACTCGCCAAACTTTTAAGCAGCCAAGGTCAGGACGTGCGCAAAGCCACCAGCAAAGCAGCAAGCGCAGCGGATCAGGTGCATTTAAATTTGGTCACAGGCGAAGGTTTAGAGGCCGCTTTTCAAGGGGTAGAAAAGGCCTTTTTAATGGCCCCACCGGGTTATACCAACCAAGATCAACTGCTGGGCCCCGCTTTTGCTCAGGCAAAAAAACAGGGAGTGAAAAAAATTGTTTTGATGACAGCCATGGGAGCGGATGCTGATCCCGAAGCCCCTTTGCGCAAAGCTGAAGTCTTACTCGAAAATTCGGGTCTGGATTACAATATTATCCGCCCCAATTGGTTTATGCAGAATTTTAATACCTTTTGGATTCAGGGTATCTTGAGCCAGCAGAAGATCTTTTTGCCGGTGGGCCAGGCCAAAGGCAGTTTTATCGACGCCCGCGACATTGCTGCCGTGGCCGCAGCCCTGCTGGTCAAAGACGATCTCAAAAACCAGGCCTTTAATCTCACCGGAGACGAGGCCCTCGATCACGACGAAGTCGCCCAGATTCTCTCAGCGGTCACAGGTAAAACCATTGGCTACGAAGAGATTTCTCCCGAAGCCATGCGTGAAGGGCTCTTGGGGGCCGGTTTGCCTGCCGATTACACTGAATTTTTGCTGATGATCCTGGGCTATTTTAAAGCCGGATATGCTGCGCAGATCACGCCCGAAGTGGAAAAGATCACGGGACGCAAACCGATCTCCTTTGCCCAATACGCCCAAGACTACAAACAGGCCTGGCTCTAAAGAGTGACAGACTCAACGGGGGGCATGGTTGTGAATCATGCCCCTCAAAACAGCCAAACCAGGACACCCGGCTTTTTTACAAATTTTTCTCAGATGTGTCTTGACGGTATTGGTACTCAAAAACAATTCACTAGCAATTTGGGCCTGTTTATACCCTTTACACAGTAGGCGAAAGACCTCTTTTTCACGCTCAGTCAGCGGAACATGCCAGACAATCGGCCTGTAGCCTTGACGGGCTTTCTGGTGCATATGGTAATAGACAACAGGGTCCCAAAAGATATCCCCCATCAAGATTTTGTCTAAGGCATACTCAAGGGTTTCAACGGTTCCCCCTTTGACCACATAACCTCGAATCGAGAGATTGGCTGTGTCTCTCCATTCCAGCCAGTCTTCATACCCACTGAATAAGAGAATCAGGGGGGGCTGAAGCAAGGTTTGGACAAATTCAGCCACTGCCATGCCATTCATATCCGGCAAATTTAAATCCAAGATCAGCAAATCGGGTGTTGGTTGATTTTGCAACAGGTCAATCGCCATCCGTCCCGACTGTACCCGGTTTAAAATCTGAAATTCATAGGGCAAAAAACAATTCTGAGTCAACCAAGCTTCTAAAAAGTCCAGCGTGATCGCATCATCGTCTACCAACAGCACAGTTACGACAGCAGCCATCCAGATTGTCCTAGCTTTTCGATTCCACACTCAAATTAAAACATATATTCTTCCCAAGATAAAAGCACAGTTCCGTCACACCCGCCCCCCTCAAAATCACCCAGTGGGTGATTTTCAAGCATTGTAAAGATATGTTATGAAAGAGGTATGAATGATAACGCTGGGTTGTGATGGAGGATCAGAGGTATGGGTATTCAGTTGAATGGTTCGTACTCCAATGTCGGCAAAGACACGTTACAAACACTGCACAAGGTGGCACAAAGTGGCGCAAAAATTGAAGCAGCAGAAGTCGATGAAGTCGAAAAAGCGGCCCGTGCCGATGGGGATTTCAGTGATGGCGAAAAAGCCTTGATTGCAAAACTCAGAGAAGGAACCCGCGATAAAAAAGAGATTCAGGATTTTCAATTGGCGGCCTTTGACCCCACGGCCCAAGAGCTGGAATTTGGCAGTTTTAACCTGGAGATCAATGCCAATCAGGGCCAAAGCAAACCCGTCTATCTTGAACGCCTCGGAGAAGCCATTCGGAGCAATGATTCCGACAGTGATGACACCATTCGCAAGCTGCTGTCGGATCAAAAGCGTTTTGAACTGGCAGCCAAATTGGCACCGGGTCGGCTGCTCGAAGCTGTGGATATCCTCAAAAGTGGCAATTATTCAGACGAAGACCGGGCTAGCGTGGTGAAAATTTTTGCAGCTGTGCCCCCTGCCCAACAGGCAGAGATTCTGAAAAAACTCAACGCAGATGGGGATGATAATACCCTGCGCGATCTGAGTGAAAACAGCACAGCTTTGGCAGCTGTGGCCCAAGGGGATCCTGCGGTCTTGGACAAAGTCATTGAGACCTTAAAAAGTGGCGTTTATTCAAGCGAAGATGCAGCAGCAGTGGCCCGCGTGGTCGCGGCCCAATCAGCTCCTCAGCAGCAGAGTTTTGTCAAAGCAGAAATTCAGCGCAATGACAGTGACAGTGACGATACCCTGGCCGCGTTGAGTGAAAAGACCCGTGTGCTTGAAAATTTGGATACTCCCACCAAATTGCAAAGCTTACATGTGCTCTATGATGGCAATGTCTCTGCAGAAGACAAAGTGGGCATGCGCCACATTTTGGAAGAAATCGGCTTTTTGACGATCTCTGACGACAAAGCCAAAGAAGTCGCCAAAGCCTTGGAAGGCCTCAGCGATGCACAAAAAACCAAATTGGCCGGTCAATTGGATCAACTCAGTCCAATTCAAAAAGCAGATCTGCTCAAGGTCTTGAATCAGCTCAATCCTGAACAAATCCAAAACAGCTTAAAGGCCCTGACCGCTCCCAGCAACAAAGACGAATTGGGGAGTTTGGTCAAGCTCTTAAGTGCGAGCCACAATAAACCCGAAGAACTTGCTCGCTTTTCTGCTGGTTTTGCGGCCTTGACTGAGCCTGAACAGCAAAGTGCCGCGAAACTCATTCACAGTTTAATGCAAGCCCCTCCCCCCGCCAGCTTGAGAACAGATATTGCCACAGAATTGAGCAAATTGGGGGCCAGCAGTCCCCGCGTAGGCCAAGTCTTAAATAGTTTGGGGCTTTACTTACCAGCCACTGAGCCCAAAGCCCCCGGCACAGAAGATGCCTCTTCGCGCTTAAAAACCGTCTATATGGGGCAATACAGAACCGATGACCCCAATGCCGACTATACCCGAGACATGTTAAAAGTCGCCCAAACTGAGAATTTTAAAGTGGCAATCCAAGGCTCTTTAACCCATTTTCCCACCCCAATGCCTGCCGCCACTGTCACGGCCAAAGAAACAGATCTGGCCGCCAAAGGGGAGTTTTCCCGCGCCAATCTGGATGCCACAATCAAAACCCTGGAAGACATGGGCGTGCTCAGTGGCGCCATGCCTGCCGCAGACAAAGACAAAGAAGCCAAGACCTATTTGGCCAAGGTGGCCCTCTTCAAAGATACCCTGATTGCCGATCTGCAAAGCAAAGAAGGCATGAGCAAAGCTGATGCCGAGGCCTTGGTCAACAATCCCGATCGGGTCGATATCCGCCTGACGCCTCACGCTGGGTATATCTGGGCCGAAGACAATAAATGGGTCAAGGTAGATGGCACCGTAACGACCACCCCGGCGCTGCGGCGTATTCCGGGGATGGCCCCCCCCGCTTTGGACAAAGCTCAGGCCTTTACCGATGCCAATCTGGGCCAAGCCCCAGGCACCCCCGGTTCGGAGGGCCACCACACAGCCGCCTTGCCCAGCAATGATCCCTACAATTTATTGCCAGACAACCCTGCCACCTCATGGCGGGGGGCGGTGACAATACGCGACCAGGAGATCAATGCCAATGAATTGGGACAATCTGTTAATGGCCGCCCTGCGGATGTAACGCGCACCTACAACGAAGGTGGCAATATGCTTACCGGGACCAAGCCCAATGGCGAAAGTTATGCGGTGGTGGGCAGAGATGGCTTGTTATTGAGCGCTTTTCATTTGGAGGACACCTCAGACCCGGTCTTTGATGCTGCCAAGGTCGATGCCAGAATCAAAGCCATGGGCCTCGATCAGCCTTTTGCCTCCTTGCCCAAGGCCACCCAAGCCGAAATCGACGTCACAATCAAGCGCTTAAAAGCAGCCGGAGAAACCTTTCCCGATCTGGCTGCAGAAAGAAAACGGGCCACTGAATTTTTGGCCAAAATTGATCTAACAAAAGATCTCTTTGCCCAAGATATTGGGGTCGATCGCAAGAATTTGACATTTGTCGCCCAACCAGACTTTCATATAGATATGCACATGCGCCCCCTGGGACCGGGGCAAATGATGATCAACGATTTTGACGCCAATCTGAAGCTCTTAACCGAGGCAAAAAAGAAAGCCACCCCTGGCTCCTGGGAAGACAAAGAACTGGATAGCATGATAGATCATGCAAAAAAAATGAAAGCGGTGCTGGGCCCGGTGATGGATCAGATTGCCCAAGAGTTAAAAGACAGTGGCCTCGAAGTCATTCGGGCCCCAGGCGTGATGGAAGCCCAAATGGCCCAAGCGCCGGTCGAAAAAGATTCGGATGTGGGTACCTTTTTGGGCTTGGCAGCAGACAAAACCTATGACCAAGCCACGCTCAAAGCAGAATTGATGGCCAAAGGAATCACCGATCCCGTTTTGGCAGAGGTTCTGACCCAAACCTTTAAGCGTCACGTCAATTTTATGAATGCCGTTCCTGGCACCAGCAATGGCAGCAACAAACAGTTTTATATGACCAACGCCACCAGTTTGCCTTCCCTGACAGCGGCTTATGAGGACTATCTCAAACAGACACACGGTATAGAAACCGTGTATTGGCTCGGCGGAGATGGTGGTGGCCCCAGCAGCAGAAGCGCTTCGGAACAATCATTGGATGCCAGTGGCGGACTGGACTGCCGGGAGAACCATTGATGAGAAAAATAGTGATTTTGTCGCTTTTATTGGCAGGCTGCTTTGCCAAAACACCCACAGAGGAGAAAGCCATGATCCAGAATCCCCCCGATTTAAAGCAATACCAAAACATGCTTCACAGCATGCGACAGGCCAATCAACATGGGCATTTGACTGTCCCACAAATCAAACAGGCCATCCATCTGGCCCAAGGATTTAAAGGCCAAGAACAAACGTTGGCACTGGATATCCTCAAGCAAACAGTCAGTACCCACGGGACCAAAGAGGCAAAATCTTTTTACAGCCTCAATCCAGAATTGAATCTGGTGGATGTCTTTTCAGCTGTTCATATCGACTCAATTCCCGAATCCCTCTTGCAATTGCTCAATCCCGACATGCCCGGATTGAGTTTAGACAGATTCAGACAATTGCCTGCAAAAGACCAAACTCAGCTCTTGGAATTTGCCCGCACAGCACAAAACTATTACCTTGAGAAAGCCGAGTCGATGCGCTCTGCCGTCAATCCTATCTCTGCAAAGGCAGAGACCATTGGGATGTTTTTGCTGCAGGCCCAAACTGAAGTTCAAATTTCTGAAAACAATTAAGCTACCAGGTTCTGAGGAAGCGCTTGTTGAGTTCCAGTTTGCTGAACTTGAGCAGAATCGGGCGGCCATGGGGACAGGTATAGGGATTGCGGGTTTTGGACCAATTTTGGACTATCTTTTGCATCTGTTCGAGAGTTAAAGGGTCGCCAGCCCGAATCGCACTGTGACAGGCAATGGTCTTGCAGAGCCGGTTAAACGACTCCAGATAGACTTTGGCCACGCCACTTTCGCGCAACTCTAACAAAACCTCTTTAAAGGTTGCTTCGGTCTCAGCAAAACGCAGACAGTGGGGAATGGCACGAATCGCAATACTGCCAGGCCCCTCCTCTTCCCATTCAAAGCCTGCACGTTCAAAGGCTTTGCGATTTTCTTCGAGCAGGCCGCGCTCAATTTCATCGATCTCAATCACGACCGAGAGCAGCAGCGGCTGGCTGAGAATTTTGGCCTGTTCAAGCAATTCTTCGTAGAGATAGCGCTCTTCGGCCACGTGTTGATCGAGCAGGGCCAGCCCATTGCCATAATGGGCCACAATATACGTATAATCACAGGCCTGGCCCAGGGCGCTGACGGGCTCCAGCGGCGCACCAGCTTCAACCGGCGCTGGCGGAGGGGTGATTTTGAGATCGGGCAATTCCAGCACTTGCGGGGGACGTGTTGGCAACTCCGGAGCCCAACTGGGGCCTGCAGGCTGGACGGGCACTGGTGCAGGAGCAAGGGGAGAGGCGTAAACTGGCGCGGCAGGTTCCTGAACGGAAGGCTGAACAACAGGAAGCGGCATGGCAAAAGGAGGAATTTCATCGTCATCATCAAAAGCATTGCCAGCAGAGGCTTTGACAGGATTCATAGCACTGGCTGCGGTGGACACAGTTGGCACAGTTAACGGGGTGGGCTCAGCCGCTCCAGAATCCACCACCGGCGGCCCCAAACTGGCGCTGCGCTCAAAATTGTAACGTGAAAGGGAGTTTTGAATGCCCTCGCGGGTCAATTGAAAAATCTGGCTGAAATGTTTGAACTTGACCTCTTTTTTATTGGGGTGCACGTTCACATCGACATTGCCAGCCGGCAGTTCCAATTGCAGAATCGCCACGGGGAAATTCTTTTTGGGTACCAGATCGGCGTAGAGATCATCGACAAGCTTGGTAATGCCCGGCACCTTGACCCAGCGCCGATTGACAAACAAAAATTGGTAATTGCGGTCGCGGCGCACACAATCGGGATAACTCAGAACCCCTTGGACCAAACCGGCTGGGGTTTCGTGGCTGACGGTATAGAGCGAATCAGCCAGGTCTTTGCCCAAAATTTGCCTCACCACCGAACTCAGGCTCTGCTGGCCGCTGGTCTGAATCACTGTTTTGCCTTTTTTGACAAATTTAAAGCCAATCTCGGGCAAGCCCAGGGCAAAAGCCTGCATCAATTGCTGGATATACCCCAATTCGGTGGTCTCAGAGCTGAGAAATTTGAGCCGGGCAGGGGTATTGTAAAAGAGATCGCGAATCGTCAGACTCGTTCCCACTGGCCCGCCAGCGGAGCTGTTTTCGATGATTTCACCGCCCTGGATCACCAGGCGTTTGGCAATGTCTTGATCGGCGGTACGGGTTAAGATTTCAACCCGCGCCACCGAGGCAATACTGGGCAAAGCCTCACCGCGAAAGCCCATGGTATTGATGCTCCAAATATCTTCAAAGCTCTGCAATTTGCTCGTGGCAAAACGCTGAAAGGCCAATCCGACACTTTCTGCAGGAATGCCAAAGCCATTGTCGACGACCCGCAAAAAGCGTCCGCCCTGATCCACTTCGACCTGAATAAAGGTCGCACCGGCATCAAGGGCATTTTCAACCAATTCTTTGATCACCGATGCGGGCCGCTCAACCACTTCACCCGCGGCAATTTGGTTGGCAACCTGGGCATCGAGCAGCTGAATCGGCTTCATCATTGCTCCCGCGTGGCAGTCAGGCGCAGATTTAAATTGATCGGCTTGCCTTTGCCACCTTTGAGAATCGTGACCTGAATGGTGTCTCCCACCCGTTTGCGGGTTTCGAGATAGGTGAGCAAATCGTTTTCGACTTTGACAGGCTGGCCATCGACCGCGAGAATAATGTCCCCACCGAGGTAAAGCTCATAATTGCCAATATACACGCGCTGAGTTCCGCCTTTGATCCCGCCTTGGGCCGCGGCCCCTGTGGGGGAGGTCTGCATCACCAAGAGGCCTTCAGAGACCTGCAATTTCATCAATTGGGCCAAACGCGGGCTGAGCGACATCACGCTGATGCCCATCCAGGGGTATTGGGCTTTGCCGTATTTGAGCAGGTCGGGGATAAAACGTTTGACTGTGTTGATCGGAATCGCGAAGCCCAAACCGACAGAGCCACCCGAGGGGCTGTAGATCAGCGTATTGACGCCAATCACGCGCCCAGCTGAGTCAAAGAGCGGGCCACCCGAATTGCCACTGTTGATCGCCGCATCGGTTTGGATCAAATCCGACATCACCCGGTTTTCTTCGACCTGAATTTTGCGCCCGAGTGAACTGACCACCCCAGAAGTCATGGTTTGGCCCAAACCAAAGGGATTGCCAATCGCGATCGAGGTCTGCCCGACCTGCAATTTGGAAGAATCGCCCAAGCTGACGGGATTGAGCAAATTGCCAGGGGCCTTGACCTTGAGAATCGCCAAATCGCTGCGCTGGTCATAGCCCACCAATTCAGCGGGGTAAGAGTGTTCCATATTGCCAAAGGCCACAAAGAAGCGCTGAGCGCCGTTGACCACATGAAAATTGGTCACGATATGGCCCTCTTTGTCGATCACAAAACCCGAACCTGCGCCCTCACTGGGCACCATTTCCATAAAATAATTGTATTGAAAGGAGCGGGTGGTCACATTGACCACCGAACTGCTGACCCGTTTATACAGATCGATCGTCTGTTGCTCTTGCGAGACACCTGCCGCCGCCAGGGCACTGGGATCGACCAAAGCGGTCATGTTCGGCGAGGCTACAGGTGTTTTGGGCACAGCTTGGTTAAATTGCAAATACCCCAAGACCAACGTGCCGCCAGCCAGACCAGCCAAGGCAAAGCCCAGTAGTTGCTTGATCAGGGGGGAATTTTTGTCTGTGTGTTTGTTTGCATCGTGGTTTAAATCGTTCATGGTTTCCTCGTTTCGTTGGGCATGGCCCAACCCAAATTATCGTCTTGGAGATAGGTCAGGGCTTTTAAGGGTTTTTCAGCCAATTGCTCAAAATAGCTCTGCAAGCAAGCTTGCAATTGCCGCATAGCCTGGGGTTTCAGCTCGGGCAAGCTCTGCGGGGGCCCCTCAGAGGCCTGTAACCCCCGCAGAACTTCGACCTGTTCAAAGCTCAGATAGCGGCAGGTCTCTTTGCGTTTGCACGCTTCACAGCGCAAGCCGCCGTGTAAGGTATCAAAAAAGTGGTAATCGCGGGGGCGAAAGTCAATTTCACATTGGGCACAAAAATCCCAGTCCTGCTGATAGCCCAATTGCTCCAGATAATGCAATTCAAACCAGAGCAAAAGTGGCAGGGCTTCAGTCCCAGCGGAAAGCGCCTCTAAACCGTGTAAAAACAGCGCAAAGAGATATTCATTGGGATCTTCTTCTTGGGAGAAAGAGGCGATCAACTCACCCATGGCAAGCGCATGGGTCAAGGCATGGTAATCGCGGTTCAGACCCGAAAAAGAGCGCAGGGCATCACATTGGGTGATTTTATGCAGGTTGCGTCCCCGCTCCAAGACCAGATGGTTGCAGCGCAACAGGTCCAAACGACCCGCAAGCTTGCTGCGGGGCCGACGCACACCCTTGGCAATGGAGCGCAAAACACCAAATTTGCGGCTGTAGAGCACCACAATTCGGTCGTGCTCGTTATAGTCGTAGTGCTTGAGGACAAAGGCCTCTACTTCAAACGGATGCCGGTTGGGCGGCAAGTTCGACATGGTCGACAATACCTACAATCACACAGCGAATGGGGGCGTTTTCATAATGCAGGATCTGACGGGAGGAAGTGCCTTCTTCGAGCAACAACACCCGATCTCCCACACCGGCCTGAACCTGATCGATGGCGATCACCTGCTCTCCGGTGTCTTCTCCATAGGGATCGATCGGCTGGACCATGAGCAACTTGCGTCCTTGCAGGGCCTCATGTTTGATCGTGGCAACCACGCTACCAATGACTCGTGCCAGTCTCATGGCCTTACTCCTTGAATCTGTTTAAATACTCAGTGTTATACATTGTAGCCCAGGTCACAGCCCCCCCCAAGGGGAAGGCCTGAGAATCTTAAGCTGAACAACTTTTTCCCACAAAAAACACGAACCACCGGGAGAGATTCCCGGTGGCAAGTGAGAAAGTTCAGTTAAAGCCTATTTACGTGTGTAAGCTTTGAGGAAATTGCCCCAACCTTTGGTCTCAGCGAACAGGAGCACGCTGGGATTGTCATAAACTTGTTTGTAGCTCATGGTGGAGGTGGGGAAATAAATCACAGCGCCGGTGGCGTTGGGATTCATGCGGTCAAAGCCATTGGCAATCACAGCTTTTTTATAAGCGTTCATGACATCAGCGGCACCGCGGCTGCGGGTGGCACCAGCGTAGAGTTGCAGGAAGTGACCGAAGTCAGCTGCATCGCGGTTATAGAACATTTGGGTTTTGCTGCGAGCGGCATCAATGGCAGCTTTGTTGGCAGGCAAACCAGCGGTCAGCTCAGCACCAAAGGCATTGATGGCGGCAGTCAGTTCGCCAGTAACGACATTCACATCGGTTGCAGCCAAGGTGATGTCATTGCCGCGTTGTACGCCGGTGGCATAGGATTTGATATAGCTATCAACCATGTGTTTGCCGAGTTGAGCAGCATCCCAACCAGAGTTCTGGGCCAGACCGCCAACATAAGAGCGGTATTCCCAACCGTCGCCGGGTTCGAGCTCTTCAGAAGCGACCAAGACTTTGGCCAAGCCTTTGACTTGATAAGCGGTTTCGAGGTAGCTCATCAGGCAGGTATCGAAGCCCATGATGTCCACGGGGCCACCGATATTGCGGGCGGCAGCAGCCAGAGCGGGATTCAGGTCAGCCATTTTCATTTCGCCACCATTGTCATCGGAGCCGAAATTGCGGGAGCCATCAGCAAAGCGGCTCTGAATGCCATTCATGGCACCAATCTGAGTCGGAACAAACATTTCAAAAGTAGAGGCTTCACCACCGCGACGAACGGCACCACCACCGTGATTCCAGATGGAGATGGAGTTTTTCTGAGCGGGGAAGGTTTTGGTGACCCAATCTGTGAAAGCAGCGAAGACTTTGCCGTCGCCGGAGTCGATTTCACTGCCAGCTTTGGCAATCGGGTTGTCGATCGGTTTGGAAACGAGGGTGCTGTTTAAACCAGCGGGGTCAGCTTGCATACGGTAGACAGCAGAGTCACCCTGTTTGGCACCGTCGAAAAGCACAATCACTTCGATGTCGTTGGCTGCGGCGCCAGCGTCATTCAGACCGGCTTCAATTTCGTTCAAGTCTTTCAGACCTGCGGTGTAGAGGTTGTTGTCTGCAGCCATGTGGATGGCAACCAGCCATTTTTTGCCATTGCGGGCGCGGCTGAGAGCGTTAACCTGGGTGCGATTATTTAATGCATTAAGCGCAGCGCCCTGGGGGCCTGTCAGTCCAACGGGACCGCAAGCAGCCATAGTACCGACGGCAGAAGCCAGTGCGGCGAGAGCGGAAGCTTTTTTGAGAACCTGATTCATGCGTAAACTACCCTGAACTTTCTTTGTTTGGTTTAAATTGAATTTAAACTTACTTGATTCAATCTTAATATTCTTTTAACTAAAAACCCCTTGTCCCTTGCTAAAAAAGTGAAGAATTTTTGTTAAAAAATATTAAGAGGCGACGAAGATGCAAATCAATCCAGCAAAATGGATTGAAGCACCCCTGAATTTTAATACAGAGAAATCCCAGAAACAAGGGCTGTTTGCGAGGAAAATGTGAAAAAAACACTTTTAGAATGTGTGCCCAATCTCAGCGAAGGTCGCGATCCCTTGGCACTTCAAGCTTTGTATCTGCAATTGTCACAATTGCCAGAATTGCAAATTTTGGATCATTCAGCGGATTCTGACCACCACCGCTCGGTGTGGACCTGGGTAGCCCCCCCTGAGGTGATCGAACAGGCCCTGATGTGTCTGTTCCACTGGGCAGAAAAACAGATTGATCTGCGCAAACATCAAGGGGCCCACCCCCGGATCGGGGCCGTTGATGTGATTCCCTTGATTCCAATCCAAGGCATCAGCAAGCATGAGGCTGTGGCATTTTCCAAAGCCTTGGCAGCCCGTTTGGCCAAGCGTTTTCAATTGCCCATTTTTCTCTACGAAGCCTCTGCCACCCAAGCACAGCGCCGCAATTTGGCATCCATTCGCCAAGGCCAGTTTGAAGGGCTGTCTGAGAAACTCAAACAACCCGCATGGTTCCCTGATTTCGGTCCTGCCCAGCCCCATCCGAGCTTGGGCGCCACGGCCCTGGGTGTCCGGGACTTTTTGATCGCCTTTAATCTCTGTTATGGCGCCCAGGAGCTGGCTTCAGTCAAAGAACTCGCGCGCAGGCTGCGGGCCAGCAATGGGGGACTGCCTGCGGTCAAAGCCCTGGGACTCTGGCTGCCCCAACGCCAAAAGAGCCAGCTTTCATTTAATTTAACCGACTTTCGTGTCACCTCATTGCAAGACTTAATCCAGGCGGTTTTAAAACAGGGGGCGGAGTTGGGTATTACCCCCGAAGCGGGAGAGATCATCGGCCTGATTCCCGCAGCTGCCACTTGGCCCGGTTTTGAAACTGCCCTCAAACTGAGCGACCGCCGGGATGTCGTTCTCGAACACCACCTGCGCAAGATTTAAAATCTGGCCGAAATCAAAGCAGCAATGACAATCTCAGACAAGGGTGGTATTATCAAAGCAGCAAGCGAGGTTTATGGCCTTCTTTGCGCATGCTGCTAACGAGGAGATACCTTTTTGATGCAACCGACCTCTCTCTCTCGCATTATTCAGGATACCCACGCCCTGCCCTCTATTCCTGGCGTCGCCAGTCGCTTACTCGAACGCCTGCAAGATCCCGAAACCCACGCAGCTGAAATCAGCACCCTGATTGAAATGGATCCGGCTCTCAGCCTCAAAGTATTACAATTGGCCAATTCTGCCATGTTTGCCCCCGCCAGCCCCGTGCATTCCATTGAAAGAGCCATCATGCTCTTGGGGTTTAATACAGTTCGTTTTTTGATTACCGGGGTCGCTGTTTTACAGGTCGCCCAAAAGATGCCCGAAAATGAAATTATCAATCCCGAAAATTTCTGGCGTTCGGCCTTTCGGGGCGCGGTTGCAGCCAAATATTTCGCAGAGCAAAGCAATTATCCCGAATCCAATGAGGCCTATTTGGCAGGTCTGATTCGCGAAATAGGCAAAATCGCCTTGATTCAATGTGCTTATGAGACCTATTTAAGCGTGGTAAAGGCCGCCCAAAACGCCAATGTAGCTGTGGTACACAAAGAAAGGGAGATCTTGGGTTTTACCCACGCCGATGTCGGCGCCTTGCTGGCCGTCAAATGGAATCTCGATGAAGGCCTGGCAAGTGTGATTGCGGCTTACCCTTTTCCTGGCGATCACCCCGAACTGAACAATTTACATCTTGCCACTGTTTTGCACTTGGCCGACCGTTTTGCCGCCCTAGAGACCCCAACGGCAGCGCATTTTGAGCAGATTTTAGCCGAACTCGATCCGCTGGCAATCCAGTATTGGTCCCAAGAGCAAGGCCGCAATCTCAGCCCCGAAAGCCTTGAAATGGATTGGCAGGCCTTAAAATCCCAACTCGATCAGGGCAACCCATTCATCTAAGCTCCGCTGAACCCGCTTAAACGCATTTAATCACATCCGTTCTCAATTAATGAACGGACTTGGTGTTGCTTTAAAAACAGGTATGGTATATTGTGTTAAGTCTGCAAAGAAGCATATAAACTTAGCACAATAAACACAATTAAATTATAAACACTGAAAGGAATCAAGAAAGAATATGGCAGCTGATCCCTCCATTCTCTCCTCTTCCGTTATGGCCGCCGCCGGTGCAGTAGGCCTCGCTGGTATCGGTGCTGCTATCGGTATCGGTATCTCCTCTAGCAAAGCGCTCGAAGGTATGGCCCGCCAGCCAGACGCAGAGCCCTTGCTCGCCCGTAACATGATTCTTGCCATGGCATTTATGGAAGCTATCGCTATTTACGGGTTGGTCGTTGCACTGATTCTGCTGTTTGCTAACCCCTTTAAATAAATGGCAAAACAGCGGTTGTCACTTGTTGACTCTGAGACTTTAACGTCTCGGTAGACAATAACTGCAACTGCCCACTAAAAAGCTTAAAGCCAGCTGAAACCAGCTGGCTTTTGTTTTGGCTGTTTTTTTTAAAGACTAACGGCGGAGTTGGACCTGTTGCCCTTGCATGGCATCAATCATCAGTGGTGGCATGGGCGCCATCTGAGGGATCTTCCAAACCAAGCGCTGATCCAGCATCTGCAATTCAAGCGGAGAGACCGGATAGGCCACAAACTCTGAATAACTGCGGGCCTTTTTTAAGACCGCAGAACTGTCATAGGTCCAAGCTCTGACTGCGAGGGGCTCTAATCCGGACAAAGTCCCGGCATTGATCTCTTGAGAGCCCATTTGCAAATGTTCGCTGCGGGAAAAAACCCGGAAGGCCTTGCCTGGGCGATTGGGCGAGACAAAAGAGATCGTCCAGCTGGCATCGATGGGAGTGTCATTGAGACCATTGGCAGAGATAAACCGGCCTTCAAGCGAAACAGGTTCGGCTTGGGGAGACCAGCGCAGCGCCAGTTCCTCGGCCTTGGCAAAAATATCTTTGGCTGTGCCAATGGTGGTCCGGGTCGCGGATTGAGGTGCCGATTGACGTTGAAGCTGGACAGGTGGATTGCCAACAGGGGCAAAAGCAGGTGCAGAACTACATGAAACCAGTAAAAGCGCAGTGAGTGGGATCAGCCCCAAGCGAAATGGGGAGAGTAGATCGAAGCGCGCTTTTAACATAAACCACAATCCTTTAAAATTTTCCGGGTGAATTAAACTTATCTTATCATAAAGCATAGATTGTTTTTCCCCTAATCTTGTCTCAAAACAGAGCCTAAATTGCGGTAAACTGCACTGAATGGTCTTCAATTAAAGCTGAAAGGCAGCCCAAACGGATCCCTTTTCTTATGAAAAAAATTGGTGTGATTACCTGCAAAGATTATCCCGACTTTCAAAAAGACGAACAATTGCTGAGCTTGGCGCTGCCTGCCGTGGGCCTCGAAGCCGAACCCGTGATTTGGGAAAACGCGGCCCAAGGCCAACACGATCTGAGTCCCTACTCACTTTTGGTCTTTCGCTCCTGCTGGAATTACCACTACCACCAGGCCGCTTTTGATGCTTGGCTGAACGATTTAGAAGTGCAGGCCTTACCCGTTTGGAACCCCGTTTCACTCGTGCGCTGGAACTTGAATAAACGCTATCTGCTGCAATTGCAGGCCGCCGGAATCACAATTGTCCCCACCCACTTTAGCGAACCGAGTGAGTTGGATTGGGTCTCCCAGGCCCAGGCCCAAAACTGGCAAGACTATGTGATCAAGCCGATTGTCTCGGCCTGGGGGGCCAATACCTACCGGGTTAGCCGCGAAGAACTGCCGGGCTTGGAAGCAAAAATACGCCCTCAGGCCCAAACCGTGGGCCTGATGTTGCAGCCTTTTGTGCCCCAAATTGCAGAAGGCGAGTGGTCTTTGGTCTATTATAAAACCCCAGAAGGGCAGCGTTTTAGCCACGCCTTTGTGAAACGGCCCGCATTGGGGGCCTTTCTCAGCCACGAAGAATTTGGTGCCAGCTGGGCCCCTGCCGAAGCGGCCCCTTTCATGTTTGAAACCGCCGAACAGGCCCTCAGCATTTTGCCTGGCGATTGGCTCTATGCGCGCATCGATGGGGTGGTGGTCGGACAGCAATTTTGGATCATGGAGCTGGAGGTCTTTGAACCCAGCCTCTATTTGGCCGCCGATCCAGGTGCCCCAGGCCGCTTGGCCCAGGCCTTGGCAACCCGTTTGGCTTAGCGCGAGCTCTGACCATGGCTTCACCCAAAACCAACGCAGCAAGGATTCTCGACCAACTCGGAATCGCCTACGATTTGCTCAGTTACGCCGTCGATGAAAGCGATTTAAGCGCCCCCGCTGTGGCCCAGAAAATTGGGATCGAAGCGGCCCAGACCTTTAAAACCCTGGTGGGCAAAGGCGACAAAACCGGGGTGATCATGGCCTGCCTGCCGGGCGATGCCGAACTCAACCTCAAGGCCCTGGCTGCTGCCAGCGGCAATAAACGGGTCGAACTGGTGGCCCTCAAAGAGATTCAGCCCTTGACCGGGTATATCCGGGGCGGGGTCTCACCGCTCGGGGCGAAAAAGGCCTATCCGGTTTTGATTGATGAGCTGGCGCAGGTATTTGATCGCATTGCCGTCAGTGCCGGACAGCGCGGCCTGCAGCTCTTTTTGCAGCCGGAAGATCTTCGCAGGGCCTGCCACGGCGTCTGGGCGGCCCTGAGCCAATAGGGCATTGCTGAGTCTGAGCAAGCTGCGCAGGCCCCGGCTGGCCCAATCGGGGCGGGTTGTGAGCAGCGTCTCGCGGCGCAGGGCCCCGAGCCAGTCGGCAGGCGTGAGCGCGTGGTGCATGCCATCGAGGGAAAAAATTTGAATTTCACTCACCCCGGCCTGCCGGGCCGCTTCGCAGTCTGCGGCCAATTCAGCGGGATCGTGGTACCCCGACTCACTCAATTTGCCCACGGTGCCCACCACGCCCAAAGCCGCCTGCAAGGGCTGTTGAAAGCATTTTCGCGCGTCTTCAAAATAGCCTTTGACAAAGTGCGGTGAGAGCGAAAAACCAAGCAAATCGCGAAAGCTGCTGCGGTAGGTCATCAGTGAAAGGGCATCCCAATTGACCCCTGTGACGGGCAATTGCAAAAGTTCCTGAAAACAGGTATTGCCCGCTTGGGCATCTTCGACCACCAGGGGATAGGTCACGGCCCAGGCCTGGGTACCACGCTGGTGCAATTCGTGAATCAGGCGATTAAAGACCTCCCGCGCGGCAGCCAATTTGAGGGCCCGCTGGCTTTGGCGCAAATGGGCCCAGAGCGCAGGCAAGTGGCGCTGCAATAAGAGCTGACGCAGATGTAAACTGTCAGCCAAAGAGGGTTCTAGATCTGCAATCAAAACTGGCAGGGGCAATTTTTCGGCATCGATCCAGTCCATCAAACGGTGGGCCGTCTGAGCAAAGATCTCAGCATTGCCAGCATGGGGCCAATAGCCCTGGGCATCAGGCAAGAGCAGCCAGGCCCGCACGGGCACCTCCAGCAGCGCGGCTTGGAGCAAGAGAGCCCGCAATTCAGGGCTGGCGATTTGGCTTGAAGGAATCGCCAAATTGAGGGCCAGTGCGTGTTTGCGCAAAAGAGGCAGATCACCGGCCACCCAATGATAGGGCATGAATTCGGCCCAGAGGGCATACGCAGGGTTCATCTGGTCTTGTGCCTTTAATTTGCCTTTAAACAGGGTGATCTTTTGCATGATAGACGCTTTTTTGAGAATTTGGCAAAAAAGCAGGTCCTGGGGACTTGAAATTTATTTCAATTGTGACCTACAATACAAATATGCATACACTTAAACACAGCTATTTAGAAGATCCTTCTTTTGAGACTGCTTTAAAGACCTATGCACCTCAGGCCACCCCTGCGCCTGAGTGGGTCCCTTTTGCCTGGGAAGGGGAAAAACCAACTGTCGCTGAGCTGGAAAGCCACCTGACAGAATTGGAAGGGCGAATCGACAGAGGGCAGGCCCTGATTCAGGCCTACCGTGAAGCCCACCAAGGCACCGACAATCTGCGACTGATGCGCCAATTGCAAAAGCTGCGTCGGGAAAAGGCCCACGTTCAGCAACAATTGGACGTCTTGGCGTCCCAACGCCCCCTCGATTTTCAGGCTGAATTGCGCAAACGTGCCCAAGCGGCCTACCAGGCACTGCTTGAAATGAATCTGCAGCGCGAATACGATACCCCGCGCTATTTAGAACAGGAAGAAATTGTCAGACGCTATATGCGGGAGCACGAGGAGGGCTTCGCAGAACTCTGCGATTTCGCCGGAACGCTTTAGCGCGCTATACTGGGAGAAAAATTCCCTGGAGCCGCCATGTTGATTCGGTCTATTCCCTGTCTCCAAGACAATTACGCCTATTTATTGCGCTGTGAACAAACCGGCCAAACGGCTGTAATTGACCCCTCTGAGGCCTTACCCGTGCTCAAAGCCCTGCAAAAAGAGGGCTTGTCTTTACATGCCATTTTAAATACCCACCACCACGGCGACCACACCGGCGGCAACAGTGAATTGCTGCGCCATTTTCCTGGCATTCCGGTCTATGGCCATGGCTCCGACCAAGGGCGAATCGCCGGACAAACCCATTTTCTCGCCGCCGGTGAGGTCTTTGAACTGGGCAAGCTCTCGATTCAGGCCTTACACAATCCAGGTCACACCCACGGGGCCGTTTCTTACGCCGTGCATGACGCCCTGTTTACGGGAGACACACTCTTTGGCGCAGGCTGCGGCCGGGTCTTTGAAGGCACCCCAGCCCAAATGTATCACTCCCTGAACCAGGTGATTGGCGCTTGTCCAGAAAATACCCGGCTCTTTTTTGGCCACGAATACACGCGCAAAAATCTGGAATTCGCCTTACACGTCGAGCCAGAAAACCCGGCCATCGCCGACCGTTTAGCAGCCATTACAGCCCTGCTTCAAAGCGGAAATTTTTCGACGCCTTCCGAACTGGGTTTGGAGCGTTTGACCAATCCCTTTTTGCGCTGTGAAGTCCCGGCGGTCCAAGCCTTTGTCAAGCGCATCGAAGCCGAAAACCCACTCACACCTGTAGAGGTCTTTCGGGTTTTGCGGGCCCAAAAAGATCGGTTTTAGGCTTAAGTCATGCCAGAAAGTACAGATCACGATTGGTTGGAAGCCCAAACAGCCTGGGAAGCCGGCCTGTTCGACAAAGCCCGGCTCAAGCTCGAAAAGAGACTCAATCGCCATCCCCAAGATACATCCACACTTGCCTTATTGGGTCAGGTTGCTCAGGCCCAGCACCACTGGAAAGAGGCCCGTCGCCACTTTGAACAGGCCCACGAACTGGCCCCCGCAAACCCAGAATATACCCACTTATTGGCCCAGTGGTTTGTCGCTCGCCAAGGTTTCCCAGAGGCCGAAGCCCTTTATGCCGCTTTTTTGACCGCTTACCCAGCCCATCCTTCCCTGCGGGTCGAATACGCCGCGCTATTGGGGGCCAGAGGAGCCCTCAACGAGGCAGAAACCCAACTCAAAACCTGTTTGGCCGACTTTCCCGATCAGCTCGATGCCTGGCTGCTCTACGGCAATCTGGCAGCGGCCATGGGCCAATTCAAGACCGCTGAAAACGCCTACCAAGAAATTATCTCCCGCCAGCCAAAATTGCCCGAGGTCTATCGCCGCAGGGGTCAACTCGCGCTGATGCAAGGCCTCCCAGAACAGGCCTTGCCCCAGTTTGAACAGGCCCTGGAACTGGATCGTGACGATGCCGAAAGCTGGAGCAATCTCGGCGCCGTCAAGCTGATGATGGCCCAAACCCCAGCGGAACGGGGTGAGGCGATCCGGGCCTGCATGCAGGGCCTGCTGCGCGACAACCGCAACCCGCAGATTCTCGCCAATATTGGCCTGGGCTTTTTCCAAATGGAACTTTATCCCGAAACCCTCTTTTATCTTGATCAGGCGCGCAGCCTTGATCCGCAATTGCAGATCGGGGATTTTGAATTGGGGATGTCTCTGCTCAAAATCGGCAAAGCCGGTCACGCTTTGGAATATTTGCAAAACTGCCAGACCGCCGCAGAAGAACCCCCCGAAAATCTGGCCCAGGTGGCCGCTTGGCTGGGGTATATCCGGGCCCAACAGGGGGATCTGGTTCAGGCCCAAAAAGACTATTTGGCCCTGGAGACCTGCGATCCCCACCAAGGCGGAAAATGGCTAGCGGCATCGCTCTTGCCGCCGGTGGCGGCCTCAGAATCGGCCTGGCAAGACTATGCCTTGCATTACCGCCGGGCCCTGGCCAAATTGCAGCAGGCCCCAGCATTTAAACTCAAACAGATGCCCGTGGACATGCCTGGCCTGTTTTGGGCCTACCAGAGCGACAATGTCAGACCCGAGCAAGAAATCCAAGCCCAGCTCTGGCAACGAGCCCTACAAGACAGGCTGTGCAGCACAAAACACAAGACACGTCCCCAAGCCCCCTGGCGGATTGGGCTGGTCTCACGCTATTTTCACAATCACTCGGTAATGGGGGTTTTCGCCCGCCTGATTCAGGCCTTGAGCCAAGAACCCAGCTTTGAAGTCGAATTGTTTATGCTCGGCCCCAGTGGCGAAGATGCCACCACCGCCTTTTTGAGCCGCCTGTCGCTCAAGCGGCATTTCCTCGGTGGCCAAGACTTAGATCAGATCAACAAAGCGATTCTCAGCCGCGAGTTGGATGTCTTGCTCTACCCGGAGTTGGGCATGGACCCGTTGACCTTTGCCCTGGCCTGTTCGCGCCTGGCCCCTTACCAAGCCGTCTTATCTGGGCACCCGGTCACAACAGGCCTCAACACCATCGACAGCTATCTTTCCAGCCGCTGGCTTGAACCGGCTGAAAATGCCCAGGCCGCTTATAGCGAAAAGTTAATCTGTCTGGACGAATTACTGCCGGATTTTCCCTTTCCCACTCTGCCCAGCCAAAACAAAAGCCGCTCTGAACTGGGCCTGAAGCAGAAACGCGTTTATCTCTGCCCGATGATGTTATTTAAGCTGCACCCGGCCATGGATGCCGTCTTTGCTGAAATTTTGGCCCGCGACCGCGAAGGGGAGATTGTCTTTTTTCAATACCCACCTTATTCGTTGCACGACGGCCTGGAAAAAGCCCTGATCAAACGCTGGGCCCGCAGCATTCCCCAGGCCAAACGCCTGCGTTTTTTGCCCTGGGCCTCGCGCGAAGACCTGCTGCGCCTGATTCAACACGCCGATGTGGTGCTCGACAGTTTTCCCTTTGGCGGCGGCAATACCAGCTATTTGACCCTGGCAATGGGCACACCGCTCGTGACCCTGGCTGCACCTTATTTACGCGGGCGCAGCAGCACAGGCATGTATCTGCGCATGGGTCTGCCTGAACTGCCCGCCCAGAGCCCCACTGAATATGTCGAAAAGGCCCTGAAATGGGCCAACGAACCACAGGCCCGTGCAGAGGTCAAAGCCCTGATCGAAGCCCAACGCGGCGTGCTCTTTGACAACCCAGCCGGGTCGCAGGCTTTGATTAATTTTTTGAAGAACTCCCTGGCAAGTCTTTAAAACTTAAAAGTTTCAAACTGAGCTTGGTGCCCTGCCCAACTTTGCTCTGAATCTCAACGCTGGAGCGCAACAAACGGGCAATTTCGTCGCAGATACGCAAATCCATGCCTTCCAGGAGATCGCTTTCTCCACGCAGCTCTTCCAGGGCTTCGGCCACAAAACCAGGACCATTGTCTTCTTGGCTCAACACAGACTCACGGCCTTCTTGGTACAGGCGCAAGGAAAGGGTACTGGCTGGTGGCAAATGCTGTAAGGCAAAGTGCATCCAACCATGAGACAATTCCCGCAGCAATTGGGGTTCGGCCAATACTTCATGGTCTGGATTGCAGCGCAGGCGGAGTTCAATTTGCCGAGCAGAGCAGGGCTCCATATACTGGGCCAGGATTTCGTCCAAAATGTCCCTGACATTGACCTTTTGCAGTGCGGGAAAGGGCATGAAGCGGTAATGGGCCTGGCGCAGAAGCTGATGCAAATGTTTTTGTCCCCGCTTTGCGGCAAAGAGAGCCTCTCTGAGGTATTTTTCAGGCAGACTTGGAATATCTGGCCAGGATTTTTGCAGATTTTCCAGCCGCAAATCCATTTGCCCCAGTCCTTCGTTGAGTTCGCAAGAGAGCACCTGAAACATCTCATCTTTGGCTTGGTTAAAGCGTTTGAGTTCGTTTTCCCGGCTGTGTAAAATCAGGCTATTGCGAACCCGTGCCAAAAATTCCAGTTTATCCACAGGTTTGCGCACAAAATCGACAGCGCCCAATCCCAAGGCCCGTGACAGGTCATAACTGCGGGTCATGATGCCTGTACAAATGATTACAGGCAAATCCGCAAGCAGGGCATTTTGTTTTAATTGTTGCAGCAGGGTTAAGCCGTTCATATGGGGCATTTCCCAATCGCTGATCAGCAGATCCAACGGCTCTTGACGGGCAATTTCCAGGGCCAGCAGACCATGATTGGCCCTTAAAATTTCGAAAGGCCAGCCACTGGCGCGCAAAAATCCCTGCAGGGTTTCCAATGCACTGAGTTCGTCATCGACCAATAAAATTCGGGCCGGGGAACGGGGCCCAAAACAGGCTGGCAAAGAATAAGACTCCGTCATTGACGCTCCCAAATCTATCCAACAGCGTTTAATCTATCCATTTTTATTATAATCGGCTGTTGGGTCTTTCTGTCAGAGGATCTTCGCTTAAGCCTGCCAGCAAGCGGCTGTAACTTTCTTGGTCAAAGGCGTTGATGGCTTGATGCAGGCCTGAGAGCCAGGTTTGGGCTTGGGGCGACAGGGTTTGATTGCTGCTAGCCAAAACAGCCTCGATCCGACTAAATTGGTAGACCTGCAACCCCCTCAGTTCTGTCAGCAGAGGGGCCAGTTCTTTGCTGAGCCCTGCGCGATCGTTCTGTTCTTCTGATCGGCTGACACCAGCTCCAGCAGGCACACGCTCTGTGATTTGCTGCCGGGCCTGGGGCAATTCCAACTTGACCTCGGTTCCCTTTTCCGCTTGGCTGTTTAAGTAGATCTTGCCACCCAAAGCCTCGGTTGCCAGCTTGCAAAAGGCCAATCCCAACCCGGTCGAAGATAAAAACAGTTCAGATTCGTGGTGGCCCGTTTGAAATTTTTCAAACAGCCGCTGTTTTTGTTGCTCTGAAATCCCGTTGCCCTGATCCCGGATCGTGAGGGTGACTTCTGCCTGCGCAAATTGCCCTGCCAACTCCACGGTGGAGCCCGGTGGGGCGTATTTGATCGCATTGCTGAGCAAATTGACCAAGACCCGGCGCAGCAAGAGCACATCACAGTTGAGCAAAATCCCTTCCGGCAAGTCGGTTTTTAAGAAAATATTGCGGCGTTCGGCATAAAAGCGCAGTTCTTGCAGCGCTTCTTGCACCAAAGCCAGCAGTTCATACTCTTCCCATTTGAGCTGCAGTGCAGTATTGCGGGCCAGGCTCAGATCGAGCAGGTTTTGAATCAGCAACTGCATCTGCCGCCCCGCTTCACGAATCTGTTGCCAAGCACCGAGTTGACTGTTGTCTTGTGCCAAAATCACCCCCAGCGGGGTTTTGAGATCGTGAATGATCATCTCGGTCAGAGTTTCACGGGCTTCGCTCAGGGCCTCGACACGGGCCTTGGCTTGATTCAGGTCTTCTGTGCGCGCCAGCACTTTGGCTTCGAGTTCCAAGTTGAGGCTTTGCAATTCCTGGGTCAGAGACTCACGCATCACAAAGGCCTGAGAAAATCGCCGGGCCAGCAAAATCGCCTGACAAAAGCTAAAGATCACATAGCCCCAAAGCACCAAATCTTGGCTGCGAATCAACTCCATATTGTGCAGGATATCGTGTACAGCCAGGATCAAATAAGCGGCAAAACCACCCCAAAAGAAATAGGCTCCTTCCCGTTTATGCCTCACCGCCTGATAAGTGACCCAAACGGCATAAAGCAATTGGGCCAAATGCAATCCCCAGAAAGGTAAAAGGCTTAAACTGTGTAGGGGTGAGGGCAAGAGCAAAGTTGCCAAAAGCAACCCCCAAACAGGCCAGGTCAAAAAACGAATGATCTTGGCTGTGGTTTCATCGGGAAAGAGGGCCTGCAGATACTTAAACATTAAAAAGGTCGCCCCGTAAAGCACCAAGCGGGTCAGGCGCAAACTCAGTTCAAAGCTATCCAACCCCAGCAAACTCTCAAAGAGATGGGTCATCATCAAATCATAATAGAGCGAGGCGCACAAAATAGTCAGACCAAACCAGAGCGCCAAGCGGTTTCGCGGCAATATGCCCCAAAGCAGCAGGTGGTAAAGCGCCAAAAAGAAGACAAAGCCCAAAGCCAGGGCAATACCCGTCTGTTCTTGGTTTTCTGCCAATGAAATCTCACTGGCCAGGCCCAGCCAAAGGGGTTCGATCAGACCCGAACGGTGAAAGGTCGAATTGGATACATCACAATGCAAATGGCCCTTGTCCTGACGCAAAACAAAGGGCAGAAAGCGATTGCGGCGAGAAGCCACCAGTTCTCCACGCCAATGCGTACCGCTGTGAGCCACCAATTGTCCCTCAAAATAACAGGCGTAGGCACTGCCTTGAAAACGGGTGCGCAAACGCAGGACCTGACCCACATCCGCTGGGGCAAAATTCACTTGCAGGGCATAACGGGCCTGGCCCAATTGTGTGCGCCAAAGCGGCAATTTTTCCAGTTTTTCCCAGCGCCCAGGCACACGAATGGCTACCTGTTGGGTACTTTGCCCAAACCGAAAGAGCCATTCCCCATTGAGTTTAAGCGGGGCTTGTTGCCTCAGCGACCATGTGCGCAGATCCAATACCCCGGCTTGGGCTTGGGGGGGCAAAACCGGAACAGCCAAAGCCCAACCAAACAGAGGGCCAGATAGCCAAAAACAAATTAAATAAACAAATATCACCCAAAAGGGCTTTTGCATCGTCATTTCCCCACTCACAGTCCCTGGTGCAGCAAGCGCTCTTGCAGGTGTCTAGAGCATTTCAGTTTAAACCACCCAGGGCGATTTTGAATACCCTGGGCGGGCTCTGGCATTGTTTCAGAGATAGCCCATCAAGGAGAAATTCTGCGAACACGGTGGTTAAGCCGGTCGGCCACATAGACCTGACCTGTACTATCTACGCTCACACCGGTCGGATTGTTCAGCTGAGCCAAACCTGCAATGCTGTTGTCTCCGGCCAGAGCAGCGGCCCCCGTTCCAGCAAGGGTATAAATAAAATTGGCAGTCATGGCTTGGCCATAATAATTCCCTGATGTGATCGGGATAAACCGAATCTTGTGATTGCCAGTATCGGCAATAAACACCCCTGTGGCATTGGCAAAGACCCCGCGTGGGCTGCTCAGACGGGCTGAGGTCGCGCTACCGCCATCCCCTGTTGCACCGGCATTGCCATCACCAGCGATGACATACAGGGTATCTGCGGCCATGACTTGGCCAAAATAGTTACCCGCGGTGTCGGGCCTGAAGAAGATGCGGTGGCTGCCTGCATCGGCAATGTACACATGCCCGCCGTTGGTGGCGTTGGCCACCCGATGGATACCACTCGGACTGTTCAAAGCGCTGCCACCAAAGCCACCGCCTGCAACAAAATAGATATTGCTGCCAGCGACCGTTCTGCCAAAGCGGGTGGCGGGCCCGGTCAGGAGATTGGAGAAATAGGCCACGTTATTGCCCGTATCGGCAATCAAGGTGCCATTGCCCTGATCTGCAACCCCTTCGGGACTGGCCATATTGGCCGCGAAGCGGGCAGTACCATCGGTCGCAGCACCATTGGTGCCACTGCCATTGACAGTATAAATACTGCCGGCAGTCATGGCGATATTGTAAAAAGTGGCAGTGGTATTGCTGAGGGTGCGTACCCGCTGATTGGCGGTATCTGCAAAGGTCAGCAAAATATTGCCAATCAGGGCAATCCCGTGGGGATCGTTGACCTGAGCGGAGGTGCCCGCACCATTATCACCGGCAAATGTGCCGGTGCCATTGCCGGCCAGGGTATAGATATTGCCTGCGGTCATGCCAGCCACCCCAAAAAAGTCACCATTGCTGGCAGGCACAAAGCGAATGCGGTGATTGCTGCTATCGGCAATGGCCACATGATTGGAGGCATTGATAGAGACGCCCCAGGGGGCATTTAATTGTGCGCTTGCAGCAGCGCCATTGTCACCACTGAAGCCCTGGGTCGAACCGGCAAAGGTGGTGATTCTGGGCATGACTGTAAAATTGCTTCCGGCACTGGTTTGGGTCCCCACCTGAACAGTGGTGGCATAAGGCGCGGCATTGGATGTCAGAGAAGGTACTGTAACAGTGAGAGCCGTGGCTGTCGCCCCTGTGACTGTGGCATTTGTGCCGCCAAAACTGACGGTATTGCTGCCCAGTGTGGTGTGAAAGCCTGAACCATTGATCGTGATACTGGCTCCCGCCACATCACTGCTGGTACCGGCAGAAGTGAAACCGGTAATCGCAGGTGTGACGGCATAATTATTCGTGCCGGCATTGGTTTGCCCTGCCACCGTGACCGTGACATTCTGGCTGCCAAAGATTCCGGCAGGCACCGTCACATTGAGGCTGGTCACTGAAGCGGTATTGACCGTGGCTGTGGTTGTACCGAAACGCACGGTATTGTTGCCAGGGGTCGTGTCGAAGCCGGTGCCGGTGATGGTCAGGGCACTGCCAATCGTGCCATTGCTGGCACTCAGGTTGGTAATTGTGGGCCCTGCGGCACTCACTGTGTAGTTATTGGTGCCTGCATTGGTCTGTGCGCCGACCTGAACCGTCACATTCTGAACGCCGACATTGTTGGGCACCGTGACCGTCAATTGGGTTGTGGTGGCAGCCGTGACTGTGGCAGCAGTGCCACCAAAGCTCACGGTATTGCTGCCGAGTGTGGTATGAAAACCACTGCCGTTAATAGTCATGCTACTGCCAACATTGCCTGCGATGGGGGTGAGATTGGTAATCGCTGGCGTAACCGCATAATTATTCGTGCCGACATTGGTTTGCCCTGCCACCGTGACCGTGACATTCTGGCTGCCAAAGATTCCGGCAGGCACCGTCACGTTAAGGCTGGTGGCTGAAGCGGTATTGACTGTGGCCGTGGTCGTGCCAAAACGCACGGTGTTGTTGCCAGGGGTGGCATCAAAGCCCGTGCCGGTGATTGTCAGGGTACTGCCAATCGCGCCATTGCTGGCACTCAGGTTGGTAATCGTGGGGGTCACATTAAAATTATCTGCGGCGGTATTGGCGCTGGTCTGGTTGCCGACCTGCACAGAAATATCCTGGGCCCCGGTGATGCCCACTGGCACCGTGACCGTGAGTTGGGTATTGCTGGCTGCTGTAACTGTGGCAATGGTGGTGCCAAAGCGCACGGTATTGCCTCCGGTTGTGGCGTGAAAATTTGTGCCGTTGAGGGTAACGCTGCTGCCAATCGGGCCGGCACTCGCACCTAAACTGGTAATACTGGGGGTCGCTGGGGTGGCTGTTACTGTCACAGCATGGGTTCCACCTTCTGTGCTCGTCACCGGATTGGTGGCCACAGCATAGGTATACGTGGTTCCGGGGGTACCGGCACTGGAAGCCAAAAGCCGCAAGCCAGAACCAGGAGTGGATTTGACAAAAGCAGTCACGCCATTGCCTGCTGCCGTAACCACGGGTGTGGCACTGTCGGTCAATTGCAAACGGGCTTGGTCTGCCCCCACTAAGCCCGTCACCGTGGCATTGACAGTGCTGCCGTTGAGGCGGTAATTGGCTGGAGTCAAAGCCCCTGGATTCTGGCTCAAAAGATCATTGGCCAATTGGGTCAGGTTGATCAGGGTCGGATGGGTGGTATAGGTATAGTTGGGATAGGTGCCTGCCACACCGGTGATCTGATTGATCAGGGTATTTAAATCCGCCAGCACGATTGCTTTGGCACGGGTGAGATTGGTGGCCATCAGGCTTTTCATCACCTTGGCCGCAGGAGTGCTCAAAAAACTGACCTCCACATTGGCATTGTTGATTCCGGGATGGCTGATCACACTGGCCAGTTCGGCCTGGGGAATGAGCGCCACACCGTCATTGACACTGAGCTCCAGCAATAACAATTGATCGGGGATCAGATTGTTAAAGGTCAGGCTCAGATTGCCGCCAACAGGGTAATTGACTTGGCCCTGGGCATCAGAGCCATTGGGCCGGGTAACAAGATTAAAGCTGTCGGTGACTAAGGCTTTGACTTTGGTGGCAGAGGCAAAGTCCAGGGCCTGGGTTTTAAACGCTGGCAAAGCAGGCAAATCCAGGTGTAAGGTCAGTTGATTCCCGTGCCATTCCATCCGAGCAGGCCTGAGTAAAACAGGTGAAACTACGGGAGATTGCTGTAAAGGAGAAGCAGGATTTGGCATAGATGTCAGCTCAGGTGAACTTTGGCAGGCCGCCAACAGAGAGAGAAGCACAAAGAGCGAAAGAGATGAATAGCGCATTAGTTAAAGCCTCCATTGGCGTTGAGGGTGATTGAAGGCAAAATCGCCGCCACAGCGTCACTGCTGAGCACATCCACGATCACGGTGATGTTGATATCCCCCGGCAAATTGAGAGCGGTGGGCACAGGCACGATCAACTGGTTGCCATTTACAGCAGCAGCCGGGACTTCAATCGTCCCAAAGCGCACGCGGTTATTGCCCGCTAAAAGGGTGTCAAAACCCGTTCCTGTCAGGGTCAGGGAGCTTCCTCTGACGAGACGAGCCTTGCCAGAGACAATGCCATGAGGTGTGGCCAGAGCCGTAATCTGGGGTTTCACTTTAAAGGACAAAGCATTGCTGTTGGCACCATTGACCTTGACAGAGACATTCTGGGCCCCAAAGATGCCGGCGGGTACCGTCACGGTGAGACTGTTGGCTGTCGCGGCGGTCACTGTGGCCGAGACATTGCCAAAATTCACCAGATTTTCAGCTGCAACTGCACTGAAATTGGAACCAGTCAACGTGATCGTGCTGCCAATCGGAGCTATAGTAGAGGCAAGGGTCGAAAGGGTGGGTTGATTGAGGGCCGAAGCCCCGCCGCCTCCGCTCCCCCCGCCGCTGCTTCCCCCACCGGAAGACTGACGCCAAGTAGACGTCGTGGCTTTGCCTGTCACAGTATCATTGCCGCGCTTGACATCCACACGGAATTCATAGCGGCTATCAGGACTGAGGCCACTTGCAAGATATTTGAGTTTTTCCCCGGCTTGGCCATTGATTTTGGCAAGCAGGCGATTGCTTTCAAAAATTTCATAAGTGGCTGCGGCAGCAATCCCCGTAAATTCAAGTTGAATTTGGGTATATTCATTGTTTGGGAATGGATAAGCCTTGATCTGCAGACCAGTAGCCGAAGCGCTGGGGCTCGGAGAAACCGAAGGCGTGATCTGGGGAGAGGGAGTCGGAGAAGCGGTCGGCAATGCTGTCGGTCTGGCACTAGGAGATGCTGAGGGCTGAAGGCTGGGCGCGGGTTGGGGAGTGGGAACGGTTTCCGGTAACTGGGCCTGCAAAAGTGTCAATTCACAAGGGCCCAGCGGGGGAAATGGATTGGAAAGGATGACGGTTCCTTGTGAATTGTTCAGGTTCACAATCTCTTTTCCGGTGTTATTGAGCTGTTTATTCTGAATATTTTCACGGACCGAAGAGATGGCAATGGCCGTTTCTGCGTTTGATATTTTTGTAATTTTTGAATCAAAAATATTTATATTTTTATTTAAATCCAACAAGATAGACTGACTATCTCCCAAAATAATTTGATTAAGCGTCTGATTGATTTTGGTAATTTCATTGCTGGTGAGACTCACCATATCCATCACACTTCCGAGAGAGGTGTCCTGGTCATTACATTGTGGCAGCGAGTTGCTCAGATTGATGATTGAGCCCAAATTTTCAGCGACTGGCTTGAGAGGGCTGGGCTTTGGCGAAGAAAATAGCACAGAGGTGGTATTTGGGGAGGGGACTTGCTGAATCTGAAAACCCTCAGAGGGGGCAGGTGCTAAAGCCGCAATTAAGTTGGCTTGTTTGAGCTGTCGCTGAATTTCCTGGCCCATGAGTCCATTGAGATAGCGAATCTGAATCAAAGATTCCAAGCGCGCCACCAGATTGGGCATTGAGCTTAGAAAGGTATTTTGAATATTCTCTAAGCTTTCTTTTTCCAATCCCACGCGACCATCTTGCTGGGAGCCGCGTATAATATCTGCCAAGACTGTTGAGCGGGGCGAAACTTCCACAGTCAATGAGACAGGCTTATTTGGCACATCTACGAGGGCACGGGCAATTAATTGACTTTGTTGATTGAGGGCCAAGACCTCATATCTGAACCCCCCTGGTAGGGCATTGATCTGAAAATGGCCCGTGGCATCTGTTTGCGTGCTGGCCAATTCTTGACCATCGGGTAAATAGATTTTGACAGTTTGATAAGCCAGTCCCTCCAAAACAGCTTTATTGCCTTGAGGCATCAATAAACGCCCTTTCAGAGCCAAGGGCGATGCTTGCTTGAGCTGAGCGAGAACGGCTTGTTTCAGCTGGGCTTGTGCTCGCGCTTGCAATGCTGGTTCGACAGTTACCACTGAGGGGAGTTCTATTTCTTCAGCTGTCTGGAAATAGCTGTTTAAGGCCTGTCTTAAGCGTTCCCTTTCACTGTTTTTTTCACTCTGGCTTAAAGGAGGGAGAACCGCAGGTGTGCTTAAAAGCAAATTGCTGCCCAAAGGCCCAGTCTCTTGGCAGCCCAGTAAAAGGCTGAAACAGAGACAGGTAAAGGTCAGTGATTTTTTAAATCGAAAATGAGATGGACGTATCATATAGCTGGGGCTCCTCAAAATATTTACCGCAATGTGACAGTGCGAGGCTTAGAAATTGCACCGTCTTTGGTTTTTACCCATAAATAGAGCTTGGTCGGTCTTTTGGGCAATTTTTCACTGACAGAATCTTTGATGAGTTTGGCAGACATTTCAACCAAACCGTTATATTTGTATAAAGACAGGGATTTCGCAACCGAGCTGAGCTCAAGGTTTATAACCAATTTCTCTCCCTTGGGCCCATTTTTACCTGGTTCATAGGGAGAAATAAAGATTTGATTGTCTTTAATACTCTCTGAAACATGGTACGTCTTTAAAGTGAATAAAGTATCAAAAGAGATCTGTTTATTGTCGATCACCTTATCCAGAATGCTGGCAATCTCAACAGAGGTGTTGATCACTGTCCCTGAATATTCAAGTTGAACAGGGTGAGTGCCATACAACCCCATTGGTACCTTCACATCTATTTCCGAAGCAGATATGACACTTGGGGTTACCTTTTCAGCAGAGCCTACTTTAACAGAGGTATTACCAAGCGCCTGCCCCTTGATTCTGACTCTGTTGTCCCCGTATTCATTTTCTTGAGAAGTAAAGATCGGGCTGTCGGTATTCAAGTTTAATTCAAACGTGAAGGGATTGGGCAGTTCGAATTTGGCTGGGTCTTTTTCTGGATTGGTTTTATTGGCCACGACAAATTTGGTTGAATATTTGGTTGGGTTAATATAATCCTGATACGGACAGATAATTTTTTTCGCTTGTGCATCTTCTTGGCAAGCCCGATAAAAACTGACGCCATTTTGATTGGCAATTTGAGCATAAAAGGACACATAGGGCGAATCAAAAGGGGGCAAATTAGCGTAATTGCCAATTTCGATATGGCTTGGTTTGGGCTCAATATTTGAGATGGTCGGAACCAGAAAATCAAGTTTTACCCCATTGGAAACCAAATTCCCAAATTCAACTTTGACTTCTTGATTACCAGCCAACTTAGGCGCTCCTGCCTCTATGAGGGTTTCTTGCGGAGTTAAGGTCACTTTGGTCACATCAACATCTTGCCCGCCAATCTTGAGCTTGACTTGATCCGAGTTCAGGGCAGAAGTCGAAATCTTTAAGCGTTCTCCCTGTCTCACCTGGGTGATGTTTTGGCCGGCTGCATTTTGGATTTTATTGAGCGTGATTTCTTTGGTTGTTGCTCCCAGGGTGATCGGTTTGGCCTCTGAGATGATATTGTGATTGGTGACAGTCACCAATGTCTTTCCCTCTATGCCCTGAGGAACAATGACCGTCAAAGCCACTTCGCGCGCACCCACTTGATTCGTACATCTGGCGCAATAAGGGCTGGGGATATTTACAAAGTTGAATTTAGAAGCAATTTCTTTAACAGACTCAACAACAGCTATTTTATCGCCAAATTTGACAATATTCTGATCTTTTCTAGGATCAAAAACTCCTTGTATTTCTATTTTTTGAAATTCAGCTGCATTTTCAGGTAAAATACCTGAAATTTTGGGGGTAATGAACAAAGGTACTTTATGAACATAGGTATTGGCGTATCCCAGATCAGACAAGAATAACTCGAGCGTTTGCTCACCCAATAGCTGTTTGGGAAAGTTATCGATGGTCAGCAATGTGCGCTCTTGGGAGATCGATCTGCGAATAACATTGACCTTCACTATCTCTTTTTTATCGGTCACCAAGTGGTTTACGACAAAGCTCTTATCTGAAAGATTGATTGCCAATTCCAATGTAGTGCCATTTTGAACCTGTTTGGAAAGAATCTCGGTGGTGGGTTCAACAAAAAGAAAGCGATGTTTGGTCTTTAAATTATCCAGATAGAGCTTATAAACCCCGATATATTCTTTGGGCAGTGTTAATTTTAACTCACGGTCTGAAACAAACTCTGGGATAAGCTCTTTTTGGAATGCTTGGGTTTGCAAATGATTCGTGAGAATAATTTTGTGATTTTTACCAAAGAGGCCATTGAGGGTGATTGTCCCACCTCTTTTGGTGTAAGTGGAATTTGTCTCCCCCATAATACCTGCCAGGGGCGTAAATTGGACGGCATTGGACGATTGCTGATTGACCATCAGCTTGATATCGAGTGGATTGACAGAGCTGAGCATGGGAACTTCGACTTGCAGAGAAATAATCTGTTTGCCTTTGTCATCCAACTCAAAAGACATTCCGATATTTTTGGCCAAGACGTCTCCAAACATCACTTTGTTTTCAGCAAGGTTCTTAGAAAAATCCGTTGTTTTGAGGGTGACCGTATCCCCCACAGCAGCGGTGGTTTTATCCAGGGTAATATTTGCCAGGGGAGGCAGGGGAGTCGACATCACAATGGGGAGAGGTGGAGTGCTTGTACTGCAGTTTCTGTTTCCCACCCGACCAATAATCCCTGTTAAATCTGATTTTAATTCCGTTGTAACTGCTTCACGCAGATCCATGGCAGTGTAAAGGGTTGAAATTTGGGTGTTTTTGTTCAGGGACGTTTGGATGGTCAACAAAGGAGAAATCAACAGATGGGGAGAGTTGATATTGTTATTCAGGCTTTCAATCGATTGAATCATTTCGGGCCCCACACCAGACAGTCCATTTAATTGGGTTAGCAATTTAATTTGCTTTGGGGACCCCCCGTTTATCAGACCTATTTGTTGAACTTTAAAGCCCGTTTGCATTTGCCCAGAGCGCTGAGAACAGGCCTGAGAACGCTTGAATACAGATTGGGTTTGAAAATCGTTCAGTTTTGTTTGCACACCCGCTTGTATTTCGTCTTGCACCTCGCTGACCAGATTGAGCAATGACAGTCCGGACACAAGTCGGAAGAAATGCTCTGGATTTTGTGTCAGATATTTCTCAATTTGTGCCACAGAAATCTGTTCCAGGCCTGAACGCCCATCGCGCGAAGCCAGCCAAACAGCCTCAGCAACGGCTGTCGTTTCCAAAGTGAGATTTTGTTCAATACTATCAGAGGGCGGGGTGGCAGGCAGATCGAGCAAAGCACTGGCCAGAGAACGGCCTGTTTCAGTGCTGGCTACCAATTCTATCCGCATACCCGCAGGAACGCCTTGCAATGTGTATTGACCTTCGCGATTGGTTTGGGCCACACCCAGAGTACTTCCATCCGGAGCATAAACGGTAAGCGGGATTCCTGAGACGGCTGTGTCTGGGGACAGTTCAAGCCGCCCCGTTAAGGTCACCTGCCTGGCTGTTTTACGCAGTTGATTGACTTCTTGGGAGGTAAATTGCGCCAATGCTGCATGATTATTTCCAAAACTCAGGTCTGGAGCTTGGGGATCTGCCAAAAATTGGGCTATTTTAGCTTCCAGAGCAACCCGCTCCCTTTGGGCTTCTGCTTTTGTCAATTTGGCAATCACAGGCTGGGTCAAAAAAGTGCTTGTGTTTGGATTGAGGGGGGCACTGGGTTGGCAGGCGGACAGATTCCAAACCGTTGCCAAACAGATCAGCCCAAGGAGATGGGTTTGGCGAAAGTGAAACAACGGTGATCTTTGCTTAAGTTCAAAACTAACTGTAGTTTCGGAGATTTTTGCATGAGCAAAGAGAAAGGGCGTATTCTGAAA
>JADMKE010000010.1 GCA_018780035.1 Candidatus Sericytochromatia bacterium
GGCAATGGAATTGTCGCAAATGTGGATTTTTTGGACACAGAGATGTAGTCGGAAGTGTCAATATGCACCCCATTGCTTTCAATTCAAAGATAGGGTTCCCCCAACATATCACGTATCTACGACCCGGCTATCTCAGCCGGAGACGTAGTAGTAGCCTGGACACGGGCCAAAGTTGCCTCAAGCGTCGGCGAGGACACAAGCCATACGCAGGAGGACAGCAGAGTTGTCTAAGGAAGTCTGAGCATCAGCCGCCCACTTGTGGGGTCTCTCAAGAGACAGGTCATCGCTCAGAAGTTGCTTAGAAGCCCATCCCGTTCACGGGATTGGGAGTGTCACTATATGTTTGATAGGGGATACCCATTTTAGCTGCAATTTGCTTTTTCAAAACAACCTTGCTTGAATCCCCAGCGGAAATGCACACGTGCCTCTGAGACGTCTTTTTAGGCTTGACTGATACGCGCATTGATATCTAGTCTGGGAGTTCTATATCTCCTACAATTTCCTAGGCGATAGGTGTATCTTTGTTCACAGTGTCCTCCTTCACAGACCAAAACAGGTAATAACGACAACTATCTTCTTGCCCTCGTCTTTCCAAAACCAATAAACTATAAATTGACTTTTTAATAATATGAAACTATTATTTTATATAAGTGTCTTAATTCAGTACAGAGGAAATTCCATGCCCAAACAATCCCCCTTTGCATTGGCCCTTTCATTGTGCTTGCTCAGTGCCTGCAGTGTGCAAGAGGCAAAACAGGCTGTTCAGGTCAATGCCCCCACCACCCAAAACACAAACAGCAATAATCAGAGCAATACCACCCAAACCAACACAGGTTCTGGCACCCAAGTCAACAACAATGGATCTGGCAGCAGCAATACAAATACAGGGACTCAGACCAACAATACCAACAGTGGTTCGGGCAACCAAACCAGCAATACCAACACAGGCTCAGGCAACCAGACCAACACGACAGTCAACAATACCCAAACGGGGAATGGCACGATTATTCAGCCAGTGAATACAGGCGATGGCAGCCAAACCAACACGATTGTCACAGGCAATCAGAACAATACGACGAACAACGTCAATGGCAACCAAACGGTGGTTAATGGGACTCAGACCAATAACACCACAACAGTGAATAACCAGACCACAATTATCAACCAAATAGTTCAACAGGTATTTGCTATTCCCTCTCAATCTAGCAATATCCCCAAAACCATTCCTGCTGATAACAACCCCAATTCACCTCAAAATGGTGGAACAACGTCTTTTAATCAAACCCTCACAGAACAAAAAGTGACACAATCTGTGCTCAATTGGCCAGCTGTCTCAGGAGCGACAAAATACACGATCTTTTCTAATAATCAGGTACTTCAGGAAACAACGGCCACCACAGTCACGATTCCCGTCACAAACTTAAATCAAAAAATTGCAGTGGTGGCAAGCAACAGCACGGCTACTCCATCTACACCAAGTACAAACGAAGAAAAAACACTGGCAGAAAGTTTTCTACCCACCACCTTAACAGGCAAAGTCTTTGATGGCAATGGAAGCCCTTTGAGTGGAGCCACTATTCAGGTGGGTTCACAAAATCCTGAAAAAACGTTTCAAACCACAGCCACAACAGGAGTAGACGGCTCTTATACCATCAACAATGTCCCAACAGGGCTGCTGGTATCTCTTCGCGCAACAAAACAGGGCTTTGCCACCCGTGAATTGCTCAAACTGATTGAACACAATCCTCAAAATACAGCAACTATCAACAAATTTGACTTTGGTAATACCTCTCCGGATCACCCTTTGGCACTTACGAATAAACCCGAGGTGATAGCCGTTTCTCCGGCCCCAAATTCAACAGTAGATCCCCGTACTGCTTTTGTCCTCAAGTTTTCACAACCCATGAACCGACAGTCTGTACAAGACACCTTTGCCATTCGCAGTTTTAGCAATCGAAAATTGAGTGTAGATCTCGGCTCAGCAAATAGCTTCACTTTAACAGGTTTGATGAATTTGGCAGATTTCAGTGGCACCCAAATCTGGGATAAATCTACCTACAATATTTATTGGAATATGGACGATACTGAAGTTACTTTTTCGCCCACAGAAGAAAAGTCTCTTCCCACAGACAGAGAACCCAGTCGTGCACCAGAATACCAAATGGCGTTTAAATCCTTTGGAGGAAGTGGCAACCGCACCCTGCAAACAGCGGCAGGAGTATCTCGTTCTAGTCATCATTTCCAGCTTTCAGGTACAGCCTACGAAGAAAGCAACAAATTCTCAGTCAACCCCGATACCCTTGCGCCACAGCTCAGTTCATTACAGGTCGAAACCGCTGAAAATGGTGGCCTGAATGGCGATGCCATTCGGGTGCGCTTCAGTGAACGCATGATCCATTATACTTACGACGCAACCATCGCAGGGGGCATGGAAAACACAGCCGGTTCAGCAACCAAAGCACCTGCAGCTTATCCCGGAGGCAGTGTCGCAACAGGAACAGCCACCGCCTGCAATTACCAAATCAGAGTGGATCGTGCTGGAAGCGAAATCATGAACACATCCTGGTGCAATCTGCCCGGTGGACTGAGTGGCAGAGCGCTCTATGACACAGACGATCCAACTCACAAATCTGTTTTGCTCTTGCCCCCAAATGGCGCAGATCTCTACAAACCAGGTGATACGATCTTGCTCACTGTGGCCACAACAGTCATGGATCCAGCAGGCAATACGCTGTCGCCCTCACAGGCCACAGCCTCAGCCAATGCATCTTAAACCATTTAATTCATTTAGGAGTCAAAACCATGAAATATTTAAGTATTTTTCTCTTTTTCTTACTAAACTTGCCCCTGTTTGCCAGTTGTGAGAACAAACAGGTGGCCAATCAGGTGGTACAAATCGACACGGGCAAAACCCCTGACGGAGAAACCAAAAAATAAAATTGGCGCATTCTAAATGACGGGAATAAACAAATACATTCAATTCATGGGCTTATTTCTACTTTTAACCCAAACAGGGTGTTCAGATCAAAAAGTCGTACAAAATGTCAGAATTGTGAACGAAGTAAGCTCAGACACACACAACGCCAGTAATACCAGTAGTATTACGGTAGCCCCACTTGTCCAATCTGGCTCACCCAGCTTAAACACAGCAGCCAATGAGAACAATTCTCTGCTCTTGCACAAAGTCAGTTTGCTTGACACTGTAGGAAATGGAGACAAACGCATCAATCGGGGTGAAACGATTGAGTTTACCCCTGTTTTTCAAAACAGGAGCAAATCCGCCACCAACACAATGTACCTGCGTATCACCTGTTTTCACAGCCAAGTGACCCCGATTAACCCACTGCAAACAGGTGTTAAAGTCAAGCCCATTCCTGCTGATGAAGTGGTTGAAGTTTTGGCCAACCGCAACTCTCCCCAAATTCGTTTGGATTCACAAATACAGGCAGGAACACAAATTGAAGTCTTATTCAAATTGATCGACACAGAGAAGGGTCAAACTTACAACTTTCCATATCTCATCACGGTTCAATCTTAAAGAGAGGTACCATCTCGGTGTTTGTCAAATTACTCAAATTTCTTCCATTGGTCTGCTTGCTCAATGGCTGTTCTGCCCTTCAAGGCGTTTTACAAGATGTGGCGATTATCAATAAAATTCCCGCAGTCAAGCCCTCTTTGGCAGTCTCGCCAACGGCACTCAAAGGCAGTCCATCGCCACAGCCAACGGCCTCTCCCCGTCTCACACAAGCACAAACACCCACCATTGCTGCACCGCCCACGGAAGAGGGCTCTGTGAAACTGGAACTGAGAAGCATCCAAACACTTCAAGCCAGAGGCAGTAACAGTGGAAATGGTGATCAAACTGTCAATCAAGGTGAAACACTCTCTATACAGCCCATTTTGGTCAATCTGGGCAATTCTTCTTCCAATAAATTAAAAATTCGTTTAAGCTCTCTGAGCCCTGACATTCAAATTCTCAAAAATCTTGCTTATAAAGATCCGATCTTCGCCCAAGAAGTCAGTAAAACGCTCGAAAGCACAGAACGGCGTTTTTTTGACAATACGTTTGAAGTAAAAATAGCCTTAAAACCAAGCAGCTCCAATATTCCATTGGTCTTTACTGTTTTTGACGATTTTGGAAATGAATGGAAATTCGAGCACACACTTGTTGTTGAGCCCATTGACAATAAACTTGAATTGGTCAAAGTAGTCGAAAGCAGCTATACAGACTTTGTTTTCCAAAATATGGGCAAGTCAGATACAAATAACCTGCGAATCAAATCCATTAAGATCCTCGAAACAGAAAATGGCACAGCTGAAATCAATGTCAATAATCTGGGCTATAACATCGGTATCATTGGTGCTGAATCCACAAAAACAATTCAGTTATATCAGCCCCTATTTTATAAAAAAACCGATCCCAATTTACCTGGATCAGTGCGAATCAAAATAGAGTTATACGAGTTTTACCCTGACTTTGGGAATAATTTCGAGTTATTCCACACGTTTCAATTCGAATGAAATAGAAGATGAGGGGCATTTTTTGTTAAGCATGACAACACCTTTTCTGTTGTCGAAGTTAGAAGCAAATCACCATTTGAAGGGGCATAACAATGAAAAAATTATTCTATACAATTCTTTCAACGTCTTTTTTTCTTCTCTATAATTCTCACCTTCCCAGCTATTCTATTCCTTACCCGAAGTTACTGCCCACCATTTTAATTACACCCGAGACAAAACCAAGTATTGCAGTTCTCCCCTTTAAAGCCCCTAATGCAACCTACAGTGATGCGATTACAAACACAATGACTGCTGCCCTTGTACAAGCAAATCGTCTCAAAGTAGCTGATCGTAAAAATCTTGATAAAGTCCTAAAAGAAATTGCCTTTCAACAGACAGCCTTGGTAGATGCCGACACAGCAGTACAAATCGGGAAACTGGCTGGTGTTTCTTATATTCTGACAGGGCAATTTGGAAATCCAGCCTCTCGATTTAATGAAGCTGTCTACCGTGAAGTTAACAAAAAAAAACAAAAAGTCAGCGATCCTTATTATTCAGCCAGTGTCGAAGTGAGTTACGAAATTATTCAAGTAGCTACAGGTCTCGTGATTTCGACAGGTAAATTTTCGGGTTATGGCTCTGATCCTAAAAGTGAGCAAAGAGCCGTTACCAACGCTCTTCAGAATGTGACAAGTCATACACCATCCGGTGTTCTCAGCGATTTCAAAATCAAAGGTGCCGTGACCCAGGTGAATAAATCCACCGTCGAAATGAATGTCGGTTCTTATATCGGCGCTTACCAAGGCATGGACTTCGAAATCAGTGATCCAAAAGATTCGAAGAAAAAGCTGGGTGTTGTGCGCCTCTCAAAGGTAGGCGAAAAGAGCTCTGAGGGTAAAGTCATTTCAGAAAGCTCCCAAATTACAGTTGGTGCTACAGCTTTAGAAAGCCAAGTGTCCCATGCTGTTGAGGCCAAAATTATCAAACGAGATCTCACAGAAATTGTGATTACTGTCGGCAAAGATGTGGGTGTTTACCAGGGAAAAGTCTATTCAGTTTATACAAAAAGTGACAATTATACTGATTCAGAAACGGGAGAGACCTATGCTGGAGAAGACAAAGAACATGGAACTGTCCTGGTTGAAAAAGTCGCTGACAACTCTGCGCGTGCCCGCATTATTCGGGGAATATATACCATTCAAGAGGGCATGTTTGTACGAGAATCCAGAGGTAACTTACTCAATGGAATTATGGCCAAACCCAGTTTTATTATTAATCCCACCAATGGTATGAGCATGGCCCGTTTGGGAGTAGGTAAACTGGATATTGTCAACAGTTTGAGTTATGATCTTGGCCTCAATATTGTCACTTCAGGCATCTCAAAAGTGGGGATTGGGGGATTGGACGTAACGGGCAGTTATGAATTTCCCATTATTCCTGAGTTTTTATTTTTGGCTCCTTCTTTGGGAGGAGGCCTTGCCCTTGGATCTCAACACTCCTCTGCAATCAGTAATAAATCCGTTTCTAAGATAGCTCTCCAGCTTTACCCCAAGCTAACTGCGCGCTTGGAATTAAATAAGTTCAATTTATTTGGTGAAGTAGGTTATATGCTTCTCAATTTTGACTCAAATGGCTGGAGTTACTCAGTCGGGGAAGGTGAGTCAGCAAGAAGTGTTGAGGTTCCTCCAAGCTCCTTAGATGTTGCCTCCATCAATTTATCCGGTATTTATATCGGTGGTGGCCTGAGTTATGTCTTCTGAATATCAACAATTGCATGTATTCATTTCAATGCATCGACAAACAAAATATAAATTGACTTTTTAATATTATGAAATTATTATTTTATATAAGTACCTTCATTCAATACTGAGGAAATTCCATGTCCAAGCCATTCCAGCTTCAATGGGCCCTTTCGTGGCCTATTCTCAGCGGAATGGCTAATGGCACCTACGAGCTCTTCACCGAAAGCACAGCAGATTCATGATGCCTTTATCAGAAAAATTAATCAGCCCAAAACTTCAGCAGACCTTCCCTTCAAGCCCTTTCTTTGCCGCATTTTTTAAACAGTTTGAAACCGCTTTTATTTCAAGCTGGCATCAGAGCCCAGTCCACCACTGGTTCCTTTCTTCCTGTTTTTACACCCAGCATTCACCCACAGTACGGGTGGTGGGTTTATTGAATTGGCAGGGGGGAGAATCCCCTATTTGGCTACCCTGTTTGTTTGAATGCCCCCCTCAAGCAGATCCTACATCGCGAAAGCACTGGCGTGGGCGTTTACCAACAGCCCAGACAAGAGAGAGATCTACAAAATTTTTTACTGAGCAACAAAACCACACCCACCCGACCGTTTTTCAACCAGCTCCCTGTTTGGAATTCATCTTAAATCACCTGCCTGTGTCAAAGCATCCCCAACTGACCTTCGAGTTTTTTCCCAGTGCCACAGAGCCCCATCCCAAATCCCCCCCCCTAATCAAACTCTACCAAGATCCTCAATGGCAGCAATTTGCAGAAGCCAGTCAACCACTCAATCACCTGTTTAGACAAATCGCAAGAATCGATCAAGAAAACGAGATTATCAGTTTTCAAGATCTGATTGCCCTCTTGCACGCAGATCGCAATCTCTCGCAGTCCTTAAAAAAAAGCCTGGTCCAATGTTTCGGTCAATATCTTAGTCATTTCTCGCTCAGCCATCCCGACGCGACTCCCCAGTCTGGAATCGAGATATTTTGGCAGACCTTTTTCCAACTTCTCTTTCAAAGCATTCCTGTGCCCGCCTCTCTCAGCGAGTTCAGTCCCTGTGGATCTCCCATCACGTTGAATGCAAATGGCGTTTCAAAAGAATTGCTGTGTTTTCAGAGCTCCAGTCAGGCCAATGAAACAGTCTATTGGTACGTTCAATATAATCAATCAACCCAAATATGGGAATTATTAGATATCCAACACATCGTTAATAAACACCTCTTTCCCACTTATTTGCCAGCTTTTGCATTTCTGCTTGCCTTTCACACATTAAGTCCCGAACGCCAAATGATGCTACAGCCCTATTGGCGTTATTTTTTACCCATGCAAAAGATCCAACGCTTACAGCAGGAGGTATCCCATGGATACCCCTCCTGAACTAACCACGTCTACCCGCGAAGCACTCTCGTTGACCTTGATGGAGGTCCTGGAGGGAAAGCAACCCACAATTGCACTCAAAAAACAACATCAACATTATGTGAATACCTTGGTGGCAGCCATTCGTTCAGGAAAAAAAGAACAAGCTTACCGTTCCTTGCAAGAGCTGTACAGAGAAGCTTATCAAGATAACGACATTGTCTCAGCCTATTTTAAGCTTTCTGATTTAGGCATAGAGGGAAATACCAATTTCAAATTTGTCATGGGTGCGATTGAAGCCAAATACATCAAAGAGCGTCCAGCAAAATTAGCGGCCATTGAGCTTGAGAAAGCGCTTGTCTTGATTCTTTTGGCTTTTACCAATACACCCAAACCGATTGTGGCCTATGTCGAGATTGACCCTGTAACCCAGAAAAAAACCAGCATCACAGTCCCAATCAAAGAAGAAGTGATTCAAGACTTTTTAGCTCCCTTTAAAGGAGTCAAGAGTCTTCAATTGCTCAAACGAAGTGTCATTATTCACCGCGAAATTGTATTTGGCAACCCTGCAGGTGAATTAAGCCATACCTATCAGCTCAAGCGAGAACAATGGCAAAAAGACAAAACAGCCTGGGAAGCCGCTCAAAACAAAAAAAACAATACGATGATTGTTCCTGATGCCCTGAAGGCAGAAAAAAAAGAACAGGAAAAAAAAGAATTTGTCAAAGTGCTACCAAATAAAAAAGCAGATTTATACGCTTTTTGCGAAACAGCCGAACAAGAACAGGCAGCAAGTTTTGCCTTAGAACCTGAAAATATGCGCAAGCTCATGTTTTTGGCTGATGCCCCTAAAAATGTTTTTTTAAATAAATTAAAAGATGTATACACCCAAAAATTGGGAGCCAAACAAGCTTTGCAATTAGCAGAGAGGATGACTGAAGCTTTTCAAAACTTACTCCAAGAGCTGAAGCGACTGGCCGGGAAAAACTGGCTACAATTGTGGCAAGAAGCCCATATTTTTACAGGAAAACAAAAGCGAGACAGCGTATCACTCTATCTAAAGTCACAGACCCCATCAGATCCACTTGATGCCATGCTACGCCAAAATGAGATAATGCAAGATAAGATTGCAGGTTCAAAACACCTGGCGAGTCAGCAAACACAGACTGAAGATGCAGATTCGCAAGAGACCAATACGCCGCCTGAACTAGAATTTATTTTGAAAGCCTTTCGAGATCCGCTTCATTTTCAACAGGTACTTGAATGTGCTTTACCCCAAAACATGCTCGAAATCTTAAGTGATTCCCTTTTAGATCTGCTAGAAACCGTTTTCACCCAATACACCCACTGTTCATTTTCCCAACTGAAAAATATGCTTTTGGACTGGGTCTCCCCCGACGAAAAAGAACTTGCGTCTCAAACAATCGCCTGGATTGAATTGGCCTGCAACAAAATGGCACAGTTTCAAAGTCAGCAGCGAAAAACAGATTTTAATCAGGCCTTGGCTTATTTGCAAATTCAAATTGCCGAAGAGCAGGAAAAAGAAAGATTAAACTCACTTGAGTTTCGCAATTCACCGGCCCATCAATACCGAAAATATGCACTCTAGAATCTAAGCTTTGTCTGTTCCACAGAACTGATCCAACCAAGTCAAAAATGGCAAGAGATTTTCTTGATTTTGACAGAGGAACCAAGTATAAGCCTGTTTTTCACGTTCAGACAAAGGCAAATTTAGCGGTATTTGCGCATGAGGAATGGCCAAATGAGACCAACGCGAAGGAACAAAGGCCTTCAAGCCAACACGAATCCCCAGTATGCAGTGTTGTTCTGGCTCTATCAGCAAAGCAATCCGCTGCTTGTTTTTTTTCAACCAAATCATCTTTTTATCCAAAGGAACAGGATTCAAAAATTGCAGTTTTAAGTCTGCACTCAGAGGGCTGGACCAACTTAAAGCCCGATCTGCCACTTGCAATTGAACAAAGGTGGTAGAGGCATAGACCTGGGTTGCGCTCAATTTTTCCAAAACCCAGGCCCAGACCTCAACAGCCCAATGGGCCAGCGAGAGCTCTATTCCTTCTTGTTCATAAAGTCGCAGCGCCAAACGGGCATGTAATATTTCTGGTTCAAGCAAATGGCCAAATTCTTTAATATCTATAACCACCCGTTGAAACAAAGCCGTTTTTAAAACAGTAATTTGACCTGAGCTTAAATCAGGAATTTGACCAATGATTTTCAGCAATGCGGCAGAAGGTTTAATAAAATCATCCGCTTTCCCCTGGTCCAAATAGTCATAAAGAAAAGCAACAGCGCGAGAAAAGGGATTTTGCGAGGCTGGCATAGGCTCAGAGTTGGGCAATACGCGAAACACACCTCTTTGACCTGTACGCTCCAGCAAAGGTCTTGGCTGACAGACTCGACAAGCCCCTCCCAAAGTATGGTCAAGGGGAATGATACTGGGTACATGGGTCTCTGGGAACCGGGCCAGTACCGCTTGACGCAGTTGGGTAATATTGAGGTGCTGATAATGACTTTCTGCCAATATTTGAGCCAATTTATCGTGAATAGACAAAAGCGGTAAAACCGGGGAACGGGACAAAACCCGGTAAAGGCCATGGCCTAATTTTTCAAAGATCGGTTGCTCATGGCAAAGTTTACAGATTGTCTCTTTGCCCTGTATATGTTCAGAAGGCAGAATACTGCGAAGTTTTACATCGGGCAGTAAGTCTTGGACCCGTTTGCAAATTTCAGAATATGTCAATACTTGGCCCGGTTCTGTGGCTTGACAGAGAAGTTCATGAATTTTCATAGCAATGCCCAGTTTAAAAGGCATTTTCTTAAAGAGTTATTTTAGACAATAAAATATTTATTTCATACAAACAAAAGGAATCATCCAGCGATATCATAATCAAATCCCGTATTTTCAAACCTTTCGCAAAGAAACAATATTTTGCTACAATCAACTTTAAAGTCATAGCTAGATTCAAGCTAATTCCCTTTGCTTCATTCAGATGGGTGTATATATTTTATGTCTCAAAGCGAAGCACCAACATTTAAAGCCTTTGAAGTCTCGGCCCTGGAAAAACAGTCACTCTTGCTGACCCAAGGGCTCAAAGGCAAAGCCCTGCCAGCCCAATTACCGGCTGCCGAGAAAAAGAAATTGGAAGAGTTGCTCTTGGCTTTTCGCAATGCCCAGCGCGCCAAATTGCTGACACTTTGCGCGGATTTTTACCAGGCGGTCTTGGATCCCAATGCGCTGACAAAAGCCTATTTTGTGCTAAAGAATCAGGCCTTGAGCGGCACTCCTGATTACCAAATTGTGATGGACAGCCTGACGGAGAGTTATGGCACAGAGGTTCCCACAGAGAAAACAGGCCCTGAAATGCCGCTTGAGCAGGCCCTGACTCAGGTTTTGTTGGCGATTACCCGCAGCGATAAAAATTCGATCTCATATACCCGCACCGATGCCGAAACAGGCAAACCGCGCCCAACCACCTTTCCGCTGAGTGAAAAACTGATCCGCAACTTTGTGTTGCCTTTTGGCGAGCAATACCTGCCTCTGATTCAGCGGGTTTTGGTTTTTAGCAAAGGCCAGGTATTGGGCCATCCCGCCGGGCAATTGGCCCATCGCTACCACTTGCGCAAACAGGCCTTTGAAGTCGAAAAAGCCGCCTGGGAAAAGGTCCAGGCCGATAACAAAGCCCAGCTAGCCGAACCCCGCAGCCCGGCTCAAATCAGCCAAAAACTGGCTGCCCAGCAAGCGACACGCTCGGTCTCACAGGAGATTTCGGGTTTGATCTCGGGCGCCCGCAACCCCGACGAAAAAGCAGCAGTGGTCTTGAGTTTTCAGGCCCAGTCGCTTTTGAATATGCTCAAAAATGCCCAGGCCAATGAAGGGGATTTTGGTTCTCGGCTGGAAAAGCTTTACAGCCAACGGCTCAGTGCCGACAAAGCGCAGCTCTTGTCCAAACGTCTGGCCAGTCAAATGAAACGCATGATGCTCAAAATGGACGGTTGGAAAGAGGAGTATTGGAGTGAGTTTCAGACCCTGATGCAAAAATCCGGGCTCTGGGAAGGAGGCGAATGGTTGGAAAAGTGGCGGGCCCACAAATCTGGCAAAGAGATCATCGCCAAAACAGGCCAAGAATACCTGATTGAAGACAAGAGCGATCCTTTGGCAGATATGCTCAAAAAACAGGCTCAAATCGCAGACAAGCAACGGGGCAGCAAGATGTTGGGTCAGGAGGATCCGGTTGAATTGCCCGATTGGTTGACCAATGCCAATGCCTCTCAGGCCTCTGCCGAAGAGCAAAAAGTGCTGCAAGCTCTCTCCCGCAAAGACCGCTTTCAGGAATTTGCGCAGGTGGCTTGCCCCCCTGGCCTTTGGGAAGCCCTCGCTGCCCAGGAGCAAAATTTACTCCAAGAACGTTTCCTCTATTTCAGCCACACCGATTTGCTCACGATCAAAAACCAAATTCTGGCTTCCAATGAAACCCCTTCGGAGGTCTTTAAACAGGCCTTGGCAGCGCTGGAATTATTGGTCGTCAAAATGGCCACGCTTTTGAAGCGGGAGTTTAAGCTGAATTTTGTTCAGGCCCTGGAGCAATTCCAAGCCCAAAAACAGGCGGATCTGGCAAAGGCCCGCTTCAACTCCAAAGAATACCAAAGCTCGCCTGCGGCCCAATACGGCAAATACAGCGGCTAAGTTGAATTCGGCAGCAAACTGCTTAATATTTGTTTACAATTTTAGCCCGCTGGGTACATTAAGATGGTTCTGGTTCTCTGAGCCCGTATCTCCGAACCCAAAACGATTACCCCATTGCTAGAGGAAACACAGATGTTACAAGGACTCCCCACTTCTCCCCAACAAGCACTGCCCCTGACAGCCCCGCCACATGGACCCAATGGTCAAAATGCAGCCAGCCCTGCAGTTCCAGCCCCTCTCGCAGGACCGGCGATTGAACTCGATCTCAAAGACTTCACCCAAGATCAGCTCAGTGCCAGCGGTCAAAACTTAGAAGTCGCCAGCATCGATGCCAATCAACTGGATTTTGACAAGCTCAGCGGCCAAATTTTAAAAGAGGTGGCCAAAGTCGAAAAACTCAAACCCGAAAGCACCCTGCTGATTCGAATTGGGCAAGAAGCGATCGAAATTCCCACTTTGCGGCTCGACAAAACAACCCTTCTCAATGCCCTTAAACGCCATTTTCAGGCCCTGCAAAGCCCCGGCCACCAAGCTGTGGCCAAAGACCTGCAAAGCTCCGCCCAAGGGATTCTCTTGCAAATCCGTGACAATCCTGCTCCGGCTTCTGCTGCACTTTTGGGCTCTGCCGCCCAAGCAGCAACCCCAGCCCCTGTCTCGGCCCCCCTCCCCAGCACAGGAGCAGAGGCCTTTACCCTCAAAACCCTCGAAAAAGAGATCAACCAAAAAATCCCAACTGCCGTGCGCGAAAAATACGGTTTAAACGCCGAAAGCCTGGCAAAATGGAAAGAGACGGGCACACCGCCTGCGGGCCTGGGCCAATTGCTGCAGGATTTTGATCAGCAGCACCAATCGCTCTTCCAGCCCCTGCTCTATGCCGTCAGTTTTGGCAAAGCCGTCAATGCCGCCCGCCAAAAAGCCGGGCTGATGAATGCCGATCAGGTCAAAACCGCCAATTTGGCACTGGATGAAATGAAAGGCAATGCCAGCCAAAAATGGGAAAAACACAATGCGGGGGCTGTGCGCGACACCCGCAAAGCCGCAGACAAAGCCCTGGGCGAGTGGCAGGCCACCGATCAGGCCATGCAGGCCCTCAAAGCCAAACCCAGCCTGACCCCTGCTGAGCAAAAACAGCTCGACAGCCTGCGCAGCCAGGCCGCTGGCCAAAAAGCCAAAAGTGAAAAGGCCATGGCCACCGCCCAGCAAACCGCAATGGCCATGAAAGAGGTGCGGGTCTACCGGGTCGAAGTCAATGGCGGGGCTGAAGCCCCACTCGGTATGCGCGAAAAAGCGGCCCATGCGCTCTTGGATGCGGCCAGCGTGGAAGCCCAAAGTGGCAAACAGGCCGTGGCTCTGCAAGGGGGAGCATTGACAGCCGAGGCCCTGCCCGAAGGCATCATCGACAGCGCCCAACAGCTCGTGGCTGAGGCCGAAAAAATGCTGCCCGAATGGCAAGCAAACCAAAGCGTGATTGACCAGCGCCAAGAAGTCTTGCAAAGCACCCGCGATCTGCTCAAACCCGTGATGGACAGCGTTGATCAGCAAAAACACCTGGCGGATCGCATCGCCAAATTGCAGAGTGAACTCAAAGGCCTGCCCAAACCAAGCATGAGCCTGCCCGAACATGATGCTCGCCGGGCCGCCCTCACCGCCGAATTGGAGGCCCTCGAAGCCGAGCAACTCGAAACCCTGCGCCCAGATCCCCTCGGCAGCCCAACTGCGCCTGCAGAAATGAAGCTCTTGGGCCAATACGGCAAAAACGTGGCCCAGCTCCAGGCCACCTATGCCGCAGATATCCAGCTCAACAATCCCATTGGTGGCGGCAGCCCAGCCCAACAGGCCAAAGTCGAAAAAGCCAGCAAAGCCTCACGGGATTTACATATGGAGGTCGCTCAATATGGCCAAGAGGGCCAAGAGGCTGCGCTGGCAGAAGCCAAAAGTCGCCAGGGCAATTCACACTACCAACAATTTGGCCGCATGGACCTGCTCCAGCGCGTCTCTGCTGCTGAAGCGACCATTGCCAAATACGCCGACGCCAAAACACCGGGTCAGAACCAAAAATTGGCCGACGCCCAAAAAGACCTGGCCGCAGCCAGGCAGGAGATGCGCGACGGCGAAGCCCAGGCCCAGGCAGGCAATGTTACCCCCAGCAGCAATTTTGCCGTGCTGCGCGCCAAAGCCCTGGCCGAAGCGCTGGGCCTGCCACCTGGACCAAACCCAGCACAGAGTCTGGCCCGCAGCGAGGAAGCAGCAGCCGTGTCGCGCCACAGTTTACTCGGGGCTGTGATGCACGACAAAGGCGCCTGGGGCGCAGAAAACGGCCGGTTTTTACAGAGCCGGGCCCAATTGCAGCAGCGCGAATTGGATCGCAGCCAAGGCCAGGCGCAGCTCGAAAGCAGTGTCAACAGCGACGTCGAGCGCCATTATGGCGAGCAAAAGGCTGAGTTAAGTGGCATTCAAACCCAGCTCAAAGAGCTGCCGCCCGGCGCTGAGCGAGACAAACTTCTGGCCCGCCAAAAAGAGCTCAAAGACAAGGTCTCAGCTTATGAAGCGGGTCCGCTGGGAATGCCGGGTGGCCCGGAATGGGTCAACAATGCCCGCCTCGATGCCCTGACTGCCGGGCCCGTGGCCAATATCCGCGCCTTGCAAACGCAACAGGCCGAAAACGTCAAAGCCATGGCTGCCCTTTTGGCCCAAAACCCAAATTCAGACAGCTTAAAAAAACAGGCAGTGGCCACCTATCTCAGCGCGGCTGCGACCCTGCCCCAACACACCCCTGGCGCCAGTGCCGACCATCTCTTGGCCGCCCTCAAAGTAGCCCAAAGCCTGCCAGACAAAGACAAAGCGAGTGCCCTGGCCCTGGTGCGCAAAGAGGCCATCAGCATTTACCAGGCCTATGTGCTCAATCCCCACGCCTCAGCAGCCTCTGCCACGGCCGCCCTGGCTGCCGCTGTCGAAAAAGTCGTTGAAACCGGCAATCAAGCCGATGAATCGCGCTCAGCTTGGCAAGAATTGCGCCGCCAGAGCAACCCAATTGAGCTGTTCAAACACCACAAAGCGGAGCTGGAATTGGCGCTTGAAGAATTGCAAAACCGCGTCTCTGATGATATCGAAACCGGGTACAATCTGGCCGTTGAACGTGGGGGTTTGGCCGTGGGCACCGCTGCCCGCATTGCCCGCAGCATGGCCCGCGATGGGGATATTGACGGAGCCAAAAAACTGCTGGCCGAGGCCGTGGCCAAAGAAATTCAAAAGGCCGAAGCCGCTGAAAGTGCCTACCGCCAATTGCCTGCGCCCCAACAAGAACAATACCGGGCGATTTTGCGCTCGACAGCATCAGCCGGCGAAAAGCAAGAGGCCCTGGAAGGGGTCTTTGGCTACAGCATCGGTGGCTCGGATGGATTGAATGCAAGCGCCAGCAAACAAGCGACTCAGGCGTTGGCTGTGGCTGATTCGACCCAAACCATGAAACGCGCCAATGCCCCTGGTTCAGATTATGACCAGGGCCGCAGCGCGACCAAAACCCAGGCCAAATTGAGCGAGTACAGCAGTGGGCTTAAGGCCCAAGGGGGCCCGGCAGCAGAGCGCATTGCCGCCCGCAGTGCTGCGAAACTTCAGCGCGACGAGGCCTATTGGAACGATCCCAAAATTGCCGTTATGGCGGCGATCACCGATGAAGCGCTGATGTTTGTCGCCACCATGGGCATGTCGACAGCCTTGACTTTGGCCAAAGGCTCGGTCACGGGTATCAGCGCCGCTCGCCAAGCCCTGTCTGTGGTGCGGGCGGGACGCACCGCCTTAGAAGGCAACCGCGCGGGTCGCGCAATACTGACGGCAGGCCATTGGGTCAGCCGGGGCAACCAAAAATTCAGCTATGTATTGGCCCGCGCCGACTCTGCCGCGATGGGCGTGAGCCCTTTGCTGGGGTATGGCTTTCGTGCCACGCGCAGCTTGACCCGCAATATAGTCATGGAAGAATTGCCCAAAGCGGCCTCCGAACTGGCCAAACAGTACGGCGACGCCGACGGCTGGCTGCAATGGGCGGTCGATACCACCTCCCGTTTTGCGGTCTCCAATCTGGGGGATATCAAGGGGCTGGAGAGCTTGCAAAACAGCACCTGGACCGTGTTTGAAACCATGGTCACACAAATGGCCCTGCCCGCCTATTACAAAAACGACCCCCAGGGTCTCAAAGACGCCCAGGATCTGACCCATTATCTCTTGATGGGGGCCCAGACCGCCCACGGCATGGCCAAAATGCACAGCGATGCCAAGCTCAAGGGGCAATCTGAGGGCCTTGCCTTGACCCAAGATCTCGCTCAGAAAGCCGGGCTCGAACTCGATCCCAAAATCCAAGCGCAGATTGTCAAAGAAGTGCACAGCTTTCAAGAGGGTCTGATGAACAACAAAGATCTCAGCACCCCCGGCCATCACAGTGCGCTCGAAAAAAGCGTCAAATCCGCTGTGGCCTTTGACAAACTTCCGCCCGAAGCCCAGGCCAAGGTCGAGGCCAGCCTCAAAGACTTTTTACATCCCTATCAGGTTCACACCGCCACCCAGGTCAGCGGTGTGGCCAGTCTGCATCCCGAATTCAGCACCGCCGCTGAAGTGGCAGTCAAAACCCAGGACTTGGCCACCATGCTGCAAAAACAGGGACTGGCCCAAGATGCTGCTGAGGCACTCAAAATGGCACGGGGCCAAGTGGCGGGGCAATTGATCCAAAAATCGCCCCTGCATGTGGATGGCGACTTGCAAAACCTGCCCGAATTGGCCCAGAAAGAGGCCCAGCGCCTGCTCGATCTGGGGGCTGTTGATTCTCCCGCCCACGCCATGCTCTTGGTGCAACACCAATTGCGGCAATTGGCGATCGACACAGCCCCGCTGCTGCTGACCAACAAAGCCGAAGGCCAAGCCCAATTTATCAAGATCCAGGAACAACTGAAGGCCTTGGATGCCCTCTCCCCCGCTTTTGTACACAGCGCCTCTGCCCTGCCCAAAGAACTCGGCAGCCACGGCCAAGCGGTGCAAAAAATTGCGATGGAATTGTTGCACGATGCACCCGAAGGCGCTTTGCAAGCCCAACTCAGCCTGCGTGTCGAAAAATACCTGCAAACGCAAAAGCTCTCGCCAGCAGAGGCCCAAATATTAACTCAAAAGCTCGTCAGCAGCTTGCTGCCTGCCTGGGGAGAACACCTGCTGCAACAAAGACAGCTCAAGGGTGAAATTCCCAGCGACAATCCCATCGCCCAACACGATGCCCATCTGCAGATCTTAAAGGGCTTCGGGTTGCACGAAGAGCAAGCAGGCCAACTGGCCCACGACCGCATGTTGGGACAATTGGAATCGGCCTGGCAGAGCGCTGCGCCGCCAGAGCAATCTGGCAAAGTCAAAGCGATCTTACATGAGGTCTTGGGCAAAGCAGGCAAACACCCCGAAGCCGATGCAGACACGCGCAAACAGTGGTTGGCAGAGACCCAAAAACAATTGGAAGGGCTGGGGATTCCCGCCAAAGAGGCCTCAGTCATGGCTGCCCGTTTGGTCTTGGATGGTATCGACTACGGCAAGCGTTTCCAGGGCACAGACAGCCTGCCCCGCACCCGCAGCATGAACGCCTCTCTTGAGGAGGCCCTGCATCTGCCGCATCTGGAGTTGGCGGGCCAAAAGCTCACAGATTTAAACCAGCTCCGGGTCTTTTTACAGAGCCACTTACAGAGCCCCAGCGGCGACAGTGCCACCCCGGCCCAGGACGCGGTGGTAATGCAGTTTTACGAAGCTGTCGGCGGCTGGGACCAAGTGCGCAAAATGGCCCAGTTCCTGCCCCCGGAGATCTTTGGCAAATTGCACCAGGCCCGCGATCGGCAGGTCGAAGCCTGCTGGGATCAGGTCCAGGCCAAAGCAAAAGAATTGGGCTTGGAATTGGCCCCGCCTTATGTTGGCCGCGGCCCCAAAGATGCCGGTTATACCGGCGTCTACGCCGACGTGGATTTGGTGATCAAAGTGGTCACACCCGTGGTGATGAGCGAGCCCGCACGGGCCCAAGCCGAAATGCAATTGCTGGCCTTTGCCTTGGGCAATCTGGCCAAAATTACCCCCGCCTCGGGGCATTTGCTCGATGTGAATATCTACACCTCGGCCCATTTCCTCGATGTCGATCTGGTCGGTCCGAACAAAGCCAGCCAAGTACCCGAAAAAGCACGGGAGGCCCAGGCCCTGAATGGCAAAAACATGGACTTTTACCAAATTCGCCAAGGCTTTGGCCCCGATCATGAAATGGCCTGGCGGGGCTTTCAAAAAGAGGCCTTGGCTGCCGCTGCTGCCCGCGACGCCAAACCCGGCTCAAAAGGCGGCGAAGTGGCTGAACTCAAACGCGGTTTTGAGTGGGCCGACAGCCAGTGGAAAAATTACCACGAACAGGTCGATGCGAGGTATACACAGCTCAAGGCCGATCCCGAACACGCAGGCAAACGGCCGGAAGTGCTCGAAGAAATGGCCCGCACGGCCGTGCGCCAAGAAAGCGAAATCGCCGTGCAAAACTTCTTGGAGAAAAATCACCAATTATTGCAAGCGGACAGTCCCGAAGGGGCCTGGGCCCGCGTCGAATACGACCGTTTGCAACAGGTCATGCGCTCCCGCTCACCGGAGGCCTATGCGGGCAATGCCGCTGTGCTCTGGGGCTCCAGCAACAAAGCCGCCCAGCAGGGTGTGATCGACTCTTTTGCCAACAATCCCCTGGCCGCGCGCTCGGGACGCATCAGCCACGACCAGTATATTTTGCACTGGGCCGTGGAAATGGAAGGGGTCAAAGACCTGGCCTCGCGCGCCTGGAAAGCGGGCAAATACGATTTGCGCGATCTGCTCTTTACCAATGCGGCCCTGGGTCAAAGCGTCTCTCTGGTCGAAAAAATGCCCAATCCCGAATACCAATTGCACCAGGAGCGCAAACAAAAAGACCCGGGTTATGAGATTCCCCAAGATGTGCCCAAAGAGATCCCCATCAGCCGCATGGAAGCCGCAATTGACGAGGCCCGCCGCAATGCCCAGACCCCCGATCAGGCGCTCAAGATCTGGGCCAAACACTTTGGCTCAGTCGAAGGAGCTGAGAAGGCCATGGGTTCGTACCTCGACGTTTTGCGCATGACCGTGCTCGACAGCACGGGTCGCCACCTGGCCAGCCCCGTGCCCGGAGGAAGCCCCGTTCCGCCTGCGCCAAGTTCCGGCCCACAACCGCCGTCTGGTTCACAACCTCCGGCCTCTGCCCCCAAGTCGCCAGCCCCACCGACGTCGCCCCCCAAAGCTTCTCCTGCTGCTCCTCCTGCCGCTTCGGCGCAGGCCCCGGACGCGGGTCCGCCCTCGGTGCCACCAGTAACTCAGCCCCAAGGCAAGGCGCCAGCAGCCGCTGCGCCACCCGAAGCGGCGGTTTCACCTCAACCTGCCGCCGCTCAAAGCGACGATGCCGCTGGGCCAGCCACTTTACCCACGGGCTCACCGGGCCTGGTTCACAGCGATGATGCCGAGCCCCGCACCTTGCCGACGGGCTCGCCTGAATTGCTGGCCGCCCAAGCCAAGGCGGCAGGCCAGCCCGCCCAGGCAACACCGGTATCAACACCTGCTCCCCGTGTGGCTGTGGTCTCGGCCCCACCTGCCGGGCAGCCGATCACGATCACAGCGGCCTCCGCACCCCAGGTCAAAACCTACCCCCTGACAGCCAAAGCCCCTACGCCCCTGAACCAATTCCCTGCCCCCCTGCAGGCCCGGTTTGAAGCCAGTGCCCAAGCAGAAGCAAAGGCGTTGGCAAAAGTCGAGCAAAGCCTGTCAGACCCAGCTCAACAAAAAGTGGTGCAAACAGCAGGCCCCGCCCTTTTGGCTGAGATCTTGCGCCAGAGCCCTGTCGCTGCAGCAGCCCAAGCAGACCTGCAGAGCTGGTTGCAAAGCCAACTCCAGCAAGCAGGTCTGCCCTCTGTTCAGGCCCAAGCCACTGCACAGGCCTTGCAGGAACAGGGAGCAAGCCTCTATCCCACCCAGGATCCGCTTTACCGCATCCGCGAACAGTTGGCGGTCGCTCAGCCCGCATTGATGCAGGCCTTGCAGCCCGAATACCTGGCCTCGGCAGAGCGGGTACAGACCCAATTGCAATCCCTGAGCCAGGGGCAACCGCTCTACGAAAGCCTGCCGACCCTCTCAGAATTGCTGGCCCGCGACAAAGCGGCCTGGACCGGCCCGCGGGAAAAAGCCGTGCTCTTTCAGACCTATGGCAAAAGTTATGCCGATGGCAAACAATTGGAAAAACACGGCGAAGACCTCAACAGCGCCGATTTTGCCTTTACCCCAGATAGCCATGAGCTGCCCGGTCAATTGCCCAATGTCAACGCTTGGGGCCAGGAAAAAGCCGGTGCGGTGGGGCAACGCCCCGCCAGTGATGGCTCTGAATCTCCCGCTCTGGTACAGGTGGCGGCCCAACTCAATTTGACCCTGCGTGGCATGGCCAGCGACCCTGCCACTGGCGACGTGCGCCTGGCCCCCAATCAGGTCACGGGGGTGGCCCGCGATCTGGCCGATCAGATGAGCGCCGTCAATGTCGGCCAAAAGTCGATCTATTCAGACCAGCCCAGCACCGTCAAACAGACAGATATCGCCCCTGTCATGCTCGATGAAATGGCCATGCTGCGCGATTCAGAGGTCATCTATTTTGGCCTGACGGGCAAAGAAAGCCTCTATCCCAATGGCTACACCACCGCTGAACTGCTGACCGTGCTGAACACCCCCGAACTCCTAAAAAAGGTCGTCTTCTTTAAATTTGATCCCGAGAGTGAGCAGTAATACACATCAAACTTTATACAATTCCCGAGGGAAAGCAGGCCGCTCCATATGGTTGGCCAGATAGCCCTGCAAACGGGGAAAATCTGCCAACAGATCCCAGAGGGTTGACCATTTGAGGACATAACAGAGCAAAATATCTGCCACCGAAAAACGGTCTCCGACCAAAACCGGTGTGATCAGTTTCTCGAGGGTCTGGCAATAGCTGTAAAAATCTTGTTTGGCCAAGGCGATCTCGGCACTGGAGCGGCTCGCTTCGGGATAGGTCCACAAATGCCTGACAATCCGATCCAGAGGCTGCTCAAAACTCGAAATCACAAAAGACAGCCACTGATCATGTAGAATCCTTTCGCGGCTCCCTGGCGCAGGGATCAGCGAATGGGCCTCGCCATAATGATCGGCGAGATAACAACAAATTGCCGCTGACTCATAAAGTGTTAAATCCCCATCTTGCAAGACAGGCACACGCGAAAACGGTTGCAATTGTTGGTATTCGGATTGAAAGTGTTCGCCTTTAGACAGCTGAATTTTAACAAATTCAAACGCCAGCCCCAATTCCTGCAAGGTCCAAACACAGCGAGCTGAACGGGTTTGACCAAAACCATAAAGTTTAATCATGGCTGTAGCCCCCCTATTGAGCGACAGGGGAGTGAATCTCGGCCAAACGCCGATCGCGCCAATCAATCAGCCAGCGGTATTCCGAACCAGGCCCCAACAGCGGCAGTTTGTCGTCGTTGTAAAGATGGGCCATCAGCGAAATATCTGCCAAGGTCAATTGATCACCGACCAAATACTCGCGCTGCAACAGCGCTTTGATCCGTTCCAAGACCTCTTGGGCGCGTTTTTCAAGTGCGGGCAGATCAGCCGGACTGAGCTTTTGCACCTTTAAATTGCGCCAGAGCATCAGCGGAATGATCTGGGCCTTGTAGCGGTCGAGACCCGCAATCCCCGTGCTCAGATTGGGATTGTCGATCAAGGGTTGAGGATTGAGGTAATTGTGCACATAAGTGGCTTTGCCCAAAGCAGGCTGAAAGCCTTCGTCGAGCCAGTCTTCGAGTAACAAGACCTGCTCTTTGAGGGCCGGATCCGCAGGAAAAAGCGAAGGTGAGGGAAAGGTTTCTTCGAGGTAGAGGGCAATGGCTGAAGAATCACAGATCACCTGATCGCCATGGCGCAAATACGGCACCTTGACCTGCCCCGATTGGCGGCGGGAAAATTCCCTGTGAATCAGGGGGGTGATTTCCACAACCTGGTAGGGGATTTTTTTAAAGTCGAGAATGTGGCGCACTTTGACACAATAAGGTGAATAGTCAAATTGGTAGAGAATCAGGGTCTCTGGGCCGACATCGGGCACATTCGGGCCCATTTTGGCCAAGGTTTGTTTGAGCAGCCAGCCTGCCGCACTTGCGCCACTTAATACAGCTCCCAAAACAGCCAGTTTACGCATCTTTTTGCTCCTCTTGTTCTCATTTACATCTCACTAAAAATCAGGACCCCACTACACGGGCCGAGATACAATAGGCCCAATTGGCCAAATTCAGACCACTTTCACTGCGCCAGGGTTCAACAGCCTGCTCCAAGGCCTGATCATACTGCTGCCGTTCAACCAGTGACAGTCCCTGCAGGGCCTCTGCCAGTGCAGGCATCAGCGCTATACGCTCAGTTAAAAAGGCCTGGGCCGAAGCAAAAGGCAGCAAAACGGCCACTTTCTCGCTGGCCACAATGTCAAAGCCGGCATCCTGAATCAGCGACGCCAAATAGGCGCTATCGGAGAGGGTAAAGGGGCCAGGTCCCGAGCGGGGCAAAACAATTCCCAATTCTTGCTCCAGTACCCGCGTGGCCAAGTCGATCATGGGCACCTCTTCGGGGGGGCACCAAACTGCAGCAGCCAAGTGGCCGCCGGGCCTCAGCCAACGTTTGGCATTTTGCAAAGTGGCCACCGGGTCGAGACAAAACATCAAGCCCCAGCGTGAGACCAAGGCATCAAACGGAGGCTCTGCGCCCAAATCCAGGCTCTCAGCATCTTGGACATCAAAGCGCAAATTATTCAAACCAGCAGCCGTTGCCTCTTCTCGGGCCCAGGCGATCATCTGTGGCGATTGATCCACGGCCAGCACAAAACCCTCAGGGCCCACTTCACGGGCAAAACTCAAGGCTGGCTCACCCATGCCCGTGGCCAAATCCAAAACCCGTTGCCCCTGTGTAATCCCTGAGAAAGCCAGTAATTTTTCAGACACAGGCTGAGAAGCGGGTTTATACTGCCCCCACCAGGCTTTCCAACGGGGGGCCATGTCTTCCCAATGGGCACGATTGTGGGCCCGATCTTCAACCAAACTCATACAAAAAGACCTCTTTCTTTTGGGTTAGTTAAGGTTGGGGGCCCGTGGCAATTGGGTTATCCGGATAAGAAACCCAATCACTCCAAGAGCCGGGATAGAGCCGGCCCCGTTTAAATCCGGCCTCCGCCAAGGCAATCAGGGTGTGATTGGCGGTCACCCCCGAACCACAATAGACAATAATTTCTTGCTCTGGCGTCAGGCCCAAAGCCTGCATTTCTGAACGCAAAAGGTCTGGAGACTTAAACAACGGCCCCTGCAAGTTTTCGGCAAAGGGGCGGTTTAAGGCACCGGGAATATGGCCCGCACGGGCATCAAGGGGTTCAGTTTCTCCCCGGTAGCGCTCAGCACTGCGGGCATCCAACACCACCACATCGCGGGCGGGCGAGCGCAGTTCATCGACAGAAGCCAAAAACTGGGGCCTCAGATCTGGCTCAAAGTCTCCCAGCAGAAGATCAGGTAACACGGTGCTAACGGGCAAGCCCGCAGAAAGCCAAGCCTGCCAGCCCCCATCCAAGAGCTGAACCTGCTCATGGCCCAGCCAACGCAAAAGGGCCCAGAGACGCCCGGCATACATATTGGCGGCATCGTCATAGATCAAGACCCGGCTCTGATTGGAAAGCCCCGCCCGGCGCAACGTGGTCAGAAGGGCCTGTAAATCGGGCCAGGGATGGCGGCCACCATGCTCTGCCAGTGGACCTGACAGATCGCGGTTCAAATCCAAATAGAGGGCACCGGGCAGGTGACTCTCGAGATAGGCTTTTTCGCCATAATGGGGATCCGTCAAAGCAAAACGGGTATCCACAATCAGCCAATCTCCGCTTTGGAGTTGGGGATAAACATCTTCGGCAGAAATCAAATACGACATGTTTGAGCCTCTTTGTAAATAAGCCCCTGAGTTGAGACAAACTAAGCCAGTATAGCCTGTTCAGTTTCAAACGGAGGGGATTTAAGCAAAACAACAGAATTGTGTCAAAATCACCACACAAACAAAGCAAGAAAAAAGACCTGGAATGTTGACATCGTTTACTGTGAGCAAAACCACATCAAGAATGCAAGCTCGGCAATATTTCTTTATATGGACATTCATGTAAAATAAAATTGTCATAAAAAATTTGCTGAATTTAAAGGAGCCCATCCCATGATCAAAAAGACCGCAGCCCTCGTTTTAAGCACAGGCCTATTGATGGCCTGCAACGGTCAACCCACCCCCGTTGCTACTGCTCCGGTGAGTACCCCCCAAACGGCGGCCATCAACAGCTCACCCGAAGCCCAGCAATTGGTCAATCAGCTCAAAGCCCAGGGCAATCAAAATGTCTCAGTGATTGATGTCGGCCAAGGAAAAAAAACCCCTGCAGTCTTAAGCATGACGGTCAATTTCAAAAACGCAGAGGCGTTTAAAACCCAGGCTTCGGTCAGTGGTGTGCCCTCTGGTGCCACGCTCAATCAATTGCGGGTCTTTTTGCTGGAATCCAACGGCGCACCTGCACCAGGCAACATTACTGCCTTGGTCAAAAATGCCGGTGGATCGCTGATTACCCGCGCAGGTCTGGGCCCCCATACCTTTGTCTTCGCCAATGTGCCAGCCAATGCTGCCACCATGAAATATTATGTCGGTGTCTCTCCTTTGTTAAACGTGCCAACGGGCCCCCCGACGGCACCGTATACACTCAACCTGCTTGCTACCCCCAATACCCATAACCACGGGGCTCTCGGTCTGGTTGCCCTCTCCACCACAGGGGGAGAAGGAGCCGGTGAGGTGCATGTGGATGCCAATTACCAGGTCAGTAATCCTGCCGTTCTGGGAATTGCCATGACCCTGCGCAACGAAACCGGTGCAAGTATTGATTCCCAAGCCACCATCACCAATGGCAGCACAGGCATTCCTGTCATTTCGGTCTCTTAAAAAACCGGAAATGATACCAACACTTAACAAGGAGAAAACAATGAATAAAAAGATCAAACGGCTCAGTTTGGCTGGAATCGGCCTGGGATTGCTCTTGGCCTGTTCCCCCAACCTCGCTCCCCCCTCGGTATCCATGGAAGGGGTTAAAGTGGAGAAGCTCTCGCCGATGACCCAGACCCTGATTGCTGAGGCAAAAAGGCAAGGGCACAAAGACATCACGGTCTTGGATGTCGGCAATGGCCAAAAGACAGCAGCGGCATTTAATGTCTCGCTGAAATTCACCGATGGCACAAATTCCAACTTTGCAACCAAAGCGTCTAGCAGCGGGGTTCCCGCCAGTACTGTGGCCAACAAAGTGGAAATCACCCTGATGGAATTTGATGGCGCTCCTCCTGGCACAGGCGCTCTGCCTCCGGGCAATATTAAACATACAGCGATTCTTAACAAAGTGCTGACAGGTTGCCCCACCACCTGTGTGCAGAGTTTTACCTTTACCAATGTTCTGGCCAACGCCAATGCCACAAGTAAATATTATGTGGCATCGCGCTTGATCTATGAAAATGCCGCTCCCCTTTACAGATTAAATCTGATCAAACCAGCTACCTCGCCCATCACATTGGCGACAGGTGCTGTCACAGGGCTGATTGTCCTCACGGATCGGGGGGGGACCGGCAACTCCGGTGGGGTCTATGTTGATCCACAATTTCAAATCAATCCTGGAGATACTGGCCAATTGTTCCTCAATGCCCCGATGCAATTGGACGATGAAAAGGGTGCCTCGATTGACTCACGGGTAAACGTGACCGATGGAACCTCAGGCATCCCTGTTATCAACGTCACCTCTCCATAAAGGGCCAACCATGTTAAGCAAACACTTGAAACCACTGGGAATATTGTTAAGCGTCAGCCTGCTCACGGCCTGTCAGCTTTTCAGCAGCAACCAGTCAGTTTCAGGTGCTTTGAGTTTGGCTGTGCAATTTCCCGAAGCCAATGGTTTTCAGATTCAGACTGTGGCTCCCGAAACCCGTGCCATTTATGTCATGGTCTACGGCAATGGCTTGAGTCTGGAAAAACCCCAATTCTGGGGCCCCTTGACCCGCTTTAACCCGCGTATGAAGGTACAAGGGGTTCCAATTGGTCCCCAAAATGTGGTGGTTGCAGCTTATGATGCCCAAAGCAAATTGATCAGCGCCGCCAACGACAGTGTCACCGTCACAGGCGGCCCCCCCACTGCTGTGAACGCCGATTTGCAGCCCAACCCAGAAACCCAGTTGAAGCCAGAGGAATTGCGGGCTTTGGCCAATTTTAAACCCCAAATTCCCCCTGAGCCCTGTGGTTTTTCAGCCAGTGGCTTACAGATGGCCGTAACCTTTCCCGAATTTGGCACCCAGGCCATTAAACCCGAAACCCAAGCGATTTATCTGGTGGTTTACGGAACCGGGCTCAGCCTGGAGAATCCGGCCGTGTTTGGCCCAATGACCCGTGAAAGTCGACGTATCGTGGCCCGCAATTTGCCGATTGGCAAACAGATTGTATTAACCGTGGCGGTCGATGCCGAAGGGCGTTTTTTAACAGGTGATCGCCAAGAGGTTGAGATCGAAGCCGGCCGACGTGCCAGCATGGATCAAGACCTGCGGGAAGGATTTGAATCCAGTTTGAGTGCTGCCGAAGTCGCATTGCTCAAACGCCTGACCTTGCCCAACTTGCAAAGACAGGCAAAACTCACAGCAGAAATGTCGCAACCGGTCTGCCCCACTCCCACCCCAGTGACCACCCCCAGCGCTGACACAAGCCCCGCCACAGATACAAAGCCACAACCGCCCAAGCTCGGGCTGATTCCGAGCGCTGTGCCCAAACCAACCCCACAACCGACCCCAGAACCAACACCGCAACCCACACCAGTGGCCAGCCCCAGCAATTCCTCTTCTGGAGGGGGCGGTTCTTCCCCTGTGATTGTGATTCCAGAGCCCACCCCGACACCCACACCGGTTGGCGCCAGTTTAAATATCGACGTAAATATCACCAATGGGACGGTGGGCCTGCCACCGATTACGGTTTTTTAACCATGAAAAAATTAAACCTATTCATGTCTGTCTTGCTCTGCACAGCCTGTCAGCTACAGCCGCAAACCCTGATGCCACCAGGACTTGAAAATTTAAAAATTATTCCATTGCAGGCCAGTTTGCCAGTCACACAGTCAGAAACCGTGCTCAAGGTAAGCAATAACAGCGCTCATACAGGTAAAATCCGGGTCATGATAGGGGGTGGAACCCCCTCTTTCCGCACCCAAAAGCTCCATACCGATGTCGTAAACATCAAACTGTATTTGGTCCCAGGGAACACCGGAACCCAAACCCCTTTATACACTTCTCCCTTGATTGGCAAAACCAGTCAAAACCAAATGTTTACCTTTGAAAACATTGACAGCGGTAGTTATTATGTGGCGGCTTCGGCCTACGACAATACCAGCACCAATATCACCGATATCTCAGGCCCCAACTATATTCAGGTCAATGATTCAGGTATCAAACACGCGTTTGTCTCTAATAGTGGCGGTGAAACAGCCTTTCCGGGCCGCGTCACGATTGCCCCCATTACACATTTGGTTGCAGAAACGCCCACCTTGGGTATCAGTTTAATTCTTGTAGCAGGACCCTAAAACCATGAAAAAAGCACTTTTTTCGTTTTTATTCCTCTGTACTGCTTGCTCTCACAGCCCTTCCGCTCCCCTCTTGCCCATGTCCGTGCTTTCAAAAATTACCCCAGGGACATCAGAACTCTACAGCCTAGACATGGGGCACCCCCACAGCAAAGCCGCTTTCAGTGTCAAAATCAATCTGGGCAGAATGTCTGACTTTCAAACCCAAGCCTCTCAAAGTGGCCATGCCGCCTATATCTTTGGTGCCATCCAAGGTATACGGGTCTTTCTGGTCAGTTCAGCCAGTTTTCCCTCCCCCGGCGTGTTGACCCCCGTCGGCGGGAATATTTACACCATCAATCAGACATTTTCAGGTCTCAGCAAAGATCTGACTTTCCACCATGTCGCACCGGGTTCTTATTATGTGGCGGCGAGTGTCTTTACCACAGGTGTGGGGCCCTTTAATGCTTTCACCAACATGTCCAAACCCACTTCGTTTACCTATTCCGAAGGCCATGTCGCTGTTTCAAATTCAGGTGGCATGGGCGGCCCCAACAATGGCCGGGTAGAAGTCGATGCTCAGTATCAGGTCACAGGAACCTCCCAAATCGTCGTTCCAATTCTTCTCGAAAACGAAGTGGGCGCAAAAATCGAAACCCAGGTCAATTTGATCGATAATCCCTGATCCCAAATCGATATTTTCAGCAGTATTCTGGGTATATCTTTTTTATTGGCATAAAATAGAGAGAACAGGCCGCGCAAAGCTGGCCGAACCAGTTCCCGAAAGGCGTGAGCGTGATGAGCAGCATTGATGGAAAAGTAACCGGTCTCAACTCCGACGTATACAAAACCCTGCAAACGATCAAGTCCCGCAATGCGGGCCCACTGACCGCCCAAGACACCCAAGAGCTGAAAGCTGCAATTGAAAAAGGCGGCATCGACGAGAGTGAAAAAGACCTGCTGCAAGAATTGCTCGCAGGCAATAACGAAGTCCAGGTCTATGCCGAAGGCGCCGAGTTTGGGCCCGACGGCCTCAAGTTTCAGGGTGTGGGCGAAGACGCCAAAAAAAGCCTAACCGACCTGAGCCCTGTCGAAAAACTGGCAGACCCCAATCACCCTACCACAGAGGGAGAAGCCAGTTCCGACGCAGGACATTTGGGGGCTCTCAGCCATGAAAAAGATCCCGAAAAATTTGCCCACCATGCCGAAGAAATTTTACACGCCAAATTTGGCTTAAAAAGTGATACAGCCGGATCGATAGCCAAAAACTTATTCGTGGCCATGCACGACAAAGATCCGGTCAAAAAAGCCAAAGCCATCGCTGAGATTATCGTCAGACTCAACGAAACCCCCGAAGGCAAAAAAGCCCTGCAGCGGATTGTCGCACCGCTGATCAGCGGTTTGCCCGAAAAATCCCCTCTGCGCAATATCATGACCAAGCTCTTTGCCGACAAAGCCAGTTCCGACAGCCGCATCGGCTTTTTGGCCACGGTCATGAATGGCAAGTTTGAAGGCCTCAAAGATGTGCGTGCGATGTATGAGCTGATTCAAGATTTTGGCCCCGATGTCAAAGCCCTGATGCCCGAAAACCTCAAACAGCACGTCGAAAAGCTGGAGACCCTGTTTGGCAAAGAACTGGGCAAACACGCCAAAGAAGTGCTGCAAAAAGTTCTGCCCCTGGGTGAACAATCTGATCTGGTGCGGGCCACCCTAAAGATGATCACAGGCGATGGTGTGGTAAAGGTCGGGGCTGGGGTCGACTTCCTCAAAGCCGTGGGCAAACGGATCGTCGGGGCCGACAATAAAACCCTCAATGCCATTACAGATTTCCTCAAAATAGATACCCGGACCGGCAATAATATTCGCCATTTACTCGATCCCCATGCCCCCGTCCAACTGCGCGCCGAGGCCCTGGAACACCTGATGGCCACTTTCTTTGGCCACAAACATGGCGAACATTTTGAGCCCGGTCGTTTGCAAAAATTGATGGACACCTTTGGCGTCAAAGATGCCGGTGCTGCCATTGCCCATGCCGAAGCCCATCCCTCGCAGCCCCATGGCGAGACGCCCAAAGTCGAGGGAGAAGCCCCAAAGGTCGACGGCCAGCCCCCCAAAGTCGAGGGTGAACCCCCTAAAGTGGAAGGCGAAGCCCCCAGAGTGGACGGCGAACCTCCCAAAACAGGGGATGTGCCGGGAACCTCTGCCGCAACGGATGTGGCCACAACAGAGCTGACAGCAGCCGAAAAAATGGCTGCTCGCGAAGCCAAAATGGCCGAAACGGCAGAAAGACTGGGTCTGAGCCCAGAAAGCCGGACGGCCTTGAAAAAAGTCCTCAGCAGCGAAAAAGTGGACGAAGCCGCCTTTGAACAGGGCCTGAAAATGTTTGAAAGACTGGGAGCAGCAGAATCAGAGGCCGCGCTCAAAGTCTTGCAACACATGGAAGGTGAAATTGCCAGCCGGATCTTCACCAACGGCCACCTCGGCGAAAAAGTGTTGCAAGGCATTGTTAAAATGCTGCCTGCCATGGAAAAAATTGGCATGTCGATGCTCGAACTGGCCCCCAAATTGGCCAAAGGGGTGGGCAAAGTTTTGCCTGTCGCGGGCGCCCTGGTCTCGGGCTATGACGCTGTGCGCCTCGGCACCATTGCCGCCACAGGCAAAGATCTCACAGGCAAAGAATACAAAGACCCCGATGTGCGTGCTTTGGCCCTGCTTGGGGCTGGCGCCAACGGCCTGGACACCGCTTTGGCAATTCTTGAAGCCACAGGTGTTGGGAATATCGACCTGCCGGTTCAATTGGGTCTGGCTGGGGTCGAAGTGGCCATCGACATCATGGTCGAATATTACAACGAACATCCCGAAAAGATGCCGCCCGAACTGCGTTTGGGCATCAAAGCCGCCGCCCTCGGTGTGGCAGTGGCAGCCCCCTTGGTGCTACCGCCAGCCGGTTTGGCTGCGACGGCCGCAGTGGTCAATATCTATGGCTTGGATGGCACCATCGACATCGCCACCGAATTGACCCGTCTGACCGGAGAAACCGCTCTCAATGGCATCAATAAACTGCATGAGCTGCAGGCCAAGGCCCTCGATCGCGGCTTGGAAGGCCTGACTGGCGATATCAACGGCCTGGCAGATGTGATTCGCAACCCCGAAAAATATGCTGCCCAACTCGGAAAATCGGTCGAAGAGGTCATGGGCCAAGCCGCAGACATGTTGCAAGCCGCCGCCAGCAAAGGCGTCGATGCCGCCAAAAAAGTCTATGATGTGCTCAAAGACGTGGCCACCAACCCCGGTGCTTACGCCCAAAAAGCCGTGGACTTTGCCGTTCAAACCGGCATCAAAATTGGCAATGAAGTCAGCCAAGCCGTGGGAGCAGCGGGTACGTTTATCAAAGACATGACCACAAAAGGGGCCATGGCCCTTGCCGATGGTTATCAAGCCCTCTACAAAATGGGGGCCCAAGGTGTCGTCGCTGCCAAAGGCCTGCTCAACAGCGCATTAAACAAAGGGGGCGAACTGGCCCAATCTGCGATTGATCTGGCCAAAGACATTGCTACCAACCCTGGCAAATATGGCGAAATGGCGGGCCAGATGGCCGCCGAGGCCGTGATAGCCCTGCGCGACTTTGCCATCAAAGGTGCGGGCAAAGCGGCTGACGCCTTGATGGCCCTCAAAGACATGGCTGTCCATGGAGTCGAAGGGGCAGTAGAGGGGCTTAAAAACATTGTGGCCGCAGGTGGGGCCATGGCTGTCAAAACCCTGGAATTTATCAAAGACGCCCCCGGCCATATTGCCACAGCCATTGGCGAAGGCTTGCAAGCCGCTTACCGCACAGGCAAAGCAGGACTTGAAGTGGCAAAATGGGTGGTCAACAATCCCCAGGCAGCCCTCGAAAAGTTGGGTGACGCGGGCCAAAAAGTGCTTGAATCCACCCGTGACTTTTTGGTCAATACCGCTCAAACGGTAAAAGGCAAGGCCGGTGAAGCCGTGGCCTATCTCGAAGATCTGCATAAACGCACAGGCGCAGCATTGGGCCGCTTTGGGGATACCGTGGTTGATCTGATGAAAAAAGGCGTGAATGTCAGCCAAGAAGTGGTGGGTCGCTATTGGGACGTGATCAAAAAACGCGGGCCCGAATTGGCTGATGCCCTCGGCAATCTCGGCCAGGCCGGTCTCGATCTGATGTCCAAAATCGGTCGTTTGCACGCAGATGCGGCCAAATGGGCCGTGGATGGGCTGGTGAACACCGTCAGTAATGCGGGCGCAGCCGCCAAAAGCTACGCCTTGCAAAAGCTCAACGAAATGGGCGCAACCGACGCCATTGTCAAATTGGTCAACCAAGGCAAAGCTGCCGTGGCCGATCTCAAACGCATGGGCAGCGAGGCCATTGCCGCAATCAAAAAATACGGCAGCCCCGAAGCCCTGGGCAAATTGCTCGAATCTGGCCGGGTCAAAGCCAGTGAAATGGTCAATACCCTGATGAGTCAAGGGGTCGATGGCATTCGCAAGTTAATGGCCACCGCCCAACATTATGGAGGTCTGGCCAAAGAGTTTATAGGCAAGATCATGGCTGAAATGGGCTCGGCCTGGGAACAAAGTGGTATTACCAACGGTTACCAGCCCCTGCGCGATCTGATCGGCAAATACATCAGCCAGGCTGCAGCAGCGGGTGGAGAGGCCGCGGCCTGGATGAAACAACAATTGGGAGACGCCCTGCACACCCTTGATAAAAATATGGAAAGGGCCCAACAGGGCAATTGGATTGTGGTTTCGATCCCCGATTTCATCGTGGACATGGTTCGCTAAGTCATGAACGCGTTGGAAGAAGAGCTGTATCCAGAGCTGGGGGAAGATCCGATTGAGTCGATCGCCCCCTGCGTCAATCCCCCCATAGATCCAGGCTATGAACTGCCTCCGGTTGAACCCGTGCCGTTTGTCGATCCCTTTGCAGAAATCGCCCAGCGTGCACGGGAAAAAATCCCCAAGCTCTTTCATGAATTGCGCCAATTGCCTTGGCAAGTGGTTCAGAGTTCCCAAAAGAAACTCATGGCCATGCCCAATGCCCGTCAATTGTCGGCGGTGCAGAAACAATTGTTGATGGCCTGTGTCAATCCCAAAAGCAATCCGCTTGAATGTCTGGACCGCTGCAGTACAGAAGAATTGGGTGCCTTGGCCGAAGCCCTGCAAGATCTGGCCCGGCGCAAAATGCCCCTGAGCAAAAGTCTGCAACTGGAACAGGAACAGCGATCCCTCCAGATTTTGTACCAAATTCTGGAGGCCGAAAGTTTTAGGCGCAATCCCTAAAGCGAGAAGATTAAGCAAGATCGTCTGCTTTTGAGCAGATAATAAAAGAGAATTTGAGTAAAGCAGGTTACCCTGAGATGTCAGGTTTTTCGGATTTCGTTTCATCTTTCTCGCGCAGCTTCCGTACCACGGTTGATGCGACACCCCGTCCTGCCCAATCCAAACCACAACCCACATCAGCACAAACACCCTCGCCCCAATCCCAGGGCGTTCCCCAGGGCCCATCAAAGGGAGCTGAAGCCCCCCCCCCTCCCAAGGACCAGACCCATTTGTCATCTGGCGCAACCACCCGGGCAAGTTCTGCGGCCAATGTCTCCTTGCCCTTTTCCGAAGAGACATGCAATTTGAGCCACTTAAAAACAGCCCAAGAGGCCCGACAAGAGCTGCGTCAAATCGGTTTTGTTAGCGGCCCGGAGGGCCGAGAAAATCTCAATTATCAGCGCCTGGGCTCTCAAACGGCAGAGAGTGTCAAACATGTACATGGCCTGCTTAAACGCGATAGCCAAGCTGGCCACAACAATGAACTGCCACTCTTTGGCTTGCGCGTGGCCGGTGCCACCTTGTCCAATCCAGCCGAGCGCGAGAAATTTATCAAAGGCACCCTGCTCAACAGCCCCAAAGAATCGGCTGGGTACCTGGATCAAATGTCGCGCATGCTCAAGCGCACCCAAAACCCCACGATCGAAAAAGCCCTGCTCAATGCCCTCAGCCAAGCCAATTCCAAGCAGACCAAAGACTTTCTCTATGAGGCCGGTTTTCTGATGAGCGATGGCATGGAAGAAGACGGCCCGAGTATTAACCCCAAAGCGGTCGAACATCTGCCCAAAGCCATTGTCACGCAAATGATTGAAAATCTCAGCAAAAACGGAGGGGTGTTTAACAGCAATGCCCCCATTATCAACGGTTTAAAATACCGCCACTGATAGATTGCCTCCCCCCGATTTGCACCAAGCCCCTGGGAACCCACCAGGGGCTTTTCACATGCCAGGGCAGAAAATCCGAATGCAAATAATTTACACAAAAATAAATAATTTTCTTTACATGAATGTAAATTAAATATATAATCAAATCATTCATCCCCAAGGAGTTCTCCCCATGAAACAAATCAACCGCTTTGTCTGCTTTTCTTTGGCTGCGCTGAGTTTGTCTGCACTGAGTTTGTCTGCCTGTGGCCCCAGCCCCTCTTCGGTCGCGCAAGTGACGGGCAACCTTATCGGCGCACATTCCTCGCCCTATTCCAACAGCTATTACAGTGGCGCCTATCCCGTTCCTTCAGCCACAGGGGCTCCCGGCTCAGCCATGTCTCTTCCTGGACAAACAACGACAAATGCCCCCACGATGCCTGTCGACACCCGCAACGAAAGCTACCAAGCGATTGCCGAGAACCCCTTTTTAGCGGTTCTGCAAAACCCACTCTCCACCTTCTCGATAGATGTCGACACTGCCTCGTACAGCAATCTGCGCCGCTATCTCAATCAGGGGCAAAAGCCACCCAAAGATGCGGTCCGCATCGAAGAGATGTTAAATTATTTCCGCTACGACTACCCCCAACCCGAAGGCAATTTGCCTTTTGCGATCAGCACCGAATTGTCGGAATGCCCCTGGAACAAAGAGCACCAACTCTTGCAAATTGGCTTGCAGGCCAAATCCATCGATATGAGCCAGGCCCCGCGCAGCAATCTGGTCTTTTTACTCGACGTCTCGGGCTCGATGGCATCACAGAATAAACTGCCGCTGCTAAAACAGTCTCTGCGCCTGATGGTCGACCAATTGCGCCCCGATGATACGGTCTCAATTGTGGTCTACGCTGGGGCCGCCGGACAGGTTTTGCCCCCCACCACCGGGCGCAACAAAGAAAACATCCTCAAGGCCCTCGATCAGTTGGAAGCCGGCGGTTCAACCGCTGGTGGGGCAGGCATTCATTTGGCCTACGAAACGGCCCGCCAGAATTTTATTCAAGGCGGCAACAACCGCGTGATTCTGGCTACCGATGGGGATTTTAATGTGGGTGCCTCCTCAGATTCGGATATGGAGCGCCTGATCGAAAACAAACGCAAAGAAGGGGTGTTTTTGACCGTCTTGGGCTTTGGCATGGGCAATTACAAAGATTCAAAAATGGAGATTTTGGCCAATAAAGGCAATGGCAATTACGCGTATATCGACAGCCTGATGGAGGCCCGCAAGGTGTTGGTCAAAGAAATTGGCGGCACCCTCTTTACCGTCGCCAAAGACGTCAAACTGCAATTGGACTTTAACCCAGCCCATGTCAGCCGTTACCGTTTGATTGGCTACGAAAACCGCCTCTTGCGCGCCGAAGATTTTAACAACGACGCCAAAGATGCCGGGGAATTGGGTGCGGGCCACACCGTGACAGCGCTCTACGAGCTGGAACCCGGCACCGGCAGCACCGAAAAACCCCAGACAGCAGACGGCCAGACCACAGCCTTTGGCCCTGGCGATTTGATCAACCTCAAATTGCGCTATAAAAATCCCAACCAAGATGTGAGTGAATTGATCAGCCAACGTGTCAGCGCCCAAAGCAAAGCCTGGAGCGAAAGCTCAGAGAATCTGCGTTTTGCCGCCTCGGTTGCCGGTTTTGGCCTCTTGTTGCGCGATTCTGCCCACAAGGGCAATCTCAAACTGCCCCAGGTCAAAGAGTTGGGCCTCCAGGGCAAAGGCAGCGACAAAGAAGGCTATCGCCAAGCCTACCTCAATCTGCTCGATCAGGCGGCGGGCCTGGGGCTATAACACCTGTCTTAAAAACGCTTGCGTTAAGCCCCTTCACGCACCGCGTGCGCCAAAAGCTCCCGGCGCACGCGATCGATCAACACGTCCACCCAGCGGCGGTACATATCCGCCGAGGGGTGCAGACCGTCGGCGGCATTTAAGCTGGCATGTTTCCCCGCTTCGCGTGAGATTGCGGTAATGGCAATGTACTGCACCCCATACTGGTAACTCAAACGGGCATTGATGCGGTTAAAGGCATCAATCTCTGAGGCGATCTGAGCCCGGTCTCGCCCTTCCGCAAAAGGGGTCACCCCCCAATCGGGAATCGAAAGCACAAAGACCCGGTTCTTTCTCATGCCCGCCAATTCAATCGCCTGGCGCAGCAAAAGTTCAAATTCCTGGGCATATTCTTCTTGGCTGCGTCCCTGGTATTGGTTATTGACCCCAATCAAGAGAGAAACCAGATCATAAGGCGGTGTCAACTGGCTGCCCTGCATGGCATCCAAAAGGTCCCGGGTGGTCCAACCTGTGGTGGCAATGATCTCGGGATCATTTAAGTCTTCCATGCCCCGGTTGCGCAGGCCGGTCGTCAATTGCATCGGCCAGCGCTCTTTTTCTGCCACCGATTCACCGATGGTGTACGAATCTCCCAAAGCCAAAAATCTTTTCATCGTTTTTCCTTTCTCAGTCAACGGAGCGGAAGCCAGACAGGCAGAGGCAAATAAAGCACCCCCACACAGAAAGGCCGCTCCCCAGCAAGGTTTAAAGCGCACGGGCCGTGGCCTGGATTTTTTCCCAGGCCGCGGCAATGTGGCGCTGTTCGAGTCGGGTTTGCCCCAGCACCCAGCGCAGCACATAAACGCCTTTGAGACGGGTATGGGTCATAAACATCTCCCCAGAGGCATTTAAGCTCTGAAGCAGGGTCTGATTGACCCGATCAAGGTCCGCGTCCTGCGGAGACAGATAGCGAAAACAGAGGGTATTAAACGTGACGGGTGCCAAAAGTTCAAAATCTGGAGCAGCTTGAATTTGTGAGGCCAGGTCCTGGGCCCATTCCAAGTGCTGACGAATGATCTGCCGCAGGCCTTCGGCCCCATAACTGCGCAGCACAAACCACAGCTTAAGGGCCCGAAAACGCCGGCCCAATTGAGGCCCCCAATCGCGGTAATTATAAACCTGATCATCCTGAGCGGTTTTGAGGTATTCGGGGGTCAGGGCAAAGGTATCCAGCAGGGTCTGGGGTTCTTTGACATAATAGGCCGAGCAATCAAAATTGGTCATTAGCCATTTGTGGGGGTTAAACACAAACGAATCAGCCCTTTCGAGCCCCTCAGCCCATATGCGCATCTCGGGAAGAATCAAGGCCGAACCCGCAAAAGCCGCATCGACATGCAGCCAGAGATTTTCGCGCTGACAAACCTGTGCCAGCGGACCCAGCGGATCAATTGCCGTCGAGCCTGTGGTACCAAATGCCGCCACGACACAGAGGGGGGTCAAGCCCTCCTCCCGATCCCTGTGAATTTGCAGGGACAATTCCGAAGGCACCATTGCAAAGGCCTGATCCACATCTATTTTGCGCAAATTTTCGCTGCCCAGCCCCGCCATGCGCATGGCTTTTTCAATCGAAGAATGGGCCTCAGAAGAGCAATAAACCGTAAACCGAGGCTGCCCATGCAACCCCTGTAAATTGCCCCGCCCCGCCGTGGCCCGTTCGCGGGCCGAAAGCAGCGCACAGAACGTCGCGGTGGATGCTGTATCTTGAATCACCCCGGTCCAATTTGCAGGCAAAGCCAGCAAATCGCGCAACCACTCCATCATGCGCTGCTCCAACTCTGTCGCAGCAGGGGAAGTCAACCAGCTCATACACTGGGCCCCCAAAGTGGCCGTGAGCATTTCTGCCAGCACCGAAGGCGGGCTGCTATTGGCAGGAAAATAGCCAAAAAAGGACGGGTGCTGCCAATGGGTCATGCCCGGTAAAATCGCCTGTTCAAAATCCGCAAAGATCTGCTCAAAAGGCTCAGCCTGTTCGGGCGCCCGAGCGGGAATAGAGGCCCTGATTTGACCCGGAACCACATCAGGTGAAACAGGGTATTGACTAACGTTTTCAAGGTAATCGGCCATCCAGTCGACCATTTGATGGGCCTGTTTGCGAAATACGTCTAACTCCATGGATTGCACCTGTCTAGAAAGATACTTCTGGGATACTGCTGCAGGGTATTTTAGCAGAAAACTTGCACCCACCCGGCTCTGCAGCTTAAGATCTAAATACAGCTTTCAAGGAGTGAAAAATGGAATCAGAAGCCCGTTACAAACGCATCTTGATGGCCATTCAGGCCGCCCATAACGAATCGGCCCTAAACATGGCTGTGGGCCCCCTGCTGCAAGAAACCGGCTTCGGTTCCAGCGGCATGGTTGATCCTGAGACCGGCGAAGAATCCCGTTTGAGCTACCTGGAAATTGCCGAGTGCCTGATGGACACCGACCGGCTCTATTTCCAAAAACCGATTGAACTGTTGGTGATGGCCAATCAGCGCAGCAAAGAAATGGCTCTGGGTGTGCCGCCTCGTTTGCCCGAACCCGAATCGCCCCCCTGGCAGCAATTCCTCTAAACACGAAAAAAAGCTGACAGTTTTGCAACTGTCAGCCGGGACTGAGGGGGAATCAGAGAGAAGTTAGAATCTCAAAGAAGGTGACACTCCCAATACCCATACGGGCACAATGTCCACTGAAGTGGATGGGCTT
>JADMKE010000038.1 GCA_018780035.1 Candidatus Sericytochromatia bacterium
CGCTCAGAAGTTGCTTAGAAGCCCATCCCGTTCACGGGATTGGGAGTGTCACGGCGTTGGGATTTTGAGCTCGGGCAAAAATGTGCCAATTTCGATGCTGCTGCTCACAGGCAAAACCACATTGGTCTGGGTATCGCGCTCTAATTTTTTAATCTCCTTGAGGATCAAGGGCGGATGGTGATTGGGTGTCGCCACCCCAACTCGAAAGGCATAGAGATCCCAGCTGGAATTTTTTTCGACCACCCCGGGTGTTAAAGGATTGTCAAAACGCGAGGCAAGGGTTTGATTGCCCGTGGGATTGTGATTGCCCTTCCAACAGAACTCGGCCACAGAGCAAGACATGACCGAATTCGGGCAGTAATTTGTGCTGGAGCGATCAAGCCCCACATCCAGATTTCCCGCTTGGAACTCCGCATCGATTTGCCAAAACTGCAGGTATTCATCCAAAATAGCGTAGCGGTGATGGATCAGTTCGTGGGCCAGTACAAATCCGGGGTGATCCCTGAGGGTATTAAAACGCAGCCACCATTTTTTCTCCAACTCAATCAGAGCAAAAGGGGTTGCCCCGAAAACGGAATGTTCAGGGATAAAATCACTGGCGATGGAGTTAGAATCGACCCGCACATCAATTTTGGCCAGGGGCTGGGCCTGACCCAGCAAAACTTTGAGACTGCGAATGCGGGTGTGCCCTGCTGTGATCTGGTACAGCGACAACGAGGCATACTTGGCAATTTCAGTCATTTGATCGAGCAAGGTCTGCGGGCCAGCCATGCCATATTCAGCGGGTGGGCGCGGAAAACGCACAGTTAAATCAACCAACTCTTTGACTTCGTTGACACTGAAACGGGTATGCAGGGCCTCTTTGTGATTGCCTGGGGTTTCCAGAGTCACCAGCAGGGTGTCCTGCTGCGAGGCTGGAATATGCACAAATCCCTGATTGCCAGCATCAATGCGTTCATCGGGCGCAGCGCCTTCATTCGGAAAGAAAAACCCCCGGCTCTCATGATTGACATACACGGTGCTGGGCCCGTCTGCGATGATGTCGAGGTCTTTGCCCTGAACGCCCGTGACTGTGAAAAAATGCAATTGGGCCTGGTTGCCTGGGTGCGAAAAAACCTCGATCGGCTGATTAAGCGTGACGGGCATACTCTTGACCTGATCCCCCAAGGCTGTGACTTTGGCAGGGAATGTGCCGCCTGAATTCTTTTTGCCCACAGCCCGCAGCGTAACATCGGGTTTCTCGCCATTGCCATCCCAATTTAATTCCAAAATGGCAACGTTGCCATTGACCAGCACCGTATTTGAATTGCGGAGGTTTTTCAAGATTTGACCCGAACCCGATTTGACGAGCAGACCATTGCCTTCGACATCGGGCAATGGTGCTTTAAATTCAATATCCAGCGCAAATTGGCTGGTGGGACCCGCATAAAATTCATGGCGGCGTCCAATCATCGGGGCACCCACAGAGCCAAAATTAAACGGCATGCGGGCATTGTAGAGATCGGGCAAAATCGCGAGAACATCCCCCGGAGATGCCGATGCCAGAACGGGGATCGGGCTCTGCTGGCCCGGTGGCCGAAACAAACTGGGACGGGGCGAGGGAATTTGCAGACCACCCGAGGGAGTGGAACTGGGTTTGCCTTGGGTTTCTGCTTGGGGCATGACTTGATTGGGGGTTGAATTGTGCTCAGAATCAGCAGGGTTGAAGAGGCGCTCTAAGTCGCCGGGATTACAGGCCTGAAGCAGACAGATACTGAGGGTCAAGCACATAAACAGGGAAGACCGCTGGAACTTTTTACCGCAATTGGACATAACAGGAACCCTTCTCTTGATAGGCTAAAAATAAGCGCGCAAAGATTCAGGTTCTGCCCCTCTGTATCAATTCAGTAAAGCGTCTTTGTTTAAGCTTGTCAATTGCAGCAAAAATGCTGGGATTCGCGTCCGAGCCACTCCAGGGCATTGCTAAAGAGCAATTTCTCCCGCAGTTCAGGCGAAATCTCAGGCATCGACTCAATCAGGCTGCCGGGATGATCTTCACCCAGCGGGAAGGGATAATCGCTGCCCAAAATGATTCGGTTTTCGCCGAAGATCTCCAAGAGGCCGCGCATCGAACCGGCGTCGTGCACCAGTGAATCGACCCAGAACTGCCGGATATACTCACGGGGATTGCGGATTTGGTTCACGGCACAGAGATCGGGCCGAACCTGAAAGCCATGTTCAATCCGACCCACCAAACAGGGAAAAGACCCACCCCCATGGGCAAAGGCCAAACGCAGCTTGGGCAGACGCTCCATCACGCCACCAAAGATCAGCGAACAAATCGCGGCAGCGGTTTCAAAGGGCATGGCCACCAACCAGGGCAGCCAGTATTTTTGCAGATTTTTCACGCCGCGCATGTCCCAAGGGTGGACAAAAACTGCAGCGCCCAGGTCTTGGCAGGCCTCTAAGATCGGAAAGAGCGCAGGCTCATCGAGATTCCAATCGTTGACATGGGTACCAATTTCAATCCCGGCAAAGCCCAATTCGGTCATGCAGCGCTCGAGTTCGGCAATGGCCAATTTGGGTTCTTGCAAAGGCAAGGTGCCCAGGGCCACAAAGCGGCGGGGGTTCTCCCGCACGACTTCGGCCAAGTGATCGTTGAGATAGCGCGAAACTTCGAGGGCGTCTTCGGGCACGGCCCAATAATTAAACAAAACCGGAATGGTGGACAAAACCTGTACATCGACCGCGTGTTGATCGCATTCCAGCAGGCGCACAGCCGGGTCCCAGCAATTGCTGTCGATTTCGCGAAAGACCTTGCCCCCTTTGACCATCAAGGCCTTGCCAGGTGTGTGGTGGTGCAACTCGACAAAGCCGGGGTAGCCAAATTTTTCGACAAAATTGGGCAGCTTTTCGGGCAAAATATGGGTGTGGATATCTATTTTCATTTTTCCTCCGAAGGGGAGACGGGCCGTTCCATGACTGTGCCACATTGGCTGCAAGTGGTACGGGCAGGGTCGCTAAAAAAACGCTCAAAGACGGGAGGCAATTGACTGACAATGTCGGTGACGGGCAAGAACTCCTCGTAGAGCTTGTGCCCACAGTTTTCACAATACCACTGAAAGCCATCAATTTCGTCGGCCCGGCGCTTGCGCTCGATCACCAGCCCGACGGTGTGAGCCGGGCGGCGGGGCGAGTGCGGCACATTGCCCGGCAAGAGAAAAATCTCGCCCTGGCGAATCGGTAAATCGCGGGGCTGGCCCTGCTCGATCACTCTGAGGGTGATATCCCCTTCGAGCTGGTAAAAGAACTCTTCACCCTGGTTAATATGATAATCTTTGCGCGTATTCGGCCCACCCACCACCATGATAATAAACTCGGTGTCTTGCCAGACCACCTGATTGCCCACAGGCGGCTTGAGCAATTCGCGGTGTTCTTCGATCCACTGCATAAAATTAATCGGGATGGGCAGCATGGGAGGCTCCTTGAACAGATTGAGTGGTTTGGGTGGATTTCAATTCGGCCAGGCATTTGAGTTCAATCGCAATCGGCGTGGGCAAAGCGCCCACCTCAACGGTGGTGCGGCAGGGGCGTGTAGCCGGATCAGGGAAATACTCAGCCCAGAGGGAATTAAAGGTCTGAAAATCTGCCTGCATATCGGTGAGATAGACTGTGACATCGACAAGATCTTCCCAGCGGGCCCCCGCTTCTTCTAGCACCATGCGCACATTGGCAAAAACCGAATGGCATTGGAGCAAGATATCGTAAGCCAGAATTTCGCCGTTTGAACCGAGGGTGACGCCCGGAATGGTTTTGCTGCCGCGCTGCCGGGGTCCCAAACCAGACAAAAAGAGCAAATTGCCCACGCGCCGGGCATGGGGATAAGCCCCCACGGGCTCAGGCGCACGTTGGCTTTCCCATGAAGCAATTTCGAGGGAAGACGTTTCGAATGCGGGCGTTTCGAATGCAGATAAGGGCTCAGAGACAGACGACATCTTACTTCCTTGTTTTTAAACAGACTATACTGGAATAATGGTATTGTACCGCAAAAAAAGAGGCTTATGATTGAGATTTTAGCGCAAACAGCCCTCCGTCCATTCCGTCTGCTTACACGGGACCAGCCGCTCTTGGCCTTGGTTTGTCTGCTTCTCTGTCTGGGTTGCTCAAGCCCCACAAAGACAGAGTTCAATCTGAGCAAAAATCAGGAAATAGCATTGGTCTACTCAGGCTCAGGCCATGTGCATGGCCTCGATTTGGAAATGCAAGGCCATGGCCACGGGGAGTTGGAATTACACGAAGGTGACAAAAAATACACCGGTTGGAAGTTGCAGGGCGACTTCAAAGAGAGTTACCACGGCGATTGGTATGCCGCTGGTGGCAGATTGGTCTGGAAACCCAGTCCCAATCAAACCCAGAACCAACTCCAATTAAACTACCAATTTCGTGACTAAAGCCTAATCATTGGCCTCAATGGCTGCATAAGCAGGTAAATTTCGGGCAGCCAGTGCCCAATAAATTAAAAACCCCAATAAAACGACGGTCAAAAATCGGTAACCGCTAAAAATATCCCAACGGGTGGTAATTTGACCAAAAGCCAATCCCACAGCGACTGCCAATAAACTGGTCAGCAAATGGGCAAACGACTCCACCGTGGCACGGTGGCTGGAAGGCGTGCGGTGGTGCAAATAACCTGTGGTCAATGGTTGACTCAGCCAGACACAGGCCAAGGCCAAAAACAGTGGCAGCAACCCCCAGAGTGAGCGCAGGGCCGCTGCCCAGAGCAGAAAAAGGGCAAAACCCCCCAAGAGTCCGGCAAAGAGCCAGCGGGGCTGTTTGATCTCTTTGAACCGGTAAGCCAAACTGCGAAACCCGGCCTCCCCGCCCATATAACAGGCATAAAAGAGACCAAAATACGCCACGGGCACCCCCACCCCCTGCATGTAAATTTGCAGGTATTCATCGACATATTGAAAAACCGCCGCCAAACAGGTCGCCAAGAGCACGATTTTTTGCAAAACTGGCTGGCCGCGCAAAAAAGTCAGGGCCTCGCCCATATGCGCCCAGAGATTCTCAGCCATGACAGGCTCCCCCTGTTTGGCCGGTTCATGCAGACTCAAAGCCGTGCCAAAAGCCAGCACCACCCCCAGCAGCGAGAGCCAATAGGGCGAGGTCAACCCCCAGCGCACAGCCACCCAAGCCCCGCCCAAGGCGCCGATTAAACCAGCCAGACTCTCCCAAAGACCAATCCGGCCCAATTGGCGCTCAAAGTCGCTCTGTTCACCCGTTTCGAGCAGGGAATCGTAGAGCAGGGCATTGGCTGTGCCACTCGCCAAGGCCCCCCCGAGGGCTGCAGCCAATGCCGAAGCCAAAAACCCCCAAAGATTAAAGGCAAAGATCAACAAAAAAAACTCAAAGAAAATACAAAAAGAGCTGAGCAATAAGGTCTTTTTGCGGCTCCAGCGATCAGCCAGTGCCCCGGTTGGCACCTCCAAAACCAAAGCTGCCAGCGCATAAAAGATTTCGACGGTGACCATGTCCTGCACACTTAAGCCCCGCGACAGACCAAAAACCCGCTCGATCACGTAGGCAAAAACCAAGCTGTGGCCAAACCAATAGAGCCTGAGTTTCCAGAGATTGGCACGGGCCGGATTCACATTTAACCGCGTTTCAAGCTGCGCACCCAGTCAATCAGGGCCGCCGTGCTTTGCGTTTGACCAAAGAGTTGAGGCTGGCGCTCAGCCAATTGATTGCGGCACAAGCGATTCCACTCGGGCTCACTCGCCAATTGCACAGCTTTGCGGGCATAGTCGGCCAAATCTGTGGCCACACCAAAATCCAGTCCCATCGCCTGGTAGAGCCCCGCTCCCCCACGCCCACGCTGAAAAGGCGCTGGCCAAGTGACCACGGGCAAAGCGCGTGAAAAAGCCATATACAGGGTATTGCCCCCCCCAAAATGGGGTGTATCGAGAACCACATCGGCGTTTTCAAGCAGGGCCATAAAGGTCTCCCAACGGGCCCAGGGCAAGAATCGAATCCGAGCAAAATCTGGCCTGGGCAATTGCCGCTGCAAACGTGCCTGCAAAATTTGGTGCAAAAGGCTGTGATGATACTGAAAGAGCAGGATTTCTGCCCGCGGATCGCTGGCCAGAATCTCGGCCAAAACCGCGTCAAAATCTGGGTGCAGCTTGAACAGGGTCATCGGGCAAAAATAGAGATGGGCCGACTCAGACAGGCCCAATTCAGCCCGCGTACGCGAAACGCTGCGCCGGGGAGGGGCCGTATAGTTCACGGGCACGCCGGGTAAGGTAATCAGGGTTTCGGAATAATGAAGCTGGGCCTCGGCGGTTTCGAGACTGCTGTGGGAAATAAAATAATCGACGTTGGGAATTCCACTGGTGACGGGGTGCCCCGACAAAACGGCCTGGTGGGGGGCCAGACGGGCAAAAGCCAAAAGCCAGGAGAAAGAGTCCATACCCAGCTCCGGGTAAATCAGCAGATCGAGCTGCTGTTCAAGCAAGGTTTGGCGGGCTTCGGCCAAACTCTCAGGCAAATAAACCAATTTCAGCCTTTGTGCCAATGTATGTGTCACCGCATCGGGCTGGGCTGCCGGGGTTAAAAAGAGCGTGACCGCCCAATCAGGCTCAGCAGCCAAAGCCTGGATCATGGAGCCAAAACAATGGGTCACTGAATGGTCCTGAAAAAAAGCGGAGACCAGCCCAATTCGCAGTGGGCCGCGTGGGGAGGCCTGCAAGGGGGGAGCGAGATCCAAAACCGGGGCCAAAAGGCGCGCCAAGCGGCTGTTGATGTCGCGATCATTCTGACCTTGGTAGGCCAAATAAAAGGGGGTAAGCCCCATCAGTTCACGCTCGGGCACAGCCACTTGCAAATCAAGGCCCTGCAAAGCGTTTAAACATTCAAACAATTGCGCGCGGTAAGTTTCAATTTCAGATTGATCGGCATAGACACGGGGCAGGATCAGAGACTGCCGCAAGGCCAGCAAAGCGCGTTCACTGGCAGGGGTGGGCCAAAAGGCCGGATCGGTTTGGGCGGGCCGCAAGAGCATCGGCTGTTGGCCCAGGGCCCGCTGAACAGCCTGGCGAGCAGCCAGGGTTTGCCCATTCTCCTCGTATAACATGCCCAGATTGTACCAGCCCTCGGCATAATCGGGCCGTGTCTCTACGGCCCGTTGGTAAGCCTCCAGCGCCGCATTCATTTGGCCACAGCTTTTGGCCAGACGCCCCAAATTGGTCCAGACCTCGGCAAATTCAGGGGCCCGTTGCAAGGCCTGCTCAAAGGCCCGACGGGCCGCTTCGGGCTGACGCAATTGAATCAAGATCAGTCCGGCTTCGTTGTGGGCATCGGCATTGTCGGGAGCCGCTGCCAGCCAGGCCTGGGCATGGCGGTAGGCATCCGACCAGCGTTTGAGTTTTTGGTAATAAAGTGTCAATTTGGTGTGCCAGCGCAGATCTTTTTGCAATTGGGAACAGCGCTCCCACAGCTCCACAGCCTCTGACAGTGCCTCTTTGAGCCAACAGACCTGCGCAAGATAATCCAGAGCCAAAACAAAATCAGGCTGAAAGCGCAGGGCCTGACGAAAATAATCCTCAGCCCGTGGATAAGCCGCTTGGCGAAAAGCCAAAAAACCCAAGCCAAACCAACTGGGGGCATGGGCTGGCAAACGGGCCAAGACGGCCTGGTAGTGATTCTGGGCCTCGGGCCAATCCTGGGCTTGGCAGAGCACCCCCAAACGGTAATGCAGTTCCGGCTCATGGGGATATTCAGCAAGCAAGGCCAACAACTGCGCACGGGCCTCGACTGGGGAGGCCTGCTGCAAAACCGGCTCAAGGGCCGCAAGGGCGTCTGAATAACTCATCTGTTTAGAATAACACGGCCAGCATTGCAGGCTGTAATTCGTTTGTAAGGACACTGTAAGTTAAAGGCGTTATTCTGACTACGTTTGATGCAGCGCATAATTGAAAGGAGATTCCCCCATGCCCGTCTTGAGCCTGCCCACTGGCCTTGAAATCACCGCCCATGTTCCCCATACCCAACCCGAGATTTTGACCCCCGCCGCCCTGGAATTTATCGCCACCTTGCAACGCGAATTTAATCCCCGCCGTCAGGCCCTTTTGGCCCGGCGCCAAGAGCGTCAAAAGCAGATCGATGCCGGCCAACTGCCCGGTTTTTTGCCAGAAAGTGCCGATCTGCGGGCCGGGGATTGGCAAATTGCCCCCATTCCTGCCGCCTTGCAAAAACGCCACGTGGAAATCACGGGGCCGATTGACGCCAAGATGATTATCAACGCCCTGAACTCCGGTGCCGATGTCTTTATGGCCGATTGCGAAGACGCCTCCAGCCCAACCTGGGAAAACATGGTACAGGGCCAGGCCAATCTCTACCAAGCCGTGCGCGGCAGCCTCAGCCACCAAAGTGGGGAAAAAGTTTATAGCCTCAAGGCCGAAACGGCGGTTTTGCTGGTGCGCCCCCGTGGCTGGCATCTGGACGAAAAACACGTAAGGGTCAATGGCGAAGGCATCTCCGCTTCACTCTTTGACTTCGGTTTGTATTTTTTCCACAATGCCAAAGCCTTGCTGGAGCAAGGCCGGGGCCCCTGGTTTTATTTACCCAAACTCGAAAGTTATCAAGAGGCCGCGCTCTGGAACGATGTCTTTGTGCGGGCCCAAAATCTGCTCAAAATCCCACAGGGCAGTATCAAAGCCACTGTGCTGATCGAAACCATTCTGGCGGCCTTTGAAATGGACGAGATCCTCTATGCCCTGCGTGAACACATCGCCGGGCTCAACGCCGGCCGCTGGGACTATATCTTCAGTCTGATCAAAAAATTCCGCAACCGCCCGGGCTTTGTGCTGCCCGATCGCTCCCAGATCACCATGCAGGTGCCCTTTATGCGCGCCTATTGCGATTTGCTTGTGCAAACCTGCCACAGACGCGGTGCTCACGCCATGGGCGGCATGGCGGCTTTTATTCCCAATCGCCGCCAGCTTGAGATCACCGAAATGGCGCTGAAACAGGTGCGCGCCGACAAAGAGCGCGAAGTGAGCCAGGGCTTTGATGGCACCTGGGTGGCCCATCCCGATCTGGTGCCTGTGGCCCGAGAGTCTTTTGCCGCCTTGGGGTCAAAGCCCCACCAGAAAGAAGTTTCGCGTTCAGAAGCAAGCATTAGCGCCGAGGACCTGCTCAATTTTGAAATAACGGGTGGGCAGATCAGCGAAGCCGGTGTGCGCACGAATATCAGCGTGGCCTTGCAATACCTTTCGGCCTGGCTGCAGGGCCAAGGCGCAGTGGCGATCAACAATTTAATGGAAGATGCCGCGACTGCAGAAATCTCCCGCGCTCAACTCTGGCTCTGGCTGCACCGGCCCGAGATCCGCTTCAGCAATGGCGAAGCAATGAACCCCGCCAAAGTGATGGCCTGGCTGCCCGAAGAATTGGCCAAAATCCGCAATTTAATTGGTTCCGAACGCTATCAGTCCGGGGCATATACCGCCGCAGCTGAATTGCTTGGGCAATTGCTCCAAGCTGAGACTTTTCCCGAATTTTTAACGCTCTTGGCGTATCAACGTCTGTAAAGGAAAAAAATATGACTCCAGAATCCATTCAAGCTCTCGAAAAATCCTGGCAAAGTGATCGCTGGAAAGGCATTCAACGCCCTTACAGCGCCGAGCAGGTGCTGCGTTTGCGCGGCAGCCTCACGCCCGAATACACCCTGGCCCGCCACGGCGCAGAAACCCTCTGGCAACGCATCAACCAACAGGCCTTTGTGCGCGCCCTGGGCGCTTTAACAGGCAATCAGGCTGTACAATACGTGCAAGCAGGTCTGCAGGCCATTTACCTGAGTGGCTGGCAGGTGGCTGGTGACGCCAATAGCGCAGGCCAAACCTATCCCGACCAAAGCCTGTACCCTGTCGACAGCGTGCCCGCTGTGGTGCGCCGGATCAACAATGCCCTGCAACGGGCCGATCAGATCGAATGCCTGCAGGGAGAGGCCAGCCGCGATTGGTTTGCTCCGATTGTGGCCGATGCCGAAGCCGGGTTTGGCGGGGTACTCAACGCCCACGAGCTGATGAAAGCCCTGATCGAAGCGGGCGCCGCTGGGGTCCATTTTGAGGACCAATTGGCCTCAGAAAAAAAATGTGGCCATATGGGTGGCAAGGTGCTGGTGCCCACCTCTGAATTTATCCGCAAACTCGTGGCCGCCCGTCTCGCTGCCGACGTGATGAACGTGCCCACCGTGCTCGTGGCCCGCACCGACGCCCAGGCAGCCCAACTCCTCACCAGCGATATCGACGAACGCGACCAGCCCTTTTTGACGGGTGAGCGCACCAGCGAAGGCTTTTTCCGCCTCAAAGGTGGCAACGACTGCGCGATTGCGCGCGGCTTGGCTTATGCCCCTTATGCCGACCTGATCTGGTGTGAGACCTCCACCCCCGATCTGGGTGAGGCCCGCGAATTTGCCCAGGCCATTCATGCCCAGTATCCGGGCAAAATGCTGGCCTACAATTGCTCTCCGTCTTTTAATTGGCAGCGCCACCTCTCCGAAGCAGAAATCGCGCGTTTCCAAGAGAACCTGGGTGAACTGGGCTACCGCTTTCAGTTTGTGACCCTGGCGGGCTTTCACGCCCTCAATACAGCCGCTTTTGAGCTGGCCGAAGCTTACAGCCGCGAAGGCATGGCCGCCTACTCCCGCCTGCAGGAGCGCGAATTTGCGCTCGAAAAGCAGCACGGGTTTAGTGCCGTCAAGCATCAGCGTTTTGTCGGTGCCGGTTATTTTGATGAAATTCAACAGGTGATCACGGGGGGGCTCAGCTCCACCACGGCCCTGGCGGGTTCCACCGAAGAAGCTCAATTCCATTAATCGGTCGACGCGTCTTCTGCGTCTTTTATCCCTTGAAATCCCTGGGAGAGGTTCGCCTCTCCTTTTTTTTGTCTGGATTTTGGCACCTAACGGCAAAAAACAGAGAACATCGCCAATCCAATCCAATGAGAATTATGGCCCAAAATGCCCTTTGATTCAGCCTCAGCTTTAAAGGTATATTTAAGAAAATTTGGCTGCTTTGGGGGCTTTTATGCAAGGTTGGGACACTCGCTCAATTATTCGCACCGGCATCAACGGATTGGTTCTTGTGCTCTTGCTGAGCGCTTGTAATCTGCAACCTCCCAGCCTGAAAACCACAACCACAGAAAAGCCCAACGCCGCAGCCCCCAAGAGTAACGTCTCGTGGATTCCTCAAGATGTCTATTATCAAAAAAAAGCCGGGCCCCGTTCAGAAAATTTTAAAATTCAGGATTATCCCCAAGACTGTGGTGGCAATATCTGCAGTGTGACCGCCTTGAGTGCAAATATGAAAAAAAACCTCCGCCTTATCTTGATCGTGGGTTTAAAAACCCGAAAATCCCTGTATTTCTTGTTGACCGCTTTCAAAATTTACTTACAAATTTAAATGTTCCTAACTCTGCTAATGGTGTTGCTTATGAATTGTATGAAGAAACTACATATAAGGGCTCTGCTATTCAATTAAATATTACTCAAGGTACCTTAGGAGGTCTACTCAAACCGGATTATTGGGGACAAGTACGTTCTGAAACAGCAATGCATGAATTATTTCATGTATTTCAACAAGCTTATACAAACACACCAGAAGACGAAATAAATTCAGCTCTTGATGGCTGGTTAATTGAAGGCACAGCAGCATTAATGGGCACCGTTGCCACAGAACTAAACTCAACAGAGTTAGGTTTAGGAAAAACCGTACCCGTTTTATATGAATATGCAGAAAGATTTGATATTTTAAATCAATTAACTGAAAGCATGTATCTCAAAAGAATAGCAGCAAGGGCTCGAAGCCCTTATTTAACGGTGCCCTTTTGGACTCATCTATTTAATCATTACGGGGGAGCGTCAATAATTGCTGATGTAGTTCAAGAATATGGCTTAAACAAAAAAAAACAAATCAAAGACACATTACGCTCCACTGCTGCATTAAATGCAATTTTAAAACAAAAAAACAATGCATCCCAAAGGGACCATTTATCTGATTATTTTATCAAATTTGCGACAGATGCAATCATTCATAGAAATGTAAGTTTGTTTCCAGATATTCCACTTCCGCACATTGCCTATCACAAAACCCATATCATCAAGGCCAATCATTCAGTTGCAACACCATTAAGCGTTTCTAGTTCAGGCACAGAGCCTCTTTCTGCAGTGTATCTGCTTCTTCAAGCTGATACAAATATCCGAGAACCCCGGAACCTATATGTGAGAGCCATTTCTCCAGATCCAAAATTAAGTCAAACCATTAATGGTGAGTTTCGTAAGGTACGTGATTTTTTGGTCCCAGGTCTGGTCGGCGTAAACAATCTTGAAGGAGAAGCCGTCAAGGAAGTCACTGAATCTGGTGTTAAAAGAAGAAAACCTTATATCAGCAGTGATTTTTCCACGAATAAAGCTGGCTACTTAATGATGACCTCATTTGGACAAACGCAACCTGTTCGCTCAGCTGTTCTTTCTGTTTTTAATACATTATGGGAATACGATACTTGGCTTTCTCAGCACAAAGAGATGTTCACAATGAATCTCGAAGTCTTTCTCGGTCCCAAACTGCTCTCGGCTGAATGGCCCAAAGAGAAGGGGGGTCAAGATATCACCACCGACAAGGCTGCTCCCCAACTCGACCTCACAGGTACGGGATTTGATCCATCCAAGACAGAAATTATCTTTCAGCCCCGCTCAGAAGTGGGCAAAGAAATCAAACAAAAGCCCGTCTTTTTAGAGTCCAAAATCGACAGTGATGGCGTAGTCGTTCAACATATGTTCGTAAACATTCCCAACCAGGCTTTAAAAGGGGGCTGGGTTGAAGCGCGCTCAGCCAATATTCCCAGCAACCGCATCGAACAGACCACATACGCCTGCAATATGCTGCCTGCCAATGCCTCTTTCAGCACAGCAGCTCAAAAGCCCTGTCCTCAATAGCCCTAAAGCCCCGCCACCTCTTCAGCGCTCAGTCCTGGGTACTTGCAAATACTTGCCACAGCAGCTATTAACGATTGACGTTATTATTGCATTGCGTTAATATCAAAGCATGATCAAAAGCTTTGCCAACAAAGAAACAGAACAGCTATTTCACGGCAAAACCCCGCGTAGATTGCCGCCCAGTCTGCATCGCATTGCGCTACGTAAATTGCTGCAAATCCATGCAGCGGTCGATCTGGATTTTTTAAAGGTACCCCCAGGCAATAAACTGGAAGCCTTGAAAGGCAATCGCAAAGGCCAATACAGCATTCGAAGCAACGATCAATGGCGCATTTGTTTTGTTTGGATAGCGGGTCATGCCGACGCTGTCGAAATTGTGGATTATCATTGAGGAGAAGCCCATGAACCGAGATATCCCTCCCATTCACCCTGGCGAAATCCTGCTGGAAGAATTTATGAAACCTTTAGCATTGAGCCAATATGCCCTGGCCAAGGCGCTCGGGGTGCCTCCGCGACGCATCAATGAAATTGTGCATGGCAAGCGGGCCATTACTGCAGATACAGCCCTGCGACTGGGGCGCTATTTTGAGGTAAATCCCCAATCCTGGTTGAATCTGCAAAGCCATTATGATTTGGAGTTGGCCACCCTCAAGCTGGGAGAACGGCTGGTGCAAGAAGTACAAACCCGTTCGACGAACTAAAGCCCCACCACCTCTTCGGCGCTCAGCCCGGTGTACTTGCAAATACTCGCCACAGGCAAGCCATCGGCTAAGGTATTCGTTCTGCAAATTACTACCCGCTCATTGCTGCAAACCCAGACGCAGGGTCTCTTGTCATTCTTTCCCACCACGCATAAATGTCTTGAGTTCAAAATAATCAGGTTTTTCATAGAAAAACTTGATTTTTATTGCCCACTTGATTACAATAAAACCCAAGTCAGGAAAACAATTTAGGCCAATTCAAAATGAATGTAAACAAATGGGTAAAAACACAGGTTCAAAATACAGCGGCGGGCGCGCTGCTATCTCTGGAGGATTTTAAACTGCCTCTGGCAAAAAAAATCGCCTTGGAAAAGGCCTTGAGCGAACTTTACCGAGCAGGTGGTTTGCAACGCATTACCAAGGGTTTGTATTACAAACCTGAGCAAAGCCCTTTTGGCGAACTCCCCCCCACAACACGCGGCCTCCTGGATAAATTGCTACTTCTGTACAAAGACAGCATTGCCTATTTAACCGGGCTGCCAGCCTATACCCAAATGGGCCTCACCACACAGGTCTCCACTGAGTATGTCATCGCCTCTGACAAACCGCGTCGAATGCCGATTGTTTCTGGAGGCACGCGTATTCGCTTTATTCCCAGTTATGTCAAAACAGCCGTCCAAGACACCTATCTCTTGCAAATTCTGGATGCCATTCGCGAGATGGAGAACATCCCTGCCACCACCCCAGAAAAATCTTCTGTTTTATTGCGCTTGCGCATTAAAGAACTCAAACGGGATCAGCAAGATGAGCTTGCCCAACTGGCCCTGAATTATCCCCCCTCCTGCCGGGCCTTTGTTGGTTTGGTTTTGGAAAGTCTGGGAAAAAAGAGACTGGCCCAGACTTTGGCGCAAACCCTCAATCCCAGCAGTCGTTATCGCCTCAAAATAGACAAAGACACTTTTCCAAACTACCGCAACTGGTATATTCGATGAATTTACATGAGAATCCACCACTCTTTAAAGCCAGTATTCGTGCTGCTGCAGTTCATTTGGGCATTCCCGATACCTGGGTCGAAAAAGATTATTGGCTTACAACCGTCTTAAAAAAGCTGGGAGAATCCCCCTATCATGAACGATTTGTCTTTAAAGGAGGAACCTCTCTCTCCAAAGCGTTTGGCCTGATCCAGCGATTTTCAGAGGATGTCGATCTGGCTTTGCTGGCGGAAGGTTTAACCGGGAATCAGATCAAAAGCAGAATAGACAAGGTTTCCAAAGAAATCACACGCCATTTAAGCGAACTCAAGCTGGAAGGCCTCACCAAAAAGTGGTCTCGCTTTCGCCGAACGGCCCATCTTTATCCTGTTTTAGAGTTAGCCCCCGCACCGCAGAGCCAGATCAGCGCATTTCTTGTTTTAGAGTTAAATGCCTTCGGCAATCCGTCCCCCTATCAGCCAACCCCAATCAACACAATGATAGCCGACTTCTTCGTTGCTCAAAAACAAGCTGCCTTGATCAGTCAATATGGGCTTGAACCCTTTTCTATTCTGGTATTACACCCAGAGCGAACACTGGCAGAAAAAGTCTTGGCACTGGCCCGTGCCTCTTACCATGCAGACCCCATTGCACAGCTTCAAAACAAGATCCGCCATACCTACGATTTACATATTTTAATGAATCATCCATCGCTGAGAGAATTTGTAAACAGTGGGCGGTTTTTTGAGACCTTGCAAGACGCACAAAAAGACGATGCCGACAGCCGGGAATTTCAAGGAGAATGGAATCAAGCGCCTTTGGCCCATGCCCTGATTTTCAGTGATACAGACATTCTTTGGAAGCAGTTGAACCAAACCTATCAAAGTAGTTTTCGTCCTTTGGTTTACGGCGATTTGCCAAACATCACCGCCATCCGAGAAAGTCTGCACATGCTCAAAATGCGTTTACAAGCATTTGACTCACTCACCCAAAGTTGAACAGGATGAAGAAATACAAGCCCTTAACCCAACCCCTGATACATCCCAAAACGCGTGCGCAGGGTCAGACGCGCCTCGGGGGTGAGTGGCCCACCTTGGGCCATTAAGACGTGGGCAGTGGAGAGCATAAACCACAGGCTGTGCAGCTTGAGCAGGGGAATCATGCGGCTTTCCCAAATGGGGTCCAGGGGCCGTTCTTGGCGATACCCGGCCAGCAGACAGGGCAAAAACTTCTGTGCAAACAAACGGCGGTTGTGGGCCGACTTGACCAAGAGATAGTGAAAGAGCACCCCCGCCAAATCTTGGGCGTACCAAGCATAACAGGCATCGTCAAAGTCCAGCAGGGTAAAGCTGGCATCGGGACGCACCAAGAGATTCAGCGGCGAGACATCGCCATGAATCAAGCCATAGTCGGCCTTGTTGCGTGGCCAGCTCTGGCTGAGCAACAGGGTCTGATGATATTCAGCCAAGAGCTCAGCTTCTTCGGGTGCCCAATCGCAATCAGGCAGCGCATGTAAAGTCTCCCAATCGGGGCGGCGCTCTGCCGGGGGCTCCCAGTTCTCGGCGCAGAGATGCAATTTGCCAATCAAACGGCCCAGCTCAAAGATCTCCTGTAAGCCCCAGGCATTGTCGTCAAAAAAGGTCGAGGGCTGGCCTTCGGCCCAGGCAAAAGCTACTGCATAAAAAGGCTCAGCACTTTCCACCCAATGGCCTTGCAAAGACGGCAAAGGCTGGGGCAGATCGATTCCCTGGGTCTGCAAATGCACGAGCCAAGCCGATTCAGCCAAAAGCCACTCCAGGGGGCGGCGACTGGCATGGCTTATGCGCAGCACAAGTTGGGTCTGCTCCGATTGCAGGCGTTTAACAAAATTCACACTGCTATTGAGATCGCTGAGTGAAAAGGGTTCACTCAGCCAGCGGCGGGCCAATTCAGTTTCGTGGCTGGCCTGCCAGTCAGACTGGCCTGTTTTGGGCAAAGGTAACATCGTGAGCGGCTCTCCCAATTGCAATTAGAGGTATTGTTTCAGGTTTTACCTGCCGGTGGCAAGAGCAGGAAATTGTCACGTAAAGTGTCTTTTCATTAAGTGTATTGGGCGCAGATCAAAAGTGGATTAAATTTTCTGTAAAAGTCGCTTTTTTTAGCAGGATGGGCGAGAAAGTCCGGGTATAAGAGAACAAGCAAAGAACCAATTTGAGAGCTTAAGAGGGCGGACTATGTGGAAACCAGAGCATAATCATCAGATACCAACAGGTGTGGCCGATCTTTCAACCGTGATCTGTTCAGATTTGAATGCCATTCGCTTCTTTTATGGCGAATTGCTGGGGCTCGAAGAAAAGATCTGGAAAGAGAACAGCTACAGCGTCTTTCAACTCGGTCAGACCGAAGTCATGTTTTGTCAGAACAGTACCAGCCAAAAGAGCAAAAATACAGCTTACGACTATTTGGACATTCCCTGCCAATGGTCCATTCGGGTGCCCGAGGCCCTGTTTTTGGGCGTGCTTTACCAGCTCAAAAATAGCAAAGAAAAACTTTTAACCAACAAACCCGAATGGCGGCATGGCAGCTATTGGGGGGTCACGGTCAACGATCCGGTGGGCAATCCAATTGAACTCTACACCATCCCCCAGGTCGAACCGATCGAAAAGGAATGGGAAACCCACGCCCTCACGAGCCTGCTCTAAGAGCGGATTCATCAACCAACCGATTTGTCTTGGCCCCCAGCTCGGGGTACAATGCCAGACATGGCAACAGTTCTTGAAATATCCAATCTCTCCAAACGCTATGGCAAAGTCCAGGCCCTGCAAAGTCTCAATTTAAAAGTTGAAGCCGGCAGCACCTGGGGCATTCTTGGCCCCAATGGCAGCGGCAAAACCACCACCCTGGGGATTGTGCTGGGCGTGCTCAAAGCCACCACAGGTGATTATAGCTGGTTTGATGCAGCCCCCACGGCCCAGGCCCGGCGACGGGTCGGCACCTTACTCGAAACCCCCAATTTTTATACCTATCTCTCGGCCCAGCGCAATCTCGAAATTGTCGCGGCCATCAAAGGCCGGGGCCAAGAGCGCATCAAAGAAGTGCTGGACCTGGTTTTGCTCAGTCAGCGCTCCAAAGACGCGATCAGCACCTATTCACTGGGCATGCGCCAGCGCTTGGCTCTGGCCTCGGCCCTGCTCTCCGACCCGGAAGTGCTGGTGCTCGACGAGCCCACCAATGGGCTTGATCCCCAGGGCATCGCCGATGTGCGTGCAGTTATTCAGCGCACAGCCCAAACAGGCAAAACAATCATTATGGCCAGCCATATTCTCGACGAAGTCGAAAAAGTCTGTACCCACGTGGCTGTGCTCAAACAGGGCAAACGCCTTGCAGCAGGCTCGCTCAGCGAGGTGCTCACCTCTGGGCCGCTCTTGCAGATTTCGGGTGGCGAGCTTTCGACCTTAAAACAAATGGCTGAGCAATGTCCTGGGGTCAAACAGGTCCGCGAGAATGGCGACAAACTCGAACTCAACCTCGAAAACGAAAAAACCCCATCAGAGATCAACCGCTGGTTTATGGAGCAGGGTGTGGCCCTGAGCCATTTGGCGATCTACAAACCCAATCTCGAAAGTGGCTTTTTGGCCCTGATACGGGAGGAGAAACAAGATGCGCCTGCTGATCATTGAGCTGAGAAAAGTCATTTGGTACCGCGCCTTCTGGATTTCGTCTTTTGGCTATCTCCTGCTGATGCCACTGCTGTTTATGAGCCTGGCCAATTTTAATATCCAGGTCTCAGGCGGCACCAGTCTGGGTCTCAATCTCTATCTCTTTCCCCAGGTCTGGCAAAACGTGACGTATATGGCCACCTGGTTCAATTTGCTGCTCTATTTTTTCGTGATTCTCTTGGTCACCAACGAGTTTCAGTTTCGCACCCTGCGGCAGAATATTATCGACGGGATGAGCCGCGAAGAGGTCTTGATTGGCAAATTGCTGCTTTTACTCTTGTTCACAGTTGTTTCCACCCTCTTGGTGGCAGCTGTGGGGCTGGGCTGTGGCTTGGCCTACGGCGAAGGAGTCACCTGGGCCACCGCCACTGAAAAAATTCACTTTCTCGGGATCTTTTTCCTGCAGTGTTATGCCACCTTGGTTTTTGCCCTGTTTTTGAGCCTGGTTGTGCAAAAACAAGGGCTGACCATTATTGCCTACCTCTTTTATTCAATGGTGGTCGAAAATGTGCTGCGCTTTAAGCTCCTGCCACAGGGTTGGGGCGATTACCTGCCAATGAAGATCATCTCCGATCTGATTCCCAATCCCCTGCCCTCCCTGCTCGGCATGGGGGTCGCCAAAGACCCAGAATGGATCTCGGTCTTTTTGACCCTGGGATATATTGCCCTGTTTTCGCTGGCTTCTTGGGGTTGGCTGCGCTGGCGGGATCTGTGAGTGTTTGACGACTCTCAACTTGCGGAAGATCTGCGCAGTGCTTTGGAGCGGCGCGCGGCACTTTTCGCTGCTTTGGCCGCCGAGAACACCAATGCCTATCGTCTTTTTCATGGCAGCAACGAAGGCTGTCCGGGTCTGACCGTGGATCGCTACGGCCCCCAATTGCTGATTCAAAGCTTTCATACCCCCCTCAGCCCTGACGATCTCGCCACGATTGAAGCCATCAGCAGCAGCCATTTTCAGCCTTCAGAAGTGGTTTACAACGACCGCAGTGCCCCCCATTCGCGCCGCAAAGACACAGACGTGGTCAGTGCACACACCCTTCTCTGCCAAGAACTGAACCTGAATTACGCGGTCATGGGCAAACATGCAGGCCAGGATCCCCTGCTCTTTCTCGATCTGCGGGTCGGGCGGCGCTACGTCCTGGCCCAAGCAGCGGGGTGTTCAGTGCTCAATCTCTGCGCCTATAGCTGTGGCCTGGGGCTTGCAGCCATGCAAGGGGGGGCCAGCGAAGTCTGGAATGTGGACTTTAGCAGCCGCTATCTCGAAATCGGCCGGGAAAACGCCCGACTCAACCGCTTGGAAAATCCCCAGCACCATTTTTTGCAAAGTGACTTTTTTACCGCCGTCAAACAATGGGCGGGCCTGCCCGTGGCCTTTCGCCGGGGCAAAGGAATTGAAAGTCGCAGCTACCCCAAACTGGCCCCCCGCCAATTTGATCTGGTCTGTTTGGACCCTCCGCGTTGGTCCAAAAGCCCCTTTGGCACCATTGATCTGATTCGCGATTACCAGAGCGTGTTTAAACCCGCTCTTTTGGCCACCCGCCCCGGTGGCCGTCTGCTCTGCACCAATAACGTCGCCGAAGTCCAGCGCGAGGCCTGGGCCGAGAGCCTGATGCGCTGCGCCAGTAAAGCTGGGCGAGAGATTCAATCTCTGCAATGGCTGGAGCCCGAAGCAGATTTCCCTTCGCGAGACGGGCAGCACCCCCTCAAAATTGCTGTTTTGCAGGTCTGAGCGATGTGGCGCTGTATCCAATGTGGCGAAAAAAACGAAGGTGCTTACAAGAGCTGCTGGCAATGTGAAGCGCACAAAGATGGCAGACCCAAGCCCAAAGTACAAGCAGATGCGCAGTTAGAATTAAAATCTGATCACGCCGAGATCGAAACGCTTAAAACCAGTCTAAGAGAGCGTTTTATTTGCCGTTGCTGTGGCCAGAAGAATGCAGAATGGCAAGACAGGCCCCAACTGGGGGTGATTTCAGCTTCCTGCAGCACTTGCAGCTACACAGAGTTTTACCAAAGTGAGATTCTGCTGCGCCAGGGTGAAGCCGCTCTGGATCTGCTCTTTGGCCCCCGCGTGGTATACTGAGCGCACCTTGAAGTGGAGGTTTCAGACCGATGAAAATCAAAGACGCAGTGCGTTTGGCGCTTTTACATTGCCACCGTCAGGGCTGGCTGACCTCGGGGGTTTGGGGTCAAGACAATGAAGGTGTGGGCCCCGGCGCCAAAGGCGGCGTACTGGCTGAAACCCAAGGCCTGCCCTTCGCCCACAACACGATACTCAACGAGCGCTCTGCAGCCTGGATTCCCTACTCTGCCGCGTTTTTGCGCCAGCCCGCTGTGGGTGTGATGCAGTTTGCCGATTACCAGCACAATACCTACGATATTATGAAAATGATCGGCGAAACTTGCTGGGCCAGTGGGGGGCGTGTGCCCATGCCGCTGGTCATCATGACCGCTTACGGCGCCCTGAGTGGCAAAGGCGCCCTCTACCACTCCCAGACCGTTGAAAACGAAATGGTCGGCCTGCCCGGCTGGAAAGTGGTCTCGGTCTCCAACCCTTACGATGCCGCCACCCTGCTCGTGGCCGCGATCAAAGACCCGAATCCTGTGCACTTTATGTATCCCCGTGCCCATGCCGGTTTTCCCACCGATTCGGCCACAACCCAAGGTTTGGCCCACCTGGAATTACCGGGTTTTGCACTTTTGCCGGGCGAAAAAGAACTGCTCGAAAGCCCCTCGACCTTGGCCGGCAACCCCAACGCCCGAACCCAGTGGCTGGCGTATACCACTGCACCGATGGACCAGCGTGACGGCAGTTGGGTTCAGGCCTGGCCAGAAGGTCTGGTCATTCCCGAAGACAGTTTGGGCACTGCCCGCCTGATTCGCGACGGGGATCAGGGCGTGATCTTCTCCCATGGCCGCTTGATGCCCATGGCCTGGAAAGCAGCCCAAGGCCTGAGCTTTTTGACGGGCCAAGACATTGCCGTGATGGATTTGCGCACACTCAAACCCGCACCATTGGCAGACATGCAGCCCCTGATCGAAAAAAGCCGGGGCCGAATCCTGCTCCTCAACGAAGCCACCGCCGCCAATAATTGGATGCACAGCCTCGCTCATGAGATCACTCAGCAATTCGGCTGGCAATTTGAGGCCTATCCCCAGGTACTCAGCGCGCAAGACTCCCCTGTGGGCCAGTCTTTGGCGATTGAACAGCAGATTGTGCCCCAAATTGAAGACGTGTTTGTCAGGCTCTGTGAATTTTTCAGACCCGAAACCCTGATTCGCGTAGGTGAACGGGTCGGGGTGCCACTGGCGCTTGATGGCGAAAAACAGTGGTTTGAGACCGCAACGCTCAAGACCCTGGCCACAGCCGCGCTGAAATACGCAGAGCAGCACGACCCGGTTTATACCACGGGTATTAACCCTGTCCGTCCGCCCGCAAAAGCCCCCGCCAAAACACATGTTTAAGGAGTTCTCTTTATGGAATTAAAGAATCATTTTGTCAAACTGGAAATTCAGGAAAAAGTCGCTGTGGTGACCCTCGACCACCCGCCGGTGAATTCACTCAGCCCAGCTGTGGTGGATGAATTGGACGAAGTGCTGCGCCACCTCGAAGCCAAAGATGAAATCTTGGCTGTGGTTGTGACCGGTGCTGGCCCCAAAATCTTTGTCGCCGGCGCGGATATCAAAGCGATGGCGGGCATGACACCGGCTGAAGCTGAAAAATTGGCCGAGACCGGCCAGCGTGCCCTCAATCGCTTGGCAGATATGAAAAAGCTCACGATCTGCGCAATCAACGGCTTGGCCCTGGGCGGCGGTCTGGAATTGGCCATGGCCTGTGACCTGCGCCTCTGTGCTGAACATGCCAAAATGGGACAACCCGAGATCAATCTGGGGATTATTCCCGGTTTTGGCGGCACCCAGCGCCTGCCCCGCATTATTGGCAGCGCTCGGGCCCTGGAAATGCTGCTGAGTGGCGACCCGATTGATGCCGCCACCGCTTTTGCCTGGGGCCTGGTCAACCATGTCACCCCAGCCGAAGAGTTGCTGCCCAAAGCCCTGGGATTGGCCAAAAATGTGGCCACCAAAGCCCCTGTGGCCTCGCGTTTGATTCACGACAGCGTGGCCGAAGGCCTGACCAAAACCATCAACCAAGGTCTGCGCCTGGAAATTCAAAACTTTCACAAGGTCTTTGCCACCGAAGACAAAAGCGAAGGCATCAGCGCGTTTATCGAAAAACGGGCGGCCAATTGGAAGGGCTGCTAAACACATTGCAGAGCAAACGGAGTGGGTTGGGCACTGGCCTGACAAGCCCCGATGTGGCTTGATCTGGGTCCGCTCAAGCGCAATCCCAATTTTCTCCTGCTTTATACTGGGCAATTTGTCTCCACCCTGGGAACGATGACGGCCTATGTGGCCTTGCCCTATCAGGTCTATCAGCTAACGCATTCGCCGCTCTTGGTAGGGCTTTTGGGTGGCGTGCAGCTCATTCCCGTCTTGCTGTTTGGCCTCTTGGGCGGTGCCTTGGCTGATGCCTTGGATCGCAAACGCCTGCTGGCTCTGTCTGAAGCAGTTATGGCTTTGGGTGCACTGGGATTGGTCTTCAATGCTCTCAGCCCAACTCCCAGTGTGGGTATGATTTTTGCCTTGGCCTTTGTCACCCAAGCCGCCAGCGCCCTGCATCGCCCCACCCTCGAAGCACTCAAACAAAGTCTGGTCTCTCCCGATGAATACCCTGCCATGGGTTCACTTTCGGCCTTTCAGGGCAGTTTTTGTGCCATTATGGGCCCAGCCCTGGGTGGGGTGATGATGTCGCAATGGGGAACGGCCAGCGTCTTTGGTTTCGATCTGCTGACCTATCTGGTGGGGCTGGGCTGTATTCTGGCCCTGCGTCTGCCCCTCAGCGCTGCTCCCACAGAAGCAGTCTCTCTGCAGAGCATTCGCGAGGGATTAAATTTTGCCTGGGCCCGCCCAGCCCTGATCGGCACGTATATTGTGGATATTGTCGCGATGCTCTTTGCCTTTCCCACGGCCCTCTATCCTGCTATGGCCAAAGCCTGGGGCGGAGCACCAGCGGCAGGTCTGCTCTATTCCGCCATGGCCGTCGGCAGCCTGGGCATTTCACTCTTTTCAGGGCGCTTAAACCGCATTCGCCGCCGGGGGGCTGGTGTGATTGTGGGGGCCAGTCTCTGGGGGCTGGCGATCATCGCATTGGGTTTTGCGCCAGGACTTTGGTGGGCCTTTGCACTTTTGGTATTGGCTGGGGGCGCAGACATGATCTCAGGGCTGTATCGCGGCGTGATCTGGAACGAAAGTATTCCCAACTCCATGCGCGGACGCTTAGCAGGAATCGAGATGATCAGCTATTTATCGGGGCCGCTGCTGGGAAATTTGCGTGCCGGTTGGATGGCCGAGCAAATGGGACTGTCTCTGGCCATCTGGAGTGGTGGGGTGATCTGCACCCTGGCTGTCTTGAGCTGTATTTGGCTCTTGCCGGCCTTTTGGCACTATCGGCCTGAGCCAGTAGAAACGGCCTCAAATTCTGCCTAAAACCGCCAGAAAAGGGATCTTGACAAGCACTGCAACTCGCTGCATGCTACTGATGCCACTTGCAAAAGTGGCTAATTGCCCCTCTCTGAAAGGAATACGATCATGCCCAAGACCTATGTAACAGCCATCCCCATCTTGCCCGAAAAAGTTGAACAATGGAAAGCTTTCGCCCAGGCCCTCAAAACAGATAAACAGCGAGAATACGAACTTGCCCACCAGAAAGCCGGTGTGCGCAGCGAAAAAATCTGGCATCAGCCCACCCCCCACGGCGATTTGATGCTGCAAGTCGTGGAATTGGAAGGCTCCTACCCTGATTTTATGCACTCACTCACCCATCCCAGCGACGAATTTGGCCAGTGGTTTCTGGCTCAGGTGCAAGAAATCCACGGCGTCACAGTCGAAGAAATGGAAGCCATGACCCCCAATGAGCAGATCCTGGCTTGGACCTGCCCAACCGTGTTAGAAAAAGCCGGAGAGACAGCTATGGGTATCGGTCAAAACCTGGCCCACACCGCCCAGGGCATTTTAGGCAAAGCCAGTGAAACCGCTGAAGAAGTGGGCAAAAAAGTCAGCGAAAACGCGGGTTCGTTTGCGGGAAAAGCCCAGCAACAGGCCCAAGAAGCGGCTCACCAGTTTCAGGAAAAGGCCCAGGAAGCCACCCATCAATTGCAAGAAAAAGCCCAAGAAGCCGCTCACAAAGTGCAGCAACAGGCCGACGAAGTGCGCAAACAGGTTGAGGTCAAAGCCACCGAATTGCTCAACCAAGCGGGCGACAATGTGGCCGAAGCCGCACAACAGATGCAGGTCAAAGCCGCTGAAGCACTCGAAAATGCTGCCGAAGTGGGCCAGGCCGTGGCTGAAAAAGCCTCAGGGCTTTTGAATCAGGCTTTGGGCGGCATCTTTGGCAAAAAAGAGGAAAAGCCCGAAGAGACCAAAACAGAAGTCGCCAAAACAGAAGAGCCCAAAGTTTAAGACTTCACGCTGCCGGCCATCAGGCCACGGATAAAGTATTTTTGTCCGAGTAAAAAGACGGCCAGAGCCGGCAGCACACTGATCACCCCTGCGGCCATCAATTGGCCCCAGTCGGTGGTCTCGCGAAAACTGCCTTTAAAGGCCGCCAGCCCCACGGGCAAGGTGCGCATATGCTCGCTGTTGGTCACGATCAGCGGCCAGAGAAAGCTGTTCCAGGTCGCGATAAAGGTAAAGATGCCCAAAGTGGCCAAAGCGGGCAAGGCCGTGGGCAGGGCGATTTTCCAATAAATCTGCCAAATATTGCAGCCATCGAGCGTGGCGGCTTGCTCCAATTCTTCGGGAAAGCCCAAAAACCACTGGCGCAAGAGAAAAATCCCAAAGGCCCCAAACAGGCCGGGCACCACCAAAGCGGCATAGCTGTCGATCCAGCCCAATTTGCTCATTAACATAAACAGCGGCACCACATTGACCTGCGGTGGGATCATCATCGTGGCCAAGAACAGAAAAAACAGACCATCTTTAAAGGGAAAACGCAGCCGCGCAAAAGCATAAGCCGCCATCGAAGCGGTTACCATTTGTCCGGCCGTGGTCAAACAGGCCACCAACAAACTGTTCAGAAAAAAGCGACCCAGGGGCACGGTCTGCATGGCCCGGCTGTAATTTTCGGGCGCCAACGGGCTGGGCAACAGACGTGGCGGCAGGCTGAACATCTGCTCGGGGGTCATCAAAGACGTCGCCAGCATCCAGACAAAAGGCACCAGCATGGAAATGGAGCCCAGTGCCAAAAAGAGATAAGCTAAGATTCGAGGGCCACCCATTTTTTCCTTAAACTCCATTGAATCAACGTCAGGGTTAAAATAATTGCGAAGAGCACGTAGGCCATAGCCGAAGCCCGGCCCACCTGGAAGAATTCAAAGGCATTTTGGTAGAGCCAATACACCGCCACATTGGTGCTGTTCTCAGGTCCGCCTTGGGTCATCATATACACCGAGTCAAAGATCTGGAAGGCCGTAATCGTGGACATGGTCGTGACAAAGAAAAGTGTGGGGCTGACCATCGGCAAAGTCACATTGAGAAATTGCTGCCAGGGGTTGGCGCCATCAAGGGAAGCGGCTTCGTAGAGTTCATCGGGGATATTTTGCAAACCCGCCAGAAAAATCACCATGCTATAGCCGACATTTTTCCAGATGCCCATCACAATCAGGGCGGGCAAAGCCCAATCAGTGGTAAAAAGCCAGGCAATCGGCTTAATCCCAATGGCCCCCAAAGCGGCATTGAGCAAGCCATATTGGGGATCATAGATCCAGTTCCAGACCAGGGCAATCGCAATCATCGACGTCACCACCGGCAGAAAAAAGACCGTTCTAAAAATTTTCACAACCCAGCCCTGTTGATTGAGCGCAATCGCCAAGGCCAAAGCGATGGGAACTTCAAAGAGCACCACCGAGAAGGCATAGACAAAGGTATTGCCCAACACCTTCCAGAACAAAGGCTCAGACATCAAAGCAGCATAATTGGCCAAACCCACCCATTTGGGCGGACTGAGCAAATTCCACTGGGCAAAACTGAGGCCAAACGAAGCCAGCACAGGAATCAGGGTAAAAATCCCCACCCCCAGCAGGCTGGGCAAAAGCATCAACAGGGCCCACCCCAGTTCAGAACGCTGTTTCAAGCTAGCAATGCCCCCATAACCTTTGAGAATGCTGAATTATAACACAGGGGCAAGCCCTGCCTGACAGCGGGCCGATCGTCTGGTATTAAGCTGGCTTCTGGCCCGAACTGGAGACCCGGCCCTGAAACTCATTTAGGGTCTGGTTTAGATTGTCCAAAAGCCAGTCTTGCATGTCTTCAAATTCTCGGCTGTCTTTGGCTGTGATCAGCGGCGTCAGATTTACCGCAGGGCCAGATTTGAGCTTCATTTGCAGGCGAATATAATCTGTGTTTTCCCCTTCTTGTTCAATCACAGTAAAGCCTGTCACGGCGCCCACCGCATGTTTTTGCGTCAACGACCAGCCCAAAGCGGTATTGCGAATCACCACCACCTGGCGGGTCTCGCCATCGAGCACCAGCCAATAACAATTAAAGGGCTTGCCCGTCAATTTCAAAAACAGGCCCATACCCAGATAAAAGAGCATAAGGTAAAGCGGCAGATACATGATCCAAAAGAAAAGGGTATCAAAATACCTGACTTTGACCAATTCCTCTTGGGGCGATCTGAGAAAAACCTGAATGTCTTCAGCCGCGTTTTCAGCGGTCTCTTCAAACATCGCGGTCATGATATTCCAATCGCCGCGCTTGTGTTGCAAAACCAATTGATACGAATCAGATTCATCGCCGACAATTTCATGAACCTGGGGGGCCACAATCTCACTGAGCGGCAATTCCTGTCGGCCACTGAAAAAGACCAGAAAAGGATGTAAATAGATCTTTTCGAGTTGGCAATTGCCAACATTCGGGGCCGTGCGCACACATTTCAGGCGGGTCAAACCGGGATTGCCAAATAAAAGCGGAAACAGGGCCACCACTCCCCAGCCGATCAGACAAAAAATCAGGAATTTGATCAACTTTGAGTTGCGGTACTCCAAAAGTCCTTTTTTCGGCGTCCGTTTCCAAAAGAAGCCAATACTCTCCGCCGCTTGATTCAATTGGTGGCTTTGGTTAACCGGACCTGCGGAGTTCAAGCAGCACACTCGCCATCGGTGGTGCGGGTAATGCCTTTTTTACGGGCTTCACAGGAATTGTTATAGGTTTTGCCATCAGAGCCACACACCGGCTGAAAAATACCCGGACAGGCCGTTTCCGTCGGCAGCAAACTCTTGCGAACACAGCCCAGCAACAGGGTGCCAGTGCAGATCAAAAAAATCACCATTGAGCGCCAAACCAACATGCGAGAACTCCCTTCAAATGACCTGCTCTGATCTTGCCAGATTCAGCTATCAGGGGCAAGTGTCGCAGACACGAAGCCAACCACTTCAAGCCAAATTTTGAAATACTTTCAGGCTTTGATTCAATTTTTGAATGATCCACTGCTGCCGCACCCCAAGAACATCTTGTTCTGGATCTTTCAGAGGGAGAGTCAAATGCTGAGAATCCCCTTTTTTGAAATGGATTTTCAAAAACACGGGAGTTCCTTTCTCTGAGGCCGCTTGCGCAAAGTCAAAATGACTCACCTCTTGCAGGCGCCGTTGCTGAGTGAGGGGCCACCCCCAAACCGTGTGCCGCAGAAAGATTTTTTGACCTGCCCCATCGAGAATCAGCCAACAAGCACCCCAGGGCAAACCCAATGATTGCAAGAGAAAAAGCCCTAGACAGCCTCCCAGCAGCAGGTAAAAAGGCAGATACAAAATGACAAAAGCGGGGGTATCAAAATGCTGGAGGTCAAGCTGTGTTTGCTCAGGTGAAGACAAGAACTGCTGAATCAACTGCATGTCTTCTCTGACCTCCGTTTCTGAGGCTGCCCAGATAGACCATGTTTCACGGTTGACATGCAGATTTAAACGCAGAGGACGCCCCCGTCCGCCCACTTCTTCCGTACTCAGTTCTGGGCGTTTGTTTAAATCCACTTGCTGAGAACTGTTCAAAAAAAACAGAAAGGGATGCAGATATTGCCGTTGCAGCCAACAGCTACCCTGTTCTCCACTCCTGCGCTCACAGTGCAATTGCATGGCTCCTGGATTCGGAGCTATCAAAGAGGCAAAAATCAAAAGCACACCGATAAAAAGCAGCAGAATACAGAAAGTCCAGGCATACTCGTGCGGCCGATAAAGCAACTCCAGTCGATTCCGACTTTCTTTCCAAAAATAACCAGCCAACTCAGCCTGAAGCTGTATTTCACGCTCTGAAAGATCCTTTTGAGACGACATTTCCTGAATTCCTCCCCCTTTAGCATAAACATTATTGGCAGAAAAACAATCTCCAAATAAACAAAGACCTTGTTTTGTCAGGTTCTCCAGAGTAAAATGGCCATTTATAGGGGATCATCAATGACCGAGCCGCTCTCTCCAACGCAGACCTTACGTGATCAACATGTTCACGAGCCCCATCATCCCAAAGCCTCTCTTGCAACGCTGGCCCTGGGTGCCATTGGTGTTGTCTATGGAGATATCGGAACAAGCCCACTGTACACCCTCAAAGAGTGTTTTCATGGTCACCACGCCATCGCCTTTAATGCAGACAATGTGCTGGGGGTGCTCTCGCTGATCTTCTGGTCGCTGACCCTGGTCGTGACCCTCAAATACCTGACCTTCGTGATGCGTGCCGACAACAATGGCGAAGGGGGCATGTTTGCTCTGCTGGCCCTCTTGCAAGAAAAAGCAGGTGAAGGCATGTCGGCCAAAGCCAAGGGCATGGTGGTGCTGGCGGCCTTAACCGGGGCCTCGCTGCTCTATGGTGATGGGGTCATTACCCCCGCCATTTCGGTTCTGTCTGCTGTTGAGGGCTTGGAAGTGGCCACAGCTGCCGCCAAACCGTTTACCGTACCGCTGACCTGCGGCATTTTGCTGGGCCTGTTTATGATTCAAAAAAAAGGCACGGGCTCAATCGGGCGTGTGTTTGGCCCAATCATGATCTGCTGGTTCACCCTGCTGGCAGTAATGGGGCTGGTGCATATTTTTAAAAATCCCGAGGTGCTCAAAGCCGTCTGGCCAGGTTATGCCTTTAATTTTTTCCAGGTCAACAAAATAACGGGTTTCTTGGTGCTGGGTTCGGTTGTGCTCTGTATTACCGGGGGAGAAGCACTTTACGCAGATATGGGGCATTTTGGCCGTGGCGCCATTCGCATATCCTGGTTCTGTTTTGTCTTTCCGGCCCTGATTCTGAATTATTTTGGCCAGGGTGCCCTCTTGCTCAGCCACGAGGCCAAAAACCCCTTTTATGAAATGGTGCCTTCGTATTTGGTGATCCCTCTGGTGATCATGGCAACAGCGGCCACGATCATCGCCTCTCAAGCGCTGATCTCGGGCGTCTTCTCAGTCACCCGCCAGGCGATTCAAATGGGCTATCTCAACCGTTTGAATATTATCCACACCTCCAGTGAGACCGAAGGCCAGATCTACATTCCCTTGGTCAATTACGCGATGATGTTGGCCTGCCTCTTGGTGGTGGTTCTGTTTAAAGAGTCCAGCCATTTGGCCGCCGCTTATGGCGTGGCTGTCACCACCGACATGGTGCTGACCTCAACCCTGTTTTTGTTTGTGCTGCGCTATTGCTGGAGCTGGAGCTGGCTCAAGGCCCTGCCGCTGGTCATTTTGTTTCTGACCTTTGACCTGGCTTATTTTGGCTCCAATATTATTAAATTCAAAGATGGCGGTTGGTTGCCTGCTCTGGTGGCCAGTTTCATGCTGATTCTGTTTTTGACTTGGCGCGATGGCCGCAAAGAGTTGTACAAACGCATCAATGCCTCGACCTTGCCGCTTTATCACGATGCCGAAGGCGATCTCTCTTTGATTCCCCAACCTGGCACAGGCCGCCTTTATCAGCCCCGTCACCACATGCGTGTGGGACATGTCTCTATCGACTTTCTCACCAGCGAAATGCTCGAAGACGTGGCGCGCGTACCCGGTACGGCGGTGTTTATGGCGGTCTCTTCGACCCATGTGCCACCCGTGCTGATCCACCACCTCAAACTCAACCACGCTCTGCACGAGCAGGTGATCCTGCTCTCGGTTAAGTCGCGCAACGTGCCCATTGTGCCCCCAGAGAAAACCCTGGAAGTCAAAGATTTGGGTGAGGGCATTTACCAGGTCACGGCTTGGTACGGCTTTATGCAATCGCCAGACATTCCCCTCTTGCTGGAGCACTGCGAAGCCTTCTTAATCGATGTGCGCCCCGAAAACACCACCTATTTCCTGGGCCATCAAACCCTGCTCATGGAAAAACACCGCACGGCCATGGCCCGCTGGCGCAAGGCGCTGTTTGCCTTTATGTCGCGCAATGCCTGGTCTGCTGCCGGTTTCTTTAAATTGCCCACCGAACGCGTGATCGAAGTAGGCATGCATATTGAGATCTAAACCCATTCCCTGTTCATGAAAAAAGGCGCTCTTGACTAAGAGCGCCTTTCAACTGAAAACAGGTCTTAAATCGTGGCAGAGCCCGTCTTTAAAGCCGCTTTGAGATATTCACGGCGCATGACCGCGATATTGTCAATGGAGATGCCTTTGGGGCAGACCGCTTCACATTCGGCGTGGTTCGAACAATTGCCAAACCCTTCAGCGTCCATCTGCTCAATCATGCGCAAAGCCCGGCGGGTGGCTTCGGGTTTGCCTTGGGGCAGGTGGGCGTATTGTGAGATTTTGGCTGCCACAAAGAGGGAGGCCGACGCATTGGGACAGGCGGCAACACAGGCACCACAGCCAATACAGGCCGCAGCAAAGAAAGATTTATCTGCCTCTTCTTTGCCAATCGGGATGCTATTGGCATCTTGGGCACAGCCGGTGTTCACACCGACATAGCCCCCGGCCTGAATGATCCGGTCAAAAGCGCTGCGATCCACAACCAAATCTTTGATCACGGGAAAGGCCTCTGAACGCCAGGGCTCGATCGTGATCGTATCGCCATCGCGGAAGGTGCGCATATGCAATTGGCAGGTCGCCGTGCGTCTAACAGGGCCATGGGCCACGCCATCGACCACAACCCCACAGGTACCACAAATACCTTCACGGCAATCGTAATCGTATTCAACGGGGTCTTCTTTGCCCTCTTTGATCAGCTTTTCGTTGAGCACGTCCAGCATCTCCAAAAAAGACATGTGGCTGGAGACATTGTCCAGCTCGTAATCACGGAAAGCACCGGGGCTATTGGGCCCTTTTTGTCTCCAGATTTTCAGCTTCATTCGCATATTATCGGACATGGTGCTTCTCCTTACTTATAGCTTCGTTGTGAGGGTTTGACATTTTCAAATTCCAAGGGCTCTTTGTGCAAGACCGGCTGGGCAAAATTGCCCGTGTACTCCCAGGCCGCAGCATAGCTATAGGCCTCGTCATTGCGCTGGGCTTCACCTTCTTCGGTCTGGTATTCTTCGCGGAAATGGCCACCACAGGACTCTTCGCGGTACAAAGCATCCAGGGCCATCAATTCACCCAATTCGAGGAAGTCAGCCACGCGGCTGGCAAACTCCAGGTTTTTGTTCCAGCCATCGGCGTCACCGGGAATGCGCACATTGTTCCAGAACTCTTCACGCAGCTTGGGAATTTCTTGCAAGACCTTTTTGAGGCCCTCTTCGGTGCGGGACATGCCGACATAATCCCACATTTTCAAACCCAATTCGCGGTAGAGTTCCATTACGGTGCGGGTGCCTTTGATCGACAGCAATTTGTCGATCTGGCCCTGAATTTCGCCGCGCACCTGAGTAAAGGCTTCCCCTTTGGCGGCCTCGGCTTTGACCGGGGCTTTGCCTGCCAGGTAATCCCCAATGGTATAAGGCACAACAAAATAGCCATCAGCCAATCCCTGCATCAGGGCGCTGGCGCCGAGGCGGTTGGCGCCGTGGTCGGAGAAATTGGCTTCGCCCAGGGCAAAGAGCCCAGGAATGGTGGTCATGAGGTTGTAATCGACCCAGAGGCCGCCCATGGTGTAGTGCACAGCGGGGTAGATCCGCATCGGCACTTTGTAGGGGTTTTCGCCGGTGATGCGCTCATACATCTCAAAGAGGTTGTTGTAGCGATCTTCGACAGTTTTGAGTCCCAAGCGCTGGATCGACTCAGCAAAGTCGAGGTAGACGGCCAAGCCCGACTCTCCGACACCGCGGCCTTCGTCGCAGACGGCTTTGGCATTGCGGGAGGCCACGTCACGGGGCACCAGATTGCCAAAACTGGGGTATCTGCGTTCGAGATAATAATCGCGTTCGTCTTCGGGAATCTGCTCAGGCGGGCGTTTGTCTCCGGCTTTTTTGGGCACCCAGACCCGGCCATCGTTGCGCAGCGATTCACTCATCAGGGTCAATTTGGACTGGTAATCGCCCGAAACGGGAATACAAGTCGGGTGAATTTGGGTAAAACAGGGATTGGCAAAATACGCACCGCGTTTGTGGCAGCGCCAAGCGGCTGTGGCATTGGAGTTCATGGCATTGGTGGAGAGGAAATAGACATTGCCATATCCCCCTGTGCAAAGCAGCACAGCGTCACCAGCATACGATTCCAGCTCGCCAGTCTTGAGGTTGCGCATCACCACACCTTGGGCCACGCCATCGACAACGACCAGATCCAACATTTCGCGGTAAGTGAAAAGCTGGACTTTGCCCGCATCGACTTGGCGCATCATGGCACCATAGGCCCCGAGCAAAAGCTGTTGACCTGTTTGGCCTGCGGCGTAGAAGGTGCGAGAGACCTGCGCGCCCCCGAAAGAGCGGTTCGACAACATGCCACCATATTCACGGGCAAAGGGCACGCCCTGGGCCACACATTGGTCGATAATGCTCACACTGACCTGGGCCAGACGGTAGACATTCGATTCACGGGCGCGGAAGTCGCCGCCTTTGACCGTGTCGTAAAACAGACGCCAAATGCTATCGCCGTCGTTTTGGTAGTTTTTGGCGGCATTGATCCCACCCTGGGCCGCAATGCTGTGGGCCCGGCGGGGAGAGTCGGAGATACAAAAGGCTTTGACGTTATACCCCATCTCGGCCAGAGAGGCGGCAGCAGAAGCGCCGGCCAGACCTGTACCAATCACCAAAACGGTGTATTTGCGTTTATTGGCAGGGTTAACGACTTTGATCCCGGCTTTGTAATTGTCCCATTTTTCAGAGACGTGGCCTGCGGGAAGATGGGCCTGGAGGGGAGAGCCCTCTTGAATATTCAGTTTACTCATGGCTGTATTGACCTCCAATTATTTCACGGGAACCATAAAATAGACCCAGCCAGGCAGAGCGATAAAGCCCACGGCCAGGAGCAGAGCCAGCAACACGCCCGCAGTATAAATCACGGGGGTGTAACGGGGGTGGTAAGCCCCCAATGACTGAAAGGCACTCCAGAATCCGTGGCTGACGTGCATGCCCAAAAGCAGCATGACGGCACTGTAAGCCAGGGCAATCCAGGGATTTTTGAAGGCCGCAACCACGGGCGTGTAGAGATTGATCACCTCTGCGCCATGAATGGTCACGTGTTCAGGGTTAAACCGGGTGGCGAAGCGAAACATCCAGACATGGGCCACAATAAAGATCAGCAGCACCAGACCTGTATAGATCATGCTCTGCGAGGCAATTGTTTTGCGGCTCGGTTTGCCCGCATTGCCTTTGACAGCATAACGGGTTTTGCGTGCGGCCTTGTTTTGGGCCGTGACGCTGAAAGCGAAGATAATGTGAAAGACAAAGACGGCCATCAGGCCCAATTCGGCCAAGCGAATCAGAGGCCCCAGGCTTTCGAGTTTGAGCACATAGCTGTTAAAGGCCTCTGCGCCGAAGAAAAGGCTCAGATTGCCCGCCAGATGGAAGACAATAAAGCCCACCAGGGCCAGGCCACTGAGGCCCATGATATATTTGCGACCAACGGTCGAGTCAAAGATCGAGAGGATGGCATCAATGACGTTGGGTTTGGCAGTTTGTTTTTCTGCGTTTTGCATACGGGTTCCTGCTCTTATTAATTCAGAAATTAATGCTTTTTGGCTTTTACACCATAGCACGAAGTCCCTGCGGCTGGTAACACAGCGCGTCTAATCAAAGTCTGACCTTTGCTCAGGCTTGCAGTCAAGCAAGCGGACTTGTTTTGGCATGTCTTCAGCGTACTGGCTTTGTTGCTGAGAAAACATGATCGAGATCAAGTTCAGTTTATAATTTGATTATGCGAAGTTTTGAACTGTTTGAACCTTATACCCAATTGCTCAGCGATCTGGAAAAACTGACCCAGGCCCTGGGCCAAAAACACGTTGCGAATATCACCTGCCAGGCGGGCTGCAGCGGCTGCTGCCTGCCGGGCCTGAGTGTCTTTCCGGTCGAAGCAGCCAGCGTCTCTGCCGCCCTGGCTCACTTGGCCCAAGACAACCCCGCCCTGCGCGAGCGGGTGCGTGAGCAGTCTCAAGCCGCTTTGACGCAACCCGAATCCCAGGAACATTGCCCTTTATTGGTCGACGATCTCTGCAGCATCTACGCCGCTCGCCCCGTGATCTGCCACAGCCATGGCTATCCGATTCATTTTCAAGACCCCGAAGCCGACCCACAAGCAGACCCCGACGAAGGCGAGGTCTTTCTGGATGTCTGCCCGCTCAATTTCACGGCTGAAGGCGCGCTCGAAAGCCTGGATCTGCCGGATACCTTGCCGATTGATCGCCTGAATTTGCGCCTGGCCGCGATCAACCATGTCTATTGCCGGGACGTACTGCAAGCGGAGGCCGAGCGGGTGGATTTGGCCGAGTTGGGAGCGGAGTGAGTACTGAAATAATCCCGATTCTCTAAGGTCAGGCCAATTGGAGTACAGCTAACTGGCTATTGCCCCAAAGCGTCTGTAACCGCTTGATGCATGGTCACAATGCGGTCATCTGGTTTGTTTGAAAATCAGGGCAGGAGCGTGCTTTTGCTGCGCTGGGCTGGGTCCACAGAGTTGCCCGCTGGATCTATGACCGTGGCAGCCACCTCCACCGACACATTCTCACCACTCGTAAACCACTGAAAAGGCTGGCCCTGAGACCAGTTCTGCAAACTATTCGCCCCCATCACACTGGGCAAACTATCCCCTGCATCCACTTGAATTTGGCTTTCTCCAGGCACCCAGCCAATGTACTGCCCGCCCTGATCGAGAAAGCGCAACTCCAATTGCTTCTGATCTGCACTCAATCTCACTTGCCAGGGATTGGCACTGCTGCCCAAGACTGTGCTTCGCTCGGGTGCATTTAAAGCGCTTTGCAAAGCACTGGCCAGACCTGCCGCTGTGCTGCTTTCGGTTTCAAGATCTGGTATGAGCAGCGGTGCAGGCAGGCTGCCATCGCCTTTGACCAGACGATACCCCCATTGCCAAGTGCTGTTGTCTTGGGCATCAAATTGAATAGCGCTGGCCAAGGCCTGGGTCGATGCCCAGCGAAGCGCGGGAATTATGGATAAGGATGAAGCACTGCTGTTGACGGGCGCTTTGAGCAGCACCCGGCGGTACATCACGTCGCTGGTGTCGTACACTGCCCGGCCCCCCAAGGCCTGCCAACTGACGGGGGAAGCGTCTGGGGTGGGCCAGCGCAAGGAATAATTGGCGGCCACCGCGCGTTTGGGGGCCAGGGGATATTCTGCAGGCGCAAAGGGCTCTGCCACCAGATTCCTGCGCGCAGCCATGCCCCCTGCCACAGGAATATCCAAGGTGGGAATGAGCATTTGTTCGCTCCATTCCACGCTCAGGCCCTCAGGATGGGCGTTTAGGGCTGAAAGGGTGGCCAGGGTAGTGTCGGGAGAAATCGCGAAAAAAGAAAAATCTGACAAATAATCATTTTGGCCTGTTCGTTTGTGATTAAAAAACCTTCTTGGTCTCAGATTGCCTTTGCTATCGCTAAAAGATTTCCGAAAAGATATTCCATAACCTAAATTTGAATTTTCATTTTTATGATAAGAAGGGAAAAAATATCCTGGTTTAAACCGAATCAGAACCTCCGTTTGTTCAGCATTCCATTGAAAATCATGGGTTCTTTTATCCCATAAAATTTTCATCTGAGATACGGGCGAACTATACCTTGGAAACGGAGAAGTGGATTCATAAATATCTGAAATCCAAGCTTGCGTTAAACTTTCTGGGATTGACTTATCTGCAGGTAATTGAATTTTTCGAGGGAACAGATAAAAAGCATCCTCAAAGGTATACTGCTCCCCAGAAACAAGACAGAATCAGCGTGATTTTAAGTTCCTGATCT
>JADMKE010000021.1 GCA_018780035.1 Candidatus Sericytochromatia bacterium
CTTTTCATCCCAAATCCCCTGAAGGGGATGGGAATTCCCAGAGCGTTCTTTAAAACTGGCACCCCCAGAGCAAAAATGACAAACTCAACTCTGGGAGCGGGATTTAAAAGATCTGGCAAACAAATCGCTGCTCAGCCTGCGCGAGACCGTTTTACACTGCCTGGACGAAATGGAGCAGACAGGCGCCAGCCGACCATTCAATTTAAGGCCATTCCCATGCCCACCGCCCTGGCCAGCCCCAGTGGCGAAGTGCCGACGGCGCTTTTGCCGGGGGGCGGCAGCCTTCAGCGCGAAAGTGGCAGCGAAAGCCAAGATTTGAGCGGGCGCAGTTTTGCCAGCCGCCTCTTGCAACCCGCCTTGATGGAATACGCCAATGACAGCTTGGACTATAACAATGCCCAAGACCAGCACAGCGATGCCAGTACAGGCCTCGACAGCGCACAATCGGCCCGCCTGCTCAATGGCCTGTTTGGGCCAGGGCAATACCAAGCCAGCGATTATGAGGCCGGTTATACCATCGCAGAATACCTGGACAAAGCCGAAGCCGCCGTCAATCAGGGCCACCCGGTGGTGATCGGGGCTGTTTTGCCAGGTGGTGGCCACGCCCTGCTGCTGACTCGGGTCGATCGCGAAGCCGGACTGGCTTATGTCTACAACCCCTGGGGTGAATTAAACACAGTGGATCTGGCCTTTTTGCTCACACATTTGCAATCAGCCGAATTGCCCACAGGTCCGCCCCTGCCGGGATCCGGCGATGCCCTGGCACGGCTTTCAGGGCCTGCGAGTGACCCCAGTGTCTACACCCCCTTGCGCCTGGAAGCAGGGGGCCGATTTACGGTGGGCATTCTCAATCAGGATCCGGCCACAGCCCAAGACTTAAGCGAAAGCCAAAAACAGACCCTTTGCGATCAATTTCTGCGGCTGGGGCTTCCCAATGCCGAATTGGATCGGGTCATTCACATGGCCCAGGCCGGAGGTGTCCCGCCGGTTTTATTGGAACGCCTCAACGAGAGCCAAGACCCCGACGCCGCGCTGAAACTGCTGCGCTTGGGGGAGCGCTTGGCAATCAATCAGCTTCCGGCAGATCAACAGGCGCAGATCTTGCTGCAATATCCCGAAGAAAATCTTTCCACCCACGAATTTGAATCCCTGCTTTTGGCCCTGGATCAACAAGATCAGAATCAGCAGGATTTGCTCTTAAGCGAGGCCCGTTTAACAGCCCACACCCAAGCCCCCAGCCTTTCCCATGCAGAGTTGCAGGCCGGACGCAGCCAAGAACCAGCCCGCCGAGATTGGCTCAGGCAAATCAGCCAAGCTCCTCCCGAAACCCAGATTGCGGCCCTGAAAGCCTTAATCGAAGATCCGCAAAAGGGCGATGGCGCCTTGATAGTGGCCTTATTTACTGCCGCGCCAGTGGAGCTGCAAAAAAACTTTTTCCAGGCCCTGCACCCTTACGAATTGGGAGAAGTGGTGCAAGACCCCGATCAAGCAGGTGTTCTACTCAAACTCTTGCAACAAAGCGACTTTCCAGCCGAGACCCAAACCTGGATCCAAACCCATTTTTTAGAAGGGCAGGCCAAAACCAACCCAGAAGCAGCTCAGGCTACATTGACCTTGCTTCAGAGCAGATTGAGTCCACCGTCTACATAGAGGGTTTGGCCCGTGAGATAGGGATTGTCGAGAAAGACCTGCAGGGCCTTGGTAATGTCTTGCACCGCCCCTGTGCGCTGCAGCGGAATCTGGGCCCGAATGTCTGCTGCATTGTCGGGATTGCCCGCCACTGGCGCGAGAATATAACCGGGGGCAATGGCATTCACCCGCAATGTTGGGCCCAGGCTGCGTGCCGCCAAACGGGTCAAATCACCCAAATTCTGTTTCGACAGGGCATAGGCAAAATAATCTGGCTGTGGGGCCTGGGCATCGGTCATATTCACCACCAGTCCAGCCTGACAACGGCGGGCAAAGGCCTGGATCAGAAAAAACGGGGTTTTGACATGCAAATGGTAAAACTGATCCCATTGGGCCGGGGTCGTCTCGGCAAAACTGACAGGGTAAAATGCCGAGGCGTTGTTGAGCAGCAGATTTAAAGCAGGGAAATGCTCAAAAGCTTGATTGACCAAGGTTTCTGCATTTTCAGCCTGCGACAAATCGGCGCTCAAAATCTCAAGGCGACGGCCAAAACTTGCAACAACCGGAATCAGGGCTTCAGCTTCGCTGCGGGATTGATGGCAATGCAGGGCAATATCATAGCCCTGAGAGGCCAAATGTAAGGCCAAAGCCCGTCCCAGACGCTTGGCTCCACCCGTGATCAATGCTGCACCAGCCGGTTTTAACATGATTAACTCACGTAAAGGGTTTTGCGCGAGAGCCGCTGCAAAATATGGCCAATATCCAGAATCAGAACCACGCTGCCATCGCCCATGATCGTCGCTCCGGCGATCAGGTCCACATCGTCAAAAAATTCACCCAGGGTTTTGATCACCACTTCTTCTTGGCCCAACAGCTGATCGACCAAAAGACCAATCCGCTGCTCACCCACGCCGACAATAATCACATAGCGCTTTTGCCCCTCGTCGGGGGTATCGGGCAAGCTGAGAATCTGAGAAAGGGACACCAAAGAGACAAAGCGATCACGCAAATGCAAGACCTGCTTTTGGTCAATGCTGTAAATTTCACTCGGTTGCACCACCAGGGTTTCAACCACATTGTTGAGCGGGATGGCATAGGTATAATCCCGCAATTTGACCAAGAGAGCGGGCACTATCGCCATGGTCAAAGGCAATTGAATCCGGAAAGTACTGCCCTCTCCCACACGGCTGTCAATTTCAACCAGACCATCGAGCTTCAGGATATTCTCTTTGACCACGTTCATGCCGACGCCACGCCCGGAAATATTGGAGATCGTCTCAGCCGTACTGAAGCCGGGTGCAAAGATAAAATCGAGCATCTCAAGCTCGCTCAGGCGCAGACTGTCTTCAGAGGAAGCCAGGCCTTTTTCAACGGCTTTTTTAAAGATCTTGTGGGGATCCATGCCTTTGCCGTCGTCTTTGATTTCAATCACGATATAATTGCCTTCGGAATAGGCCGACAAAAAGACAGTGCCTTCGGGACTCTTGCCACTTTTGCGGCGCTCCTCGGGCGTCTCCAAGCCGTGATCAACAGCATTGCGGATAATATGCACGAGTGGATCTCCGATATGTTCGATCACGGATTTGTCCAGCTCAGTGTCTTCGCCCTCCATGATCAAATTGACCTGTTTGCGCGTATCGCGGGCCAAATCGCGCACCATACGTGGCACCCGGCTAAAGACCTTGCGAATCGGCAACATCCGCGTCTTCATTACCGCTTCTTGAAACTGACCCGTAATAAAATTAATCACACTGGTGGTCAACATCAGCGATTCAGTCAGCTCGTTTTCTGAGAAGCGCTCTTCAAACAGAGAGGTAAATTGCTGCAAACGGTTTTTGGCAATCACCAATTCCCCAGCCAGATTCATCAAAGCATCAAGCCTTTCGACATCCACGCGAATGGTTGCCTCTTCAGGATCCTTTTTCTTGGCTGCTGGAGCAGCGGCTGGTTTGGGTTTGGCTGGTGTGGGTGCCACCGCTTCCACTCGGGGAGAGGGAGCCTCAGGGATTGTGGCAGCAACAGGGGCCGGTTCGGCTTTGGGCGTTTCGGCTTTTTTCTCCGGGGCCGGAGCGACTCGGCTGATAGGCGGGACAACTGCGCTTTCGCTCTCCCCATTCAAACAGGCCTGAATTTTGGCAATCATGGGGTCGGTATCTATCGCTGCTTCATTTTGCAGATTTTGCATCAGGGTCTTCATCAGATCGACCGAGGTCAAAATCACGTCAATAATATCGGGCGTGGCCTGTTTGTCCCCACTGCGTAATTGATCGAGTAAATTTTCCAATTGATGGGTAAAGCGGGTCAATTTATCAAAGCCCAAAAACGAAGCGTTGCCTTTGATCGTGTGTACAGGTCTAAAAATCTGATTGAGCAAATCAAGATTGTCAGGGGCCTGTTCCAAACTGAGCAAATCCTGATCGAGTGATTCGATCAGCTCACCTGCCTCAACCTTAAAATCTTCGATGATCTCGTCCATTTCATCGCCAAAATCAGCAGAAGAAATCACATCAGCGACCTTGGCTTCGAACACGGGGGGCGCAAGCTCCCCTTTGAGGCATTTTTCTAATTTTTGCAGGGTGGGCTCGATATCCACCTGCGATTCATCACGCAGATTGTCCATCAGCGCCTTCATTACGTCCACCGACTCCAGAACCAAATCCATGATCTCCGGATTCATCGACATCTCACCACTGCGCAGCTTGTCGAGCACATTTTCGGTCTGGTGGGTAAAACGGGTCAATTTGGCAAAACCCAAAAACGAGGCATTGCCTTTGATCGTGTGGGCCGCTCGAAAAATACCGTTGAGCAATTCCAAATCTTCGGGCGCTTGCTCCAGGGCAATCAGATCCTGATCCAATTGCTGCAGAAACTCACCTGCCTCGACAATGAAGTCGGCGATAATTTCTTCGTCTTCGATAATAAATCCAGGTGGAACGTCGTCCCCTTCAGATGACATGAAAAGCCTCTTAAACCTTAGTTTTTAATGCGTTCCGAGGGCAAGGAAATATTTTTCTCTTTGGCCAGCAGTTTAATTTCTGTTTTCCACTCTTCAATGTCTTCAAGTGCGGCATCCACTTTGCTGCGGATCAAAGGAACCTGATGGGAATCACGTTTGACCAGGGCTTTGCGGTATTCATGAATCAATTTGATGGTTTCATCCACCTCTTGAATGCCTTTTTCGTTCAGACCCAAGACCAAACCCGTTTTGGGCTCAATCTTTTTTAAGCCGCTGAGGTATTTATCCAACTGCAGCAAGACCCGGCTGCGCAGCACACCCAATTGGGCTTTTTCATTTTGGCTTTTGACATCGTGAAACTGATCTCTTGCAGCCCGCAGATTGGTTTCTAAATTAAACAAATCCTGTTGAATATAGACAGCGAGGTCTTTGGCCTCGGGATCACCTTGGCAGCCCACCAGCAGAGAGATAAGCAAACCGGCAGAGAAAAGTTTTTTAAGCATGGATTTTGGCCTCTGTCTCCAGATAATGCTTCATTATACACGATCAGAAAAAGACCTTTTTGAGGGTTTCACCCAGCTCGTCACTCCAGCCAATTCCGATCTCCGCCAAGGTCGTTTCGGGTGCTTTCAAAATGGCCTGGGCAAAGCCCGGTTCCAGGACACTTTCTTTGAGTAATTCCGCAATACATTCATCCAGGCTGCGGGAGTCAGGCAAGTCCTCCAGCAGCGTTTCAGCCAGCGCTTTTAACTCGGGTTCAGGTGATTCGCCAGCCAAGACCTGGGCCAAGGCATGGCGGGCCAATAAAGGCATATGCCAGCGGCTATACGCAATCGCCAAACGGTACCACAGCCCGCGTTCGTCCGGCCAACGTTTTAATTTTTCTTTGAGCAAAGTAATCACCGGGCCCCAATGGGCCAATTGCATGGCCGCCAGCAAATGCAGATTTAAAACGGTGGGATTTTCAGGAAAAGCCTGCAAAAGATGGTAACTCAAAAACTCACTGTGGTCATATTCCGCTTGCAGATACAGTTGTTCAACCACCTTGAGGCAAATCGGCAAGCGTTGCGCGTCAAGCACGGGCAATATCAGATCGAGAAAAAGGCTGCGAAAAGACAGCGCTTCGGGCTGGGTACAGGCCAAGGCCCACTCTTCCAAAAGGCGCTCACTGTGTCCCAAACTCAAACCCATTTGCAGCAAATGAAAAGACACTTCGTAGTGGTGATGTAAATGGGCCAAATAGGTCAAATCTTCGTAGGCCGGAAGGTAATAGATATCCGCTTGAAGGGCTTGATTCAAGGCATGGACCGCCGCCTCCGAATCCCCTTTTAAAAGCAGATAACGGCTCAGCAAATGAGCAAGTTCGGCGCGGGGATTTTCAGCCAACAGGGCCCGCAAAAGCCCAATTGCAGCAGAAGTTTGGCCCAAATGGTGCAAACACTGGGCCTGCCAACAGCGCAATTGTTCGAGCGGGGCAATCTGCCAATCCAAATCCGTATCAGTGCTCTCCAACTGCATCAGGGCCTCTTTTAAACCCGCCCAGCGCGGCTCCTGTTCAGACTGCGGCCAGAGTTCTAATTGACTCTGCAAAGCGACGATCAGGGCCAAGGCATCGGGCCAACGCTCTTGCGCCAAGAGCAGCGGTATCTGACGATAATCGCGCAGCCCCGCTTGGATCAACTCATCTTCTGACATCATTCAGATCACAGAGGGACTTTTCCGCCAGGTGCAGGCTGCACATTGGCCGGGCCCCGAAAAGACTTTCACACTCACCGCGACAAGCCCCCAGGTCGCTAATTCGTCAGGATCTTCGGTCAACTTTTCGAGAAAAAGCCGTGAAAATTCTTCGACGGTGGCATTTTCGATTGGCAACAAAAGCACATCCTGGCGCAAAAAGGGAATGCGCTCCTGATTAAAATGGGCATAGAGATAATCTTCGCTCTCTTCGATGCGCAAATGGGGAGAGCGGGTGGGCAGGATAAAATATTCGTTCCAATCCCGGCAGAGGGCTTCAATCCGTCGCTTATACAGACCATAGTCAAAACACATGCCATTGGCGAGAATCTGGGCCTCGATCGTGACATGCACATTAAAATTATGCCCGTGCAAACGCTCGCGCTCAGTGGCCGAAAAAATCGTGAAATGCCCTGCCGAGAACTTCATATTCTCCTTAAACAGTTCCAGGGTCACGGTTTGCATTAGCCCAAGTCCCCTTCCAAGGGGCGAATAAGCACATCTTCGACCACGGTGCGCGGGCTCAGACAATAGGTCTGCCAGACAATGCTGCCAATGTCTTCAGCGGGAATAAAACGCTCGGGCGGCAGGTCTACCCCCTCCCAAGAGGCCGTCAGGGTGGCACCCGGCAAAACCGACACCACGCGAATCTGATAGGGTTTCATCTCTTCGCGCAGGACCTTGGAAAAGCCATGCAAGGCAAATTTGGAAATGCAATACGACCCGCCGTTGGGATAAGCCGTGATACTGGCCGTGCTGCAAATATTAAAAACGGTGCCGCTGCGCTGGGTCATCATCGGCGGCAAAAGGCGTTTGGTCAGATAATAAACACTCGCCAAATTCAATTGCATCAGATATTCAAAAGTCTCATCACTTTCGTTGTGCAATTGCCCAGGAATAAACCGTCCAACATTATTGACCAGCACTTCAAGCGGGCCAAACTCACTCAGCAGACGCTCAGACAATCCCAAAACAGCCTCTTTAGAGGCCATATCACAGAGATAGGTCTTGATTTCAGGGTGTTCTGCCTGCAGAGCATCCAGACTGGCCTGGCTACTGGCAGAAACAGCCACATCAAAGCCTTCACTCAAAAACCGGCGGGCAATGGCCAAACCAATACCTTTGCTACCACCGGAGACAAAGACCCGCTTGGGAAAATCAGGGCGCGTAATTGGGCTCATCGGGCTCATAAGGGAAGTCCTCCAGGATCAAACTGTCTCCACTATACATTGAGACAGCAGCACAGAGATCAGAGATTGAGAGCAAAACTCTGGCCCCTAGAGAGTCAAAATGCCAGTCAAAAAGGGCAGCACTTTTTCAAGTGCCGCCCACACAGGCAGGGGAGGACTAGTTCAGAACTTCTTTGGGCAATGTAGCCACAACGATACCCTGAATTTGAAAATCTTCGGTTAAAACAATCGGTTGGTGAGCCCGATTGGTTGAGCGGGGCTTGAGAATAATCGTGCTTCGGCTGTTGTGAAACTCTTTGACAGTGGCTTCGGTATCAATCAAAGCCACCACCAAATCGCCATTTTCAGCCGTGGCCTGCTGCCGGATCAGGACCAAATCCTGGTCGTGAATATCACATTCATTCATGGAGTCCCCATTGACCTTTAACAAAAAGTACTGATGGGGAGGTTTGGCCATTTTGGTCGAAACGGGAATCACAGCCTCAATATTTTCATCGGCCAAAATCGGGGAGCCACAGGCCACAGTGCCCACCAAAGGAACATTGACGGTTTGGGCATGATCCTGGTTGAGTTCGGGTTCTGCCAATAATTGCAAGCCCCCATCGAGTTTGCGGCGCAAAAGCCCTTTTTCGATCAGACGATCGATCAAAACGGCTGCAGAGCGGGGTGAACGATAACCGAGATCAATCATCAGTTCTCGCACAGAGGGGGGACGCCCCCGTTTAATCAAAGAATTGCGAACCTCTCGGAACGCCTCTAATTCGCGGTCATTCATCTGGGTATTACTCATGATGATGTGTGTATACGATCACGTATACCCTCCTGTCCTTTTTTCTGTCTGTGTGCATAAGATCCAGACAAATGTGTTGAGGTGTGTTAGACCCACTTACAAATGTGTTTGATGCACATACACTTATGTATACCATATTACCCGCAAGAATACATCCACGTCAAATGGTTTTTGAATTGGCGGGGTTTCCAAAAAAAATTCTTGACAGAAAACGATACGATCCGTATACTAATGTATAAGAGCTAAGGTTAGAAGCCCGACACAAGATAAAAGCTTGAATCTTATGAATCAGGTGGATTTTTTAGCCAGCACTCTTAAAAAAATCCTGATAACCCTGTTTATCAGGTAAATTGAATCCTTTCAAGATTCAGTTCTGCTTCCGCTCACTATTCAATTCAAGGGTGAATCCTGGTTTCAGGGTTCACTTTTTTCTTTGAATGTGTATTCTTTTCAGTTCCTGAAATACGCTGATCAGCGCTTAAGGTATTGACTCTGGTACAGGAAGGCCCTCGATCGCCATGATCTTCAGCGCATTGGTGGTGGGGCAGGGGCCACTCTGAAGCAAATAGTCAAATAACATGTCTTGTCCCACGATCTGCTCTCGGAAGTGAAAGTTTTGAATCCGCTCGGGGGCCACCTGGGTCAATTCCAGATCGTGGGTACTGATCAGGCCTGCGCCCTTTTTTTCAAGCAGGGCTTCGATATAGGCCTTGCTGCCTAAAAAGCGCTCGCGGTTATTGGTGCCCCGAAAAATCTCATCAATCAGCCAAAGCACAGGATAGGCTTGGGGAAGATTTAAAGCGTCCAATAATTGTTTTAAGCGGCGCACCTCGGCATAAAAATAGGAAAAACCATCAGTCACTGAGTCGCTAACGCGAATACAGCCAAACAGACGCACGGGCTGCCAATGCAAGGCATCAGCATCCACAGCCCCACCGGCTTGGGCCAGGGCCAGATTCACGCCAATGCTTTTAATAAAGGTGCTTTTGCCCGCCATATTCGAGCCCGTAAGCAAAAAGACTTGGCCTGAATGCTGAATTTGAAAGCCATTGCGGATGCGTTTGGCCGGGGGCAAAAGAGGATGTCCGAGCGCCTGGGCCGACAAGAGGGGTTCTGAAGCTAAAGAGGGGGCCAAAACCGGGAACTGCCATTCGGGATGCAGCCAAGCCAAATTGGCCAGCGAGGAGGCGGCTTCCAATTCCGCCAGAGCAGAAATCCACTTGGGCAATTGGGTGTATAAAATGGGTTTGATCCGGGCCAATTGCCAAGCAGCGAAAAAATCACAGGGCAAGGCCAGATTGACCATTAGCCAAGCCAGAGGATTGGTTTGCAAACTGGCCAGCGGAACCACGCGCCCCAGGCGTTTAAACAGGGCCGAGGGTGAAACCTGGGTAAAGGCATGCAGCACCTGTTTAAAATCGGGGACTTTGGCCCAGTTTTCGAGCCAGCCCAGAATTTTGCTCAGTTTGCGCACCTCATAGTCCATTTGAAAAGCCTCTTGGAAGAGGTTCTTGGTTTGACCACGGGCCAGCCAAAAGCCCACGATATAGAGACTCAGCGGAATCTGCCAGAACAGGGAGGGTACCCACCCCAGCCAGGCCAAGCCGTGAAAAAACCAATGAATCAGCGCCAGAGAAGTCAGTCCAGCCAAAGCTTTACCCGGAGAGCTGTGTTCGGGATAGCGCATCAGAATGCCCAATAATTCAGAAGCCTGCCAATGCTTTTCAGCCTTGTGGACATGGCGAAATTCCCAAGCCGTTTCAGCCCCCCGCAGCAAGAGCCCCTGCCGAAACAAAGTGCGGCTCACCAGAGATTTAACCAAATCCTGGCGATAACAAATCTCTGCTGGCTCGGGGTTACGCTGAGTCAGCCAATCAGCCAAGATCTGGCTGCCCTCTTGCGAAATACAGGTGTCAGCCAGGTGCATGAGCGAAGCTGGGCCCAGCAAATCGAGGTCTTTGGCAAAAGGATGCTCTGGCTCTAATTGAGGCTCAGGGGGCACAGGTAAATCGCTCCAATTGCGCTCCAAGCGCATGTCCTGCTCACGCAGATGACTGAGCAGAATTTGATAGCGGAAGAGGCTTTTTTGGTAGGTCTGATGAATGCGCACCGCAACAAAGAACAAAAGACTGCTCAATCCCAAACTGAGCCAGCCCCAGTTAGGTGCTTGACGCGAAAAGCAGAACACGGTGAGGGTAAAACCCAATAGAAAAATCCCCAAACGCAGCCAACTCCAAAAACGGCTGCGTTTTAAAAGTGCCTGCTGACGTGTGCGCAAACGGCGCGCGTAACGCGCCAAATAGATCTGGGTTTTCAAATCACAAACCAGGCTTTACAGTCCCGCCAGGGTAAAAACACGGGAGGCCGCTTCGACACCAGCACCAATATCCAGGCGACCAAAGCCAAAGATGGGATCACGCTGACCTTCGTAAATCAGGCCTTGGGGAATTTTGCGCGAGGGCTTGTTGGTGTGGCTGAGCAAAAGGCGCTCGGCCAATTGGGCCGGACGCAGGGCCAACGAAAGCTGGGCCTGGGCAATATGGGCCTGTTCGTGGAAAAACTCGCGAAATTTCAAAGTGCGCTGGGCCTGAGCCGGTGGCAGGGTGGCATTGCGGCGCTGAATCGTGCGTACATAATCTTCGTACATCGCAGAGCGTATCAGGGCCAAGGCCCCAGCGACAACCGGGCTGGCCATGGAGGTGCCATCCATATAGTCATAAGGCATTTCACAGCGTTGCTCATTGCAGACCAAACGCATTGGAATAGAAGAGAAGATATTCACACCCGGTGCAGAGATCGCTTTGGGATGAACATGACCGGCAGAATTGGAGAAACCGGCCAATTGATCCAGTTCGTTGGTGGCAATCACGGGAATTTGGTTGGCATTCTGCTGTACGCTGCAACGGCCATTGATAAAGTCCAGACCTTCGTTGCCTGCAGCCGTCACCACACTCACGCCCTGAGCATAGGCCTCGTCGATGGCGCTGTTGACCGCACGAATCATGTCGGAATAACCGCCGCAGTCATAGAGGGTGGGAGAGCCCAAACTCATATTGATCACCGATGCACCGTTTTCAACGGCATAGCGAATCGCACGGGCCAGGGCAAAATCACCCTGAGCAAAGCCTTGGGCCGAAAAGACCTTGATGCCCAAAATTTTGACATTGGGAGCAACACCTTGAATATTGGCGTCGTTGCCGGCCACAATCCCAGCCACGTGAGTGCCATGGGCCGCTTCGTCCATGGGATCGGGATCGTTGCTGGCAAAGTCAAACCCCATCAGGGCCCGACCGCGAAAAGCAGGGTGAAAATAGTCCAGGCCTGTGTCAATCACGGCCACAATTTGTTCAGGGTTGCCACGGGTAATTTGCCAGGCTTTTTGGGTTTGGGTTTTGCGCAGATGCCACATCAGATCGTCGTAGCGAAAGCCATTGCCCGCCGTGGGAGAGCCGGGTTGATTGGCAGAGGGTTGATTGGCGTTGGGTTCTTGGCCTGGAGCCGCAGTCCCTTCAGCGGGAGCCGCTGGCGCAGCAGGCAAGGGATTCATCGAAAGCAAATCTGGAAGGGGGGGAAAAGGACTCTTTTGATCAGCCAGCACGGGTGCGGGTGGATTTTCGGGCGGTAAGACAGGGGTGATACGCTGTTCAGGCTCGGGAACAACAGTGGTATTAAAGGCCCGCAGGCCCCCACGGGAAACAGAGGCGCGCTGCAATTGGGCTGTGGCTTTTTTCTGGCTTTGGCTGAGATCCACTTGTTGATTCTGGCGGTATTTACGCAATTGACCGGTTTCAGTCTTAAGAACAACTGGACGTTTGGCCGTTTGAGCTTGAATGGCTGCCCGGTTGGCGGTGCCACCCACAAGCGGGGTCTGGGCAGAACAGGCCGTCAACAGGCCAAACACGCCTGACAGGAGCAATGTGATTCTGCGGTTCATGTAAAAATACCTCTTCTATACGCTACGCACTCTGATAGTTTAATTATGTCCCCTTGGCCCGAAAATCTGACGTTGCAAGATTTATGATTGGTTTAAGATATGATAAAAAAAGATTCAAGCTTTATATAAAACGTCTGCTTATCTGGATTGAAAAATTGTGGCCCTTGCACATTTCTCGTCTTTCATTTGTTACAATAGTGGCAGTATACAAATGGTGAAACAGGCGCAAATATTATGAAAAGCATTGCCGCATTGGCTGAAGACCTGGGTGTCACTCCTGCAATTATTCGCAGCTGGCAGATCAATCTCAATCTTAAAATGCCCAAATACGGTAACGATGAACCGGTTTTAAACGAAGCCTGGCAACAGTTTTTTGAGCAGGTGGCCCATTTGCGCAAAGAGGGTCAAAGTTTTTCAAAAATCCGTACCGCTCTGGCCACCATTACCCCGTCCGAAAAAACCCTGCCCGAACCTGGCAGCCAGCAAAACAATCAGGCCCCAAGTTCTTCCGCTCCCCTGAGCCCAGCCCAGATCTTTCAGCCCCAAGAAATCAAACAAAATCACAAACATGAACCCGCTCCCCAGGTAATTCGCTCGGAGATGAGCAGCGACGACCTGTTGGGCATTTATGGCCCCCCCTCCGAAGCCAATCAGAGTATGACACTGCCAGCCCTGGTGGCAGATCCCAAACAGAATCTGGGCGCCTTGCAGCATTTACAGTCCAATATGCACGAGGCCATTTTGCAAAAGGATCTGCAAAAGATGACCCACACCTATGTCCAATTGGTCGAAAATTACCAGGCCTTGGCTTCGCGTTACAGCGAGAGCACGTATGTGATCGGGCAGCTCGAAGAAAAAAACCGCGCCCTCGAAGACAAACTCAAACAGGATCAGGCGCTGCAAGCAGAAAAAGCCCAGCAAATGGAAGCCCATGTCGGCTCACTTAAAAACATGCTTGAAAGCCAAAACAACCGCTTGGATCAACACAGTTCATCGCTGGTGACCAAAGACGAAATCGACAATGTCGAAAAACAGATCAAACTCTTGGCGGTGACCGTCTTTAAACAGCAGCAAATGCAACAAATGGCCAGCCAAAGCAATGGCAATTTTTGGGGTAAGCTCAAATCGCTTTTTTCACGTTCACTCTGAGGAAAAAGCTTTTCCTCTTTTTAACATAATGTTAAATCAGGCTTAGGTAAGTTTTCGTTTCGGGCCCTCTATAACCAACCTATCAAAGCGAAATTGTAGAGAGTAAAAGGTAAAGGTTATGAAAAGCAAGCTCAACAAACTGGCTTCCCTGGCAGCAGGCACCCTCTCCATTCTGATCACGGCCTGCGGCACCCCCAACAATGCCTATACCCCTTATGTTCCCCAGTATGGCAACACCGGTTATGATGCCTATAACCAAGGCTATCAACAGCCCCAAATGGGCATTCCTGGCAATATCAATCCCAATCCCTACATCGATACCGCCGTCAATGGCAACCTGCCCACCGGCACCGTGATGGGCAAAGTCGTTGACTCCCTGACCAAAGCCGGTATCGGCGGCGTTCAGGTTGAAGTCGTGGGTGTTCGTCCCGCCCAGGTCGCCATGACCGACGCCACAGGCAATTTCACCCTCTCCAATATCCCCCAGGGCCGTCAAGTTCTGAGCGTGCGCCGCAATGACTATACCAACGTCAGCAGCAATAACCAGATCATCGCCGAAATCAAAGCAGGCACCACCATCACCCTGCCCCAAACGATCGAATTGGTGCCCTTCCGCGCCTCTTCTGTGAATGGATTCATTCGCGCTTTCAACAATTTTAAACAGCCCCGTGGCATTTCGATGGCTCCCGGCAGTGGCAATCTCTACGTGGTAGACGTGGTCGGCGCCGGTGGCGTAATCACCTATGACCACGGCGAAATCAAACAGCTCAATGGCGAAGGAGGCATCATCAACTCCTTTGGCGCCCGTCTCGCCAGTCTCGATTTTCTGCGCCCCCTGCGTCGCCCCAATGGCGTGGCAGTGGATGCCGGTGGCAACGTCTTTGTCGCCAATACCGGCCACAGCTTGATCCGCCGCTACGGTCCTGCTGGCCAGTGGCTGAGCAATGTCGAAGCCGATTTTAACGAAGTGTATGACGTAGCTGTGCTGAGCACCGGTGATCTGGTGGTCTCCGACCCCGGTTCTGGCCGCCTGCTCCTGTTTGATTCAAGCTTAAATGTGCGGGTTTCCAACCTGATGCGCATGGCAGCCAACGGTCTGCGTGGCATTGCCACCAGCAATAACGATGATATCTATGTGGTCAATGCCGCAGCGCCTGCTGGTCAAGTGGTTTCCAAATTTGATCGCTACGGCAACCGCCTGCCCCTGTCCTTTGGCCGCATCGGTGGCGTTCAGCCCGCCTCTTTCAGCAATCCCACCGACATCGCCGTCGACAACCGCAATGGCGACATCTACGTGGTCGACAGTGGCAATAACCGCATCCAGCGCTTCGACAGCATGGGCAATTACCTCTCTGAGTTTGGCAGCTTTGGCACCGCCAACGGCCAATTCAATTCTCCCTGGGGCATCGCCATCGACAACGAAGGCTTCGTCTATGTCACCGACACCAAAAACCAGCGCGTTCAGAAATTTGCGCCGGGCCGTCTGATGACCCAAACGAACCAGGTCACTTCTGTCAATTAAGTTTCTCTCTCGCTTTTGACTCTTACCAATTTCACAACTGCCTTCGGGCAGTTTTTTGTTTGTATGTTATACTGCGTCATCAAATCAGAAAAAGAGGTGAAACAGGTTCAAACTTTGAAACAGCGGAATTTCTTTCAATCCCCCGTCCTTGTTGTTTTCTGGCTATTTTTAACCGTTCTTTTTTCGGCCACAGCAGAGGCCCGCTCTCCCCACCCCTCCCCCATTCCCGTCAAATCCCCGCAAAAAGTCTATGTGGGCTATTATCTCAACCGGGTTGTCAATCTCGATCTCAAACAAAACACCTATTGGATGGATTTTTACATCTGGTTCCGCTGGAAAGGTCCGTTGGATCCCACTGAGTCCTTTGAAATCATGAATGGCTACGAAAAATGGGGCGCGACCCAAGTGGCCGAAAGCGAAAGTGTACGTGTTTTGCCCGATGGCTACAAATACAAAGAAATGCACATGGAGTATCAGCTCAGCAGTCCGCTGAACTTCAGCTCGTATCCGCTGGATGAACAGGTTCTGACGATACAACTTGAAGATAAAACCTTTCCCGAAGAAGTCATCCAGTATTTTCCCGACAGCGCGGATTCGCGTTACAGCGATGAACTCTTTATCCAGGGTTGGAAACCCCTCAAACACGATGTGGTCAGTTCCTCCCATTTTTATGATTCCCGCTTTGGGCAGTCTCTTAAAAAGAAAAACACTTACAGTCGGATCACCTTCCAACTTTTTATTGCCCGGTATCCGCGCCACCTGCATCTGTTTAAACTCTTTTTGCCCGTGGGTATTATTTTGGTCATGGTCGGCGTGATTTTCTTTATCCCGATCTCCTTTTTTGAATCGCGTGTGGAGATTGCCGTGACGGGCTTGCTGAGCTTGATCGCCTTACAAATGGTACTCAATGAGACTTTGCCACCAGTGGGGTACTTGACCTTGACCGACAAAGTCTATTATCTGGCTTATTTCACAGTCATGTGTTCGCTGATCGAAACCGTTTGGGTCTATTTCAGCTTCAAACGGGATGTACGCCAATCCCGTCGGATCGACCGGCGCAGTTCGGTTGTAATGGTGATTGCCATGCCCATCATTTTATTGCTCTTTTTTACGGTCTTCCGTAACTGAGGGCCGCTGTTAGCTCTTGGAGCGTTGGGTTTTAGGCTAAACCAAAAAACAGCAAAATGGGGACATTCAACCCAAGAATAGCGAAAATGGCTGTTGCCTAACACCGAGAACCCAACACTTCACTGTTTAAAATTCCCGACTCTGGCAGTGAAACCGTGGCACTTGGGAGGATTTGGAGTTAAACTGTAGAATGCTGTCCAAGCCCTATCCCAAGCAGCATAGCTAAATTTTGAGCCCAGAATCTATACCAGGCCCTATTTTGGGGCCTATTTTCTGGGTCTAATCCAGACCAAACCTGGACTTAAATCTGGGACACAAGACATGAATGTCGACCAATCGGAGGAAACCGTGAAAGTTACTGTCGAAAAGCAAGAAGGAAATAAAATTCATCTCGAAATCGAAGTCGAGGGCCAACCACTTCAAGAGGCCTATAACAACGCCCTGAACTATTATGGCCGTGGTTTAAAACTCAAAGGCTTCCGCAAAGGCAAAGTGCCCCAACATCTGATCGAACAAAATCTCGACACCGATCAAATCAAACGCGATATTTTTCAGCGCGCCATGGGTGATTCTTACCAGCAAGCGCTGGCTGACCAACAGATTGAATCGATTGCCGAACCCGAAGTTCAGGCTGTTCAGGCCGAAGTGGGCAAAGACTTTATTTATAAGGCTGTGGTCGAAGTTCGCCCCGACGTCGTTCTGGGCCAGTACAAAGGTTTGACTGTTGCGATTGCCGAAGAAGACAGCCTGAGCGATGAAAAAGTCGATGAGCAGATTCAGCACCTGCGCCGCGAGCACGCGATTCTGCTGCCCGTGGATAGCCGTCCAGCTCAACTCGGCGATCTGATGACCCTGCACGTCGAAGCCTCGATCGAAGGCGAGTCAGTTGATTTGGGTGAGTCCAAAGACATGACCCTTGAACTGCGCGAAGATAGCTTTGTCAAAGGCTTTTCCGATCATGTTGTCGGTCTGAATGTCGATGAGCAAAAGTCCTTTGATCTGACTTTCCCTGAAGACTATTATGTCGAAGATCTGCGCGGCAAACAGATTCACTTTGAAATCCACGTCCATGAGATCAAAGAAGTCGAATTGCCCGAAGTCGATGACGATTTTGCCTCCACCGTTCACAGCGAACTCGAAAACCTGGAACAATTGCAAGAGCGCATCCGCAAAGAGTTGAGCGAAGCGATTGAAGAGCAAAATGAAGTCCAAAAACAACAAAAAGTACTCGACAGAGTCGTTTCCAATGCCCAGGTGGCCATCCCCGAATCCATGTTGAACCGCGAGCTCTATGCCATGTGGCAAATGAGCGAAGGCGCTCAATTGGCCAATGCAAAGGTCGGGGAGCAGACCATGCGCGCTTCTTTGATCCACTGGATGCAACGGGATGAATTAAAAGAGACCGCTGGTCAACGCATCAAAACCACCTTGGTACTCGGTGCCGTGGCCCGCGAAGAGGGTCTGAGCATCAGCCAGGAAGAAGTCGATGCCGAAATCCAAGAATTGGCCGACACCCATGAAATTCCCGTTGAGCAGGTCAAGGCCCAGCTCGAACAGGAAAACCGCATGGTGGCCCTGATGGATGAATTGCTCAGCTTTAAAATCATCGATTGGGTCATGGAAAACAACGATGTGGTGGTTTCACCTGAATTGGCTGCTGAACAAGCTGCCCAAGCTGCAGCTGAAACAGCCACAGAAGTTGTCACTGAAGCAGCTCCTGAAACTGCAGCAGAAGAAAGCGAAGAAGCCCCCGTCGAGCAGTCTGTTTAAACTGAGACGTCAGTACGCGTACGGTGCTGACACGTCTCTTGGATGTGCTCAGCTACTGGGCCTGTAAGAGTTCTCCCCGGCAACGCCAGATCATGATCAAAGGTGTTGCCGGGTTTCTCTTTGGGCTGTACAAGCTGAGTCGCCACCGCCATTTTATTCAAAACAATATCGCTCAAGCCCTGTCACTGGCTCCCAGAGAGCAAAGTGCCTTGGCCCGCAAACATATCGAAAACCTCGTCGATTCAATCGTCACCCTTTTGCGCTTTCGCCTCTTTGCGCAGGGTTCTCAACCCGCCCCCACCCAATTGGAGGGATATGAACATTTTTTGTCTGCTTATGCTCAGGGCAAAGGGGTGATCTTGGTCTCCGCCCATTTGGGCTGCTGGGAACTCTTTCCCGCTGTCTTGGGCCAAGCGGGGTTTGAGATACACGCCCTGGTGCAAAGGCCCAGTGTAAGCGCTTTTGATCAGTTTTTTAAACAAAGTCGGGCTTATGCCAAAGTAAAAACCGATTACAATGACACCCTCAGTGGGCTGCGTCCAATTTTGCGGGCCCTCAAACAGGGGGCCGTGCTCGGATTATTGATAGACCAACACGGCGAAAGCAAGCAGATCTTTGGCTCCTTTTTTGGACATTATGTGTCGATGCCCGAAGGCCCTTATTTTTTGGCCCAAAAAACCGGGGCCCTGATCGTGCCCGTGTTTACCTACCGCCAAGCTGGCACCCACCTGATCGAATTTTTTCCAGGTCTAGAAGTGGAGCAATTTGAAAATGCCACGGCTCTGCTGCAAACCCTCTACCAAACGATCGAAAAGACAATTCACCAACACCCAAGCGAATGGCTTTGGAGCTATAATCGCTGGGACAAATATCAGCCATGTCCACGCTGCTTGCAGGTCTAGCCCTGGTCTTGATGCCTCTGGCCCCTTTGCTGGGGGGGCTTATTTTATTATTGGGCCTGATTAAAGAAACTTTTTTACATCCCCATTCAAGCTCCGTACGCTATTTGCAACAGCTCTCAGCCAGTCAAAAAATCTTATTGGGTCTGCTGCTCCTGAGCAGCACCCTGACCTTCTCTTGCAGCCGCTATCCCCTTCATCATCTGGCGGGAATCATCAGCCATTATTTACTTCCGCTCTGGATATGTTATGTCTTTATCCATGCCGTGCACAGGGGCAGTTTCCAAGCGGCTTATCTGCGCCAATTTTTGCTCTGTGGCCTGGGGGGATTGGCGGGAGTGGCCCTGTTCAATTATTTTGGCCATTGGCACGGACATCTCCAGCTCTGGCAATTGCCCTTTTTTGATCGGCCTTATTTGCTCGATCTCTCTTTGGCCCCAGCCACAGAACGTGCAGGTGGCCCGGCCTTAAATCCCAATTTGCTGGGTTTGCTGATGGCATTGGGCTGGCCACTGGCTCTAAAAGAAGCAACACAGTCCCGTCCCTGGCAAAAGCGGCTGATCTGGGTCGGATTCTGTCTGCTCTTGCTTGTGGCAACAGGAATCAGCTTTTCACGTAGCGCCTGGCTGGCGCTCTTGGCCGCCCAATTGCTTTTGCTCACAGCAACACCTGCTTTGCGTAGCGCAAGTCTCGTCAGCCTGGCCTCAGAAACGGCCCTCTTGCTCTTGCCCCAGGTTCAGACCCGGATCCAGACCCTTTTTGCAGCTGAACACAGCACCAACGAACTGCGCCTTCAGATTTGGCAGGCGGGGTTCAGGATGCTTCAAGATTTTTGGTTGACAGGCACAGGCCTATTGCAATTTGAACAGTACTACCCAGCTTACCAACTTGCCGACCGCGGCAGTGCCCATTTACACAATGCCCTGCTGCAAATTACCGTCGAAAGCGGGCTGTTCTTTACGCTCTGTCTGGTTTATGTCTCTCTCAGGCTGTTTCTGAATGCAGGCAAACAACCTGAGATACAAGCAGCATGGCTGGCGCTGGGGGTCTTTGCCTGCTTCGACTTCCCTTTGGCGGATCTGCGTGTTCAGGTCAGCCTGGCAATACTGTTGGCCCTGCAACTTGCTGGAAATCCCCCACCAACAGGCGATGCCAAAAGCCTGCGCACAGCCGAGGGAATATGTTAAAATACCTTGCGTTTGGAGTTTATCCAATGCGCCGATGTAGCTCAGTGGTAGAGCAACTGTTTCGTAAACAGTAGGCCAGGGGTTCAATCCCCCTCATCGGCTTTTTTACGTATCTGGTACGTATCTGGTATTTTGCGCACAGTCCGAGCAATGAGGTAATTCCGTGATTTTCAGATTTCTGATTCGGCGTTTGGGTCTAATGGCCCTGATTCTCCTCTGTGTCTCTTTTATCGTCTTTATTTCTGTGCGCCTGATACCCGGTGACCCGGCCCAAATTATGTTGGGCGAACGTGCCACCCAAGAGGCCCTGGAGCGCTTGCGCGAACAACTCGGTCTGAACAAGCCCTTTTTGGTCCAGTATTTTGGCTACCTCAGCCGAATCTTTACCCAAGGCAGTCTGGGTGACTCGATTGTCACCAATAACCCTGTTTTGGTCGAGGTGGCTCAGAAATTTCCCGCCACAATTGAGTTGGCCTTTGCCAGCATGTTGATCGCCGCGTTTGTGGGCATATCCACAGGGATTGTGGCAGCGGTCTATCGCAATACCTGGATCGATAACCTGACGATGATCGGTGCCCTCACGGGTGTTTCAATGCCAATTTTCTGGCTGGGACTGCTCTTGATGATGGTTTTTTCAGCCCAATTGGGCTGGGTGCCGCTTTCGGGCCGTTTGAGTATTATCAGCGAATTACAGCCCATTACCGGCTTTTATTTGCTCGATAGCCTCTTGGCGGGGGATCTGTATTCCTTTGCCGATGCCCTGCATCACCTGATTTTGCCAGCTATTACCCTGGCGACAGTGCCCACGGCGATTATTGCCCGCATGACCCGCGCCAGCATGTTGGATGTTTTAGAGCAGGACTATGTAAAAACCGCCAAAGCCAAAGGCGTGTCTCGCCTGAGTGTCATTCTGCATCATGCCTTGCGCAACGCCGCCATTCCGATTACCACGATCACCGGCCTGCAATTGGGCCTCTTGCTCAGTGGAGCAGTTTTAACCGAAACGATTTACGCCTGGAATGGCCTCGGTTCGTACGTGGTCAATGCCGTGAATGCCCGCGATTTCCCTGTGATTCAGGGCTGCGTCTTGATCTTTGCCTTTACGTTTGTGTTGATCAATTTATTGGTCGACATGAGTTATTTTGGCCTGGATCCCCGGATCCGTGAAAAAGGCGTTTAAAGAAATAACGCTTAAGGTCGGACTTCAACTTTAAAGCGAATAGCTGTCCGCTCTTCGCCATTGATCTGAATGTCTGCAAAAGCCGGGGTACAAATCAGTTCAATCCCAGCAGGGGCCAGATAACCCCGCGCAATGGCAATGGCTTTGATCGTCTGATTGATAGCTCCAGCGCCAATGGCCTGGAGTTCGCAGAGTTTCCGTTCGCGGATCACACCCGCGATTGCACCGGCAACGGAAGAGGGCTGAGAAGATGATGCGACTTGCAATACCTGAACCACGGCTATGAGTCTCTGCTTTCTTAAAAATATACTGTTACGCATGCTGTTACCATGCTGAAACATGCTGTTATCATACTGTGCTTTTTCATTGAAAAGCAACTCAAAGAAAAAGAGCTTGAAAAGCGAGCTATCTCAGCACTTGAGAGGGTTGATCTAATCAGATAGGCCTGTTATGCTATAAGCAGTCGTTCAAGATGAACGATTTTTAATGGTTCTTTTAATCGACTAAAACGGATTAAATTGTATGTTTCAAGGAGGAAACGCGTCTTATGGCTATTCGGATTAACACCAATATTGCCTCTCTCAATTCCCAACGGAATCTGGCCCTCAGCAATCAACAGCTGAACAAAACCCTCGAACGCCTCTCTTCAGGTCTGCGCATCAACCGTGCTGCAGATGATGCGGCTGGCTTGGCGGTCTCTGAAAAACTGCGCACCCAGATTCGCGGTTTTACCCAGGCGATTGCCAATTCCCAGGATGCAGGGAATTTAATTTCCACTGCTGAATCGGGCATTGACCAAACTTCTCAAGTTCTCCAGCGCATTCGCGAGCTCTCGATCCAGGCTGCGGGTGACACCCTTGTCAATTCTGATCGCTCCAAGATCCAAGAAGAGATTGGCCAACTCCGCCTGGAGCTGACCCGCATTGCTGAAACCACCGAGTTCAACACCCGCTCCCTGCTCGACGGTTCTATTTCTCAGGCCACCTTTGCCCAAAATGCCGAAATCGACATCAAGCAAAACGTGCGTGTGGGTGATACCGCTGCCACAGTGCCTTCGCTGGCCACCTTTATCAGCGCTGCCAATGTCTCCACAACCGGAGCCACCCTCGACACGGCCTTCCAGGTCAAATTTGTGTCTTACCAACTCGGTGGTGCATCCAGCCCAGTCAGCGTCGCCATCGAAGTGCGTTCTTCGGTGGATGGCGTGTTGACCACCATTCAACTCTTTAATTCCACCGCCACCGCTCCGACCTCGATCGATTTAACTGTCGGCGGGGCTGTGATTGGTTCATTGGCCATCAACGCCAGTTCCATTTCGCTGGCAGATATTGGCAAAACAGCTTTGGTTCAGGTCACTGCCCGTCGGGCCGCTGTAACCACCGATCAATCGCTGACCTTCCATGTCGGTGCCAACGAAGGCCAATTCCTGAAAATGGGCGTTCAAGATCTGCGTGGGGCTGCCCTGCGTCTTGAGACGATCAATGTTTTGGGCACCAGCGACGAAGACAGCCGTGTGAAAGCCCAAAACGCCATTGGCGCCGTCGATGCTGCTTTGGATTATGTCAACACCGTGCGTTCGCGCTTGGGGGCTTTCCAAAACCGGATCGAATACACCATTCAGAACCTGCAGGTTTCCAGAGAGAATCTGGCCGCATCTGAATCGCGCATTCGCGATGCAGATATTGCTGCAGAAACGGCCAATTTGACCCGTGCGCAAATTTTGGTTCAGGCCGGCACCTCTGTGTTGACCCAGGCCAATATTGCCCCCCAATCTGCCCTGAATCTATTGGGCGGCTAAAACCGTTTATTAAAGCAAAGGCCCTGAGCGAAAAAAATCGTTCAGGGCCAAAATGCGATAATAAACTTATAAAAAAAGACTTAGTGCCTAATTATTGGATATATTGGCCTAATTCCAAAAAAAGTGTTAAAATAATACTAGGTTTAAAGATGTCATGTGCCTCCTTCTTTCAACTTGGTTTCAAATTCCAAAACGAGGTGCAAAGACCCCTTTTCTTTTGGGAAAAAGTCGGAGACAGCATAAACTGTCTATCCATGGAGGAATTGTATGACAGATTTTTCAGGCGTATCAGGTCTAACATCGGTGGAGACCGAATTGGCAAGGCAAAGTGTTGCTCAGGCCACATTGGCATCAGTGCCCCGTCCCCACCCCCAACTGCCAGAAAATACATCAAATGAAGTAGACACGACACCCTTGACCCAGGAAGAAGAACAGGGTCTCAACGGTGCAGTTGAAAAACTCGATCAGGTCATCAAACCCCTTTCAATTGGTTTAAATATTCAGCGCATCGAATCGCTTAATCGCTTTTACGTTGAGCTCTTTGATCGCGAGACCGGCGAAGTCATTCGCGAAATTCCCGCCCGGCAGATCATTCAAATGCAAGAACACGTCCGTCAAATCCAAGGCCTGATGTTTGACAAGTTTAGCTAAAACCCTTTAACAACAACCTTTTCTAACCGCTCCTGAAACAAATCAGGAGCGGTTCGTTTTATCTGACATTCCTCGTCATCGCTGTTTTACCAGCTTTAATTCAATCTTAATTAAAGCCTAGTCTTATCTTCAGAAAGTTAAATCACCTTTGGGGCCATAACCTATTTATCGAACAGCGTATGAGAAGAGAGGAAGAGAAAATGAAAAAGCAATTGATGGTTACCGCCACCTTAATCCTGACTGCCTGTGGCAGCCAAAGTCAAACCCAAGCTTATAATCCCTATATGACCCAGCCCGGTGCAGCCCAGATGGGTGCCAATGGCGCCAACTACCAACAGAATCTTTATCAACAGCCCAGCAATTACAGCTATACCACCCCCAACCAGGGCCAAATGGCAGGAACTCCCAACACCGCAATGGGCAATGCCACCCAGCAACAATCCAACTTCTCTTCTGTTCCCCAGCAGGGTGCCGCTCCCGTCACCCGTTCAGCGGCGACCACGGCCAAAGCACCCGTCAAAACCACAACCACAGTAGCCCGTGCCAACACAGCCACCAAAGCTCCCCTGCCTGTTGCAAAACCTGCAGCTCCGGCCATGTCCATGACCCAAACCATTTTAAGCAAAGCCAAAGCCAGTTTTGACAAAATCCAAAATTACGTGGCCGTGGCCGACGTCTTTGAAACAAAAGCAGGCAAAGGCCCTGTTAAAGCAAAAATCAAAGTTTGGTTCCAAAAACCCGGCACCAGCAAAATGCACCTGATTGAGCACACCAATAGCCTGTTTAAAGATGCAAAACTGACCTATAAAAGTGGAATTGACCAAATCACAGGCCGTCCTGGTGGTGCGATGAGTTTCATGAAGATGACCCTGCCCATGAGTGATGACAAAGTCACTTCACGCCGCAGCTATCGCCTGGATCAGGTGGATACCCTGGCTATTGTTAGCCGCTTGGTACGCCCCGAACTGAACCCCAAACTCTTGGGCAAAACCACCGTCAATGGACGCCAAGTAGCGGTACTTGAGTACCAGACCCAGAACCACTTTGATCCCCAAATCACAAAAGAGTTATTGGGCATCGATATGGAAACCTATTTTGTTCGCATCCACGAAATGTATGCCGGTGAAGAACTGGTCTACTCGCTGAAATTGCCCGAAGTCCAATTCAACCAACCCTTGAGTGCCAAAGACTTCGAAGTATAAATTTTCCCTTTTTAACTCTCTACGCAACGGCCCCGGATTGTTCCGGGGTTTTTTCTTTGGGGGAAATTGGCAAGCATTACTGAGCGGCCAGAGTGGCCCCTTGCAGAGTGGCTGTGGTCGAGTAGAGGTAGCGCTGCAAATCTGCAACTGACATTTTTTTAAGGGCCTGACCGCCACCATTGTCAGAAACACCACTGTTGACCCAGAAATAATCATTTTTTTGGCGAAAAACCAACATAAAGTGATTTTGAATTTGGCTGCGAGAAGGCGGGAAAACGTCACCCGATTGATCATCGAGATACACCCCCACCAAGAGAACCCCTTGCGGGTATTTGCGCCAAAAACGCTGCACCACCTCTTTACGCTGATGCAGGGTCTGACGGGTAGCCCCAATCAGAGGTTCTAAATTGAGTTTGAGCAGATCAGCACCTTTTTGAATTTCCCCCTCTGAGACGGGGTTGGACACCCGACCATCGGGATAAATGGCGTAACGTACCGCTGAGACCAGTCCCGGTTTGCCATCGCTATTGGCATAGTTATACAACGCCTCCTGGGCCAAATGAACCTCTTGATAGGTGGGCCGGGGTAATTTTAAGGGCACACCAATCAGTGTAAATGCCGTTGAAAACTCCTGCTTGAGCAAAAAATGGGCACTTAATAGAGCTGATGCACCACAGCGAAAGCGATCCTGTTGGGTTTCTGCCAAGGTATCGTTTTGAGAAATATGCGAGAGCACTTCCGGCCAGGTATTGCCGGGCACTTGCTCGGTTTCGGTGTAATTGGGGGCAAAGAAAAAGTCCAAGCGGGTAGCGTCGTTACTCGAACGGTAAAACCGATAGGTAATTTTCACAAATTGTTTGTGTTTAGAGATAAAACCCAAAAAATGGCGGGACAGTTGCTGGTCCTCAGGATCCATCTGGGCCGTTTTTTTGGCTTCTAAGCGAATCTGTTTATAATCCTGCCGATCCAAAACGCCATCAGCGGTCACATTCATCAAGAGCTCTGCAAAGGATGGAGACTGAGCACAAGCAGGTCTCACTGGCATTAATGCCAGTAAACCGGCCAAGGCGATCCCCTTTAGCCCAGCGCGGCAGTGAAAAAAGTCAGTGTGTATTTTTTTCATCATGTTTATATTTTAATCTATTTTTTGCTCAGACTTGGAGGGAGTCGCAAATCAAAGGCTGATTCCCTGTTCGTAGACAGATTTTTTTGCTATAATGCCCCATCATGCAGATACAAAAAGTTCTTATTCTCGGCGCTGGCGCCATTGGTCAAGTAATTGGTGCTCACCTACGATTAAGTGGGTGTGATGTCAGTTTTTGGGTTCGCCCCTATCAAAAAGAGGCCTTTGAAAGCAAAGGTTTTACCTTGTATAACCGCTCCTCGGAAACCGAACTGCATATTGCCGCCCCGCAATTGCTGACCGAAATCCCAGAAGATGCTCAGTATGATGCACTTTTTCTCTGTGTCCGCAGCGACCAATTGGATGCCACCCTGCCCCAAATCAAATCCCGTTTTGCCCAAGCAGAACACATGGTTTTGGTGACCTTTCAGCCAGGACGGGAAGACGCCCTCAAGGTTTTCAGAGCCCTGCCTGATTTGGTGATTGTGCCGGGGGCCCCCGCCTTTTCAGCATATATTAACGAAGGGCGAGTGGAATATTGGGCCCCCAAAGCCCTGCCCACCTTGATTGGCGCACCGTTTAATGAGACCCTGCAAATTCGCGATCAGATCGTGCAATTATTGCAAAGAGGGGGCATCCCCAGCAAAGGGGTCAATGATCTCGAAGCCGAAGTGCGTTTCCCCAGCGCAGCTTTGGTCGTATTGTTGGCCGCCTTCCACTTGGCGGATTGTTCCTTCAAAAATCTCAGTCAAAACAAAAAATTACTCAATCTGGCCGCCCAAGGCCTACAAGAGGCCATTGCGGTCACAAAAAAAGACCTGGGTTTTATTCCCGTCAAATACAAAGTGCTGGAGTATGTCAGTGGGAATACCTTGTCTCAATTGCTCTGGACCTTGGAACACTCTCCCCTGTTTGGCTTTATGCAAAACATGTGGGGGGTTCATGCCCGCAAAATTGAGACACAGACCTATAAAAATCTGGACGATCTGCTCGCTTTGAGCTTACATCAATCTAAAAATGCCCCACCGGCATTGACCGCACTCGCCGCCATGACCCCAGCCAAAATTGGAGAGTACCTGAAAACGAACTCCCAGTTTACGGGTAAAGATCCCAAAAAATCACTCAAATTGGGAGTGGCAATGGGTCTAGGGGGTCTTGTGCTCTGGAAACTTTTGGCCCGCAAACGCTCCTAAGTGGGCTGCGGCTGACCTTCAAGGAGGCAGCAAATGAAAATTATTGACCATGCAGAAATTACCGTCTCAAGTGGAGATGGAGGCAACGGTGCCGTTGCTTTTCGCCGTGAGAAACACGTGCCCAACGGAGGCCCTTCAGGGGGCGACGGTGGACGTGGCGGAGCTGTGATTATTGAATCCAGTGCAAATTTACACACCCTGCTTGATTTTCGCTATCAACACCGCTTTAAAGCCGAACACGGCAAAAACGGCGGGATTAAGAATTTGCATGGCCGGGGGGGGGAAGATCTCGTGATTCTGGTGCCACCAGGCACCCAGGTTCGTGACAAAGAGAGTGGGAAAATGCTGTTTGACCTGACCCGTGCAGGTCAGCGTGTGATTGTTGCTCCGGGCGGCAAAGGGGGCAAAGGCAATGCCCATTTTGTCACGGCTGTGTATCAGGCCCCCCGATATGCCGAACCGGGTGAACCCGGTGTTCAGCGGGTGCTGGTGCTCGAACTGAAAACCATTGCCGATGTTGGTTTGGTGGGGTTGCCAAATGCTGGCAAATCCTCACTCTTGGCAGCCGTTTCGGCTGCTCGGCCCAAAATAGCCAATTACCCCTTCACCACCTTGCGCCCCAATTTGGGTTCGATTCGGTTTCCCGAAGGGGACGGTTTTGTGATGGCAGATATCCCTGGTTTGATCGAGGGTGCCAGCGAAGGAATTGGTCTCGGCCATGATTTTCTCAGGCACGTCGAACGCACCCGTCTGCTGGTCCATTTGGTGGATATGTCCGATCCTGACCCCGTTGAAAATTACCGTGTGATCCAAAAGGAACTGGCCAATTATCCCGCCAAACTCAGCGATAAGAAACAGATTTTGGTACTCAACAAATCAGATCTCAAGCTGCCTGAAGAAGTCGAAGAGTTAAAACAGATCTTTGAAAAGCTCACAGGTGAGCCGGTACAGGTCATTTCAGCCGCAACCCAGCAGGGTACCCAGGTACTTATTCGCACAATCCAACAACAGTTGGCACTCTTTCCACCGATTCCCGAAAGTGAATTGGAGGTACCCGAATCCTTACCGCGTCCAGATAAGGACTTCAGTCAATTTGAAGTCTTCCTCGATAAAGAAATTTATGTGGTGGAAAGTGAAGCATTGGAACGCCTCTTAAATCTCTCAGATCTTCAGGATTCCCGTGCCCTACAGCGTTTTCACAAACAAATGGAAAAAATGGGTGTGATCGACGCTCTCAAAGAGGCGGGCGCCTCTTCGGGTGATACCGTCAGGATTGGCTGGTTAGAATTTGACTATCTCTAGAAAGGGTCTTGATGGGTGAGTACAGGGCCACTCAGAACCGTTAACTCGCGTGTCGGTCTGCTTATGGCCTCCTGGAATCAGGCGGATTCATTGTCTAAATCCCTGGGCTCACTTTTGAGCCAAACCCATGACCTTTTTACCATCACCTTGGTGGTGGATAGTCAGGATCAGGCCACAGCGGAGGTCTTAAAGTACCAAAAAGATCCCCGCATCAAAATTGTCGAAACCCAACAGCCACAGCATTTTATTGCAGCTTTAAATTTGGCCATGCAGCACAGCAAACCTGCGACGTTTTATGCGGTGGTCTATGCCAATTATTTTTATGCACCCACATTTTTAACGGCGATGCTCATGACAGTCTTGCGCAACCCCACCTCTGGGGGCTCCTTTTGCGGCAACCATCAGGGAGCCTCAAACGCCCATCATCCCTTTCACTCGGAACCCAATTACCGTTATACCGAATTGCTGTCTCGCAATTTTTTGGGTCCTGGGGTGCTGTTTCGCTTAGACACCTTCAAACAAGCGGGCGGGCTGTTTTTGTCTGAGAAACAAGGCATTTGGGAAACCTGGAAACGCATGGCCAAACTCAAACCCTTTGTCCAAAATCCAGATATCTTGCTCCGGCGCATCGCTCCCTCCCATTATGAATTCCCAAGCGAGCCCTATACCTTGGTCCCCGAAAAAGATATTTTGCCCAGTCTCAAACTGCGCTGCCTGATTCTGGATCGCAGCAGCATAGATCCTGAGTTTTTGCGTCTGCTGCGCGGCGCCGGTCATGAGATTTTGAACAGTCTCCCCGCTGAAGGGGTACTGGATCTGATTGTCTTGGGCAGTTTATTGCAATTGGATCAGGCCTGCCGCCTCGCAAAGCAACACTTTCTGCCCGTTTTATTTATCACCGACCAGGACAGCGACCTGGCCCAGATTTATTATCAACACCCACCGCTGATTCGTGGCTTCTCATTTGCGACCTCCTCCAAACAGATCATTCAACGTCTGATTCAGATCGACCAACAAGAAGCCGTGACCTATTTTACAGGCATGCGGCCACTGGATTTTAACCGCCAATTGAGCAAAATTCCGCTCTTGCTCAGCCGCTTTCGCACCACCTTATTGGTGAGATGTTATACCAACCCCCTCTATTTACAAAATACCCTCGATTGGCTGATGCGACTCAGCCATCCCGAAGATTGGGGAGATCTGCTGATCATTTGCCCAGAAGCCCCGCCAGATACAATTAAATGGCTCAAGAACCAACCGTATACATGGTATGCCCCACAATCACAAACCTATTTCCCAGAACTTTTGCATTTGCTCAAACAAATGCGCAGCAGCCTGGTCTTGGGCATCGATGCAGGGGTACTGGTCCCACCAGAATGGTTCTTAAAAACCCTGCCCTATTTAAGTGACCCCCATGTGGGAATGGTGTCCACCCTTTTACACAACTCCGAAATTCCCGCTCAGCATTTGCCCTTTAAAGTGCAATCGATGCCACAGGTGGAGCAAAGCTGGAAACACTACACAGAGAAAGTACCCCATATTCGCCAAGAATCTTTGCCCTTGCTCTCTGATGGACTATTTCTCATGCGCAAACATGTACTGGAACGGGTCTTAATTGCTGGCCCGAAAGTTTTGCCCTTGGGCTATCCAGCCAGTATTGCCCATCTGCTCGCGCAGCTGAAGTACCCCCGCCTGATGACCCGCGACTCAATGGCTTTTAATCTGTTGATGTGAGGCTTCAAACGCCCGATTGACAGCATCATGCTGCGAAAAGGGCCTGGCCTACGGCAAAAAAGAAAAAAGGCGGGTCATAATGCCCGCCCAATAGCGTAGAGTAGAGAATCAAAAAACTTTGTTTAGTAGCGACGCCCCTGAGTAGCTGTTTGGGGAGCAGGTGCGTAAGCGGCACCTTGTTGCGTCGCGTAAGTGCCATAGGCAGGAGCGGTTCCATAACCGGGGGTTGTGCCGTAACCACCGCCATAAGCGGGGGTTGTACCATAACCGGGAGTAGTTCCGTAGCCACCCCCATAAGCGGGAGCCGTGCCGTAACCGGGGGTGGTACCATAACCACCGCCATAACCAGGGGTCGTACCGTAACCGGGAGTAGTGCCGTAACCACCGCCATAAGCAGGGGCCGTACCATAACCAGGGGTGGCATAAGGATCACTGCCGGGAATGCCCATGCCGCTGCCGTTGGGAGGGCCAAATTTGAGAATTTTGCTGTCTTTATTGCTGGTACCAAAGTCTGAAATATAGACATTGCCAGATTCATCAATGGCGATGCTGGTGGGCTGTGCTGCATTGTGGGCAAAGCTGGAGAGCAATTGGCCATTCATGCTGAAGCGTTTGATTCCACCCTGTTCGAGCACATAAATATCACCGGTACGGCCATCACCCGCTACGTCAAGCGGATTGACCAAACCCTGCATAATCACATCACGGGGCATGCCATTCAGATCCAAAACACCGATACGGCCATTGGCGATGAAAAAGACCTCACCACGGCTGTTGGCACCGATGCCAGCCAGCGCGGGAATCCCATTCATGGGAGCACGGGCCATACCGCTCATATCACTGCGTTCGAGCATGCCGTTGGCCGCCACGAAAATACCATTATTGCTACCAGCCAGGTCCATCCCGCCGGTGCCTTTGAGTTCTTTGATATTGCCGCCAGAAGCACTCAATGAGTACATGCCTTTGTTGGCATCCAGGGCGAAGAGATTGCCACCGGCCAGGGCCACACCCTGCAAGGTGTCATACATTTTGTGGCTCAGACCCAGGAGGCTGGAGCCCAGATTTTTCCAATTTTTGCCAGTATTGGCGTCCATTTTGACGATGGTGCCTTTTTTGGAGAGGCCACGGGTATCCACGGCGGCGATATAAATGCTGCCACCGCTGACGGCGATGCCACGACCTTGCCATTCATTTAAGAAAGAATCTTGATCGACTTCGTATTGACCCAGACTGGGGTTGGCCACTTGGCTGGGTTGGGTTGGCATATTGCCAACAGGGTATTGATCTGTGGGATAGGTAGCGGGGGGAGTCATGGGAGCGGTGTCTACAGGGGGCAATGGGTTGATCGAAGGAGGTTGGGTGGGCAGCACGTCGGGAGTCACGCCGGGAGCGCGGCCACCACAGGCGGTGAGGCTCAAACTGGCCAGCAAAAGGGTAATTGTAAATGCTGACTTCTGACTCCGTTTCATACTCTTCTCTCCTCTTTTTTGAACTCGCTACATCTTGATAGTCTACTTATCCTTGAGAGCCGTTCAAGACTTGCGCCTTCGCATTTAAGAAGAGATTAAGTTAAACTGAATTTTGAGTTAATGTTTAAGATCCCCAGAATGTTCAACAATTCTCAAGCTCACAGGCTTCGGAGGGAGCTTCCAACTCCAGGGTGAGGTGATCAATTCCGCGTTTTTGGGCCAGGGCCTTGATGGTCTGTTTAAGCGCCAAATTGTCAGCGGTCAAGCCCAGATCTTGTACCACCACATGTAAGGTCAGGATGTTGAATTCTCCGTCGAGAGACCAAGAGTGTAAATCGTGAACAGAGAGCACACCTGCCAAGGCCTGAATTTCTTGCTGCAAACCCTCCAGATCGACATTTTCGGGAATCATCTGCAATAAAATACCGAGATTCTGATAGAGGCCGCGCAGGGCATTCCAACTCACCCATGTGGCAATACCCAGAGCCAAGAGACTATCGAGCAGATACCAATGGGTGAAATACATCACCACTCCCCCGATCAAAACAGCCGCCCAGCCCATCACGTCTTCGAGCAAATGCAATATCACCACGCGCTCATTGGCCGAACGGCCTCCGCGCAGACGCCAAACGGCAAAGCCATTGACCGACAGCCCGACCAAAGCCAGCAGAATAATACCCGGCGTTTGCAAAGGTGTTGGGGTCTGCCAAAGCCGGGGCAGGGTTTCACGCAGAATTAACAGCGAACCACCGACCAGGATCACGCCATTGATCACCGCTGCCAAAAGCGAAAAACGCCGGTAGCCGTAGCTAAAATGCCGATCGCGCTTTTTGCCCGATAATTTGTGAAAGTACCAGGCCAGCCCAAGCGCCAAACAATCGCCAAAATCGTGAAGGGCATCGGCCAAAATGGCCATGCTGTTAAGAAAAAAACCACCCCCAATTTCCAGCAGGGCAAAGCCCAAATTGAGCCAGAAAACCAGGCCCAAGCGCTGACTTGCATCGTGGGAATGGCCGTGCCCATGGGAATGGCCATGGTGTGAGTGTTGGTGCATGCGGGTTTCTCCTGCCTCCAGTATATCTGTCAGCTCGTGACCAGGGATAGATCAATGCCCGATCTGCGCAATTTCGCAAACAATGCAATTAACACTTTGATAACATACGCTTTTTTAACAAAAACAATCAAAAATAGGCATAAAACAATAAATATAGCTTGTCCAAATATTCAAAAAGAGTTAAGTTAGATATGTGATTCGGAAATGAATGACTCAATCATAAAAATTAAGATATTCAAATCAGATGAAACTAACAACATTATTATTAAATATTTAAAGGAGAGTCAAAAAATGGCTTCAAATAATCAAATTATCGTAATTGGTCGTGTCGGAAATGCTGTCGCAGAGGAGATCAAACATCTCGCCAGCGGTAGCACCGTGGCAGAAATTCGCTTGGCTGTGCCCCGCCATGGCAAAGCGGAAGGGCAAGAAGTGACCGATTGGATTGCCTGCAAATTCTGGGATCGTCAGGCAGAGATCTTGTCGGACTACGTGAATAAAGGCGATTTGCTCAGCGTCACAGGCGCATTGCGGGTCGATCATTGGGAAACCCCAGAAGGCAATCGCCGTCAGCGCTATTATATCCAAGCAGAAAACTTTCAAATGCTCGGTGGCCGCCGCCGCCCCAAAATGGAAGAAAAAATGGAAAAATCAGAAAGAGAGTTGGTTGCTGCATAAATTTTACTAAACAGTAATAAATTCGGGAACAAAAACGTCCTGAATCCCGCCTTCTAAAACTGAGCCTGTTTGATCCTCGGCAGGCTCAGTCTGACACCGCAACAGCCTCCGGGTTGGTACGGTCACACCTCCTCTCCCGCATGGGTCCATCCCCTGTGGGATTTTTCTTTGGGGGGATTTTTTTGGCTCAAAGTGTGAAGCAAAATTTAATAGGCAATGCCCACCCTTTGCCGCATAAACTGCCGGGCCAGGATCTCTTTCAAAATAAAATCTGCCACGTCTTCAACAAAGATCTGTTGCCCACCTTCGGGAAAATAATCGCCTAAAACCCGGTACTGTCCCGTGCGCACCCGCTCAGGCATGGTCGGCGGGCAGATCATTGTCCATTCGCGATCACTGGCTTTTAAGAGTTCATAGACCCGCAGATAATCTTCGCTGATCGCCTTAAAAAAAGGCGGAAAGCCAGGACTTTCCATTTTGAAGCGGTCGGGAGTCTCTTGTAAAATACCCGCTCCGCCCACAGCCAAGATACGCGGAACCTGAAAACGCACCATGGCGTCGAGCATGAACAAGACCGCGTCCGACATCAGAGTAATGGGCGGTTTGAGATTGTTTACCCCCAAACAGGAAATGATCAGGTCTTTGCCTGGTACTGCATTTTCAATCGCCTCGGGATCTTCGGCATCGCCCTGAATAAGCTGTAATTGGGGGTGCTGAAAAGGCAGACGCGCAGGATTGCGCAAAAAGCCAAACATCTCGTGACCCTCTTGCAATCCATATTCCAGAATTTTACGTCCGAGACGGCCAGTGGAGCCAAACACCAAAATTTTCAAAATCCAGCCCCTTCCTGTAAAGAAACTAAGAAAATCTTAACACAGGCAAAGCCATTGGCAATTTCAAAACCTGTTCTTAAGCTAACGTTCCCTTTAGAAGGTTAAGTTTTGGCAAAAGAATTGTTTTGTTTGTTTTAGGTCAGGTATCTTTTCTGGGGTTTGTCTGGATACACTGCTTAACTTTCCCAAGGAGTTTTGCTCATGTCTTATCCCGCTGTATCTGATCGCTCAAGCCTGATTCAGACCCCCGAAAAACCCATTTTCCTGCCTCAACTCAAGGTGCCTTTAGGAACATCCACAGGGACTTCTTCCAGTTCTTCCCCGGCTCCTTTTTCCTCCCCCCAGGATCTCTTTCTGCCAGGAACAGCACAAACTACAGCACAGGCAAAAACGCCAAAAGCCTCAGCAGCTCCCCTTCAAGCCTTCGTCGATGATACGCTTGAATCCCCTTCTTTGGCAGCAATTCGCCAGGGAAAAATCATGGACCTTGGCCAGAGCGGCACCAGTGTCAAAGAAATTCAAAAGATGTTGAGCAAAGCCGGATTTGGTGTCGCGCCAAGTGGCAACTTTGGTCCCACCACCCAAGGCCAAGTCAAAGCCTTTCAAAAGTGCTGGAAGATTTCGGAAACCGGCCAAGTCGGACCCACCACATTGAAAATACTGGAACAGGCCCAAGATGGCAGCAGCCCCCTGGCCAAAGCCATGGCCCAAAGTGCCAGAGCAATCGCCAATGCCAGAGGCACCACCGGCCAATGTTATAACGCTGTGGCCGAAGCAATTGAAAACAATTTGCCTCCTTTTCTCTGGGGCATGCATGCCTATATGGCCGCCGATCAACTGGCCGCCCACCCCCGTTTTCGCGAAATCCCCGTTCCGGCAGACATGAATAAATTGCCCATCGGTGCAATTGTGGTCTGGGGCCAGGGCCAAAGTGAAAGTGGCCATATCTCTGTCCATCTTGGCCAGGGGCTCGAAGCAAGTGATCATATTGCCGCGCAAATGCAGTCCCATTATGGCGGTGGCTCAGCGCGGGTCTTTGTGGCCCGTTAAGCAATCAACGGCCTAACGGCTATCCTTCAAACAGACTCAATTGAACCGATTCGGGTGTCGGGGCATCCCCCCGACTCCGTTTCATCAGTCCCGACTGAATCCGGCTGCGCTTTTCAATATCTTGCAGCAGGCCACGGGCACGTTCCAAAACGGGCAAGGGCAAGCCAGCCAAGCGGGCCACTTCAATCCCATAGCTGCGATCGGCGCCACCGGGCACCACTTTGTGTAAAAAGACAATCCCATCGGCATTTTCTTGCACAGACACCTGGTAATTTTGCACCCCATCGACACTTTCAGTCAGGCGATTGAGTTCGTGATAATGGGTGGCAAAGACAGTTAGAGACTGTAATTCCCGTGCAATATATTCACTCACCGCCCAGGCAATACTGACCCCATCAAAGGTGCTGGTGCCTCGGCCAATTTCGTCCAACAAAACCAAACTGCGGGCCGTGGCATGGTGCAAAATATTTGAGGTTTCCATCATTTCGACCATAAAGGTACTCTGCCCGGTGGCGATATCATCGACAGCCCCCACGCGGGTAAAAATCCGGTCACAAATGCCAATTTGTGCGCTTTCAGCAGGCACAAAACTGCCCATCTGGGCCATCAAGACAATCAGGCCGGTTTGGCGCATAAAACTCGACTTGCCCGACATATTGGGGCCTGTGAGAATGATCAGACGCTGGTCATGCCCATTGAGGGTGGCATCATTGGGCACATATTGGCCCGCTGGCAGCGTTTTTTCGATCACCGGGTGGCGCCCCCCACGGATATTTAAGCCCGGCAAGGCCTGAAAACGGGGGCGGCAATAGCGATTGTGAACAGCCACCTCGGCCAAAGCAGTCAAGACATCGAGCGCTGCTGTGGCGCCCGCCAAGGCCTGTAGCTCTTTTAAGTGAATCGCCACTTCTTGGCGCAAATTCAAATACAATTCATATTCCAGCTGCTTGACCTGCTCATCGGCATTGAGAATGGCAGCTTCTTTCTCTTTTAAAGCCGGGGTAATAAAACGCTCCGCATTGGTCAGGGTCTGCTTGCGCAAATAGTCAGAGGGCACATTGTCTTTATTGGCCTGGGTCACTTCGATAAAATAACCAAAGGTCTTGCTATAACCCACTTTTAACGATTTAATGCCTGTCCGTTCTCGCTCCTGTTGCTCCAACTCATTGAGCCAGGTCTTGCCCCCGCTCATCAATTCCCGCAATTCATCCAACTCTGGATTCAGGCCCGATTTAAAAATCCCGCCTTCCTGGATTTTAACGGGCAGAGTCTCTTGCAAACTGGCTTCAACCTTCTGCGCCATGGCCAACACTTCGGAGGGAATCTCGCGCAGGGCCTGAAAGAGTGAGGCATCTAAACCGTCTAAACAGCTGGCCAAAGCGGGCAAGCGAAGCAAACTCTCAGCCAGGGCCCGCAATTCTCGGGGGTTGGCGCCCTGGGTGGCGACGCGGGCCGAGAGGCGCTCCAGATCGCGTATGCCGTCGAGCTGCTCACGCAGATCAAAACGCAGATTGGGTTCCATCATCAGGGCCTGCACAGCATCCAAACGGGCTTCAATCGCTGGACGATCCAACAGGGGGTGATTGAGCCAATTGCGCAAGAGGCGCCCCCCCATGGCCGTACGGGTCTGATCCAAGACCCAGAGCAACGAACCTGCAAAGCTGTTTTCGCGGTAGGTCTGGGTCAACTCTAAATTGCGCCGGGTGCTGCGGTCCAAAACCAAAAGATGGCTCAATAAATAAGTCACAGGTGGCTGTAATTGTTTTAAAGCACTCATTTGGGTTTGGCTCAAATAATGCAAGACGGCACCCGCAGCAGCCACGGCCAAAGGCATGTCTTGGCAGCCATAACTTTCAAGTGAGACCACACCAAAATGGTGCAAGAGCCGATCGCGGCCCGTGCGCGGCTCAAAAATCAGGTGTGATTCCCAAGTCACCCCCTGGGGATCGGGAATCAGCGAGGCCCAATCACTGTTTTCGAGGGTCTGTTCACCCCAACCCAAACGGGTGGGCAACAACGTCTCTGCCAGCTCCAAGCCTGCCAATTCGCGCAGAATCAAATCTGCTGCGCCCTCTCCTGTCGCTTGGGTCAGGCGGAATTCACCGGTCGAGATATCGGTATAGGCCAAACCAAAGCCACTTTTGGCACGGTAAACCGCCCCCAAATAATTATTGCGCTTTTCTTGCAACAGGGCCCCTTCAAGCAGAGTGCCTGGAGTAATCACCCGAATCACTTCGCGTTTGACCAATTTGCCGGGTTTGGGGGCCTCCATTTGCTCACAAATGGCCACTTTATAACCTTTGCCAATTAAACGGGGCAAGTAGGCCTCCAGAGAGTGATAGGGAATACCGGCCATATCAATCCGCTTGCCTTGCCCCCCGTCGCGGGCCGTTAAGGTAATTTCCAATTCACGTGCAGCCGTGCGGGCATCTTCAAAAAAGGTCTCGTAAAAATCACCCATGCGGTAGAGCAAAAGGGCGTGGGGATATTGCCTTTTGACCTCCAAAAATTGTTGCATCATCGGCGTAAATTGGTTGGGATCAAGATCAGCAGTAGTGATGGGGGAATTCAAACTGGGATTCATAGCTGGATTTAAATGGCCCTGTATTTTTGGTCTTGTATTTGTTCTGGTAACGGAATTCTTGGTATTTTATCACATCTGTTTTGGTTAATTTTGTAGCGAAAACTTTACATAAGGGCCTGTCAGACTTTAGAATAAAGATTGGGTTAATTTTAAAAAACGTTCTGAAATCGTTTTTTATACCCTAATTTTTAGATTCATTTTTAACCCATTGTATCTGCCCAGTTGGGCATAGTTAAGCCAGTTTCATAACCTCTATTCTGAATTAAAAAAGTGTATTTAAGACCCGCTATGAAAATACGTTCTGTTCTTTCTCCAGAATTAAGCACCCTGTTGCAAACCCAGATCCAAGAGCTCGCACCCAATGCTGAGTGGCAAAATGCCAACTGGGAAGATTTAAGCAACCTCTCCGAGCCACTGCCAGATTTGCTTTTGCTCTCACCGGACAATCTGCAACCCGTGCAATTGATGCAGGTTCTCTACCCCCTGATCCGTCTGGAATTGCCCACCTTGGTCTTTGTTGACGAAAGCCAACAAGAGCAAGATTGGCCCGAAGGCGGGCGCCTGGATTTTGTCTTTGCCCCCTGGAACCCCCGCAGCTTAAGCCAACACCTCAAATTGGCTCTCAAAATGGCAGAGGCCGTGCAGGAGCGCCGTCAAATAGCCCAAGAGGTCCAAAGCCTTTATGCCCGCTTAGAAGCCATCAACCCCCTGGACTCCTCAACAGGACTTTACAATCGGCGCTGTTTTGAGGAACGCCTCAATGAAGAGTGGCGCCGTTCTCACCGCCATGCTTTGAGTATTTCGCTCTTGCTTTTGCGCTGGGTGGGCCCGGCGTCTGAGACAGATACAGCCAGCATCTTTCCCGAATTGCTCAAAGACATGAGTCCCTTGCGCTGTTCCGATTTGGCCGCCCGTTTGGACCCCACCACCTTGGCCATCCTCTTGCCCCAAACCCTGGAAACAGGAGCTGAGACCGTCGCCCAAGGCCTCTATCAGTCACTTCTGCCCAGGGCCATACAATCGGGTTATGAATTACAAATTGGGCTGCACTCATGCCAACCCCCCAGTCTCTTGGGTTCAGAAGATCTGATTACTCAAACCGAAGCCACACTGCGTTCTGGGGTTTTTTGTTAAACAGCCCAAAGTCGCTACCAGGTGAAAGAGAAAGAATAGGCCACTTCTTGGCTATAATCACAGCAGAACACAGACAAGGATAGCACCTACATGAGTGATTTTAAAATTTCAGTGGCTGGCCAAGCCCTCGAAAACTACCAATTGCGCCAAGTTCGCAGCGACAAATCCCTGCTTGAAGTAGAACAGCACCTCAAAGACAATCCCGATGGTTTCGACACGATTGGGATTAAAATTGAAGATCAGGACTATTTGATCATTGGCAAAGGACTCAAAGCCCATGCTGGAGATCCTGTCACAGTTGAAGGAAAAGCCTCTGGCAGTGTGGCTTTTGTTGAAAATGAAGAAAACTCATTTGGTGAAGGTTTTAAAGCGGGCTTAAAAACCAAGATGATGGGATTGGAATACAGTGTCGCTGGTGCTCCCTTTTTGATCGGCGAAGGGCTTATCAAAGGAACCAAAGCAGCGATTCGCAGCGGTCAGGCTCACGAAAAAGAAATTGAAAAAGTAACCGAAGGCCCGCCACTGACGCGGAAAATGTTCGAAGATGCGGCAGAGGCCATTTCAAATATGTTTGGCGGCGGCGACTAAACGCCCGGCGCTGGGTGTTGAATCCGCTCAGCCAAATTTATTTGGGCTTGTTGGGCCCGCTCGGGCATGTCAGCCACGCTCTGCCAGCGGGTATGTAAAAAGCCATAGAGCTGGAGATCGCGCCAGTGAAAAAACAGAGGAAGTTCTGTCTCAAAAGTCTCTGACCAGGGCCGCACAGCTGAGTATCCCTCCCGTAAATAGTGGATCAGAAAAGCCACAAAGGCAGGGTCCTGGGTGTATTGTGCGCCCACAATATAATACAAAATCAGGGCCAAGTCCTGATTAAACCAGCCCCGGTGACAATCATCAAAATCAAAAAGCCAAGCTTGACCCGCTTGCAAAAGGAAATTCCCACTGTGGATATCCCCGTGAATCAGGCCAAAGCAGTCAGAGTCAGAGGGCAATAGATGTAAAGCCTGTTGGGCTTTTTCCACAGCCCGCCAAAACCAAGCTGATTCAAGTTTGCTTTGGTGCGGCTGAAAAAAAGAAGGCACCCAATCCGGACGGGCCAGATAAAGCGGCTCAGGTAGAACATGGGCCCGCAAATGCATCTGGGCTGCCAAAGCCCCCAAAGCCCGGAGCAATTCAGGGCTCCAGCTTTGGCGATCGTCACGGCTTACCGGCTCCCCTGCAATCCAGGCAAAAGCTGAAAGCCAAAAGGTCTCACCACCGATCTCTCGACACTCTAACAACACATCATGTTCACTCAACAATGGCTGGCAGACAGAGAGCCCAGCCTGGCTCAAGGTCTCTAACCAGGCCATTTCAGCTTGCAATTGTAACTGATTGCGGTGGCTTTGATGTACAAAACGCAAGGCAAAGTCGGGCTCTCCCTGGCAGCGGTAGACCAAATTTTCGGTATCCCCGACTTTGCCCTGAATCTGCCCCTGCCAGAGGCAAACAGCCTGTTCCAAATCTTCGGGCTGGATCAGGCCAAGTAATTCAGCCGTCAGCATGTTTTTGCCCACCGGATTGATTCAAATTGAGTCGGGCTGTGGCCAATCCCAGGGCAATACAGACCCACAAGACAAAATGGAAAATGCCATGATTGGTCAAATCAAAGGCCAGACAGCCCACAAAGGCCACCAACCAAGTCATTTGTAGATCTTTTAAAGCGCGGTCTTGTGCCAAACGCCAGGCTTTCCAAAAGGTCCAAAGAATCCAGGCCATGGCCCCATAAAAGACCAAAAGCCCCAAGATCCCAGTTTCGGCCAATAATTGCAAAGGCACATTGTGGGTACCCACAAACCGGCCCAACCCATTGCCAATCCAAGGACTGTCGAGAAAATACTGCCAGGCCAACCCCCAGGTCTCCAAGCGCTGACCAGCAGATTCCACCGTCACATCCGACAATTCCCCAAAGCGCTGCCCGACCGTCACCAGCAATCCCGCTTCGCTGATCAATTGACTCAAGCGAAAGAGCCCCGCAAAAATGCCATAAAACATTCCGCCCAAAAGACAGAGTCGCCAAAAAGGGGGTCGGGCCAACGCCAAAAGAAAAAAGGCTCCGGTCACAAAGACCAGCCAGGAGGCGCGGGTAAAATTGATCACCAATGATGCCACCACCCAGGCCAAAAGCAGATTCAGCAAGAGGCGCTTGCGCCCTTGAAAACGCAAAGGGTCGAGATAGAGCAAACCGATTAATAAAATGCCCACAGTCTGCAATATTTCGCCATATTCATTTGCAAAGGTCCCCGGCGAAATGCGCAAAAACGGGCCATAAAAATCCACCAGAGAAGCGTGTTTGCCAATATATTCAAGTGGGTTGTAAAGGCCCGTATAAAAACCAACTTGCATCAACCAACCCACGGCCAACGAGAGAGCACAGGAACAGAGCAGGAGATAGATCCGGTTCCAAAGTGCTTCGGGCCTTGTCACAGAGGCAAATAAGACCCCTGCGGCCAAAACCAGCAGCCCATAATTAAACACCAAGCGAATCCCCGTCATATCCTGGCTCATAGCCAAATGCGCGGTTTCCGACCGCCCCAGCGAAGGCAACCAGGACAGGCCAATCCAAATAAAGGGCAGACACCAGGCCCAAGGCCAGGATTGCCCTGAACGTGAACCCAAACACCAGCGAATGGTGTAGGCCACCAGGGCCAACAGCGCAAAGAGTTGGGGGGCTTTAAAACTAAACCCAACCTCCGCAGCAGTGAGAATCCCGAGAAAGACAAAAAGCGCCACGGCTTGTGCCGATAAGCGCGGAGAGGCCAAAGACACAACAATAAAAACCAGAGCAAGGCAGCCCGCCAGAGCCAAGCGCAAACTTTCAAAAGGCCATGCCAGGGCCAAGAGCAGTGTGAGCAAAGTAGCCAGCCCCCACCAACGCAGTGAAGGCCCTTCGCGCACAAACAGAAGCCGATTCCCGAGACCCTTCACAGGCCCACTCACAGAATCACCTCAAGCGCTGACCTGGTTGTCCTTGTTGACTTTTAAATAGAGCAGGCTGAAGAGACTGAGGATGAACAAAATCACCACAGCATAGGCGCAAGCCAGGCCATATTCGCCGCGCACAAAGAAGGCTTTAAAGGCAAAGGTGGCGAGAATATCCGTGTGGGGATTGTCTTGGGTGACCAGATAAATAATATTAAACATATTAAAGGTCCAAACGATACCCAGCAGAACGGTCACCATTGCGACCGGTTTGAGCATGGGCAAGGTCACTTGCCAAAATTGCTGTGCTTTGGTGGCGCCATCGATTTGAGCGGCTTCGTAGAGTTCATTGGGAATGCCTTGCAGACCGCCCAGCAGGGTGATCATCATAAAAGGCACACCCAGCCAGATATTGGTCACACAGACCGCAAACATCGACCAGGTCGAATCCGATAACCAGGACACCCCTGCAATCCCAAATTTGGCCAAAATATAATTAAAAAAGCCATAGTCACCATTAAACAGCCAGCGCCAGGAAAAGGCCGTAATATACGAAGGCACAGCCCAAGGTATCAGCAAAAGCGCCCGCCAGATGGCTTTTTGTTTGAGCTGCTGATTGAGAATCAGGGCCAAGCCCAAACCGAGCACAAAGTGAAAAAAGACATTGGTAAAGGTCCAGATCAGGGTTTGGCCAAAAACCTTCCAAAAGTCCCGGCTGGCAAAAACTTTATTGTAGTTCTCGATACCCACATATTTGACCGTAGCAGGATACACCTCGGTCTTCACCGCCACAGCCCCATCGGCCTGCATCTCGGTCACGCGAAAAACCTGTTCATAGGCATTGCGCTGGGTAATATTTTGAAAACTAAAGCCAATCCCGATGAACAAGGGCAAAAAAACCAACAAGAGCATCATGCCAAAACCAGGAAAGAGGAAAAGATAAGGGGTCTGACGTTCTACTTTTAACATCTTAGTCTGCGCTCAGAAGCCGTTTCCAGGCTTCTTCAACCTCCTTCAAGGCGGCACCGGCCTCTTTTTCTTCCAAGAGCGCCGCCTGATAAGCGGGCTTAAGATCAATAAAAATGGCACCCGACTGTGGAATCACAGGCCGGGTATTGGCTGCATCCAGCACATGTTTAAATGACTGGATCACGCGATTGGCTTTGACAGCAGGCAAATCATAGGTGGATTTGCGCGTAGGCAATAAATTGTTTTTGAGGGCAAAGCGGGCCTGAATCTCAGGACGGCTCAAATAGTGAATCACTTCCCAAGAGGCCCAAAGTTTTTTGGTATTGGAGGCAATCACATAATTGTGCCCGCCCACAGGCGAGCCCCAACCACCGGGCCCCTGAGGAATGCGGGCAATACCGAGATTTTCTGGGTTTTTGAATTCAGGTCCCGCCAGCAAATCAGCGGTAGACCAAGGACCATTGATAATCATGGCATATTGGCCATTTTTGAAGCCAATTTGCATATTTTCATAGTCATTGGCAAAATCGACAGAATCGGGCACAATTTTGTATTTCTTGCGCAGGTCTATCAAAAAATTCAAAGCTTTGACGGCAGGTTCTTCGGCAATTTTGACTTTGAGAGTTTGGCTGTCAATCAGATCGCCCCCAAAGGCCCAGACAAACGGCGTAAACCAATAGGGGTCGCCACGGTAAAAGAAGGCATATTGCTTTTTAGAGGCATCCGTCAACTCTTGACCGCGCCGCAAAAATTGCTCCAGGGTTTTGGGCGCTTCGGGCCCCACCAAGCGCTTATTGTAAAACAGGGCCAAACAATCGGTGACTTGGGGCAAGCCCCAAATATGGTTTTTGTAGCGAGAATAAGCCAGAGATTGTGGTACAAAATCAGCTTGGGCTTTTTGATCGACAAAGGCATCGAGAGACATGAGATAGCCCATGGAGGCCAATTCAGTTGTCCAGGCAATCTCTGCCCTGAAGATGTCAGGGGCATTGCCCGCCTGAGCCAAGGTCTTGTATTTGTTTAAAGCATCAGAGAAAGGCACCTGTTGCAAATTGACGGTGATATAGGGGAATTCTTGTTTGAAGCTCGACAAAGCCTCTTTAAGGGTGCCCGCTTCTTCATCATTAAAGGTATGCCAAAAATCAACCGTGACGGGATCCGTGCTACGGCGCAGCACCTGTGTTTCCGTGGAAGTCTGATCTTGGCCACGGAAAAGACAACCGGCCAACAAAGACAACAAACACAAGGCAAAGATCCATTTAAGGCGCAAACAAAGGGCTTTCATGGCGTTCACTATACTATGAGACGCCTCGAAAGCAAAGCATCAGACCTGATTTTTTTTACCAATCAAAGGGGAAATTATTCAAATCGGGACTGGTAATTGACACCGATGCCAACATCTTTGACCTCAAGCCCCGAAAAAGTTTGGTTATAAAGGCCATACAGTCCCATTGAAGAGTCGGGAGAGATCTGTTTTCTCACACCCAAAGTGGCCTGAACACGGTTTTCTTCAAAATTATAATGGGCACGGGTTTCGGCATATATATTTTCTTTGAGGTTACCATATTCACCGGGTTTGGCATTGATCATCCGACGGGCGCTGATCTCCGCTTCGGGATAGTATTTGCCACTGAACTCAAAAGGCACTTCGGCAGTCACACGCACTTCGGTATGGGCCGGGCCCCGCAATTGAATCAAATCCACTTTGGGTTTGACTTTGACTTCTTTAAAATCCAAGCCGCGCACACTGATACCCACACGCGGTCGCACAAAACGCCATTTGTATTTTTCTTCTTCAGGTTGGGCTGTCACTGCCGCGGGGGCACTGGCCGTTGAGACCGAATTGGGCTGAATTAAATCGTTGCTCACGGCATTTTGACCGGCTTGATCGGCGGCAAAATTCTGAAAGCCACCTTTAAAATAGTCTTGGAACTCTTCTTTGTCGCGGTCGAAGATCGTAATAAAGAACTTGTCTTCCAGGTGGCGCTGCAAATCTTTGCGATTGCGGCCGGTGATGCCAATAGCAGCCACATCTTCGCCATATTTTTTTAAGGCGTCCATGATCTGATCTTTTTCGCCGTCACTGATACTCATCGCGGAAGTATGAGCCGAATAACCCGGATTATAAACATCGACAGCTGCTTGGCGCATCTTCGCCTGGATCGAGCCTCGCTCGGGAGAATAGCCAACTGAAGTAAAGCGATCAAAAGCCCGGGATTCTGCGGCTTGAATCTGACGTTCTTGGTCAGAGGTCATCGAAAAATAACCCAGCAGGGTTTTCATTTCTTTGTGGTTGGAGGCATCCACCTGAACAGCGCTGCCAAATTCCGTTTTTTCTTTTGCAGTAGGTTCAGAAAAGGAAATGCGGGCTGAGGGAACCTGGCTGCCACGGGCACTGAAATGAACCGTGTCTTGGGTGGGAATCTGGGTATAAGTTTTATCTTGCGGGGCCACCGGGCGCGGCGCAGGAACCGAGAGCTGCGGGGGTTTTACCGGAGCCGACGACTGATTTACACGAATTTCCATGGTGACTTTCTCCCTACCTCAAGACTGTTATAATAGCTATCGGTGAGACCCGCTCCATTCTGGCTTATATTAAACGAAAGTTAACCTCAATATATCCATAAGACAATGTTTGAAAAATATTTTGAACTCTCGCAACTGCCCTCCAAGCTGGCTCCTCTGCGCCAGCAAAACAGCCGTTTGGTCTTGACCAATGGCTGTTTTGATCTCTTACATATTGGACATGTGCGCTATTTACAGGCCGCAAAAAAGCAAGGAACTCATTTGATTATTGGGGTAAATACGGACCGATCGGTGAGTGCGATCAAAGGCCCGTCTCGTCCGCTTAATTCAGAAATGGACAGGGCTGAAGTCTTGGCCGCCTTGGCCTGTACAGATTTTATTACCCTTTTTGACCAAGATACCGCAGATGAGCTGATTTCCGTGCTGCACCCCGATCTTTATCTCAAAGCCGGAGACTATAGCTTGGAGACCCTACCAGAGCGAGAAACCCTGCTCAAACTGGGCATAGAAGTGGCTTTCATGCCTTTTGTCCAAGGGCATTCTACGACCGGACTGATCAGCCGCATGCAAAGCTGAGTCCCAGAGATCTGTATTCTCTTTTGACTGAATGATTCTGTATAATAGGGAAACCCGTGGTGGTGAAAGAGGTCAGTTAGCATGAAGCAACCGCACCCGGATCAACAGATCCCCTGCATTATCGAAAATGGTATTGTCTACGGTCTCAAAGATATCTACAGAATTATCAGAGACATGGGGCATGTGCGCTATGCAGAAGTGGTTGACGGTCACATCCGGGTTTCAGGTGAAGGTTATATCATGAGCGTGGTAGCCAATCACCACAGTGCAACAGTGATCGCCAATCGCAGAATTTATCTCAACGTCTGCGGCTTTGACTATCTGAATATCCGCACGGAAGCCGACGGAAACGTTCATTTTGAACTGGTGGATGCATGCAGATTGCTGCGTTTAACCCCCACGGCCGATCTCAATCCTGAAGACAACACAGAAGACAAGCCCACGCGTTTTGAAGAATACCTGCCCTTTGAACAAGAAGAATTCGCAGAAATACATTTGGATGACGATGACGATTTTATAGATGGAGATTAACCCGTGCAAATCCACCTCAAATCCCTGCTTACACTCAGTTTAAGTCTGACCATGGGCCTGTCGGTGATCTCAATGGCTCACGCCAATGATGAAACCATGTGGGACAGTCAAAGGCAAATGGAGGCTTATTTTACCCCTCTCAATGGCCTTGAACAGACTGACCTGAACACCTATGAAAAGGCCCAGGCCACACTCGGCGAAGGCAATTTTGAAGGGGCCCGTGAGTTATTCGAACCTCTTTGCCAAAAATACCCAGATGTCTTGGTTCTGCAGCTCAAATTGGCAGAGACCTACTTGGGCGAAGCCAACCCAGAGCAGGCCCAAGAATTACTCCAAGCCATTGAAGCCAAAATCTTACCTGAAGAAGATAGGGCTGTTGAAGATACCCAAATCTATTTTCAGACCCGTGTGTTGCTCGCCAAAAGCTGGATGATTCAAAACGAACCCGAAAAAGGGCTGAGCGTGTTGAAAGAGAGCAAATACAATGGCGCTCATCTCTCCGCCCTTCACTGGTCTGAGTTGCATGTGTTCAGAGCCAAAGCCTATCAAAGTCAGGGCAAATGGATAGAAACCCAGGCAGAGCTCAATTTTGCCAAGCGTTATACGCCTCTTTCGGCAGAAATTTCCGCTTTACTTGAAAAATTAGCCCCTCAAATCGCAGAAGCCTATTACCGCAAAGGGTTGGCCGCTTTCCGGAGTTATGACTTTAGTAAAGCACTGCCACTGGCCCACGAAGCCCACCGTCTCAATCTGAAGAGCCAAGCTTATCTGGCCCTGTATCTGGAATCCCACGAGCGTCTGCAAGATGAAACGATGCGCCGTTTTCTTAAGGTGCGTCAGCCCTTTGCTGAAAGCCTCAAAAAAATTCGCTGGGCCCTGGAAGTTGAAGACAATGCCAAAGCCCGTGAACTCTATGATCAAATGTTATTAAACAAAGACATCGCCTATTTGCTCGAACCAGTTCCGCGCAGTATGTTGCCCGTTTTTATGCAACAGACCTTGAGCAGCCTGGACCTCAGCATGAAAAACGAAAGCCTTTCTTAGCGCGATTCAAGTGCAATCCAAGCTCTCGCCAGCGCGCCTCGTTTCGGTTAACCCCGAAGCAGAGGTGCGCTGTTGCTTTTGTTATGGGCTAATTGAAGATGTCTACTGCCTCTTGGGAAATCAAGAGCGAATCCACAGAGACTGTCTCCAGCCTCTGCTTAAAGCCCAGGAACACCCTGATTTAGACCTGCATTTGCCCGATGGACAGATTGAAAAGGTCAAAGGCTATCAACCAGCTCACCCTTGGTCGCATTAAAGGCCTTTTGGAATGCCGCGCTGAATTAAATCCGCCAGTTCAGCCAATAAACGAGCGCGGTTTTGCAAGCGGGGCAAACAAGAGTGGGGAGCCAAGGTAAGTTGGCCTTGGGGATCGATCTCGACCCAAAACTCAAGCGCCAAAGAACCTGTATCTGCCAACAATCCTTTTAAGAGCAGGCTCTCACCCGAACGATAACAGGCCAAGAATTTCAGAACTTGATTGGGATTTAGGGCTTTAAGGGGTTGAAAATTTTGCCAAAAAAGCAGGGCCTTTTCAGCATCCCAATCCTTGATTAGAATCGCAGCACGGGGATCATAGCCCGGCCAAAGCGCGGGCTCAGGCCCATCTACCAGCTGATAAGCGTAACGGTGAATGGTTTTGTCCTGCTCTAGCCATTTGCGTTCATATTTGGTTCGCGTTTCCAAATCCGGAAAAGGCACAGCTTTCAAATGCGAACAGGCCTCCAACAATTGCAAAGCATCTGCGGCATAATCAGCGTCATCGGAGACAAAATGGAGACAGCCCCCCGGTTTTAAAACACGCAAGAGTTCGGGCAGGGTCTCCGAGCGCAAGATGCGCCGTTTTAAGCGCCGTTCTTTGAACCAAGGATCGGGAAAGAGAATATAGATATTGGCCAATGACCCGCTCGGAAATAATTCGCGCAGTGCGACCACAGCATCCAATTTGCAGACACAGGCATTGTCTAAGCCCTCCCGCTGCAAGCGGCGATCGACCTGCAAGAGAATCTTGTTGATAATGTCGAGCCCGATAAAGCGCTGCTCAGGAAAGCGCCTGGCCATATAGCTGAGAAAATGACCATAACCACAGCCAATTTCAAGATTGAGCGGGCCGTCTCCTGGTAACCAGGCCTGCCAACCTTGGGCGAGAAAAGTGGGTTCAAGAAAGAGGTGGCGGGGATAGAGCAACATATTGACCAAAGGTGTGGCGCAGCAATGCAAGCTGGGCATCGTTTTCTTTTAACCAGTCCAAAAGTCCCTGCAAAGCGGGCTGCAACTGTTTATAGTCCAATTCTTCGCCCTCTCTGAGCACATGTAAAATCATCTGCCCCCCAGATAAAGGCCGCAAGGCCAAATATTCATGCTGGCTTTGCTGTGGCAATCTCAGCTCCAAAAGCAGTTCTTGTTGGTCTGAAGACAACCAACTTTTGACAAAAGCTGAACAGCTGCTTTGTAAACTCAAAAAATGGCTGTGGAGCAAAGAAGGTTGAAGAGGTGTTTGTAGGATTAAATGACTCATGACGGTTGAAATAATAACACAGTTTGATGGCCCTCACCGTTTTTCTCTCTCCAACCACAATTGTCATTCTTTTTGCAAAAACAGGGGAAAAGTCAGCAGATGTTGCTGTGCTGACTCCAGCGCAAATTGCTGAATATCATTCAAGAGTACAAAGGCAAAATTTTTCAAACGGGGCTCGGTGTAACGCTCAGCAAGCAGCAATAATTCTGATGCAAAATTTTCTAACTCATTCACAACCATCGATTGTTGAAGCACTTCCCAGCGTGGCAAGCACTCTTGTTTTAAAATCAAGATCAAATCCTTTTTGAGCGCCGTCTCTTGGCAGAGAAAGTCATTGAGCGGCTCTGTATCCGGTCTTTGCAGTTTTAAAATGGCCTGCAGACACGCCCACAACTCAACTTTACTGACAGGTTTACGCAGATAGCCATCAAACCCCATCTCCAAAAAACTATTTTTTTCCTGCTGTAAAGAATATGCCGTCAGGGCAATGACGGGAATCGACGCTGTGAGAGGGTTGGACTTGAGCTGACGCAAAGCTTCTGTTCCATCCATAACAGGCATACGAATATCCATCAAAATCAAATCGGGCTGACTTTGCAAGGCTTGCTCACAGGCTTCTTGGCCATTGTGTGCCAGCAAGATCTGAAAAGGCTGCTCTTCTAGGTAGGCCTGCAATAATTGAAGATTGGTAGGTTGGTCATCCACCAGCAATAAACAGGCTGGCGCAAAGTTCAAAAATAGCGTGTCTGAACGGGCTTCGGTGCTTGAACTGAGCGATGATTGGCGGATATCTGACAACAAAATCTGGAAAGAGGTCCCGACTCCCAGCTGGCTTTCAAGCAAAATCTGTCCCTGCATCAATTCCACCAATTGATAGGTGATCGCCAGCCCAAGTCCTGTCCCAGTTGAAGTCTGTTCAGAAGAGGGTTCTTGCTCAAAGGGTTGAAAAATGCGCGATTTAAAATGGTCCGAGATGCCAACCCCTGTATCACTCACGCTTAAGCTGAGTTGACCTGATTCCGCCGAAGTAGCTAAATAAGAAATTCGCAGTATAACAGAGCCTTTTGTGGTAAATTTAAGTGCGTTATTGAGTAAATTTATCAGTATCTGTCGCAGACGCAAGGGGTCCAAGCTGAGGGAAATGGGAAGATCTGGATCTGTTTGAACTTCAAATTTCAGCCCTTTTTCTGCAAACGATTTTCGCAACAAGAGATCGAGTTCCTGGACGAGTTGGCGCAGATCAATTGCGGTCGGTTTGATCTCAATTTTTCCGGCTTCAATTTTACTCAAATCCAAAATATCATCAATAATGTGCAACAGCGTTTTGCCACTGCTATTAATGGCCTGTAGATAGTTCTGCCAGCGGGGTTCATGTAATTGTTGCTGCATCAGCTCACTGAAACCCAAAATCGCATTCAAGGGGGTGCGAATTTCATGGCTCATGTGGGCCAAAAATCGGCTTTTGGCCTGACTGGCAAACTCGGCTTTTTGCCGCGCTTGGCGTTCCGTTTCCAATTGTTTTAATTCGCTGATATCACTCAAGATCAAGAGAAAAATCGGATCCCCGTGGCGGTTTGAAGAGAGCAGTGAACCATTGAGATACAACCATGTTGGTTGACCCTCTGTGAGGTGACGCAAGCGCAATTCACAGGTCTGAGCTTGACCCGTTGAGAGGATATTTTTGCGGTGATGATAAAACACATCCTGGTCTTCTGGCAGAATAAAACGGAAAATGGGCTGTTTCAGAAGCTCCAATTGAGATAGATTCAAAAGCGCTGAGGCACTGAGATTGGCTTCCAAAATCAGTCCCTTTTGGCTCACAGAGAGATAACCCACAGGCGCCAAATTATAGAGTTCATAATAACGACTTCGCGCGGCATCAAGTTCTAACTGTGTTCGGTGCAGTTCGTCATTCTGCATTTCAAGCTCAATCTGATGGACCAGCAATTCATGAACGAGATGCTGAATATCATCCACCTCCATACCTTCCAGGTCTGTGGGATTCTGTGATTTTTTTTTCAGATAGAGTTCTTCCGCCAGTTTGCGCAATTGCAAAGAACTGTCGGGCATCGGATTTGTGCCTTTATCGGTATTTGTCATTTACACGACCGGCTTCTGAGGCAAGATCTCTTCAATCGCCAGCAAAATAGATGAGACCTGCCCTGTTTGGTTAACGATCCGGCGGGCATTGAGACTGAGCACCCGCAAGCCAATTTTTTTAAAGGCATGAGACAAAACATAATCTAGGCAAATCGGACTTTGAGACAAATACTGTTCAAACAGGACTCTCAAGGCCGGGATATCCCATTCTTGCTGCTCCAAATCAAAGATCAACTGCCCAATAATGGCTTCTGGTTCCAGCTCAAAAAAACGGCCAAATGCAGCGTTTGCTGAGCGAATCCGCAAATCGTCAGACAAAAGCAAAAGGGGTTGATGTGCCGTTGCCATCATGGCATTGAAAGTCTGATTGATGGTGTCAGTTAAAGCAATCTGCGCCTGCTTGGCAGCTTCAATATCCACAAAGGTGATCACAGCACCTTCAATCACATTTTCCAACGTCCGATAGGGCAGAATATGCATGGCAAACCATTTTCCCGCTTTGCTCTGGACTTCAACATCAACAGGAATAAGCGTATCCAAAACCCGCTGAATATCTTGTGAGAGCTGATCATAGCCCACCAGATTGGAGACGATATGGGCCACAGGGCGCCCCATGTCGCTCTGAATCAGATTGATAATCCGGGTTGCGGCAGGCGTAAAGCGCAAAATATGAAGATCATGGTCAACAAAGACTGTGGCAATGCCTGTGCCGGCCAAGAGATTGTTCATATCGTTGTTGACACGGGATAAATCTGTCACCTTGGTCTGCAATTCTGTGTTGATGGTGGCCAACTCCTCGTTGATGGATTGCAATTCCTCTTTGGCTGTTTCCAACTCTTCGTTGGTGGACTGCAACTCTTCGTTCATCGACTGCATCTCTTCATTGGAAGCTTTGAGTTCTTCATTGGCCGTTTCCAGCTCTTCATTGATGGTACTCAAAAAGGCTTCTTTGGCCTGCAACTCCTGTTTCAGTGCGTTAATTCGGGATTCAGAACCGCTGTCGGAACCCGTTCCCGATCCCGCTTCTGCCCTGGCCCCCCGCTCATCACCTGCTTGGGGCAATAAGCCCTGGTGGTCGTTTTCAGCAGGCTTGGCCTGTTCGAGCAAAACCAAGAACAGCGTTTCCTCTCGCCCCTCACCCGGCCCCCACGTGAGTGGGTAGACCTTTAGGTCGGTTAGCGTATAATCGCCATTGGTTTTGACGCGTAACCCGTTACAATGCACGATTTCGACATGCTGAGAGGCCTTGTGCAAGGCCAATGTCAGATCCCGCCCCAGGCCTTCTCGGGCCATTTTGATGATATTGTTGACGCCCGCTTCCCCTTGGGCTGGCTCGAGGTAAGAACCTGTACGGCCATGCAAGTAGAGAATATCGCCATTTTTTTTCACAAGTGCAGCAGTTGGTACAGCGTTTTGCAAAAGCGCTTGTTCCGTCAATTCGCGCAGGGAGAGCTTTTCCTGTGAGCCTTTTTGGGGGTTCACAGGGGAAAAGCGCAGATCCAAGCTCAGGGCCGGTGAAACAAATTGTGTCAAACCCCGCTGGCGAGAATCGGGCTTGCGCCGATAGATTTTCTCTTTGCGATCTTCTGTGCTAAACAAAGCTTCGGTATCACCCACCGTCTCAGAGGTGCCCAAAAACAAATACCCTGTTGGGTTTAAAGCGTAGTGAAAGAGCGGAATTATTTTTTTTTGTAAGGCCGCCCCCATATAAATCAATAAATTGCGGCAGCTGATCAGATCCAATTTGGAAAAAGGCGGATCTTTAATCAGATCCTGTTCAGAAAAAATCAACCTATCGCGAATGGTCTTGTGAATGCGATAGCTGCTCTGCTCCTGCTCAGCAGATGGGGGCTCAAGCGAAAAGAAACGGGCCAGGCGCTCAGCGGAGAGACCGGCCGTATTGCTGAGAGGGTAGACCCCAGCTCGGGCCGTTGCAATGGCTGATTTATCGATATCTGTGGCAAAAATTTGCACCTTTGGATTGTGTTTACTCAGCGCCTGCTGTTCGGCCAACAAAATAGCAAGCGAATACGCTTCTTCGCCGGTGGAACAAGCGGGCACCCAAACCCGAATCGTGCTCTGCTCAGATAGATTCGCAAAAAGCTGGGGTATCACCTTTTTTTCTAAGGCGAGAAAGGCCTCTGGATCGCGAAAAAAATGGGTGACCCCAATCAAAAGATCGCGAAAGAGAGCGTTGATTTCGGCCGGCTCTGCTTGAGCGTAAACCACATATTCATCCAGGGTCTTGAGCTGATGCAGGGCCAAACGGCGTTCAATCCGACGATAGAGGGTATTGAGCTTGTATTGAGAAAAATCATGCCCGGTCTGGACAGATAAAAGTGAAAAAAGGGTGTTTAATCCTGGTTCAGGATCCGATTCTGAGTTCGATTCGGATCCTGGCAAAAAGCCTGTGTCGGACTCCTGAGAGGGTTTGGGTTCTTGTACGGGAAGAATTGGAGCAAGGCGAGTAAACGTCTTTTCAACATAAGCCATTAGCCGTTCTGGCATCTCTTTGGGCAGGAGTTCAAAGTCCACCAGCCCAGTGGCCAGTGCACTGCGGGGCATGCCATCGTATTCCGCAGAGCCCAATTCTTGTACCAGCACCCATCCGCCAGCTTCTTTGATGGCCCGCAAACCCACGGAGCCATCCGAACCGGTGCCCGAAAGCACAATGCAAATCGCACGTTCATGCAACTCTCGCGCCAAAGATGAAAAAAAGAAATCGATCGGCAGGCGTTGGCCTCGGGGAGCAGCGGGTTCGGATAATTGCAAGCGCCCCTTGAGCAGGGCCATATCGCAATTGGGTGGAATGATATAAACACAATTTGGCTGGATCTCTAAGCCATCTGAGACCTCAAAGACCTGCATCTGGGTGTATTTCTGAATCAATTCAGCCAAGAGGCTTTGATGGTCGGGGGCCAGGTGTTGAACCAGAACAAAGGCCATGCCGGGTTCGCACTCCAGCGGCAAGCCCGAAAAAAAGGCCTCAAAGGCAGCCAGTCCGCCCGCAGAAGCGCCCAAGCCCACGACAGGAAAAGAAAGCGACAGAGCAGGGGAAAGATCCATTGGCATAACCCTATCATTTGTTTGAGAGGTCAAGTCAACGATGCCTGATCCTGTCAAGAGTCACAAAAAGCCCCGACTGGATTTAAATGGATTCGGATGGATTCATAGAAATATGTCCAGTTACCTGCAAAGGTACCGTCCCAGTTTAACACACCCCAAAACGTTGCTCGCCGAGATATAAAACCAGCTACGGCAAAGAAGTGTGAGGGATTAAGTGACTCTCGCTGGCTAAGAATGCTACCATAGAGGTGCTTTCTGGGATCTTTTTAGAGAAAGGGAACAACGTACTCAATGAAAGCCGTACTCATGGCCGGAGGCTCCGGCACCCGACTCAGACCACTGACCTGCGATCTGCCCAAACCGATGGTGCCGATTGTCAATAAACCGATTATCGAACATATTATCGACCTGCTTAAAAAACACAGTTATGACGATATTTATGTCACCCTTTATTATCTGCCCCACCTGATTCAAAATTATTTGCTCAACGGAGAAGAGCTGGGCGTGCGTGTCAATTACGCCCTCGAAGAGGAGCGCCCCCTGGGCACCGCCGGTTGCGTTAAAAATATCGAACAGCACCTCGACGACACTTTTTTGGTGATCAGCGGGGACTCCCTGACAGATTTTGATCTGAGCCAAGCCCTGAAGTTTCACAAAGAAAAAGGTTCCAAAGCCACGATTGTCTTAACCCGCGTTGAAAATCCGCTCGACTATGGCGTGGTCATCACCGACGAAGAGGGCCGGATTCAACGCTTTCTGGAAAAACCCACCAGCAGCGAGGTGTTTAGCGACACGATCAATACCGGCATTTATGTACTCGAACCCGAATTATTGGCCCTTTTGCCTGCCAACGAAGAGAAAGACTTTTCCAAAGATCTCTTCCCCTTGATTCTCGAAAAAGGCCTGCCGATGTACGGCTATGTCGCCGAGGGCTATTGGTGTGATATCGGCAATTTGACCACCTACCGCCAGGCCCATTATGACGTGCTGGCTGGCAAGGTTCAGGTTGAGATGCCCTACCAACAGAAAGAAAATGGCGTTTGGATTGGTGAAGGTGTCGAAATGGAGAGCTCGGTGAGCCTCGAAGGCCCCGCCGTGATTGGGCACAATACCTATATCGGCAAAAATGTGCGCATCAGTGCCAATACCGTGCTGGGAGACAATGTGGTGGTTGGCCAAAATGCCACACTCAAACGCCCCATTGTCTGGAATGGCGTGCATATCGACCGGGGCGCCTCCCTGCGCGGCTGCACCCTGGGCAAAAATGTGATCGTGCACAAAGAGGCCCAGATCCTGGAAGGGGCCGTGGTCGGCGACGACTGCTCCCTGGGTGAAAAAACCTTGGTCAAACCCGAAGTGCGCATCTGGCCCAATAAACATCTCGAACCCAACTCCATTGCCACCGAAAGCATTATCTGGGGGAGCGGTCAGCTCCAGAGTATCTTTGGCGAATTGGGCATTTCGGGCACCGTCAATACAGATATTACCCCCGAATTGGCCGTCAAGATGGGGGCCGCTTATGGTGCCACCATTGGCATGGGCAAAAGTATCTCACTCAGTCGGGATCAATCTGCCGCCTCGCGCCTGTTCAGTCGCGCCTTTGCCTCGGGGGTGCTCTCAGTCGGTGTGCATATCCAAAACCTGGAAGCCTGCGCTTTGCCCGTGGCCCGCATTCAGATCCCCTCATTGGATGTCGCCGGGGGCGTACATGTGCGCTTGGCTGCAGATACCAGCCGTGAGAAAATCAGCATTGAATTTTTGGACTCATCGGGCCTGAATATCTCCCCCCAGAGCGAGAAAAAAATCGAGGCCACTTACCAAAAAGAAGATTTCCGCCGGGCCCGCGTGGTCGAGTTGGGTGAAATTCAATACCCCTCCCGGATTATTGAAAAATACCAGGAGGGCTTTGTTAAAACCCTCAGCCGCTTTAAACCCAGCCGCCCGATGAAAGTGGTACTGGACTATATGTTCCAGGCCAGCCACGTCATTTTGCCCACCCTCTTGGGCCGCATGGGCATGGATACGGTGGTACTCAACGCCCACGTCGCCGAAGGGGCCCTGCGCAATTACGAAGAGCTGACCCTGCAGACCTCCAATGTCGTTCGGGCCCTGAATGCCGACTTTGGTGTGCGCATGGATGCCAATGGCGAGCGCATGACCGTGGTCGACGAAAAGGGCGAGACCATTGATCACAATCTGCTGATGGCAGCTTTTGTCAAAATGATGTTACACACCTTTCCAGGTAAAAAAGTGGCTGTCCCTGTGATGGCACCCAGCCTGATCGAAGAGGTTGCCGCTCAGTTTGAAGGCCAGGTGATTCGCTCCAAAGCGACCACCCGCTCGTTAATGGAAGCAGCCCAGGAGCCCGATGTGATTCTGGCGGGCTTTGGCGGCCAATTGATCTTTCCGGCCTTTCATGGCGGCTTTGATGGCATGATGGCCGGAGCCACCCTGGCCACCTTGCTGGCATTGGACAATAAAAAGCTCTCGGAGGTCATTCAGGATCTGCCCCCGCTGCATATTCTCAGTGATCAACTGACTTGCCCGACCACGGTCAAAGGCACGTTGATGCGCCTGATGCTCGAAAAATATGGCCAGGAAAATATTTCCACCCTGGATGGCGTCAAACTCTTTGATGCTGAAGGCTGGACCTTGATTCTGCCCGATCCGAGTTATCCCAAAGTGCATATCTACAGCAATGGTTCGTCTCAGGAGTATTGTCAGACCCAATTGAACAAATACCGCGAAGACGTTCAACAGATGATCACCCACTCCAGTCAGACCTAAACACCTGTGGAAGATCTGTTGCTGCAACTCCTGCCACTGGGCATTGGCGCTGCCATTTTTGTCAGCGTCCTCATGCTCATGCTGCTTTTTTCGGGCAATACCGAAAAAACCCTGAATGCACTCACTGGGCGTTATGCCCAAGCACTCAAGGTTGAGTTTGATCAGCTGCAATTGCCACTCAGCCCGAGTCAGTTCATCTTTTTTCAGACTGGACTGGCTCTGGCCTTGTTTGCAATTGGGGTCGTCACAGGCCCTGATGCTCTGACCAAGATTGCCATGGGCCTGCTCTTTGCCTATCTGGGTTTTTGGGGCTGTCGGCGCTGGCTCAAAGACCAACATGTGCGCCGCAAACGCAAATTTCAGGAGCAATTCGCCGATGCTGCAGCCCTGATTGGCAACACGGTGCGCTCGGGGCTGAGTTTGGTCCAGGCACTGGAAGTGGTGGTGCGCGAGATGGACGATCCGATGGCCTATGAACTGTATCAGGTGCTGCAGGCTACCCGTGTGGGTGCCCCCCTCGACTCAGTCCTGGAAGACTGGGCCGCACGCATGAACAATACCGATTTGGATATTTTTGTAACTGCCATTATTATCCAGCGCCAGACCGGAGGCGATTTGGCCCATGTGCTCAATACCCTCGCCCATACAGTTCGGCAACGCCAACGGATTCAAGGCCAGATCAGTGCACTGACAGCCCAAGGGCGTTTGGGAGCCATGGTCTTGGCAGGTCTGCCGGTTTTTATGGGGGTGATTCTCTATTTCCTCAATCCCGGCCGCATGAGCCTGATGGTCTCTCACCCAATTGGCTGGGGGATGCTCTTTGCCAGTGCCGCGACAATTATTGGCGGCATTGTGGTCGTGCAGAAAATTGTGGAGATTGATATATGACCTGGCTCATTTATGTCCTCTTTTTTCTGGCTGTGATGCTGGTAGTGCTGGCTTTTGCCAAGCCCCAGTCCAAAGAAGAGGCCTCGGCCCGTCTGCAATACCTCAAGGTCAAAAAAAATCTCGAGGAAGACAGCAAAGAAGGCCTAGAAAAAGCCCGCGCCATGGGACAGCAGTGGGCCTCTGAAAGCCACAGCCAATTGGCGCCCATCGCCGCCCGTCTGATTCCCTCCAATCTGTATAAACTGATTCGCAGAAAGCTCGATTTGGCAGGCCTTTACACCACGACGGTTGAAATTTATGCCGTCAATCAGTTGATCTACATGGCGGGACTGCCACTGGCATTTTTGGCCTTGAACCTGTTTTTGTTTAAATACCCGCTCAATACCGTTTTATATGCGGTGCCCGCTTTGCTGGCGATTGGCTATTATTTTCCAATTGTGCGCCTCAACACCCTGGTCGAAAACCGCCGCAGAGCGATGTTCCGCGCCTTTCCCGACTTTGTAGATCTGATGACCATCTGCCTGGAAGCAGGTATGGGCATTGACGCCGCGCTGACGCTGATGATCAAAAAAGGCCAGCCGAGCCCGTTGCGCGACGAATTGAGCAAGACATTGCAAGAAATCCGCGTTGGCAAACCGCGTGTGCAGGCCCTCAAAGATCTGGCCAAACGGGTCGATATGAAAGAGATCACCTCTTTTGTTGTGGCCGTGGTTCAAGCCGAGCAAATTGGCGGAAACCTCAGCCAGACCCTCAAAATTCAGAGCGAAATCGCCCGCGATGCGCGCTGGCAAAAGGCCCAAGAACTGGCCCAGAAAGCGCCGATCAAATTGCTCTTCCCCATGCTGTTGCTGATTTTTCCGAATATATTCTTGATCATTTTTGGCCCGATTCTGCTGGGCTATATTACCGGCAAACTTTAAGGGAGACGAACAATGCACAGTCTCTCAGCGCATGATACCCTGAGACTCTGTTTGGCTTTGGCTTTGATGCTGGGTCTGGGCCGGATTTTTGCAATTTTGAGCCAGCGCTTACAACAGCCCGCTGTCTTGGGGGAGATTGTGGCGGGCGTTGTCTTGGGGCCCACACTGCTGGGCGTGGTTTGGCCAGAAGCCTTTGGCTTTTTTTTCCCGCGCCAAGGCCCATTGGGACTGGCTTTAAGTGTGTTCACCAGCCTGAGCATTATCCTCTTTCTCTGTGTGGCGGGCATGGAAGTGGATCTCAATACCGTTTGGAAACAGGGCAAACGGGCCTTGATTGTCGGCACCGGCGGCATGGTCTTTCCCTTTGTTTTGGGTTGGGGCAGTGTGTGGCTCTTTCCCAGTCTATTTGCAGCTGGCACCCCCAATTTACAGCTTTTCAGCATCTTTTTTGCCACAGCGCTGTCCATTTCTGCTTTGCCCGTGATCGCCAAAACCCTGATGGATCTGGCCCTGCTGCGCTCTGATTTGGGGGTGGTGATCATGGCTGCCGCGATTATGAATGATCTAATGGGTTGGATTATTTTTGCCCTTTTGATGGGGCAAATGCAAAGTGATGGTCACCATACCGCCACCCCCGGTCTGACCACGATTGTGATGATCTTGCTCTTTGCGGGTTTGATGCTCACAGCCGGCCGTTGGGTCTTTAACAAGAGCTTGCTTTGGCTTTCGGCCCATACAGAGGGCCCCGGCCCCATTTTAAGTCTGGCAATCTGTGGGGCATTGCTCGGTGCCGCAGCCACCGAGGCCCTTGGCATTCATCCCATTTTTGGTTCTTTTTTGGTTGGAGTCGCATTGGGCAATTCAGCCCACCTGCTCGAACGCAACCGCCAAACCCTGGAACATTTTATTTCCTGTATCCTGGCGCCTCTATTTTTTGTCAGTATTGGGCTCAAAGTCAATTTTGTCGCTCATTTTGATTGGAAATTAACCTTGGTTGTGGTTGTGATTGCCTGTCTGGGCAAAATTGTCGGCTGCAGCCTGGCCGCTTGGTGGAGTGGCATGCAATTGCGGGAATCTTTGGCCGTCGGCTTTGGGCTGAATGCCCGAGGAGCAATGGAGATCATTCTCGGGCTGCTGGCCTTGGAGTCGGGGCTGATCAAAGAAAATATGTTTGTGGCTTTGGTGATTATGGCTTTGCTGACCTCGATGCTCTCAGGGGGAATGATTCGCTGGATTCTGCAACAGCAACGCAAACTCACATTGGCAGATTATTTGGATTCCCGTGCCATTGTTTACCGCCTTGAAAGTGAAAACCACGAGAGCGCCATTGCGCAGCTCTGTCAACGTTTGGCTCAGATCAGTGGTTTGCCCGTGGCCCCTCTGCAATCAGCGGTCTTGGATGAAGAATCGGTATTGTCGACCGGCCTGGGCTACGATATCGCAGTCCCCCACGCGGGGGTCAAAGGTTTGCCAGCTCCCCTGCTCGCAGTCGGTCTGTCTCCAACAGGTCTGAATTTTAACGCCCCAGATGGTCAAAAAGCCCACCTGATACTGCTTCTGCTCACCCCAGAGGAAGACAAAGTTTTGCAATTACAGCTCTTTACCGAGATTGGCCAGGTCTTTAACAAAGAAGAAGATCGCCAAGCCTTTTTGAAAATGGACAATTTCACCGAACTCAAGGCCTGGGTTCGGGGCCGCCTGCACAGCAATGGACATTAAACCGCTCAGCGAGAGCAACACAACCATGCCCGCGCGCCAATGCTCCTGTCGCCCCGGTGAATTTTTAAACCTGCCTCAGCCGCTGTTTAGCATGGTCTGCCACTGTCAGACCTGCCAGGCTTTTTTTGGCAAGCCCTATACCGATGAATGTACATTTTGGTTTGGAGACGTGGCGGGAATTTCTCTGGAGAACATGGAGTTTAAAGCATACCAGTCGCAGCTATCCCCCATTCGCCGTGGCACATGCCTGCTCTGTGGCAAAGTGACCTGCTGTCTGGCCAAAGTGGGACCAATTGTGCTCTTTTTGATGGTGTCAAGCGATCAATTGAGGCAGGAAAACTGCCCAAAACCAGTCTCCCATATCTATTACCACCGCCGATTGGCCAACGCAGCAGAATCAAGCCCGAAAGATCTCTGGCCATTTTTTCAGCCAGCTTGAGATTGTCCGAGCCGTTGTTTCCAGTCTTGGACAGCGTTTGAAACACAGGGCACAGCATTCAGGCACAAAAGATTAAAGCCTGTGGCTCAGGGCTGCGGAGCCCCATAGACCACCCAGGTCGCAAAGGTCTCCGAAATCTTGAGCGAACGGGCCACGTAATTGCCAGGATAGGCCTTGACGTAGCGCAAAAAGGCCTGCAAATCTGTCTCGCCAATCACCATCATCACTTCAGACAGTGGCAAATTGGCATAAGGACCTTCGGTTGCCGGTGGAATAGCGCTGGCACGGGGCGCGCATTCGCGAATGGAATAAAGCGCCATTTCCATCGCCTGGGGATCGACAATCATTTTGCTCACGGTATAGCGGCTATTGGCATAACGCGAAAAGTCAAAGAGTGGCTGATCGTAATTATCCGTAAAGTCCACATTTAATTCATGTAAATCGACAAAGCTGACAGGGGTGTAATTTTGAACCGGTGGTGGAGGCTGTCCGGGCGGATAGGCAGGATCTCCGGGTGCCATAGGCTGCTGGCCATGCTGATAGGGCAAACTGACTGGGCTTTTGTGCCGCAATTGATCGAGCAAGCCTTTAAAAGCTTGGCCAAACGCCTCTTTGAGCTCTTTTTGAACATGCTCTTGAATCTCAAGCACCATATCCGTGTAATAGGTAAGCTTTTGTGCCAGAAATTTGTATTTGGCGAGCAGCAGGCGAACATATTTTGCAATTGGCCCAAGCAAATCCAAGAGCGAATTACGGGGAATCAGGTGTTCAGGGGTATTGGAACCTGGGTGAACCGGGCGAAAGGTTTGACCTGTTTCTTCATATGGGGATTCCTCTGAATCTGTGGCAAAGAGCTGGCCTTCCCCCAACATCTGGCGGTAATAGTCCTCAGCCGTTTTGGGTTTGCGCTTGGGACGGGTGGTAGGCGGGGGCGCGTCATAAGGGTTGTAGTCAGAATGTGGATCCGCATAAGTTTGGTTGGAGCCATAATTCGGGTCGTAATAGCCCTGGTTGGGGTCTGCTGCGTACTGCTGGTTGGGGTCATAATTCGGGTCGTAATAACCCTGGTTGGGGTCTGCTGCGTACTGCTGGTTGGGGTCATGGTATGTCTGGGACTGCGCTTGATAAGCCTGATTTTGGTCGTACATGCCTTCAGGGGCGACATAACCCGAGGCATCTTGCTGGTAATAGGGATTTTGCTGCTGGTGAGTTTGGCGCTGTTTGACCTCTTGCTGCCGGTCCAATGCCTCATCCGTCAGGGTCAGAGAACTGGTCACACGGTAAGATGTGACCCCTTCTCCCCTGGCACGTCGCTTTTTACGGTTGTTTTGCTTATCCACCCTTTTATTATAGCTTCTGAATTTACAGGATTTCCAGAAAGCATACAAAAAGGGGGTATACTGAAGCACATTTTTGAGGAGAAATCCCGATGGACTATGCACAACTTCGTATTTTTTGCCTGGATTTAAACGGCGCCGAAGAAACTTGGCCCTTTGGGCCCGAAGTAACCGTGTTTAAATTAGCGGGAAAAATGTTTGCCCTGTGTAACCCCGCCCAATCCCCTCTGCGCATCAATCTCAAATGTGAACCGGGTCTGGCAGAATTGCTGCGCGAAAATTATGCAGCGGTTCAGCCCGGTTGGCACATGAACAAACGCCACTGGAACACCGTCACGCTCAACTCAGATCTGCCTGATCAAGAAGTCTGTAAACAAATCGTCCATTCTTATGCCCTGATCAAAGCCAGTCTGCCCAAGCGCATTCGCGAAACCCTCTCAGACTAAAGGCCTTTCTCACAGGCAAATCCCAGCGGATATGCTACCCTGAAAAACAGTTGAAACCCCAACAGGAAACACACAATGAGCAATTTATCTTCTCCTTCCTTTGCAATTGCGATCATGGCCGCAGGCAAAGGCACGCGCATGAAGTCCGAAACCACCCCCAAAGTCCTACATACCTTGGCCGGCCGCAGCATGATTGGCCATGTTTTACACGCATCAATGGGTCTCGAACCCGAAAAAATTCACGTGATTGTCGGCCACTGTGCCGAACAGGTGCAAAACTTTGTCGAAACCAATGGCAGCCCAGAATTGCGCTCGCGTCTGGGTTGGGTCGAGCAAAAAGAGCAATTGGGCACTGGCCACGCAATCATGCAACTCATGCCCGTACTCGAAAATTTCAAAGGCAGCTTGATGATCGTCAATGGCGATGTGCCCCTGCTGCGCAGCGAAACCTTGCAATTGCTGCGAGAAACCCACGAAGAGTTGGATTATGCTGCCACACTGCTCACAACCAAAGTCGCAGATCCCACAGGTTATGGCCGAATTGTCAGGCATCACCAGCAATTTGTTAAAATTGTCGAACACAAAGATGCCAATGCCAAAGAATTGCAAATTCAGGAGATCAACACAGGGGTCTACGTTTTTTCTTGGCCTGTGCTGCAGCAATACCTGCCCAAACTCAGCAATGCCAATGCCAAAGGCGAATATTATTTGACCGACGTGATCGAAATGCTGGTGCAAGATCGCATGCGCATTGGCACAGTCACCGCCGAAAACCCCCTCGAAGTCTTGGGTGTCAACAGCCGCAAAGAATTGGCTGAAATGGAATGTATCTTACACAGGCGCATCAACGACCATTGGATGGAAGCGGGGGTGACCCTGCGCGATCCCTCGTCGATTTATATCGATAGCCAGGTTGATTTAGCGGTCGATGTCGAAATTTTGCCAGGCACGATGCTGCAAGGCCGCACAAAGATTGGTTCAGGATCTCGAATTGGCCCCAATTGCCAGATTCGCAACAGCGCCATTGGTGAAGACTGCGAAATCCGTTTTTCGGTGATCGAACAAGCCCAAATCAAAGCTGGTGTCCAGATTGGCCCCTATGCCCATTTGCGCCCCGCAACCGTGGTCGAAAAAAATGCCAAAGTCGGCAATTTTGTGGAACTCAAAAAAGCCCATCTGGGTGAGAATTCCAAAGCCTCCCACCTGAGTTATCTGGGGGATGTCGAAATTGGCAAAAATTGCAATATTGGCGCAGGCACCATTACCTGCAATTACGATGGCGCTCAGAAGCACAAAATCACGATGGAAGAGGGCGTCTTTACAGGCAGCAATAGCACACTTGTGGCGCCTTTGAATTTTGGCAAAGACGCCTATGTGGCAGCCGGATCGGTGATCACCGAAGACCTGCCTGCAGGCAGTTTGGGCTTGGGCCGAAGCAGACAGGTCACCAAAGAGGGCTGGTCTGAGAGCCGGCGGCCGCGCAAATGAGGGCCCATGACTGATTGGTTGATCGTCGGCCTGGGCAATCCGGGTCAACAATACGAAAAAACCCGGCACAATATTGGCTGGCTCTTGATTGACGAACTCAGTCAACGCTGGCAAGTGTCATTGCAAAACCGCAGCAAAGAGAAATGCCTGCTGGGCTCCGCCCGTGTGGGAGAGCATAAGGTTTGGCTCTGCAAGCCGATCACCTTTATGAACCTCAGTGGTGAAGCTGTTCAGCCGCTGATGGCCTATTACAATATTCCCAACGAAAATTTACTCGTGCTCTCCGATGACGTCAATCTGGACTTTGGCCGGGCCCGGCTCAGGGCCAAAGGCAGTGCTGGAGGTCAAAAAGGCATTCAGAATATCATTCAAAGACTCGGTAGTGAAGAGTTTGCCCGTTTAAGAATCGGCGTAGGCCCGCTTTTGCCCGGCAGAAATTTATCGAACTTTGTTTTGGACCGCTTGCCAAAATCTGAATTGGAGGCCTTGCCCGAACTTATGGGTGTAATGGCCGAGGCTGTTGAGCGCTGCATACGCAATGGGATCGAAGCAACTGTGCCGTTTGCCAATGGTTATCGCTTACCCCAAATTGAAAAATAGACGAAATAGGCCTTTTAGATTCTGCTGCAGAAACGCCAGAGCGGGTGCTAATATAGAACCATGGATTGTTTGAAAGGATCGTCGCCTCCCTTATGAAATTCAGTCAACTCAAAAAAACCGCATTGCTTTCGGCACTGATGGCCGCCTCTTTTGCCGCCGGGGTCACCCTTCAGCCCGTTTTAGCTGAATCTGGCGGTTTCCGCGTTTTTCTCGAAGTGTATGATTTGGTCAAAATGGAGTATGTCGAGAAAAAAGTAGACGACCAGAAATTGGTCAAAGGCGCGATCGATGGCATGTTAAGCATGTTGGACGATCCCTATACCCGCTATATCGCCCCTGACGAATTTAAACAGATGAACGAAGAGCGCGAGGGCAGCTTCAGCGGCATTGGTATCCAAATTGGCACCCGCGACAATAAGCTGACCGTGATTGCCCCCATCGAAGATACCCCCGCATGGCGGGCCGGTCTTAAAGCCGGAGACTGGATCAAGGCGATTGATGGCAAAAATACCGAGACCATGGTCGTGGATGACGCCGTTAAATTGATTCGTGGCAAAGAGGGTACGGCAATCAAGCTCCTGATCTACCGCGAAGACAGCAAAAAGACCTTGGATATTTCCGTTACCCGCGGAAAAATCGAAAACAAAGTCGTTAAATACAAGATGATCAAAAACAATATTGGCTATCTGCGTTTAACGACATTTATGCAGAATAATTCCCCAGAAGAAATGAAAAATGCAATTAATGAGCTAAAAAAACAGGGAATGTCGGCATTGATTTTTGATATTCGCAGCAATCCGGGCGGTCTCTTGCCCAATGCTGTAGATATTGGCAGCCTTTTTGTCAGCGAAGGACCGATCGTGCGGATTGTCGATCGCGATGGCAAAGAAGAAAAACTCAATGCCAGCGGACGAATTGCCCTGGATAAAAACACCCCCATGGCTGTTTTGATCGATGGTGGCAGTGCCAGTGCCTCTGAAATTGTGGCCGGCACACTCAAAGACAATCAACGTGCTATTTTGATTGGCACACGCACCTTCGGCAAAGGTTTGGTTCAAACCGTACACAACCTCAGCAACGGCTCAGGGATTGCAATTACCACCAATAAGTACCTCACGACCAAAGGCACGGATATCAACAAAAAAGGCATTGATCCCGATGTCCTGGTGACCGTTCCCAAAGAAGTGCTCGACAAACCCTATTCTGAGAGCCTCGATGTACAATTGCAAAAAGCAATTGAATTGATGAGTGAACGGATCGCCGCAAAATAATGCGTCTGGTGCTGCAAAGAGTCTCTTATGGTGCTGTGCGCGTCGAAGAACAACTCGTGGGAGAGGTCAAAGGCCCCGGATTGGTTTTATTGGTGGGCATAGGCCCCAACGATCACAGTGATGAATTGCGCTTTTGGGCTCAGAAATGTATCAATTTACGGGTATTTCCAGACGAGGAAGGCAAAATGAACCGCTCCCTGCTGGAGATTGGCGGAGGGGTTTTGGCCGTTTCGCAATTTACGCTCTATGGCGATGCCCGCAAAGGCCGCCGCCCCGGTTTTTCAGGGGCAGCTCAACCTGAACTGGCCGCGCGGCTCTACGATGAATTTGTGGGCTATTTGCGCGAAACCGGCGTGCCCGTGGCCACCGGTATTTTTCAGGCCCATATGGACGTCGAAATCCACAACGATGGGCCCGTGACCCTCTTACTTGGCAGTGACTGTTAAATTCCGTCTCCATCTGCCATTTTTACTGCCCTTACTGGCCGGTATGCTCTTCGCTTTTCTGGCTGGGCTCAATCTGCCTCGGGCAGAAGCAGGTCTGAGCCGTGAAATGGCCAGTTTGCAGGAATTGGCACAGATTCTGCAGCAGAAACCACTCAAAGCGTTATCCGAGGCCAGCCTGTGGCAAGCAGCCACACGTGGTATGTTGGCCAGCCTGGGAGACCCCTATAGCTATTATTTAAATGTGCAGGAATACACCGAAATCAAACAGCTCAAGACGGGCGAAGTCGCAGGTATTGGCATTGAGGTGGGGGTTCAAAACGGTGAATTAAAGGTGATCAGTGCACTCGATCATTCCCCCGCCTGGAAAGCCGGTTTACAAGCGGGAGACCTGATACGCAAAATCGAAGCAAAGAGCACGGCCCAATTGAGTTTTGCAGAGTCTTTGCAATTATTGCAGGGGGAAACGCAGACCTGGGTTCAATTGGAAATTGAGCGCCCCCCGAGCCTCACCCGCTTTAATCTGCGTATACAACGCGAAATTCTCGATCTCAATCCTGTGCGCTATCAAATGCTGCCCAATCAAATCGGTTATATTCGCCTCAATTCTTTTTTTTCAGATCAGGTACCGGAATCAATGCAAACAGCCCTAACAGCCTTAGATGAAGCCGGCATGCGGGCCTTGATCTTGGATTTGCGTAACAATCCGGGGGGCACGCTTAGCAATGCCATCGAAGTCTGCAGCTTGTTTTTGCCCCAAGGCAATGTGGTGCGGGTGGTTGATCGGGAAAATCAAGAGACCTTGCACACTGTCACAGGTTTGCCACTTTTGGATTCTGGCAAAGAATTGGTGCTTTTGGTCAATCAGGGCACTGCCAGTGCAGCAGAAATCGTGGCAGGCAGCCTGCAAGAACAGGGACGGGCCGTTTTACTCGGCAAAAAGACCTTTGGCAAGGGTCTGGTTCAAAGTCTTCAGAGTTTATCAGATGATTCGGGGCTTTCACTGACAACGAGCAAATATCTCACGGCCTTTGGTCAAGCGGTACATGGAAAAGGGATCGAACCCGATCTCGAAGTTGAATTGCAAACGGGCGTTCAACAGGGCTCAGAGCAAGACACCCAGCTTCAAAGCGCTTTGGCCTTTGTCCAAGACGCACTTTAAAACTTGAAGACAAGTTAAACAAAGAATATTTTTCACTTAACTTTATTAAGGTCAGAAAGACCTGTCTGCAGCGATAACCAAGGTATCCCCGATCAACGTAGAGGTGTTCTAGAGATGTTTCAGAAAGTCAAAACTCTGTTTGCCGCCACATTGCCGCTTTTACTCAGCTTAACCGCCTGTTCAGGCCAGGTGCCCCTGGGTTTGAACCCCGCCAATAATCCAGCAACACTCACTCGCTTTTCTCAACCGTTGAGACCCGTCAAAGCCCAATTGCCACCCGCCCGTGGCGAACGCCCCGTGACCATGCTCTCTTATATTGCCATGGATGACAACCTCTCCCAAGCCGGTGCTCTGATGCTGGATGCCATGGAGCAAAGTGTCAGTGAACGCGGCTATTATCTGGCCTTCGCCGATTTACAGGGTCCCGATAATTCTTTCTTGGCTTATCTCATGAACGATGGCAAACCTCAGCAAATTGGTTCTGCGGTCTCTTATCTCACGCCCAAAACCAAAGAAGTTGATTCCAATGATCCTGCAACCCTCTCCCAGACCATCAATTGGGCCTTTTCAAATTATCCCGGCAAAGTCAAAATTTTTGACATCCTCGCCCATGGTGGTGGCTATTTTGGCATTGGCACCGATGATCACAAGGTCAGCGCCAATCCCCGCGAAATTATGAGTGTTGGCGATTTTGGCACGGCTGTGCGCCAGGGCCTCAAAGGCCGTCAATTTGATGTCATGAACTTTCTCTCCTGTTTGATGGGCAATGTCGAAGCCATGTATGAATTGCGCGATCTGGCCAAAGTGGTGATTGCCTCCGAAGACAGCGTGTCGGCCACCCAAGACACCGTGGTAAATTTTACCCGTGAATTGACCCGCCTCTCCGCCCAGCCCCTGAGCCCCCAACAAATTGGCGCCCAAATGGTGGCATTTGCCGACGTGCGCAATCCGCAACACGGCTATTTTTCACTCGCGGCCCTGGATATGCGCTATATGGGCGAATTCAAAACCAGCATGAACGTGCTCAGCAATACCCTGATCCGCGCTCTGCCCGCTCACAAGGCCCAAATTCTGGCCGCCTACGATCAGGTGCCTGAATTGGTGAATTCCCCCAATACCGGCCAGCGCGATCTGATCACCTTCTTGAACAATCTGCTGCGCCTGGTGCCCAATCAAGCGGTTCAACAATCTGCACTGAGCGTCAAACAGGTGTTGAAAAAACGCCTGATGATCGCAGCCAAAGACAAAGAGGGCATTGCCGCCAACGGCCTGTCGATCTTCTTGCCCCCTTCCAAAGTGGGCCCCACACAAATGCCTCCCGATTTTGGTATGATCTCCAATACCGGCTATTTCAAAAGCCGTTTTGCCAGAGAGACCAGCTGGGATCAATTTATTGCTGCTCTGCTCAAACCTTAATTGAGTTTGCGCAAGTTCAAAACATAATGAAGCAAAAGCCCCGCTCGTTCGCGGGGCTTTGTGATTGAGAGTGGTTTGGCAGAACTAAACTAATCCGTTAAAGACCAAGCCTCTCCGATTTGAATCACCCGCTGCTCTTGTCTCAACTTCAGCAAATGGGCTTGCAGTGAGCGACGGGCCAGGGGCCAAGCCCGCGAATCGGTATCCACGTAAACCTGTTCGAGCAATGCCCTTTCAGCCAGTGGACCAGAAGCCAAAGCTGCAAGCACTTTTTCTTCGCGATTGAGGCGGTGCCTATAATACTGCCGACAACTGGCGGAGGGGTCTTGTAAAATCGGTCCATGTGAGGGAATCGCTGAGTGAAGCTGGGCTGCCTCTAGTTTTTTGAGTGAGTCCAAATACTGCCCCATATCCCCATCTGAGGGATCAATCAAAATTGAGCCAATCCCCGCCAACATGTCTCCGACATGGGCCACACGGTGGCGCAGGTCGATCAGACAGAGATGGCCGGGGGCGTGGCCGGGCGTAAACAGGGCCTCAACGTCCCAGCTCTGACCCGTGGCAGGATCTGCGCCCAATTGCCAGCGAAAGCCATCGGAAATCTCCTGGCTGATTTCCAATTGGCCTGTCAATAGCGCAGAGGTCTGGGCGTGGGCCTGGATGGGCAGTTCCAATGCCTCACTCAAAGCACGGGCACCGCTGACATGATCGACATGGTGATGCGTCAAAACAATGGCGACAGGCCTATCCCCCCGCGCCTGACGGGCCGCAATTCGCGCTTGCAGCAAGGCCTGTTCTTCGGGATAGGGCGAAGCCGGATCGACAATCAAAAATTGGGGCCCGCCGATCAGGGCACAATTGGTATGGGTGGCAGGCAGCAAAGTGGGCGTACGCAGTGGAATCACCTCAATCCCTGGATGCAGTTCTAAATCGGAATAGAGATGCTCACGATCATTTTCCAGATTTTTGAGGGCCGAGAGATCCAGCCCCGAGACTGCCAATTCTGCCAAAATCCCACGGATCGGGGGAGGCAGTCGCAATAGCCCCCTTTGCCAGCGTTGCAGCAAAGCTGCAGGTTCAATCCAAATTGCCTCCGACAACTCCGGGCTCAACACCCCCAGAGGCATGGCTTCGGGCAGTTCATGCAAAAAATAGCGGGTCTCAAAGCGCTTGGGCGAAAAGGGGGGGGTGACCCGCCAACCCAGGTCATGGATTTTGGCCTGAACATCAATCACTATCCCCACTTCTTCAGCAGTTTCGCGCAGGGCACAGCTCAAAAAGGACCCCAACTCCGATTCAGGCCCATCTTCGGGATCAAGTTTGCCCCCCGGAAAGGTCCAATGGTCGGGAAAACTGCGCTGATCTGAGGCCCGCTTGCCAATCAAGACCTGCAAACGGGGCTGCTGTGCAACCAAAATGAGGAGGGCGGCAGGGATAAAATCAGGCATCCACCGGCAAAGAGGGGGCCATGAGTTGTACACCACCATTTTCATTAAACTGGGCCAAAAACAGGAAGTAGCCTTTGTTCCAACCCATTTTCACAAAACCCCTTTCGCTTTCACCCATGCCAAACAAACCGGGTTTGCCTGTCAATTGATTGAACTTGGCCAAAACGCCCGCAGACAGAGGCTGATAGGCCACCAGCATGGCAGCCTGAATATCGTCTTGGGCCCGCTCGGTCTTGATCCTGCGAACATCTTCAACCATATTCGAAAGCGTCTCTTCGCTGATCTCGTTTTCAAAGCGAAACAGCGCAGTGAGTTGGTCCTGATTATTATAGGCCAAAATATCAAAAGTGGCGCTGAAGCTACCCATTTTGACAGGCTGGAGAAATTTGAGCGCTTTAAACTGCCAAGCCCAGGTAAAACGGCGTTTGAGCGATGAAAACGCCGATGAGCGCGAAAGCCCGTACATAAATTCATACAAGAGCCAATCCACAGCTTTAAAATGATTGGTCTCTTTGAGAATATCAGAATATTTGATCGTGCGGTTGCCAATTTCAAAGGTCGCATCTTTGGGCAAGATGGTGGTGGTATCGGTATTGCGCAGCGCCTCTTCCATCATTTCTGAACTGAGTTGTTTTTCTTTGGCTCCGGCATAATGGGCCAAAACAGGGCGGTTGATCGATTTACTCACGATTTGCAACTGGGCTTCAACCAATAATTTGCGCAAACTCGGTCCGATCAGATTAAAGCGAGGGGCATAAATGCTGAGATCAAAATACTCCCCATCATAATTCCCGGCAGGATAGGGCATCGCGATCGAAAAGACCTGCTGTCCATCGAGAAAACCCAACCATTTAAGCGTGCGTTTTTCAATCACCTTTAACATGCCACTGAAGCGCTTGGACTTTTGCAATTCAATCGCTTTGGTCACATCGCCTTTGGAACACATCGGATTGTGCTCCATCAGGGTATGTGCCCCCACCATGATCGCCAGCAACACCAGCCAGGGTTCTTCTTTTTCCATCGGCATACACTGGGTCATTTCAAACTTCTGCCAAGAGGCCATGTGTTGATAAGCAGCGGGTCCGGATAACTCAGGCTTGTTGACCATGGCACCGACGATCAGGCCTTTGTAGATCAAGAGAATCACCGAATTGTTGATGATCAAGCCCTGGCTTTTGCCCTCGTATTTATAAATCGCTTCGAGCATGGTATTGGTGGTCAGATTTTCGACTTTCCAACCGCGCAAAATGCGCAAGACAGCTGAAAAAGCCGTCGGGTCGTCGATGCCTTCGACCAAATTAAATTCTTTGCTGCGCGGGGTGGGCGTTCCACTCATGCCCATATTCAGGGTACCCGTACTGAGGGTTGAGGAATTGCCCGTGGACGTGCCTACGCCATATTGGGTGGGTGTATTGTCGTGATGTTTGACAACATGTTCAATCCCCCGATTGGAATGGCTCAGATCCACGCTGGGCATGGGTGTGCTCTCAAAGCTTGAAGAACCCGTCAACGTTTGCAAAACGGCCTCTAAATCAGCGGCAAAATCTTTGGCCGTGTCGTAACGCATATCCACGGTTTTGGCCATGGCCTTAAAAATAATCCCATCCAATTCAGCCGGGATTTGCGGGTTGAGTTCACTCGGACGGGGAGGCTCACTTTGCATGATTTTCATGACAATTTCGCCAATATTGGAGCCGTTATAAGGCAATTGGCCGGTTAAAATTTCATAAGCGGTCACACCCAAAGAATAGATATCTGCACGTTTGTCGACATCTTTGGGGTTCATCAATTGTTCGGGTGAGATATACAATAAACTGCCCAAAATCGAACCTGCTTTGGTCAAATCCGACTGGGTAGACTCCAGACGGGCAATCCCAAAATCGGTGAGTTTGGTGGTGCCATTGTCCAAAATGACAATATTGGCAGGTTTAATATCGCGGTGAATGATCCCCTGGAAATGGGCAAAGTCCAGCGCGTCACAGGTTTGAATCATCGATTTGATCGCCACAGGCACGGAAAGAGGTGAGTGAATTTTGAGCAATTGCGCCAGGTTTCGCCCTTGCAAAAACTCCATCACCATATAATAACGGCCTTCATATTCGCCGAAATCAAAAATACTGACAATATTGGGATGATTGAGTTTGGCACTGGCTTTGGCCTCACGCTTAAAGCGCTCAATCAATTCGTCTTTGGTCTGTTGCGTCATATTGGGGTCATGGGGCAATTCAATCACTTTGATGGCAACATGACGATCCAGACGGGGATCGATGGCATCAAGCACAACACCCATGCCCCCCCGGCCCAGCTCACCCAAAATATCGTATTGTGCTATTTTTTCCACGCTAGATTACTTCCACTGAGTTTCTTGTGTGCCTTTGACCCACTTGGTATCGCGAATTTCGGTAGCCGCACCCGCTTCGTCTTTCCAACCCAGGACCTCAAAAACCGACACGGTTTCTTCTTTGCCCTTGACTTTCGCATTGCCACAGTGGCGAGCATTGACACGATCTTTGACCAAATCATAGGTGTTTTGGCTGATCAAAATGCTGGAATTAAACTCTTTATTCAGGCCTTCAAGCCGCGCGGCGGTATTAACAGCATCCCCAATCACGGTATAGTCCATTTTTTGCGGAGAGCCAAAATTGCCCACCAGGGCTTCTCCCGTATTGATGCCAATGCGGATTTGCAGGGGCACCATGCCTTCAGAAAGCCATTTTTCGCGCAAATGCGCCAAAGTACGCTGCATTTGAATCGATGTATTTACAGCTTTATAAGCATCGGTTTTGGGATTACTCGACCCCACATTGCCCCAAATCGCCATAACAGCATCGCCGATGTATTTATCCAAGGTGCCATCATTGCTGAAGACGATTTCACTCATCGCGGTCAGGTATTCATTCAAAATATGCTCGACCTCATCGGGTGGCAGGCTTTCAGACATTGAGGTAAAACCAGCAATATCGGAGAAGAGAACGCTGACCATGCGGCGCTCACTTTTGAGGCTGGGCATCGTAGAGGGATCTTTGAGCAATTCTTCGACCAATTTGGGCGAGACGTACGACTTAAAGAATTTGCGAATGCGCCGTTTTTCCCGCTCTTCAACCAGGTAACGATAGGCATAACTCACGGTATAACTGCCTACCATCGCCACCATGGGTGCAAACCAATCAATAAACAGGCGTTGAAAATTAAAGAAATAGACATTAAAAACAGAATAAGCCGCCATTAGACCGATCACCATCGCCAGTCCACCCAGCGGCCCCAAGAACGAAAGTCCCAAAGCAGTCACCACAGCAAAAGCCAGAATTAAAAGATAATTCAGACTGCTGGGCGCTTGGATATACGGATTGTCCTGGCGCAGGGTTTCAAAAAGATTGGCGTGGACCTCAACCCCCGGCATTTTGGTTGAACCCGCAGAGACAAAAGGCGCATTTTTATTGTCTTGCAAAATCTCCGCCGAAGCACCGATCAGGACAATTTTATTTTTAAAAAAGTCTTTGGGGCGTTGTTTGACCAATTGCTGAAAGTAATTATCGTCAAAGCCCGGCTGGCCAAGTTTGTGAACAATATAATAAGACAGCGTTTTAAAGCTCTGAGGGGGACCCGCAAAATTGATCCAAAGGGGTTGATCCGCGTATTTGTCGATCAGGGCATCCGCTTTTTTGGGGTCGAGCTGACGCAGCATGCTCAGGGTAAAATGCGGTTCATACTTTTTTCGCAGGGTCATGGCCGTCGGCAAAAGCTGTTCTGTTTCCAGATTATAGACAATCTGCGCACGGCGAATCTGATTGTCAACCATCCCTTCATCGACATTGGCAAAACCAAACTTGGCATCAGACTCAAAGATCGGGGGGCTATAAGAAGCAGATTCAGTGGTATCCACGGATTGTTCATCGTTCCCCCCACTGGCACCTGAGCCGCTGATCCGAGAGGTCGAGCCAAATTCAAATTTGCTGACAACCACAGTTTTATCGGCATGTTTGGCCAAAGTCTGTTTCAGGGCGGCATCTGCTTCGGGAAACTGGGAGGGGGTTAAAAACATAATATCAAAGGCAACCAACTTGGCTCCGAGGGCGATCAGTTTCTCGGCGACGCGGGCATGCACATCCCGCCGCCAGGGATAGGGACCAACTTCTTCGAGAGAGGCTTCGTCCATGGCCAAAATGACCACATCATCGGGGGTGGGGCGCGTGCCCCTGAAGGTTTCAAAGCGGGTATTGTAAAGCATCAACTCGACCTGTTTAAAGGTCGGCATTTTTTCATTTGCGGCCAGGAACAGACCGCCCACCAAAAGACCAATTCCCAAATTGATCAAAATCCGTTTCCAGAGCATAGACGCATCCTCGCTGCTTAAGCCATTGTTCTCAGCATTGTAACACACCCAAAGTCTCAGCTCTGTGAGCCAGTTCATCGATTTTGTCGAATTTGGGACAATTATTTGTGGCCAAATTGCATTAAAAATGATTTAAATTTTTTAAGCCTTTTGATAATTTCTGATGATTTGTGGAATAGAGTTAAGAGAGTAGACGAAAAATCAAGGGTTGGTTATGAGTTCATCATCCGGTGTCAGCAGGAATCCCTTTGAGGCCTGGCCCTCCCCGCCGAGGGGAACGGGTCCTCTTGCCATGCCCGCGATTTCGGGGAGCATGTCGGCCCCGCCCACTCCCACAGCAACCAACCCTGTTGGGCCAGTTTTGCCACAGATGGGGGCTTATCAAGCGGCTTTAATAAATCCCCAAGGGGTGCAATTTGCCACACCGACGCCGGCCCAAATGATGCGCAACTTACAAGACGCCCGTTCACTTTTGCGCAACTTCACCAGCAATGAGAGCAGTCAGACGGCCCCCATTCCTGCAGCTTGGCAACCGCGTTTGCAGGCCCTATCCAAAGAGTTGGGGTTCAAAGATTTTGCCAGTTTACAATACCAATTTCGCAATTTGCCCGCCACCCATGTCAATCAGTGGCTGGCCAAGATCGAAGCAAAATTAACGGCATTGCCCGAAAGTCAGCGCACGCCAACCAAAATTCAGGAATTGGCCAAAGAAGCGCTGCTCGAACAGATCGACAGCGCAACCCAAGAAATGTTTTCAGCGGCAGGAGCCACCCCACCGCGCTTTCAAGCCCAAGCGGGTCAGAGCTGGAGCCCTCAGGCCAAGCTCTCCGTGTTTAATGCCTTTTCAGAAATTCGCCAAACTCAACCCCTGGAGACATTTCGTGCCGCCAGCAAAAACCACAAAGGAGGTCCCTTGACCTTCGTTCGAGCAGAGCCCCTCAATCCCGCTGTGTTGGCAGGCAAAGATGGCTATCTCAGTGCGATTGAAATGCTCAGTGGGGCAATGAAAGTGGCCTACCACAATGAGGCCCTGGGCAGCATTGTTTTACACGATGGCGCCATTCACAGCAGCCCCCGCGAATTGCTAAAAGAGAAACATTTTCAGGATTTTTTGGGTCTGGTCAACAGTCCGGGAGACAGTCCCGAAAAGCGCCGAGCAATTGGCTCGGTACAAGAATTGTTGAATTATTCCCGCTCTCCCCAACGCCAACTCAATCGCACAGGACAAATGGATGCCCCCACCAAACTTGCTCTGCAAGCTTTTGATCTGCAACAGCGGATGACAGGGGCCCGGGACATCATCGAAGACGATACCCAGTTGAGTGTTCCGCAAAAGCGCAATTTATTGCAGCGCCTGACGGAATTACAGGGCCGTCTGGATTTGGGCCAATCGCCACTCATGTTAAAAGCAGAATTGGGACATATTCTGAGAGGTTATCTCAATGTCGGAGAAATGCAGACAAGCACCCGTCAACGCCTGGACACCCAGATAGCAGGTCTTGATCGCAGCCTGAGTGAGCGCTTTGATCAAAGCACACTTGAAAGCTTGGTGGGCAATTGGTTTGGCATTATCGACGGAGGCAATCAAAAAGACTTCACCGAACAGGTGATCGTGCATGAACTCGGGCATGGCCTGCAAGAAGGTACCGAAGTTCTCGAAAACTGGCGCAGGATCAGCTGGGATGGAAAAGCCTCTGATGAAGAAAATCGCAATAATGTAATGGGTGAGACCATGCAGGGTATCGGCAAACAGGGCTTTGTTTCAGACTATGCCCAAGTCAATGATGAAGAGGATTTTGCCGAATCCTACCGCATGTTTACCTATCAACCTGAGCGCCTCTTGCAGGCCTCTTTACTCAAATTTATGTTCATGGCAGCAGCCACCCAAACCTATGCAGGCAAAGAAGAGGCCATGGTCAGCCTAATCAAAAAAGCAGGTTATAAAGACGATCAGATTCGCAATGCTTTGCTCCAATTGCGGGGACATTTGCCCAGTGAAACCAGGCAGTATGTCAAAGGGGTGGTGGATAAAACCACCACTTTTTCAAAAATTTTGGCCCCCGCTTTGGGATTGGCAGCTGAGGCACTCTGCGATAAATTTAAACTCAAAGACAAAATTGCCGATTGGTGGGCGGACTTTCGCGGTGTGGACCAAAAACCCCAATTTACACCGCGCTTGGCAGCCGCTCTGCCAGATGCAGATGAATTGCTCAAGGTCGATGGTACCCAATATGCCTCTTCGCCACGCGAACCGGGTTATGTGTTGGATCAATTGATTCGTGCCCAAACCCTCTTAAATCGGCCCGATTCATCCCCTGCTGCCAGAGCCCTGGCCAGTCAAAAAATCGAGGCCTTTAAACAGCAGGGCACGGGGGCTTGGCCCGCCGCTGAACAGGCCCTCTTTCCGCCCACGGTGCATCAGCATTTAAAAGGTCCCAACGGTCAGCAAAACAGGGCAGTGGTACAGGCCGTGGGGATGCTCTTGGGCAAAGCTCGGGCCCGGGCTGATTGGGCTGCATTGCCCGAACAAGCTGGCAATCCGGCTCAACATCAACATGCACTTAAGGCCTTTTTTGAACAGGTGCGAAGAAATCCAGAAGTCCTCAAAAAAGAATTTGGTGAAACCCTCTACAACCAATTACCTGAGAGTTTTAAGGCGATGTTGATGGAACCCGATTTTGTCGAAAATATCACTGGAAAAATTGGAGAAACCACAATCAATCCCAGTAATATTTTTGAGTATACTTTTGCAGAAATCGATCGCCGTCAAAGCCAAGGTGGACTGGATTTTCTCACGGAACAATTTAAAACAATCACCCGTTTTGTGAGCCGAGAGCGGCTCGATCAGGCTTATCAGATCTACGTGGATAGGATCCAGCAGTTTAACGAAGGGACAACACGAAAAGCCCCTTTACTCGATTTAGATGCATTCAAAGCTGCAGTAACCCGTTTTCGTGAGGATTCAAGCTCCCAACAGGCCACAGCACCCGTTGCTCCGGCCAATGCCCCCGTTCGTACTTTGGATTTCGAACGCAGCATGGTTCAAGATGAAGCCATCCCTGATGAATTACGCTTTATGCGGGAATTAAAAATTCAATTGCCCAAAGAAGGGGACCAAATGAGTTAGACGGGAGTTACTCGCGGGCTTCTGACTCCCTTCTGACTCCAAGGCAAAAGTTAATTTTTGGTTAATTTTGGATCGCCGTCCCATTTTTTTGCTGCTTTTGTGGAATAAATAAGATCAGATAACATGCAAGGAGACCCGTATTTAAATGCAAGTCAACCGTCCTGTAACCCCTAATTCACAAGCTCCGGTTTCTGAAGTACCAAGAAACCAGCCACCAAAAGCCCCAGAGAAAGAGCCCAATGTCCCCTCTTCCTCGACCACCCCATCCGCGCCTACGGATACTGCCAACGTAAAACCTGTTGCTACAGATGGAATGACCGCAGATGCCTCAGGTAAAATCCAAGAAGCCAAACTGGGCAGCGAAATTGGCAACGTCCTCGGTGACAATGAAAACGACGATATTGGCCAACTTAAAGATGCCATGCATAAAGCAGCTGAAGAGTTTGGTCCCGAAGTCGGCGAAAAAATGTTCAACAAGCTCTTTATCGACCCCAAAAGTTCAGCAGAGTACGACAAGGGTCTGGCTGAAGCCGCCAAAAAATACAAAGAACTCAAAAAATCTGATCCCGCAGCTGCAGAAACATTCAAAAAAGACATGGCCTGCAAAATGTGCGAAAAGATCAACAAAACCAAAAATGGTGAAGACGATCCCGGTTGTTAAGCTCCCCACAGGGGCTTAATACCATGTCTCTCAATCTCATGGAGCAGGTTCTACCCAACGAAGTCAAACCTGCTCCACGAAAAACATTTGTTATTCAATACGAAGTCAACGATGCATGTAATCTGCGCTGCAGCCATTGTTACCATGGTCGCAAGGTCATCAAAGAAAGCGCAGTGGGTCTAGAACGGCTTTTTCAGGATCTGGAAGCTTTGCACAGCCATCTGGGCAAAACATATCGGATCCTGATTCGTCTTTCTGGGGGAGAGGTCTTTCTGCGCAAAGATCTGATGGAAATGCTCTCAAAGATCTTGGCTGAGGGTTATGCCACAGTCATGCTCACCAATGGCACCTTGGTCACCCCCGAAAATGCCTTGGCAGTCTCGGTTCGGGCTGTCGATCTGGTTCAAATCAGCCTCGATGGCCCCAATGCCGAAGTCCATGATGCCATCCGTGGCAAAGGGCAATTCGTCAAGGCCCTAGAAGGTATTCGTCAATTGCAGGCCGAAGACCAACCGGTATCAGTCTCCTATACCCTAATGCAGGGCCACAACGATACCCAGGCCCATTTCCAAGCCATGTTTGAACTCGCACGCCACGAAAAGTTTGAGAAAGTCAATTTTTCGCGCATTTTCCCCCAGGGAGATGCCCACAACTTACCCGCATACGCTTACGCCGATGGGCTTCGTTTCAAAGAAATGCTCGAAATGCTGCTGGACACAGCAGCCCTTTTCCCCGATGTCAAAGTCGTGATCAAAGATCCCCTGATCAACAACTTAGAGCGCACTTTTCCAGACAATGTCAAAACAGATGTCTGTTGTTATATTCGCAAAGACTATATTTCGGTGACTGCCAATGGCGACGTCTTCGCTTGCCGCAAACTCGCTAAACCTGTGGGCAGTTTGCTCGACGATACCCTGCTGAATATCTGGCAAAACAATACCCTCTTACAAGAATTGGACAATCGGCGCCAATTTATGGCAGGCAAATGCCGCACCTGCCCGATCAATGACCAATGCAAAGGGGGTTGTTTGGCGGCCTCTTATGGCCTCACCCAAACGCTCTTTGTGCCCGATCCGGCTTGTTGGCGCGAAGAAGTTCCAGTATAATCCCCTCAATTCTTTCACAAATGGGAATGGGGATATGAGCGCTTTATCTGCAGCAGTAATTGGAGGCGGGAGCTGGGGTACCACAGTGGCCCATTTGCTCAGTCTAAGTGGTGCGGACGTCACCTTTTGGATGCGCAACGCCGAAAACGCCGAAGAAATCAATTCCACTCACCGCAACCCCAAATACAGCGGAGAAACCCTGCTATCCGAGAAAATTGTTGCAACAACCGACCTTGCCTCAGCAGTCAAATCCAGTCCACTGATTTTTCTGGTGGTGACCTCAGCCAGCGTCCGACAGGTCTTACACGATATGGGCAGCTATTTGAGTGGAAACCAGATTTTGATTCATTGCATCAAAGGCTTTGAACATTCCACCTATAAACGCATTTCCAGCATCATTCGTGAAGAGACCGGCATTCGTAAATTGGGCGTGCTTTCAGGCCCCAATTTAGCCAAAGAAATTTTGCTCGGCCATCCTGGTGCAACCGTTGTGGCATCGCCTTTTGCAGAAGTGGTACGCTCAGCCCAAGATGTGCTAATTTCTCCCCATTTTCGCGTCTATGGCCATCGCGATGTGATCGGTGCCGAAATTGCTGGTGCGCTTAAAAACATCATTGCTTTGGCCTCTGGCATGAGCGGCGGGTTGGGTTTTCAACACAATACTCAGTCTCTGCTTTTGACCCGTGGCCTGGTTGAAATCACCCGTTTTGGCCTGTCTCAGGGCGCCCAAGCCTCCACATTTAGAGGGCTCGCTGGCATGGGCGATTTGATCGCCACCTGCTCCAGCAATCTCAGCCGCAATTACCAGGTGGGTTATCGCGTGGCCCAAGGCGAATCTTTGCAAAGTGTGCTGGATAGTTTGGGTTATGTCGCCGAAGGCGTTCCCACCACCCGCAGCGTGTATCATATGAGCCGAGAATTGGGCATTCAAATGCCGATCACCGAAGGCATTTACCATATTCTTGAAGGGCATTTATCCCCCCGCGAAGCGATTGAAACGCTGATGGTCAGAGAGTATAAGTATGAAGAGGAGTTTTCAGGCTAGTTTTCAGGCAAAGAGGAACCTTTCTCCCTTCCTGTCTGTCTATTGCCCTAAAATCGAAATTTTGAAATTCAAAAGAGAGTCCCTATCATGAAACGCACTTCTTTTTTCAGCGCCCAGTCTCTGCTCAAAACCGGTTCCGTTGCAACCCTGGTTGCGATCTCACTCGCAGCTTGGCAGCCCAAGGCACAAGCGCTGACGGCCTTTGAAGTGGTCGAACAGGCCCTGCAATCCCGTTCCAACATCGGGTTTGAAGGTGAAAAAGAATTGGAAGTCTCTCGCCTCAACAGCGACCCTCTCAAAGCCAACGCCATGATTCGCTATGCCAATCGCCAAAATTATTCTTTGCAACTCATCGCGCCGATGGCGATCAAAGATGTCCATTTTCACATGAGCAATGGTATCAACAGCGCCTATTTTCCCGATGAAAAACTCTTTTTACACGAAGGTGGAAAAGACACCTCAGATATGCCCGAAAGCATTATCCTGGGGCAGCTCACGGATAATTTAAATCTGCTTAAGCAAAACTATACAGCCTTGGATGTGCAAGATGATTTTGCCAATTTAAATGCCGTTTGGGTGCTGGATTTTATTCCCAAGAATGGCTTTCTGACCCCCCGACGCAAATACTGGGTCGAAAAAGAAACCTTCCAGGTTTTGCGCGAGGAGCGCTATTGGGGAACCGATCAGCCGCCTTACTCCAAAGCCTATTATTTGACCTTTAAAAAGCAAGACAAACCGGTTGTAATACAGCCCTTACAAGCCCCCAGCGGGGTCAACAAAGTCAATCTCAGTGGCAAAGAAAAGAACACTTTCTTGAGCTATTCGAGTGTTGCAGAAGCAGAGAAAAAAGAAAAGGTCAAAATCAACTATCCCAATTATATCCCGGCTGGCTTTCAATTAAAATATATTCAGGTCTTTACCCTGTTTGGGGCCCGCATTCAATTGATGGGTTTTACCGATGGTTTAAATGACTTGCAGATCACCATTCGTCCTCAGCAAAATGCCTTTGTCACGTTATTGGCTGGGGCCTCCAGTTTAAGTCTGATCAAAAAAGTATCAGATCTGAGTTATCAAGCACCCAATAATTATTTTTCGCGCAACGGTACAAAAAACGTAGCCGTGGCCTTTGGCGATTTACACCCCGATGAACTGAAAAAAGTAGCTGAATCACTGCCGCTTTAAACGGGCCCAAGTGTTTGTTCGCACAGGCTGAATTGTGTTAAAATAGCTCTTGAACCTAACTTAAGAAATACTAACTTGAGTCGATATTCTTGTAGTTATTCTTATAGTTATGCTTAAGTTATGCTTAAGTCATTATTGAGAGCGATTAAGAGCAAGAAATTGAGAGCACAATGAGTCAATTCCAACTGCATGAAAATCCAAGCGAAGTAAACCCCAATCACGTGATTGATCTTTATCATCTGATTGGTGGCGGACGCCCAGGTCTGGATGAAGACATGATTCGTCAGGCCTTTGGGAATTCGACCTATGTCGCCATCGTCACCTTGGCATCGGGCGAGATGATCGGCTGGGTTCGGGCTCTGAGTGATAAAGTATCTACCACCTGGATCCCAGAAATGGTGGTTCACCCCGAGTTTCAGACATTAGGCGTAGATGGTCTTTTGCTCGATGCGGCCATCAACCAATTTAAGAACACAACGATTTATTTTCAGGCTTCATACACAGAGTTTACCGAACGGATTAAATTCTTTGAGGATCGGGGCGTCAAACCCATGCCCAATATGATTGTCTGCGGCCGTATGCCTCATTAATTAAGTGAAATCAAGCTTATAAACGAAAAGGGCAGGTTGTACCTGCCCTTTTTTACTGGGTTGCAATTTTTAACAATCAAGCGAAGCTCTAGACCAGACAAAACCACATTGCCAGGGGCAAATGGTCCGAACTGCGGATATCATAAAGCAAATGTGCCTCTTTCACCCAAAGTCCTCTGACAAAGATATAGTCCAGCAGCAAAAATTTGCGCTTTTCATTGGCAAAGACCACATTGCTTAATCCTGCTTTGGCCATTTCGTTTAAAAGTTCGTCTTTGCGTGAAACACTCCAGGTATTTAAATCACCGGCAAAGAGCACAGGGCCACTGTGTTCAGAAATCACTTCGGTGATTTGCCCCAATTGCTGTTTAAATGCTTTCAGGGTCCGGAAATTGATCAAATGGGCATTGATGATCAAGAGGCGCTCGGCACTCTCCAAGATGGGGTAATAGGCAAAGGCACTGCTTTTGGGCGTATTTAAAAGCGGCTCGCGAATCGGACCATGGCGATTAAAGGCCTGATCGGCGTGAATCCGACTGCCCGTTAATACGCCACAGGAACTTCCACAGCGGTTAAGCACAAAACTTTCACCAAAAACCCAGCTATAATCAGGATCATAGCTTTCAAATGGGGGGGCTGAGAGATTGAGTTTGGCCTCTTGCAGAAGCAAAATATCATAAATACTGTGCAAACGGACAAAGTCCTGGGCCCAGTCTTTTTTTTTGCTCTTGAAGACATTCCAACTTAAAACCCCATAGTCTTTGCCCCTCTCAAAAAGGGGCAAAGCACCTTGGCCAAAATGTTTTAAACTTTCACTTTCGTGGGGGATAAATCGGGGCAGAGCAGAACCTTCTTTGGTTTAGTTTTCAACCTGAAATGTTTGATAGACAGAGGGTTTGAGCACACCGATACAGGGCAAATTTCTGAATTTTTGGATATAATCCAAGCCATAACCCACGACAAAGTGGTCGTCGATCTCAAAACCGACATAACCCACATTTTCAACTTCGAGCAACCGGCGGGCCTGTTTATTGAGCAGGGTGCACACTTTGATACTGGCAGGATTGCGTTGTTTGAGCATCTTCATCAAATAGCTCAAGGTCAAACCGGTATCAATGATGTCTTCGGCAATAATCACATGGCGGCCTTCGATGGTTTCTTCAAGGTCTTTGGTAATTTTGACCACCCCCGAAGATTTGGTTCCGGCCCCATAGCTGGAAATGCCCATAAAATCCATGGTCAAGTGCAAGGGGATGGCCCGCACCAAATCGGCAATAAAAATGCCTGAGCCTTTGAGCAGAGCCACCACAATCGGCAGTTTTCCCCGATAGTCTTTGCCTATCTGGGCTCCGAGTTCAGCGATCCGGGCCCGGATCTGCTCTTCTGAGATCAAGACCTCAGCTATATCGCGGTAAATTTCATGGTCGAGATGGGCGTTTGGGTTGGCGTTTGGGTTCATGGCTGATAATACTTCCACATGAGATGATGAAAATCCTTATTCTGAATCAGTCGGATCTTAATATGCGGGTAGAGTTCCTTTAAGAGCCTGATTTTGCGTTTTTTTTTCGCCATCAGACGCGGCTTACAGGTCGTCACCTCGATATATTGATTCGAAACGGGCAAATAAAAGTCCGGGGTAAAACACTCCACGGGCAGGCCGTCGACGCCCCAGCTGAGCGGAAAGGTCTTGGGCTCGTAATGCCACACCACCTGATAAAAGTCGAGCAAGCGGGCAAACTCAGCTTCACTGGCATGGGCGAAGGGCCCAACGCTTTCGGGCAATACCAGTGGGCGCGTATGCGCTAATTTCTTTTTGGCCATAGGCCTTTTCTCACGACCTTATCAAGATCCCTTTTGGGGGGTGTTATCAGGCGTTGTCAGGCATTATCAGGCAGGTTTGAGCCGCCTATTAAAGTCCATTCATTATACAGCGCTTCACAGATTTGATGATACCTATCACAGAAATTATGCCGCTTAGATCGTAAGAATGGAACAGAGACAGACGCGCCATTGTGCCAGCTTTGACACTTAAATATGAAATAAGGTATAGTGCGCATGAATCAGTATCAAACTGTTTAAGACAGTTTCTTGCTTTTTTGCGGAACCAAAAGTTTGTTTGCTTTTAATTCAATTTTAAGGGAACAAAGTGCTGGTTACCGGCGTCTTGTCAAAACTGGTGGTCAGACTACAACACAATCTGAATTTGGTTAACATTGCAGCTCAAAATGGAGGAAACACGGCCACTCCAGCTTCGGTTTCAAAACGTTACCCCAAAATCAGATGACACACACCACATTTTTTTGCCAGATTTTTAACTTACTTTGGAGGATTCATTCGAATGAAACTTAAGCAGACAGCAATGTTCGCACTTGCTGCCACATTTACCGTTTCCGGTCTCACTGTTTTCACCGCTCCGGCCAAAGCCGAAGTGACTTTTGAAAGCATGTTGATGGAAAACGGCGGCGACCTCGACAGAACACATTGGGCGTCTAACGCCATCCAAGAACTCGTTGACAAATACAAAGTCATGAGTGGCTTCCCCGACAAAAAATTCCGCGGTTCCAAAACCCTGTCCCGCTATGAAATGGCTGCAGCTCTGTACCAGGTCATGAAATACGTGGACAGCAGCGTTGCTAACGTTCCCGTACAAAAAATTGACACGAGCAAATTTGCAACCAAAGAAGACCTGAAACAGATCGCCGCTTTGCAGATGGAGTTCAAAAAAGAACTCGATATGCTCAAAGAAGGCCACATGGAACTGGCCAAGCGTGTTGACATGCTTGAGCGCGTCCGTGTCCACGGCAAAGTTGAAGTGCGTTACCGCGATCGCGTCTCCGTCACCGATGGTACCGATAAAGCTTCTCCCCTCTTCGGCGCTGGCAACCAGAACGCAACCAAAGTCGTGGGCGCAGCTCCCGACCTGACCGTTTCTGATCGCCCTGCAACCGATGACAAAACAACCTATACCAACAACAATGGCCAAACTTCTCGCGCTGCTGGTCTGCCCAAGACCTTCAACAGCCCTGCAAGTGCCAATGTCACCATTGATGACCTCGTGCCCTTCCGCGTTCGCAGCAACCTCAGCGTTTCTGCCATGCTGACCGATGGCCTGATGGCTCACACCAGCTTCGACATGTTCGAACTCGGCTCTGCCGGTGGTGTTGCTGTCGGCAACGGTGGCCATGACGTCAACGAAGGTGGCGCTGGTGGCGGTGGTTTTGTGTTCCGCAAAGCCTACCTCGCAGCGGGTGGACTTGACGACAAAGACATGGGTGCCGCATTCAAAGTCGGTCTGATGAACTTCAGCAAAGACTTCAACCCCAACTCTGGCCTGATGAACCACTTCGGCAACAACAATTGGACTGGCCGTGGTTACGGTCTCGTTGGCTGGGGCGCAGCTGATATTGCTCTGAGCAATGCCAACAGCACCAATCCTTATGTCAACAGCGTGTCCCGTTATTGGGCCGGTGGTCTGAATTCCTCTATGGTCGACCCCGACAGCCACAACTACAACCAAGCCACTTCTCCCTCCGCCTCTTTTGGCGCTGGCTGGGGCTGGGGCAAGTTCTTCGTGGGTGCCAACTACGGTTCCGTTCAGACTGATCGTTCCGCAGCTGCTGCAGGCAACCTGAGCAGCGGTGCCGCTGTCAATGGTGCAGACGCCAACTTCAAAGTTGAGAATGCTGATTCTGCCCTGTTCGCAGGTGCAGTTCTGCAGGGTCTGGATCGCAAAACAGGCACCAACGGCAAACGTCTGGTCGCCAACAACCTGGCTCTGCCTTCCCAGTATGGTGATGGCTACATGGTTGCAGGTCTCGACCTGAGCTTTTTCAAAGAAGCTTTCCCCGTTCGCCTGAACCTGTCTGCCATGAGCTACCTGAACGACAATATGCTGGACTTCTCCAAAGCCAGCCGTAAAGAAGTTTCAGGCGTTCTGGATTTGGGCTGGAGCAAAAACTTCGGTCTGACCGTCGGCGTGAACAAATCCTTCATCGGCTATGATCGTCACTCCATCGGCTTGCTCTTCAACGACCTCGGCGGCAGCGGCTTCGACATCCAATTGGGTGCCAACCTTGCTACTCGTGGTCTGTTCAACGTAGGTGACCTGGCTTCCGGCAACGCCGGTCTGGCCATTGGTGTCCCCTTCCTGAACATGGGCAAAGGCAAAGACAATATCAAATTGGTTCTGGCCGCCCGTCAGTCTCTGGGTGACAGCTTTGGTGGTTCCACCGATGCTGGCGCTCCCAACCAGATGTTCAAAGATTCAGGTTTAACTGTTTCTCTGCCCTACATGAACGTAGCCGGCAGCCCCCTGAACATCCGTGCTGAATACAGCATGCTCTTGGCTGATGCTCTGTGGCAGTTCCGCCCCGTGGCACATGACGTTTCTGTCGTGACCAGCTACATGTTCTAAATTTGTCTCACTGAGACACCTGAGCCCTCGGCGCAAGCCGGGGGCTTTTGTTTTGAAGGGCCTTCAGAGAAATTGATCCCGGTCATGCCCGCTCCTGCAAAAATGCGTTACCATGGGTGCAAACTTCAGGAAAAATCGGAGTCACAATCCATGAAACATGCTATTTCTGCTGACGATGCAGTCTCGGTCATCAAAACTGGGGACCGGGTCTATATCCAGGGCGTAGCAGCCACGCCCCACAGCCTGATCAACGCCATGGTGCGCCGGGCTGACGAATTGCGCAATGTGGAGATCGTCCACCTGCACACAGAGGGGGAGGCCCCTTATACCGCCCCCCAATACGCCGAAAGTTTTTTTACCAATGCCCTGTTTGTGGGCCCCAATGCCCGCCAAGCGATTGAAGAAGGCCGGGGTGACTACGTGCCTGTTTTTTTGAGTGAAGTGCCGGGATTGTTTACCAAAGGAATTTTGCCCCTGGATGTCGCTCTGATTCACGTCTCTCCGCCAGATCAACACGGCATCTGCTCACTGGGCACCTCTGTCGACTGCACTTGGGCCGCCGTACATGCAGCCCGCCATGTGATCGCCCAGGTCAACCCCCATATGCCGAGGACCCATGGCGATGGCTTTATTCACGTGAGCAAAATCGATGCCTTGGTCAAAGTGGATGATCCCTTGCCCGAAACGCCCCACCATGATCTCAGTGAGATTGAAAAACGCATTGGCCACCACTGCGCCAATTTAATTGAAGACGGCTCAACCCTGCAAATGGGCATTGGGGCCATTCCTGATGCGGTTTTAGCGGCGTTACACAACCACCACCGACTCGGGGTACACACCGAAATGTTTTCCGATGGCCTGATTGATCTGGTCGAAAAAGGGGTGATCACAGGCGAATGCAAAAAAGTGCATCCCGATAAAATAGTCACCGGCTTTGTAATGGGTACGCGCCGCCTCTATGATTTTGTCGACGACAATCCGATGGTTGTGTTTGTGGATATTGGTTATGTCAATCGCACGGATGTAATTCGCCGTAATCCCAAAGTGGTGGCCATTAATAGCGCCATTGAAGTCGATTTGACTGGGCAGGTCTGTGCTGATTCGATTGGCTATAAACAGTATTCAGGTGTAGGTGGCCAAATGGACTTTATTCGAGGCGCTTCGCTCTCAGAAGGGGGCAAACCGATCATTGCTCTGCCAGCCAGTACCAGCAAAGGTTTGTCCCGGATTGTGCCCTGCCTCAAAGAAGGGGCTGGAGTCGTCACCACCCGCGCCCACGTACATTATGTGGCCACGGAATATGGCGTGGCCGATCTCTACGGCAAAAACCTGCGCCAACGCGCCAAAGCCCTGATCGAAATTGCCGATCCCAGCCAACGTGAGCATTTAGAAAAAGCCGCTTTTGAGCGCTTTAAACAGCGTTAGATTCACGCGCTGCGTCATTTTCCGCCGTCTGGTTCTTGAACCAGACGGGTGGTATGATGTGATGAGAGATTTTGGGAGGAGCCTGCTGCATGAGTCCCATGACGATCAATACCAACTCACCAATTTTCCAGATGCAGGAAAACGAAGAGGCCATTATTGCGGAAGTGGTTGAGCGCTCTCTGGAAAAGGTGCTGGCCGATTTCAGTGCTGAGTTTATGCTCAACGACGCCGCTTATAAAGAGCTGATGCGCTTGCACAAAAAGCACCCCAAAGTGCCCCATTGGCAGAATATTTACCGCTCGCTCAATCGCACAGGCCCCCAGGAGCATCGCAAATTGCTGGAAGACCTGGCCGAAGAACATGCCCGCGACATTATTGGGCATTTTAATCCCAAGGTCTATGGTTTTGCCACCAGTATGGTGCCTGCGGTAATGTCACTGTTTTTTGATCCTCAGTTTAGTTGGCGCAAGCGCAATAGCTTTCAAGAGCGGGTCATGATCGAAGGCCATGTCGAATCAGCGCGAAAATTGTCAGAAAAAGGCACGGTCATCCTTGTGCCCACCCACAGCAGCAATATGGACTCAATCGCGGTGGGCTGGTCTGCGTTTAAATCGGGCCTGCCCCCTGTGACCTACGGTGCCGGAAAAAACCTGTTTACCAACCGCATCTTGAGCTTTTTTATGCACAATCTGGGCGCCTACCGCCTCGATCGCCGCCTCAAACACGAACTCTACAAAACGGTGCTGAAAACCTACTCGCTGGTGATCTTGGAGCGTGGCTTTCACAGCCTCTTCTTTCCGGGGGGAACCCGCAGCCGGGCAGGTGAAATAGAACAAAAACTCAAATTGGGTCTGATGGGCACAGGCTTGGAAGCGTACATCAACAATCTACGCAAAGGCAAAGACAAACCCAATATTTATTTGGTGCCCTGCACGATTAATTATTATTTGGTCTTGGAAGCCGAAACCCTGATCGATGACTTTCTCAAAGAACAGGGCAAATCGCGGTATATCATCGAAGACGATGAATCCTCCAAATTTATTAAGACCTTTAGCTACCTCAAAAAAACCCTCGATCTTGATGCCAGTCTGTTTATCCGCTATTGCCCGCCTTTGGACATCTTCGGCAATCGCGTTGATGACGAAGGCCAATCCTATGATGAACAGGGCCGGACGATTGACCCCACCAGCTATGTGCGCAATTGGGCCGGTGAAATCAGCATGGACGAAAACCGTGACCATGAATACACCCGCGAAGCAGGCCGAAGGGTAGCGGAAAGCTATCTCAAAAACAATGTCATTCTCTCGACCCAGCTCTTTGCCTATGTGATGTTCCGTTATTTGGTGCATATTAATCCCCGCCTCGATCTCTACCAATTGATCCGGATTGGTGCGCGTGAGGCCCGAATTCAGCGCACAGAGCTGATTCAAATTGTTGATCGCTTTAAGAAGCTTCTTTCTGAGCAGGAGAAAAACGGGGTTTTGCGCTTGGCCACAACCCTCAAAACCAAACCCGCTGAACAGATCGTCAATGAAGCCATTCGCTATTTACAGATGTTCTATTCCAAAGAGGTGGTCCTTGATGGGGGGCATCAGATCCACGTTCAAGACATGCGCCTGCTCTTTTATTACCACAATCGCCTCAAGGGCTATGGTTTTGAACATGTCTTTACGCGGCAAATTCTGGAGCCTGTCATGGGCTCACGCACCCCCACAGGTGAGCTTTCTCGCATCGGTTAGCCCGGAAGGGTTACATCATGCCCTTTTGTTTGAGAATCACCCGCATCCGCCGTTTATAATCATGTACGGCGGGTTCAGCACTGTTCTCCTCGGCAAAATTATTAAATGCGACCACAGCAGAATAGACATTGGCTTCCCCATCGGCTTTTTCGACCTCTTCAAACAGGCGTTTTAACTCTTTTTTGGGGTCGGGGGGGCGAACGCGCTCACGCAAAGCCTCTAATTCTTGGCGCTGTTGGGGGTTGGCTATTTCTTTGAGGTAATTGGCACAGATTGAGACATGGTCCAAGGCTTTATAGCGCATATCAAAAAAGCGATTTTGCTCCAAATAGGCCACATGTTCTTCCAGCAGCCCAATCGCCCGGGCATCCCCAGCCGTCTTGGCGGCAGAATAGTCGACTTTTTTAAAATACTCCGCGTAAATTTGATAGGCTTTTTGCAGCTTGTGGCGCTCAACCTCATTATAATCTGCGGGTTTATTCCGGGCCTCAATCGCTTTAAGCACCTTCATTAAGGCCTGAATCAACTCTTGCTCCTGCTGCAAATCCGCTAATTTGGCGTCGCGCTGCACCTTCATCTCTTCACCGGGATTGTTATACGCCATATAAATCGAAGAGTGAATGCTGTTAAAGGTGATATTGACAATAAAATATTCGCCCTTACGCAGGGCTTCTTGGATGGTTTGTTGATTGCGTTTGATTTCGGTTTCTATCAATTGGGTCGTCATTTGATCCAAAGAACGCTGCATGACCTCAAAGCGATGAAATTGCTGGGGCGTCATCATGGCGTGGTAAAGGCTAAAAAACGACTCCCCTTCGCCCGTGGCCTCAGAGAGGCGACGGGTGATTTCACCCAAGTTAATTTCTGAACGCATATATTGGTCGCAATAATACCCAAACTCTACGCATTTATGTGAGAAACTGTCTAAAAATTCCTCAACATAATTTGGATTAAAGCTATCAGCGCTAAATTCAGCCGTCATCTTACTATATATAATCTCATTAATTTTATGCTCGATTTTCAGACTGGCATTCAGTCTGAATTACACCTTATCCCTCTATCTTATCAACAAGCTTGTATAATGAAAAACATGGACAACATACATTTTATCGGAGTGGCCGGTGGATCCGGCTCAGGAAAGTCAACCGTCGCCCGCAATGTGCTCGAAGCCGTGGGCGCAGAAGACGTCACATATATCCAGCAAGACTCATATTATAAAGATCTAAGTCATTTGCCTGCTGATGTACGGATGAAGCTCAATTTTGATCATCCAGACGCATTTGATAACACTCTTTTCTTTGAGCATCTCCAGGCTATCAAAAACAACTTACCCGCCGAAAAACCCCTTTACGATTTTAAAACATTTGCTCGAATTGGCTTCGAAAAAATTGAGCCGCGTAAGGTGATTCTGGTCGAAGGTATCCTCGTACTCGGCTATCAAGAAATCCGCGATATGCTCGGCATTAAAATTTTTGTCGATACCGATTCCGATTTGCGTATCATTCGCCGGATTCGCCGCGATGTACTGGAACGTGGCCGCTCGTTGGAATATGTTTTAAGCCAATATCTTGAAACCGTCAGGCCCATGCATCAACAATTCATCGAACCCACCAAACGCTTCGCAGATATCATTATTCCCGAAGGTGGCAATAATTTGGTGGCCATGGATATGCTGATTACAAAAATTCAGGCCCTGCTCTCTCATTAATCGCATGTTTAAGCGCATTCTCAAATGGGCTATGTGGTCAGGTCTGGGTCTTTTAATACTCACGGCTTTTGCGGCTCTGATCTGGAAAGACACCACCCTCTATCTCTGGCAATCGGTCAAGGGACAGGTTTCGCTATTGCTTGGAGGGCAAGCGATTTCAGAACTGGAACAAGATGCCCGTGTTCCTCAAACCCTCAAACAGCAATTTAAACGGGTGGCTGAAGTCAAACAATTTGCAGAACAGAAATTGGGGCTCAAACCCACCCGCAATTACGAAAAATACCTGGACCTCAAACGCAATTACCTGGTCATGGTCTTAACCGCTTCCCCCCCCCTCAAAATGGAATCGTATACCTGGTGGTTCCCCGTGGTCGGTACGGTGCCCTACAAAGGTTATTACGACAAAGAGATGGGGCTGCAGGATCAGAAAAAACTTCAAGCCCAGGGATTTGAAACCCATTTCAGGCCATCCCCCGCTTACAGTACTCTGGGTTGGTTTCAAGACCCTCTGCTCTCCACGATGTTTCAGTATGGCGAGTTTTACCTCGTCAGCACGGTGATTCATGAAAGCGTACATGCTTCGCTCTGGATTCCTGGCGATGTGAGTTTCAACGAAAATCTGGCCAGTTTTGTAGGCTATCATGGAGCCTTGGCCTATTATGCCCAGAAATATGGCACAGGCAGCAAACAATACCAAGAGGGCCTCGCGATTCAAAGCAACCAAAAAGTATTCGCTGAATTTATTGGGAATTTACACGATCAACTCAAGGCCCTGTATGAGGGAGATGCCTTTAGTGCCAATAAACTCGAACGCAAAACCCAATTAATAGAAGAAATGAAAACCCGCTTTAAACTGGAAACCGTGAAAAAGTTCAAAGGCGCGGGTTATGCAGGCTTTGAACAGCGCGAGTGGAACAACGCCATGATCATGGCCTACCGCCACTACGACCAAGAACAGGGTTTGTTTGAACATCTGCTCAAAGAGCAAAAGGGCTCGATTGCTCAGCTGATGGCCTATCTCACGGCCCAGGGTCCGGCTGGTATTCAAAAATTGCGCGCGGATTATAAAAAAGCCAAGCCCCAAACCAAAACCCCCTGAAGCAAAAGCTCCAGGGGGCTAAGGGGGGGGTGAGGCTTAAGATTCTTCTTGAGCCTGGGCCACCAGAATTTCTTCGATCAGGTTTTGTTCTACCGATTGATCCACCTCTTCGGAGACCTGGGCAGAGGCCTGTACTTCTGAGGCCAGATTAATCTGATCTTCACTCACAATGCTCTCTTCGGGCACCGCTGAAACATTGCTTTCAGAAGCGGCCTGGGTGATATCTGAAGCCAACAACTCAACGCCCAAATCTTCGTCAGGCTCAGTGCTGGCATCGACCAAAACATCAGAGAGTTCTTCACCCAATTCGGTTTCGATCTCTTCTTCCATAATCGCCTGTTCAGCGCCTTCTGCAGAGGCCAACTCAACAGAAAGTTCAGCTTCACTGCTGGCATCTAAATCTTCGACCTGGGTTTCACAGACCAAATCACCGGCTTCGTTTAAATCAGCCAGGGTATCCACGTCAACGGCAACTTGGCCCAATAACTCATCGACATTGACAGAGCCTTTGGCGTTGCTAAAACGCTGACGGGCACGATCAGCCCGTTGTTTGGCCAAATTCAATCGCTGTTCCAAACGTTGGGCCAAGACTTCAACCTGTTTGCCTTTGATCACAAATTTAAACAATTGCATTTTGCCAGATTGGCTGCGGGTTAAGACATAAAGCGTGCGGTTTTTATAAACTTTGCTGTCGCGGGCCAGTTTGGTGGCAGCCAGGCCGCGGATACTTGCCAATTGACGGCTTTCCAAGGTCTGATTACCCACCCGGACCACCTGCACATTGGACTGGGGACGGCGGGCATTGAGCTCTGCCTGACGCTGCTTTAACTCTGCCAGACGCGCTTCCAATTTCTGGCGCTCTGCCGCAGCCAAGCGCGTTTTTTCCTCTTGGGCCTTGCGCTCAATTTCAGCGCGCTTTTGGGCATCCAAACGATTGAGGGCCAATTGCAAACGCAAACGGTTTTCTAGCGTGGTTTGGGAGATAGTCACCCCGCGCACTTGCTGGGTGACAAAACGGCGTTCGGTCACGACTTTTTTGGTGACGACTACGCGGGTTTCTGTCACTACACGGGTTTGCACATAGCGGGCTTTTTCACGCAAAACTTTTTTGCGCAAATTCTCTTTGATTTTTTTATAGGCATTTGAGTTACGGAAACTCACAGTGGTCAGACTGTCGTCAGTATTCAAGAAATTGCCTTTGGCATCGAGCCCCATAAAAAAGCGCAGAAAAGCACTGGTATGCATCAAGACATTGCCATTGGTATTGACCTTGATCTGGTTTTGGGGCATGCGATCGCCATCGAGCCAGACCCCGACAATTTGTTTGCCCCGCAGTTTGGCTGCCGCCTCTGAGCCCAAATCAAAGACCACTGCATTGCGCAGAAATTCCTGTAAGTCATCTTTTTTGGCCACTTGGGTAATTGTGGCACGTTGATCCAAGACCACATTACGCTGAGCGGTACTGGCAACAGAAACCTGGGCACTGATACGAATATTGTTGCGTTTTTGGTTTTCGGGATTAATCACCACGATCACGGGTCGTTGATAACCGCGCAAATAGACCTCGGCTTCTGCCTGGGCTCCATCGGAAAGATTAAAATCCTCTAAAAGCAACTCTCCACTGGCGTTAAAACGGTGTTTGACCTTGCGGCCCCCGATCTTCACATCTTCGACATCACTGTTGGAGACCGTTGTTACTTGGCCACTTTCGGCCACCAATTGCAGATCAATGCTGGCGCTATTGCCACTTTCCAAATCTTTCAGAAATTGATTGGCTAAGTTGACGGCCAAATTAAGCTGTTCGGGTGTACAACCCGAACCAGTGATAAAAACAGAGCCGGCCAAAAGGGAGAGCAAAACCTTTTTAAAAGTCATGAATAATTTCCTCGTTTGTAATTTGTATGACGTTCAAATGACGCCCCCCTCTGTTAAATTGTTCCCCCCATTTTGCACAATGCGAAAACCAATATCACTGTGGCGATGCTCGGGCGGTTGAAAAAAGCGATAAGAAGCCCGCGTAAAATAAGGGCCACGCGCACTCCAGGCGCAACCTCTCAAACTGCGTGGTTCTGTGCGAAACAGATCTTCGGCCTGTTCTCGGTGATAGGGATAGGGCAAATAGAGACTGGATGTCCATTCATAACATTGACCGATCAGATCGTGACAACCGTGAATGCTTCTGCTTTTGGGATGCCAACCGACTGGAGCCAGATTGAGAATGCCAGCTTCGGAGGTATTGGCCCAACCCGCTTCCCAATCATTGCCCCAGGGCCAGATATGCCCTTCGACACCCCGACAGGCCATTTCCCATTCTGTCTCCGTTGGCAGACGTTTGCCCGCCCAAGAGGCAAAAGCATTGGCTTCATACCAACTGATTCCAACCACGGGATAATCCGGGTAATCTTCTCCCGAGCTGTGGCCGGGGGTATTCCAAAAAGCAGGAGCCTTGATTGATTTTGCCTGGATCAAACGCCAGCCCTCTGGCAACCAATAGATTTCCTGCTGATAGCCTCCCTTTGCCATAAATTCAGCAAATTCAGCGTTGGTGACAGGGAAAACGCCAATCAAAAACCCCTCATTTTTGAGGCTATGTGCCGGACGTTCAGCGGTATGTAGATCATCTCCGATCGGATAAATGCCCTCAGGGACCCAAACCATTCCAACTGACAAAGGATGCAAAGCCTGAATTTGAGGTTTCAAAACATGGTTAACATGCCCCAGCCCGGCATCGACAAGGGTTTGCAAAGACTCTGCTTGGGCGTCGGAGATATGCAGCCCCGTCTTGAGGGTTCTGATCAGGTTTTCTTGCTCCAGCGCCGACGAAAGGGGAAGCAGGCTGAGCAATTCCAGACAGGTCTGATACCTGATTTGATTGCGTTTTTCTTTTTCTTGCACTGGATGAGGAACAGGCAAAGGCGAAACCATTTGCTCGGCTATGCCTTTGAGCAATTCGGCATTTTCATTTTCAAGCGCAAGCAAACGCCGCTGTAAAACCTGAATCTGGCTTTCTGCCTCATTTTTAACTTGGGCAATCCGCACCAACGAGACACCTGCCTCTTGATGGTTTTTCTGCAAAGCCCAGGTTTCACGGGCTGTTTTTTCGATGATTTCGTTCAAGTTTTCAATTTGTTCATCATTTTGTCGGGCCTGTTCAGCCAAGTCCTGCTCCAATGCCTCATTGAGCTGAGACAGCGATGCGATTTCTTGCTCTCCCGCCAGCACGGCCTGATTCAAATCAACCACTTCGTCCAAGGTTTGGCGATGGGTTTCGGCCAAATCCAAATATTCCTGCTCCAAGCCTTCCAATTGCTGCAAATAGCCCATCAGACGCTGCTCTAGAGCATCGAGGTCGGCATAATAGAGCTGCAAAGCCTGCATTTGAGACTGAAGTTCACCCGGAAAAGACACCTCAGGCCTATGTAACTCCTCCAGCAAGCTGGTGGAGGACTCCAACTCTTGCTCCAAGACCAGCAGACGCTCACGCTGATCGGGCAATAAAACCAGCAAGGGCCTGAGTTCTGAGGCCCAAACATGCAAGCGGGTATCAAGGTGTTCCAAATAAAAATAAATCGACTGAAAGAGAAAGATCATTTCTTTCAGTAGACGGGTATCGTGCGGTCGGGACCATTCTGCTTTGGGAGACATAATCTTCTTATTCCATGCCAATCAAGCTGCTAGGTATCATACCATTTTGTCTCTTTTTGAGCGTCTGCGCTCAGGCTTAGACAAAGCAGCATCTGGGTTTTTGACGAATTTCCAAGTACAATTAAGGGGTATTTCCGCGAGCAAGGAGTCGACGATGTCTGAGTTGATCACCCCAGAAACCCCCGAAGCACGCTGGTGGGAAACCGATGAGAAAGGCAAAATTCTCTGCACGCTTTGTCCTCGCTTTTGCCGCATGGGAGAAGGACAAGCCGGTTTCTGCTATGTGCGTCAAAATGTCGGAGGCAAGCTTTATGCTGCTTCTTACGGTAAATCTACAGGATTTGCGATTGATCCCATCGAAAAAAAACCCCTGAGTCATTTTCTGCCAGGCAGCGCAATCATGAGCTTTGGCACTGCTGGTTGCAATTTGGGCTGCCGCTTTTGTCAGAATTGGCATATTTCCAAAGCCAAATTGGTTGAACAGAACAGCGTCTCAGCGATGCCCGAACAGGTGGTCCAACTCGCACTCAAGCACAATTGCCCCAGCATTGCGATGACATATAACGATCCCACCATTTTTGGTGAATACGTGATTGATATTTCGCGGCTGGGTCGCGAAGCGGGTCTCAAAAGTGTCTTGGTAACAGCGGGTTATATCACCCCTGAGGCCCGCAAAGATATCTACCGCTATATCGACGCGGCCAATGTCGACCTCAAAGCCTTTACTGAAACCTTTTACCACAAATTGACCTTTTCTCATTTGGAACCCATTCTCGACACCTTGCGCTGGCTCAAACACGAGACCCAAATTTGGTTTGAAATCACCAATCTGATGATCCCCGGAGAAAATGACAGTTGGGACGAAACCAAACGGATGTGTGATTGGCTCGTGACCCACCTCGGCCCAGAAGTTCCGCTGCATTTTACGGCTTTCCACCCCGATTTTAAAATGCAAGACAAGATTCGCACACCACAGGAAACCCTCAATCGGGCTCGGAGACTGGCATTGAGCATGGGGTTGCACCATGTCTACGTCGGCAATGTGCACGACCGCAACGGGCAAACGACTTATTGTCCCAATTGTCAGCGCAGCCTGATCGAGCGGGACTGGCACCGGATTTTGCGCAATGATCTGGAAAAAGGCACATGCCCTGACTGCCAAACAAAAATTGCGGGAATTTTTCACCCAGACAGCCCCGACTTGATAAAGGTCGGTGCAAACTGGGAAGAAGAAGTTAAAGCCTAAACGTGACTGGGTAAAAAACAGGGGTAAAGATGTCTGAATTGGTGGGCCATATTTTAAAAGACCTTTTGGATTCGCAAGGCAAAAGCCTTTTGGGGCAGGGAGACTATTTAAAAGCGATCCTGATGGATGTGTGTCCGGATGAGCCCAAGGCGATTGATTTAATTATGACAGCCTTGGATGAAGCCATTCCGGTGGATTTACTGCAATTGAAAAAAACGACAGATGGGTGGCAAACACCGTTTACAGATAAACTGAATCAAAACCAAGGGTTGCCCGATCGCTATTCCAACTGGGTCGTCGAAACCTGGGCAGCAGCCCTGGGAGTCATCCCCTTGAATTTTCAGCCCCGCAACCTGATTGCCGAATCCGAAGAAGAATACCGCGATGCGATCAGATCTGTTTTTTTGCGTTGGAACGACTTAAACGAAGCGCAAAAAACCGAAATCCGAGGCCTCCAAAACCGTTTGCGCCTCGACCGGGAAGAGGCTGAACGAATTTGGAAAGAGGTTCAGGAAGAAATGAGCCGGACAAACCAAATTGCAGTCAAAGTGAGTCCGCCCACCCTTGCCCCCCTGCATAACTCACTGGGAATGAGTTTCGTGCGGATTGAACCAGGCAGTTTTTTGATGGGTTCTCCGGATTACGAACGCAACCGAGAAAGCGATGAGACCCTCCACTCTGTTACCCTGAGTCAGCCCTATTGGATGCAGAGTACGCCCGTGACCCAGGCCCAATGGCAAAAGTTGATGGGGAATAACCCAGCAGATTTTAAAGGTCCCCAATTGCCCATTGAAAATATCTCTTGGTTGGACATCAACCAGCGTTTTTTACCTGCCCTGAATGCTCTGGGAGAGGGAAAATATCGCCTGCCCAGCGAAGCGGAATGGGAATATGCCGCTCGTGCAGGCAGCATGAAAAGTTTTTATGAGCGCCACGATGCCAGCACCCTGGATGCTTATGCTTGGTACAACAATAATTCCAATTTTAAAACCCATCCGGTGGGGCAAAAACAGCCCAATGCCTGGGGCCTCTACGATATGTATGGCAATGTCTGGGAATGGTGCAAAGATCTTTATGGGGCTTATCTATTGAACCAAACCCAAGATCCACAAGGCCCCGCTCGGGGTCAAGGTCGGGTGATGCGTGGAGGCAGCTGGTTTTGCAGTACCAACGCCTGTCGCCAAGCTGCGCGGGGCTATCTGACCCCAGAGACCCGTGTGCGGCTCACCGGCTTTCGCTTGGTAAGAGAACCCGATGTCTGACAGGCCTCATGCGATTGTGCTCTTTGATGGGATTTGCAATTTATGCAATAGCAGTGTGCAGTTTATGATAGATCACGATCCCGATGCCCATTTGCGTTTTGCTTCACTGCAATCCGAAGTGGGGCAGACCCTCTTGGCACAGCATCATTTACCTACCCAAAATTTTAAGAGTCTGATCCTGATCGAGGGAGACCAGATTTTTGCGCGCTCTACGGCAGCACTCAAGATCGCCAGGTATTTGCAGGGTTATCGCTGGTTGAGCCTCTTTTTGTGGGTACCGGCCTTTCTGCGCAACGGGGTCTATGACCTGATCGCCCGCAACCGCTACCAGTGGTTTGGCAAAAGCGAATCCTGTCGAATTCCCACCCCCGAACTCAAAAGCCGTTTTCTGGGCTGAATCTTGGGCTGAGATTCGGTCTGCTTTCAAGTTGAAGCGTTACAAACACTGGGTCAAAGGACAAAGGTCTTGTAATTCAATGTCAAATAGTTTAATATTGAATTATTAATTTTGGAGGGCACATCAATGAAAAAAGTACTTCACCGCGCTGCAAGCCGAGGGCACGCCGATCACGGCTGGCTCAAATCGTATCACAGCTTCAGTTTTGCCAATTATTTTGACCCCGAACGAATTCAATTTGGGGCTCTGCGTGTGCTCAACGACGATCAGGTGTTAGGTGGTCAGGGATTTGGCAAACATCCCCATCAAAATATGGAAATTGTTTCAATTCCCCTTTCGGGTGCATTGGCCCACAAAGACAGCATGGGAAGCGTGAAGGTCATTGAAACCGGAGACGTACAGATCATGTCAGCAGGCACAGGGGTTTTTCATTCGGAGTTCAATCACCATGCCGAAAAAACGGTCAACTTTCTGCAGATCTGGATTTTGCCACAAAAACAGAATGTTCAACCCCGCTACGAACAGCAGTTTTTCGCCCAAGCAGAGCGCCAAAATCAATGGCAGACATTGGTCTCGCCAGAGGGCAAAGGCGTATGGATCAACCAAGAAGCCTGGTTTTCACGGGTCGATTTGGACCTGGACCAGGAAATCAGCTATTCGCCCCACAACCCAACCCACGGCATGTATCTCTTTGTCTTAGAGGGCAAAATCAAGCTGGCCGAAGAAGAGCTTCAAAAGCGGGATGGATTGGGTCTGTGGGAAGTCGGCGAAATCAAACTCAAAGCGACTGAAGCAGCAGAAATCCTTCTGATTGAAGTACCGATGTTAAACTTGACCACTTAAGCGGATAAACTAAACCAAAGCACCGTTTTCAAGGCGATAGATCGACTGAATATCTTTGAGACGTTCGGTAAAGTTGATTTCAAGATCTTTGATCAGGCCCGTGCCCATATTAAAGACCCAACCACTGACTTTGGGATAGCCATTTTTCAGAAATGAGATTTGAACTTCTGCCGTTTTGATTACGCTCAGGCATTGCTCAATCACGTTGAGTTCTATCAGGCGATTGTAACGGGCTTCCTCATCTTTAATGGCATCCAACTCTATGCGGTGCAGTCGATAGACATCACGGATATTGCGCAACCAAGGATTGAGAATGCCCAGGTCTTTGGACTGCATAGCAGCTTTAACCCCACCACAATTGGTATGGCCACAGATAATGATATTTTTAACGCCCAAATGTACCACTGCATAATTGATCACAGCCGCAACATTGAGATCGTTAGAAGGGGCCATATTGGCAATATTGCGGTGAACAAAGACCTCTCCAGCATCGAGCCCCATAATTTCATTAGCAGGAACACGGCTGTCTGAACAGCCAATATAGAGGTAATTCGGTTGTTGTCCTGAAGACAATTGGGCAAAATAATCGTGTTGATGTTCTATTTTATCGTTGGCCCAGGCTTTGTTGCGTTCAAAAATCTCACGGTATTCAGTCATTTCTAGTTACGCTTAACCTTCTCGCTTAAAAAGCAGATTTTTGAAAAACCCCCGTGATATCAGACGAGAGCACTGACAGTCGATTGACCATCGCGCAAAAGAGCACGCTGAAATCACGTTAATACATATGAATTTCTATATCTATTATATAAGAATATTCATATGTACAAAAGTAATTCAAACAAAAATATCAGACTAAATTCAGGTGTTATAAGTTAAAAATAAACAATTGACTGAATATATGACCAAAAAGACACACCTGTTCGGGCTGAACCAAAGAAATCCGCAGAACTGAAGAGACCACCCGGCAGATAGGTGCTGAGGCCCCAGATATAGCGATTTTTATCCTGTTTATAGGTCAATGTGAGATCTGCTTCTTGGCCAAAGACATTTTGTCCATTTGCGGAGATTTGATTGGCTGCCATATGGTGCAAATCACAGGCGATTTCAAGCGGCAACCCCTGAGGGGTCCATGCCATCTTTAAATAATAATCATTGAGCCCCAGATTTTTACTGTTAACGGGAATATTGAGAAAATAATCCATATAACCGTAAAAGGCATGGTTGTTGCCAAATGGCTGACTAAAGGCATTGTTGCTCTTTGTCGAGCCCGGCGAATTTCCAGAGACAAAATCAGCCCCGGCTCCCAAATGAAACTCGCCTGGATGCACAAATCCCGAAGCCGAAAGCAAAAAGGCATTGACGTTTAAATCACTGACTTTGCCCACCTGATAATCCGCTTCAAGGGTTGAACTCAACAGACCATCAAGATACTGGCCGCGGTGATTGATCCCATAGGTCAGGCGGTTGATATCCGCAAAACCCACTTTGCTCTCATTGCTGTCGATCTCATAATAGGCAAAAGCATCTAATTTGGCCTCTTTGGCCAGCTCTGCACTGGCCCAAACCCCATGTAAACCGTGCCCCTGATTATTTTTGAGCGGATAAACAGCAGGGGTGGGATTGCGAATTGCGGGGGTGGTATTTTTAATCACGGTGCTAAAGGCCTCCAGGTTCAATTGAAAAAATGCAGGCAAACGGTATTTGATTCGCCCGCCATCAAAGGACTGCCCAATATAATTCCAACCAGGTAAAGGACTGAACAAGCGACCATTGCTATAGTCCAATTCAAAACGACCCACTTGCAGACTGAGATCCTGTCCGAATAGATGGTGTCCCTGAACAAAGCCCTGGTAGAGGTCAATATTTTTCAGATTGGCAATGGCTGCACCTATATCTCCAAATGTGCGGGCATCCTGCAATTGCACAAAAAATTCCAGATCTTTTTGAAAAAAGGTTTTGCTCACCGCCAATCGGGTGCGCATCACAGTCCAAAAAAGCGGCGCTGTGTAATTGTCAAAATCGCGTCCATCCATTTCAGAGCGAATGAGGACCTGACCCGCAAAATGCCAATCTTCGGGTATCACTGTGGGGGACTCGGGGAGGAATGCTAAGGGTGTGGGGCTCTCAGCAGAAACCGGCTCGGCAAGGGCTGCGGGAGTCCCCCAAAGGGCAAAAAGACAAGCCAAACCAAGGTATTTTTGAACATGGGACGACATAGAAATTAACCTCTTAATCAGGTGAAAATCAAATTTTTGAGATCTGGAATTTGAAAATAATTATAATATCATAATTAATCAGTGATAAATCATAAAAGGCAAAACCCCAACAGCGATCACGGGCAAAATCAAGGCTGCCAATTTTAAGCGTTCAAAGCGAGAAAAGTCGGGGTATTCATCGAAATACTGCTTTGATTCGCCAAAGATGATTTTAAAAATAAACTTGAAAATCGAATAAATATTTAAGGTATTGACGATTAGAAACAAAACCACCATCAACATTGATTTCTCAGATATATCTTCCAAAATAACGTCAAAGATCACAAAAGTAGCAAATCCCGGCGTAAAAGTGAGCATCAACAAGATCGCAATGGCAATCATATTGATGTATTTGTAGCGATTGCCGATGCCCAGATAGGTGCGAATATCATTGAGGTCTAAGCGTCGGGAGAGATATTTAATAAAATAGCTGAGTACAAACAGAGAGATCAAATTAGAGGCAAAATAGAGTACCGCATCCACATGAGCCAAATCCCCGAAAAATAACAAAGCACTGGCAGAAATTAGGAAATAGCTGATTTTAATTTTGATCAAATAGAGCGAAATGGTCGCATGTTTCAGGCTGACCAAGGCAAAGACCAGGGCCAAAACCAAAAGGGACCCAGACAAATAGAGTTGGTTGAGCACCCCTATACGCTCCAGCCCAATCAAGCCAATCACCAACAAAATACCCAAAATCAAAACCAACGGTTGTGAGTGAAAGATGCGAAAGCGCTTAAAAGACGCTGTGGTTGTTTCCATTTCTTGGTTCAATGCTGTTTGTATCCGTTTAAAGGGCCCCAAACATGTTTGCCAGACAAGTGTCAGACCAAAATTATGGTAGACCGCTTTATAAGCCCAAACCCTGAAAGACAAAGGCAAAAACGTCTCAAAATGGACACCACCCAGTTTAAGCTTTTGGTAATTGAGTTTTTCGAGATGGTGGAAATGGTGAATATTAGAGGGGGTACGAATAAATTGGTACGTTTTTAAAAGTGCATTGGAAAGGGTATGAACGACCACCAATAGATACAAGCCGAGGCCAAATTCGATGTATATCAGTCCCACCTGTACCACAGTAGAATACGCCAAGGTAGATTTAGCATCGGTTTGTATCCGGCTTTTTAAACTGGCATAGATGGCTGTAACAATACCTAAAACCACAATCACTCCATTTAAATCAGGAAACTGAACAAAGACGTGGCGGAATTTGAGTAATAAAATAACGCCCGCATGGATGGACAAGGCGCCATAAAAAATCGCGCTGGATGTGGTAGGGCCTTCCATGGCCCGGGGAACCCATTTTGAAAAGGGAAAAATCGCTGATTTCCCCATTGAGGCAATCAGCAAAGAAATCAAAAAGAGCAGAGAGACTGGGTGCAAATGACGTTCCAGTACAAAAATATGCTGCTCATGATGAAACAGCAAAAGCGCCAAAATTAAAAAGAGATCACAAAATTTATATATGCCCAAAACAAAGAGTGAGTTAGAAACAGTCTTGCTACTACTCTGGTAAAAAGAAATCAAGAAAACAGATGCCAAGCCCAATAATTCCCATGAAATTAAGACAAAGTAAAAATTAGAACTCATGATCAATGTATACAAAGCCAATTGCATCAAATAAAAATTGATGAAAAACTTATAATAGCCCTCTTCATGGGCCAAATAATTGAGCGAGAAGCGCCCCATCACCCCACTGAGAAAGGTACTTAAAACCAAGAGCAGACTTGAGTATAAATCCAAATGGAGATTGAGGTTATAGACCACTTTGGCATGTTTAAACCAGGAAAAAAGCAAGAGATCAAATTCTTTGTAAATCAGAACCAGCCCCAAAATAGCAAGGGCAAAAATGAACAATGCCAATTGACAAAAAATGGCACTGATACTCAGGCTCTTTGAATAATTCACACTGCTTCTGATTCGTGTAAATAAAGAGAACACAAACATCAACAGCGGAATGAGAATAACTGCCGAAACCATCCACTCAATGAAATCAGACATACTTACGCCCCAAAATCGCAACGGGAATTAAATTTTTTGAATCCACGTCGATCTCTTGAGATACAGGATAGGCTTTGATTGGGGAAAAGAGCCCCGATAGAGGCACAAAGTCATTGCCTTGGTGGGAGAAAAAAACTTTCTTGTCGTATTCGTAGACCACCAGCCGCACCCATTTATTTTCAACCAATTGGCGCAACTGTTTATTTTTCAACAAAATCTCACGCACGATCTGGGGCTTGCTCTCAATTACGATCAGAATACGCATCGGGTCGTGAATTTCGACCATTTGCTTTGAAAGCCCCAACCTTAAATCACTGGCAAAGCCACTCATAACTGCATAATTATTTGTAATATTGTGATTGAGTTTAGAGCCGCAGCCATAAACCTCCGTATCAACGGAACTGAAATAATATTCCAAATTGATCCCTGCGCAGACGGGTATCGCAGCCCCCATAATTTTGGCTAAAATTTGGCCATCATCCTGCATGGGATTATATGAACAGAGAAAGGCCCGCCTGTCCATAAAGACGTGTTCTGTCAAATTTCTGCGGCCAATCACGCAGAGTGCATTGGTGGCATGATTGTATTCAGGCCGGGCTTCGGTTAAGTCGTTGGAGCGGGTTTGGACTTTTTCAAAGGTTTTTTCCAGACTTAAATGTTCGGGAATATTATAAAATTTCCGGGCCCGCTCAGCAGCATTGAGTTGCAAGGCCGTATTAATCACGCGCTGATGACTGAGGTGTTTGGATTTTTGTTCAGGGGTTAAACTGGCATCAAACCAACTGACGTGGTCTTTGCAAGTATCGTGGAAACCACCTACAAAAACGGTGCTATCGGGCAGAGAAAGTTTGTACTGGCTATTTAAAATCTTTCGCACTTCGGGATGATTGGCAATAGTGGCAAAGACACGGCCATTGGCCCGACCCTTACCGCCGCCACAAGCGCCACAATTATAGGCATATTCATGGGGATTGTTAATACTGGAAGAACCATGCCCGACGACATAGATCAGATCACTGAAAGGGGCTTTGAGATCGATGGTTCTCAGCAATTGATAGACTTTGTCTGCCCCTTGCTGATAAGAAATTCCCTCGGAATTGCCCTGGGCATGAAAAATCACATCTACCAGTTGTTTTTGATGTAAAAACAGTTGTTTTGTTTTTCGTCTGAACGCTAAATCCAAATGGGGAAAAAAGACCTTTAGAAAAAAGGGAATTGAACTCAAATAACCTGTCATTAAGGTAAGAAAATAGGAAAAAACTGAGAACCTTGAATGATGTGAATAAGTGCGAAAAAATTGAGCATAGATGCGACTCAAGTTTTTTTTCTGAGCTGTATTTGAATCATCGATCTGTTCTTTGAGTTCTACCTGTTGAACCTTAAAGGTTTCTGAAATAACACCTGGACATAATTTGCGATAACGGACTTCATTAAAGCCTTGAAAATGCATATTCATTTCAAAATGTCCAGCAATCCCAAAAGTTCGGCATTCAGGTTCGGTTTGCTCCAAATAACGTCTGAGTGACTCTTCCCGATCATCAATACAGGTGATATAAGCAAAGACCGGTTTCTTATTTGGATTTTCCTGCCTGGGTTCATGTTGGGTCTGTTCCAAAGCATGCAGACAGCGATAAGCATAGGTCTGCTCCAGGGCATTTTGGTAGATCACCTGGCGCGGAAAACGCATCAGATGCCTGAGTGCCAAAATGAAATTGACTTTTTCGGCATGTTCCCATTGGCCAGAAAAGTTTATTTGATTGAGATTGAGCGCGTGAAGAACCAGAAAAAGCAATTCTGTTTCAAATTGTTTTTTTTCTCGTTTTTTTTCTTGTTGATAATAACAGACCAAATCATCGGCATGAATCTGGCCCAACTGGTTTCGACAGACCACATATTCCAGCACCAATTTAACCAGTAAAAACTCTTTTAAATCGAAAGACGTTTGATCCAACGCCTCTTCAGGATGGTGCATCAATTGATTAAACAGCCCAGCCCAGCCCCTCAGACGCAATCCCATCGCCAGCAAATAGGTATGGATCTGTTCAGGTGGAAGCTTTAATTGCTCACAATAATAATAAATAAGTTGATCCACACTCAGACACAGGTGTTCTACCCGTTTTAATTCCAAGTGAAGATCGCGGGCCAAGCTATTTTCCAAGATGTATTTGGATTTGTAATTTTCCTTAAAACAAGCCCACACCCCCTGTGCTCTGTATTCATTGCGCCAATAGGCACTGCCTGGGTCAACATAAGAACTTAAGAATTTGGCCAGAATAGGATTGATCGTTTCATCAATATCTCGGCCCTGACTTTGCAATATCAATTGTTGATAAGTGGGAAAATAAAAGGGATTTTCCGAACCTGTGTAAGCTTGTTCAGATTGAATCAGGCTTTGAATCTCTGCAACCAAAACCTGGTTTTCTATTTGTTTGAGCTGTTTTTCAATCAGACCTTGATTGCTCAAATGAGGTGGTTCTAACAGCAGTTTTAGAAACCAAGGCAGGTATTGCGAAGGCAGTTGTTCTGCCTCAAACAGAGCATGAAGATGTTCAAGCAGCGCCGCTTGTGAGATTTTACCCGATTTAATATACTCCAAATAGCGCTTGGGCTCTAAGAAAGAATAGCCTTTATATACTTTTTGGGCGATTTGACAGGCCTCTGAAAAAGAATAATTTTCAAAAGCCTGTAAAGGATTGTGATGAACAAAATGTTGCAAAGTTCCCTGATGAGGCAAATACATACTGACCCAATCAATCACTGCATCCAAATCAGAAAAAGCGACAGATTTCATAAAATTATCCCAAAACACTCTCCTTGAGTTGCTGTATATCAATTAAGTTATTCTGATAAATCCGTGCAGCATCATCTAAAAGTGTAAAAATAGAAGAATCAGCAATTGAATAATAGACGTTATTGCCTACCTTTCTATTTTTAACTAGATTTTTAGCTCTCAAAATGGCCAGATGCTGAGATATTCCCGCCTGTTCAATCTCAAATGAGGCCGTTAACTCATTCACACTTTTTTCGCCCTCCCGAAGCAGATCGAGAATGGCAATTCTGACAGGGCTGGAAAGAGCCTTAAAAAACTCGGCTTTAAAGATACGCATTTGTGTGAGTGACATGGCTTGCCCTTTTGTAATTTAATTTCGAATTAAATAGAATATAAGTATATAAGAATATTCGAATGTTCTTAATTAACTCGTAACAACCACCTTTTGTTTTTTACGCGTTGCCAATGGGTGATCTGACACAGAGGTATGCTCTTCCAGTCCGAGAATCTCACATTGGCCTCCGAGTCGGCGATAATCTTTGGCAAATTGTTGCAAATAGACCATCACAGTATGATCCACCAAGGGAGATTCATGAAATTCGATCCGAACGGTTTGTTCTGGCGGAAGCGATTCCAACTTGTGCTTGAGGGTGATCAAATTACAAAAAACCGATGCCCCTTGAATCTTAAAAACCCAATGACCGGGTGCGCTCTCTTCAATCCGACATTTGAGCTTAAACAGGTCTTTAAAAGGCGAACCTTGAAGGGTCACGACGATTATATTCACCACCACTCCACAGGCGACCCCAATCAGCAAATCGGTGGCCAATACCGAAAACAAAGTGGCCACAAAGATCAACAATTGTTCTTTGCCCAGGTGATAGGTGTGCACAAACTCTTTGGGCGAAGCCAGACGATAGCCTGTATAGACCAGCAAAGCGGCCAAAGCCGTAAGGGGAATTTGTTGGATTAAACCGGGCAATAAGAGTATGGAGAGCAAAATAAAAAGTCCATGGAAAAAATTGGCCCAGCGGGTACGCGCCCCATTGCTGACATTGACAGAGCTTCTGACAATTTCAGAAATCATCGGCAGCCCACCCAACATCCCTGAGATGGCGGTACCAATGCCAACCGCAAAGATATCCCGGTTGAGGTTGGCTTTACGGCCATAGACATCGAGTTTATCCACCGCCAGGGCACTCAAAAGGCTTTCCAAACTGCCGATCAAAGCCAGGCTCAAAACAACGCCCCAAAAAGCAGGAGAGGCAATTTTACCAAAATCCGGAAAAACAATGCCTTGAGCCAAATTGGCTGGCAAATTGAGCAAAAATTTGGGACCGACCAAATGGGGATGCCCCAAAAGCGTAGAGGTATGCTCTTTTTCCAAACCCATCACATGGCCCAAGACAATGCCCAAAACCACCACAATCAACGGAGCTGGTATTTTTTTGAGGGTTTTCCAGGGCAGCAAAGCCCACAGAATGGTCACTCCGAGGCAAATTAAACCAATCACGGCAATATCTGGGTTGGCGTGCATGATAGTGTGGGGGATTTCGGACATCACTTCGAGGGTTTCATGCCCGTGAGGTTTTACGCCAAAAACGGTATGAATTTGTTTGGAGAGAATAATCACACCAATGGCCGCCAACATGCCATGGACCGCTGCGACAGGGAAATAGGCACTGAGTTTGCCGGCTTTAAACAAGCCAAAAGCCGCCTCTATCAATCCTGCAATCACAATCGCAGCAAGGGTGTAGCGATAGCCTGCGACCAAATCACCATTGCCCAAATGCTGTACCCCCCCTAAAACGATCACAATTAATCCAGCTGCTGGTCCTGTGATCGTGACAAAGGAACCACTGATGAGAGAGACAACCAGACCGCCGACAATTGCCGCGATCAGCCCTGCCATCGGAGGCATACCCGAAGCCAAAGCAATCCCCAAAGACAGAGGCAAAGCAATCAGGGCGATTTGAAAACCCGAACTCAGATCAATGCGCCAATTTTCTTTTAAACCTGCCAGGCCGTCCTGAGGCAAGGCCCGATTTTCGGTTTCAAGCATAAGAGATATACATCGTCCTTTTTCAATTGATTCACTTTTGAGTATTTCACGCAGCAGGTCTGAACATATGAGATGGGACTGAAAGTTTGCTGAGAGTTGCCTGAGAGAAGATTTCGATTGAGCTGGAGTAAGGTATGCTGAAATAAGTAAATATGCAGACCAGGAGCAGGCAATGTCTGAACAGCCTTTGGCACATATTCTGTTGATCGAAGACGATCAGGAAATTATGGCCTTTATGCAAATGGAATTGGAATACGAAGGGTACCGCGTTGAATTGGCCCAAGATGGCCTTCAGGGTCTAAAAGCAGCACGCCAAAATCCCGCACCCGATTTGATCATTCTCGATCGCATGTTGCCTGGGATGGATGGGATCGCGTTTTGTAAACGGTTGCGCCAAAGCAGCGATGTTCCGATCTTGATGCTCACGGCCAAAGGCGAGGTCAATGAGCGGGTCGAAGGACTGGATGCTGGGGCCAATGATTATTTGGTCAAACCCTTTGACTTAAATGAACTCTTGGCAAGGGTGCGGGTACAAATTCGACTGCGCCAGCCAAGTGAACGCAGCCTGTTTGAATTTGAAGATTTGAGCATGGATCTCTCCTCTCACGCCGTCACACGGGCGGGCCAAGAAATTCCGCTCTCGCCCAAAGAATTTGAATTGCTTCACTTCTTTCTGCTCCATCCAAGACATGTTCTCACCCGACACCGTATTTTGGAAGCCGTTTGGGGCTGGGATTTTGAAGGTGAAGACAATGTGCTTGAAGTGTATATTCGCTATTTACGTAAAAAATTGGAAATAGATCAATTGCCTCGTCTGATCCACACGGTGCGCGGGATTGGCTATGTGTTAAAAGAAGAGCCCAACTCACAACCCGAATTATGAAGATTCGTACCAAGCTCACCCTCTGGTTTACGGCATTGGTCGCCATCATTGTGGGTATTGGGGCATTGTGGGGCTGGCTCGGACTGAGAACCTCTGTTTATTATCAAGGTGAACAAGAAGTCCATGACAAACAAAAAGAAGTTCAATTATTTATCTCCACTGTCTCCGAAGAATTTAAACATCAAAAATTAAACTTTGATTTGCGCGAAAATGCCCGCAACCTCGAGCAAATCTTTGCCAACGATCAAACGGCCCGTTATGACAATATCTTTATTCAATTGAGCGACATCAATGGACATCTGATCTCACGTTCAAGCAATCTGGGCAATTTAACCTTACCAATTCACCCCCCGAAACATCAATCAGACTTTCACTTTATGCATCTGCAGCCTGAAAAAGGCTTAGATATTGCCATTCTTTACAGTTCTTCGCCGATTGAGGTAGAGGGAAAAACGGTGGGTTATCTGCAATTGGGGTTGTCAATGAATAAAAGTGAGCTCTTTTTGCAACAGATGTTGCTCTTTGACGGGCTCGGACTGCTTTTTTCAATTGCATTGTCATTGATTCTGGGCCAGTGGTTGGCCCAAAGAGCACTGTCTCCGATGTTGCAAATGACTGAACAAGTCAGGGAAATGGCGGGACAAGATCTGTTTAAGCCATTGAATACAACGGGCCTCAGTCGGGATGAAATCGGTATTTTGGCTGAGACCTTTAATGGCCTGATGCAGCGGATTGAAAAGGTCTTTATTGCCCAACAGCGCTTTCTTTCTGATGCCTCTCACGAATTTAAAACACCCCTGACTGCAATTCGGGGCCATGCCCAATTGCTGGAAAAACGGGGCCCAAGCCACCCTGAAATTTTAAACAAAAGCGCTCTGACGATTATTCGCGAGTGCACCCGGCTCACGCGGCTGACGGAAGATCTGCTGCTTTTGGCACGCCTCGAAGGCCATGCCGAAAAAATGGAACAGGTGAATATGGGGCAATTACTTGAAGAAATTTTCGAAGATTTAAGCCCCCTTCACCCCCAACTCAAACTCAAAATCGGCCCAGAAAAGTTGAAAATTCAGGGCAATCCCGATTCGCTTTACAGGGTCTTGCTCAATTTATTGGACAATGCCTTTAAAGCAGATGCACAGGCAGAAGTCATCTTAAGCTCTCTGCGAAAAGAGCAGGAAGTCATTGTTCTGGTCCAAGATCGGGGGCCTGGCATACCCGCATTGCATTTGCCCCATCTGTTCGAACGTTTTTATCGGATTGACTCCGATCGCAATCGCAACTCGGGGGGCAGTGGCATTGGTCTGGCTCTGGTCGCAGAAGTGATCAAATTTCATCAGGGAAGCATTCGGGTTCAGAGCCAAGAGGGTCAAGGAACCACTTTTTCCCTGCACTTTCCCCTGATTTGAGCTTCTTTTTAAACTTACTCAATAATTAATCCTGAATTAACTTAAACATAAGAAACTTTTTCCCACAAAGGCAGGATAACCTGATCATCTAAATTGCGTAGAGGAATCTTTAAAATGAAATCTTTGAAAAAATCTTTGCTCGCTCTGCTCTCTCTGACCATGGTTGGTTGCGGTTCTGCCCCTCTGGCAGGCCAAATGCCCCAGATGGGAATGAGAGCCCCCATCAACAGCATGGCTGCTCCCCAAATGCGCGCCCAGGCAGTCACCACCAACCTGCCCTTTTTCGCCATGTTCAATGTCGCTTACAAAGGCCTTCTGGCTGAAAATGAAGCCCTTGGCCGCGCCAATCCCCAAAATGTGGACAAATATTTTATCTCCTTGATTGATTCCGCCCGCCAAACCCTGGACGGCGCCTTTTATGATATCGATGATGCTGAAGCAGTCAATGCTTTCATTCGTGCCAAGAAACGCGGCGTGCGTGTACGTTTGGTAACCGAACACGACAGTCTGATGGACAAACACAATCCCGGTTCTCCGCGCAAATCAATCGCCGCTTTAAGAGCTGCTGGGATTGAACTTCGCGATGACGGCCCCAGCAATGCAGGCCTGATGCACCACAAATTTATGGTTGTGGACAATGCCAGCGTTTGGACTGGATCTTTGAACCTGACCACTTCCTCCATGTTTCACCACAACAACAACAGCGTAATGATTCGCTCTCCCCAATTGGCAGCCAATTACAACGCCGAGTTCCAACGCCTGTTTGAGCAGGGCATGTTTGGCCCCAATGCTCACCAAATCCCCAATCCTGAAGTCAATGTCAGCGGTATCTCGATTCGCACCTTCTTCTCTCCCGGTGGCAACGCCATGCCAACCGTTCATGAAGAACTGCGCCGTGCCACCAAGAGCATCCGTTTTATGGCTTTCTCAATGACCGACAAACAAATTTTGCAAATCATGCTTGAGAAAAAAGCCGCAGGTGTCAAAGTTGAAGGCGTCTTCGACAATTGCCTGATTCCCCAGTACTCGATCTATTGGGAATTGAAAAAAGCCGGCATTTTGGCCCTGGGTGATGGTAACCAAGCCCTGATGCACCACAAAGTGATGATCATTGATGACAATGTTGTGGTGACCGGTTCTTATAATTTCTCCAAAAGCGCTCAGGAGAAAAACCAAGAAAATATGTTGATTGTGAAATCTCCTCTGATTGCCAAACAGTATGTGGATGAGTATTACAAAGTGCGCACTGCCGCTTTTGACAATAAAAATCTGCCCGCTTATGACCACCCCGCTTGCAATAAGCGCAGTTCAGCACCGGCAACCAATCCCGCTGCAGCGCCCAAACTGAGTGCCATGTCGGCAATTATGAATCCCCCGATCTGGATTGAAGCTGAATAAATGATGATCTATTCTAAATTGGGTAGAGCTTAAATGAGCGGCGATGTGAGACAAGCGGGAATAACTTCCCGCCCAACCACATCGCCCTTGTCTGTTTTTGGTCCAGACCCTCGCCCGGCAAGCAGCCCGGTTAATGCGCCTCCTGCGGACTCCCCCACCTTCCAACAAGAGGATCAACTCAGCTTAAGCAGCCGATCGCCGTCTGTTCCGGTGGCCCGTTCGGTCAGTTTGGTTTCGTCCGCTACAGAAGTGCGGACAGAAGGACCCGCAGCCCCAAAAGATCCTTCCGAAAAAAAAGGATTTTTTGCCACTTTGATGGGTATTTTAAAAGCGATTGTCGATCTCTTGCTGGCCCCCTTTCGTTTTTTAATGGGTTTGCTCGGCATTGGCAGCAGTGGCAATCGTGACAGTGCCGGCCCGAAACTGACCGCTGCAGAAAAGCTGAATGGCCGCCCTGTGACCCAGACACAAAGCCAAACCCCTGACACAGGCAAGTTTGGGCCGTTCCCGCTGCAAACGAAGACAATCCAATTGCCAACCTGGAATGGAAAAACCACCCCTGCGGATGTCTATTACCCAGCAGGCAAAGGCCCCTTCCCCGTGGTTTTGCACAGCTATGGCCTGGCCAGCAATAAAGAAAACCATGCTGGCACAGCCAGCCATTATGCCTCCTGGGGCATGGTTGTGATCGTGCCTCGCTTGCCCGAGGGTGGGGACAGCCCCAGTGAAAATGCCAAAGATCTGGCCCATTGGGTACAGTGGTTGCAAAACTCTCCCCCGGAAATGCCAGCTGCACTGGCTTTGGAACGTGGGGTTGGGCTTTCAGGGCATTCATTTGGGGGGTTAAGCAGCGTTTTGGCCGGTTCAACCCCCGGAGTGGGGGCTGTCGTGGCTTTGGATCCCGCTGATGCCTGGGGCAAAGGCAAAGAAGCGGCTCCACAACTGAACGTGCCTTCGGCTTTTATTGTGGGAGAACCAAGCATGGTCAATCAATTTGGCAATGGTCTGGATATCTATGAGCAGGCTGGCGGAGAAAAACAGGCCATTCGCGTCAAAGGCGCACGGCATACGGACTTTGAAAACAGCCACAATGATGGCGCAAAAAATGCAGCCAATCAAACAGCCATGCGTTTTGCCGTCGGATTTATGCTACATCAATTGACGGGGGCTCCTGAATATGCCGCTTATGCCAAAGGCGGCAAAGAAGTTCAAGCTGAAACAGGTAAATCAATCAGTCTGCCACGTGGTTGAACTGCTGACACTCTCAGAATCGGTTACAATACCATCTATGTCTGAAGAACGCACCTTAATTGAACACGATAATATTGTCCGTTTAAAACACGGCAGCAAAACCATCACCCTGATTGGCACAGCGCATATTTCCAAAGAAAGCGCAGAACTTGTCAGACAGGTAATCGAAGACGAGCAACCTGACACCGTCTGTGTTGAGCTCTGCAACTCGCGCCTGCAATCCCTGAAAGACCAGGAAGCCTGGAAAAACATGGATATTATCAAGGTCATTCGCGAAAAAAAGACCTTTGTGCTCTTTCTCAATTTTCTCTTGACCTCCATTCAGCGCCGGATGGCCCGCAATATGGATGTCAAACCGGGCTTAGAAATGATCACAGCTTTAGAGATGGCTGAAAAACAATCCGCCCAAGCGGAAGTGATCGACCGCGAAGTACGCACGACATTGACGCGCGTCTGGCGGCTGATGGGCTTTTGGACCCGCATGAAAATTTTCAGCCAAATTTTGGCCTCGCTCTTTGAAGAAGAGGAAGAGATTTCTGCCGAGCAAATCGAAGCCCTGAAACAAAAAGGCGCATTGGAATTGCTTTTGGATGAAATGGGCCAGATTTTGCCCGGTGTAAAAAAACACCTGATCGACGAACGCGATCTCTATATGGTCGAAAAAATCCGCCAGGCCCCCGGTGAAAAATTGGTGGCCGTCGTGGGAGCTGGCCATGTGCCAGGCATGTTGGCCCATTGGGAAGACACAACAATTTCACTCGAAGATCTGGATCAGGTCCCTCCTCCGAGCCTGTTTTCGCAGGTGATGCAATGGCTGATTCCGGCGCTGGTCGTGGTCTTGCTGGTGGCCGGTTTTTTTATTGGCGGCAAGCAGGGAACCACTTGGGAAAAAGGCCTCAAGGGCCTGGCAGGTTGGACCGTTGTCACAGGCGGATTGGCCGGCCTGGGCGCACTCTTGGCGCGGGCCCACCCGCTCACCATTTTGGCCTCGGTGCTCTCGGCCCCGATTACCACTTTGCACCCCTTGATTGGGGTGGGTTATGTTGCTGGTCTGGTGGAAGCCTGGCTGCGCAAACCCCGAGTCAAAGACTTCGAGGCCCTACATGAAGATATCCAGAGCATGAAAGGCTGGTGGCGGAACCAAGTCACCCGGATTCTTTTGGTCGTTTTGCTCTCCAGTCTTGGAGCAAGTCTGGGAACCTTTATTGGCTATGGCTGGCTGATCGAGAATTTGTTTAAAGGCTAATTTGAAAGCGGTGTCACGGTTTCAAAGCCAGTGGTTCCAGTAAATGCAGCTGGACTTCTCAGGCTAAGGAGATTGCTATTCTTCTTTAGACTGGCAGAAATCAAATACCAGTCTTGGTCCACTTTCTTGAACCTAAATATGCCGGTACCTTCATACAAAGCCAAAATACTTCGATTTTCCACAAGTGGGGCATTGACCACCCTTGTGAAAATAGCTTGAATTTCAGTCGAATAATGCTTAATTTCTAGATTTTTGTATTCCATCGAATTATAATACTGAAAATAAAAAGGCCCATAATACATATTATTGAGATAAAAAGGAGTACGAAGCTGAATGAATTTGAGGATTTCATCATTATTTTGATGATTGATCGCCAAAAATATCTCATCGACTTTTTTTCGAATCAAGGCATCATTTTCAGCATTAAAAGCAACGGTAGTAGTGTTTGATGACTGATCTGGCTGTGTTATCGCAGTGCCATCCGCTTCATTTTCACAGGCTTGGTTGCTGGTTTTATCTGGAAAAGCCACACTGATCGTTTGTTCTTCTTTGGGTGGCGTCCATTTGCCAGTGCCTTTAAAGACCGTGACATGCGTACAACTTGCTTTGAGGCGAGTGATAGTGAGTGATGCCTCATAGCCAACACCAGAAGAAAGCCCCGGCTCTTGAATCGGGTAACCTGAAGCCAATTCATTCAAACTGATAGAACGCAAAATTTTGATTTTATTATCTGAAGTCGTAAAGGTGATCTGGACATCTGAGATTTTCCCATTGTTATCTGTTTCAGGCAAATTTTGCTGGATGCGCAAAGGAGGAATGGCCGAAACGGCAGAAGCCATTGGAGTAGGACTGACTGTAACCTGTGGATCTTTAATTGGATTGGAACTGACCAAGGGACGGGGCCGTTCTGTACTGGGAGAAGGATTGGGGCTGGGTGTAAAGAAACGGTCATTTGAAACAGGTGTTGCACAGGCAGTTAAAGAAAAAACCAAAGCCAAAACTCGAGTCGAACGGTTAAACACGTCAATCACCTCTAGCAGCTATTTCGATCAAACAATAGTTTTTTACATTTTACTAAATGTCCTGTAAAAAACAAGAGCTGCAAAAAAGAAAAATCAATAAATTAGTCTTGCAGGGTCTTTAAAATTTCAGGAGCAACGCCTGCATCTGTCAAGATTTTTTTCATTTCGAAGGCCCGATTGCTTTTGGCCTCTTCGCCCAAAGACAGGCCGAGGGTGACCAATCCCAGTAAGGCAGAAGACTCAGGTGAACGATTGACCAAACTGCCCATTTTTTGGTAGAGCGGACAGAGCTGCTTTGATTCGTGCAATTTTTGGCTTAAAGCTGGGAGTGAGCCATCTTTTTTGCTGTCTTTTAAAAGACGCAAGACATCTTCTTTTTGGGCCAAAGTCAGACTGGGCTTTGTACTTTTGGCAAGCAAATCATTGATTTTTTGCAAACGTGCAGCCAATGCTGGGCTTTCGGCATCAACCAAAGGAAATTGGCTGAGGCCCTTTCCTTCAGACATTTTTTGGGTATTTAAATGATCTTGGGGGGGTGCTGCTTGTTCAGGTTTGGTAGCAGAGAGTTTCTCGGTGGGGTTCTTTTTAGCCACAGCAAGCTGTGTGTTTTTTTCAAGGGGGTGTGCTGCCCCAGAGCCAGAGACCTGAAAATGCATGAAAGACTCCTGTGCCGATTGGATATTTTTATTATAGCCCTGTCTGGCTAAATATGACGTCTCAGGCACAGAATTCAGCGATTTTTTCACAAACCTGGTGCAGTGGTTGAGCTGCTACCCTCAGAAACAGAAAACATCAGGCGATAATAATTACTGCCCCCCCAAATGGGCAAGGAAACAACAGGCACATTATTCCATTTTTGCATAAAGCTTTCAGCATCGATTTCAACATAAGGGCCTGAACGGGATTCGTGCAGAATCAACATATTGCGGCGGGCATTGTAGCCCACGACCAGTACATAATGTTCGCGATCGAGAGAACCGAAATCAAGCAACGCCATAACGGGGCGGCCCTGATGTAATTCCAATAAAAGGTTCTCCAAACTGCCATCGCGGAAGGCATTCACCGTTAAGCCTTTGCTTTTGAGGTAGGTTTGTACAACCTCATAACTGGTACCCACATTCAGAGGGTTGTTTTCGTTGACCACCGTCTGATAATCGATCTCTTGGCCCCAATATTGCAGCAACATCGTCATTACGGCCTGACCACAGGTATTGTCTTCGCCTTGGGTGACAAAAGGCACAGGCGATAGATAAACGGCACCATTGTTGCCCGTCACCAAGGATTTGCCATTGCCAAATTGGGTGGCCCGGTTTTGCAGGCGAAAACTGCTGAAACGATTGAGACCCGCATTTAAACGGCTGTCCTGGGTGGGAACCACAGGGGGTGAGCAGGCCGAGAGCAGCAGCAAGGGTAAAAAGCCTGAGACAAGACTTCTATAGACAAATTTGAACGATGGTTGAAACGAATTGTGAAACATACGATTAGCATACCTCCTTGTTTAAGCTCAGGGGGCAAGAGATTTGAACTCCTGCCCCCTGAATCAATCGAGATCTTCAGCTCACGCCTAAATCGTCCCTGTGGCATCCACCGCCACAGGCCTTGTGCTCATGTCCAGATCAGGTCTGGGCATGCCGGGGCCAAAACCAGCCCCTTTGCCGCCACCATGCTCACCGCGTCCACCAGGACCACCATGGCCGCCAGGCCCCCCTTGAGGGCCGTGCCCCAGAGCCAACCCCGCGTCAACAAAGCTTTGGCGTTGCTCTGCCGTCAAAATAGTGTGTAATTGGGCCAATTGGGCCAGACCATGATTGGCTTTTTCGGGGCGATTGGCCTTTAAAAGGGTGACCAGATTTGCAGCACTGGGACTGGCTGCATCCAACTCAGCTTGAATGGCTGTCCGATTGGCTTGCAGGGCTGTCTTTTGACTTTCAAAATCCGGTTTATTGGCCTCAAAGGCAGCTTTAAGCAAGGCCTGTTGATCTGCCGTCAAATTGAGTGTGCGGGTCAAACGCTCGATTCCTTTCTCAGCGTTATCAGGCATTGAGACAGCTGTTTGAGCGGGTCGATTGGCTTCGCGTTCAGCCATTTGGGCTTCCATTTCGACCTGTTTGGCTTTGACCTGGGCTTTTTGCTCAGCAGTCAAAATTTGCCAGCTTTTGATCATCAATTCTGCTTGATTTTGCAATTGGGCATCATGATTGGGAGCATTGGCACTCAGTTGCGCCTCTAAGGCAGAAGCATCAAAGCTGCTTGAAAGGAAAGCCGTTTCAATCTGCGCTTTGATCTCGGCTTGCTTGCTGCTGTCTGGAGCAGCAGGCTGCTCGGGCTTGTAGGCTTCGCGCAGAGCCTGTAAAGCGGTTTTTTGTTCGTCACTCAAAGTGATGCCCGCAAAGTCAAGACCGCCGATTCCCATTCCAGGCCCGCCAGGTCTGCCTTGATGGTCAGCCTGGCCACCTCGGCCACCGTGTGGCCCCTTCTGGGCACCTCCAGCAGCAAAGCCATTCAGACTTTGGGTCTGCAGGGTATTGGTATTGAGCGAAGCACTGGTCAATGCCGAGCCAAGATTGCCACAGGCAGTCATCAAACTGAGCGCCATCAGGCCGCCGAGGGTGGTTTTGAGCAGGGTAGTGATTTTCATTTTCTTAACCTTTCTGATTATGAGGCGTTTGCCTTTTGATGTCTCTATCTTCGCAAGGACGTGTAAACAAACTAGCTGTGAATTGTAAACGGCATGTAAATGATTGTAATAATTTGCTTGCCTAATTGGCAAGTTTTTTCAAAACAGGTTAAGCAGAGACTTTTCTGGTACAATCCCTGCAACCCGTCTTGTCGCGGAAAGCCGAAAGAGTTGAAAGGAAGTCCCTATGTCTGAAGCCGCTGAAACACCCCAGCCCGAGTCATCCAAATCCGAGTCACACCCAGCGAAAAAACCCGCTAACAACAAATGGAAATTAATTCTCGGTGGCTTTGTTTTTCTGCTGCTCTCTGCAGGAGTGGGCATGGGCACCTTTCAACTGATGCAGTTTAAAGCCAAAGCCGAAGGGCTGGCCACAGGCTACGCAGAAGCGGCCATCACGGCATATCAAATGGATCGCTATGCCCGTCCCCTGCCTGATCGGATTTTTGAATCAGGCCCCTATCGCGTAGAGACAAAAACCCATGGCACACCGCCGCAATTGCATATCAATGTGCGGGATCGCTATTTAAATATCACGCATTACGCCCTGGATCGCCAATTTGATGTCTCGGGCCGCCCCGCTCCCCCCCCCAATGAAGGCCAAGAAAACACAGCAGGTGTACGCAACTGACAGCGGGTCAATGATCGAACTATCTGCCTTTGGTACAATGAGAAGAGATTGCAGCAATAAATGAGGAACCACCGTCATGCCCAAAGCCAAATCCCCTGTCTATACCCTGCTCGGCGGAGCCGGGGCCATGGGCCAGATTACCTTCAAGGACCTGATCGAAACCACCCCCGCTGGCAGCCAGATTATCATCGCCGATTACCAGCTTGAAAAAGCCCAGGCCCTGGCCAAAGCCTGTGGTCGCAAAGGTGTAAAAGCAGTCCAGGTCAATATCCACGAACCCCAGGCCGCACTCAAAGCCCTGAAAGGGACCAGCGTTCTACTCAATTCCCTGCCTTATGAACACAATCTACGGGTGATGGAATTGGCCTTGGGATTGGAATCACATTACCTCGATTTGGGCGGGCTCTTTCACATGACCCGTAAACAGATGGCCTATCACGAAAAATTTGAACAGGCCGGGCTCTTGGCCTTGCTGGGAATTGGGGCGGCGCCGGGAATTAGCAATTTATTGGCCCGTTTGGCCGTCGATCCCATGGAAAGTGTGCATGCCATTCATATTCGATTGGCCGCCGTAGACAAAACGCGTTATCGCAATAAACCCGCTCTTTCGGTGTCTTATTCGTTTAAAACGATCATGGAAGAATTTTCACTGCAACCCGCTCTGTACAGCAAAGGGCGTTACCGTTTTATCAAACCCATGTCGGGCCAACATGCCCATCGTTTTCCCGCCCCCGTGGGCACCCAATATCCCATGTATACCCTGCATTCAGAAGTGGTGAATTTGGCTGAAAGTTACAAAGCAAAAGGGGTCGAAGAGGTCAGTTTTAAAATTGCCTTTGATCGTGACTTTGTCGAAAAAGTGCGTTTTTTAAGAGATTTGGGCTTGGCTTCACATACACCTTTGGCATTCCAACAGGGCCAGGTGACACCGATTGATCTGCTCAATGCCGTTGTTATGAACCAACCTGCTCCAATAGCCAGCAGCGAGAGCAAACAATACGAGGTGATCCGTGCGGTGGTCAAAGGCGTTGAACAGGGCAAACGTGTGACCTGGGTCAACGATTTACACACCCAAGGCATGCCTGAATGGGGCATTGGTACAGACATAGATACGGGTTCCCCGCCATCGGTGGCAGCACAAATGTTGGTCAAAGGCCTGATCACGGCCCGTGGGGTTTTGCCACCAGAACAGTGTATCCCCCCAGAACCCTTCTTTGCAGCACTTGAAAAACGGGGAATGCACATTCACTGCAGTCGCAAAGCGGGCTGGCGCACAACGACTTAAGCAACCCGCTAAGGCAAACTGAATTCAACTTGGTTCAAAGAGGGGTCACAGACCCCGCGTTTGGCACCTGTATCGTCCAAACGGCGGGCAACCAAACTTTGAACCAGGGCAGAACCACTGGCCGGACGCACAGTAATGATCACTTCGGTGCCCAATGGACTGTGCCCCCAAACAAAATAGCCCCGACTGTCGGTTTTCAGGGTTTGCTCAAACCCTGTTGGGCTGTTTTTGAGATTGACTTCAAGGCCCACTGCGGGGGCCCCCTGGGCATTGCGCACAAAACCGCTGATCGGACGGCGATCCGTCAACGAACCGTCCAAAGGCAGATCTGAACTGACTTCCAATTGGGGGCTTTCAATCTCAAAAATTTGCTTGGCCGATGTGGGCTTGACCTGGCCATCCAAAACGGAGCCGCCACAGGGCATTTGTTTGGACTGCAAGACCAATTTAAAATAATAGGTTTGGCCCGGTATAAGTGGGGCCGAAAAACGCAATTGTTCCGGCAATTGTGAAGGATTGAGCTTTTCCTCAAAAACAGGGGTGGCACTCTGGGAGCCATTGCTCAATCGGGTAAGTGTATAAATCTGAAAAGTCAGTTGATCATCGGGATAAAAACCCAAATAGGCGGTTTTGTACTGCCTGAAAGGAAAATTCAATTGCACCTGATTGGCATTCTGGACTGGACCAGGTAACAGGCCCGTCTCAGCTGCCACAGGCAGATTGGGCAGCGCATTCCCACAGGCAGAGAGACAGGCACTTAAAATGCAGAAAATCACCGGCTTAAAATAGCTCATCGGGGGCTCCTGAGGGGGATAAATAAAGGAAGTTATGTTTAACGTCTTTTCAAATTAGCATATTTTGCAGGCGCTTAACGGGCAATCAGAGATATGCTAAAATCAGGGCAGCGGAAATAGAGGGGCGATAATCCATGCCAAGAGACATACCCAGATCCATGAAAAAGAAACCAATGTCTTTTCTCCCAGGCCTTTTACTTGCATTGACCCTGGGCTGGGCCTGTATCGCACCCGCCTTCGGTGAAGCAGATCATTATCTCTGTGATGAGCCCCGTCCACTTCAAAAGCTCTTAAGCCAACGCTGGTTTGGTTACGAATTTCCGGTCAGGGTGTATATTCCGCCCGTGCCCTTTGAGGTCAAACAACCAGAGATGTATATGCCACTGGTCAAGACCGCATTTCAAAGCTGGACCGAATATGCGCCTTTTGCCACATTTACCTTTGTAGACGCACCTAAAAAAGCCAATATTGTGATTGAATGGAAATCGGATTTTAAAAATGAAGATGCCTGGGGAATGGCTTATTACCCGGCAATATATCAAAGTAAAAATAAAATTCTGCGCCACCGCAGTAAAATTTTCTTGGCGATCAAGGCCCAGTTGGGCAGTGGCATGACCGTCAATGAACCGGTCTATTTTTCTTATGATGAGCTATTTTTAATTGCCCAACACGAAGTGGGACATGCCTTGGGACTCAATCACAGCAATACCGACGGTGATATTATGTGTGGCGGATGCTCGGACATGATGGGACGCATGATGGGAAAAATTACCAGCAGAGATATACAAACCCTGAAATTTTTGTACAGTTTGCCGGTCAAAATCAAGAAACATCCCTGTCGTATTTAAATGCCAAAACACTGTCATTGGGCATGTTTGATTGTGTTGCTGCTCAGTCCTTGGAATACTCTCTCAGCACAAGCACAGCCCAAATGCCCCAGATCATCAGCACAACTTCAGATTGAAGCCCAGACATATCCCAAAATGAGTGGGATCAGTGGCATGAAAACATGGCAAGCAGTTGGACGGCTGCGGAGCAAATGGCCCCTGCCTGTTTTAAAAGCCCTTTTATCAAAGCTGAACCCACCCGGTAGCCAGATTCAGCTCGGAGAATTGGGTTTTGATGCCCTAACACAGAGTTATACATTGGCTGTGCGGGCCCAACAATGGCCGCTTTGGGACAATTTTCAAATCAAGCTCAACAGCCCACATCCCCAGCAAATCAAACTGAGTTTGCAAGACAATTGGTTTCCCTCTGGGCAAATTTTAGACCGCCTGCAAACAGGTATTGAAGAGCGTGTTTCACCGCTCAAATTACGCATTTCCCATGCACAAAACAGCTTAGTCATTCAATGGCCCTTACAAAACCTGAGTTTGAAACCCCGGCCCGAGCTGAGTCTCAGCCTCTCACAATTAATGCTAAAAACGCAGATTTACACTGATGGCACACTGGAACTGGGTATTCACACAGTTCACAATGCCCAGAATGCGCCAAAATCAAAGAACTCTGGGATTTTAACCCTGGCCCAAAGTGAAATCGATGGCTGTCTTGGCTCAAACTTAAAGCTGCAGGGTTCCCTCAATTTCAAAAGCCATCTCGAAATTTTGCCCAGCGATCTGGCGCAGATTCAACTGGGCCAAGAAACACTCAGTGACCGCTTTCAGGCAGCTGGTAAAATTGACATCGCCTTAAAAAGCCCATTTAAAGGGCAACTCTTGCCGTTTAAATTACAAGCCAAAGGCCAAACCACAGTAAACATGCCCGAATTTCAAGCCGAAGGGCAGCATTATCGCAACGTATCTTCAGTGCCTTTTCTCTGGAAATATCACAGTCCCTTCGATTTTTCGATCTGGCCAGACCTCCCCCACCCCGGCAATTACCAGCCTCAGACCATGCCCCATCAATTAAAGTTATTTATTGATGGCCCGGCTTATTTCAGCGAAATGAAACGGGTGATTGCCACCGCTCAACTCAGCATCGATCAGGAGATCTTTGTCTTTTATGACGGCAAAACCACCCGCGAACTGGCCCGCTTGTATCTGCTCAAGGCCATGGGGCTGCGCGAGCAAGCGGGACAATTGACAGCAGATCCGCTGGCCCCATACGGAATTCGCGTCTTTTTATTGCACAATCACGATCTCAATCAGCGCGGAGCCGACAAGGTTGCTGCAATTTTTGCCCAGGTACAAACGGATCTGTTTAAACAAATCGGCCATTCGCCGACCTTGCAAATGCCGCTGGCGCAGTACCAAAGCCGCCTGAAACAGCACTTTGAAATCAGCCCCTTGAGCCGGGGCATTGCCAAAAGTGATCATCGCAAATTGCTGATTATCGACGGTCAAATCGCCTATGCAGGCGGCTTAAATCTGGCTGATTCGTATTTAACCGCAGACAGCTATCACGATCTGATGATTCAGGTCCAGGGACCAGCGGTGGCACAAATGCACCAAATGTTTAAAGACAATTGGCAAGATTTACATCCCGGCCAGCGCTGGAAAGAAGATCGGACACACCCCCCCCCAGCCAAACTCAGTGGACCCTTGAGCCAAATCGCTGTCTTGACCACCGACGATCAGAGTCTGCAGATTGAAGCGGCATTGCTAAATTTGATTGGCGCAGCCAAAGACACAATCAGACTGGAACATGCCTATATTTACCATGAGCCCGTAGAAAGGGCCCTGCGTCAAGCCCTGGACAGAGGCGTAAAATTGGAACTGATTGTCTCCGAACGCAACGACGAGACGGTCTTTGAAGTCTTAAACCCAGCAGCGCTGCTCACCTTGATGCAGGCCGGAAAGCCCGGTCAAGTCAAGGCTTGGCTCTATCAAGGCCGGGGCGGCGAAAATGACTTTATGTCGCATACCAAATTTTTAAGCGTGGACGGCCAATTTGCGCTGGTGGGCTCGGCCAATCTCGTACCGCGCTCACTGCACAGCCCATTTAGCACAGAAGGCCGCCCCCTGCTGTTTAACGAAGAGCTTTCGCTGTATATTGCTGATGCAGGTTTTGTTCAAACATTGGATCAAACACTCTTTGAAAGAGATAAAAACGAGCGCTGCCGAGCAGTGGAAGCCCCTGATTTGGAAAAATTGCTGGAATCCCGCGGCGGGCCCAAACAGCTCTTATTGGAAAAACTCAAAGGTCTGCTTTCATGATCTCTTGGGCGGCGCGCAGCCCGGAAAGATAAGCCCCGTGGACGGTATTGGGGTGTTGGCGGTGGGTGGCTTCACCCGCAAAGAACAGGCGCGGAGGCAGGGCCTTGGCCAAGTCGTCGTAATCACTGCCTTTGGCACCCACCGGCAAATGGGCATAAGACCCGCGCGAAAACGGATCCTGCTGCCAACGTGTCATGCAGAAAGCCTCGGGCTCGGGCACTGCGGCCCCCCAGAGCTGTTTGAGCATCTGCATTGCCCCTTTTTGGACCATGGCATCGGACTGCGACTCCAGACTGCGGGCCCAAGATCCGGTCGCAAAAACCAATAAAATCGGCTCTTCAGCACTGACCTGCAAGTTCAAGATATCGGTATAGTCGCGGGCAGGATCAACCATGCGCGAAAAAAAATCGGCATCAGAATCCCAGAAGGGCTCCTCAAAACGCAAAAAGACCTTGTTGAGCACCCCCATGCCCAAACGCTGTAAAGCACCCCGTTTGAATTCGGGCAAGGCAGGAGAAAACAGCTTGGGCATGGCTTTGAGCACCCCCAAAGGCAATGTGACCAAGACCTGATCAGCCTCAAAACTGCCCTGTTCGGTCTGAACCGTACACCCCGAACGGCCTCGGGCCCCAGCCCAGTTGATTTCTGTGACTGCCTGTTTTAATTGAATGTCGAGACCTGCGCGCAGAGGATCGAGCAGGCGGGAATAACCGCCCAGCACCAGAAAATCGTCATCATCGGCCTCTTGATCGTCTTGGGACGCCAACCAGGAGAGTCTGTCAGTGTCTTCGGCATAAGGCACGCCATAACATTGCAAGAGCCAAGCTGCCAGTGCGTGTTGTTCTGCGGGCAATTGCTTTTGTTTTAATAGCTCAAGCAAAACGGCCAAAAGCGGGCGGTCGGGTGTGCCTGCAGGCGCTTTCTCAGCCAAGGCCAGAGACTTAGCCAAAAGGGCTTGTGCCACCTTGGCTGCCGCTTCATAGCTTTGAAGATTGAGTTTTTTGCCTTTGGCATCCCACATTTCCACACTTTCAAAGGAGGTGCGGACCAGTTCGAGCCCCTGTTTGCGGGCCTTGTCAATCAGGGGATTTTTACTGGCAGAATGCAGCCAGGAAGCGCCCTTTTCGATCTGAGAGCCCTCCCAATCCACCGTATGCAAGCGCCCACCAATGCGGTCGCGGGCTTCCAATACCGTCACAGAATGACCGGCCTGTTTGAGAACCTGAGCGGCACTCAGCCCAGCCATCCCCGCTCCAATCACCAAGATACGCCGAGAGGAAGCCGTGTCTGACGACTGTCCCCAGACCTGAGAAGGAAGCAGCGCAGCCCCCAAGAGGCCACCCAAAAGGGCCAAGAATTCTCTGCGTTGCATTTAGGTACCTCCCAAAGTATGAAAAAAGGTCAGCAAGCGGGTTTGTTCACAGTCATTTTTGGCAAAAATACGCTGCATGGCCTGATTGCGCACGTCAGTGGAACCGACATAGCGGGTGACGCCGGCCTGGGCCAAGTGTTGGAGACCCAAACGGTGCAAAGCTTGGCCATATTTCTGCTGACGCAGCGCCGGAAAGACCCCAAAATAAAACAGGGTGCCTTCGTTGGGTTTGTCGGGGTAGACCTGGGGCAAGATCAAGCCAATCTTTTGAAAGACGGGCTCTGCAGCTGATGTATCACGTTGGGAAACCCTCAACCAGCGCTGAGGATCAAAGGCACTACCCGCATGGGCCTTGAGCTGTTCAAATTCTTTTTGGGCGTTCCAATCCCGGGCCACCCAAGAGGTATTTTCGGGATCCCCTTCAAAAATGGCCTCTAAATCAGCCAAAAAAGCGGGCTCACCCAATTCAGCCAAGCTTTCCAAATAAAAGGCTGCTGAGCTGGGGAAGTCCGAAGGTGTAAGCGCACGGCTGTAAAAATATTTTTGGTAATAATTTAAGCCCGTATTGAGCATGGCTGCCCGCCAGAGCGGTGAGGCCGGGGGCTCCAAAAGCCGAATTTCAGCCTGTTTTTGCTGCATCCAAGCAGATAACTCATCAGCCAAGTCCGCTTGACAGCGTTGCAATAAAGCCGGGTTCAAAAAAACCAGATCATAAAGCTGATCATGTTGGCGACGCAATTGCAGCAGCGGAAAGGCCTTCCATTTCCAGGCCCACCCCTGATTCTCAGGCAGCGCTTCGCAGCTCAGTTCAGGATTTTTCAAGTGCTTCTGTCGCCAAATCCGATTGAGCGGGGGCAAAATCATCACCTGCAGAACCACCCTCGCGAAAGACTTCCACACCCTTTTCGACACCCGCTTTGGCGACCAGAAAAGCGTGCCGGGCCCCGGCTTTGAGTTTGCCCAAATAAGTCATGGCTTCGCGCGCATTTTCACCCAGGGCTTGGTACGTATTGCCCGCTTCATCCATGGCCAAATTGGACTTGTGTAAGATCTCGTTGACGTCTTGCAGGGCGGGTTTAACATCTTTGGTCAGGTCTTTGACCAATCCCAAAATCTGACGCAGGTCGAGCAATACCTGCACCAATTGCCAACAGAGTACCGAAATTGAAGCCAGGGTTAGGCCAATTAAAATTCCCAATAAAATCCAGGAAGCCATTAGCGTTTCCCTCCTTCAGCACTCGCCTGTTTGCGTTTGAGTTCATTGTGTTTATTTCGGGCAGCATCTTTGCCTGCGAGCACGGCATCACGCAATTGAAAAAGCCGGGTCTTGAGGACAGAGACCACATCACCGCCGCTTTTGTGGGCCTGGTGACGGCTTTCATCCACCACTTTGCGGGCCCCTTCGCGTTGTGTATTGAGATTTTCCGAGAGAATATGGCGGCTCTCAGCACCCGAACGCGGTGCCAATAAGAGGCCAGCCACGCTACCCACGGCTGCCCCAAACAAAAATCCGAATAAAAAAGGAAACAGGCGCCCTGCGCGACGGCGACAGGGTACTCTGGATTTGCTTTGACTCATGCTTCGTTCTCCAATCTGTTTCAAGAATCGTAGGGGCGGGCAGGCGGGGCAAAGAGGTAGTCTTTGAGACGGTCTGCAACTTCTTCAATACCCTCTTTGGCCAGGGTTTGCCACCAAATATGCCGTTTCATAAAACGAAAAACCAAGGCCAGGGCCCCTGTGCGCCCCAACATCAGACCCACGGACAGAACAATCCGAAACAGGGTCAACAAACGCACTTGCTGATGCACCCGCGAGAGCAAATCCACCCCATCACTGAGTTGGTCTTTGATCAATCCCAAATCCTGCCGGGCGAGTTGCAGCTCTTTTTGCACTTCGACCTGCTCTGTGCGCAGATTTGCCAATTCGGGCAAAATCACCCGGACTCGCAACCAGAAAAGAGCACCCGCCAAAAGCAAGCCCAGCCCGGAGGCGCAGAGACAGACAATCGCCATGGGATGGCTCAGCGTTAAAGGCGCATCCATGATCAATACAAAACGCTGAAAAAGGGAGGGCATCTTTTTTCCTGGGTTTTTCCTGGTTTTTTTCTGGGTTTTTCTTGGGTCTGGTTTTGTTTCAGGATACCACAGACCCCCGATCAGGGCCAGAACTCCAGCGCTTTGACCAAACTGTGACCATAACCGGACGCAACGGAGACAGGCCAGGGATCTGATTCAGCAACCAGGGACGTATACTGAGAATATGTCTATTTCTGCACAGCCCTCACAAGCCCCGTATTTACATCGTCTGCTCAGCCCCGAACAATTTGAAGAAGTGGCCAATATTACGGTTGCATTTCTGGGCTTGTTTTTAAGTTTGATTGGTTTTGCGATCTTGCTCTCTTTCAGCACCCTGACACGGCAGTGGCAGCCAATTGTGGGAGCATCTATCTACGGCACGACCTTGATTCTGCTCTTTGCAGCCTCGGTCCTCTATCACAGCTCTTTGGCCACCGATCTGATTCACAAAAAGGCCTTTCAGATTATCGATCACTGCGCAATCTTTCTTTTGATTGCTGGCTCCTTTACCCCGATGGGGCTGATCGTACTCAAGAACCATGCAAGCGGCTATCCTATGTTGAGTCTACTCTGGGGCATGGCCCTGCTCGGCTGCTTACACAAAATATTTGTGCCGATGGGCTCCAATTTGCTCTCAACCCTGGCTTATGTTGGCATGGGCTGGTCAATTGTATTGGTCTATCAGCCACTTTTTGCAGGCCTGCAGCAGGGGGGGACCGCTCTGGTCGTCGCGGGTGGTCTTTTTTATACCCTGGGGTCCGTCTTTTATCTCTTTGATCATAAATTTCGCGGTGCTCACGCCCTTTGGCATGGATTTGTATTGGCTGGCAGTTTGAGCCATTATCTTGCGATCTTGTTCTTTGTGATCTTGCCTGCACTGAGCTAGACTGCAACGAGACACTCCTAATTAAGCAGGCCCCCATGAAAGCAATGCTGATCTACAATCCCACCGCCGGTCAAATTTGGCAGCAGTTTCAGCCTGAAATGGTCAAAAACTATTTGCAAGAACAGGGCTGGCAAGTTGATGTTGAACCCACACAAAAGATCAGTGGGGGGACCGATTTGGCCCGCAAAGCAGCCCAGCTCAAATACGATGTGGTCATCGCCGCTGGCGGTGATGGCACAATCAACGAAGTGGCCCAGGGCTTGGTTCACACCCCCGTTAGATTGGGTTTTTTGCCCGTGGGCACCACCAATGTTTTGGCACGGGAATTTAAAATCCCGCTCAATTACGAAGAGGCTCTGGCCTATTTGCCCCAGGCCGAAAGCCGTTTAATTGACTTAGGTAAACTCAACCAGCGCCACTTTTTATTGATGGCAGGGGTGGGTTATGACGCCGAGATTCTGATGCGCGTGAACAAACAATTTAAAAATGTGGCTGGCAAATTGGCTGTCTTTACCTCGGGGGTCGAAAACCTCTTTCACCACACCCCTTTTGTGCTTAAAATGCGCTTTGAAGATGCCCAGGGCAAGCGCCACAAACTCAACCGCCGGGTGATGCAGATCTTTGTGAGCAATGCCTCGACCTATGCTACAGATTTTAAAATTGCTGAACAGGCGGTCATGGACGATGGCCTGTTGGAATTGCATATTTTTAAGAGCAAACGCTTCCGCGACACCCTCTATTCCCTGCTCTCACTGCTGCTGCGCCGCCACAAAGAATGGGTCGACTTTGAACATTTTTCGATTCGCAAACTACAAATTTTTGCCCGCAAACCGGCCCCCATTCAAATTGACGGGGATTTGGTGGGCTATACCCCTGCCACGATTGAAATTGTGCCCAAAGCCCTGTATATTTTGGCTCCCAGGCAAGAAGACAAGGCTGAAACCCCCTAACGTCCTTGCATAAGGGCCATTTAACGGGCCTTGGCGTAGACCTGTTTGAATTCGGCCTCGTATTGCCGGGCCAAATCTTCCGACTCAATAATCAGCAGGTTTTCGTCGTTGTTTTTATCGGCTGAGTCGGAAAAATTAAACGAGCCGGTAATGACGGTTTTACCGTCGATAATAAAAACCTTGTGGTGCAGAATGGCTGGATTGCCATCTTTTTTGACATCGGCACCGAGGGCTTTGAGTTGGGCGTATTCGCTGTATTGGGTGCCAGCCCCCACATTTTCAAACACGCCACGCACGTCGACCTTGTCTGAGAACTTCTGGGCCACAACCTGACCAATGGCATCGTGGGTAAACGAAAAGGCCATAAAGTGAATGCTTTTCTCAGCTTTATTGAGGGCTTCAGCCACTTTCCCCGCCACTTTGCCCTCAGCGGCAAAATGGGTCTGAATTGTGGTTTTTCCCACCGTAACTGAAGGATGAGGCACCACCGAAGGAGAAGAAATGCCGAATTTTTTCTGGACAAACATCTCTTCAAATTCAGCTGTAAAGTTTTCAGCCAATTCGCGCGAGCGAATTTGAAGGGCATTGTTGTTGTTTTTCCAAAAGCAGTTTTCGGTTAAATTGGTCGAGCCCGTCCAAACGGTCGCGCGCTCACTATCGGCATCGACCACAATAAATTTATTGTGCATCAGACCATTGCGCTGATCATCAACCACGGGAATCCCCGCTTTGATCAAACGCTGAATTTGCGCCTCGTGAAGATAATCACTATCGGTGACAATCCGAACACCAACATTGCGGGTTTGGGCAGCGCGCAAAATGGCATCGGTCACCCGCTCAGAATCAATTTCAAAGGCGGCGATATCCAAACTGGTTTGGGCCGAATCGATCAATTTGACCAATTGGAAGTCGGGATTCGCAGCGTTGTTTTGCACATCTTCGAGTTTGCCCGTATGCACCTGGGTAAAAAAGGCCTGAATTTCGGGTTCAGCGGCAGGAGGCGTCGGGCTGGGCGTCGGGCTGAATACGGGCTGTGGCCACAACAGGGTATCGCTGGGAATTATTCCCCGCAGTACACTTGGGGTCAGCTTAAATGTGTCTTCGGGAGAGACCGGGAGACCCTGTGGGGCCAAAACAGGCAGAGGAAAAGGCAAGAGAGTGGCAGAAGTTTGAGCTGCAGCAGCCTGTGCTTGGGGTACAGAAAAAACATGTGGCACTGAAAAGACGGGTGACGACACTTGCAAGGCCCTGTTTTTCCTCTCTAAAAAGATCTGCTTAAAAGAGTTATAGGGCCTAAGTCATTAAATTCTGCTTAAGCGAGGCGGTATTTTTGGTTAATTTTTGGATTCAAGCGCTGACCGGATTCAGATTCGTGGACGCAATTCCACCCGCTGAAAGACCTCAATCGCCTCACCGACATTTTGCAATTCGCTGCCAAAACTCGAAAGCCGCGACTCAGGGGTGGTAATCGCCCGAAAGCGAGCCAGGGATTCAGCGGCTTGGTCGTAGCGTTTGCGCACAATTTGCGAGCGATGGGCCTGAATGCCTGCCAATTTGAGTGCCAAATGGCTCTCTTCAAGTTCGACAACTGTATTAAAATCGTCGCGGGCAAAGAGAAACCAGGGGCCTTCGTAGGACCAAAGCTGCAGGGACTGGCCCATATTTTGAACATGCTGCATCAGGGCTTCTTTGAGCAGCAGCGCAGACATGCGGTGAGCCGGGTGGCGATCTTCTTCCGAAGCCGAAAAAACCAGCGTGGGTTTAAAGGTCGAAAGGACCGAACGGATGCGCGTGACATCAGCCGAGGAAGGGCAATAGCCACGTTCATAAAAATCCAGCTCCAACCCCAGGGCTTGGCTGTCAAAGAGGGCGGCTTCAGCTTCGGACTCTTGCTGTCGCAGCACAATCCGCTGCTCGCGGTCGGTGCCGGGGATATCAGCGCGGTGGCCGGTGGTCATAGAGATAAACAGCAATTCATGGCCCTCTTGTTTGAGCCGGGCCAGGGTGCCACCACAGCTGATCGAAGCATCATCGGGATGGGGTGCACAGACCAGAATCCGTTGCGGCGAGTCCAAGAGCGGCGTTGTTTTGGCAAAGACACTCAGCGGAATCGGATGATTGTACTCCGCCGGTTGCAAGGTGGCTGGAGAGAGTTTGGCCGCGGCTTCGCGATCGAGTACCAGCGTGGCATTGGGATGAAAACGCAGCAAAGTGGCAGGGCAATTTTCGTCCAAAGGGCCTTCGAGCATGTTTTGAATCGCCGTGGCCTTGGAAGAACCCGAAGCCATCAGCAAAATGCGGCGGGAACCCATAATTGTGGCAGGCCCCAGGGTCATGGCCTGAGCAGGGGTTTCTTTGTTGCTAAAAGCCGAGGCATTGGCTTTGCGCGTGGAGGGACTCAAGGTCGTGACATGGGCATGTTGATCGAAGGGGGTTCCTGGCTCATTAAAGGCGATATGTCCATTTTGACCAATGCCCAAAATCTGTAAATCCAATCCACCCAATTGGGCAATCAGAGCCTCATACTCGCGGCAGGCCTGTTCAGGGTCTTCGGCTGTGCCCGGCATATAGTGAATCCGATCAGGTGTAATTCCCAGCGGCTGAATCAGCTGCTGGCGCAAAATCGCGGCCATCGACTCGGGATGGTCACTGCCGAGGCCGAGATATTCATCGAGATGACAAAAATGCAAACCGTTCATGGCAATGCCCAAGCTATAACGGGCCAAAACCCATTCACGGTAGAGGCCTTTGGGCGTATGCCCCGTCGCCAAGCCAATCACAGCCTGGGGATTGTTTAAGAGTAAATTGAGGATCAGCAGGGCCGCCGTGCGGCTCATTTCCTGAAAATCGGTGGTTTGAATAATGCGCATAATACCTCTCCTTCTCACATCATAGCGATTTTTAAGCGGTGCATCAATTGGCAGATCAAGAAAAGTCACAATCGCTTCCCCGCGGAAGTGGTGATCGAGGTCCTTTGATTGTGTTGGGATTTTGTGGTAGCATGGTTCAAAGTTTGAAAGAAACCTAGGAGACATCCAGCATGGTACAACCCTTGTCCCCCGACGATCTCCTGGCCCGCGATCTCGATCGACTGAGTCAGCCGGCCAATTTGTTCCGCTTTCGGGTCGATCGGGAAAACGTCGTCATTGATTTCGGCTACCTGCCACCTATCATGCAGGAAGAAGTCGAAACCCTGCAAAAAGAGTGTGTTCCTGTACATACGCGCATTGCCATTCCCTATTCACTTGGCAAAGAAGTGGCAGAAGCTCTTTTAAAGACCATTGAGTCGGTCGAAGCCTCTCTGAACCGCCAGGGCCCCCCTGGTCCCCCTCAGGGCCGCCCGCCCGGACCTCCTGGCCCACCCCCGCCTGGCGCACGTCCCCCTGGACCGCCTGGACCACCCCCACCCGGTGGCCCACCCCGTCCCCCCGGACGTTAAGGCACAAGCAAGATTCACCCCGCTGGTATTTAAACCAGCGGGGTATTTTTTCTGGCTTGGAATGATCTTGAAAAAATGAAAAGCGCGATTAACTCAGCTTAGGGCTCAGCTGGTTTATCAATAGGGGGCCAGCCCGAACGCAAATGTAAATCCCGTTGGGGGAAAGCAATTTCAATCTGGTGGCGTTTGAGCGCCTGCCAGATCATAAAGTTGATCTCTCCGCGCAGGGACTCCAGGGTAATCCGCTCACAGTCGATCCAGACCAAAAGTTCCAATTGTAGTGCGCTGTCGCCAAACTCTTTGAGCCAGACTACGGGCGCAGGTTCAGCCAAAACTTCGGGGTGTTCTGCAGCCGCTTCCAGCAGCGCTGTTTTGGCAATTTCGAGATCGGCATTATATGCCACTCCCACAGGCAAATGCACCCGCACCCGTTCGTCAGAATAAGTCCAGTTTACAATGGTGGACTCCACCATACTGACGGTGGGAACAATCAAATCAACATGATCGGGGGTGCGCAGCAGGACTTTTTTCCAACTGACCTGCTGAATATAACCGGTATAATCTCCGACTGTGATATAGTCGCCTTTTTTGACCAAACCTGAAAAGACCAAAACAATCCCACTGGCAAAATTTTTGGCAATGCCCTGCAGACCAAAGCCGATCCCAAAGGCCATGGCCCCGGCAAAAATCGCAAACATCGAGAGATCCAGGCCCATGATATTCAGGCCAATCAGCCCGCCAAGGCCCATGCTGATGTAAAAAATACTGAGCGTGATCATCTGCTGCACAGCGGCATCGTAAGACAGACGGGGGAAAATACGATCTTCCAGCAGAGCGTTTAAAATCCGCGAACAAAGCCAAAAAATCACCACAGTCAAGCCACCACTGAAAATCGAAAGCAGGCTCAATGAGCTATTGCCGATCGAGGCAATCGGAGATGCCAACCACTGCGAAAGGGCGTTGCGAATATCCAATAAATACAAAAAGAGCTGACTTACCAGAAAAACTTCAATTAAGACAATGGCAAAAGCCAGTTGCTGGCCCAAAGAACTGAGTTTTCCCGTTGGTGAAAATGCCTCCGTGATTTTTTGTGCCTGCCAGCGGTGAAAAAGGGCCGCTCCCAGAAAAAGCGCCACCAAGACCCAAGAACGCAGAAAAAAGATTTGGGCCAGATGGTGATAGCCAACAATCCACAACACCCCCAAAGCCAGGGTAAAGGCCATCACCCAAGTATAAAAGCGGCCCAACAAATCCAAAAAGCGCAGATAAAAAGGCTCATCAAGGGTCGGCAAAAGCGCAAAAATTTGGCTTTTATTGGCTACCAGATAAGCGCCAAAGAGCAAAAGACCCCCTGAAAAGACAAAATAGAGAAAGTCAATAAAATCTGAGCGGTAATGGGCATATTCAAACAGGGAAATTCCGGCCAGAAAAAACGCAATATAGATCAGAAAGAACCGAAGTCGGCGATACAAATGCAAGGCCAGTGGCCGTGAGAGGGTATCAAAGAGCTGGTTATCGGGGTTGGCAAGCAATTCCAAAATCAACAAGTGCAGGGTTCGGTAAATCACAGCAATCCAGAGCAGGTGAATCAAACTGGGGAAAAGCCTGCTCTGAGGAGAAAAGGCCCCCCAGACCAAATAGGTCAGAAACAAAGCTGAGAGAAAAATCAGGGAACGACTCAAAACGGCAATCGCCAGTCGGGTCAGATGGCGCACGGGCAGAGGCCAAGCGCGGGGCAAAAAATTGAGCAAGGGATTTAACAGTTTTTGAAAGCGCCGATCCATCCAACCAAGGCTGAGAAAAATCAGCAACACCAACACAAGTCCCCCAACCAAGAGATAGTCAGAAAGGACAAAATCCTGGTTTTGCAAACGAATCAGCGTGGAGTGAGCCCAAGGCAAAAGCCCCTGAATGTCGTTCCAAAGAGCCTCAAAGGTGCCCCATTCAAAGGACCAGGGCTTGCGGTAAAACAGCGATTCCAATTGTGGATTGACGGCTTCTCCCCCTACCAATTGCTGGGGATAGAGCCGGATTTGGGGCAAGGTGGCTGAAGGGACGGGTGCTGCCGGAACCTGGGCAAACACACCCGGAACCCAAAGCCCGAGCAAAAGCCAGAAAACGGCCAACCAGGAAAGATAACGCCTCATGGGACCGCGGGGGTATTTCAACCGATTTTGCGCGTGACAGATTTGGCCTGCAAGAAATTCAAGAGGTAATCATGTCCCCCCGCTTTGGAATCGGTGCCTGAGAGGTTAAAGCCCCCAAAGGGATGCACGCCCACCAAAGCCCCGGTACATTTGCGGTTGAGGTAGAGATTGCCAACAAAGAAGTCGTCGCGGGCCTCTTGCAATCGCTCTTCGCGGGCACTGTAAAAGGCCCCCGTCAAACCAAAGGGGGTATTATTGGCAATCTCCAGCGCATGGCGATAGTCTTTGGCTTTGATCATCGCCAAAACGGGTCCAAAGACCTCTTCTTGGGCCAACCGGGCCTCGGGTGCCACATCGGCAAAAACCGTGGGTTCGATAAAATGGCCGGGTCTGTCGAGTTTGTGGCCACCCGCGACCAAGCGGCCCTCTTCGTGGCCATAGCCAATATATCTCAAAACTTTGTCTTCAGACTCTTGGTTGATCACAGGGCCGACCTGGGCCAAGGGATCCGTTGGATCGCCGATTTGCAGGGCTTTGGTTTTCTCAATCACTTTGGCCAAAACCTGATCATAGACGGATTCAACCACAATCGCCCGCGAACAGGCTGAACATTTTTGGCCCTGAAAGCCAAAAGCAGCAGCCACAATGCCACTGGCAGCGGCTTCTAAATCAGCGGTTTCGTCAACCACTGTGGCGTCTTTGCCTCCGAGTTCGGCAATCACACGTTTGATCCAGCGCTGACCAGGGATGCGTTTGGCAGCCTGTTCGGAGATCAGCAGCCCGACATCTTTGGAACCTGTAAAAGAGATAAAGCGGGTCAAGGGGTGATTGACCATCACGCCCCCCACTTCGGCGCCATCGCCCGTGATAAAATTGAGCACACCGGCAGGCAGGCCCACTTCTTCCATGATCTCGACAAAAATCGCACCCATCAGCATTGATTCTTCGGCAGGCTTCAGCACCACCGTATTGCCAGCCACAATCGCTGCCGTGCTCATGCCGACCAAAATCGCAAAGGGGAAATTCCAGGGCGGAATGATCGCACCGACACCCAAAGGCAAATAAAAGGCCTCATTGGCCTCGCCGGGATAAGGGGTAATCGGCTGAGGTTCGGAATAACGCAGCATTTCACGGGCATAAAACTCAAGAAAGTCAATCGCCTCAGCCACGTCGCCATCGGCTTCGGCCCAGCTTTTGCCGACTTCGTAGACCATCGCCGCGGCAATTTCAAACTTGCGCGCTTTGACCAAATCCGAGGCTTTGAGCAGGTATTCAGCGCGGGTCGAGGCAGGGGTTTTGGCCCAAGCGGGAAACGCCGCCCAAGCAGCTTCTACAGCTTTTTCGGCCAGGGTGGCATCGGCCATTTGAAAGCGACCCAGGGTCTGTTCTGGTGCGGCAGGGTTGTAAGAGGTAAAGGTGCTACCAGTTTGGATTTTTTCACCGGCAATCGTGATCGGGTATTCTTTTTCAAAGCGGGCCGTGACCTGCTGAAGTGCCGCTTGCATCGCAGCGGCGGTAGTGGGTTGAGAAAAATCGGTAAAAGGTTCGTTGACAAATTCGGGCAAATTGAAAGACAGGGTTTCAGACATCGGGCGCTTCCTTCCGTTGCATACAAAGCATTTCACCTCTCTCAGAGGCATGTTCATTCTAACACAGGCCACTCTGCGCTTAACTTGCCAGAAATTAATCCAGATTTAAGTAGAGCATAATTGCCTTTGAGCGGCATTGCGCCTATGATTGAAGTATTCACCCCTCAGGAGCCAAATCATGGGAAATATCCAGGTTGTCAATTCATCCCCCACCCTCTATAACAAAGCCGTGGAATCCACCCCCGCTCAATTTGTCAAAGACAACCCCGGTATGGCTGCTGCAGGTGCCGTTGGCGCAGGTGTGATCGTCAAACAGGTGGTCGATCAGTCTCAATTGGCTGCGACGATCTTAAAAAAAGGGGTTGTTCCCGCTTTGGGCGTGGGCGCCGCTGTGCTGGGCGTTTCGATGGTCAAAGATGCCCTGCAAAATGAATTGCCCAAAGCCGGATTTTTAGAAAAAACAGCCCCTGAAGCCGATCGCACCGCGCAGGGCACGATCAATGGCAAACTCGCGCTGAAAACCCTCGGTGGAACAGCCATGGCTGTTGCTGGGATTGAAGTGGCAGGGCAGAGCGCTTTGGGTGTCTCTCCTTTGGGCAAAACCGTTGAAGCAGTGACCAAGATCATCCCCGGTGAGAGTTTTTTCTTTGCAGGTGTGGCTACGGCTGGGGCAGCAGGAGCCACTTGGGGAGCTAAAAGTATGCAGCAAAATGGTGTAACCCTGGGCAATGCCGCAGCCGTTGGCGGGGGCGCCACAGTGGCCGCAGCCATGACTGGGCAAGCCGTCTGGACGGCCTTCCAATTCACCCCTTACAGCGAAGCCATTATCAACGTCGGCGATAAAGTCAATGGCGTGGTGGGTGGGGTTGCCTTGGGTCTGGGCGCTTATGCCCTGGGCAAAAGCACACTTGAAGCCCTGGATGAAGGCAAAACCGGCAAAGCAGCCCTGATGGGGGCGGGAGCCGCTACCGCAGTTGTGGCCAGTGTCCATGTGCTGGGTAACGCCACAGGAGCACCCGCGCTTGCCAACCTGGGCAAAAAGCTCTTTACCCAAAACCCCTTGCTGGCAGGCAGTATTGCCGCTGTGGGCCTGACCGCGGGAGCCTATTACCTCTACAGCCAGAAAAAAGAAGCCGCTGAAACCGGCAAATAACCCCTCTCTTGCTTGCAGAGAACCCCAAGGCCAGTGCTTCTCACTGGCCTTGATTTATTTTTTGCACAGGCTTCCGATCTGTTCTTATTTTTTTATTATTTTTCAAGCAAGCTTAAACTATCTTTAACTATATATAGATATAGATTATTGAATCTATTTTTTAAAGGAGTTTTCGATGCCATCCAAAATAAGTCCCCTCCGTCCCCTTGCTCTCTGTTTAAGTGCCGCATTGCTCTTGGCTTCCTGCCAAAACAATGCAATTGCCCCCCTGGCACAAACAACCCAGCTTGGCGCAGCGCTTCAGGCCCAAAGCCAAAATTCCCGCCTGAGCAACCGTATTTTGGTCGGTTATAAAGGGGCCTTAACCCCTGAGCGGATCAAAGAATTGGAAAACAAGCATCAATTGCGCTTTGTCAAAAATCTGGCCCGTGTCGGTGTGGCCGTTTTCCAGGGCAACCTCCAGCAAATCAGCACCCTGGCGCAAGACTCCAGCATCAGCTTTTTTGGACCCGATCAGGCCCCCCGCCGAATTGTCGGTGAACCCCAAATCGTGTCAGCCCCGCGCAACCGCTCAGGAGATCCCCTCTTGGACAAGCAGTGGAGCTTAAAAGCCGTGGATGCCGAATCAGCCTGGAAAGTGAGCAAAGGCAGCAATGTTGTCGTGGCCGTTGTGGATACCGGCGTCGATCTCAATCACCCCGATTTAAAAGCCAATTTGGTCAACGGCTATAATGCCGAAGAGCCTGGCACTCCCCCTCAAGATGGCCATTATCACGGCACCCATGTCGCAGGCATTATCGCTGCAGTGCAAAACAATGGCGAAGGCATCAGCGGAATTGCGCCCCAAGCCAAAATTATGCCGGTGCGCACCATTAGCAATGGCGGCGTGGCTGAAGTGGTGGATGGCATTACCTGGGCCGCAGACAATGGCGCCAAGGTGATCAATTTGAGCCTGGGCTGGGATTATCCCAATGCCTCCGTCGAAGAAACGATTCAAAGAGCGGTCAAATATGCCCTCGATAAAAATGTCGTAATCTGTGCCGCCCTTTCAAATTCCAGTTCCTTTAATCCCCGCAGCACCCCCGACAATCTAGCTGGCAAGACCGGTTTTGAAGGTGTGATTGGGGTTGGTAACGTGGATCTCAATGATCGCCGCCAAGGCGCATATGGCAATTGGAAATCGGTTTCTTCTCCCGGCACCCAGATTATGTCGACCTTGCCCGATGGCAAATATGGCAATTTGACAGGGACCTCAATGGCCACACCCATGGTAGCGGGCATCGCCGCATTGATGATATCCCAAAATCCTGGGCTTAGAAATGTTGAGATCCGCAAAAAAATGATGGATACCGCCAAAGACCTGGGCACACCCGGTTTTGACGATCAATTTGGCGCTGGCCGCATCAATGCCTCTGCGGTATTGAGCCAGCTCCGACTCCGTTAAGATTTTCTGATCCAAGTCACCCATCCTGAACCCCGGGTTGGGGCGTTGACAAGACGCCCCAACCCATTTTATTATTTTTGCCACCATGTTATCTGCAGATGAAACCACCAAATTTCATATCGTTGTGCCCGTTTGGGGTGCTGACTATCTCCATTTGCTGCAAACATGTCTTTTGCCCTCACTTTTGGCGCCAGGGAATTTACCCACTTGGCCCCATGGCTCGCAAACCGAGTTGCATATTTTAACCCCGCCCGGCGAGGCAAAACAACTCGAAATCTGCCCCGTGATACAGGCCTTGCGCCATTTTTGCACGGTTCATTTTGACTTGTTTGAGCCTGAGTATCTTAAAAGCTGGGTTCGCCAACGGGGCGAAGTCAATAAATACAATTTGGCCCATGTGCTGCTCTGCCAAGCCTTGGAAGCAGCGCATGCCCAGTCTGCCAGTGTCTTTCCCTTGATGGCGGACATGGTCTTGGCTGACGGATTTTTTCCGTTTGTTGAAAAAATCCGTCAGCAGGGCATTCAACTCCTGATGCATATCAGTCCTCGGGTGGTAAAAACTGAATTTCAGGCTTTGAGTAAAGCTTATTATCGCTCGCCCAGCTGTCTCAAGATCCCACCTCAAACCCTTGCCCGCTTGAGCTTACTCAGTCTGCATCCCCATGAAAAGGCCTGTTTTTTCGATGCCCCCGAGTTCACAGATTGGCCCTCCCATTTTTACGTCAGATCTGGCCATCACTTGATTGCCCATTGTTTTCACATGCACCCGATGTATATGTTCGAGCCGCGTCCGCTGTCTCAGGCCGCATTCAGTACCATAGATCTGGATTATGTCTTGCAATATACGGGCGATCTCAGCCGGGTCTATGTGGCTCAAAACCATGAAATGGCCGCCTGTTCACTCTCCGACCCAGAACAGGATTTGCATTTGAGTCATGTTCTGGCAAGCCAAGATCGGCTCAAAACCCTGAAAATGTTTTCCAAGTATTCGGCGCAACCGCTGCATCACTGGCTATTTAGACAGCCCATTTATTACGATCTGAGCGATCTTCAGAGCTAATTTTCTACATTGGAATAGGTATAAATGGAGCCATCAGCATGGGTGACCAGTTCACCTTTTTCATCACAGCTGTAAATCCGGTAACCATGGGGAGGTGAACCCACAGGTTCATAGAGGATCTTGCCTTTGTAAAAGACCTTGCTGTAACTGTATTGGTATTCCTGGTAATCGGCCATCCAATCACGGTAATTTTTGATCAGGGTGTTTTCAAAGGGATTGCGAAAGCCCCACCAATAATTCTGCGCACTGGCATCTTGGTAGAGTTGATTGACATTGGAGGGAAAAACCGCCCCCGTCATACTGTAACTGTTTAACATCAGGCGCATGCGGCGCATATTGTCGGCCAAAATGGTGTAACGGGAATTGCGGGTGACTTTGGCGCCGAGTTTTTCCACTCTTTCGACCCAAGGCAAAATTTTGAGTTTCGCGAGCAGGGCCCGATCGGGCACCATGAGTTGGGGATTGTCTTTCAGCTGAAAATAGAGGAAGACCAGACCGAGTCCCAGAATCAAAGCAGAAGAGCCCATCACCAAGCGAAAGGAGCTTGAGATCAAGCCCAAAAATAGCCGAAATCCCTTTAAGGCACGATCTACCCACTTTTGCAAAACAAGGCCCTTTCAAAATGAAACATCAAGCTGTTCCTATTTACGCATTTTTAAACCAAAAAGGGAAGAAGCATTCATGTTATGATCGGGGTAGTGTTAAAGGATAAGGTGATTGCAGATGTACGAAAAAAACATCGTTGGCACCTATTTTAAAGAAGAACAATTCCCAACGTTTAAAACCGATGCAGGCAAAGAGCCACCAGCCATTTCGCCTGTCTCTCGCATAGGCGGCGTTTCAGGTCTCGCTCCAATCAGCGGACTGGTCTCGGCTCAAGATCCCCTCGATCAGTGGCGCTCTTTCAGTGAGCGTTTGAGAGAACGCAGAATGAGTCAAGTGCAGTCCCAGAATCAGGAAATACAGCCGCAGGCCCGGCGTTCAGGCCCTATACAAGCTCCTGATCAGCAATACCAGAAAGCGTATGAATCAGATATGGTCAATATTTCTTCACAAGGCAGTCAACACGATCCGCTCTATATGAACCTGCAGCGCTACCTCTCTTTGGTCAATCACCCGATCCCAGACGAAGAAAAACGCGCCTATGTGATGGGAGATGACGAAGAACATACCAACCCCGATGGACGCTTGCGGGTCGGAGATGTGATGACCCGCCACGTGGTCTGTGTTTTAGAATCCACCTCGATTGAGCAGGTGGCCAGTCTTTGTAACCGCAGAGGTTTTACAGGGGTGCCCGTGATCAATGCCAGCCGTTCCCTGATTGGAATTGTGACCCTAACAGACATTCTCAACCACCTCTTTGAACAAAAATCCCTCTCGACCTATGCCAATACCACCGGTGAAATTCTGGAACAGCAGGCCCTGGCTATTTTGGAAGAACCCGTGCGCAATTATATGCACCGCAACGTGATTACGGTCAGTCCTTCTACCCCAGTCAAAGAAGCCTGCCAATTGATGATGCAGCAAAAAATCCGCCGGGTGGTGGTGACCAAAGGGGATGTGGTCAAAGGAATCTTTTCTGCCCAAGATGCTGTCAAAGTGCTGGCAGGGGCCGAACTGAATCTCGCCTAAACCATGCTCAGCGGTATTCCTGCCACCAGCCTCTGGGCCCTGCGCGCCAAAGCCGAAGAACACAGCAAACCCCAGGGTCTGTTTAAAGATGCGCTGGCGGCAAAATGGTACCATCAGGCCCAGCCCTTGTTTACCCCCGAAGTACAGGAGCAGTATTCCCGCACACTGCAAAAGGCGATAGCCGTTCGCACCCATATTCTCGATCGCTTGGTCATTCGCCATTTTCAAAGCCATCCCAATGGCTCTCTGCTGGAGCTGGGCTGTGGCTTTTCGACCCGCTTCGCGCGACTCAATTTGAATCAAGGCCACTGGTACGATCTGGATCTGCCCGAATTAATTGAGCTGCGGGGCTCTTTGGGATTCCCTGCCGCCCCCTTGCACTGGCACATTGCCCATTCGGTGTTTGAATACGAATGGCTGGACTATTTAGGCCAAGAAAAACCTGAAGAAATGCTGATACTGGCTGAAGGTCTGTTGATGTATTTCCCGCTGAATCAGGTGCGCGAATTGCTCGGGCATTTGCAGAACCATTTTAAAGGCGCCCATCTGGCTTTTGACGTGATGGGGCAGCTCAATCTCAAAGCGGCCCAACGGGCGGCGATAGAACTCGACTCCCCGATTTTTTGGGGAGCCAAGAATATGCAGAGCATTTGCAGCGAATTGGGTCTGACCCAGGCCGGGGATCTGAGTTTAAGCACGCAAATGCGCCAAGAACCAGCCTACCACAAAGGCCTTTCGCTGCTGGGGCGAAGTCTGCTCAATTGGTCTTGGTTGAGCCGCCAATTGGGTGGAACTGTTTTAGCCCAACTTTAACGGGTGCAATAAAAAAAATGGCCCGATCAAAAATGATCGGGCCCATCGTGCGAAGAGTTTCTTCGTATTTAGCTTTCTGAATCAGCGCTTTCGCTGCTTTCAGCTTCTTCCGCAGGAACGGCATACCCCTGGCAGGGCAAATTGCCGAGTCCATCTAGAATGGCTTTGCCTGAGACTTTTACCCGACCCGCAGCCACTGTTGAGGTGGCTTGACGGGGCTGAGGAAGATATCCAGGTCCGCCAGTGCCATAACCGCCCCCCGAGGCATAACCGGGGCGATAATCGGGCTGGGAACCAGGACGATAAGCGGGTTGGGGGGGATAAGCCGGACGGGCCTGGCTAAAACCCATTTGCGGCATTTGCACAAAGATAATTTGAGTGGAATTGACCTGCTGGATATTCTGGCCTTTGGCACGTACGGGAACGGGAACCGTATTGCGCATGATCGGGTAACGCTTTTGGATATCAGCAAAGCGATGATCCCGCTCTTGGCCTTTCAAACGGCCCATCTGACGCAGCTCAACTTCAAGTTTGGCATCGATCTTGAGGCGACGTGAACGGGCCTCTTTTTGATTGGGTGTGGCCGCGGGGTCGGCCAAAGCGACAACCACAGGTTGAACGTCTGCTTCGTTAGCAGGGACAGCTGTTGCGGCCGAAGTGGGCTCAGCTGTGGGCACAGCTGTCGCTTCTGCGCTGGGTGCGGCTGTGGGCTCAGCTGTCGCCTCTGCAGTGGGCTCAGCTGTGGGCTCGGCTGTGGGCTCGGCGCTGGCTTCAGCGTTTGTTTCTTGGACGGAGGCAATCCGCATGCCTGGTCCGCCGCAGGCCACTTGCAGGGCTTGTTTGATCACGGCTTGATTGTCTTCGTCGACTTCGATCACGCTGTCATCACCGGTCTGCCCTGTGGCTGCCAGTGAGGCAGAAATAGAGGCCTTGGTCGCACCCGATTTGGAGGCAGATTGCAAGGAGCTCAATAATTGTGAAGCCAATTGGGCATCAAAGGTACAGCCGGTTAAGAGCAGGCTGGCGGTTAAACCCAGGGAAAAGAGCTGAGGACGCTTGGACATAAAATAAGACTCCTTCTGAATCGCTTGAAATTTGGTGAGTTGCCGAAACCTGCGTTTCGGATACTTTGATTAAAACACCCCATTAAATCGCAATTGGGGGTAATTTTGAACTGCCGGCTAAAAACTGGGGGCCGAGGACGCGATTGAGGATATAGTCCTCGCGCAACTCCGTTTCCAAAGCCTGCTCAAAGCCCGGTACCAATGCGGCCTGTTGGACAAAGCGCGCAGCGGCCTGGCGGTAGACCTCCTGCTGTTGGGGTTCGCTGGCTCGGCGGCTGAGAACGGCACAGGCCACTCCCCGCGCCAATTGCAAAAGCCAGAATCCTTCATTGAGCTGCTGACCGGGGCTGAGTTTGTTGATCTCACACATACAGGCATTGAGATCTGTCTGGGTCCAACACAGGCTGATCAGGTAAAAACAGCGCAGATGGTTGGCGCGCTGCTCGCTCAAACCCGCGTGAAAAAGGTTCACGGTACTCAAAACCTCAGTATACGCAGCCTGGGCCTCTTGCATCAGGGTCTGAAAATGGCTACTGAATGCCGCAGAGCGCTCCTGGTGCCAGAGCAAAAGTGAGGCGGTGTCATAACAGAGATTGGCCAATTCTTTTTTATAATAGAAACGCTCTTGCTCCGTGGGCAATTGGGGCAAATGGCTCGCGAGCATGTCCCGTGCCTGCAAGGCCAGACTCAGGCCTTTGTGGACAGTGGCTCCGCGATAGAGCTTGAGCATTTGGCGGGCCAAGAGGCCCATAAAAATCGCCACAGGACACGCCACCTCGGCCGCATTGCCCAGGCCCTTGAGCTGGAGAATATTCTGAAACTCAACGGCACTGACGGGGCCTTCTTGGCCCTGCAAAAGATAACGCACCCCCCAACAGGTGGCCATCAGCCGCAACAAAGTACGGCGCAAAGCAGGCACACTGCGACAGAGACGGTTGTGGTAAAGCAGGCGATCAGAGATTTCCCAAGCATAGCTGACAAAGTCTTCGACACGAGGATAGGCATCGAGTTCGAGGGCACCCTCCTGTAAGAGGGTGCGTTCGACATAGGCGCGCAGGAGCCGAATGCCTTCGTTCATGGTATTGACAAGTGCAGTCAGGGTATCCAGTGATTGCACGCGGGTCAAAGGAATTTCGTAATCGCCGCCACGGGTGCGGTAAGTGCGGGCCTGTTGCAAAGACTCCAACCCCAGCAATTCTTTGACCAGGGCCTTGTCTTCGGCTTGCACACGCACCACAGGGGCCCCTTTGTCATATTCATAGAGTCGGGGCTCTAAGGTCGATAAAAGGCCGTCGAGCGTGTCGAGCTGGCGGCGCAATTGGGCCTCTTGTTTTTCCAGAGACATGCGGGTATTATCATCCCATTGCAGAGAAAGCCGATTGCGCAGCATTTCTGAGGTTTCTAAACCGGACCCATAGCCCAAAAGCGCCTCAAGTTCATCATGCACTTCTTGGCGCTGGGGTTCTGTCCAAGCAGGAGTGAGGATTTCAATTAAAGCCGGCAAAACGTCTTGTTTGGGACGCACAAGATTGCCCGTGCCACTCAGCCACATTGAGAAGGTCGTCTTTTTGAGGGGAAAGCCATGCAGTTCAAGTCCGGCCAAAATCTCCCGCTGCTGCAGACCACTGTTCTCCCAAAGGCGGCGCAAAAGCGCTTTGGCCCTTTGAATGTTTTGCTGCTCCCAGGGGGTCAGCGCCGACTTCATGGTTGGGGATGAGGCAGAGGGCGGCTCTGCCCTTGTTCCTGAGCTTGTCGAAAGGAGGGATCTTGATAAACCACCGACTTGGCTTGCACAGCCCGACCTTCTACCTGGAACTGGGCTTCTATGCGATAAACGGGGCGGGCCCGGGGAGGCATAGGGGGCTGTGGGACAGGGTTGCCATAGGCCCTCACAGCCCGGTTCGCTGGGCCTGCTTGTGGCAAAGGAAGAGGTGGGACAGGAACCGCAGCTTGGCCGATCCGGGTCTGGACATAGCCCGTTTCGTAATTGTAGGCGTATTTATTTTGGTATTTGTTTTCAACCTTTTCGACTTTGCCAGCCCAGGCCGCCACACTTGGCATATAGCGGGGCTCATCGCCGGGAAAATCTCCGGCATAGGCAAAACCCGGAACGGGATAGGCCTGTTGTGCCTGTCGCATTTGCGGATAATCTCCGGCAAAGGGATCCCGATAAACACTGTGCTGATCAGCTTCCCAGGCTTCTGCTCGCTCTTCTTCAAAGTGAGCCCCATCGGGTACAAAAGCCTCAGAGGCAGCAACGGTATTTGGCGAAACAGGAACATCTGTTTGAGCCACCGTCTGAGGCTCGGTTTGGGTTTCTGGCAAAATTTCGCCTTTGTAGGTCTGAATAGCAAAATCGGCATCAGCGGTCATGAGATAGGCTTTGCTGGCACTGGCCAAGGCCAATTCCTGAGAGGGGTCGGCAAAATAAAAACGCTGGTTTTCAAATTCACCTTTAAAGACGGCTGTTTTCTGCTCGGGCAACATCACCACCAAGGTGGCCAAAACCCGCTCGTTTAAAGCCTGAACCAATTCAGGGCTGGTAAAATAATTGCCTTCAGAGCCCGCCAAAAGTTGGATCGAAAAATCTTTGTTCTGTTGGTAACTTTCGATCTTGCCCGCCTTTAAGTCGGCTTCAAATTGCTGGCGTACAGGCTCTATCACAGGTGCATCATTGGCATCGACAGCGGCAATCTGAAAGCCCGACTGAAGCTGAAAGAGGTAATTTTGAACCGTTTTTTGGAGATTGTTGGGGAGACTTTGCAATGAAGGGCTTAAGGCAGAGAGGGGGCCACGGGCCAGATTCAGACCCATAGGCTGGCAAGCCAATAGGCTGCAGCACCCCAGGATCAATGAAAAAGCCCCCATCGGCAAGCGAAGCACCCGTTTCATGTAAAGCCTCCAACAGCATGTTTTTTTTATTAGAACATACCCGCTTTTAAAAAAGCAGCCTCCTTTTGAACTCAATTCAGAATAAGGCTCAACGGGCACCCATTTTCCAAGAGCCTTGGACCAACTGTGGATAATTATTATAGACAGCCTGATTCCTGTAATCACCAGCTGTTGTGGGATATGCTGGAGCCCCCATCAGCGGATTCATATACAAAGAGCGGTCATAATAATAATTTCTTTTTTGTTTAAAATAAAGGGTAAAAGAGGGCACCTCAAAACTGTAAATGGTGCCATAAAATTTGAAGAGATCGGTGTAAGAAAAGATATTGCCATCGATCAGATCTTGGTCAGTCATCTCGCCCCCTGTGCCATTTTTGGAATGTACATAGACCCGGTTGCCTGCCACCATTTGGGCATTGAGCAGCAAACGGTCGTCTCCACTGTTGGGGGTGGTATCGGGAGCAGGATCGGGGCGCATCCCGGTTACGGAGAGTTTAACATCGTGGGTGGCAAAAAGCCCCAAACCACAAATTTTGCCCACTGGCGAGCCCGTGCTATCGCGGGCCACGGTGCCATCGGGATTGGTCACCCACATGGTTTGGGCATCGGTGATGCTGGTGGTGGTCAAATGGTTGTGGCTGTAGCCCGCAATCGGCTGGGGATCCAATTGGCGCAATTCCATTTTGGCAGCGCCACTGTTGTACTGGGAATAAAAGGCGTTTTTATAGACCACATCCCCGACCACCACAATGTCCCCTTTGGAATATTTATAATCCAAGCCAGGGCCGGGCGGCGATGTGGTAAACGAAACGATCGTCACTTGGCCATCGACAATTGTGGAGCGGCCAGGTGGATTGCCATTGAGCAGGGGCAGGCAATCGGCATACAAAGCTGTACAATTGCTCGAGAGGCCATTGGGTTCGCGATTGCCAATCAAGACCACCGCATCCTGAACCAGAATCACTTCATTTTCAGGGATTTTGACATAGCGGTACATGCGGTAATCCCCTGTGGTTTGCGCATCAGAAACCTTCATATAGTCGGCAGAGGCAGGATTGTCGTTGACCCAAATCCAGGCATAATAGCGATCGGCAGCCGCAGCGGCTGAGGGCTGCGAAAAGGGGATTTCAACCCCAATCTGGCTGCCCGCTGAATATTTGACTTTGCTACCAAAATAGACCGAGCGAAAATCGACAATTTTATCGTCGTTGTCGATCGCGGGCAGATTGTAAACCAAATGATTATCTACTGCAGAGCCCACCAGATAGCCATAGAGAAAATTAGAGGTGGTGGGCAAAGTGCTGGGATTGAGGGAATCATCCGCATTGCGGGGCATCGAAATGCCCAAAGTCAATTGCAGGTATTTGTTTAATTGTTCCAATTGATTTTTATAATTGGCAATCGCTGAAGTGGGTTTTAAGAGGGGTGAATTGTGGGCTGCCGTATTCACAGGTGCATAAAGGGCGTTGGCAAAAGAGAGATAATTGGGATTGGGTGTGCCAATCAGATCGTTGGTAATATAATGCCAATGGCGCCAGGTAGCGGCATCATAGCCGGGATCCGCCCCCACAGCTGTAGAGTTGGCATTGAGATCGGCCCCGGCAATATTGGTATGGGCATGCCCCTGCTGATAAAGTGGGTAACTGCTCCCCATGGCGTGCTCTTGCCAATAGCTGTATTTCGGCGCTGCGCCGGAATACGACATGCGATCGTAGACCCGAATCGGAGAGTGGTTGATATAAATCACACGGTAATTGGTGCCACTGCTGGGTTCACTGGTGCCAGGCAGCCAACCGCCGCTGCCATCGGGAACCGCCCAGACGATAAAAGAATCAGATTTGAGTTTAAAATGCACCCCACGGGTATAGGTCGTGCCCCCCTGACGCACAGCCGTGATGCCATTGGGGGTATACGCTGGCACCGCATCGAGGCCATTGAGCGCGCCTTTGACCGCATTGACAGAGGTCGGGCTGCCATCGGTATAGTCCACGGTATAGGTGCTGCCTGCAGCAGGCTCAATCCCGCCCAGAGACCAGTCAATCTGCCAATAAGAGCCCCTTGGAAAATAGACAAAATCTTGGCCGGGTTGGTAAACCGTGACAGTATTAAAGGGGTTCCACTGTGCGCCTTTTTCAATTTGCAAGACCCCTGGATAAGCACATTTGGCTTTGAGCAGGTCCGAACCATTGGCTGTGGCGCCGCGCACCTCGCTCTGCAAAACCGGGGCATAGACCGAGCGAAAGGTTATATTAAATTGCTGATTGGTGTGAACCGGGCCATAAAAGGCCCCCGTCTCTTGAAAAGGGCTAGCACCACAGTCCAACGGCGGATCGTAGACGGAGGGGTCGGGGTCACGGCCCGGATAAGGGGCAAAGGGCGCTGGGGGATGGTATTCCTCGTTCCAGGTGGTACTCTGATCGAGAATCAGGGATTTGTCTGATTCAAGCAGATAACCGGCAGGCGCATCGAGCAAATTACCTGTATTGAGTTGCAACACGCCATACACCTCTTGGCTGCGGCCTTTGGGCAGCAAATTGCCCTGAGCATCGGTCAGCCAGGCCTTGATCTTGAGGCCCATAAAACGCCCAGGACAGCTATTGGTATCCAAATCACAGAGCTGATTGCCGTATTGATCAAAGCCCTTTTTTTCGCTGCTCAGCAGGGTGCCGGGCACAAAGCCCACAGCCGAGCCCGTTATGGTCTTATTGCCAAAGATCGTGCGTTTTTCGCCCGTTTCAATCGCCGCTTCGTAAATGCCAATAATCCGCGAATTGGGATCAAGGGGATTTTCACGGACCTTGCGAAAATTGGCAAAACTATTGGTACTGGGCAGGCGCTGACAGCGGGTATAAAAGGGATCGGTGGTCGCACAGTCTTTGACAATCCCGTTGATTTGGGTCCAATCGCCATCAAGGGCGGCCAACTCGGCCCGCAATTGCTGAAAGCCGATCTCAGCAATATAACCGGCGGTGATCGTGGCTTGCTCATAACCTGTGCGTTGCACCTGAAAGCGTACAACGGCCAAAAATGTCATGCCCATCATCAGCAAAATGCCGATCACCATCAAAACGGGCGGAATCGAAATCCCGCGTTCACGGCTGCGTTGGCTGTCCATCAATTGCGTAACCTCACTTCTGTCGTCAACTCAATGCCCTTGCGAAACTGACCGGCGCTCAGGGGCGAGCCCCCCAAAACCAAACGAATCCCAATCACCTGACGGTATTGCAGATTGAGATATTCGACCAAGGCCGCGTTGCCCTGGTTGGTCTGAATCGTGATTAAATTTGTATCCAAAGTAGCCCCTTGGCTGTCCATGGCCCGCGAAAATTCAGGATAGGTAAATTGTAGCAATTGTACACGCTCTGCCAAAACCGTGCGCAGGGGGTCTGGTGAAGTCAGAAAGCTATTGCTGCCCCCCACCACCGGGCGCTGCACCTCGCGCACCAACTTAATATTGTTGGGATCGGTATTGTCGAGACGGTAGGTCACCCGCTCGACAGTGGCAGTATTGCCCGGCCCAGGTGGCTGAATCAGGTAAAAAACCAGGGAATTGCTCTCGTTGCTGCTATTGGGATACCATTTGTGGTAAATATCGCTGGGGACAGCCTGAGAGAGAAATTTGCGGGCGGCGGGCACCCCAGGACTGATCACCACACCCGCAGTGGGGGGATGGGGCTGCAATTCCACAGCGGTATACGGCAAAGCGGGCAAGGAGGCCCAATTGGGGGAGAGTGCAAACAGGGAAGGTGCCTCACTGGCAGAGCCCTTGATCTCTTTGGTCATACGTGCCAAGACCAACTGGGCCTGAGACGTCGTACGGGCGTGCTCTTGGCCCAACATCATGTTTTTCTGGGTATTCATAAAAAAGACCACCAGCGCGGTCAACATGGTCAAACCAATGGTGAGCCCCACCAGCATTTCAATCACGCTGAAGCCTTTTTCCTGCGATCTTAAAGGCTTCCGAGCAAAGACAGGGGAATTATTGGAAATTGTCACGGACCAAGGTCACCCCCATCGTAATATGCCCTGTGCCGCCACCCGGCCAGGTGATCTTGACGGTGACCTGAATGCGATCATCGGTTAAATTGCGGGTGCCCCGATCATCAAAGGTATAAATCCGCTGAATCTGCAAGAGTTTGGCACCCGTTGCCGGCTGGGTAAAGACCTGGCCATCGGCCTTGACATAGAGCTTCTGGCCGTTGACATCATCGGCAAGAATCGCGGTATTGCTGGTGGGGCTGACCAAAGCCGACGCCTGACTAAAGCCCCGATTGCGAATCTGTTCGACAATGCGCTGTGCGGCTTGGACTGCGGCTGTTTTTTCTTTGTTTTGATGGGTCGAGCGAAAACCCAGCCCCAAGATCGGGCTGACAAGCATAATGCCCAAAGCCAGCAGTACGGCAGCCACCATGACTTCGACCAGGCCGAATCCCCTTTGCCTGCGTCGAAGCGCTGTCTTCATCTGCCCGCTCCATAGGGGGAATAGGGCTGACCTTTGCCTTGGGTCGCAGATTGGGTTGCAGGCTGGGTGCCGGGTTGATTCGCAGGCTGGGTACCCGGTTGGGATCCGGGTTGAGTTCCAGATTGGGTTTGAGCCGTGCCCACAGGCGCGCTAACAGCCCCCGTGGTGCTCGATCCTGAATTTTGAGCACCTTTGGCATTGGCTGCCGTGGCGTATTCAGGAAAAAGATGGGCCGGAAAGGCTGCAGAATTTAAATCGACAGCTGAACCATCGGGCATTTTGAGCGGCACCGTCGCCGGGGCTGGAATGAGTTCATTGTCTCGGGTCACCATCACAGCCTGATTGGTCTCAGTGTCCTGTTTCCAGCCCTTGAGTTCGCTCGGTTTATAGGTCAAGATGCTGCCATCTTCATAGGTCACCACCACGACCCCCTGATCGGGATAATAGACCTTGCTCTTGGCTTTTTGTTTGCGGTAATCGTAGGTCTGCCCCTCGGGTTTAAAATCACTGCCCAGATCGGGAATTTGCACCGCCTGGGTCGATTTTGCGTCTTGTTTTTGCTGCAAATCTTGCACCATGTCTTGGGGCAATTGGCTGTTGATATCTTTTTCGTCGTGGATTTTTTTGCCGGCTTTGCGGGCCGCCTCTTTCATCGGGTCGAATATTTCTTGGGTGGCGTGGTTAAGCTTGCCAAAGACTCCCCCAATCAATTGCTGGGGCAAACCCGAAGCCAAAAGCACACTCAGGCCCACAAACGCAGCGGCGAGGGCGCCCACTTGACGGTTGAGTGGATTGCCACCCCCCGGATGTTTTTTATCCGGGAGTTTAAACAGCAAATGGGCCACGGTCTCTTTGGCAAACATATACTGGGGGTCGAGGCGCAGGGCGGTTTCGAGTTCGGACTCGGCAAAGCTCATCCAATTTTTTTCGGCATAGGCAATGGCCAAATGCACCCGATACAGGGGCCGGTGGGGATAGAGCATGGAAATTTCTTTAAAGTAGCGCAGCGCCATTTCAATTTGGTGCTGGCGAAAGGCTTTGACAGCCTCTTTAAACAGGCCATCGACCTGGTTGCTAATCGGCAGATTCTTGCGGCCGAGTTGACGCAGGTCATAATGGCTGCGCTGAATCGGATCGTTGAGCACTTCGTAAGCCTGGGTCAGACCCAGCATTTTTTCAGCCGAACGCACGCGCTCTTTTTGGTCGGGGTGATTGAGGTTTAAATCTGAAGATTGATGCTCAAAAGCCTCAACCACCTGAATGCTTGAAGCTTCGGGTGTGAGACCCATTAATTCGTAATAATCGTTTTCGGCATAATAGCTCTGCTCAAATCGCATGGGCGCCTCCCATATCTCATTATTATTATAGGCGATGGGAAGGGGGCAATGTGTTCAGCCAGTTTAAGAAAAAGCTAAGGATAAATCAAGATTACCTTATCAGACATAGACTTCCCATTTGAGCGCCAAGCGTCCCTGTTCGTCTCGAATCGCCTCAAACTTCAAGGCCTGATTCAAAAAACGCAGAACCAAAGCACGGTTTTTGAGCAAATAGACGCTGTTGAGAGGTTGGCGCAGCAATTCCTGCAATTCGAGCTGCTCTTCGCGCTCAAAGCCGAGAATACTTTCACGGGGGTCGGCCGGCTCGGATATCAAGAGGTTCACACCGACATTCAAGGTAATCGGAGACTGGGCGCCCTGCTTGCCCAATTGTTTGGTGTGAATCCCCAATAAAACTTCGCTGTCGGTGCGATCGAGCAGACGCAGACGCACAGTGACTTTGTCGGAAAAGAGCAGGGGATCGGGCGTGTGTTCACGTTTAAAGCCCGTGGCAATTTTGCCCACCAGCGGGGAGAGAATATCGTGTTGCAGGTGCGTCAGAAAATTGGGATGGGTCATTGAAGGGGACTGCGTCTTCCTTTCGTACATCTCTTGAAGTCTTCGTACATCTTGATGTCATTGTAATACAACTGAGCAGTCAGAGCCATCGGGCTTGAGGCTTTCCTGCGAATCCGCTAAGCTGAAGCCATGTTTAAGACCGTTTTTTTTGGCAAACCGCTTTTGTTTGGCTGCAATTTATGCGGGGAATGCTGCCGCCAAATGCAGGTGCCCCTCAGCCATTTTGACCTGGCCCGTTTGGCCGAGGCCTTTCCTGAGCAGCCGCTGCTCAATTGGGTGCGACTGGCTCCGATCGAAGCCGAAGACCCCGACGCCGTGCGTTTGGAACAGAGTTGGCGCCAACTCTGTTTGCGCAATCGCGGCCCTGAAGAAGGCTGCGTCTTTCTCAAAGACAATAGCTGCAGCGTTTATCCACATCGCCCCAGTGCCTGCCGCACCTGGCCCTTGGATCTCAACGCCAAAGGCCAATTGGAGGTCTCTCCGGCCCACCACCTGCTCTACACCACAGCCTGCGACAAAACCCCTTTCAAAGAGACCCGGCCGATTAAACGCGCCCTGGGAGAAAATGCCGAAGAGTTTAAGGCCTATCGCCGTTTGCTCAAGCAATGGAATGCCCTCAGCAATGACAAACCCGAGAAACAGCATTTTGAGGCTTTTTGGGCCTTTCTCAAACCCTTTACCCGCCCACAACCCGAATTGCTCTAAAAACAATCGCGCGGAATTAAGGCGAGGCCGTGGCTTTTGTACGGCTGATCAAGACCTGAAAGGTTCGCTCGGTCGTGACCGCTGGGGTTTCTGGCAAGCGCGGCATTTGGTAAAAAGTCAGCGCAAGCTCGCCCACTTTGAGCGCCTTAAATTCAAAAACTGTGTGAGGCAGATAACCTGGGGGATAGCGGTTTTCAGGGTATTCTGAGCGCCCAGGTCGCTCCCGCAGCAATTCCAGCGTGGTTGTGTCAAATTCTTTTACGGCCCAGCGATACTGGCTCGCACTGCCCAGGCTGGGCAAAACAATTTCAAAAGAATCACCCACCGCCGGATAATAGCGGGTCTGTTCAAGTGTGACCGGCTCGGTCTTTAAAAAGAGCAAATCAGGCTGACGGCAGGCGCTCGGCAATAGTGTCAAACAAAGCAACAGAAAGAAACGGAGCAGAGGCCTTGGGTTCAGCAATGGCATCAATCAGGCCCGATCTGGCCGGGGATAGCTGAAGCGCTCACTTGTGCGGCACCAGTCTTCTCCGCCCATGCGTCCGACAGCTTTTAAAAGGGCCGGGTCAACCGCCCCAGCAGCATCAAGCACCGCTTCGTCGATGTGCAAAAGTAAAATTTTGCCCACAACCAAATTGCCAGCCCCGCCTTCGCTGCCATAATTGCGAATCTCCACCAATTCACATTCCATATTCACAGGCGACTCTTGCACCAAATTGCCACGAATCCGCTCCGCAGGCAGAGGCGTGAGCCCGGCATAGGCAAATTCACTTTCGCCATAAGGCAGAGGAGCTGAGGCCTGGTTGACCCGCTCAGCAATCGCCTCGGTGACGGTGGCCACCACAAATTGGGGATGCACTTCGAGATTGCGCAGGGTGTCTTTTTTCTGGCCTGTGCGGCCGGCCAATTGAGGGCAAAAAGCCAGATAAGGCGGGTTGCAGGAGATCAGGGTATAAAACGAAAAAGGCGCCAGATTGGGCTGCCCTTCGGCATTGAGGGTCGAAGCCAGGGCAATCGGCCGGGGCTGGATGATCTCGGTTAAACGCCGGTAGATCTCCTGCCAGGGTTTGTCAGACGTGTCGAGGGTCAGGGTCATGGGGTGGGCACCTTCCAACTCATTTGGTAGCCCGGGTCTTCGATCCCATAGGCGTGGGCTGTGGGCATCAGCGGTTTAAAGGTATCCACCATGACGGCCAATTCATCGGTGCGTACCGTGCCAATCGAGGCTTCGTAAGCGCCCGGATGGGGGCCGTGGGGCAGACCCATCGGATGAAACGAGACCGAACCCGAATCAATCCCCCGGCGCGAGGTAAAATTGCCCGCCACATAAAAAAGAAATTCATCACAATCGACCGATGAGTGCGGATAGGGGCAGGGAATGGCCTGGGGGTGAAAGTCGGTCAGACGCGGCACAAACGAGCAGACCACAAAACCCGGCCCTGTAAACGTGGTGTGGACCGAAGGGGGCAAATGAACCTGGCCAATCCGGGGCTGAAAGGCCCGAATCGGAAAGACAAAGGGCCAAAGCGCCCCGTCCCAGCCCGCGATATCAAAGGGATGGTGGCGGTAGGTCAAACGCGTGAGCTGCTCCAGGCGTTTGACCAACACAGTGGCAGGGCCCTGGTACTTGTTTTCACGCCATTGTGGGGTCTGAAAATCGCGGTGGGTGTACGCTGCATCCATGCGCAATTGGCCCGAGGCGTTGCGAAAATAGGCGGGAATATCGATGCCACTGAGCCCTTCGATAATCAAGAAGCGGCAGGGGGCATCTAAATGCCAGCGGTGAATCACGCTGCGGGGCAGATAGACATAGTCTTCGGCCTGAAAAGGCAAAACCCCAAACGGCGTTTCAACTTGGCCCTGGCCTTGGTAGACATAAACCAACTCATCCGCGTCGGCATTGCAAACCAACTCAGGGTCCGACTCATCGGCAACGGCAAACCAGAGCGCCAGATCGGGATTGGCAAAGAGCCGCTTGCGGGCCAGAAAGGGGCTGCCCCCAGTGGTGATTTGGCCTGTGCGGAAATGCCTGCGGCGCAGGGGAGCTGGGTTTTCTGCAGCTGCAAAGCCCGGATGCAGAGCCAGAACTTCTTCTTGCTCAAGCGCATGGGGGGGGGTGAAATGGTAGAGAATCGAATAGGTGCCGTCAAAGCCCAAGCGGGTGAAACAATGTTCATAGAGCAATTCTTCGTTGATCTTAAACACCGTATGGGGTTTGGGGGGGACTTGGCCCAATTGCAGCCTGTGAAGCATGGTGAAGCTCCTTTGTAGCGGACGCGATTTTCAGTGCGCATTGTAACACAGCCCGATCACATGGGGGGCTGACCCGGCGCCCCCAAACTGTTATGATAAGAGAATCGAAATTGTGATGGGATCCAGGATATGTTTCTTAAAGAGCTGACAAAAATACAAACGGCTGCTGCTGACCAAAAAGGGGATCGCCAAAAGATCTCAAATGAAGCGTGTCAACAGGGTTTGCGCTTATTGCAGCAGATTTGCCAAAGTAGCCAAAGCAACCCACCCAACCCGGCTGAACTCAAAAAAGCCTTTCGCGATTTGGTCAAAGCGATTCAATACAACCGGCGCAACAGTGCGGCATATATGGGCTGTGCGTATTTACAGGTCATGGCAAAGAACGAGGCCATGGCCCGCAAATACCTGCAAGAGCTGTTAAAAATAGAGCCCGAACACGCAGCTGCACTCGATCTCCTGCAGTTTATCACCCAGCAGAGCAAAGCCCCCCCCAAACGACCCACCCTGGCTGCGCAATCGCCGCTCCAGTTTAAGCCGGAGCCCCAAACAGAGCAAGACCTTGACGCCCTCTACGATCAGGTTGAAGAGCGCCTGCTGGGTCTGCAAAAACAGCTGCTTGGCCTGAGTGCGCTGCTTAAACCCAGCTTAAAGCCAGAGGCGACCCAAGCCCTGCGCCAAGAGCAGCAGCATTTACAGGTTCTTTTGCTGGGGCTCAATCGACAGATTGAACTGATCGATCAAGAGATAGAAACCACTGAATTGCGCCAGCAGATCCGCCCCTTTGAAACCCTGCTCAAACGGGCCGAAAGTGTCTTAAGCATTGCCCAAGAGATGGCTGAATTGCAAGCCCGAATGGACTCAGGCGCAGAACGTTTAAAGCGCCTGTCCGACAGACTCAAAGGCAAAGAGATGGCCCTCTCACATGCAGAAGCAGAACTGGAAAGTATCATGGATCTCTGTGATGCCTGCGCCGATGAGATCGACAGCCTCGAAAATGCCAAACACGATGTGTCTGAACTCTTGCCGCTCTATGAGGGCCTGGTCAACCAGCTTGAAAGCAGCCGCGACTTAATCGAGGACATCAACGAATGAGACCCTTTCGCTCCGATATTCAATCAAAAGAGGTAATGCCATGACCCTGGGTGTAAACAGTTTAAAGAATCTCTCGACCAGCAATCCAGTGGCCCCTCTACAGGCCCCCCAGGCCCCTGTGCAAAAGCCCTCAGAGCCCGTCCAAACGCGGGTTCAGGCCCAGCCCCAAGCACCGGCGCCCCATGCCGGAGCCGCCCTAACCGACAGCCAGGCGATTGCCAATTTTGACCACCAAATCAGTGGCTTAAAGGTGCCCGAATTGCAGGCCCAAGTCGCAGAAGTGGCCAGTGGAACGCAAATGCCCGAGTTTTTAAAACATGTGCTGGGCCAGGAATCGGTGGGAGCTGAGGTGCATGGGGCCATGGGCGTTGGCGGGGGTTATGCGGGCAATACGATTGGGGGGATTCATGAGGTCTTTAAAAATGCCCATGTAGCAGATCCCAAAGCCACAGACGCTTACAACGTCTCCAACCAAGTGACCAGCAAGGATTCTGAAAAATGGGCGATCTCAGGCAATAACCGCGCCGATGCTGACGGAAATTGCCTAAATGAAGGGGCCAAAGTGGCTGCCGCCTTCGGCATTTTTGTCTCGGCCCTGGGGCTGATCAACAGCAGCGTTCAGATTCACAAGGGCCGAAATGAGGCAAGCATCTCCGAAGAGATGGGCAAACAGAGCCAAGTTCGCAACCAAACAGCCACGTTGCTTGACCGCTTGGCCCACCCCCTTGCTGACGGCGGTCCTTTAAGTGAGGAACAACATGAGACCTTAACGAAGAATCTGACAGACATGGCCCAAACCCTGACAGACGGTCTGGCACCTGACAAAACCCTTTCGGCAGACGCCCGTCAATTCATGCAAATTTCACTGGACCGCATCAATGCAGTCAAAGATGCGCTGCCAAACCCAGCCAAAGCCGACCTTCAGGCCCTGAGTAAACACCTCAAAGCCGACGCCGCAGCCCTCAAAAATCTCAGTGAGATCACCAAAAATGAATCCAATTTAAACAAACTCATGGGCAGCGTTGGCGTGGTCAGCAACCTCAATGGCCTCGCCAATGGCGGCCTGACAATTATGTCGATTGTACACTCCACCGGCACCACCTTGGGCAACCAAGCCGCCCAAGGCCTGATCTTTACCCAGGCTGTCTCTGGCGTGGGCATGATTGTAACAGGCGCGATTGGGGCCTATCAGGATCACAAGGCGATCAAAGAGTCCGAAGGCCGTTTGGAGCGCCTGGGCACTTATGAAGCACACAGACCCGAAATTGCCGAAGGCCCGAATAAAGCCAAAGCCACCCAAGAGCGCGCAGAGGTTGCAGACGTGGGCAAATTGGTCAAAACAGAAGCAGATAACACCATCAAAACCCGCTGGTGGAGCAAACTCAAAAATATTGCCACAGTTGTGGCCGGGGTGGCGCTCACGATTGGGGTCTGTGTGGCCGCCGCCGCTTTTGTGGCCTCGCCGATTGGCTGGGCCGTGGGCGGGCTGGCCGCCGTGGCGGGGATCGGCATTGCCTGTTACAAACTCTACCAAAAACACCAACAGCAAAAGACGATCGACACCCTCGATGGCCAACAGCAGCGGGTGAGCACCGAGGTCAAAACCCTCAAAGCGGAGCAGCAGCGCTTGAGTGACCTGCCCGGAATGCCCCAGGCCCGGATTGACAAACCAGAATATGATCGACTCAAGGCTGGTTTGCCTGCTAAAGAGCAAGAGAGAACAGGATTGAGAGATGAACGGGAACAGCTCAATACTGCCAACCAAAAATCTCAAGAAAAAATAGCAGAACACCGTGGAATTATTGAAGATCTGACAAGACAGATTGACGCCGTTCCCCCACCCGCCAATCGGGATAATTTGATCGGGGTTCGGGGCTTTTCTGAAAGTATAATCGAACAACAAACAAGGGGCATCGACGAAAACCGTGCCCGAATCCAAGTAATCATGGATCGGTTACAGGTCTTGGAACCCGAAATTGGAGATGATCAAACCCGGATTGGCGAACTGCGCCCCAACCAGCAATTACTGACCCAATTGACAAATATCGAAGCGGCCCTGCCCGCCCGCGAAAAATTGCAAGGTGAGATTGAAAGCCGCTTGCGTCAGGTCTCCCCTGATCATGCCACCCGCGATTTGGTCAGGCTGATTCAATCGGGCAATCAAGACGCCAAAGACTTTGCCCGCGATGTTTTGCAAATCCCCCGTGAAGCTCTCGAAGGCGCAACCCCCGCCATTCAAGCCGAATTGATCCGCAAAAATATCGGCGCAGCCTATCTCTAAAAACACAAGGAAAGTGACCATGACAAACGCCGCCCCCCCGATCCTCAGCCCCTTACAAGAGCTGCAGGGCATTTTTAACCAAGGCGATTATAACGCCGTCTTCGTACCCATTTCAGAAGAGAGCCCGTTTGAACAATTGCTGCTGGGCATCGCCGTCCCCGAAGGGGAAACGGAATTTCCGATCCAGCTCTTTTACCTCAACGACCTCAGTGCTGTGGTCGAAGCCCAGGCCGGGCTCGACTTTGAGCCCGACCCGGCCTTTATTCTGCTGTTTAATTTGCCCTTGCTAACGGATGTATCTGCTGAAGACGTCCCCAATTTGGCCCAGGTCGCCAATCTCTTTAATCAGGTCACCCCGATTGGGGCCTTTGGGGTGAGTCTCAAAGACGGCTTTTTTCTCAAACACAGCCTGATCGACATCGAGGCCCGCATGTCGGTGCAGGTGCTGGGCAGCATTGTAGAATATATGACACATATCAGCAGCAAGGTTTTGCCTTTGCTGGAACGTTATTTGCAGGAAAAGCCCGCTTTGCCCAGTTTTGCCCAAAGCGTGCATCAGATTTTTGGAGCAGCCGCATGATAAACACCTCCTTTACAGAAACCCTCGAAACCCTCGAACTCTTCAAACGCGGCTTTGACTTTTTGGGTTTTCCCACCTCTTTGATTCAGCCCAGCTCAGCCACGCCCTTTCCACTTTTGGTGGCCGATGTGCGCAGCGATTTTGACGGCCCCGGCATCTTGCTGAATATGGCCTTTACGGGAGATATTCTCAATGTGACCCATCCCGGCTTGGCCATGATCCCCGCCCTGGCCAACGAACTCAAATTCACCTTACATACCTCGTATGCCGTGCCCGCCGAGCGGCAGGCCGATCTCTGCCAATTTTTGATGGTGCTCAACCCCCTCTTGCCGGTGGGGGCCTATCGCATGGATGCCGAGGGAGAACTCAGTCTGAACTACGGCCTGCAGTCGGAAAAGCGCAAAATTGCGCCGATGGTGGTGGTGCGGGTGGCCCGACTCTTGGGTTTCTTTTATGAAATCAACCAACCTTATCTGACCCAATTGGTCCTCGGTGAAAGTGACTACAACGAAACAGTGGCGCGCTTTGAGCAAGAATTTGGCAAGGTGGCACCGCCAAGGGGTGTTTAAACCCCCGAAAAAAAGGGAAAATAATCGCAACCCCCGCTGACAAAGACAGGTTAAAAGGGTATAATAATTATTAAGATTAGATTATGAAGGCGTTAAATTAATGGAACCCACGTTGGTCCTTGAAACAAAGAGCTTTGCCCTTCGCCTCTACAGCCTGCTGCGCGATCTCGATCCCTCGCGCTGGGGCAGTGTTCGCAAACAAACCCTCAAAACCCGCATCGTCGAACTCGAAGCCGAAGTTCATGCCCTCTACGATCAAATGCAAGGCGTCTTCCACAGCCTCGAAGACGGTTCCCACAAAGAGTATCCGCTGACCGCTCTGCGCGAAACCCTCAAACAGGTGGGCCAATTAATGACACAGCTCAAAGCTGTGCAATTGGATGACCACCTCTCTTATGTGAGTTTGTATACCCTGAGCAAACGCCTGCAAAAAGCCTATCAGCGCCTGTCGGTGATGATGGAAGCCTGCCAGACCCCAATTCCGCACCTGCGTCCCACCAATTTGACCCGCTCGGTCTTCCATGCGGCCAATGGGGTCTCGATTTTGGGCATGATTGCGGCTGTGCCCAGCTTTGGCTGGATGTTTTGGATCGCCCTGGCCTTTTTGGTCTTTTGTGTCGCCACCGAAACCGCCAAACGCTTCAGCCCCGAGGTCAAAGCCAAGGTCATGCGCATCTTTGCTCCGATTGCCCATCCCCACGAATACGACAAGATCAACTCCGCCACTTGGTACGGCGTGGCCCTGCTACTGCTCTCGCTGATGCCCCTGCCGCTGGGGATTGTGGCTGTGGCTGTGCTGGGTTTTGCCGACCCCGCCGCCGCTTTGATTGGCCGCAAATACGGCAAGATTCCCATGCCCGGCAACCGCACCCTGGAAGGCAGTTTGACCTTCTTTGTGGTGGGCACCCTGGCTGCCAGTATCAGCCTGAGCCTGATGCACCCTTTGCCTCTGGCCACCAATTTGCTGGTGTCTGCAGCCGCCGCTTTGACGGGCGCCCTGGGTGAATATTTGGGCAAATACCCCGATGACAATCTGAGCATTCCGCTGGCTTCTGCAGGCGGGGCCGCTCTGGCGTTGATGGGGCTGGGGCTGCTTTAAACTAAACCCAGTGGCCGGTGAGTTTATTTATGTAAACACACCGGCTTGTTGCTTTTGATCGGAATCCCATACAGCCGTTTGAGCGTGGCCACGTCGCGGGCGGAGATATTGCGCTTGTTCAGCACGGTGACCAAAAAATGATTGCCTCCGCCCATCACATCATTGCCATCGTCGCTGTGTATCAGCCCCAGGGCATGGCCCAATTCATGAATCGCCAAATCGCGGATCTCCTGAAAATTGAGGGGAACGGGTTGCTGAGCAAAAGCTGCAGAGCCTGGATGGGCCATCAGAGCCAGATTGATCTTGCTCCAATGCCTGACAATTTTGCCTTTGTGGTCTTTGATCGGCTCAGGGAAATAAGCATCTCCCCAGCGGCCCTGACCCTTGTAAAAGTGCTGCTCGTGCCACAGCACTTCAATGCTGGCTTCTTTAGGTGTAGCCACCAATTGAAAACGAATAAACGGCCAAGCATTGTGCCAACTCTGCATGGCTGTGAGGACTGCTTCAACAGGCATTTCGCGATCTTTGAGCGGAATCTGAGCCGCAGGCAGGGGCAAATAGACCTTGAGCGGGAATTCTTTTTTGTACCAGCGGTGGCGCACAAAAAAATGGGTGTTTTTGTCTTTTTCTGCACAGAGGTAATCGGGTTCTAAAGCGTGAACGGGAGAGAGTCCCAGTACGAGAATAGCCAAAGCCAAGCCCCAAGAGAGCGGAGAAAAAGCTTTTTTCCTCATGCCTGCTTCAGAATCTCCCTCTGTAATTTTTTGGGGGGGGCGAAAGTGACGCTATCTTATTCTAACCGATTCATCACAGCCTGTCCCACACAGCGGCCCTGTGCCAAGCCCTGCTCAATCGCATCGCGGTAATGAATGCCGCCATACAAGCGTGAAATGCCGGCCTCGTCAGCCGCTGCGCGAAAACTGGCGAAGCTGCGTGCTTTTTGCCCGCGCAAGACGTGGGTTTGGTCTGTAAACTGGCCGGGGCCCAGCAAGGCTTCTAAGACCTCGGCAGCGGCCCCCGAGCCAACAGAATGCCCCGATGGATATTCGGGAAAAGGCGGGGTGGTGAGCAGAGGCTTCCACTGGGGTTGGTCGAGGTATTGCTGAATATATGTCACAGGCCGGAGTAAATTGATCTCAAATTTGCTGCTCCAGCAAGAGACAAAGGCATCGGACAGCGCCAGCCCCAAAACAGCCAAAACCTGAGCCGCCTGATAGGCCCCGATTTGGCGCTCTTTGAGCAATTGTGAAGTCAGGGCTAACCAATGCCCTGGCGGCGTGGGCGTTTCACCCGGATTATCGGCCCACCAGCGGGCAATGGCTGTCTGTTCGGATGTGCGCGTTTGACCCGTTTCAAGCACTTCGCGGGCCTCTTTCAAAAAAGAGGAATCCTCAGCCGTGCTAAAGCTGAGCTTGGGCGGCGTGTGGCAGGTTTTGGCTTCGGGCAAAACAAAAGGGCGCAAGCTGCCCCAATAGGGCTCCAAAGCCTTTTGGCTGGGGGCCGTTGGGGCCCAAAAGGCGGGATTCTGGCTGCGCGGCGGCGGGGTGTAAGTTAAGCTGCGGGTGCGCAAATAGCCATCTTCGCGGGCCCACTGGGCCAAATGCTGCCCCAGTTTTTGGCCTGATTCCAAAGCCTGTTTGGCTTCTGCGGTTTGAAAATCGAGGGCTTTGCGCTGGGCCAAGTCGATTTCTTGCAAGAGCTGGCGCTGCCGGGAGGTGGCCAAAATGACTTCGGGCAAAAGCGTGTTGAGCGTCGCGTGCAAATACAGGCGTGGGTCGATCTTGGCGGGAGCTTCTGGTAAAGCTTTGAGGCCGATTAATTTGTCTTGCAGACGGGTTTCGGGGTTAAGCGCCAGGTGCATGGCGATTCCGGCATAGGCGTAAAGCCGGGCAGCAGCCGGGGGGCTTAGGCCCGTGAGCTGGACGAGTTTTTGCAATTGGCTGCTCCAGAGCAGCAAGTCGTCGCGCAGGGGCAGGTTGGCGGGGCCTTTGGTAAGGCGGGTGAGTTTATCTGTTGCTGGGGATGCGCTGGGAGAGAGCAAGACCGTGGGAGAGGCTGTGGGAGTAGTCGCTGGGCTGAGCGAATTGGAGCTACAGGCGCTGAGAGCAAGCAAAATAAGTAACAGTGAGAATGGCTTTGTTTTCATGGTGTCGTTGTTTTCGGAGAGGGCGTGTAAAAACGCTGCAAAAAGTAGTGGGTGGTATTTTGAATGCTGAAAACCCGGCTGCGCAGGTTCGCCCATTCGGTTAAGGCATGATGTTGATTGCTGTGCATGGAAAAGTGAGATTCTTCAGGTGGATTCTGAAATTGCCACGCCTGCAAACGCCCCGAAGGGGTAAGATAAACCTGACGAATCCAAGTCAATTTCTGCAATTGGGCTTGGGTCATCTGCATGATTATCAGGAGCTGTTCATTGAGCTGAGCCACCCTCACATCGTCTTGTTCGGCATAGGGGATTTCAGCCAAAACTTCGGATTCGGGCAAAGGCGGGGAAGGTGTATCTGGCAAAAGCAGTGGATTCAACTGCAACGCCTGAAACGCAGCTGCCTGGGGATGGTTTAATTGGGTCTTGTGCATCAAGATGCCAATGTCTCGCTCCAAAACATGTAAGCGGCCTTCTGCGGAGTCGAGCATTTTTTGCAAGCTGCCGGGGTAGTAGAGGTCGATATCTTCTGAAGCTTGGGCTGATGAAGTAATTAAACAATGACAAAAAAATACGATGATAAGACCTGTTGCAAACTGCTGGTTCGAGGTTTTGAACCAGGCAATTTTTTTGTCGAAAATAGTCACGAACGAATTATGAGCAGGACTGACTGAAACTTCTGGTTCATCTATGTCAATGATGTCAATGGCACAACAGGAAGTTAATGTTACATGATTTGATATCTTGATGAGCGTCACTATATTGAGCCTTCACAAACTCATATTTTTTCAATCGGGGTACTTTAAATTGAGAAGCGTAGTCACATACCCTTCAGAAGTCATTTTGCGAATAGCATGGTTATTGTGATCTGAAATCATCAAATTCCCTGCTTCATCGATTGCTATTCCTCGGATCTGCGCAAATTTGACATTTTTGCCCCTACCATCAGCATAACCTGGATTACTACCTGCTACAAACACGACTTGCCCAGAAGGACTGACCCGATAGATCCGTTCACGTGAATCAGAAATATAGATATGGTCGGCTTTATCAATAGCCAAAAATTGGGGGTTAAAAAATATTTTTTCGTTATTTGGATCATGGGTCCCTTTTAAAAAAGTTCTGACCTGACCTTGCACATCTATTGTGCGAAGAGTATTGTTATCAATTACAAAAATTAAATTATTACTATTAATCGCAATGGCCTTCAAATTGTTGAAATACGCCTTTTTACCTTGTGCATCTATATAACCGACCTCGTTTCCTCCAGCAAGAGTAATGACCTCACCCTTGGGGGTGATTTTTCGAATGGCATTGTTGCGGTGATCCGAAACATACAAATTATTTTTAGTATCAATCACGATGCCATTCGGAGCATCAAACTTTGCTAAAATTCCTTTGCCATCTGCAAAATGGTCACTTTTTTGAAGCTTTCGACAAATGGCCGTTCCTTGACGACGGCCACAAGAATATTTGTCAAATGCCCTAGGGTTATTTTGACCTGCAAAAGTTGTAACTGAACCGGAAAAATCCATTTTAAAGATTCTCTGATTATCAACATCAGAGATAAATATTTTTCCGGATTTATCAAAGCAAATACCAGAAATTTGTTCAAAAAATAAGTTTTCTTCTTTTTTTTCTGTTGAAAAATGAATCATTTTTTGATTTATTTCTCTCACGATAAGGTTTGACAGTGATGCTCTCAATAATCTTGGTCCAAATGAAACATACATGTAATTATCTTTGATTGCAATCACATTTGGCTTAACGAATTGAGCAAAACTGGGTGTGGGCCGTGGAGTTAGTATTGGAGTATGAGAATAATGATCTTTACTTAGTCTAAATATTATTATTAAAAATAATAATATAATACTGTAGTTTCGGAGATTTTTGCATGAGCAAATAGAAAGGGCGTATTCTGAA
>JADMKE010000007.1 GCA_018780035.1 Candidatus Sericytochromatia bacterium
CTTTAATAATTATACTACGCTATTACTCGTTTTCAGGTTTTCCTACAGACTCGTTTGCCGCGCTCCTGACGGACATTTTTCTTCAAGCTGAAATCCGCTCTATGACTCGCTTTTTACCTCTAGCACCGTCAGGTGTCCGGCCAACCATGCAGATATCTTGCGACCGAAGGGAGTCAAGATGATCTGCCTCGTTGTAATGCTCTGTTCAGTTTTTCATTTTAAGCCATATTGTTTTTTGCTTTTAAATTGAATTTATTTTCTCAACTATTTTTGCTGACTCCGTTAATGCAACTATAATTTTTTGAAAGTGCAGAACATCATCAAAGTCAAGATTCGAACCTTTTCTATCTTTTAGCCATTTTTGAGCAGGTTTGTAACCACCTATTTGAAATTCCCATGCAATTAGAGGAACTTGATCAAAATATTGTTCTTCATTAATCCATACTTTACCTAATTTATTGATGCTGTCACACAAATCCCAATTAATAACTGAATTTACTTTATTACTACCACCAACAGGATAGCTTGTTATAAATTCTTCTACTATTGATGCATTTAATAAATGAGCTTGACGTAATTCATTTCCTAAATTCACCAAAAACAAAAAACTATTTTTATCCTTTGGATAAGGAATACGCGGAAAATCAATTTCTAAAAACTCTTTATATACTTCTCTATACTTTTTCGAATAACACATAGCATAGATATAATCTAAGATATCAATTGGTGCATAAGTATTTTTTGTGTTTTCTTTTTCATTGGAAAACGTTAAATTTATTTTTTTCGATAACTTTTTTATAATATCTTCATTAAGGTTTGGAGTTCTTTTGATTTTATTTTCATTATTTTCATCATTTTCATCAGTAATATCTGAATAAGTATATAGTGGAAAAATATTTGCATTATCAAGAGTTGATATGATGCATTTATCAACAATTTTTTGTGTCAGATATGGAGTAACAAAATCTTTTTTTCTTGATCGTCTTACAAAACTTATAGCAATATTGTTATGAAAAAAATGTTTCATAAACTCGAATCTAGCACGTGCCAACAGATTGCTATCATAGTTTAAATATCGTTTATCAAAAGTTCTGTATTCGACTTCTTGAACATGTTTGTCACCATATTTTTCAATAAGAATATTTTTATTTATATGAACATATTCTTTATCATTTCCAGTTGTAATTCCCATATTATTTTCAATGAATAATTCATTAACAGAAAATCCTTTATTATAAGTACTTTCTAAATCAAAATCTTTTTGAACCATAAAATATGATGGAGGGCTATTAGTCAACTGAGAAAATGGGATTGTATTCAAAGAATTTTCAAGTAAAAATTTATATTTAGATTCTCTTTTACCATAAAGGTCATAATGAAATACTTTTCCAAGCTCATTTGATTTTTTCTTACCTGTTTTAATAAAAATATTAATTGACACACCTTGTTGAATATCAAAAACATTTTCATCTACACTTCCATCTGGCGACGTTTCTTTTTTCTTACTATTTCCATGCAAATCTATAGTGTAGATTTTGTCGAATGTCTTTAACAAGCTCCATCTTACACCTCGAAATGTTGGGTTATCTAAAAAACCGTGTGGATTAATAAATGCGAGTAAACCAAATCCATTTTTTTCAATCAAATGTTGGCCTAATCTTAAGAATTTAACGTAATCATCGTTAATCCATTTTGGGTTGCGCTCGTTTAGCCTTTCTATTCCCCCAGGCTCTTTCTTATAATCTTCCATAAGATTCATAATCCAATCGCCTTTATTTGAACTTTCACCATTATATGGAGGATTACCAATAACGCACATTACGGGTGTATCACGTTTGATATAATTGGCCTCATTTGCTTCACTACTTAACCAATTTGCAAACAATGTTCCTGTATCTGGATGATGTTCTTCTAAGCTATTTGTTAGATACACTCTTGTTCTTTGTAATTTTGAAGGTTTAAATCCACTCTCTTTAAGAAGTAAATCTAATTGTAAATGAGCCATAGCATAGCTTGCCATTAATAGCTCAAAGCCATTTAACCTTGGAAGTAAATGACTTTCAACATATCCACTCCAAATACCTTCTTGCCCTTTAAATTTTTTATGAATATATTTTATTACTTCAGCCAAAAAAGTACCTGTTCCAGTAGCTGGATCTAGGATTTGTACTTTATGTACTTCTTTTTCTACAATTTTGAATCCTGTTTTTGAACGTTTATCGATGGTTTGAGAATTAACATTTATTTTTGTAGTTGCAGTATCTAATAAACCTTTGGGTATATCAAACTCAGATTTAAGAATATCGTCAACAGCACGTACAATGAATTGAACTACTGGAGCAGGTGTGTACCAAACTCCGCGAGATTTTCTCAGTTTTGGATCATATTCAGCTAGAAAAGTTTCATAAAAATGGATAATTGGATCTTCCATTTTTGTTTTTTGACCATAATTTTTAAGTATTTCTTCTACATTACAGGCTAAAAATATTTCTGTGAGACTGTCAACAATCCATTTTATCCTGTCATCAATGTCTGGGCCTATTATGTAACCAAAAAGCTTTCTTAAAAATGGGTTTGATTTTGGTATTAATTCAGATGCTTCTTGTCTGCTAAATGTTGCTAAATCAGGGTCATGTAAACGAGCGGCAAACATACCATATGCAATTGTTTGTGCATATACATCCGCAAATTCTTTTGGTGTAATATCATGTATTAATACATTTTTAAAAGCAATCATTTGATCTTTTAATGTGCTGTCTTCTAGATTGTCTTCATCACTGGTTAATGCCTTTTCGATTACGTCTGAAAGCAATCGAGATTTTCCCGCCATCATTTGAGCAAGTTTTTGAGGGCTTTTTATTGTCTGTCCAATAAATGAGCAAAAATCTTTAATTATATTGTTAAAGGTATTAAAATTTTGTGGTATTGGTTTAATACTGTTTCCATTTAGCTCTGCTATTGAAATTCTTGTTATAAGCTGTCCATCTCTATACAAATAAAAATCTAAATAATCAGTAAAAATTATATTGCTTAATGATGCTTTATAACGGTCAAATTGTTCTTTATTTCCTGTTTTCTTTCTACCTTCAAGATCTTTATCGCCTATATTCTTTGCTTCAATAAATCCAATTGGAATATCTTTACTAGTTAAGATATAGTCTGGGGCACCGCAAGATTGCCTTTTAGGTTCATTAGTCGCACTAATATTTGGAACTATACTTTCAATTAGTTGTTGTAAATCCCCCCGAAAAGTGTGCTCTGTTGAATTACCTAATTTATAACGTTGGTTAATATTTTTGATGTATTGATCAACTTCCATTAGTGCTCCAATTTTTTTATATTTAAATCAAATCTATTATATAGTGTCCTGCGAAGTCAGGACGACGGCTGGGTTGTAATGCGCGCACTGGTAAGTTAAACTTATGACTAATAGTTAAACTTTGAGTATTCAAAATGGCTAATTTGCTTGTATACAATTCGTGCGCGTCGTTACAACTACTTATTATCCTGATCAGGATAATTCCAAATCTAACCCCTCCCCCAAAACCGCCTTCCCTTCATTTTTTCCCCTTACTTCCGACTATCATGCAAAAGCGCAAGATAGCCTGACAGGATAACACCCGTAAAATGTGAAATAGCCTGTCAGGATAACACGCAGATTTGCAGCTTAGCCTGACAGCAGATCCTGCCAAAAATCAGGATAGCCAGATCTGGATAACACCACCCCAGCCCCAAACAGACCCATCATAGTAAAAAAATGAATACAGTTCAAGTCTTGACAAATTCACCCACATTCACCCCTCAAAATTCACAATTCACCCACAAAGTGTACTCAAAATGTCACATTTCAATTCCAAACACTGCATATCCCCTTCAAATCCGCTCCCCATGTGATTCTTTTCAGAAACAGCCCAGACAAATGCTGTTATCTGCCCCAAAGCGGGTAAAATAAGAAGCAGAAACGCAAACAGGAGGCCCTGCATGAACCCCCTCTTTGAAAAGTATTTTGCGCTGATAGAGTCCTTTTGCACCAACCCGGCTGACTTTGAGACCGTTTTGCACCCCGAATTTACGCAAACAGAATACCCCAACGCCATTACGCCGCGCACCGCCGTCAATGGCTTGCTCGATGTGGTGGCTGGGGCCGTGCGGGGCAAGGCCTTGCTCAGCAGCCAGAAGATCGACGTGCTCAACCTGATTGAGCAGGGTGATCAGGTCGTGATCGAGGCCCATTGGCAGGGCATTGTGGAGCACCCCAAGGGACCCTTTCGCACAGGGCAGGTGATCGAGGCCTGGCTCTGCATGGTCTTTGTGCTCAAAGACGGCAAAATCTGGCAGCAGCGCAATTACGACTGTTATCCCAGTTTCAGTTGAACCCGCGTTTTAGGCAAAACGTGCAGCCAGGGCTGCGTCAATCTCTGTCTTGAGCGAGGACAGCTTTTTTGCTTTGAGCTTCCAGACCGGGGCCAGCAGGCCTTCGAGCAAAAGCACAGCCGTGCTGCGCTCACGCAGCAGATAGCAGATCAGGTAGTTTTCAGAATAGTCCAAATACCCTTGGCCCCAGCGGATAAGCCATTCTTCAGCCCTGCTGCGCAAACCCGCGCGGGCAGACAGAATGGCCCCACAGGCTGAGGCCTGAAAATAATTGTAGCCAAGGGCCTTTTCCGTGGCGAAAAAATGGGTCAAGGCCGCCAAGGCCGCTTCAGGATCACTTTCAGCCAGCAAAATGCCTTTGACCCGCAGTTGGTTGCCATGCAAGGCCTGCCAGTCTTGGTCTTGAAACTGGCTCAAAAAGCTCTCCGACCACTGATTGCCAAACAGTCTGAGCCAGGTATCTTTTTCGATCTCAGCGATAGTTTTGCGCTGAAAGGGCACAGAGAAAGGGTCTTGACCTTGGAGCTGCCAGATCAGGTCAAAGGCCCCATGGTAAAGCGCGCCGTCTTCCAGGGCGGGCCAGGCATAGCCCCAGAGGGTCTGCAAAAGGGTTTCGGCTTCAGACAAATACCCTGCAGCCGCCCAGAAACAGGCCTCTTCAAGCAAGGAGATATACAGTGCTTCAAGTGGGTCTTTGTGAATCCGATTCAGCAGGCGTTTACTCATGAAAGATACCCCGGCCTCTCTTTTTTCTGGCATTATTCTTTTTAACACAATGTGGATACCTTTGTGGACATGGCCCTTGTAAGCATGGCTAGCGGCCAAGTTTGGCTCTGCCAAACTCGCGGGCCGCAATCAAGTGGTGGTAAGCTGAGTTAAAGCTCGAATCGAAAGGGAACCCGCTTATGTCTATGCGCCACCTGCTCTGTCTCTCTTTGCTCTTGGGCAGTGCCTCCTTTGCCCCAGCCTCCGCTTCTGCTGCCACAGACGTCTTTTCCCCCGGCTGGGAGCAAATGCGCCAAGACTACGCCGAACGGGCCCTGATTCACAGATTTTATACAGCCTTTCAAAAGGGGGATGGGGCCACCATGGCTGCCTGTTACCATGCTGATGCCAGCTTCAGCGATCCGATCTTTGGCCCACTCAAAGGCAAAGAAATTGGTGCCATGTGGCAAATGCTGCTTGAGATCAGCCAGGGCCAGCTCAAAATTGAATACGATCAGGTTGATGTCAAAGCCGGTCAGGGCAAGGCCCATTGGGATGCCGCTTACCACTTCTCGGCCACGGGTCTGCCCGTCTTCAATCACATTGATGCCCAATTCACCTTTAAAGACGGCCTGATCTACACCCACAACGACCACTTTGATCTTCACCGCTGGAGCAGCCAGGCCCTGGGACTGCCGGGCTTTTTATTCGGCCAGACGCCGTTTTTGCAAGAGGCCATGCGCAAACAGGTCAAAGCCCGCTTGAACGAATGGATCAAGGCCCATCCCTGAGCTGAATCCCGACCAACTCACCCTCTGGCAGCAGGGCCTGGTGGAATTCAACCAAGGGGCATTTTTTGAGGCCCACGAAAGCCTCGAAGATCTCTGGCGCAGCGACCTCACTCCCGCCCTCAAGACCGGGATCCAGGGCCTGATTCAGGTGGCCGTGGCCTGTGTTCATCTGCAGCGCGGCAATGAAAAAGGCGCGCGGGGTGTCTTGGCTCGGGCCCTGAAGAATTTACAGGCCGGAGAACTGCCCCAAGGCCAGCCCCAGCCCCTGCTCACAGCCCTCTGCGTTTGGCAAACTTGGCTTGGACAGGCCCCCGCAGAGCGGGGAGCAGCGCCGCCCTGGCCGCAATTTTTGCTTTAAACAGGGCAGACAAAAAAGAAGTGCAAACAATCCCAAAACATGAAATACTAAAAAGCATCAGCTCTGCGAACACCGAGGAGACAGGCCATGTTAACTGCCGAACTCAAATTGACCGACTCGCTTTTTGACGAAGTTGAAGCCAAATTGGAGGGCCTGGTCACGGCCTACCGCACCACCGAATTGCCCAAAGCATCGTTGGATCCGGGGGTCTTAAAACAGCTCAACAAAGACCAGACCTTTCTCAAAAAGACCTGCGACAGCTTGCGCGCACAGTTGAGCCAATTGGATATCTCCCACCAACACGAAACCACCCGTTTGCACCTCAATTTTGATCTGTTGCTGCAGCGGTTGGCCCATTTTGACGAGGCCCTGCGCATTTCAGAGGTGATCAAAGCGCTGAATAACCGGCTCAAAGATGAAATTGCCGAGATCCGTGAGGCCAGCATCGCTCTGAGCAAGCAGATCCTGCCTTATAACCTGCCCAAATTTGAAGCGGGGCTGGAAATGTTTATGGACCGCTGTGATCAGGTCGCCGACCAGCTCGATGCCCTGGAGAACCAAAGCCAAGATATTACGCCGCTGATGCCTTTGTATGAGCAGTGGATGTTTCTGGTCGAACAATTTGGTGAGATTCTCGACGAGCGCACCGAGATTCTCTGCCCCAAAGAGGTTCAACCCGCATGAAAACCGTCCCCAAACCCACGCCCATTCTGTCCCTGTTGCTGGGCCTCAGCCTCTGGGGTTGCACGGCCACAGCCAGTGGCAATTGGAGCTTTTTTCAGGGTCTCAAGCTCAGCAGCGGCAGTGCCTCCAGCCGGGTTGCCAATGGCCGAATCCAGATCAACTGGGAGCGCACCTCAGAAAACCAAGTCAAAGTCACAGGCAATTTGGACTTTGATCTCGACAAGGTCTATTTGCGCCTGATGCGCAACCAGGGAATGGTCCACCAAGAGATTGTTAAACCCGACGCCGAGCGCAAATTTTCGGCGGTTTTGCCCGATCCCCAATTTGCCGATCATCTCTGTGTCGAAACAGATTGTTTTGACATATGAGCAAGCCCCCCACGCCGCCGACCATCTGTTCGCGTTGCAGCAAACGCCTGGGGCCCCAGGTTGTGCGCGCTGTGGGCAAACAGTTTCACCCGGCCTGTTTTGTCTGCGACAGCTGCAAAAAGCCGCTCGAAAAGAGCTTTGTGCCGCGGGGCGAGCGCCTCTACCACGGGGAGTGCCACGACAAACTCTTTACTCCCAAATGCAGTGAATGTGGTTTGCCGATTCAAGGCCCGTATACCAAAGACGAGCGGGGCCGCTACCACACCGACTGTTACCGCCAATTGCACAATCTCGTCTGCAGCCTCTGCCAGGGAGCGATTGAAGGCAGCTATCTCTACGATGGCTGGGGCCAAAAAGCCCACCCCGAACACGATCAGCACCCCACCGGCCAATGCCATGTCTGCGCCCGCCTGATGTCTCCAGCGGCGACCACGGGCAGCAAGGTGCTCAGTGATGGCCGCCTGCTCTGCAGCTTTTGCCACAGCGCTGAGATCCACGACTTTAAACAGATTCAGGCTGCCAAATTGGATGTGATCGCCCAAATGCAGGCCGTGGGCTTTGACTATATCCCCGACTATATCCAGGTCAAACTCGACGAAGACCAGCAATTGGTCAACCAGCGTTTGCGGGCCTCGGCCACGGGCAATATTCACGGCTATACCCGCACGGCCCAGCGCAATATTCCCGGCTATGGCCTGATTCTCGAACATGGCATTCACGTGCTCAGCGGCCTGCCCAAGGTGGCCTTTAAAGGCGTTTTGGCCCACGAACTTTTGCACGTCTGGATCAACGAGCGGCCGCTCAAACACCTCAGCCACGAACAGGTTGAGGGCTTCTGCAATTTGGGCAGCGCCTTGATCTGCCAAAATGCCCTCAAAAACGAAGGCGATGAATTGGCCCGCGTGCTGCTGCAGCGCATGGACGAAGACCCCGACCCCGCTTATGGCCATGGCTACCGCGCCATGGCCTGGCGTCTGGAACAAATGGGCTGGCCTGCCCTGCTGCAGGCTTTGCAAAACCCCGACATTCCCCTGCCCGAGCCCGAGGCCAGTGTTACCCAGCCCCGTGCCAAACAGGCCCTTTTGCCCCCAGAGCCCGCTCCCTTTGGCTCCGCTCAGGGAGCGAATCGGGGAGCGAATCAAGAAACGAACCCCAAAACCATGAGCAGCGCCGAAAAACTGGCCGAGATCAAAGCCAAACTCGACCAACAGCGCATGCAAAACAAACCCGCAGCAGCCACACCAAGTCCATCCCCCGCGGCCCCCCGCTCCCTGAGTCCCCTGAGCCGTCTGTCGAGCGAAGGGAGCGAAGGGAGCAAACCAGACGTAGATCCCGAAGTGGCAAGAAAAATCCGCGAGCGCTTTGCCCAAAAAGGCAGCCCCAAAGCCAATATTCAAGCCCAGAAACCAGCACAAAAACCAGGCCAGAAACCCGGTGCTGGCCCCAGCGGCAAATTGGGCAAGCTCAAAAAACCGGGCAAAAGTTGAAGCGCGTCGTCTTGTCCAGACCGAATCTGTTTATGTCTCTGGTTCTGGTTCTGTTTCTGATGGCGGCTCTGAACCTCTCGCCCGCCCAGGCTCAAACTCAGGTTCCCGCCAAAATGAACTTCTGGAAAACCCAGCGCAAAGGGGCCAATTGTTTTAATCTGAGGCCCGAGATGGCCTGGTTTCAAGCGGCCAAAGCCCAGCGACTGGGCTGGGTCCGTTTGGCGTACGACAAATGGCAAGGCCAGGAGCGCGACTTTTTGCTGGGCAATGCCGACCAGTTTCAACATCTTCAGCCCCAGGATCTGGCCCAGCTCAAACGGGTACTTGATATGGCCCAGCAGGCCGGCGTCAAAGTGGTGATTAGCCCCTTGAGCCTGCCCGGCGCCCGCTGGCGGCAAAACAACAACGACCAAGCAGATCTCAGGCTCTGGCAGAACAAAGCCTATTGGCAACAAGCGGCGCTGTTTTGGCAAGAACTGGCTTTGGCCCTCAAAGATCACCCGGCGGTGGTGGGGTATAACCTGATCAACGAACCCACGCCCGAAATGGGCACGGGACTCCCAGAGCAAGGCCCGGCCCAGCGCTATCTCGATTGGTATGCCCGCTACCGGGGCAGCTCCCATGACTTACCCGCCTTTTACCAAACCCTGATCACAGCCATCCGGCAGGTGGATCCAGAGACACCCATTCTGCTGGATGCGGGTTGGTACGCCCAGCCCGCCGCCTTTGTCCATTGGCAACGCCTGTCAGATCCCAACCTGCTCTACGCCTTTCACATGTACGAGCCTTATGCCTTTACCAATCTTGCCAATTTTAAAGCAGGCCAGCCCTACCGCTATCCCGGCATGATCCCCCTGGAAAAAGAGCCCATCAACTGGAATGCAGCCGCTCTCAAACGCCATTTAAAGCCGTTTTTAGACTGGGCCCGCCTGCAAAAATTGGCTCCCCACCAAATTGTGGCTTCAGAATTTGGCTGTTACCGCCGCAACCCAGGATGTGCACAGTATTTGCAGGATCTGATCCAACTTTGGAACCAAGAGCGCTTTCACTGGGCTTTTTATTCTTTTCGCGAAGATGAATGGGATGGCTATGATTACGAAGTGGGTACAGGCCCACTGCCTGCCAGCTATTGGGAAGCCCTGGATCGGGGAGAACATCCCTCCCCACCACGCAAACCCAATCCGCTCTTTGAGGTTCTGGCCAAGGAGTTTCGGGGCCCCTCAACGCGGCCCGACTAAAAAAAACATATGAAAAAACCCGGCAGACAATAGGGGGGGGCGTCCGCCGGGTCAGGCCTTCAAGGATACCCTTGAGGGCACAAGCCTTGAAAACCAAACAAATTACTGCATCGCTGTCCTTCTTGAAGTCTTCGTTTCAGCCAGGCAACTTTCCTTTTCAGGTGCCTCAACCACTTTCAGCGTTTCTCCCTCACCTTGCGGCAAGAGCACTCTTAGCGGCCTGTATCTGACATCCACTATCCCACATTGCTGCGAGATCCTTCTACAAGGTTTCTGCGCCGCTACAGGGTGTTCTCCCCTGTCGGCGTGTGTGCGAACAAACCTTTCGGCTCCTTCGCACCTTGGCGCTCCTGGCCTTTTTCAGGCCTTCAACGCTTTGCACTCCGACAGAATCCTTTGCCTTTCGGCCAGTGACCCTCATGCGGTTACACCTTCAGGGTTTTGCACTTAACGGTTATCTGCCACTGTCACCAGCGCCTGCCGCTCTTGTCTTTTCTCCATTGCTGGCTGAGACTTCAGCGGTTTATGCCAACCGTTGCGTGTGTTGGGCGAACCCAACCTTGACCCTCTTGGGCGTTTATCCTTCCAGGGAATTCCCCTCTCAACCAGCGGCCACCTGCTTCCAGGTCGCTCCCGTTTTGCTGTTTCGACAACTTGACGGTTTTGTTCCGATTGAGAGTTGGCTTGCTCAAAGTGTTTTCACACCCGCTGCCGCCCCTCTGAGGCTTCTTGGCCCGGGTTCTCACCGGGTCCGTTTGCGACGCTTCTTCGATTGTTTTCCGAAGCTCGTATATTCATAATAAGACTTCTGGTTAAAAATGTCAAGAGTAGGCTAAAAAGAATTTAAGAAAAACTAAAAAATCTTTAAAAGTAGGATAAAAACAGAACCGACTTGCCTTCTCAGAAGGCCATGTTAAACTGAATCACGGCTGATGGGTTGCACCAGGATCATTGCTGCTGGCCACCTGCGAAGCCAAATTATTCGATCTAAAAAGGAAATTTGATTCATGTCTAAATTGATGATTCTCGGCAGCGCACTGCTGGCCCTCTCCCTGACCGCTTGTGGCCCCAACCCCGCTGGCAGTGGTACCACCACCGGTAATGGAACAACAACAGGTAACGGCACCACCACAGGCACTGGAACGGCGACAGGGAGCAGCACAAGTGTGGCTGCAATCATTAGCACCAAAGCGAGTTATATCGCATTTTTAAACTGTGTCAAAGAAAAATACACAAAACCCGAAGACAAAGCCAGTGTTGAAGCCGCTATTACCAATCTCAACAGTGTTCCAGATTCAACCTGGGCGATTTTCTCTGCAACTTTGAGTGCCAGTGTTCAAGCCAGTTATGGTGCTCAATTAACAGCCTGTGGCTCTGTAAAATAATCAAAGCCATTTAAACCCCTCACAATTTGATGATTATTATTCAGAGAGTGAGGGGTTCTTTTGTGTTCCAGGAAATAAGACTTGGAGTCGCAGTCATGTACTCACTTTTGAAGCGTTATAGATTTGGCTATTGCAGTTTATTTGTTTTCACAGCCTGTTCTTTTACTGCCGCGCCGACGCTTCCAACGGCTCAACCTTCAGCCTCCCCCTCACGGCCCCCCACATCTCTCTCTTCCAGCCAAATTGAGCCTTTGGCCTTAAGCCAAAAAGAGATTGAACTACGTACAAGCAAAGTGCTTGATACCAAAGCCAGTTATATCGCCTTCTTAAACTGTGCCAAAGACAAAAGTGAAATCAGTGCCGAAGCCAAAACTGCAATTGAGATTCAAATCATGTCCTTGAACTTAATACCGGACAGCGTCTGGTCTGCCATTTCAGCCAATTACAGCGGCTCTCTCCAGAGCAGCTACGCAGCTACGCAGCTGCTCTGGCCTCTTGCAGCACCGCAAAATAACCTAAAGATGCTTCCGCACCGCCTGGGCCACGGTCTCGCCCTTCCAAACATAGGGATTGAGCAAATCACCCGGTGAGGGAATGAAGGTCGAGCCGCTGTTGGCCAGCATCACATCAAAATTGGTGGCGTTGCGGCTCCAGCCATAGACCTCGGAGCCCAGCACGTCTTCCCATTTTTCTTCTTTTTGGGTCGTTTGACAGGCCTGGAAATACGTCATTTTGAGTTTTTTGCTGACTTCAGCTTTGTTCAGGTCTTCGGGCCCGAGCCAGCCATGCTCTTCGTAGGTCGCCAGATCGCCTTCGCCACCGTGGCCGAGATAGACCATGCCTGCGGTATTGGGGTTGTAAAAAGCGGCTTTCATGTCTTCGCTGGTGGCCGTATTGTCGATCACGACCGTATAACCTTTGGCGCGCAGCAGGGCCATTTCATCCTGTTGCAGGGCCTTGTTGGGCGCTCCCATGATCGGGTCAATCAGGGTGGATTTCCAGCCCTTGTCGGAATTGCCCAGGGCCCGCATAAAATACACCACTTCGCCTTTGTCTTTGCCAATCGGGGCCTGCAGATATTGGCCGCCTTGCACACTCGCGCCATCATCGCCGACAAAATCCACCACACCCGCGGCTTTGCCCGAGGCATTGAGGGCAAACGACTCACCCAGATTTAAATCGTCGAAATACGCGCCATCATCAATTTTATACGCAGCAAAGCGACCATCGGCCTGTTGCACAATCGCGCCCTGAGAACCGGATTTGACAATTGCTTTTTGGGCGTCAAGGCGGTTGGTATAGCTGCCGCCAATTTGGCCTTGAGCGGTGATCGAGGCCTCACCCATTGTACTTTTCCAAGTTCCCAAACGCGTACCAGTGGCAATAGGCATAAAAATACCAACCTTTTTTAAATATTCACTTTTTTTTAGGGGATTTATTTTGAATCTAGAAGAATCATTTGGATTCTTTCGATAAGGTATTATCGTCAGAAAGTGCCCATAAGCTGTGTGATTGCCTTGCGATTTAGACAAAATTTAGCATGAGCTTAATTGCCAAAACCAGAAAAAGACTTTCTCTGTTGATTGGCAAGGCTTTCAGCCTTTTTGCCCAAGTTATATCTTTGTTGGGGTGAACTTAGCTCAGGCTTAATACTTTTAGCGGTAGCCCCCTGCACAGGGCTGGGGTACAATGGCTGCAGATCGTGCTCCCAAAGGAGACCCTGCATGAATCCAATTCAAACCCTGCGCCTAACAGGACTGCTCGAAGGCCTGTCTTATCTGTTTTTGCTCGGCATTGCCATGCCGCTCAAGTACCTCGCTCACCAACCCCTGGCCGTGCAAATTGGGGGCTGGTTTCACGGTCTGTTTTTTGTGCTCTTCTGCTTTGCCCTGTTGCGGGCCAAGCTCAGCTACAAATGGTCGTTCTTTCAGTCAGGATTGGCATTTTCTGCCGCCTGGATACCCTTTGGCACCTTTGTGCTGGATCGCAAACTCAAGCAGATTGAAACACCAGGAGATTAGCCTATGCAGCAGAGCATGGACATGTTCGAAATTCTGCTCTATTCCGAAGCGGGCGCGGGTGAGGTCTTTAGCACGCACCCGCTGGCCATTCCAGGCCTCGAAGGCGAGCGTCCGCTGACCCTCTACTTGCCCCCAGACTACCTGCTCAACCCCGAAAAGACCTACCCCGTGGCCTATTTTTTTGATGGCCAAAACCTCTACGAAGGCCAGGACAGCGGCCCGCCGGGCTGGAATTTGCACAACATACTCGATCAGCGCTTTGCACAAGGCCTGGAAGTGCCAATTGCAGTGGGCATTCACCACGGGCTCAACCGCGACGAAGAACTCTGCCCTTGGCCTGCCGAAAAAGGCCAAACCCCACGCGGTGACGCCCTGCTGCAATGGCTGGTCGAAGACTTACATCCCCAATTGGTGGAACAATTGCAAATCGACGACCGGCCCGAAATGCGGCTGGTGGGTGGCGCCTCGTTGGGAGGGCTCTTGGCGCTTTATGCCGGTTTCAGCTATAGCGATTTCTTTGGCAAGGTCATGTCCATGTCCCCTTCGCTTTGGGTCGGCAATGGCGCCATCTACGACTATATCGCCGAGGCCGCATTTTTACACAACCTGGATTTTCTCAAATTGTATATCGACTGCGGGGCGCTCGAAGACGACGATGATCCCGAAGCCTGGAGTGAAGAATACTGGGAGGAACCCGCAGACGACGACAATGTTGACGACAATGTTGACGACAATGTTGACGACAATGTTGACGAAACCATTTCCACCCAAACCAAGTTGGCGGCCGCCATCTCTGTTCCCAATCAGGCGGCCAGCGACGACGATGCCAACGAAGACAACGACGAAGACAATGAAGACGAAGACGAGGACGATGAAGAGTGGGACACCGACCCGCTCGAAGATGCCGAATACCTGGTCGAAATCCTCGAAGCCAAAGGTTTTGAAGACGGCGAGCACTTTCTCTGGGTGCCCGATCCCGAAGGCGAACACAACGAATGGCATTGGAGCAAACGCCTGCCTTTGGCTTTGGCCTGGCTTTTTGAAGACGACACCTCACTGTTAAACTAGAGCATCTTGTTCTCCAAGGAAGCCTTTTACATATGGAATTTGCGACACCGATCTTGATTGTTTTGGCTGCAGTGGCCCTGTTTTTGGCGCTATTTAGTCGCAGTGTAAATAAATAGCGCTTGTTTTAGGCGCGAATGAGGATCCGGCCCCAACAGGCATCCACAGGCAAAGGCGGGCAGGTGGGCCCCAGCTCAAAGCTTTGGCCCGGGTGTAAGAGATCGTGATACAGACCCGGCGGGATGCCCGCTGACAGTGGCAAGGCCACAGCCTGATCGGCCATATTCACGGCCACAACCAAGTCTTGACGGCCCTGAAGCGCAAAGGCCAATTGCTCCGAGCGCACACACAGAGGCAAATACACCCCCTGAAAGGATTCGCGGTGGGTTTTGCGCAACTGAATCAGGCGCTGAAAATCCTGCCAGAGAGGGGATGTTTGGGCCTGCTGCCACGCACTTTGTACCGACAGCGCCGGGCGCAACGGGGCATCGTCGCCCCCGCGTTTTTCCCCCAAAAGGCCCCATTCACTGCCAGCATAAAGCGCGGGAATGCCGGGCATGCTCATCAGCAGCAGTGATAGCGGCGCAAGGTGACGTTTGTCTTTAAGCAGGCTGGCCACGCGGTTGACGTCGTGGTTGTCGGCAAAATTATACAGCGGTTTTTCACGGCAGAGGCCCCCGGCCCCAAAGAGCCGTTCCAGGGCATGGGACAGTTCAAAGTAGTTTTTGTCGTTGTGGGCCGAGTGGAGCGCTTTATAGCCTTCGTAATTGGTGACCGAATCGAGCAAGCCGGGTTCCAGAAAGGAGCGATAACCACCGTGAATCACCTCACCCAGCAGCCAAAAACCGGGTTTAATACGCTGGCAATGGGCTGCCAGGGCCTTTAAAAAATCCGGTTCCAGGGCATAAGCCACATCCAGACGCAGGCCGTCGATTTCAAAGACGCGGATCCAGCTCGAAATGGCATCAAAGAGATAAGCCTGCACTTCTGGGTTGCGCAAATTGAGCTTGACCAACTCGCTGTGGCCTTCCCAGCAGGCATAGCCAAAGGCATCCCCCTGGCATGAGTGGCGGTTAAAATCCAGCTCAAACCAGCCTGTGTAGCGCGAATGTCTGCCATTTTGGCACACATCAGCAAAGGCGAAAAAATCCCGGCCCACATGGTGAAAGACCCCATCGAGCAAGACCTGAATCCCTGCGGCGTGTAAGTCTGAGATCAGGGTTTGCAGATCGGGGTTCTGGCCCAGGCGGCGATCCAGTTGAAAATAGTCCACAGTATCGTAACCATGGCTCATGGATTCGAAGACCGGCCCCAAATACAGGGCCTCAATCCCCAATTTTTGCCAATAGGGCACCCATTCCCGCAATTGGGCCAAACGCGGGACCGGGGTGGCATGGGGCGTGTTCTGGGGCGGTGCGCCACAGAGCCCGAGGGGATAGACATGGTAAAAACAGGCGGGTTGAAAGGGCTTGGGGTCTTGAGAGTTGAGTGAGCGAAAAACCGGCTGAAGAGCCGATTGAGACTGAATCTGAGTGGCTGTAAAAGACATAAAAGAGACTCCTTGAGAGATGTTTAGAAATACAAAGTCATTTTCTATACCTACCGTTTGGTATAGTTCTGTGAAAAAAATTTAAAAGCTTACAAAACGTAGATGCCGTACATATAGTGTTTGACCAATTGGTGGATCTCCTGGCCCGAAAAGCTGACGCCAGTGCGAGCGACATCGCGCTTTAACAGCGCCAGGGCCTGGTGATTTAAGCTGCCGGTTAAACTGCTGGCCAAAAAGACCTCATGGCCGCGCAGATTGCCGTGTTGGGGCACCGCCTGTATAAACAGTGTTTCGAGCAGATTTTGCAATTGCAAACGAAAGGGCTGAATCAAAGGTTCGGTTTCGTGTTCGGCGGGCAGGTAATTCATCGAGAGCATCAGGTAAAAAAAGTCGGGCTCGGCCTGGGCACTCTCGAAATAGGCCGCGGCCACCTGCTCCAAACTGGCGATCAGATCACCCTGGTAATCTGCTGCGCGCTCTAAGCGGGCGAGAAAAGCTGGGCTATAGGTCGCCAGAATGGCGCTGAGCAGGCCCTGTTTATGGCCAAAATAGTGGTAAAGCGTGGGTTTGCTCAGGCCTGCCGCAGTCACGATCTCCTGCACACCCACAGAGCTAAAGCCCCGCCGGGCAAAAAGCGAGAGCGCTGTTTGCAAGAGAATTTGGCGATTGTCTGAGTTGGATGATTTTGTCATGAATTCATTCTATACCGATTGGTATAGAATGGCAAGTCAGATCTGCAAAATTCCCACAAGACCCAGACAAAACCCAGACAAAACCTTATGTGCGACACTGCTCTGCCGCAAACACCAAGGCTGAAATATGCTGGGCCAGGGTCGGCCACACAGCTTTCGGCAGATTGTGGCCCATGCCATCGAGCAGCAGCAACTGTGCGCCGGGAATGGCTTCAGAGGTTGCCCGGCCACCGCTGGGATCACAAAGGGTATCCGCCAGCCCATGAATCACCAGGGTAGGAACAGTCAATTGCTTCAATTTTTCGCTGCGATCCCCCGATGCCAACGAAGCAATGGCCTGCCTGGTGACGGCCACGACATCATGATCTCTGTCCCAGGCCAAGCCCGCAACCCTTGAAAGCTCCTCTTCAGAGGAAGGGTAGCGTGGAGAGCCCACCAGAGCGGAAGTCCTCAAGGCGCGTTGTATGGCCTCCTCGCGGGTATTCACCGGCGGCCCCCCAAAAACCGAGCGCATGGTTTCGGGGTGAACCTGGCCAACGCCCGCTTGGCCCGTTGTAGACATCATTGAGGTTAAAGACAAAATGCGCTCAGGATATTCAAGTGCAATGGTTTGCGCAATCGCCCCGCCCATCGATGCCCCCACAAGGTGCCCGTGTTGAATACCCAAGTGATCCATCAGGCCCATCGTGTCTGCGGCCATCTGTGAGAGGGTGTATGAAACCGATGAGAAGTCACCTTGCATCGCTCCCAGAAAGTCTGGGGCTGGGGCGTGCACCATATGGCTTGAATGCCCTGAATCGCGGTTGTCGAAGCAGACAAGCGACAGTTCCTTTTCGATCAGCGCATCGAGAAACCCCTGTGGCCAATGAATCATCTGGGCGGAAATCCCCATAATCAGGATCAGCGGGGGGTGATCTGGGTTGCCCCCTTGGGCATAGGCCAGGTCAATTTGATCAGGCCCAATGGCTTTGGCGATTTTTTCTGTCAACATAGTTATCTTCCTTTCTGATATACCTTGAGAGCGGAGTCAAGAAAGGCAAACAATGGCGGATCCCAGCCATAAAACTGCTGCGGGGGAGCGTGGCGCCGCAGGTCTGCCAGTGCTGCCAAAACCGTTTCGTCCCCGCCGGCGAATTGATGGAGGGCGGCGACAATTTTTTCAATCACGGCTTGGGTTTGCTCGGAATCGGGGCGGCCTGTGTGCATGCAGGTTTTCAGTGCCTGCCCCAGGGAGCGCCATTGTGCTTCCAGTTGGGGCTCTGGGGGGGTGGACTTTTGGGCAATATACCGTTCAATGCGAGACAACGCAGCAATCACGTCAATCAAAGCATCTGCCTCAAGGCCCTGCGCAATCAGGGGTTGAAGCTGCTCTAAATTCCGCTGCAATTGAGAGAGCCGGGCCATCTCGTCTTTGGTTTTCTGGAGCAGATGGGCCAGAATGGGCCCCAAGGCATCCGGGGCCTGCTCCAGGGTCGAGCGAATCTCTTCCAGAGACAGACCGAGATCTTTTAAAGCCAGAATTTTGAGCAATTGCTGGAGATCGTTTGAATCATAAAAACGGTGGTTGGAAACCGATCTGTCTGGGGCCAATAAACCCATTTGTTCATAATGATGCAGGGCCCGGACGGTTAAGCCTGTACGCTGTGCAAGTTCACCAATGCGCCACATTCAGCTCTCCTGTCTGTTTCATTTTTGCTTTCGGCTGTTCAATCATCCTCTTACTTTACAACCTAACGTTACGTCAGGTGCAAGCCAAAAGTTTTGAACCCCCCAAGAAACCAGAGGACAGCAGGGCTACCTCAGCCCCAGAAAGGGGAATCAGAGCAGTTTAAAAATGCCTTTAAGGGCCGTGCGGATCTTCTTTTCGGCATCTGCAGGCAAGAGCCAAACCTTGTCAGAACTGTCCCAGCGCGCGCCCTCAATTTTTTTGATCAGGCGGATGCTCTTGGGATCGTAAGGCACCCCCAGCGCCACGCAGCCCTCTTGTTTGTCGAAGGTCACACGCGGGTGTTCAAAATCTGTCGCCAGACTCTCCAAGACCGTATCCACCATTTCGAGCCGCATTTCTGCGCGGGCCTCAGCTTTGGCGGCTTCGCGCCGGAAAAATTCGCGCAGGCCCTCGACGGTATCGCGCACGGCGTAGAGATTGCGTGGCGTAATCGGCAAAGACCAGGATTTGTCGGAAGGGTGGTATTGGGAGCCCTCAATCTGTTTGATCGAAGCAATGGCTGTTTTGTGGTACGGAAACGTCAGACCGATGTCTGTGTCACTCAGGGTCACGCAGACCTCGTCGGTATCTCCTTCAAGTGGGGCCAGAACCAGGGCAAGCAGATCCGGTGAGAGTTTCTCGGCCTCTGGCACGGCAGGTGTTTCTGCTTCTGATTCAGACAATTCCGGGACCAAGACATATGGGCTCAACATAAAACAAGCGCCTCGTTTGTACAAATATATACATATTGTATCACAATGTATTCATTCACACAAAGAGCAGCAACAAATGCCAACCTAAGCGGCCCGGAGCTGGTTGACCCGCTCCATAAAAGCCGCAGTGCGATCATAATCGACCCCGTTTTGCCATTGGCCCAAGGTCTTCAAATCCGAGCCCACGATCAAAGCATCGGCCAAGGGCAAATAATCGTGTACATTTGCCCGGCTCACCCCCGAGCCCACCAGCACGGGTAAATCCACGCCGGCTTTGACAGCCTTGATCTCTGCCAGATCGGCCGTTTTGCCTGTGGCGCTGCCGGTCAGAATCAGTCCATCACTGCGAAAAAAGGACGCGGCCTGGGCTGTTTCGACAATATCCACATCTTGGGTTATCGCATGGGAGCTGTGTTTCTTTTTGATATCTGTCAGAACCAAAATGTGCTGGGCCTCAATCTGCCGCCGGTAGCGCAGAAGTTCACCAGCACAGGCCATCATCGGGCCCTCGTCTGCCACATGGGCAAAGACAAAACCTTCAGCGCGAATAAATTGCATGCCAGCAGAGGCTGCCACCGCCAGCGCGGCCTGATTGGCCCCCGCCAGAATCTGAATGCCACAGGGCACAGTTCCACAGCGCTGCTTGACGGCATGGGCCACAATGCTCATTTGCGCTACAATTTCGGGCCCCACCTCGCGGTTGAGATAGGGCAAATCGTGCATATTTTCAATCATCAGGGCATCGACTCCTGCGCGCAAATAGAGATCCGCCTCTGCCAGGGCTGCATCCAAAACCACAGCTGCTGGCCCCTGATACGCAGGGGTGCCCATCAAGGGCAAAAGGTGAATCATGGCAATCACAGGCTTGGGGGTGGTAAAAACCGTATCAAAACGAGACATCATCGTTCAACCTCTTCGCATTGTTTAAAAAACGGCGCAGCCAAATCGCGGTTGTCGAGCACAACGTGGGCCCAGCGCCAGGGCTCGCAGCGCTGCAGATACATCTGTTGTCCCTGGACATAACGCCGCTGGCCGGGGGCTTCGGGGTCGGGGTCACTGCCATCACGTTGGGCCAGACGGGCCACAGAAACGGAAAAAGGCACGTCCAAAAACAGCGAAAAATCCCAATAGCAGCGCAATTCAGGCCTGTGCAAAAAAATGCCGTCCAAGAGCAAAACTGCGCCCGCTTGGGCCTGCTGCCAAGGCAAATCCAGATGCTGATCCAAACGGTGATCAAAAACCGCCGGGCGGTAAGCCAAATTGCCCCCTGGCGAAAGCGGATCGAGCAGATTGGCTTTTAATTGGGAATAGTCATACGAGTCCTTAAAAAAGCCCTGGGGTGAATCTTTGCCCTGCCGGTAGCGCACAGCACGGGGATGGTGAAAACCATCCACCGAAGCGCGGATCACCGGCACTCCCTGAGCCAGCAAACGCGCTTCCAATTCATGGGCCAGTGTGGTCTTGCCCGCCCCATCCACCCCATCGATGGCCACCCGCAACACAGGAGCCGGTTGAAGCCGGCTTATCTGGGTTGCCAATTGTGCCAACACCATTGAGCGCGACACGTTTAGCCCTTTTCTCTTGAGAGAACAGCATCCCGCAGTGCAAAGAACTGGCTGCGGTGGGCTTCGATCTGTGCTGGCTGACAGCTGAGACAGCGCCAAGGTTTGCCTTTGCCCGTTAACATCACCATCGTCGTTGACTGTTTACAGGTTTTGCACAAAATGCCCTGATAAGCTTCACTGACAGGCTCAAACAAATCACAGTCCACCTCGGGCAAAAGCGCAGCCAAACGGGCGATTTCTTCCATTTCAAACTGATTGGAAAGCAACAGATACTTCAATTCTGGCAACTCTGTCAGGGCGTCTAAGCTGGGTTCTTCCAAAATGAGGGTCGTCAACATCAGGCGTTTAAGCTGTTTGAGCGCAGCCAGCGGAGCCAGACTTTTGATTTTGACTTTTTTTAAACTGTTGCGCTGACCCGTAATGCTCAGCGACGCCAGAGCGGTCAAGGGCTCTAGAAAACGCAAATCGTAGACAGCAGGGTTGTTTTCAATCTCCAGATCCACCAGGGTCGTCAACTGGCTCAAAACACCGATGGGCTCCGCAGAAGGCGCACTGCCCAGATGCAAATACCTGAGCTTTTTTAATTGCAAAAGCGGTTCCAAAGAGCGCAGCGCCCCCCATTTGATATACAGGCCTTCCAAATGGGGCATCTGACAGGCCGCCTCAAACAGCGCTTGGGTCACTTTGGTCTGAAACCAGAGCGTTTTCACCGAATCACAGCTGGGCAGCTTTTCAGACCAAGCGGCCACCCACTTCTTTTGCTGAGACGCAGACGCATTCGTTTGGGTACAGGCCAAAGACAAACGCTCACCGCCTTCAAAATCTGCAGGGTCTTGATGCGAAGGCGGTGGAAAATTCAAAGCCGGGCGATGAACCCAATAGCTTTGCCAGGGATGGATCTCCAGGCTGCGCGCGGCTATCTCGGCTTTGAATCCCTGCAGAAAGTCTTGCAGAACGCCTTCACTCATTGAGGCCCATTGAGGCCCAAGACCTTCAAAAAGAAGGCATATTTAAACGCCACCTCTTTGAGATAATCGTAGCGGCCTGATGCGCCTGCATGTCCGGCACTCATATTGGTGTGCAACATCAGCAGGTTTTGGTCGGTTTTGGTGGCGCGCAGTTTGGCGACAAATTTGGCAGGCTCCCAATACTTCACGCGGGGGTCGTTGAGACCTGCCAGCACGAGCATATTCGGGTAGTTTTTGGCGGCAATATTGTCGTAAGGCGAGTAGGTCTTGATATAGTCGTAATACTCTTTTTGATTGGGATTTCCCCATTCGTCGTATTCGATCACGGTCAAAGGCAAACTCGGATCGAGCATGGTGCTCAGGGCATCGACAAAAGGCACATCGGCGATCACGCCCTGAAAGAGATCTGGGCGCAAATTGGTGACGGCCCCCATCAGCAGGCCACCGGCACTGCCACCTTCGATCACCAGCTTTTGGGGTGAGGTAAAGCCGTTTTTGATCAGGGCCTCGGCACTGGCAACAAAATCGCTAAAGGTATTGCGTTTATTGAGTAATTTACCATTGAGGTACCACTCACGGCCCAGGTCTTCACCGCCGCGAATATGGGCCAGGGCGTAGACAAAGCCGCGTTCGAGCAGGGCAATTCGGTTGGCATCAAAATCTGTGTCGGTGCTGGAGCCATAGGCCCCATAGCTGTAAAGCAGGGTCGGGTTCGTGCCCGTTTTTTTGAGTCCACGTTTGTAGATCAGCGAGACCGGCACACGCACGCCGTCGGGGGCTGTGGCGTAGATCCGCTCAGTCACATAGCGGCCCGCATCATACCCCGGCACCGGGGATTGTTTTTTCAGGGCCAATTCCTGGGTATTCAGGTCAATCTCAAAGACCGAAGGGGGAGTCAACATCGAGGAATAGCCCACACGCAGCAGATTGCCATCGTGGTCCTGTTCAGCAGCGGGCCAAAGCGAAAAAAGGTGTTCAGGAAAGCGCAGGGTCATCTGTTTGTCGGTCAGCAGGTGTTTGACCCGCACCTCTTGACGGGCATCGGTACGGTAGATCAGCGCGGCCCAACTGTCAAAGACCTTGACCGATTCCAGCTTGGCCCCCTTTTGTTCGGGCACAAAATCTTTCCATTGGCTGCGAGCAGGATTGGCTATCGGGGCCTGTTTGAGGCTGAAATTGAGCGCACCATCATTGCTGTGAATCAGAAAACGCGGACCGCTGTCCTCGACATGGTATTCCAGACCTTCGATCCGGGGCTGAATCATCACGGGGGTGCTGTCCGGCTGATTCGCAGGGATATAGCGGCATTCAGTGGTGGTCAGGCTCTCGATCTGGAGGATTAAATATTTGCCACTGGCGGTTTTGCCAATGTTCACGTTATAGCGTTCATCGGGCTCTTCAAAGACCAACGTGTCTTTGGCGGCCTCTGTGCCCAAGCGGTGGCGGTAAAGGCGGTAGGGCCGATTGGCCGAGTCGATCACGTTATAAAAGAGGGTTTGACTGTCAGCGGCCCACTCGACGGTGTAATAGGTATTGGGAATTTTTTCAGCCAGCAACTGGCCTGTCTGCAAATCTTTGACCATCAGGGTAAAGGCCTCTGCACCCGTGGTATCGAGTGAATAGGCCAAATAATGCTGATCGGGGCTCACCTCATAAATACCCAGGGCCATAAAATCCTGGCCTTTGGCCTCGGCATTGAGATCGAGCAAAACCTCTTCGGGGCCCTTCATGCTGCCTTTGCGCCGGCAATAAACCGGGTAATTCTGACCCGCATCAATGCGCGAATAATAAAAATAATCGCCCTTTTTGCGCGGCACACTCTGGTCTTTTTCAACCATGCGGCCCACCATCTCTTTGTAAAGGGATTTTTGCAAAGGCAGGGTATCTGCCATCTGGGCTTCGGTATAGCTGTTTTCGGCCTGCAGGTAGTTTAAAACACGGGGGTCTTCAGGGTAATTGCGCAGCCAGAAATAGGGATCTTCGCGGTTATCACCGTGCAAGCTGAGGGTTTTGGACTGAAGTGGGGCCTGCGGAGGCATGCGCGTTTCCGCTGCCTGAGCGGGAAAGGGAGACAAAGTCATGATGAAAACTCCTGTGAGAAAAGTAGAACGGAGCAGGTGCAGGGTCGGGGCCAAGGGCTGAAACCGGTTATTTTTCCGCATCAGATTGATCCTCAAATTGATTTTTTTTCAGTGAACCACAAAAATTGGCCCGATCACAACTGTGGGCATCCCAGACAAGGCCCAAAATAGATTGATGATTCTTTCTTGACGAATGGGCGGATCCTTGGCTATGCTTATAATTGACGCGGTGTGTACAAAGATCTTCAACCCCTTTTTTGCGCTTGTCACACAGCTACTTGCAAACGAACTCGCGATTTGAAAGGTAATACCATGTCTGAAAAAACTGGATTTCTCCGCAACCTCTTCCTCGGCGATGTGATTGAAGAAGTTATTTTTCCCTTCCCCCGCATGAAAGCCGAAGAGCAGGAAACCATTGAGATGATTTCTGCCAGCATCAAGGCCTTTGGCAAAAAAGTCAACCAGGACAAGATCGACAAAGACGAAAAACTGCCGCCTGAGCTGCTGGAAGAAATGAAAGAATTGGGCCTTTTCGGCCTGATCATTCCCGAAGAGTATGATGGCATTGGCCTGAGCGTCTCTGGTTATGCCCGCGTACTCGAAGATCTGGCTGTGCTTGGCAGTGCTGTGGCCGCCACCGCTGGGGGCCACCAGAGCATTGGCATGAAAGGCCTGCTCTTGAGCGGCAACGATGCCCAGAAAAAGAAATACCTTTCCAAATTGGCCAGTGGCGAAATGATTGCCGCCTTTTGTTTGACCGAGCCCAATTCCGGCTCTGATGCCGCCAGCATCCGTACCCGCGCTGTCTTGAGCGAAGACGGCAGCCACTACATCCTCAACGGCGAAAAACAATTTATCACCAACGGTGGTTTTGCTGATTTTTACACCGTCTTTGCCCAAACCAGCATTGAAGAACAGGGCGTCAAACAGGACAAAATCACCGCCTTTATTGTCACCCGCGATCTCGGCGGCGTGAGCAGCGGCCCCGAAGAGCAGAAAATGGGCTGGAAAGGTTCCTCCACCACCATGGTCTTCTTCGAAGATGTCAAAGTGCCTGTCGAAAATGTGATTGGTGAACCCGGCAAAGGCTTTAAAGTTGCCATGGAAATCCTCAACAATGGCCGTTTAAGCACCTCCACCGCCTCCTTTGGTGTGGCCAAATTGCTGATCGATATGAGCATTAAATACGCCAGTGAGCGCAAACAATTTGGCAAACACATTGGCCAATTCGACATCATCAAAGAGAAAATCGCCAATATGTCGATGCTGGCTTATGGCATGCAGTGCCTGGGTTATATGACCGCGGGCATTGTCGATCGCGGTGTGACCGATTATTCGATCGAAGCGGCCGTCGCCAAGGTTTTCAGCACCGAGTCACTCTGGAAAATCTGCGACGAAGCCATGCAGATCCACGGCGGCATGGGTTATATGCGCGAATTGCCGATCGAACGCTTTATGCGCGATGCCCGTCTCGGTTTGATTATTGAAGGCACCAGCGAAATCTCCCGTGCCATGATTGCCCTCGAAGGCCTCAAAACCCTGGGCAAATTCTTGAAAAAAGCCGGTCTGCGCGGCTATGCCCAAAAGGCCTTTACCCCCGCCAAAATGACCAAGGCCCATCCGATTTTCAGCAAAGAAGTCAACCTCTTCTGCAAAGGGGTCGACAAACTGAGCGCCTACGCCATGCAATTGCTGCGGGTCTACAAAAAAGACGTGATCCTGCTGCAATTGCACCAAAAGCGTATTGCCGAAGCCGTGATGGATCTCTACGTCATGGCCGCAATGTTGTCGCGCACCACGGCCCTGCTTGAAGCGGGCAAAAGCAAAGAAGAGGCCAAAACCGAGATCTACATGACCCGTTCTTTCTGCCGCATGGCCTTTGAGCGGATCGAAAAGAACATGGATCAATTTGATCTCAACCACGACCATTACCTCGGACGTCTGGCCGACACCCTCTACGAAGATGGCGAGTTCGCTCCCAAAATCTTTGATCTGGGCAGCTTAGAAGATATGCCGGCCGCCAAAGAATTGGCCACCGCCACTCCCTAAGCCTGAATGACTCACAAGGCCCGATCTGGCGATATCAGATCGGGCCTTTGTTATGATGAAGAGATGTCTAGCTATCCACACCATCAGATCTTGATCCAAAAATTGCTCACCCAGATCCAGCCGGATCCACGTTATCTGGGTTTGGCGGCAGGGGGTTCCTGGTCTGAAAAACGCCTCGATCAGTGGTCCGATCTGGACCTGATTCTGTTCTGTGAGCCCCAGAGCCTGCCTGCACTGCTGGCCACGCGGGTGTCACTGGCGGCCCAATTGGGTGTTTTGCTTGAGAGTTTTAGTGGTCAACACCTCGGGGATGAACGCCTGTTGATCTGCCTCTTTGGGGACCCCTTGATGCAGGTGGGTTTAAAATGGATCGCTTTGCCCGATTATGTGCAGCGGGTCGAAGATCCCGAATTGCTCTGGGAGCGGGATTCACAAGTTTCTCAACTCTTGGCAGAGACAACCGGGGCCTATCCTCGCCCGGATCTGGCCTGGATCGAAGCGCGTTTTTGGGTTTGGGTTCATCATGGCATCCTCAAACTGGGCCGAGGAGAACTGCTCGAACTGGCAGATCATTTGGGCTATTTGCGCAATCAGATACTCGGCCCGCTCTTGTTGATGCAATACGGCCATCCGCCCCGGCGGGTCCGGCGGGTGGAAACAGACTTGCCGCCCGAAGCCTTGGGTCGGCTTTTGCAGACCTTGGCAAAACATGATCGCGAGGCCCAAGCCGAGGCCCTGCTGGCTGCAATAAGCCTCTACCGCGATTTGCGCGCGTTTCACGGCTTGCCTGTCCAAGCCTGGAACCGACGGGCCGAAAAAGCTGTGATGGAATTTTTCGAGGCCGTTCGCGGAAATAGGCCTGTGTTATAATTGCCGGAGACTTCTGAAATAACGCGAAATAGATATGTATAATAACAAAACCAAATCCAAAGCCCTTTTGAGTGATGCTGATGTGGCAGCACATCTTGAGGCGCTTGTTGAATTACTTGAAGAGAAAAAAGCGATTGATCTGGCCAGTTTAGATCTGCGCCAGCGCTCGACCGTTGCTGATTATTTTGTGGTGGGTGGCGCCAACTCCCGTCCCCACGGCCAGGCGCTGGTGGGAACGGTACACCAATATGCCAAAGAGAAAGATTTGCAAGTTTACAGCCTCGAAGGCCAGGGTGATGGCACCTGGATCTTGATCGACCTGGGCTTTCTGGTGGTGCACATCATGCAAGAAGAGGAACGCCGTTTTTACAATTTAGAAGAGTTGTGGAGCCATGCAGAAGCAAGCCATTAAAGCCGGTTTGAAACGTGCCAACCAACAGGGGATGACCATTTATGAAATCCTAACGGTGTGTATTATTATTTCTGTGCTGGTCATGATTGCTGTGCCCAATTTTATTGCCAATAAAGATCGGGCCAACGACTCTCAAATCGAAAGTAACGCACGTACCCTGCGAATTATGCTTGAAACCTATAAAGTCGATCACAAGCTCTATCCTGAAGATCTGCGCACTTTGGGCTACGAAGCCACCAAAGAAAAATACAACAAAGCCATGACCAATCCCTACAGCCAAGCCAGTGGCGAAGTTGAAAGTGGCAAATGGGCGATTGACTATGTCGGCCCGACCGGCCCAGCGGGTATGGTCACTTATCAGCCTTTGGCTGGGGGCGATAAGTATTATATTTTTGGCTATGCCAAAGATGGCTCTTTTCATAAAAAGAGCGGTAAAATTTTCACCATGAGCAACGGCTAAACGCAACGGCTAAACGCAATGGCTAAACAAAGACAATAAGGGAAAACAGAGATGGCAGAACGCAGCTACCGCCGCACCCAGTATTTTGTCAAACCGGATTTACAAACCAAATACGCCTTTATGTTTGTACTGGCCATTGGGGTGGGTCTCAATTTGGGGGTTATTCTGGCGCTATTGGCTCCGATGCTCAAAAATGACTCACCGGTTTTTCCTTTACTCTATTTGCTCTTGGCCCTCTCGTTTGTGGTACTCGTAGCGGGCATTAGCATTCTCTTTACCCACAAAATCGCCGGGCCGATCTTCAAGATCGAGCGCAGTTTTCGCCAGATCATCGACGAAAAAGATCTGAGCTTGCGTGTCTTTTTGCGCACCGATGACGAATTGCAGGAATTGGCTGAAGAGATCAACCGCTTGCTGGAACACTTCCGCAACAGCCTCTTGCTCGAAAACCAAAAAAGTGACGCCATTTTGGCGAAACTTGACTATGTGCTGGCCAATCTGGAGGGCGAAAATGCCCTGCCCGCAACGGAGATCCAAGAGCGTTTGGCCGATCTACGCCAAAAACTCGAGGATACGGGCCTAAAATACAAGCTCAGGTAGTCAGATCCCAATCCCGTACAAAACTGGATTTATTTTTCTAAACCCTTGTCAAGGCACTCGTTTTCCTATAAATTAGGAAGTCTTGGGGACTTCATGGAATGACTCCGGTAAAAATGGGGTGCTTTTTGACCGCTCGGTCTGAGATGTAACTCACATCTGACTCATATCTGGTTCAGATTTTTCCCGCAAAGCCGCTGAATATGGTAGACATCGCCCCAATCTATTGCTATACTTTGTTTCCTGAAATACCATTTTCATTATTCCGATTTATCCTGAATTTAAAGCTTGTAAACCAGTTGAGGAGGGATTCTCTTGCCTACGATCAATCAGTTAATCCGGAAACCTAGAAAAGCCGTGACTTATAAATCCAAGTCACCCGCTTTGAAACAATGCCCTCAGCGCAGAGGGGTTTGTACCCGTGTTTTTACCATGACACCTAAAAAACCGAACTCCGCCCTGCGCAAAGTGGCCCGTGTTCGTCTGACCAGCAAAATTGAAGTAACCGCTTATATTCCTGGTATTGGCCACAACCTGCAGGAGCACTCTGTTGTGCTGATCCGCGGCGGCCGTGTCAAAGACTTGCCCGGTGTGCGTTACCACGTGGTTCGCGGCACCCTGGATACAGGTGGTGCCGTCAACAGAGCCCAGGGACGCTCCAAATATGGCGCTAAACCGCCCAAGAAATCCAAAACAGTAGCGAAGAAAAAGTAGTGAAAAGGTGATCCTATGCCCAGAAGAGCGAAAATCAAAAAGCGGATTCCAGCACCAGATGCAGTGTACCGCAGTGAAATTCTTTCTAAATTTGTCAATTGCATGATGATGCGCGGCAAAAAGACCGTGGCTGAAAACATTGTATACAAAGCCCTCGGTCGTGCCGAAGAAAAACTGAAAAAACCTGGCATTGAAATCTTCGAACAGGCACTGAAAAACGTGCGTCCGGTGATCGAAGTGAAACCCCGCCGTGTCGGCGGCGCTACCTATCAGGTTCCTGTTGAAGTGTCCGACGAGCGCGGTATCGCTCTGGCGCTGCGCTGGGTCATCAAACACGCCCGCGCCCGCAATGGCAAATCCATGATCGAACAGCTGTCGTCTGAACTCACGGATGCCTATAACAATACCGGAGCCAGTGTCAAGAAGCGCGAAGACACACATAAAATGGCCGATGCCAACCGTGCTTTCGCGCATTACCGCTATTAAAGGATACAGATTATGTCTAGGAAAGTAAAAATTGAAACCGTCCGCAATATCGGCATTGTTGCCCATATTGACGCCGGTAAGACCACCACGACCGAGCGCATTCTGTACTACACCGGCATGGTTCACAAGATCGGTGAAGTACACGACGGCACCGCCGTGACTGACTACATGGTACAAGAGCGCGAACGTGGGATCACCATCACCTCTGCAGCCATTACCTCCGAATGGAAAAACCACCGGATCAATATCATTGATACCCCTGGTCACGTGGACTTCACTGTTGAAGTAGAACGCTCTTTGCGTGTACTTGATGGCATGGTCGGCGTCATTTGCGCAGTGGCGGGTGTACAGCCCCAGTCAGAAACCGTCTGGCGCCAAGCCAACCGTTATAAAGTTCCCCGTATTGCTTTTGTCAACAAAATGGACCGCCCCGGTGCCAACTTCGTGCGTGCCTTCGAAAAAGTGCGCGAGCGTTTGAATGACCGTGCGATTCCCGCCCAATTGCCCATCTTCCAAAACGAAGAGTTCTTTGGCATCATCGATTTGATTACCGAAAAAGCCTACGGTTATTTTGATGATCTCGGCGAAGATATCCGTGAGATTCCCATCCCCGATGATATGCTCAAAGACGTGGAAAAATACCGCGAAGAGTTGATCGAAGCCGCCTCCGAAATGGATGACGAGCTGATCAACAAATACCTCGAAGGTGAAGCCATCGGCATTGATGAACTCAAAGCAGCCATCCGCAAATCCGTCATTGCGACGAAGATGACCCCGGTTTTCTGTGGCACCGCCTTTAAAAACAAAGGGGTTCAGCTCTTGTTGGACGCCGTTCTGGATTATCTGCCTTCTCCAAGCGATGTAGCGCCCGTGAGAGATATGTCCAAAGAAGACGAAGAAGTTTTGCTCTACCCCAAAGATGACGAACCCTTCTCAGCCTTGGCCTTTAAGATCATCACAGATCCCTTTATTGGCAAATTGACCTTTATCCGTTGCTATTCTGGCACCCTGGAAAAAGGCAGCTATGTCTATAACTCCACCAAAGGCAATAAAGAGCGTATCTCCCGTCTGGTTCAGATGCGAGCCGATCAGCGTCTCGAAATCGATGCCGTTTATGCCGGCGATTTGGCCGCTGCAATTGGTCTGCGCAACACCACCACCGGTGACACCCTCTGTACTGAAGACAAACCTGTGATTCTGGAGAGCATGGTCTTCCCCGAACCCGTGGTTTCTGTGGCCGTTGAGCCCAAAACCCAAGCCGACCGCGACAAGCTCTCTGCAGCTCTGGGCCGTCTGGCTGAAGAAGATCCCACTTTCCGCGTTAAAGTGGACCATGAAACCGGCGAAACGATTATTTCCGGCATGGGTGAATTGCACCTCGAAATTATCGCTGACCGTCTGGTTCGCGAATTCAACGTCGGCTGTAACGTTGGTAAACCTCAGATTTCTTACCGCGAAACCATTCGCAGCAAAATTGAAAATGAGACCAAGTTTATCAAACAATCCGGCGGTCGCGGTCAATATGCACATATCCGTGTTCGTATGGAACCCCTTCCCGCTGATTCAGATGAGTCGTTTGTCTTCGTCAGTGAAGTCGTCGGGGGTGTTATTCCCAAAGAGTACATTCCTGCCGTTGAAGGTGGCATGCGTGATGCCATGACCTCAGGCGTCGTTGCTGGTTTCCCTGCAATTGGCATCAAAGTGACCCTGTACGATGGTTCTTATCACGAAGTTGACTCTTCGGATATGGCCTTCCGGATCGCTGGTTCAATGGGCTTCAAAGAATCTATGCGCAAAGCCAACCCCTATCTGTTGGAACCCCGCATGAGCCTCGAAGTCATTGTGCCCGAAAATAATATGGGTGACGTCATGGGCGACCTTCAAGGCCGTCGTCGTGGCGAACTCAAGAGCATGGAAGCCGAAGATGGTGGCCTCCAGAAAATTCATGCATCTGTTCCCTTGGCCGAAATGTTCGGCTACGCAACCGATGTACGGTCCATGACACAAGGCCGTGGGACCTTCAGTATGGAGTTCTCACACTATGCCGAAGTACCTAAGAACGTGGCCGAAGCCGTAGTGTATCAATCCGGCGCTGCTAAAGCAAAGGCATAGATATGCTATAGACACTTGGCCTAAGATTGATTAAAATTGATCTTAGGCCAAGTTAAATATAAGTTAACCCAATCAAAATTATATTGTGACCTAGGAGATTCAGTATGGCGAGAGAAAAATTTGAACGTAATAAACCGCACGTCAATATCGGCACAATTGGCCACGTTGACCACGGTAAAACAACCCTGACTGCAGCGATTACCATGACACTGGCAGCAGCCGGTGGTGGTCTGGCCCGTGGCTATGACCAAATCGACAATGCCCCCGAAGAAAAAGCCCGTGGTATTACCATTAATACCAGCCACGTGGAATATGAAACCACCAAACGGCACTATGCTCACGTGGACTGCCCTGGCCACGCTGACTACATCAAGAACATGATTACTGGTGCAGCTCAGATGGACGGCGCTATCTTGGTTGTGTCCGCAGCTGACGGCCCCATGCCCCAGACCCGCGAACATATCCTCTTGGCCCGCCAGGTAGGCGTTCCCAGCATGGTTTGCTTCCTCAACAAGATCGACCAGGTAGATGACCCTGAGCTGATCGAGTTGGTTGAAATGGAACTGCGCGAACTGTTGACCGAATATGACTTCCCCGGCGATGATATCCCCATTGTAGCTGGTTCTGGCTTTAAAGCCATGGAAGCCATGACTGGCAACCCCAAAACCCAACGCGGTGAAAACGAATGGGTCGACAAAGTCTGGGCCCTGATGGACGCCGTTGATTCTTACATTCCCGATCCCGCCCGTGACGTCGACAAACCCCTGCTGATGGCAGTGGAAGATGTCTTCACCATCACTGGTCGTGGTACCGTGGCAACTGGCCGTATCGAACGCGGTCGCTGCAAAGTCGGTGAAGAAGTTGAAATCGTCGGTCTCGGCGATACCCGTAAAACAGTTGTAACTGGTGTGGAAATGTTCCGCAAAACCCTGGACGAAGGTCTGGCCGGTGACAACGTGGGTATCCTGATGCGCGGTATCAGCAAAGATGACGTGGAGCGCGGCCAGGTTGTTGCTAAACCCGGTTCAATCAAGCCCCACAATCACTTCAATGCACAGGTATACGTCTTGAAGAAAGAGGAAGGTGGCCGTCACACCCCCTTCTTCCCTGGCTATCGTCCTCAGTTCTATGTCCGTACCACCGACGTAACCGGCGAGTGCAAACTCCCCGAAGGCGTAGAAATGGTCATGCCTGGCGACAATATCGGAATGGTAGTTGTCCTGCAGAAGCCGGTCGCTATCGAAGAAGGGATGCGTTTCGCGATTCGTGAAGGTGGCCGTACGGTCGGTTCAGGCGTCGTAAGCAAAATCCTGGAAGACATTAAAGAAGAAGAATAAGGATTGTTAGTATGGCTGGTCAAAAAATCAGAATTAGGTTAAAGTCCTACGATCATCGTTTGCTGGATGAGTCCGCTCGTCGTATTGTGGACACAGCTCGCCGTACCGACGCCAAGGTGGTAGGTCCGGTCCCGCTGCCGATTCGCAAGCACATTTTTTGTGTGCTGCGCTCTCCACATGTGGATAAAAAATCTCGGGAACATTTCGAGATTCGCACCCACAAGCGCTTGCTGGATATTCTGGAACCCTCCACGAAGACGGTTGATGCGCTGATGCACATGGACCTGCCTGCTGGCGTCGATATTGAAGTAAAGCTGTAGTCCAGACTACAGTTGCAAAAGAAGAAAGTAAGGAGACATAACCCCGATGAGTTCTACTGTAGGACTTATAGGTACCAAACTGGGGATGACACATGTCTTCGATGAAACGGGAAACAGTGTGCCGGTTACGGTTATCCAAGCCGGCCCCTGTCCGATCGTCCAGATCAAAAAGCCGGATACCGATGGGTATTCGGCTTTGCAAGTCGGATTTTCGCCTGTTCCGAAGCACCGTGTGAATAAACCACAGCAAGGTCATTTTAAAAAAGCGGGTGTCCATACAACTCGACGCCTGGTTGAATTCCGCCTCCAAAGCATTGAAGGTTTTGAAGTTGGCAGCGAGCTGACCGTTGGTCAGTTTGAAGCCGGTCAATCCGTCAACGTTCAAGGCCGCCAGATTGGCAAGGGCTTTATGGGTGCCACCAAACGCCACCACTTCGGTCGTGGTCCGATGAGTCACGGTTCTAAATCGCACCGCATCCCCGGTTCGATTGGTGCCGGTACCACCCCTGGCCGTGTTTACAAAGGTGTCAAAATGTCTGGTCGCAAACCCAATAAGGTCACGACTGTCAAACATATTGAAATCGTCAAAGTAGACGCCGAACGCAATCTGTTGCTGGTCAAAGGTTCGATCCCCGGTTCGACCGGAGCCCAGGTTAAAATTGTACCCGTTAAATTAGGAGGACAGCCCTGATGTCAGCACTTAAAAAGTATGATGGTCAAGGATTTGGCAGTATTGAAGCCACAGATCTGCTCTGGGGCGCTGAGCCCAATACCGATCTGATGCACATGGCTGCTGTCCGCCAGTTGAACAATGCCCGTGTAGGCACTGCCTGCACCAAAACCCGCATGGAAGTTGCCGGCGGCGGTAGAAAACCCTGGAAACAAAAAGGCACAGGCCGCGCACGCGCTGGCAGCCGTACCTCGTCAATTTGGCGTGGGGGCGGTGTCTCTTTTGGTCCCAAACCCCGCAGCTTTGCAACCAGCCTGAACCGTAAAATGGCGGCCCGTGCATTGAGTTCAGCCCTGTCTGCCCAGCGTGAACAGGTCGTGGTCGTCGCTGATTCTCTTTTGAATCTGAACAAAACCGCTGAATTCAACGCCCTGCTCGGCAAAATGGGTCTGGCTGATCAGAAAGTCTTGGTGGTGGCCGATTACAATGAAGCCCTCCACCGCGTAACCCGCAACCTCCGTCAGGTGTCTGTGGTGAGCCCCAAAAACGTCGGTGTGGTCGATGTGCTTGATCATCAAGCCCTCGTGATCGCTGAAGGCTCACTGCCATTACTCGAAGGAAGGTTTGTCTAATGGATCCTTATACAATTGTGAAGTATCCCCTGATCACTGAAAAATCCACCCTTTTGGGTGCGGACAATCAGTACGTCTTTGAAGTGGATACCAAAGCCAATAAAGTTGAGATTGCCAAAGCTGTTGCAACCATTTTTAAAGTGGAAGTCGACAAGGTGCGCACCCTCAATGTGAAGCCGGAGCAACGGGCCTTTGGGAGCCGTGCACGCAAGCGGAAACTCCGCAAAAAAGCAATTGTGACCCTCAAAGCCGGTCACAAAATTGATCTCGCTATTTAAGAAAGTGGTGAAACACTATGGGTATTCGAGTTTTAAAACCAACAACCGCCGGCCAACGCAATATGAGTCGGCTTACATATGAGGAAATCACGACCTCTACGCCCGAAAAATCACTGCTGGCACCCCTGAAGAAAACAGGTGGACGCAACAATACCGGACGGATTACATCCCGTTTCCGGGGAGGCGGCCACAAACGTCACTACCGTTTGATTGATTTTAAGCGCAACAAAGAGAATGTACCAGCCAAAGTGGCAACGATCGAATACGATCCCAACCGCACGGCCAATATTGCTCTGCTTCACTATGCAGATGGTGAAAAGCGCTATATCCTGGCCCCCCAGGGTCTGCAAGTCGGTGATGAAATTTTAGCTGGTGAAGGGGCCGATATTAAACCCGGTCACGCCATGCAGCTGAAAGATATTCCTCTGGGTACAGTGATTCATAACGTGGAACTCCAGCCCGGTCGGGGCGGACAGTTGGCCCGTGCGGCCGGCACCTCTGCTCAGCTCGTGGCCAAGGACGGTGAATACGTTCAAGTCAAGCTGCCTTCTGGTGAAGTGCGTATGGTTTCCAGAAATTGCCGGGCCACCATTGGTGCTCTGGGCAATGCGGATTTCAAAAACGTTTCGATTGGTAAAGCCGGTCGCAAACGTCACATGGGCCGTCGGCCTCATAACCGCGGCGTGGTAATGAACCCCTGCGATCACCCCCATGGTGGTGGTGAAGGCAAAGCTCCCGTTGGGGGCAAGGCACAGACTCCTTGGGGTCAGCCTGCAATGGGTTTCCGTACCCGCAAGAAAAAACCGAGCGACCGCTTCATTACTCAGAAGCGCGTTAGCCGCAATGCACGATAAAGGAGACAGCGACGAATGAGCCGTTCTGTAAAAAAGGGACCTTTTATTCAAGAAAAGCTGCTCAAGAAAATTGAGCGCATGAATGATAAAAACGAGAAGCGCGTAATTAAAACCTGGTCCCGCGCATCCACCATTACACCGGATATGATCGGACACACCATTGCCGTCTACAATGGCCGCAAACATGTGCCCATCTTTGTGACTGAGAACATGGTCGACTATCGCCTGGGTGAGTTCGTTCCCACCCGTATGTTCCGTGGCCACGCCGGTGAAAAAACCGTATCACGCCGATAGAATGAGGAACATACCGTGAGTAACCCAGTAAAAGTCAAGGCTATAGCCAAGAATGTCAGCATGTCACCCTTCAAGCTGAGACGGGTGATGAATCTGGTCCGGGGAATGAATGGCTTAGATGCATTGGACCACCTCAAGTTCATGCCCCACAAAGCCGCCCGTATCATCGAAAAGGTTCTCCACTCTGCGCTTTCAAACGCAGAAAACAACAATATGTTGGATGTGGAAGAGCTCTATGTGGTCGAAGCATTTGTAGATGGTGGCCGTACGCTGCGCCGGGTTCAACCCCGTGCCCAGGGTCGCGCTTACCAGATCAAAAAACGCTCCAGCCACGTCACCATCGCCGTTGGGCCGAAGAAGAAGTAAGGAGACAATATGGGCCAGAAAGTACACCCAATCGGATTTCGGTTGGGCATTACCAAAAATTGGAAAAGCCGTTGGTTTTCCCCCAAGAACTATCCCGATCTGATCCAAGAAGATCGCCGTATTCGTGAGATTGTCAAAAAACAGCTGTCTGCCGCAGGCATTGCTGATATTGAAGTTGAACGTAAATCGAACCAAGTTGAAGTCACCATTCAAACCGCTAAACCGGGTATGGTTGTCGGTCGCGGTGGCAAAAACATCGAGGAACTGCGTCAGAAACTCTTCCAGGAACTGAACAAAAAAGTTCAGATGAACGTGCAAGAAGTGAAGTCTGTTGAAACCAACGCCCAGCTGATCGCTGAAGCAGCCGCTCAACAGCTCGAAAAACGCGTGGCGTTTCGCCGCGTGATGAAGCAGTCCATGACCCGCGCCATGAATTCCGGTGCCCAAGGCATCAAGATCATGATCGCTGGCCGTCTCGGTGGAGCAGATATTGCCCGTACCGAATGGTTGCGCGAAGGCCGGATTCCGTTGCACACCCTGCGTGCAGATATCGATTATGGCTTCTTTGAAGCCAAGACCGTTTTTGGCATTATCGGTATCAAAGTATGGGTCTACAACGGCGAAAAGCTGAGAGAAAAAGAGTCGAAAAAAGAGGTCCCCTCCAATGCTAATGCCTAAACGTACTAAGTACAGAAAGCAGATGCGGGGCCGCATGAAGGGCAAGGAAACCCGTGGTACGACTGTCGCCTTTGGCGAATTCGGACTGCAAGGTCTGGAGCCTGCCTGGATTACCGCCCGCCAAATTGAGGCTGCCCGTCGTGCCATGACCCGTTCTGTCCGTCGTGGCGGGAAAGTGCATATCCGCGTTTTCCCCGACAAGCCAATCACAGCAAAACCCGCCGAAACCCGCATGGGTAGCGGTAAAGGTTCACCTGAGTATTGGGTAGCCGTTGTCAAACCCGGTCGTGTTTTATTTGAACTCGCTGGGGTTCCCGAAGAAGTAGCCCGCAAGGCTATGCGTTTGGCCAGTGCCAAATTGCCAATCAAGACCCGCTTTGTCAGTCGCGCTGAACAAGAAGCAGCTGCCACTGAAACCGCGGAAGGAGGCGAAGAATAAGATGTCTAAGCAAGAAATCAGTCGTTTGCGCGAACTTTCCCAGCAGGAATTGCTGGATGAGCGTCAGGAAGCCAAACAGGAACTTTTTAATCTGAAGTTCCAGTGGATGGCGACACGTCAGCTTTCCAACACCGCCCGTCTGCGTCTGTTACGGCAAAAAGTTGCCCGTATCAACACCCTGTTACGGGAACGTGAATTGGAAGGAGAAGAAGTCAATGCCTAAACGTGTACTGACCGGCAAGGTCGTCAGTGACAAAATGCAAAAAACCCGTGTGGCCGAAATCGAACGTTTCCCCACACACCCGATCTACAAAAAGGTTCAATCCCGCAGAAAGCGCTACAAGTTCCATGATGAACAAGAGCTCTCTAAAGCTGGTGATCTGGTCCGCATTGTGGAGTGCCGCCCCATGAGCCGTGACAAACACTTCCGTCTTTTGGAAGTTGTTGAGTCCGGATTGGATTAATAAGGAGTTAGTTATGATTCAGCAAGAAAGTCGTCTCGCTGTGGCTGACAACACCGGCGCAAAAGAACTGCTCTGCATCACCGTGCTCGGCAGCTCTGGCCGTCGTTACGCTCATGTGGGTGACACCATTGTCGCCGTCGTCAAAGAAGCCACTCCCAATATGCCTGTCAAAAAAAGCCAGGTTGTCAAAGCCGTTATCGTGCGTACCAAGCACCAGATCCATCGCAAAGATGGTTCGCGTATTCGCTTTGATGAAAATGCCGCCGTGATTGTCAACAATGATGGCAATCCGATTGGTACCCGTGTTTTTGGTCCTGTGGCCCGTGAACTTCGGGAAAAGAACTATATGAAAATTGTCTCACTTGCCCCGGAGGTTCTTTAAATATGGCATCCAATAAAACTGATAAAGAGTACCGTCGTCTGACGATTAAAAAAGGCGATCAGGTGGTTGTTATTTCCGGTCGCGATGCAGATCGTGGTAAGGTAGGTAAGGTTCTGCGCGTTCTGCCCAAAACCGACCGTGTTGTTGTAGAAGGTGTTGGCATGGTGACCCGTCACCAAAAGCCCACTATGCAAGGCCAAAAGGGCTCTCTTGTTAGAAAAGAAGCCCCGATCCAACGCTCCCGCGTAATGCTCTATGATGCAAGCCTGAAAAAAGGCGTGCGGACCGGTAGCAAAACTCTGGAAAACGGCCAAAAAGTCCGTGTCTCTCAAAAATCGGGCGAAACGCTCGACAATTAATTAATTTAAAATATGTTGAAGGAGTAGCTAAGTATGGTTGCAGAAGCAAAACCAAGACTTAAGCAGTTCTACCGCGAGCAAGTGGTTCCCAAGCTCAAAGACGAGTTTCAGTACACCAACGTTATGGACGTGCCCAAACTTGACAAAATCGTGGTCAGTATCGGTTTGGGTGAATATATTCTCAATCACAAAGCCCTGGAATTTGCCCAGACAGATTTGGCCACCATCACCGGTCAAAAACCGATTGTGGTCAAAGCAAAAAAATCCATTGCCAACTTCAAACTGCGCCAGGGCATGCCCATCGGTTTGAAAGTCACCCTGCGTGGTGATCGTATGTATGAATTCCTGGATCGCCTCGTCTCCCTGGCTCTGCCCCGGATTCGTGACTTCCGCGGAGTTTCCAACAAAGCTTTCGATCAACGTGGCAATTACACCATTGGTCTTAAAGAACAGCTGATCTTCCCCGAAATCAGCTACGACAAGGTCGACAAAGTGCGCGGTATGAACATCACCTTCGTAACCACTGCTCAAAACGACCAAGAAGCTCACGCTCTGCTCAAACATTTTGGAATGCCGTTTCGGAAGTAGGAGACAATTATGGCAAAAACATCAATGATTGAAAAATCCAAGCGCCCCGCAAAATACAAGGTGCGTCAACACAACCGTTGCCGTACCTGTGGCCGCCCCAAAGCCTATTATCGCTATTTTGGCCTCTGCCGCATTTGCTTGCGCGAAAATGCTCACAAGGGTGTACTGCCCGGTGTGAAGAAGTCCAGTTGGTAAGAGGAGAAATAGTATGGTTACAGATCCTATCAGTGATATGCTTACCCGGGTCCGCAATGCTCTGATGCTGCGCAAAGACTCTGTGGAAGTACCGCATTCCAAAATCAAAAAAGAAGTGTCACGGGTTTTAAAAGAAAACGGTTATATCACCGATTTCTTCGAAGTCAGTGATGACAAATTCAAGAAAATCAAATTGGTTCTCAAGTACCACGATGGCCGCTCCGTCATTCAGGGCCTCAAACGCGTCAGCACCCCCGGTCGCCGCGTGTATGTTGGAACCCAAGAAGTACCGCGCGTGATGGGCGGAATGGGCGTGGCTGTGGTCTCTACCTCCCGTGGCATTCTTACCGGTCACCAGGCCCGTCGTCTCAAAGTCGGCGGCGAATTACTGTGTTATGTATGGTAGGTAAAAGCAATGTCTCGAATTGGTAAAAAACCCATTACACTGGCCAAAGCCACCGTTGAAGTCAGTGGCAATACCGTCAAGGTCAAAGGCCCCAAAGGCGAACTGTCTCAGGATATCCGTGATGAAGTCTCGATCGAAGTCCTCGATGGTGTCTTGCACGTCAACCGCAAAAACGACAGCAAACAGGCCCGTGCCCTGCATGGTCTCTATCGCTCTCTGCTGGCCAATATGGTAGAAGGCGTGAACAACGGCTTCTCCAAATCCCTCGAAATGATCGGGGTCGGTTATAAAGCCGCCCTCAAAGGAACCAGCCTGGTTTTGAACGTAGGCTATTCCCACCCTGTGGAGATTGAAGCGCCTCCCGGCATCGTGCTCGAAACAGAAGGCCCCACCCGTATCCATGTCAAAGGCATTGATAAGGGCGAGGTCGGTAATGTCGCTGCCAAAATCCGCGCTGTGCGCAAACCCGAGCCTTATAAAGGCAAAGGGATCCGGTATGTGGGCGAAGTCGTCCGCAGAAAAGCCGGCAAATCAGGTAAGAAGTAGTCGGAGGCCATAAAAAATGAGTATTGAAACACGTCGTGCTGAGCGCAAGCGCCGGCACGTTCGTTCCCGTAAAAACCTCAGCGGTACCGCTGAACGTCCCCGTCTGGCCGTATTCCGCAGCCATCAGCATATTTACGCTCAGATTATCAACGATGAGCAAGGCCATACCCTGGCTGCAGCTTCTTCCGTTGAGCCCGAAGTCAAAAAAGAAGCTGAATACTTTGGCAATATTGATGGTGCCAAAGTCATCGGTGCCCGGATTGCTAAAAAAGCCTTGGAACAGGGAATCACCCAGGTGGTTTTTGACCGCGGTGGCAATAAGTACCATGGCCGTGTTGCGGCTCTGGCTGATGCTGCCCGTGAAAACGGTCTGAGTTTCTAAGGAATTGAGAGGAAATTAGAACGTGGTCAAAAAACAAAACGAAACCGATTCCCAGTGGACTGAAAAAGTCGTCCAGGTCCGCCGTGTGACCAAAGTAGTCAAAGGCGGAAAACGCCTTAGTTTCCGAGTTATCACCATTGTGGGTGATGGCGAAGGCAAAGTTGGTGTAGGTGTTGGCAAATCTGCAGACGTCGTAGGTGCCATTCAAAAAGGCATGTCCGACGCCCGTAAAAATCTGATTGATGTGCCCATCGTCGAAACAACGATCCCTCATCCGGTAACATCTCGCTTTGGCTCTGCCAGCGTGCTGGTTAAACCGGCCCGTCAAGGTACCGGTGTTATTGCCGGTGGTGCGGTGCGCATTGTACTTGAAGCTGCAGGCATCAAAAATGCCACAGCCAAGTGCTTGGGTTCCAAATCCCCCTTGAACAATGCCCGTGCTGCGGTTCAGGCTCTGCAAGAACTCCGCACCATTGAGCAGATTTCCGAATCCCGTGGCTTGAGTGCAAAAGAAGTACTCCGCGGCCGCCCAGTCTGATAAAAAGGAATTTTTGACATGAAACTGCAGGATTTATCTCGCAATACAAAACGCGCCAAACGCAAACGCGTTGGCCGTGGTATGGGTTCGGGTATGGGTAAAACCGCTACCCGTGGCCACCGTGGTCAAGGCCAGCGCTCAGGCCCCGAGAAAAAAGCCGGTTTTGAAGGCGGCCAGATGCCCCTTTATCGCCGTCTGCCCAAGAAAAAACACTTTGTGATCCCCTACCGTTCAAACTGGGCGATCATCAATGTGGGTGCCCTCAACAGGCTCTTTGAAGCCGGTTCAACCGTTGACTTCGCAGCTCTGGCCGCGAAAAGCGTGATTGATCACCGTGCTGACGGTGTCCGCATCTTGGGTCACGGTGAACTGACCGTTGCCTTGAATATTACAGCCAGCTACGTCACTCCTTCTGCCAAGGAAAAGATCGAAGCTGCAGGTGGTTCCATTCAGCTCGTATGAAACGAGAACAAGCTTTACGCCCGGAAGTCCTCATGGAAATGTGGCAGGCTTCCGGGCTTAAATTTAAGATCTTTTTTACCCTGGGGATGATTTTCCTGGTAAGGTTTGGCGTTCAGATTCCCGTCAGCGGGCTGGACGCCAATATTATTGCCAATCTCTTCCGCCAGGGTAGTTTGCTTCAATTTGTGGACCTCTTCGCAGGGGGCGCCTTGGCCAAGTTTTCAGTTCTGGCCATGGGCATTTTGCCGTATATCAACGCCTCGATTATTATGCAGTTGATGGGTACGGTCATACCCAAGCTAGAGGAATTACAAAAGGAAGGCGGAGAGGCCGGGCGAAGGCAGATCGCTCAGTTTACCCGCGTCCTGACGATTATTCTCGGTTCCGTTCAAGCCGTGGGGATGTCGGTCTGGCTCTGGCGCAGTGGTGCCGTTCCCAGCCATCCCGCCACCGGCAGTATGCCGCTTTTGTTCATTATCAATACCACGGTCTTGCTGGTTGCAGGCACGGTTTTGGTGATGTGGATCGGCGAAATGATGACCGAATATGGCATTGGCAATGGTGCCTCGCTCTTGATTTTTATCGGGATCGTTGCAGCCATTCCCCAATACATCCAAAACACGGTTGAATTGGTCAATCAGGGAGCCTCAAACTGGTTTTCTGTGGGAATACTGGTGGCCTCTTATCTGGCACTGCTGGTCCTGATTGTCTACGCCTCTGAAGGGGCCCGCAAAATCCCTGTGCAGTCGGCGAAAAAACAGGTAGGCAACCGCATGTACGGTGGCCGTGGTACCTATTTGCCATTCCGCATTACCCAGGGTGGCGTTATGCCGGTCATTTTCGCCTCGTCGGTGCTGCTCTTTCCAGCCACGATTCAACAATTTGCACCCAATGCAAAAGTCTTGAAAACCATTACGGATTTTCTCACGCAACAGCCAGGGTATGGCATTTTCTTTACCTCGCTGATCTTTTTCTTCGCCTTTTTCTACGCTTCGCTGGTGCTCAATCCCCAGGAAATTGCCAATAACCTCAAGCGCTACGGCAGCTATATTCCGGGCTACCGTCCGGGCCGCCCAACCGCTGAGTATCTCGACATGGTTCTGAAACGGATCACGTTTTGTGGCGCAATCTTCTTGGCTTTGATCGTGGTTTTCCCCATGCTCATGGTTGAAATTACCGGTGTCACCACACTGCAACGGGTGGGCAGTACCGCGATTCTGATCATGGTGGGCGTTGCCATTGACCTCTTTAATCAATTGCAAACCCATCTCTTAGCAAGACAGTATGAAGGATTTACCACATGAGTAACGGTATTCATCTGATTTTCCTCGGGGCTCCCGGTGCCGGCAAAGGCACCCAGGCCCACGTTATTGCAGAACAGTATCAGGCAGCCCACGTCTCAACTGGGGATATTTTACGCCAAGCGGCCCGTGAAGGCACTGAAATGGGGCTCAAAGCCAAGACCTTTATGGACTCGGGACATTTGGTTCCCGATGAAGTGATTATTGGTTTGATTCGCGAGCGTTTGACCCATGCGGATTTCCCCAAAAACTGGATCATGGACGGGTTTCCCCGTACTTTGGCCCAGGCTCAGGCTCTGGATCAATTGCTCGCAGAAATTGGCCAGGATCTGACTGCGGTGCTGAATATTGACGTGCCACTCGATCTGCTGATGGATCGCCTGACTTTGCGCAGAACCTGCCGCAAAACGGGCAAGATCTTCAATTTGAAGTTCAATCCACCTGAAGATCCGAGTCTCTACGATCTCTACCAACGGGACGACGATACACCCGAAGCGGTTGAAAAACGCCTCAAGGTCTATCAAGAGCAAACCCAACCGCTGATTGCCTATTATGATAAAACCGGCAAACTGGCAGATATCCAGGGCGATCTCGAAGTCACCCAGGTGACGGAAGCCATTCAGGAAGTCGTCAATCAGCGCAATCGCTGAAAACACGTCATCGTTTAAGCCCTCCTAATGTAAGGAGGGCTTTTTTCTTTGTCCAAGGTCATTGTTTGGCGGCATTTCAACTGCTAAACTCAATCTCATCAACTGTCAAAGGAAGCCCCAAGCCATGAAAAAATCCACCTTGAAAAAAGCCGTTTTATTTGGCTTACCCACCCTGTTAACAACAGCATTGCTCAGCGCAAAACCGGTCGAGGCCTCTTCGATGCCCAAAGCTGACGCCAACCGCTCATCTTTTGCCTTTGGCATTGGTCCCAGTGCCGCCCTCGATCTGGAGCTGTTTCCCAGAACCACGCTGGGCGTTTCAGCAGGCCTGCCCTTTCTGGTCAATGGCTGGACCGACCTCAGCAGCCGCTACGATGTGCGCCTGATGACAAATCTCTTTCACGAGCACCACTATTACCACGACGGAGGATTTTCCCTAAGTTTGATCCTGGGGGTCTGGGGCGATGCCAATTTTCGCGATCTGACTGTTTCGCGTTGGTTGGGGATTGAAATTGGGGTGGCCATGGCCTACCGTTTTAATGAACATCTGACCGCCCGTTTAAATCTGGTTCCGGGATATAACTTTTTTAACGGCAATCTCAACCAATTGGTCTTCCAAAACTTTTTTCCACCAGCCGCAGGAGCTGAGGTCGCTTGGCATATCAGCCCCAATTTAGAGGCCACACTTGGTTATAACGGCCAAGGAGATATTCTCGGCTTCCGTTTCCGGATCTAAGCGAAATCAAATCTTTACAGTCTGTTTACCTTGGCATTACCTTTTAGCGCTAAATGCTCACCCAGGGCCAACAATTTTGGGGCGATAAACCGTAAAAATTTAGCCTGAATTGGGATCAGGACGCCCAGCACAGCTTGTAAAGCTATTTTTAAGTGCTATAATTAAAATACTCTTTTTATATGGGTAAGTAACACGTGAAAAACAAAATTGCAAATTCGGTTCTGAGTACTGTACTGGCAACAGTGACTGTTTCTCTGCTGGCTGCCTGTGGAACCCCACAGACGGTTTCGACCGCCAGCACCGTCAATACCTCTTCTCTGCAGACCGCCGCAACAGCAACTCTGGCTCCAATTGAAGTTCAGAGTATTCCTGGCTATGCGATCAAACCCTCTTTGGGTAGCGCCAGCGTCACCGGGCAATTAAAAATTCCCGCCAATCTGATTCTCTCTGATACAGATCTGAGTTCGATCACCGCTCCGCCCCAAGGCATTACTGCACCGCCCCAAGGCATTACCGCTCCCCCGCAAGGGATCACGGCACCGCCCCAGGGTATTACCGCTCCGCCCCTTGGCCTGCTTCCTGCCCAGTCGATTTTCGGTATTCGTTCCGTCAAATCATCGGGTCTCGCTGCCGGATTCTGGGCTGAGTTTTTCCGCGATAATTTTAAGCTGGTCGTACCCGAACTCGGACAACAGGCCTTCGTAAACAGCACGGTTCTTCAGTACATCAACGGTCAACCTTATTTTGTGGCCAGCTATGTGCTGCCCAAAGTCAGCCCCAATCAAACCTATACAGTAGAAGCCAAACATCCGCTCATGAGCTTGCGCTCAACCCTGAGCACGGGTGAAGCGGGCCAAACTGCAGCGTCTGATTTGGACTTGGGTTCAACTGCCGTCGATCTGGTCAAAAAAGCCGCTCAGACCCGCAATAAAAAGGTCAATTTGGCTTACCTCAACCAGAGTATGAAAGAACTGGAAAATATTTCCAGTGCCCTGCAAAAGCGCTACAAAGGCAGTATCAGCGAAGCTGAATTGCAAAAAGTGGTCAATAGCTATGTAGACAGCATCCCCGCTTACTCTGAGCCCACTTCGATTCGCGTCGAAGGCGAGCGCCAGCTGAAAGTGAAAAAGGGAGCCACCTTACAGCTTTCCGCCACCACCTTATTCGCCAATCAGCAAAAGACCCAAGCTGTTCACTGGCGCACCCAACAGGGAGACGTGGTAAACGTCCTGGCTGATGGAACCATTCTCGGTGTTAAATCCGGTTCTTCTGTTTTGGAAGCCATCTCTGTTGACAATCCGGCCCTGAAAGATCAGATTCGGATTGACGTCATCAATTAAATTTCTCGTTCTGTGAAATTTGAGTTTAAAAGATTAAGGCGAGCCCCTGTGCTCGCCTTGAGCTTTTTGTCTTTTTCTTGTAATCCCCCCAACAGCCCCCCGATCGAACCTCCCGTGGTTAAATTGGGGGTTGCGGTGCCTTTGACGGGTTCCTTGGCAGCCAGGGGCCCCTCTCGGCGCAAAGCGGCTGAATTGGCAGCAGAACACCTCAATCAAGTCGGGGGTGTCGATAGCAAACAAATCAAACTCTTCCATGTCGACTCCGCCACCAGCGGGCCAATTGCCGCTCAGCGGGTACGCGAGATGTTTGTTCAAAACCCGGATATCCAGGCCTTAATTGGCCCATCTGGCAGCCAAGAGAGCCGCGATGTGCTGACCGTGATGAAAGAAAAACAAAAACCGATGATCTCCCCAGCTTCAACCTCTGCTCTGTTTTCAAGCATTGATGATGGCGGTTATTTCTTTCGCACAGTGCCCTCAGACGCTTTTCAGGGCCAAATCCTGGCCGCCAAAATCCGCGAATTTGGCTTTAAAAAAGTCGCCACCCTCTATGTCGACAATACCTATGGTCAATCCCTAAATGACGTGCTCAAAGCTGATTTAGACAAACACCAGGTTCAGGTTCTGGCCCAGATCAAATACCCCGAAGCAGTCAAACCCGATTATGATGCTGAGATCAAACAATTATTGAACCAATCCGTAGATGCCGTCTGCTTTATTGGCTATCCTGGTGAGGCCCCCGGCATCTTTAATGCCTGGCTCAAAAGCGGCTTGGTACCTCAGCTCAAGTGGTTTTTTTCCGATGGTCTCAAAGCCGCTGAAATTGTACAAGGGGTCAGCAGCCCCGAAAAGCTCGACACCTCACTGGGAGCCATTCCCGCCTCTTCCTCACAAATGGCTGACGCTCAATTTTTTCAAGAGGCCTATATCCAACGCTATGGCGATTTTCCGGTCTCTTATGCCGCCAATACCTATGACGCCTTGATTTTATCCGCCCTGGCCCTGCAGCGCACCCGTTTTTCCCAGACCCAAGACCTGCGCCAAGCCATTCGCGAGGTGGCCAGTCCACCTGGCACCCAAATCCGCCCGGGCAAAGAAGGGCTCAAACAGGCCCTACAACTCTTGGCCAAAGGCGAAGATATCGACTACCAGGGTGTCTCTGGCGATCTGAATATGGACGAAGTCGGTGATGTGCGCAATGATTATGAGATCTGGACGCTCAAAAACGGCTTTATTTTAAGGGTCGAAACCTTCTCCATTGCCGGTCTCGATGACAAAAAAGCGGGGGCTCTGTCAGAGCCCCCCAAAGCCTAGCTTAGACTCAGCGGTCTTATTTGACGGCTTTATGTGACGGTCTTATGTGACTGAGGTCATTTGACCGGGATGGTATTTGGAAATCCCTTGGCTGTCCCAATGAATATGAATACAATTGCGTCCTGAGCCCTTACATTTATACAGGGCATCATCCGCCCGGCGCACCAGGTCTTCGGATTTGAGATCGCGGGGGGTGTATTGCGCCACGCCAATACTGGTGGTGATCTGACGAATCGGATTGCCTTCGAGATCATAGAGCTGCATCGACTCCACCACTTTGCGAATTTTCTCGGCGGCAATCGCCGCTTGGTCCGCTTTGGTATCGGGCAAAATCACAACCATCTCTTCGCCACCGTAGCGCACGGGCATGTCTGTGCGGCGCACCGTTTTGGCCAGCACCTGACCAAAACTCGCCAAGACCTGATCGCCCACTTGGTGGCCATAGGTATCGTTGAAGCTCTTAAAATGGTCAATGTCCATCAGCAGAATCGAGAAAGGTTTGTCGGGGTTGCGCTGACAGCGTTGGAATTCTTTCATCAACAATTCATCAAAATAGCGGCGGTTATACAGGCCTGTGAGCTTGTCAAAATTGGCCTGGCGGTGCAATTTGGTCACATCTGTCAGCACCATAACGACCCCAGTGACCTCGGCCCGTTTATCGATAACCGGCGTAAGCGAGAGGTGGTAAACCCCCCACTCGGTTGTGACTTGCACTTCTTTTTGCTTGCGCCGAAAAACAGTGGTCTGCCAAATATCCTGCCATTGCTGAGACTGCATATTAAACACCCGGCCCAGCAATTGGATAATATTGGCATGGGTCAGATTGAGATCTTCTGACAGGCGCAGGGTATGCACAAAATTTTCATTGTAAAAATTGATCTCACCCAATTGGTTGCAGACCACCACCGGATTGGTCGTGCTTTGCAAAACGGTTTGGAAAAACAGGGCATCGTCCTGGGTTTGTTTACGCAATTGGCGCAGGGCCTCAATTTTTTCCTCTACCCCCGGAATCAGGTCGCGGGCAGGGCCCTCTTTGGCAAAGGTCTGGGTCAAGGCTGTCGTGGCTGCATTGTGGATATTTTCCAAAAGCTGCCCAGAGAGATCATCCATCTCTAATTTGACGGGATAAAAGATCTCAAAGATGCCAATCAACTGGCGGTGGGGATCAAAGAAAGGCAAAAGTACAAATTGACTATCTTTGAGCTGACCGTAGCGCCGCTTAAAGTCGAGATGCGTGGTATAAGCCTCTTTAAGGGAATCGGGCAGACGCTGAAAATCCAGCGGGACGGCCCGCACCGGCACTTCTTGGGGAGACAGAGCCTGATAATAAGGCGGTAGGTGCTCATACCGGGTGGGCAGGTCCTTTTCATCCAATTCTTCGTCTGAATCGCCCTGACCGTCTTCGGTGTATTTGCCATCGCGGCTTTTGACCTCGCGCAGAACCATTTGCTTTTTATCGCTGTTGTACTCGCGGTAACAGACCCAGGCCGCTTGACTGATATACAAAAGCGCTGTCAGGGTATGTTCAATTTTTTGATTAAAATTCTGCTTGGGGGTCTTGCGCTGATCTTCTTGAATGCCTTGAATCTGTTCGTTCAACGCCAAATTGGAGCGCACCGAGATCATGATCGTGACCCCGGCTCCCATCATAATGCTGAAACAGAAAACGGGCACAATATCGATCAAAAGATGCGCCACGTTAAACAACAAGAAACCCATCAAAAGCGAAAAAACAGACAGACCCGTCAAAATAGCCCATTGGTGGGAGATCGCAAATCGCGGCAAAAACAAGCCCGCACTGGCCCCGATCAAGAGCAGAACGATAATTATCACCATCGGACTGGCATGGTACAGGGGCTTTTTGTCGATCAAACTCTGGATCAGATGGGCCTGAATTTCAATCCCGTACATGGGTTTGCTGGCCTGATCGCCAAAAGGGCTTGTGGTGACATCCCCAAGCGTCGGGGAATAGACCCCAATCAAGACCACTTTGTCTTTAAAATTGATCTTGGCATTGCCTGACACGGCATCGGCAAACGAGACCATCGGGAAAAAGCCCGGTGGCCCCTGGTAATGCAGCCGAATCAGATCGCTCTCCAGGGGAAAACGGCTGTGTTTGCCCAAGAGCATTTGCCCTTCCTGAATCTGGATATCTGAAGCCTCCAGGCCAAGGTAGAGCCGGGCCAATTCCAGCCCCATGGGAAAAATCACCTGGCGGGGCACCGCTTTTTGGTTGATCGCCTGGGCTTCAATAAAATGGGTGGTGTCTCCGGGATAAGAAGAGACATTGCCCAGGGCGTAAATCAGCTCCTGCAATTTGGGCATGGGGGCGTTGGTATTGCCATTGGAATAATCGTAGAAAAAGGGCATCACCACATTTTTACTTTTGGCCACGGCATCAAAGAGCTGTTGGTCGACTTTGGGATCTTTATTGGGCGAGCCAAAGAGAATATTAAAGCCTACCGCTTTGGCGCCTTGCTCTGAAAGCATATTCAAAAACTTGGCATATTCTGTGCGGGCAATCGGATAACCCATTTTGGCAGTTGTGGCATCATCAAGGCCCACCAAAACGATATCTGGATGGGGCTTGGCATTGATAAACCGGGTTTTGAAATAAGAGTCTTGGATCGTGCTCTCCAGCCCCTGCATGCCGCCACCGAGATAGGCACTGATCAGCAAAAGGGCAAACAAAACCCCCATCATACTGACAAAGACCGGGGTATTTTTTAGAAAAACGCTTTTAAATTGCTGCTTCACGATTGCTTACGTTGTCCCATTTTTGATCCAATGATTCACTCTCTTCGGTTCTATTAGTTTAACCCAAAACCCCGAGTATACCAAGCTCAGACCTTCAGAAGGCTTGGTCTCTCTTAAAAGAATCAGGCATAATGAATATATCATCAAACAAAGGATCTTGAACGTGTTACGCAAATTTACATTTGCCCTGCTCATCAGCTTGGCTTTGCCCGCCCTGGCCTTGGCCAAACAGAGTTTTATTCCCGGTCAAAGCGTGGCCCAAGTCAATCTGGGCACCCCAGATAAAACCGGCATTCAGCAATTGAGCAAAACCCTGGGCCAAAAACCGGCAGTCAGTGGCAAAGACACAGAGTATGAAGGTCAAACCGTCTATTATTATTATTTTGGCAAAAAAGATCCCGCCAACCAGAATTACGCCCTGCAGGTCTACAGCGATGTCAAACACAAAATCTTTATCTTTGAAATCAACAGCCCCGAGTTTGCCACCCCCGAAGGCATTCATGTCGGTTCTAGCGAAGCAGAGTTGGTCAAAGCCTACGGCAATAAATTAAAAAAACTACAGCGCGGCGCAATCTACCTCAAATACAGCTTGGGGGGCCGCAAAGGCACCGACTTTTATGTTAAAAATCAAAAAGTCAGCCAAATTTTGGTCCGCGATTATTAATACCCTCATTCATACGGGGGCTCTAAAGGGAGGATAGAATCTTGAAAAAATGGTTTTTAAGCTTGGGTCTGCTGATTGTGAGTCTGCCTGCCCAGGCAATTTCGCTGGAACAGGATTTTCAACTCTCACCGATCAGTTCGCCCAAAACCAACAGTGTTGAATTGCAATGGTCCCAAGCAGAAGAAGCAGATCAGGGGTTGGAATTGCCTTTTGTCTCACTTTCAGACAGGCAAGTACTGACCGATCTCAAAGGCACCTGGATTTCACTTCTGTCTTCAACCCGGCCCAAAGCCACCGTTTCATTAAATCTCGAACTCAATGGGCGTTCGGTTTACCAAAACAGTTTAAACACGTCAAAAGGACTCAGCTTACCTTCGATCCCACTCAAACCAGGCAAAAATGAGCTGACGCTAACCCTGGATGACACAGGCTCTCAACCCCAGACCCAAAAATTCACCCTTTACAATCTGGGCCCCCCACCCGGCCCCACTTTTGCGCTGGTGGACAAATACAATTTTACCCTTTACTATGTCCAGGATCAGATCCTCAAAAAGATTTATCCCATAGCCACAGGACGCCCCCGTACCCCCACCCCTTTGGGTCTGTTTATCATGGCCCGCAAAGAGGTCATGCCTTATGCCAATACCGGTTGGGGCGTGCGACGGATGTTGATCTATACCCCAGCAGAATACGCGCGCGGACATTGGGCGGGCTACGCGGTGCATGGCACCAACAATCCCGCCAGCATTGGCACGGAGGCCTCACATGGCTGTGTGCGCATGTTCAACCAAGACGTGACGGAGCTATCGCAAATGATGCCCCTGCAAACCCCTGTCTTGATTCGCGAGCAATTGCCTTTTTATATCGAGAAGCTCTAAATTTAAAGCTTTAAACCACGCGGGCTAAGCCATCACCGTGTCATCTTGCTGGGTTAACTCTTCGAGTTTGGCCTGCTGGTCAGCGGTGATCATGGCATCGATCAACTCGTGTACATCGCCATTGAGAATCTCTGGCAATTTGTACAGGGTCAATTTAATCCGGTGGTCGGTCACGCGGCCCTCAGGGAAGTTATAGGTGCGAATGCGTTCACTGCGGTCGCCGCTGCCCACCTGGGATTTGCGCGCGTCTGCGCGTTCATCGTGTTGGGCCTGGGTCAGACGATCCAACATTTTGGTTTTGAGCATAATCATTGCCTTCATGCGGTTCTGCAATTGTGAGCGCTCTTCTTGGCAGGCCACAACAATCCCAGTTGGCACGTGGGTGATCCGCACAGCCGTCTCAACCTTGTTCACGTTCTGGCCCCCGGCGCCCCCTGAACGGAAGGTGTCCATCTGCAAATCGGCTGGGTTGATCTCGATATCGATATCTTCGGCTTCAGCCATCACGGCCACAGTCGCAGCTGAAGTGTGAATCCGGCCAGAGGCTTCGGTATCGGGCACACGCTGCACGCGGTGTACCCCCGATTCATATTTGAGATAGCTGTATACGCTGTCCCCTTCGATCGACATCACCGCTTCTTTGATCCCGTTGAGACCGGTTTCGTTGACCGAAAGCAGGGTGGTTTTCCATTTTTTGGACTCGGCAAAGCGGGTATACATGCGCACCAGATCGGCGGCAAAGAGGGCTGCTTCTTCGCCCCCTGTACCAGCCCGCACTTCAAGCAGGATATTTTTTTCATCGTTGGGATCTTTGGGCAAAAGCAGCAATTGCAAATGTTTTTCCAATTTGACTTGGCGCTCAGACAACTCAGCCAATTCAGCTTGAATCAATTCCCGCATATCCGGGTCTTGTTCTTCGCGCACCATTTCCTGGGTATTGGCCAAATCCTGGCTGACCTTTTCCAGCTCGTGGTAAATGCCAACTTTTTCTTCCAGCTCCGCGTGGGCTTTGGCATATTTGCGAAAGCGCTCCTGATCGCGAATCACATCAGGATCTGACAAAAGCTCTGTCAGTTCCTGATGCTTGTGGACAATGGCTTCAAACGGGGCGATCACGATTTCAGCGATTCAGACATTTCTTGAATCAGCGAAAGGGCTTTGGCCACAGAGGCTTTCATATCAGAAACGCGCTGACTTTCCTGACGGATTTCGTCAACCAATTGATTCAAGGTAGCCAAATTAAAATCATCAGCACCTTGAGAGACAGAACTGCTTTCGGGCTCTGAATAGCTCTCTTCAGCCACAACCACGGCTTCAGCAACCGCTTCTTCTTCAGATTCATCAAAAGCAGGGTAAACATCCAGTTCTTCTTCGACCAGCTCGGTTTCTTCAACCAACTCGGGTTCGTCGGCATAAGCGACTTCGCCAGCGGGCTCATCGGCCGACGCCACTTCTGAGTCGGAGTAGTCCATTTCAGCGGCCTCTTCGGCAGCCGCTTCTTCAGTTGCTTCAGCCACAAATTCAGTAGGCTCCTCATCGGTGGGAAACATATTGTCGAGTTCAGCATCCAGAGATGCAACATCAGCCGACGCATCAGCCATGATCTCTATTGGCTCATCGGTGGGGAACATACCGTCCAAGGCTTCATCCAGAGAAGGATCAGTGTGTGTGTTCATTTCTTCGTCTTCCCAGACTTGGGTTTCGGAATCGCTCATGGGGTTATTTCTCTCTTCCCGAATTTGGTGGAATTGTTTATGAAAGACTCTATGAAAAACTATTATAGCATAGCATATTCCACTGCCAAGCAAGTCAGAATGAGCTTCAGAGCCTCTGCAAGGAATCTTTTTTCTTGTGTCCCCATGTTATAATCTTGCTGATTCTTAGCATCCCACCCTTCTCAGGCAAAACAGGCAATGGCGACTGAAAGCAATCGCGAAGACTACCTCACACACCTGGCTCAGATTTGCAGCAATTGCACCCGCTGTGAATTGCACCGTGGCCGCACCCGCAGTGTTTTTTCCGACGGCAATCCCCATGCCCGACTGATGATCGTGGGTGAGGGCCCCGGCCAAAACGAAGACGAAATCGGGGTGCCTTTTGTGGGCAAAGCTGGGCAATTGCTCACCCGCATGTTAAACGCGGTGGGCTTTGATCGCCAGCAAGACACGTATATCGCCAATGTGGTCAAATGCCGTCCGCCCGGCAACCGTACACCCACACAGGCCGAAATGGCCGCCTGTTTTCCCTATTTAAAACGGCAGATCCAAGCGGTGCAGCCCCTGATCTTGGTTTTAACCGGCGCAACGGCTGTGAAAGGCGTTCTCGCCGATCCGCGCCCCATCAGCCGCATACGCGGCGAGTGGATTTTGCGGCAGAATATTTGGTGCATGGCCACCTTTCATCCTTCTTATCTCTTGCGCAACGAATCGAAAGAAAAGGGGTCGCCCAAATGGCTGGCCTGGCAAGATTTCAAGGAAATCCGACGCAAATATGAAGAATTGACACACCTCTCGTCCCCGACACAGTGATTCAGTCAGGCCATTCAAGTGAGCCAATCTAGCCGCAAAAAACCGCACAGTTAGGATGTTCTTTTCTTCTGGTCGCAGCCGGGAGATTGTGTTAAAATTCCCTGGCATGAGTAAGAATACGCCTTATTTATGGCCTTGAACTTCAAGCAGAATCTTGCAAGAATCTTGCATAAGAACCCAATTGAATCAACGCTTACTCAGAAGATTTTCATCAAGCAAAACAAAAGGAGAACGGTTGTGCAGCCTGCCTTAGCAACAGAACATCCACCAGCGACCAACGAGCACAGCTCCACGGAGCACAGCAGCACGTCCACCATGGAACACAGCTCCTCCTCCAGCACGGAGCACAACAGCGCATCCACCACGGAACACAGCGCAAGCTCCAGCACGGAGCATTCCAGTACCACCCCCTCTGAGCACACACTCACGGCAGAGCGTTCGGTAACTGAACACAGCACAGAACACAGCAGCGACAGCCATGCCGCAGCCGGTGGCGAACATGCAGCCCCAGGTTCAACCTACCATCCCCCCGGCCATTTTAATCTGCAAGTGGGGGGTGTTAAAGTCCACTTCGACACCCTTTTGGGCAGTTGGTTGGTCATGGCCTTTATTATCACTTTGGCCTTTACCGCCACCCGCCAACTCAGCAAGAAACCCGCCAAAAAGCAGGTCTTTTTTGAATCCCTCGTTGATTTGGCCCATGGCATTGTCAAAGCACAGGTCAGCAAAGAGACCTTCCGCTATGTCCCCTTGATCGGTACGATCTTTTTATTCGTACTCTGCTGCAATTGGATGGGGCTTTTGCCCTGGCGTGTACTCGAATTAATGGGCACACCCCATGGTTTTGAAATTGCCTCCCCCACCAACGACGTCAATACCAACGGCGCTCTGGCGATCATCTCCGTGGCCTCTTATTGGTATTTTGGCATCCGCAAAAAGGGTCTGGCCCACTTCAAACACTATTTTCAGCCGATGTGGTTCCTCTTCCCCCTGAATATGATGGAAGATATCACCCGTCCGCTTTCCTTGACCTTCCGTTTGTTCGGCAATATTATCGGTGGCGAAATCGTGATGGGCATCTTGCTCTTCTTGACAGCTCCGCTGATTATTACCGGTGTGGTGGTACTGCCCATGATCGCCATGGAGGTCTTGGTCGGTTTTATCCAGGCCTTCATCTTCTCGATGTTGACTGCCTCTTATATTGGGGCTGTGGTCGCAGAACACCATTAAACGCTGAGTCTATTTTATTAGAAGCGGAAGGCTTTTTCTCCAAAAAGTCTTCCGCTTTTTTTTAGAACATTTTTTTAGAACAAAATTGGCGCTCTGGATGCACGAGTGATAATGGCTCAAGTTGAATCAGCACCTAATAATCGCCTAACAATCGCCCAGATCAAATCACAGTCTCAAAACTCGGGAATTTAAAAAACTAAGCTTTTTTTAAATTCAGATAGAAAATTCCCTTGACACTTCAAATTGGATCGTTCATCATGAATACATGTATCAGCACTCTATGTGAGTGAGTGCTAAACATAAACAACAAACAATCGTATCCTAAGTAGACTGATGCAAAGCGCCGTTGATGCGCAAAAGCTTTAAAAGATACTTTAGAATATGCCAAATTTTATGGAGGTCCTAGACATCATGGCAAAGACATTTTTGAAGCCCCTGGGCGACCGGGTGGTTGTAAAAGTAGTTGAAGGTGAAGATAAAACCAGCGGTGGCATTTTGCTGCCCCAAACCGCCAAAGAAAAACCCCAGGAAGCCGAAGTGCTGGCTGTGGGTCCCGGCAAGATGCTGGAAGATGGCAAACGCTCTTCGATGGAAGTGCGTGAAGGTGATCGCGTGATCTTTGCCAAATACGGCGGAACCGAAGTGAAATCCCAAGGCGAAGAACTTCTGATTATTTCAGAAAAAGACATTCTCGCCATCGTTGAAAGATAATCAGGAGGAAAAAATCCAATGGCTAAGCAAATCGTACACAGTGAAGATGCACGTCACGCCCTCGAGCGCGGCGTCAATGCGGTAGCAGATACCGTTAAAGTGACCCTCGGACCCCGTGGCCGCAACGTGGTTCTTGAAAAGAAATTCGGTGCTCCCCAGATCATCAACGATGGTGTTACCATCGCCAAAGAAATCGAACTGGAAGATCCAATCGAAAACACCGGCGCTCAGCTGGTCAAAGAAGTTTGCAGCAAAACCAATGATGTTGCTGGCGACGGCACCACCACCTCCGCAGTTCTGGCCCAGGCCATGATCCGCGAAGGCCTGAAAAACGTCACCGCCGGTGCCAACCCGATCTTCGTCAAACGCGGAATCGAAAAAGCAGTGGCCATCGCCGTAGAAGAAATCCGCAGCGTCTCCAAACCGATCGAAGGCAAAATTGCCATCAGCCAAGTTGCCACCATTTCTGCAGGCAACGACACCACTGTGGGCAGCCTGATCGCTGAAGCCATGGAAGCCGTTGGCAAAGATGGCGTCATCACCGTTGAAGAATCCAAAGGTCTCTCCACCGAACTCGAAGTGGTTGAAGGCATGCAGTTCGACAAAGGTTATGTCTCCGCTTATATGGTGACCGATTCCGACAAAATGGAAGCCGTTTACGAAGAAGCCCACATCCTGCTGACCGACCGCAAGATCAGCGCCGTGGCCGACCTCGTGCCCGTGCTCGAAAAAGTCGCTCGCTCTGGCCGTCCTTTGGTGATCATCGCTGAAGACGTCGAAGGCGAAGCTCTGGCAACCCTGATTGTCAACAAACTCCGTGGCGTGCTCAACAGCGTCGCTGTCAAAGCCCCTGGCTTTGGCGATCGCCGCAAAGCCATGTTGGAAGACATCGCCATCCTGACCGGTGGTCAGGTCATCAGCGAAGACATCGGTCTGAAACTCGACAACATGACTGTCGAAATGCTGGGTTATGCCCGCCAGATCAAAGTCTCCAAAGACAAAACCACCATCGTTGCCGGTGGCGACAATAAAGAAGCCGTCGACAAACGTATCGCTCAAATTCGCCGTCAGGTGGAAGACACCGACTCCGAATTCGATCGTGAAAAACTGCAAGAGCGTTTGGCCAAACTTTCAGGCGGCGTTGCTGTCATCCAAGTGGGTGCTGCTACCGAAACCGAACTGAAAGACCGCAAACTGCGCATCGAAGATGCTCTGTCTGCCACCAAAGCCGCTGTTGAAGAAGGCATTGTGGCTGGCGGCGGTACCGCTCTGCTCCAGATCTCTACCAACCTCAAAGCCTATGCTTTGGCCAACGAAAAAGAACTCAGCTCTGATGAAAAAGTCGGCTTCAACATCGTGATTCGTTCACTTGAAGCTCCTCTGCGTCAGATCGCTGAAAACGCTGGTGAAGAAGGCGCTGTCATCGTTCAGCAAGTTCGCAACGCTGAGCAAGGTGTTGGCTACAACGCCCTGGATCGCCGTTTCGAAAACATGATCCAAGCCGGTATTGTGGATCCTGCCAAAGTTGTTCGCGCAGCTCTGCAGAATGCAGCCAGTATCGCAGCCATGCTGCTGACCACCGAAGCCCTTGTCGTCGAAAAGCTCGACAAGAAATCCGGTGGCGGAGACCCCATGGGTGGCATGGGCGGAATGGGCGGCATGGGCGGAATGATGTAAGCCTCACGGCTCACTGACGTTCACCTAAAAATTCCAAAGGGGCCTCCGGGCCCCTTTTCCTTTGGTACAATTTGCCTATGCAACTGCTTCGTTTGATGCAAAACTATTTCCCCCCTCCCGTTCTGGATTTGCTCCAGCAGACGGGACAGGCTGCTGCCGATTTAAATCTCAAGGTCTACCTGATCGGCGGCAGCATCCGCGATCTGCTCTTGCCCCACCGCGCGTTTGATTGGGACATCGATCTGGTGGTTGAAAACCAGGGAGAGGAAGCTCGCGCAGAAGCCCTGGCGCGCGAATTACAGAGCCGCTTGGGCGGTCAATTGCAGGTCTTTAAACAATACGGCACCGCAAAATTGGGCAAATTCAAACCCGACGAGCGACTTCAGTTGGACATTGCCACGGCCCGAACGGAGAGTTATGCCTATCCAGGAGCCAATCCCGAAGTGGCTTTCAGCGATTTACACGCCGATCTCGACCGCCGCGACTTTAGTGTCAACGCCTTGGCAATTGCCCTTTTGCCAGACAACTTTGGCCAATTGATCGATTATTTTGAGGGCTATCACGACTTGCAACACCGCCACTTGCGCACCCTGCACCCAGATAAGTTTCGCGAAGATCCTGTCCGCGCTTGGCGGGCCTGTCGCCTCGAACAGGCGCTGGATTTTCAGATCGAAAGCGAGACGGCTGAGCTGATTGCAGACACAATGAAAAGCGGTCTTTTTGATGGTTTCTGCTCAGCCCGGATCCGGGTTGAATTGCGCAAAGTACTGAGTTTTGACGACCCGATTCCCTGTCTTTTGCGTTTGTCCGAGCTGGGGGTTTTGCGCTGCCTGGATCCCCATTTGAAACTGAATGAGACACTGCTGGACGCCTTGAACCGTCTGGAACAGTGGCAGCCCTGGTTTGCAGAGGCCCACGATGCCTGGGCAGCGCCCCTTTGCCTCTTGCTCGAAGCGGTCCCGCTAGAAAAACGCCCAGCCCTGTTGCCCAAACTGGAGTTGAATCAACACCAACTGCGCTCCTGGTTGGCCTTTGAACAAAAAAGCCAGACTTATTTACAAAATGACTGGTCGAAAATGCCCCCCAGTGCCATTTATGCCGCGCTCAAAGCCATTCCCGATCTGACGCTTTGGCTCTGGCTGGCACGTTATCCAGAGAGCCCACTGGCGCTTACGATTGAACGCTATTGGTTGGAGTGGCGCAACCTCAAACCTTTTTTAACGGGCCATGAACTCAAACAATGGCTCAAACCTGGCCCACACATGCGGGCCCTTTTAAACGAATTGCTGCGGGCCCGACTCGACGGTGAAACCCACAGCCATGACGACGAAATGACCCTGGCTCAAAAACTGATCCAGCAAAGACAAGAGGTACTATGATCTTTCGCTCAAACCCATTGGATCTGTTGATCCTGATTCCCCTCTTTATTATTTCGATCACCATGCATGAGGCCGCTCATGCTTATGCGGCTTATGCTTTTGGCGACGATACGGCCGCAAAAGAGGGACGTTTAACCCTGAACCCTTTGGCCCATTTGGATCCTTTGGGAGCCATTATGGTGCTGCTGGTTGGTTTTGGCTGGGCCAAACCGGTACCTGTAGATCCGCGCAATTTACGCAACCCCAATTGGCAGATGCCTGCAGTCGCTGCGGCTGGACCTTTGGCCAATCTATTTTTGGCGATACTCAGTATTGTTTTGCTGATTCTCAGCACCCACACTGGCCAAAGCTTTTTTGCTGAGCCCCTCTTTCTCTCTGCCTCGTTAAATTTGCTGCTGATGCTGTTTAATCTGGTGCCTTTGCCCCCCTTAGACGGCGCAGGCATTTTAAGGGGTTTTTTACCCCGGCCATGGCAGTTTAAACTTGATGAACTCGGTGCTTATGGGCCTGTGATTCTGATCGTTTTGGTCTTTGTACCCGGCGTCAAAGAGGTCTTTTTTGGAACCCTCTATGGTATGGCCAAATTTATTTTTGAATTTTTGATGGGCATTTTTGCCTTCTTGGGCTAAACAAATTAAAAAGCCGACCATACTGTAGAAGCAATAGGATCGGCTTTTGTCAGGATCGGAGTCGCCCTTAACAACCAGGGCGAACGACCTTCCCAAAATCTGGTTCTCCAGCTTTGGTAATTTTGGCTGCGCCATCTGGAAAGAGTTGGTATTCTCCCTTTTTTAAAATGCGCGGCGTTTTATCTGGGCGCGGGTAATTCCAACTGCCGTCGGCTTTGATATCAAATTTACAAGCTGTCTGGGCATTGGCGGCAGGTGTGGGAGAGGCGTTGATAACGGAGGTCGTCGCAGTCCCTGTATTGCAGGCGGGAGCCTTGATAATGGCGCCCACATCCGGTTCTCCAGCCTTGGTAATTTTGGCAGAACCATCCTGAAAAAGCTGGTAATCACCTGTTTTTAGAATGCGGGGGGTTTTATCTGGGCGCGGGAAATCCCAAGAGCCATCAGCCTGGATATTCAGCTTGCCACAGCTGGCTGTGGACGTTCCACTGGGATTGGCCGTTGGCGCAGGGGAACCGGTGTGTGCCGCTGACGCCTGGGTTGATGCCGTGGCCGGAGAGGCAGATGCCCCTACCTGTTGAATAATAGTGGTATTGTTCACCACCTGTGGGGCAGTATTGGTGGTTTGATTCACCACATTTTTAGGACCATTTGTAGTGGTATTGTCACAGGCCCCGAGTAACAAGCTCAAGCCCAAAAACAATCCCAATGAGTAACGCTGGTTCATCACTTTTTTCATACTATTTCCTCATAGAATTCCAGTCGGTTCAAAACAAACAATCGGTATTGTAGGAAAAACAAAAGAATTGGACAATAGACCCCGATCACAGTTGGGCCCAAAAAGGAGCCCATTTTGAGATTTACTTTGCTCTGAATTTAAGATATGATTAAAACAAATCGATTTTTTTGTGATGGTTAGCATGAATCTGATCAAATCCAAACGTCTTGCTGCGGTTTTTCAGCTGATAACCGCCTCTCTCTTTGTGTTTTCTTGTCAAACGCTTGTACCCCAGCCTCAGAACCAAGCTCCTGCTGCTGTTTCGCGTTTAAACGCAACGGCTGTGCGCCCAACCCCCAATCAATTTATGTGGGGTGTTTCGTCAGCAGGTTATCAGGCCGAAGGCAATGAGACCAACAGCCAATGGTATTTTTGGGAGCAGGCTGGCAAAACCAAACACCGCAGCGGCAAAGCTGTGGATTTTTACAATCGCTATGAAGAAGATATTCTGCTCGCCAAACAAATGGGTGTCAATTCTTTCCGCATGAGTGTGGAGTGGAGCCGGGTGGAGCCCCAACCTGGGGTTTTTGACGAAGCCCAAATCGCCCATTACCGCAAAATCGTACAAACTGTGCGCAAACATGGCATGGAGCCATTGGTGACCCTGGTGCATTTTACCTATCCCCAATGGCTTGATATCGACAGTGATCGCGATGGTTTGAGAAGCTGGGAAGACCCCGACAGCATTGATGCCTATCTGCGTTATACCGATAAAGTAGCGCGCGCCCTCAGCAGCGACGTGCGCTATTGGATCACCTTCAACGAGCCCAATATCTGGCTGCCCATTGCCCACCTCTTTGGAAAAACCCCACCTGGCACCCGCTCGCCATTGGGCTTTCTGCGCTCTGGTTGGAATGTCTTAAAAGCCCATGCCCGCGCCTATGATCGCCTTCATGGCATCAACCCCCAGGCCATGGTCTCCTCAAATATTTTTCAATTCCAATACAATCCCTTTGCCAAGAGTCCCAAATCGTTTGCCGCCTCTCCCGAAGCCATGAACACCCGCACAATTGAAGCTTTTGCTGACAGCGATTGGTTTATGGACGGCCTCAAAAGCGGAGAATATGCCTACGGCATTCACGCCCAACAATTGTTTAAACCCTCTCACTATGCCAGCGAGGCATCGGCCCGCAACAATGGAACAGTCGCGCTCTTGGGCCGTTTTGACTATGTTGCCTTTGACTATTATTACCGTTTTACCAAATTGGAACAGGTCATGAATGCCCATGAAACCTGGCGGATGCCGATTTATCCTGAAGGCCTTTACAATGTGCTGATGGATTATCACCGCCGCTTTAACAAACCGATTGTGATTGCCGAAAACGGCATTGGGCTCTTTCAAAACAAGCCCCGCGCCGATGGCTGGAAACGGGCAGATCATATTGTGCATCATGTCTATCACATGCAGCGGGCGATGCAAGACGGCGCCAAAGTGATCGGCTATTATCATTGGTCAATCACCGACAATTACGAGTGGGGCGACTTCGACTCCGCCTTCGGACTCTATCGCGTCGACGCCCTCAACGATCCCAGCCTGACACGCATTCCCACAGATGGGGTCGAGGCCTATCGTTCGGTGATTGCAGCAAAAGGGGCCACCCCGCTGCTGCAGCAGAAATACCCAGGTCCAGTCAATCGCTAGGCCTTTGATATAGCACTTAAAATAATCAGCAATACACAGTAGCAAAGAAATAGAAAGATTATCATTTATGGGTTTTGTTCAAGAATTTAAAGAGTTTGCCATGAAAGGCAATGTCATTGATCTCGCCGTAGGCGTGATCATCGGTGGGGCCTTTGGCAAAATCACAAATTCAGTGGTGGCTGACGTCTTTATGCCTCCCTTGGGATTGCTGACCGGTGGCGTCAATTTTACGGATATCAAAATCCCGCTCAAAGCGGCGGTAACCGATGCAGCAGGCAAAGTCACCGCTCAGGCCGTGACGATCAATATTGGCACTTTTTTACAAACAGTGTTTGACTTCACCTTGATGGCCCTGGCAGTCTTTGTGATGATCAAATTATTAAATAATCTCAAGAAAAAAGAAGAAGCCAAACCAGCAGCTCCAGCCGCCCCACCGGAGCCCAGCAAAGAAGAGATTTTGTTAACAGAGATCCGCGACGCTCTGCGGGCAAGCTTAAAATAGCATCTCCAGGTCTAAAATCTGGCATCAGCCGGCAGGGAGCACTCTCTGCTGGCTTTCTGCTTTTTGATCAATATCAATCAATTGGGGGCAGAAACAGCCCCCGTTGAGAAGCCCCAGACCTCAAGATAGTAAAAGCCCCGTCTTTAGTCAAAGACCAGGCAATCGCTGAGGAGAAATCTATGTGCCCCATTGTATCTGGCTATTCTGAGTCTTTGGTCAATCGAAACAGCTCTGTTTCAGATGCCGCCAAAGGTCTGCGTTCTGGCAGTATCGCCAGAGCTGGGCAAAGCTGGAGTTCAATTGAAACACAGGCCCCTCCCCAGGCCGGCCCAGAATCCACAACACTCCCCGAACTCCCCCTCTCCCCCGAAACAGCTGAGCTGGCATTTGATTCGGATTTAGGGGGACAGTGGCAAGGAACAGGGAGGGAACAAGCAGATTTTCAACCTTCTCAGCTCGCTTTTGGGCTGCGCGAAAAAAATCAGCGTTTTGAATTCAGTCAAAGCCTCAAACAGGATTTAAAAAGTGCTTCAGCAACCATCCCTGAGCACGGGAAATCTGGCGAGAGAAGCTATACAGCGGGTCATCTGAGTCTGGCATCCACAGCCCAAATCAAAGATGAACTCGGCAAAGAATGGCTGGTCTTGGAACAGAGTTTCAGTGCATCGGACAGTGGAGAGCAAGCGCGTTCGGGATTGGCCCGTTACCAAGCCACACAGGCCCTTCAGGTTGCGGGGGGTTGGTCAAGCAACCCAACCAACCAAAGTCGTAGCTTGGGAGTGGCGTATCAGCCCTCAACAGAAGAAGCACCCGATCCGCTTTCACTCTCAGTGCTCACCACACAGACCGAGACAGCAGAGCACAAAACAGTGGCCCAAAACCTGCATTTGCAATACGACCAAAGCCATTTGACTTATGCCCATGAGCGCAGCAAGCCCCTTCAAACAATGGCAGGGTCAATAGCCCCCCAAACCATGCAAGAGCTTGGGATAGGCAGCACAATTCAAACGCTCTCTTTCGGCCTCAATCAACGGGAGACCATCGCTGAATTTTTCAATCTGGATGCAGAGACGGGATTTCTCAATTGGCAGCTCAACGAAAGCAGCCAAATCCAGCTCAATCACAGCCGTGAAGTACTCAGCGAAGGCAGTCTTCCGGCGACAGTCAGCGAGTCGAATCAAATCACACTCAAACACAGTTTTGACCCAGAAACCAGCGGGGAATTGAGCTATCTGAACAAACCCCAAGTATCAGAACTCTTTTCAGGAAAATGGAGCGATAGCCAATGGGAAGGCGCCTTCGAGCGCGAGCGCAATCACAAAGATCCAAGTTTAAACCAAACCCGTTACCAACTCAGTTACGCCACTCAAAGTCTGCAAGAACAGCCCCTGGCAATGGAATGCCGCGTTTCACTCTTAGAACGGTCAAATGGGAAAGAATGGGATGGGAACCTGCGTCTCTATGGAACAGATCTTAAAGAATCTGCTTTTGAGGCCAGCTTGAACGTGGGTTCAAACACACCACCCACACTCAAGATCAACTACAACCAGGACTTTTAGCCTGCAAACGAAATAATCTGGCTGATCCCTTTACCGGCTGCACGGCGGTTGTCCATGGCCGTTTGCAATTCTGCGGCTGTGCGCACCTGATTGGGGCCACGGGCAGGATCATCGACAATAAAGGTGCCATCGGGATTGACCCCTTTGATCACGGTATAGTGGCCCGCTGTGCCGCCAAAACCACCGGTCAGCAGCACAACTTTTTCGCCTTTATCAAGTTTTGCCTTGATCTGGGCCAGGGCCTGCTGACTGTTTGCAGACAGCGATTCGGTGGTGGAGGTAACCGTGCGGCCTTGGGCTGCGGCCTGTTTTTTGACAGCTGCGGCTACTTGCTCTGTACCAATGGCGAAGGCGCCACCTTCATTGCCACTGGTCGAAACACGCCCGCCCACCATTTGGCGAATTTCATGCATCGAAGGCGCAGGCAAACCCAATTGTTTCATGATCATCGAAGCCGAGGCCGGGCCACAATTGGCCTGAGACTCACGGAGATGGGTTGCACCCAAACCACGTTCGGACCATTGGGAAGTATAAGCGCCTGTGTCGCCAGGGGCCGTGGGGGGATTGCCGACCCCCGTTGTCCCACCCGCACCAGGAGTACCCGGCATTTGGAAATCACCCGTTGGCGCAAAACAAGCACCGGGGCGGCCTTGAACGTCGACTTGGCAGTCAGATTCCTGGGCCTGTTCAGAAGAAGGCACCCAGGAAAAGAGGTTTTTGAAAAAGTCACCGATGGAACCAAAGAAGGACTTGTCTTCAACGGGGTTGGCGGCATCTTTAAACTGGCTGAAGAGTTCATTCACCAATTGCGAGTCTTTGAGGCCACCGGCCATTTTCTCCAACTCAGCCATCTCACTTTTTTCAAGCACGCCATTGTTAAAAAAGCCCACATTGGTAAAGTCTTTCATTTTATCAGCCAGCTTGAGAAAAGCGGCCTTCTCAGACTCGGGTACATCCAGGCCTTTAACCAATTGCTTCAGGTCTTTGAGTTCGTCACGGGAGATTTTGCCATCTGAGGTAATCTGCTGCAGTTGATTGACAAATGTGGGATTAAGCGGTTGAGAGGGGCCGACCTGCATGGGCAAAACTCCTTAAAAAATATAAACTAGTCTCTTTATACCCTGCCCCAGTGAAATAATTCGGCAAGACTTGAAAAACCAGTTTAAGCTTTGTTTATTTTTTCTAAATCGATCAGAACTTGAGCTGTGCGGCTGCGTTTGTAACTGTCAATTTCTTTCAAGGCCTTGACCTCTCCCGCTTTGGCCCGTGTGACCATTTTTTTCTGATTGAGCGGAGACAGGTCCAATTGAATGGGGGGAGCAGCGGGAGATTCAGCAGAGGCGCCGCCCACTTTTTTACGGGCATGAAAGTCGGAAAAAATAGTCTGAATGTCTTCCCAGGAAGGGGAATGGCTCCACAATGCCTCTTCAGCCAAAAGATGCTGAAGCGGAAATAACGCCAGTTTTTCCAAAGCTTCGTGTTCTTCTAAAAGCAAGGTTACTTTCTTTAGAGCCAAAATATCTTGGGCCAAACGGGTCAATTTCCCCCATTCCGCCCAAGCCAAACGCTCAACCCGCAGCAATTTGGCCAGAATCGTCGAAGAAGCGGTTTTGCGATCTTTAAACAGCGATAATTGCTGGTTGATGCGCTCGATCTCCTGTAAATGCTGTGCCAGGATCTGACAAATGGCTGTCCAGCGTTCAGCCAGGGTGCGAATCACCGACTTGTGATCGGTTTCATAATGCTGTGCCACTTGGTGGATAAAGAGTTTGGCCAGGGTTTCTTTTTGGCGCAAGACTTGCTCTGGCAGAATTTGGGGGGGAGCTTCCACCAGTTTCTGATAGAGCCGATGGACCCGTTCAGCAAAGAGAAAGGTCTGGGCGATCGCATCTTCGACATCTTCAGCGGGCAAATCAATCCCGATTTGCGTCAATAGACGATAGACATAGGCAATATCACTTTGGGTCATGAAATTTTCAGGCGTCGCCGCAAAAAGTGCCGCTATAATAAACTCCATGATCACCTGTGGGCTATTGCTCAAACGCAGCAGCGAAAGCAGTTCTGGTCGGAGCCAGTCGGTTTCGGGACTTTCACCCGATTGGGCAGCCATTTGAACATAGACCTGTTTGATCGAAGCCCTGAAAACATCCATATCAATCTGCAGGGCCTGTTTTTTGACCTCGGGCTTGTCTTCTTCAATCCCTTCGGCCCCAAAGCGATTTAAGAGGCCAGAAAGTGCGCCAAATTTGAGGTCAAAACTCTCATCACGGGCTTCTTCCACTGTTTTGCGTTTGGGTGGGGGATTGCTGCCCGGTTTTTCATAACCGACCCGGATCGTCTCAGGCTGGGTATAGTCAAACTCTTCCTCCTCGTCATCGCCCTCCCAATCATCTTCCCAATCTTCTTCAAAAGAGGCTTCTTGAGCATCCCGCGACAAGGTCTCTTCCTGCTTTGGCTCTTTGCCCATCAAGGTATTGAGTAGATTTTTGGTTTCCCCGAGGGGAGTGTCGTCCATGAATTTTTTGGCTTTTTCGAGAAACTGATTGCGCAATTGGTGGTGCTGACCACGGGCCATCGGCTTTTCAGCCTTGACATGCTCTTCATCGGATTTAGAAAAATATTCGCCACTGCTGTCTTTGGCCATCTTTAATCGGCCCCCTGTTCCGCTTCGGCTAAAATAGGTTCATGCTCTGCCTCTTCTTCGGGATCAGCCAAATAAGTCAGATAGATATAGCGTAGCACTGAGCGCAAAATCGCAGCCACAGGCACACCAAAGAGCAGCCCCACAGCCCCAAAGAAATGCTCTCCAACAACAATCGAAAAGACGATGATCGCCGGATGCAATTCAACCGTATGTCCCAGAATTTTGGGATTGAGAAAATTGGCCTCGATCAGGTGAATAATAATTATCACACCAATCACGGCCAAAGCGGTCAGCCAGGATTGCGTCAGGGCAATAATCACCGCTGGCACCGTGCTGATCACCGCCCCAAAGACGGGAATCAAACTAAAAATACCCGCGACAAAACCAATGGTGATCGCAAATTTGACCTTGAGCACCAACAATCCCAAGGTGGTCAAGGTGCCGTTGATCAAACAAATCAGCAATTGCCCGCGAATCGTGCCACTCAGATCGCGGTCGATGGCATGAACCAAGTCCAGCACCAGGGGACGATAGCGCTTGGGAATCAGCTGAATCAGCTCCACTTTAATTCGGGGCAAATCAATCAGGAGAAAAGCCGTCACAATAAAGATCACCAAAAATGTACTCAGGGCCGAAAAGAGCAATTTGATCAGGGTTTGCACATGACTGACCATGGACTCAATCTGGCCTTTTCCCGCTTTGATCACGGTTTCTAAGCCCTGATCGAGATAGGTCTCGACATCCAGACGCAAACCAAATTTGGCATTGTAAAACTCGGCCTGCTGCACCAAAGAAGGCAGGGTTACAGCCCTGAAATGTTCAAGCTGATGGGGCAAATCCCGACCCATGCGCAAAACTTCCTGATAAAGCGGCGGCAAAACTATCAGGCCCAAAATTGCCACCCCCAAAAACACAAAGACATAGACCAGCATCACCGTGATACCACGGGGCAAGGTGCGGCCCCAAAATTTCTGTTTGGAAAGATAATCCACCAAAGGTGCCAGCAAATAGACAAACAGACCACTGAAAATAAAGGGCAATAAAATTTCGTGGATCAAATACAAAATACCTGCCAGGGCGGCAGTAAAAAAGAGAAATATCCAGCGTTTTGTTTTGGGATTCATCAGTTCTCAGGCTTTGTTTGCGCAGATTTTACCAAGTATAGCATTTGGAGGGCAAGTTCAACCTGACTTGCCTGTTAAAATGAAGACATGCAGCTCAGTGAACAACTCAAACACCTGCCATCTCAGCCCGGCGTCTATTTAATGAAAGGCCCTGAAGGGCAATTGCTGTATATTGGCAAGGCCCGTTCGCTGGCCCACCGCGTGCGCTCGTATTTTCAGACCGGTCGCCCCCTGCACGGGCCCAAGATCGAGAAAATGGTCGAATTGGTGACCCAGATCGAAACCATTCTGACAGATACCGAAGTGGAAGCCCTGGTGCTCGAAGAGCAATTGATCCGCCAACACCAGCCCCGCTACAATACGCTGCTCAAAAACAGCAAAGGTTTTCCATATATCCGCATCACCTGGCAAGACGCCTATCCCCGCGTCGAGATGGTCCGGCAGCGCACGGCCAAAGACAAATCCCTGTATTTTGGCCCCTACCCCAGCGCCAGCGCAGTCAACAGCCTGCTCTACGCTGTGCGTGAGATTTTCCCGGTCGAAAAATGCAAAGACCCCCGCAAAGAAAAACAGGTCTGTATTTATTACCAGATCAAGCGCTGTCTGGGCCATTGCCAAAAAAAGGTCAGCTCCGAAGATTACAAAGACATGCTGCAGGACATTCGCCTGTTTCTGGAAGGCAAATCGCCGATCTTGCGCGAAAAACTTGAAGCGCGTATGCGCCAACACGCAGGTCTGATGCAATATGAACAGGCTGCCCAATTGCGCGATACCCTCGGTGCCTTGCAGCGCTTTATTGTGCCTGCGGGCAAACAAAAAATTGTCGGCAATCCCGAATGGAATCTGGATTTGATTCACATTGCCCGCAATGCCCTGCTCTGCCACGTGGTGGTCTTTCAGGTGCGCGAGGGCCTGCTGCAAACCCCGCTGCCTCACACCTTTGCGATTCGTCAGCAGGACGAAACCGCAGAGATTTTAACCCGCTTTCTCTACCAATTTTATTCGCGTGATATCGAAGTGCCGCCGGAGATCTTGCTGCCCCAAGAAATCGAGGAGAGTGAGATTTTGGCGCTGTGGCTGCGCGAAAAACGTGGGACCAAGGTCAGTTTGGGTTATCCCCAGCGCGGCGACAAAAAAGCCCTGCTCGAAATGGTCGGCAAAAATGTCGAACAGGGCCTCAAAAAAGCCGAGCAAGACAGCCATTACGACCTGGCCGTAGAAGGCCTGGAAGAACTGCGCCAATTGCTGCAATTGGAACAGGCCCCAGCCCTGATTGAGGGCTTTGATATCTCCCATTTTCAGGGACAAGAGACAGTGGCCTCGCTGGTGGTACTCGAAAATGGCATGAGTGCCCGCTCGCTCTACCGGCGGTATAAAATTCGCAGCGCCGAAGGTGTGCCCAACGACTTTGTCTCGATGGAAGAAGTGGTTACGCGCCGCTACCGCAAGCTGGCCCAGGCAGGCTTGGCCTTTCCCGATCTGATTCTGATCGATGGGGGCAAAGGCCAAGTCAGCGCGGCGATGCGCGCCTTTGACAAAGCGGGACTGACACCACCCGCACTGGTGGGTCTGGCCAAACGCGAAGAGCTGCTGATCTTTCCCGATCGCAGCGAACCCGTGCGCCTGCCGCGCCATTCACCTGCGCTCAAACTGCTGATGCAATTGCGCGATGAGGCCCACCGCTTTGCCCTGACCTATCACCGCAGTTTGCGCAGCAAGCGCACCCTCACCTCTGAACTTGATGGCATTGAGGGCATTGGCCCCCACCGCCGCCGCCATTTATTGCAGGTCTTTGGCTCTGTCGATAAAATTAAAGCAGCAGAGATTCAAGAACTGATGCTGACCGGGGGCCTGCCCCGCAAAGTTGCCCAAACCGTTTATAATCACTTCAGGAAAACACACTCTCCATGAGCCGCAAGTTTCGCAAAAATTACAAAAAATTCGTTGTTTGGGGCATTATTGCCTCTTTGGTGCTGAGTATCATCTTTAGTTTGGTTGTCTCTATGGCCACGATTTTTGTACAATAAAGATATGACATCTCCTTTCTCTTTTCATAAACTCACGTTAATCGCATCAGCGGGGCTGATGCTGGCGTTGTCGCTGTCTGCGACCGCGCCTTCTTTAAGCGCGCCTTCCAGCCAAAAAGTGCGCTCTCAAGTGCAGGAATTTAAGAACAACGAAGTGCGCATCAAAGAGCTGAAAAACAAGATCCAAGAGCTGGAAAAAAAGGCGAAAAACTCCAAAGAGAATATCTCGGAGATCCAACAGGAGCTGGAAAAAACCAAGCTCGAACTCGACAAAACCAACCGCCGCTACGAGGTCGCCCACAAAGAGGTGGAGGTGATCACCAAACAATTGCTGCGGGCTGAACAGAGCTGGGAAAGCCGCCTCGATGCCTCGCAAGATCGCCTGCGCGAAATGTACAAATTGCGCCGCTATTCCCAGACCAATCAATTGGTCGAAGCCCAAAACCTCTCCAGTTTTATGCGCCGCCTGACCTATTTCCGCTATTTGGCCAAACAGGACCAAAACATGTTGGACGAAATGCGCCTGGCCAAAGAAAAGCTCGAACGCTACCAATACCAACAAATGCTCAAGCGCCAGATTCTTGGCAAAAAAGCCCACGAACAGGCCCAGGCCAAAGCCCTGCACGAATACCAAAAGAAAAAAGAGCAGCAATACCTGGCCCGCGTACAAAAAGAAAAGGCCGTCTACGAAAAAGAGATGAATGCCTTAGAAGCCGAGTCACGCCGGATTGCCGAATACCTGCGCCAGCTCTACGCCGCCCGCAGCGGAGGCGGCAGCCGCATGAGTTCCGTCCCCCTCGGCAGTGGCCGCTTTACCTCGCCCGTACCCGGCGCGGTCATGACCTCACCCTTCGGCTGGCGCACCCACCCGATCTTTGGCACGGCCCGCTTGCACACCGGCATTGACTTTGGCGTGGGTGCAGGCACACCGATCCGGGCCGCCGACCACGGCGTGGTGATCGACGCCTCTTGGATGGGCGGCTATGGCAAAGCGGTCATGGTTGATCATGGCCAAGGTCTGGTCACGCTCTATGCCCACACCTCGGCTTATTACGTGACCGTCGGCCAGCGCGTCCGCAAAGGTCAGATCATTGCCGCTGTGGGCAGCACAGGTTATAGTACCGGCCCCCACTTGCACCTCGAAGTACGCAAAAACGGGAACCCGATTGATCCACGGCCGTTCTTTTAAATCGGCTTTAAAAGTTGCCCAGGTTTATTTCGGCAAATACTTCTTCAACTCACGGCCAATGCTCTCAGGGCTGTCTTGGGGTGCGTAGCGTTTGATCACCTTGCCATTGGCATCGACCAAAAATTTAGTGAAATTCCATTTGACATCTTTGCTACCCAAAAGACCCGGAGCCTGGGTTTTGAGGTAATCATAGAGCGGGTGGGAATGGGAGCCATTGACGTCGATTTTGGCAAACATCGGAAAGCTGACCCCATAATTCAACTGGCAAAAAGAGGCAATTTCCGCTTCGGAACCTGGCTCTTGCGCGCCAAACTGATTGCAGGGAAAGCCCAAAATTTCCAGGCCCTGCGCCTGGTATTCTTTGTAGATTTTTTCCAGGCCATCGTATTGGGGAGTAAAACCGCATTTGCTGGCGGTGTTCACGATCAGCAGCACCTTGCCTTGGTAGGTCTCCAAGGGTACCGTTTCACCTTGGATATTTTTGACCTCAAATTGATAAATGGAAGGGCTCATAGATATTCTCCTCTTGCACGAATCTTTACACGAATAAGCTCACCATAACACGGGTGCAAGCCTGACTTAAAGCAGACTCAGGCGATTTCAAAACAGGCGGCCAAAGCCGGTGTTCCGTATTCCGCCGCTCCCACCCGCACACTTAAATTGGGCAGAATCTGAATATCACAGGGGTTGTGTGTATGCCCGGCCAAGACCGTGAGCTGGCTCTGAGGATAGAGCGGCAGCAGCTCTGCAAGTAAATCCCCCACAGCCTTGCAGGTAAAGTGCGGGGCCCAATTGTCATCGGCGATTTCTGTGCCATAGAGGCAGGCTTCGCGAAAGGGCGGGGGGTGCATCAGCAAATAGACCTGCTGAAATGCTTGCAAAGCCTGGTTCAAACGGGGCCGCAACCAGGCGGCGGATTCATCACCCAATTGGTTTAAAAGCGCCAAGCGCCCTGCTTCACCGGCTTCGGCAAACTCTGAGATCAGGCGATAATCTTTGAGCTTGATCGTCGAAGTGGCATAATCGCCGTGACGGCCATCGGACCAGCCATCGTGGCCCAATAAACAGGTTGTGGCCGAAAGGGGCACCAAGCCCGACGCGGGCATCCAGCGCAACCATTCAGATTGCTGGCTGAGTTCGAGCATGGCTCTACGCACTTCCGCGATGCTGCCATGGTAATAATCGTGATTGCCCAAGATAAAATAGACGGGGATCTGCAGCTCTGCCGCCAAGTCAGAGAGATAATTTGCCACATTCTGGGATTCAGCCAGATCGCCGGTCAGACACAGGGCCTTCGGGTCTTTGAGCCGAATACTGTGCGCAAACGCAGCAATCACCTCGGCATCACAATGATCGAGGTGAATATCTGTGGCCCAGGCCAAAAGTCCCGCCATGAAATTTAGAAGACAACCAATTCCTGGTGCGTGCCGGGGAAGGCGATGTCTTCAATCCGATAGGTCACGCCATCGGGATTAAAGCGCACGCGGCTGACGCGGTTCTGCTGATTGTGGGAGACATAGAGCTGTTGGCCGTCTTGCGAAAGCGCGGCATAGCGGGGCAAAGCATGGGGCAAAGTGATCGGGGCCAAGCGATTGATCTGTTTGTCTTCGATCTGGTAGCGCTCGATTTTATCGTTGATGCTGGCAAAGATCGAACGGCCATTGCGGGAGATCAGACCACTGTAGAGGTAGTTTTCAGAGCCTTTGGCCTGGGCAGTTTTATAACCCAGCTCACCCGTTTTGTAATTAAACGAGTAATTGACCGAGTAAGTCTGGCGGCTGGCCAAATTGACCGTGGTGCGGGTCAAAGAAGCGGCACCAAAGTGCAAAACCTGAAGATCTTGGGTCTGGGAACCATATTGCAGGGTGCCGGGTTGGAAGTCGTAGACCACAGGCTGCCAGCCATAGGCCCGCAGATCGTAGCTAAACAGGGCGGGACGTTTGTTTTGAATGCCCACGGCATAGAGTTTGCCATTTTGAATTAAAAAGTCTTCAGTTTCAAGTCCGACTTGAGAAAAAGACAGCAGGCGGCGAACTTGGCCATCGAGGACATTCACTTCGTAGAGGGTTTGATCTGTACTGCCCTGAGCGACAGAATTGACATAGAGTTTGCCTTCGGTTTGGACACCATCCATGCTTTTGACTTTGCCTGGCACCATCACCGAGCGCACGCCCTGTTGATTCAGATCGAGAATTTTGACAATTGAATGGCCTTCACGGGCTTCGATACTACAGAGGTAGCGATCTTGGTTCTTGACGGCCTGGGCCGGGGCGGCATTTAAAGCTCTGATTTGAGCGGGGGCCACAACGGGAGTGGCAGAACAGGCGGTGATCAAGCTGCTTGAAACGAGGGCCAGCGAAAGGAATGCTGGAATTTTGAATACGGACATTGCGATTAACCCAAAATAAACTTTATCATTTTTTTACTAGTTTTTTACTATGTCTTAATCTTATCATAATCATTTTTAAAAGAAAAGATCCGTTTGCCCATTTTTTTAGATTTTTGGGGTTATTTTTGCTAAAATCAGGTTTTTGAGGGTCTTCAAACGGTGGCAAAACGGGATGGGAAGCCCAATAGAGAAGATCAGACCCAGATCCAAAAAATGCATAAAAACCTGCCGAAACAGGTTTTTATGGTGAATATTGAGATCGGTTCGTGCTTCGACGCTGCCAGGACACGTCTTCTCTGTGTTCCACGGGAGCGGATTGTTCCCTGAGCGTTCGACTGAGCGCTCACGCCGAAGGCTTGCCAAAGTGTCGAAGGGAGTCGAAGGAAACCTTACTCCAAGGTCTTGGTAATCTTGCTCTTGAGCAAGGTAAACAAACCAGAGGCTTTGTACGCTTTGTCGAGCAACAAGCTACCGACAGCGCCACCGGCCACAGCGGCGATGGTGATCGGCAGTCCACCCGCTCCAGCGAGGGTCACACCCAAGCTGGCCATGCCAGAGAAAACACTGGCCCCCATCCCGGATAAAAAGCCACCGACGGTATCAGAGGCGACATTGCCCACAGCCTCTTTGGCGGTTTGGCGACCGGAGATGGTTTCAAAGGTATTGGCGAATAAAGAAGTGCCCGCATTGATGGCACTGGAGATGCCGCCTGCTTTGATTGAAATCACGCCCACCTGTTTCAGACCGCCCGCCAGACCTTTAAAGGCCTGACCAAATTGGCCGTTGATAAAGCCGCTTTTGACATTCTGATAAGTGGTGTGGGTGATGGTGGCAACTTCACCGCCGTAGCGATAGCCGACATAACCACCGGAAAGAGTGCGGCCAACCAAGCTGCCGATGGCCGAAAAGCCACGGGGGTTATTGCTGAAAGAAGTGGTGTCCTGATAGACGTAGCCACCACCGTCTTTGATACCGGTGAGTTGGCCAACAACTTTGTTATAGCGATCCTGTTCGGCTGTGTCGGGAACATAGCCGTACTCCATCTTTTTGTCGAGCTTCTTGGCCCACTCAATCTCCTCACGGGAGACAGACGCCATCACCGGCGCGGTAATGGTACCGGCAGTGGGACTCTTGCCCAAAGCGGGCAGAGAAGGTGTAGTGGGGAGAGCGCTTAAAGTTGTCATTGTGTTTATTAACCTGTTTAAGTTATCGAAAGAACAGGTTAAGATCTTGCTTGTTTTTAGTTAAGAAAAGCCTTTATTTTGGGGGCTTTGATGCCAATTAAACATAAAAAAAGACCTGGGCTGCAAAATGCAGATCCAGGTCAGAGGGAGTAATGTAGAGTTAAAAAGTTTTTTAGCTTAATTAGCTTAAAAGGAGTCGGTCAGAGGCTTGGCGAGTTGACCGCCGAGCACGCCACCCACAGCGCCAAAGGCCACCGTGGCAATCGTTAAAGGAATACCGGCCAGACCCAGAGAGCCCAAGGCCAGATTGCCCAGACCGCCAATGGTGACGGCACCGAGACCACCCACAGCACCACCGATGGTGTCTTTCATGACATTGCTCACTGCGGTGCTGCCATCGGTGCTGCCAGAGGCAATGCCCACGCCGTTGGTCACCACAGAAACACCAGCACTCACCAAGGCCGACAGACCAGCGCCTTTGAGGCCCGTCAAGGCTGTGTTTTTCAGACCTGTCATAAAGGTCTTGCCGAAAATAGATTTGATATTCTGGCCCATCTGATTGCCCAGTTTGTGGGCGGCAAAACCGCCACCAGCAGCATTGGCTACCATTGAGCCAATTGAAGAGAAATCACCGCCAAAAGTACCACCGCCGGTATCACCAGTCGAAGGGGTATAAGGCGAATAAGGGGTGTAGTTGCTGGTTTGTACGCTGGGAGCAGTAGCCGTATAGGGATTGGATCCAATACCTGTTAAACTCATTTTGATAACTCCATTACTCTTCTAAAATCTTGGTAAAATCTTGGTAAAATCTTTAAAACCGTTTAGTTCTTGAAACAGAAACTAATAACCATAAGCAGGCTGTTGGTAATAACCCGCAGGTGCTGCAACCGGATCGGTGCCGCCAAAAGCTTTGCGCATGGTTCCCGCAAGGTTATCGCGCAGACCGCTGGAATTGTAGAGATAGTTCACACCGACCGAGCCAAGGGCTCCAGCCGCAGCCGCAGCAACGGTAAGAGGGATACCCGCCAAACCGAAGGAACGCAGTGCCAAGCTGCCCAAACCAGCACTGATACCGGCACCTGCACCGCCGAGCAAACCGCCGACAGTATCTGCAGCCACATTGCCACCTGCATCGGCTTTGCTCATTTCTCCACGGGCAGCGGCTGCGCCGTTTTGCACCCCGGAGATCAAGCCGCTGACCAAACCGCCAATACCAGCCGATTTAAGGGTGGCCATACCTAAATTTTTGAAGCCTGCGCCCATGCCCTGACTTTTAAAAGACTTAAAGGCATCAGAGACCTGATTGTGCATCATGCCACCGGTGATCCCACCAGAGAGAATGCCGCTGATCAGATTAAATCCATTGCCTGTGGTACTCACGGGATAAACAGAAGGAGGATAAGGCTGAGTCTGTTGATAGGTATCTCCGGAAAAGACACCAGCGACCTGGTTGACGGCTCCATTGACAGCATAGACCGCAGGAACCATAGTGTCGACAGCACCTTGAACAGCACCAGCTGTATAAATTGCCTGATTAAAGCTATTGACCAATCCGTCAACTCCACCCATGGTTCAATCTCCTTTGATCTTCTGTTAACCGTATATTTGTTTTCTTAGTTTAAATATCGCCAAGGCCCCCAAGATCTTGTGAGGACAAGGTTAAGGGGTCATTAATCTTAGAGGAAGTTTTGAATAATGAATTTTAAGGACGGATTAAACCCAAATAATAGAAGCAAATTATTCGAGTCAATCAAAAATACAAACGGGGCTATTATTTGGATTGACACTTCTATTCTAGAAGGATTAAATCCCTATCATTGAAAGTTTAACAACGCATGAAGGCGTTATTTTTTACAGCGATAATCCGATCTTAACCACAGAAATAGGCCAATAAAAAAGCAGACACACAATGTGGTCTGCCGAGGGAGTATGAGATGAGTCAGAAATTTGAATTTAAGAAGGGCTGTTCCCCTCTGTTTTTAGGCTTGGAGTATCTGTTTCGGGATTGGTTTCAGGATTGCGGCCCTTGTGCAGCAAATGCCCCATCAAAGTGCCTCCCGCTGCGCCCAAAGCCACAGTGGCAATGGTTAAAGGCAGGCCAACGACGCCAAACGAAGCGAGGGCCAGATTGCCAGCCCCGCCAATGGTCACCGCACCCAGACCGCCAATGGTACCGGTCATGGTATCTGAGAGCACATTGCTAATCGCTGTCTGAGAATCGGTTTTGCCTTTGACCACACCCAGACCGTTGGCAATTGCGGAGGTGCCCGCACTGATCAAACCAGCCAGGCCAGCCCCACGAATACTTGACATGGCCAAACCTTTGGCATTGATCAAGGCGCTTTCGGTCCCCGCAGGGCCCCCATTTTTGAGTCCGAGGTAGACTTCTTTCATTTGGGTGCCGATCTGAGCCCCATAACGATAGGTGGCAAAGCCACTGCCTGCGGTATGCCCGGCCAATCGGCCCGTCAAAGCCAGGGTATCGGCATTGAGAAAGCTTGAGGCTTTGGTGGTTTCTGCAGAGTCAGGGGAAGAGACCGGCAGAGCAACAGGGGCACCCGAAGAACTGGGCAAAGCAGGCAATTGAGGCAAGACGTACCCGGCACGGGCGAGAGACGAGCTAACAGCTGTTAATTCCATGGTAAGACCTTAAAACGAGTCGGTCAGGGGCTTGGCGAGTTGACCGCCGAGCACGCCACCCACAGCGCCAAAGGCCACCGTGGCAATCGTTAAAGGAATACCGGCCAGACCCAGAGAGCCCAAGGCCAGATTGCCCAGACCGCCAATGGTGACGGCACCGAGACCACCCACAGCACCACCGATGGTGTCTTTCATGACATTGCTCACTGCGGTGCTGCCATCGGTGCTGCCAGAGGCAATGCCCACGCCGTTGGTCACCACAGAAACACCAGCACTCACCAAGGCCGACAGACCAGCGCCTTTGAGGCCCGTCAAGGCTGTGTTTTTCAGACCTGTCATAAAGGTCTTGCCGAAAATAGATTTGATATTCTGGCCCATCTGATTGCCCAGTTTGTGGGCGGCAAAACCGCCACCGGCAGCATTGGCCACCATTGAGCCAATTGAAGAGAAATCACCGCCAAAGGCGCCGCTGCCCGTATCACCAGTCGAAGGGGTATATGGCGAATAAGGAGTGTAGTTGCTGGTTTGTACATTGGGGGCAGTAGCCGTATAGGGATTGGATCCAATGCCTGTTAAACTCATCTGACGTCACTCCTTATTTCCATTTATTCTGTATCTACCATCCTGCAAACCAGACCGCTTTTATGCTATAGCCGAGTTCTTCAGCAAGATCACCTGCGCAAGGCAGGTGGGTCTTGCTCTCTTATCTGTAATAACCGTTTTGGGGAGCATACCCCTGGTTGTAGTTATAGCCCTGATTGTAGTTATAGCCTTGGTTATAACCCTGGTTGTAGCCGTAATTGCTGGTGCCGCCCCCAAACATACTTCTGAGGCTATTGGCCAAGCCATCGCGGGCCCCACTCATTTGATAGAGCAAGCTGGCACCTGTTGCACCCACTGCACCGGCCACCGCAGCACCGATCGTCAGACCGATACCAGCGGCACCCATGCCGCTCAGAGCCAGACCGGCTGCACCAGCCGCAATCCCACCGGTTGCACCGGCGAGGAGACCGCCGACAGTATCCGCTGCGATATTGCCACCGGCATCAGCAGAGGTTTGCATACCTTTAGAAACCAAGGAGATATTTTTAGCCGCAGAAATAACACCCGTCACAGCGGCACCAATGCCACCGGCTTTGAGAGAAGACATACCCAAGGCTTTGAACCCGGCACCGGTTTGACCGGCTTTAATGGTTTTGATTGCTTCAGAAGCAGACTGATGGGTCATGGCACCCGCGACACCGCCGGCAAGCATATTGCCAATGATGCCCACTTTGCCATCTTCCAAAGAACCCACCGGCATGGGCGGGTAAACAGGGTAAGCGGGATAAGGATTATAAGGGGTGTACTGATCTCCCGTAAAAACAGAAGCGACTTGGTTGATTGCACCGTCTACAGCGTAAACGGCAGGGGCCAGCGCATCAGCTGCACCCTGGATTGCTCCCACGGTCTGAGTAACCTGGTTGAGGCCATTGATAAATCCGGCAATTCCGTCGAGTCCACCCATTTTTTTGTCTCCTTGAATCTGAGGTGTAAGTTCTGCGTGTTACTGCGTACTGTACATATCCGCGATCAAGATTAATATCTTGTGTGTATAAGATTAAGGGTGGGTTAATGCTTGGAGAAACTTAGGGTAAAGATCTTAAAGGTTAAGTTAACGTGGTGTAATTGAATACTTAAATCGGCTATTCAGCCTGCAAACAAAAACTTAAATCTTGAGACTCTGAGCCGGATTGAACCCCATTCAGCTTCAATTCAAGTCTTTGACCTTTTTCAAGCGCAAAGAAGGGAAAGGGCAAAATACCTGTCTGTTTGGCCTGGGGCAAAATCGGATAGGCCCCAAACAGCGTGCGGGTCACTTCACCCAGGGCAGCAGCCCGGTCCAACATGGTTTCGGGGCTGTTGACAGCCCCCGCTGGCCAACGTTGTTTAAAATAAGCGAGTGGGAAAGGGGTCAGAACCTCGCTTGAGGGCAAAACCAAAGCAACCTGCTCAGGTTGTAGCTTGAGAACAGCTGCCTGTTTATTTTCTGCGATCAGCTCAAACAGAAGCGTTTGCCGGGTATAGGGTAAGACATAGCGAACAGTGCGCCCCAAAAGATTCTGAGACGAAGGCAAGGGATAGGCCTTGCCTTTAAAAGCCAAGCTGAACTTAAACTTTTCAGTTTCCAATTGGAGGGGTTCTGTCTGACTAGAGGTCGCTTGTTGACAGCCGATCAAACGAAAAGGAGCAGGCTCAGTCTCGATTTTTTCCTGCCCCAGACTGTAACAACCAGATAAAAGCAGGGCAAAAGAGCTGATAAGAGCGGGCTTAAACCACTTTTTCCTTGAGATGCAGGCGGTCATAAATATGAATCTTGTTTTTTTCTAATTTGATCAGACCATCATCCTGAAAATCCATCAGAACACGGGTCAGGGTTTCCCGTGAAGTGCCTGCCAAGCTGGCAAATTCCTGACGGGTAATTTTGTGTGACACAGTGATATTTTTGTCTTGGCCGGGGGCATGAGATTCGGCCAGATTGAGTAAAACCTGGGCCACACGACCGGGCGCACTTAAAAAAGCCAAACTCTCAACGTGTTTGTCGGTTTTGCGCAGACGCTCACAGAGGGTGACCATGATTTTTAAAGACATCTCGGGATTTTCACGCAAGAGACGAATAAAGTCATCGCGGCTGATCATGACCACGCTGACATTGTCCAGGGCAATCGCAGTGGCCGAGCGGGGCTCGCCATCGATCAAAGAAACTTCACCAAAGAAGTCCCCCTGGTGCAAAAGCCCCAAAATATGCTCACGGCCATCGTCAGCCATAATCACAATTTTGACCGAGCCCGTGACAATAATATATAAACTGCCGCCCAGATCACCCTCGTAAAAAATCACCTGACCGCGATCAAAGCGGCGCTCCCGCGCAATCTGAGCCAATTGAGTCAGCTCTTCTTTGGAGAGATTATTAAAGAGGGTGCCTTCAGCAAAAAACGTTGCTAGCTTTTCAAAATTCATGGTGAGACGCTCTACTCCCTTTGCAGACATTATAAACCATAAGACCCAATGCTGGGGAGGAGCGTTCGAAGCTGGGCGCAAAATCAGATTTTCTGCCACTCTCACTCAGGTTAAAATACAAGCGATGTTAAAAAAACCTTTTCTGCGCTTAGAACCTGCATTTTTTAGCCGCCCTGTGACCACGGTCGCCCGCGATTTATTGGGAGCCGTCTTGGTCCATGAAAAGTGTATTGGTCAAATTGTCGAAACAGAGGCCTACCACGAAAGTGAAGCGGCTTGCCATGCCTGGCAGGGCAGACGTTCAATGCGCAATAGGTCGATGTTTGCCGAGCCCGGCACAATATATATCTATCGCATTCATCAGGTTTTTTGTCTCAATTTTTCGGCAGAAGCAGGTGGCATTGGCACAGCAGTATTAATTCGCGGGTTAGAGCCACTCGCAGGTCTCGAAATAATGCGAGAAAGGCGTCCCAAAGCTAAAAATACAGCAGATTTGCTCAATGGTCCTGGCAAAATTTGTCAAGCCTTTGATCTCAATCTCAGCCTCGATGGTCAATCGGTCTGTTCACCCGAGACAAAGCTGTATCTCTTAAAAGGAAGTACTTATCCAGATACCGCGATCTGTGCCACCCCCCGGATCGGCATCTCCAAAGCGAAAGATCTGCCCTGGCGCTATTGGGTCAAGCCCTCAGAACGGGTGATTCCCTAAAATCAGACACCAGAAGCGGTATAATTGAGGTCAGCGATATGTATTCCGCCTGAGTTCAGGCCTTACATACCCCAAAGGAGACAAGCTATGGCCCTAAACGATCGACAAATCCGTCCCCCCAGTTTCAGCGCAATGGTTGGCATTGTGGTGGGTCTGGCCGTTTTAATTTTTGCCAGCGCCAGTGTGGTGATTGTGCCCGCCGGTGAACGCGCCGTTATTTTTGACAATTTTCGTGGTGTTTTGCCGGGTGTGCGTGGAGAAGGTATGACCTTTGTCTTGCCATTTGTCCAAAAAGCCATCAAATACGATATCAAAACCCAAACCTTTAACGTGGGCACCTCCGATGCCGAACAGACCAGTGGGGGCTATAATGAGCCCGCAATCGAAGCTCGCACAGCAGATGGCCAAACGGTCCAGGTTGAGCTTTCAGTGCGCTTTCAACCCCACACAGATCAATTGTCCAAGCTGCACCAAGAAATTGGCCCCAGCTATGTTTTCAAAATTATTATTCCCGAAATTCGCAGCGTGGTGCGCACCGTCATTGGTCTTTATAACGTGATGGATGTCTACTCCTCCAAACGCATTGAAATCCAAAAGCAGATGGAAGTTACCCTGCGCAAAAGTTTTGCCCGCTATTATATCGAGTTAAACGAAGTGCTGATTCGCAACACCCGTTTCTCGGAGGAATACCAAAAGGCGATTGAAGCCAAGCAGGTTGCTTTGCAAGATGCTCAGCGCATGCAATACGTGCTGCAAAAAGAGCACCAGGAAAAAGCGCGTAAAATCGTCGAAGCCGAAGGGGAAGCCAAGTCCATGGAAATCCGGGGACGGGCCCTGGCAGCCAATCCCCGTCTGATTCAATACGAATATGTGCAAAAGCTGGCACCGGGCATCAAAGGCGTGATCACCGATCAGAAGACGATCATGAATTTCAGCAATTTGTTTGAGTCCGATACCAAAGGCAATTAATTGATGTTCGGGCGATTTAACAGGCAATGGCGGCTGGCAGGATTTCTGCTGGCGGCCAGCCTTTTGCTGAACAGCAGCCAGGACAGCTGGGCACAAAATCAGCCTGCCAGCCAGCGCCCGAAAACACCGCCTCGGCAGACCAAACCACCAGAACCCCGCGCCGTGCCACCGCGCAATGTCAAAAGTGAAGATCGGGTCAAGATCTACGCCGACAAAGCGATCTACAAAAAGCAGGAAAAACAGGCGCGGGCCATTGGGCATGTCAAAGTGCTGCAAGACAATACCACTATTTACGCCGATGAAATGGTCTATTTTGAAGACAAAAAACAATCGGTTGTCAACGATGGCGTCAAAATTGTGCAAGAGAATAAAAAGCAGGAAAAAGGCCGCATTACCACCATCACAGCGGTCAAAATGACGGCCTTTCATCAAGAGAAACGCCTATTCTTGGAGCAAGAAGTGCGCATGGATCGGGAGGCCTATCCCAAACCCATCCCCGAAAATTTTGCCGTCAGCAAAGCAGAGAAACGCCGCCGCACCGAAGAGGCGCTAAAAAAAGTCCGCACCGTGGTCACGGCCGATCAAATGGAGTATTTCACCAAAACAGAAAATGCCAATTTAATCGGCAATGTGGTCGTTTTGCAAAAAGAGAAAAAGCTAACGGGCAAAAGGGCCTTTATTCGTGGCGAAGCAGACGGCGATACCATCACCCTCGAAGAAAATGCCCAGGTCATTCAGCTCAACGGCAATTGGTTGGTTGAGAATAAAATTATCAAACCCGATGACAAAGATGAAGAAAAAAAGCGCCTGCTGCGCGAAAAACTGAGCATTGACGCCGACAAAATTGTGCTCTATCGCGCCACAGATGATCTTGAGGCCACGGGCAAAGTCAAAATCGTGCAAAAGGTCGGCGGCAAAGAGCGGGTCGCCACAGGTGACAAAGCCAGTTATAGCGAGAAAAAACAGACGGCAATTCTCACCGGAAATGTGCGCATTCAGCGCGAGAACGGCGATTGGCTAACCGCCCAAGAAGCCATTTTTTACACCGACAAAGAAAATTTTGAAGCGATTGGCACCGAAAACCAGCAGGTCATCTCCGAATTTACACTGGATGAAAACGATCAACGCAGCAGCAAAGAGCCAATCAACGATCCCCTGGCTGATTTGGACCTCAATGGTCATCTGCCAGGTCCCCACCTGCCCGGCTGGCTGCGCAAAAGCGGCCGTCCATCAGGTACCGAACCCAATACCAGTATTACCCCACGGCCAGATACAACCCCTCCGGCGCCCAGCAAGCCACCCAGCAGCCCCGCGAAACCTGTGCCCAGCGGCAAACCCACACCCAAGCCATTGGCTTCTCCCACGCCCTCGGGTGCGGGACGCCCGAGCCCGACAGCATCACAAAATCCAAGCCTCCCTTCACCACCCAATGCCCCTCCAGCATCATCTGCGGCCCCCAATCAACCCAGTGGGAATGCCCCCTCTCCCACCCCAGTTGAATCCAGCTTTAAGGTCGAAATTTAACCCGAGCTAAAGGCCAACGCCCACGGTTTCGGGAACTGAAGTTTTGCCTAACAAGGGTTTGAGCAAAGAGCCCAAGACCCGCTGCCGGGCCGTCAACAATTGGCGAAGTTTATAGGTTTCATGGCTGGCTTGGCCCTGCAGATTGTTTTGATGGGTCACCGCATCGACAATTTGCACCTCGTAGGGAAAGAAGAAACGGTAATAGGGTCTGACCGTTTTAAACTCACGCTGCAAACGCCGATTGGGCAAAGCATCTTCTTGCACATACTCCATAAACGGTGCCAGCGGGCTGGCCACCCGAACCAAATGTCTGACCGTAAATTGGATCGAGCGGTATTGTTTACTGGTATGGGGGTTGCGATTAAAGAGGTGGTGAATTTGGCGAGAGGTCAAGGTATCGCGGTTTTGGGCATCATCGCGCAGGCTCTGCTCCAACTCTTCCAGCGACATTTTCCCCTCTTCGTAGCGCTTAAAAATCTGTTTGAAACTCTGTTTAAATTTTTCAAGATTGATCAGGGTATTGACCGAACGACTGGGTTTGACATTGGGAAAAGTCACCAGATGTTTCTCGCGCAGAAATTTCAACACCAACAAAGCATCGAGTCGATCACGGGTGACAAAGCGAACCCCCATGCGGTCAAAGAGATCTGCGGCCACATTTTCCCGTTTGTGCAAAAGCTTCAAAAGAGCTGAATCCCGGTCTTTGCCTGCTTTGACCTGAAAATCCACCAAGGGGATATGAAAATCGGAGGCCTTACCCAAAATGATCTGGTCCCCCACGATCTGCAATTGTTGGTAATAAGGTGTGAGTATTTGTTCTTGAATCGCCGTGAAAAAATTGGCAGAGAGATCATTCACAATATGTGAAAGCGTGTGCATCACACGCAACGTGGCACAGGCCCAGCGCTGCAAGAGTGAGCGGGGATGTTTCGAGGCCAGAATGAGCAGGTTCGCAACCCCCGACTTGCGAATGGCATCCGGGATCTGCAAAGGCGCATAAGCTTCGTTCCCCAGACCATCCAGAAAATAGGTTTGAATAAAATCCAAGGCCTCTGCTTTGATTTTAGCCAAGTCCTCAGCATCATCGGGATGGTTCAGGTCGTAGCCATAATTTAAAATAAATTCGTGTGCATCTTGGGCATCCGCCACCGCCAAACGGGTCAGGTCAATTGGAGAACTGTTGGCAATTAAAACGTCGAGAATGCCCCATTGATCGCGCTTTAGGCGCTCCAGATATGGAATAAAAGAAGTCAAAAGCTGAATATCCTCTCTTTAATCACACCCATGCAGCCAATGCTCAACAGCTTCAGAAAAGCCATCCTGACAGTGACTGGCCACTTCACGGTAATGCTGGCGCAAATCGGGAGGTGCATTGGCGACCACGCAGGCCGAGCCAGCCCAAGCCAATAGGTCCACATCATTATAATCGTTTCCCACGGCCAGAACCTGCTCTCGTTGCAATTGATGTAAATTTACCAGCCAATCGCTGGTTTGGCTTTTGCTGATATGTCTGGGAAAGACCTCCAACCAACCAGAAATCATGTCCAAAGGAGAGGTTGCGCGGATGATCTGGTATTGGGGCCAGTTTGTCACCAGCCAATCAAAGCGTTGAATCGTCTCCTCCGGAGGGGTAATGATCAAAATCCCTGTGATTTCTTCCCAGGGCAAAATGTCTGTTTCCCAAGGCTGAAAATAACCCGGATACAAAGCCAAGCGGCTGAAAAAATCCGGGTTTTCTGCCGTGTTTTGGCGATAGACAAAATGGTGATTCTCAGGCATGGGGGCATGCACCATAAAATCCATTTGCTCTGCTTGGAGTGCCGCTAAAAGCGGCTGAATCTCTGAGCTCTGCAAATGGGCCGAAAAAATCAACTCCTGTGTGGCCCAATCCATCACCCCGGCGCCGGTCGAAAAGATCAGATAATCAATCGGAAAATCAGGGGAAATCGCTTTCCGAGCAGAGAAAAGCGTGCGACCAGTGGCAATACTCCTGAGAATTCCGCGCTGCCCCAAATGCTCCAAGCATTTGCGGTTGCGTGGGCTGCAGAGCGCGTTCTTGTCGAGCAAGGTACCGTCCAAGTCTGTAATCAGGGCTGCTGGCCTCATAGAAACTCCTTCAGGCGATATATTCAGGCTTAAAAAAATTGGTTTCCCATCTGGAAACAAGGTATGATATATAGTATGGCAAAAAATGTGTCGAAAATAAAATTGGGTGTGGTAAATGGCTGGTTCTGAGCAGCAGTCTTCCGATCAGTTCAGTCTGGTTTCGCTTGAAAATTCACAAAAGGCGGCCAGTTCTTATTCCAGTATGAGTCGGCGTGCGCGGGGAGAATCCGAGAGCACGCTCAGTATCAATGAAGACGAAGAAAAAGAAAAAGCATCAGCCCCCAAGCCCCCTCCTCCCCCGAAGAAAAAAGAACCCACTGGCAACAGTGGCGGCAAATCGGGTCAGAAAAAATCCCCCAGTAAACCGCCCCCCGTCGATGGAGATCGCCTCGATCAATCGATAGATGATGTCTTGGCCCGGCTGGAAGAATTTAATCAATTGGTCAGCACCCTCGTTGGCAATATCAGCCAGGCCAGTCGCAACCTCTTTTTGGTGATCATGACCCCCCTCATTCCGCTCTTAAATGGCTTGCTCAAGCTCTTGAACGGCCCTATTCAGTTTGTTAATCTGCTTGCCCGCAAAGTCAACGACAAAATGGGCAACAAACGTGGCGGCAGTGCCAGCAACAGTCAGAGAAACAACGCGGGGAACAGTGAGATCGATGCTGATGGCGCTCCAATGGAAGAAGAGGCGGATGCTCCACCGCCACCCGACATCAACGCCAAACACGCGAATTATTCGGATATGCTCGATTTAAACATTGTCTTTACGGACAATATGAAAAAACCCCTTTACAAGAAAAAGCCCAATGCCCCCAGTACGCGCATGGGAGCCATGGAAGAAGATCTGATCATGTCCAATGCCATTCTGGCGATCAACGAATGTGCTGAATTCACGCTGGAACTGCCGAACCCCACAACAGGGCTGTATGCCGGGCAACGGATTTATGATATTATGGCAAATGTAACAAAAGAAGATGTGGCTATTTTTCTGGGTTTTGTCAAAGCTTTTCCCGGAAAATACATTGGTAAAGAATGGAAAATTTCTGAGACCTTTGCCACTTGGTTGATCAACAACGCACCCATCTCGGAGTAACCCATGAAAAGTTTGATCATTGCGCTGATTGCAGCATCGGGAGGGCTTTATGCTCTCTTCAATTTCAGTGTTTTGCGCAAAATTCTTGGGAATACCCGCGAACTCAAGAAATATCATCTGTGAGGGCCCCATGAAACGCATTTTTTCACTTGCACTTTCTGCACTGATCTTATCCGCAGGCACGTCTGCAGCTCAGGCTTACCCCTCCAATTTGGTAGAACTGATTCTTGAAAAAAAAGTGATGGGTGCAATGCAACCGGGCAATCGCCCCGTGATTCGTCCTGCCAAACTTGAAACCCAAGGTTTCAGCTCCAATCCCACCCCCCATCCAGCTCCCCGTGGCACAGCCCCTCAAGCCCACAGCCTGCTTAAAAATTACCGCATCTTGGAGCAGTCTTCGAGTTTTCATTCGTTGATCAGCGTGACTGACGCCAAAAATGGTCAAGAAATCCACCGCATCTCGGTTGGGCGTCGCGCTCAGCGCATCTTGGGCAACCCCGGTACCAACCGCCTCTACGTCCTCTGCGGCGGTTATTTTGGCAGTATTTGGGAAATCGATACCGTGAATGATGTGGTCGTCCGCAAATTGGGCACAATGAGTCCAGAGCGCGGCGTGGCACCGCTCTGGAACCCTCAAGACATGGCACTTTTGCCCACAGGCAATACCCTGGCTGTGGCTTCGGGCCAACTCCGCCTGATCGATCTCAGTACGGGACAAGTCAAAACCATGTTGGATCTGCCCGAAGAGGCTGTCGAAGTCAAACGCCTCTATCCCCTCTCCAAACAGACTTTGGCCCTGGTTTCGCGCAACAAAACAGGCGGAACGGTCTACCATACCTTTGACATTGCCAGCGAAAGCTTCAAAAAAGTCGGCTATTTGGGCGCTCCGCGCATCAATCCCGTGATCACCTCTTTGCCCGCCCCCAAAGCTTATTACAAATTGCCCAGTGTGACCCGCTCTGGTTTTGTCGCCAGCCGCAACAGCGATTTCATTCACATGGTCGATCTGCAAGATCTGCGCACCGCAGCCATTATTCCCGTGGACTTTAGCGTCGATGACTTGCTTTTGACCAGTGATCGCCGCCGTCTTTTTGCTTACCACCGTCGTTTTGGCCAAATTTCGGTGATTGAACTCAATCCCAATTCGCCCAATCAATTTTCGGTGATTCAACGCATTCGCGATAAACGCTTCCAGAGCACCCCTGAAAAACCGATGTATTTGGCCCAATCTTTTGATCAGGTCTATCTCTGGGATGGCTATTCCCAGATCAAAACCAGCATCGACCGGCATTCGCTCTTTGTGAAAATGAACGTGCCTTTTGCGGTTCAACTGCATATGCCCGGAGAGCAGATTTGGAACTCTGATCCCACCCATAAACGCTTTTATCTCAAAAACGGCGATCTCTTTATGGAATACGGCAAAGGGGGTCCCACCACTTTGCCTGCCAGAATTGAGACCGGCGGCAATATAGCCGCTTTGGTCATGTCCCCCGATCGCCGCAAATTGTATTATTTACAGCCCGATCAGCAAAAATTGATTGCCATGGATGCCTTTTCCCATCAGGTCATCGGCGAATTAAACGTGGGCAAAAATCCCCGTTCACTCAGCGTCTCTTACAAAGGGGATCGCCTGTTTGTCCTCAATGCCGATGAAGGCAGCATTCAGGTTGTCGAGACCCAAAAATTGACCTCCCTGAAAACCCTGGGTCTGGAAATTGGTATCTTTCAACCCCAAGTGATTTGGGTTTACGATGACAAAATGGCCCAATTGGTTCAGATTGAACTCCCCCGATTTTTGACCGACGTGGCGCGGATGGTGGGGTAAATGGCTTCCTTTCTTGTGGAGCCCATGAACCCTGAACATATAACCAGGGTCGCTGAGCTTGAAAAAATCTGTTTTGGCAACCAATGGACACCCACTCATTTTGGCCGGGAGCTCGAAAATCCGCGCTGTCATTATTTTGTGATCCAGAACAAGGAGAAACTCCTGGGCTATATTGGCTATTGGCAGATTTTGGAAGAAGCCCATATTACCAGCGTGGCGATCCAGCCCGAACACCGCAAGCATTATTTAGCCCAACGCCTGCTCTGCCGTATGTTAGAGGACTGTCTTGAAAAAGGGGTACAGTGGATCACGCTTGAAGTCAAAGCCACAAATTTCCCAGCCCAAAAACTCTACGAAAAGTTTGGATTTACAGTCAAAGGTCGACGTAAAAATTATTACCAAGCAGAAAAACAAGATGCTTTGATCATGTGGACAGAGAATATCGGCGATGAGAATTACCGCGCTCTGTTACACAAATTAAAAGCAGAAATTCCTGTTTTACACTAAATGAGTTATCATACCATCAAAACAACGAAACGAGGGAAGCTAACCATGCTTAAGAAGGCCACATCTTTGCTGGGGGCAGCAGCCGTATTTATGCTTTTAACAGGCTGCGGCGGCAACGAAATAGAAAAAGTCATTCAGGAAAACCTCAAAGGGCTGCAAGAGCAGAATGTAGACAAGGTCATGAACACCATCGACCGCCAGTCCCCAGTCTATGATGCCACCAAAGATCAGGTCACTCAACTGATTAAAGACTACAACCTCGAATTTAAAGTTGAATCCCTGGACATCATCGAACAGCCTGCCAACGAAAAACAGCAAATGGAGAAAGCCAAAGCTGAAAGCCAGGACGCACTGGGTGTAACCGAAGAACTCGCAGGCATGATCACCGAAGATGATCGTGATAAAGCTGCTGAAGCCAGAAAGAAAAAAGAACTGGCAGAGAGCAAACGTCCACTTGTAGCAAAAGTCAAAGTCGTCCAGATTACCCGCCAAAAGAAAAGCAATGCCAGTAAATTTGTCGATAACCGCGTCTTGGTGGTACATACTTTGCACAAATATCCCACCGATGAAAAACCGACCTGGAAAATTTACAGCAGCGATATTCGCTCAGTCAATTTTCTTCCCCAAAGCTAAATCCGGCTTGACTTAACAAGACTCCCGGGGGTGTTACGCAGACAACCCCGGGCTTTTGAATGAGCAGATAAAGGACACCTCTATGGAAACTCTCAAACGCGCACTACGCAAAAGCAGTCCCGAAAAATTCCGATTGTTGACCGATCTGGTCGAGACCTCGATTGATGGCACCCGCGACATCTTTGTCAATCGCCCCTTGAACATGTCTCAGATTCACTATATCGGCTTTGACATGGACTATACCTTGGCGATTTACAACAAACATGCGATTGAAGAGTTGGCTTTTGTTATAACCCTGGAAAAGCTGGTCGAACTCAAATCTTACCCAGCCGAAATTATGGAACTCACCTACCATGACGATCGGATCATTCGCGGGCTATTGATTGACTATCAAAAAGGCAATTTGATTAAAATCAACCGCTTTAAACAGGTCTGCCGGGTTCAACATGGTACCCAAGATCTCGAAACCAGTGTCTATTTCAACGATAAAATCGACCAATCCGACCCTTTGCGTTTTTCCTCTGTCGATACCCTGTTTTCTCTGCCTGAGGCCTATTTATACGTGCTTTTGGTTGATCTGGTCGAAAACAAGGTCTTAAACGATCGCAGTTATACCCAAATTTATGAAGACATTCGCTACTGCATAGATATGACTCACAGAGATGGATCGCTTAAATCGGATATTCTCAGGGATATTGGTAAATATGTCTACAAAGACCCCCACCTCTCATTGACATTGGACAAACTCAGAGAGAGTGACAAAAAGCTGTTTTTGCTGACCAATTCTGAGTATTATTATACCGATATGATCATGGAGTATCTGCTCGACACCGACAGTCTGCACTACAGTTCTTGGCGTGACTATTTTGAGATCGTGATCGTCAATGCCCGCAAACCCGGATTTTTCAAAGAGAACACACCCTTTTACCGCGTGGATGAAGTCACCCATGAAGAGACCTTAATGGACGAAGCCAGCTTTGATCGCAAAGGCATTTACAGCAAGGGCAATTATATTGCCTTTGAAAAACTGATTCAGGCCAAAGGCAACGAGGTCCTGTATATCGGCGATCATATCTTTGGCGATGTGATGCGCTCAGACAAAGATTCCAATTGGCGCACCGTACTGGTGGTACAGGAATTAGAAGACGAACTCTCAGTCACCGCCGAAGTGCGCGAAAAATACCAACGCCTGAGACGCTTAAGCAATAAATGGGACAAACTGCATTATGAATTGCATATTTTTTCGAGCCAACTCAATACCCTGCAGAATCTTGAATTATCGCTGCGTGAGTTGACACCCGCTGAAAGCAAAGCCCTTGAAAAAACCCGCGAAGAACTGGAAGAGGGCATCAAACGCTGTCACAAAGAGATGGAAAAAACCGAAACCAAAGTCCATAACCTGCGTCAGGAAATCAGCAGCCAATACCACCCAGTCTGGGGCCCCCTCTTCCATGACGGGGACGAAATCTCTCGTTTTGGCGATCAGGTCCGGGATTATGCCAGTTTGTACACCAGCCGGGTCAGCAATTTCTTTTTCTACCCGATTGACCGCTATTACAAGTCGCTGCGGGACATCATGCCCCACGACCGTTGGCTAGAGCTGTCAAATTAAAGGGCGCGAAGGAAATTCCCGCCCCTAAATATGCTCGTCGTGACTGTATTCTTCGGCCTGAAAATCAGCGGGGCGAGAGAAACGGTCTTCGCGCAATTGAATATTTTTAATGCGGTCCACCCGAAACAGACGAATATCCTCACGCCAGCGGCAATAACCCATCAGAATATGGTAATTGTAGCGCTTCTCTAAGAAATAAGGCTCGACATCGCGGGTATTGACCTCTTCGCGGTCCATCGAATAATAATCGATGCGCAAAACCTGCTGTTCGTCCAAAGCCAATTGGATTTTGGGCAGAATCGACTCAATATCATACATGGGGTGGCTGTAGTCAGTCACACCCACATTGCGAATCGGCACTTCAGGTAAAAAGCTGTTGATCAATTCATCAAGCACATCATCGGTTAAACGGGCGTATTGATCACCCACCGCAGATTCCAGTTTTTGCAGCAGGGCTCCCATTTCCTTTTGTCCGAACATAAAGGACTCAATTCGAATCGATTCTAAAAACTCATGGCTGAGTTTGGCGCTGAGAAGCAAAAACAGGGCCTCAGACAGCTTCAGGTCAAGCTGAAGGCGTGGCAGCGAAGACATGGGGTATGTGCATCCTTTCAGGAAAGTGGCAAATGGGGGCAGCAGGGTTCGAACCTGCGACCAAACGATTATGAGTCGTCCGCTCTACCGCTGAGCTATGCCCCCAAGAAACGGGAAGCATTATACCACACTCAAAAGGCCTGATCTTCGAAATACCCCAGTTCGCGATCACGCTTGGCTTTGGCTGCTGCTGCGGCGGCTGCGGCATCGGAACCCCCTCCACCGATAGCGCCCGGAAGACCCGCTTTGGTCCCCGGCTTAACAGCGGGCAAAGCGGGAGCCGTGGTTGGTTTTTTGAGCGGTTTGGGAGGAGGCAGCCGTTTATTTGCCGATTTATTGATCGTCAATTGGTTCTTTTTATTGACCTGGGGCAGGGCTTTTTTGTCTTTGTTTTTACTGGTCAAGCCCCCTTCTCCGAACAGGCCTTTGCCAAAACTCGGAAAGTCAATCGAAACCGCTGAAAAACTTGTGCCTTTGGGATCTCTCACAAAATGCCCCAAATAGCTAAAGGTCGCCACTGAAATTTGCAGCAACCATTTAATCCCAAACCAAACCACCAAAAACAAACGGCCAAAGATTTTGACGCCCCTGACCAGACCGTCGAGAATCGCTTTGGTCACGGCTGAGCGACCAATCGCAAGCAAAACCTTGTTCACCCCCCAAATGATGCCAACAAGCCCTTTGCTCACAAACTGAATCGAAGCCGCCATAGCGCGGATGATCTTGCTATTGGCCAATTGCACAATAAACCAAGTGGCCATGCGAATACTGCGCGCAATACCTTTGTCGACCAAGCGGATCAGCTCCATGCTCCAGTCTTTGACTACGCGGTTGGCCTGACGGGCCCCATAGACCATGATGGAATTATTAAAGGTATCACCCGCCTGTTTCATGGCTTGCTCTACTTCACCGGCAAAATCCACCTCGACTTCGGGCAAATCATCATCCTCTTCGGCCACCTCGTATTCATCGAGATCGGCGGCTTTTTCGCCCTCTGGCAGACCTGCTTCAAGGGTTTTTAGCACTTCGTCAAGAATCGCAACGGGGGCTTTACCAACAGAGGTTTGAATATACAGGTAAAACTTAAAATTGCTCTTGGAACCCGTAAACTCGTGAATAAAACCGACGTGAGAAGAAGGGGTACCTGGCAGATAAAAAATCGCAAGCAATTTCATGCGATCGGTTTTTTTACGCTGTTGGGCTACTTTTTTGCGGAAATCAGGGGGCAAAAGCTGGTTCAAAACCACACGCAAACGGGGGTTGACCGGGCGAATCACAATCCCTGCTTTTTTTAAGCTCTCGGGGATTTCATCTTTGTAGGCGGGCAAAGGGGCTGGGTGAATAGCATGTCCGAGGGGGGTGTTGCTCAGCTCTGCGGCAAAACCTGCGCGCCACTGAATCCCTTTGACTTTAAACGAAACGGTTTGCACATTGCGGTTTTCAGATGACTGCAGAGCCAATGTGTCATCGCCGGTATTGGACTCTGCCACCGAACGAAAACTGGGCTGAGTGCGGGTCTGGGCAGTGTCTTTATAAGCAGTCCCAATCACCTGACGGCTAGGAGCAATCAGGGTCTCGTCGTCAATATCATCTTCGGTAAAGGGGTCCATGGGGTTCATCTGCGCAGCAATCACGCGCTGAGGAACTTTTTTTTCTTTGAGTGTTTGGGTAAAACGTTTGCCTTCAGGCTGATAAGCGGTTTTAGTACGGGTCAGCGCCAGAGAGTCTTCTGCAGTCTGATAAGACCCTGCAGGAGAGGCTTCACTTTCGCTTTGCTCGGGCGATTCCGGTTTGCTATCTTCTTCGTCAGCCATGGGTCCCTCTGCTTATTTTAAAAACTGCCAGTTTACACGGACTTTGATCTAGATTATAACATACTTCCTACCCCCTCCATTCAAGTTGGCATGAGGGCCAGAATTAAGGTAAAATGAGGTTTGTCTGCTAAAGTAAGGGCGTCAAAAAGAGCGTCGAAAAAAGCTTTAAAAAAAGCTTCAAAAAAAGACCTTCAATCCCCAAAATCAAGCAGTCCAAAAACGGCGATCAAAAAACGTCGCCGGAAACCCCCGAAACAGGTAGCTATGCTCGAACAAAAAGAAAAGAATCTGGAAACCCTCTTGCCTGCTGATTTGCCTGCTGAAGAGAGTACTTCCGCGATCGTGACCGCCCAATACAATGCCGCCGATATCCAGGTTTTGGAAGGCCTTGAGCCCGTCCGCAAACGCCCAGGCATGTATATTGGCAGCACTGGAGAGACAGGGCTCCATCACCTCGTTTACGAAGTTGTGGATAACTCGATCGATGAGGCCATGGCCGGGCATTGTACAGATATCGCGATCACCTTGCAAGCCGATGGCTGTGTGATGGTCGAAGACAATGGTCGCGGCATTCCTGTCGACATTGTCCAAAAAACAGGAAAATCAGCACTTGAAACCGTCATGACCGTTTTACACGCTGGCGGTAAATTTGGCGAGGGCGGCTATAAAGTTTCGGGTGGTTTGCACGGCGTTGGGATTTCTGTGGTCAACGCCCTGAGTGAATTTTGCGAAGTTCACGTTAAACGCAACGGCAACGTCTATTTCCAACGCTTTGAGCGGGGTATTGCCCAGGGAGAGATCGCCATCATTCAAGAAGGCATCGAAGGCACAGGCACCACTGTCCGCTTCTTGCCCGATGGCCAGATCATGGAGACCCTCGAATTTAAACCGGAAATTCTCTCCAAGCGTTTTCAAGAACTGGCCTTTCTCAATAAAGGGATTACAATCAGCTTTACCGCAATCAAAAAAGATCCCGAAACAGGCGAAGAGCAAACGCAACGGGAAGTCTATCACCACACAGGTGGTGTGATTGACTTTGTGATGCACCTGAACGAAAGCAAAGAAGCACTTTATCCCCAGCCTTTGTATATTCACGGCGAAAAAGACAAGGTCATTGTTGAAGTCGCCATTCAACACAGCACGGCGTATACCGAAAACGTGCAGAGCTTTGTCAACAGCATCAACACCATCCAGGGTGGCACCCACGTCACCGGATTCAGGTCGGCATTGACGCGCATCATCAACGAATATGCCCGCCGTGTCAATTTGCTCAAAGAGGGCGAGGAAAATCTGACCGGCGACGACACCCGCGAAGGTTTAACGGCAATCATCAACATTAAGATTCCCGACCCCCAATTCGAAGGTCAGACCAAAGCCAAACTCGGCAATACCGAAGCCCGCAGTGCCGTTGAACAGGTCATGGCTGAGGGGCTCTTGGATTATATGGATCGCAACCCCAACGAAGCCAAATTATTGGTTACCAAGGCACTGGATGCCTGTCGGGCCCGTTTGGCAGCCAAAAAGGCCCGTGAATTGGTGCGGCGCAAATCCGTTTTGGAGTCGACAACCCTGCCAGGCAAATTGGCCGACTGCAGCGAAAAAGATCCCGCCAATAGCGAATTGTTCCTGGTCGAAGGCGATTCGGCCGGTGGTTCGGCCAAACAGGGCCGTGACCGCCACTTTCAAGCGATTTTGCCCTTGCGCGGTAAAATTCTGAATATTGAAAAAGCCCGCGAAGACAAGATTTACGGCAATAACGAAATTCAGGCCATTTTGGTCGCAACCGGCATTGCTGCAGCCAAAGACGCAGCAGAAAATGCCCGCAATGGCAGCGAAGAAGACGATGAAAGCCGTGAAATGGCCTTTGATGTGAGCAAATTGCGCTATCACAAAATCATCATCATGACCGATGCGGACGTCGATGGTGCACATATCCGTACGCTTTTATTGACCTTTTTCTATCGCTTTGCCCGCCCGCTTGTCGATCAGGGGTTTGTCTATGTCGCCCAGCCCCCATTGTTTAAAGTCGAAGTGGGCCAGAAGGTCAAATATGTCTATAACGAGCGCGAGCTCAATGATTATTTGGCTGAGATCAAACGCAAAAACGTTTCGGTCTCCCGCTTTAAAGGTCTCGGTGAAATGATGCCCGACCAACTCTGGGACACAGCCATGGATCCTGCCAAACGCACCCTGCTCCAAGTCAAGGTGGACGATGCCGTTGAAGCCGATCGCATCTTTACGATTCTGATGGGCAGCAAAGTTGAAACCCGCCGCGAGTTTATTGAAAAATACGCCCGCGAAGTGAAAAACCTGGACATTTAACCCAGCTTTATCTCTTTCATTTTTTATTAACATTTATCCCCTGTCAGCAGAGGTTTCTGCTGACAGGGGATATTTTTTCGCGCATTGACACAGTGTGATAAAACTCAGCTTAAGATAGCCAATATGCTTTAAAAGGCTTATGCAGCTGGCTTTGTGAAAGGCTGTAAAAAGGAAAGGTTAAAAATGAAAGGTGTTGAAAGGGTGTTTATTAACTCAGGATTAATCACTAAGCTGAGATTAAGGGATTTAAATTTATCTGAACCAATAATTATAATTGCCGACGGCCCGACTCTGAACCGCTGTGGGGCGGATATCAATCTGATCTGTCGCGGTTCCCACCATGGATGCAATTGGCTTTGCGACTGTTGCAATCGCCGCCACCGGAGGCACAAACATACCCACCAGGCCGAGAATGGTTCCCATATCGCGGATGAATGAACCAAACTGTTTGGCAAAAACCTTGCCTTCACTGGGCGGCGTGTAGTATCTGGCAGAAGTCAAAACGGAGCTTTGACGAAAGGTATCCCGAGGCATTCCCGCAATTGCATTGGGGTTATAACTGGCCCGGTACCTTCTTGCCATCTCATCGACGACCGAGTACTGTGAATAGGCGTAATTGGCCCTGATAGTAGGTGAGTGGTTGGTTATCATAAGAATAAATATAAACCTTTCATAGGTATCTTATCTTAACCAAAGCCCCGATCCTTGTCAGTTGTTATTTAAGCGACGGCAAACACACGGTTAAATAAAGGTTAATTTTAAAGCTATGTTAATCTTGGGATTGGACACCACACAGCCCACAGTTCAAATTTCTCTGCTTGGAGAGAGCCAAAAATTCTTCGTTGGCGAGCAGTTTGCCAACAAGATGGAATCCTTACCAGGCCTGCTTAAACGCCTATTTGAAAGTTATGATTTGCAGCCCCAAGCGCTCACGGCGATCGGCATTATTAACGGCCCAGGAAATTACACAGGCATTCGCGCAGGTATGATGGTGGTTAAAACTTTAACCTATCGTTATCAGATCCCCCTCTATGGGCTGAGCAAATTGGAGGCCGCCTTGTACAGTCTGCGCAGTCTTAATATGCCCCTGAGCCCGATCTTTCATGTTCGTCAGGGTCAGATCTACACAGGTCTTGGACAATGGCAAGCTGGGCAGGCCCGTTATCTGGTTGAGCCTTGCAGCAAAAGTCTGCCCGATTGGCTCAAGCAATTGGACGAACAAGGGGCATCGGCCCTGTGCTGCCGCGCAGAGCCCTATGAGGGTGACTGGGCAAGTGAAAGGGCCTGGCTGCCCTTGGGAAATCTAGCAGGTGCCGTCGCGGCCTGGACCCAGGAGCAAGTCAAAGGGGGGCTTCCACCCCAAAACGAAGTTGCCCCCTTTTACATTCGTCCAGCGGTGCAAACGGGAACGGCGCAGGTCAGCTCGGATCGCCAAAACCGGAATTGATTTGGCCTGTTTAAAATGATAAGATAAGTTTGGTCTTTAATATCTTAATTCATCTTTTTCGGAGCCCGTTTTAACAATGATGCCCGCTATTCCCCAAACAGTTCTCACCCCCGTTTAAACAGCACCCATCGCACCGGCCCAAACAGCCAAACCGCAGACAGAAACAAAAGCGTCTCCACAGACGCCAACAATGGCCCAAGACAGTGTCTCCACCTCTCAAAAATCCGCTCCTGCCAAGCCCGTATCGGAAATCAGCTTTGGAGATCGGTTGGGCACTGCCTCTAAATTTGGTCTGGCCACCATGGCCACAGGTGCCATTATTGGCGCCATTCATGGAGCCAAAACAGGGGGTTCTGGTGGAGGTTACGGCGCGGCTCTGGGAGCAATGATTGGTGGAGGCCTCGGTATCTTAAAAGGGGGCGCATTGGGACTGGCTGCAGGAAGTACCGCCGGCCTGATTTATTCTTATGCCAGCAATAACAGCAAAAACGTTGCTGCGCCCACAGAAAAAACAACTGAAGATGCAGCTCCTGTGTCTGATCTCAAGGGTTCTCAACCTGTTGATGCCAGCCGGGACTTTTGGGGTGACCTCTCCAAAGGAGCTATTACAGGCACATTGGCAGGAACAGTGACAGGGGCTGTGATCGGCGGGATTAAAGGTGGCAAATCAGGGGGCAACTTCCCCATGATTGGCGTCGCTTTGGGCGGCCTTGCGGGCGCTCTTTATGGTGGCGGAGTGGGTCTGGTAGGTGGTTCTGCTGCCGGCGCGATCTATTCCAAAGTCAAAGACTGAAGCCCCCAATCAAACATTCAAACCAGAGAGGGTGTTCATGCCCTCTCTTTTGGTATTCGTTCATTACTTAAGTTGGAAATCTCTTATAAGCGGGTTATCATAACAGTAGTTTTGAGTGTGCACCAAGGATAAAAGTAGCCCGTGTATTTGTTTCATTTCAGTAATTTGCCCTTTGCCCTGATGTTGGGCATTTCAGTCATCCTGCTGATTTTACAAGGCCTGGGGGGCGATCATGACGCAAGCCAACCCGCAGAAGGCACAGAAACCGATCTGGAGAACCCCTGGCTGGGTCTGATCAATGTCGATCGATTGCCCTTTTCACTGGTCTTGGTGCTCTTCTTTTTTAATTGGGGTTCAGCAGGACTTTTGCTCAACACAGGGCTATCACTCTACCTACAAGCTCACCCCACTTGGCTCTTTTTGCTGCTTTTTCCCATCAGTCTTTTGCCCGCAGTGGGGCTCACTCGGATTTGCTCTCAGGGTCTGGCACGGATTTTTCAAGAAAACACAGCCGCGATCACGCCAGACGAATTGATTGGTTGTGTTGGCACTGTGATCTCAGGCCAAGTCCCTTACTTGCAGAATCAGGGACTTGGTCGGGCCCATGTTTACAGTGAACATGGCACACTTTTGCAGATTTCGTGTTTGGCAGAAGAAGGATGTGAAGCCCCTCAAAAAAACCAGACAATTTTTGTCACCGGGTATGCCCCAGAGACGCGTAGCTACCGTGTGTTGCGCTATGAAAGTGACGATTTTTTTGCCTATTTGGGCAGCAATCAGTCAAGCAAGCTCAGCCTTGAGACCAGACTTCAAAAGAGTCAACAAGAATTACACAAAGCAATTAAGAATGAAATAAAAACAGAGGAAATGAATAAATGAGCGATATGGTCGTCCTAATCTCGGGACTCTTGGGCCTGGTGGTAGCCATCGGCATCGGCCTGATGATTGCCGCCGCCAAACTCTATATCAAAACCCCCAGCAGTCGGGCCTTTGTGCGTACGGGCAGTGGCAAAGCCAAAGTCGTTTTGGATGGCGGAAGTTGGGTGATCCCACTCTTACACGAACTACGCTGGGTCTCCCTCGAAACCATGCGCATCGAAGTCAAGCGCAGCAGCGAAGCGGCTTTAATTACGGGAGACAAATTGCGTGCAGATGTCTCCGCTGAGTTTTATATCCGTGTAGAACCCACCGAACAACAGATTCTCGCAGCCTCACGCAGCCTGGGCAATCGCTCAGTCTCTGAAGAAGACGTCGACAATCTAATTGCCCCCAAATTGATCAGCGCTCTGCGCAGTGTTGCCGCCCAAAAGACGCTAATGGAATTGCATGAAAAACGCGACGATTTTGCCGATGCGGTTCATCATATCGTCAAAAATGAACTGGACGAGAACGGTTTACTTTTAGAAACCGTCACCATCAGTAATTTGGATGCATCCACCTTCCGCAGCGATGAAAATTATTTCGACGCCCAAGGGGTCAGCCATATTACTGAAACGATCCAAAAAGCCTCCAGCCGCAAAAACGAAATCGAGCAAGTGACCAAAGAATCGATTGCCCGTAAAAACGTTGAAACCCGCAAGGCCATTCTCTTATTGGATCGCGAACAAAAAGAGGCTGAGCTTCAGCAAGAGCTAGAGATCAACCGCATGGAGATCGAACAGCGTCGCCAAATTGAATCCGAAACAGCCGAAAAAACATCATCCCAGGAACGGGTCAAAATTACCCAACAACAATCGGTCGATGAAGCCAAAATCAAACAGGAACTGGCGGTTAAAAATGCCCAGATCAATTCTGAAATTCAGTTGATCGAACGAGCGCGCGAAAAAGACACTGCGGCAGAGTTGGCCAAGGTAGCGATCGAAAAGGCAAAGATCAAAGCGGAGATCGAAATTGTCGATCAGAAAAAAGAGAAAGAAGTCGCAGCCGCTCAGGCCCAGACAGAAGTCTTACGCAAAGAAAAAGAGCGGCTTGAATTTGAAGCTGAGCGCGAAAGGGCCCGGCAAGAGGTTTTAAGCGCCGAAGAAGTGGTCAAAGCCCGCCGCATGGCCGAAATTGAGATCATCGAGGCCCAAGCTTCCGCAGGCAAAGAAAAAGTCTCGCGCGAAATGGAAATCGAAGTCCAGGCCCTAAAATTACAGCGCGAAGCCCAAGCCAAATTTGAGGCTTCTGACTTGGAGGCCAAAGCAATTGAGCGTCTGGCTCAGGCCGAGTTGGCGCGCGCTCAAGCAGCAGCTGAAGGCGAACGCCTGATGTTGCAGGCCAAAAGTCTTTTGGGCACCAATTTGCTGCTGCAGGAATTGATTCAAGTGCTGCCAGATATCGCCCGTGAGTTGGTTTCTCCTGTGGGAAAAATCAACGATATCAAATTGATCCAAATGGGGGGATTCAATGGCAGTGAAGGCAAAACAGGCCTGGGAGAAACACTCTTGCGTTCAACCATGCTTTATCCGATCTTAAAAGAGTTAATGGATACCCAGGGTCTGGATCTGAATCAATTGCTCAAAGATCTGGTCGGCAAAGTCAGTAATTCAGGGCCAGAAGCAGCGCCATCAACAGCTGTTGTTCCCGTCCAAGCAACAACGGCAAACGCAAAGTCAGCAAAGGCTTAAACACAGCCTCCCGCTTTAGATGGCCCCGATGAAATCATCGGGGCCATGTTATAATGAGGCAGATCCCGAGAGGCAAGGCTCCTATTCATACAAGGTGAAGGCAATGGCTGCAGAATTCTTTCCCATTTATTATATAAGTCCGGTTTTTGATACCCTGATCTCCCAAATTAAACCCGTCTTGCAAGAGCGCTTTGCTTTTCATGCCCTGCACACCCCTGATCTGGAAAAAGCCGACTTTAGCACTCCGCAGATTTTGCTCTGTGGCCAGCCCGAGTTTGAAGTCCTCCAGCGGCGCACCGATCTCTCTTCGGCTTTGGCCACCATTTTATCGCTCGAAGCCGATCAGCCATTCCAAACAGAGTGGTCGGATTTGCCTTGGCTGGCTGAATACAGCCAAGAAAAAATGACCCCTGAACGCCTGACCTTTATCTTAAATCGCCTCTATAGCATCAGTCTGACACAGCAAGAAATGGTGCGTCTGGCAGCTCAAATCGACAAACAGCACCACCGTCTGCAAGATCTCAATGAAATTGGTCTGGCCCTTTCAACCGAACGCAATCTCGATACCCTGATGGATAAAATTCTCAAAAGCAGTATGGAGATCACAGCCTCGGATTCCGGCAGTCTCTATTTGGTCGAAACCCGCCCAGGTATTGAAGAAGATGCCCAAAACCCCTTTGCGAACAAAGGCCTGCGGTTTAAATGGGCCCGCAATATGAGCTTAAAAGTTGATTTCAGCGAATTTTCGATGGATATCAACGAAAAAAGCATAGCTGGGTATGTAGCGCTGAGTGGGAAATCTCTGAATATCCCAAATGTTTACACCCTGGACGAAAATTACCCTTTTAATTTTAATCAAAGCTACGATAAAAATACGGGTTACCACTCCCAATCAATGCTCACGGTGCCCATGCACAACCCCAAAGGGGAGATCATTGGCATTCTGCAAATGATCAACAAAAAACAACATTGGCAGAATGCCCTGGAACTCAAAGACAAAGACAGTCTACATCGAGAAATCCAGACCTTTGCAAGCGAAGACGAAAGCCTGCTCTCATCTTTGGCCAGTCAAGCTGCTGTCGCAATTGAAAATGCCCGCCTCTATGAAGCCATACAATCTCTGTTTGAAGGATTTATCCGGGCTTCAGTTCAGGCGATTGAATCGCGAGATCCCACTACCTCTGGTCACTCTGAACGGGTAGCCGTCTTAACCGTTGGGCTGGCAGAAAAATTGGACAAAGTCACCGAAGGGCCTTATCAGCGGGTGCGTTTTAGCCGCCAAGAGCTCAAAGAAATTCAATATGCCTCTCTCTTGCATGATTTTGGCAAAATTGGCGTGCGTGAAAATGTCTTGGTCAAAGCCGAAAAACTCTATCCCGACGAATTGGAAACGATCAAACACCGCTTTGATATGATCCGCAAAGGCCTGGAAAACGAATACAATTTGCGCAAACTCCAGTATTTGCTTGAATTGGACAAAGCCAAAGCCCTGCAACTCTTTCCCAGTTTAGAAGCCGAGTTTTACCAACGCTACGCAGATCTTGAAGCCGATTTTCAATTGATTCTGCAGACCAACCGCCCCACGGTTTTGGCCCAAGAAACCTCGCAAAAACTCCAAGAGATCCAACAGCGCATTTTCACCTTTAACGAAAAAGAACTGCCGCTTTTAACACCGTTTGAACTCTCGCGCCTGTCGATTGTCAAAGGCTCCCTCGACCAAGAAGAGCGCCTGGAAATCGAATCCCATGTCACCCATACCTTTGAGTTTTTGAGCCAAATCCCCTGGACCAGTGAGCTTAAAAATGTGCCCCAAATTGCCTATGCCCACCACGAAAAGCTGAACAGCCGGGGCTATCCACGCGGCCTGAGCGCAGAAGAAATTCCTGTGCAGTCCAAAATGATGACCATTTCGGATATTTATGATGCCTTGACGGCCAGTGATCGCCCCTATAAAAAAGCCCTGCCCATTTCCAAAGCGCTGGATATTTTGGGTTTTGAAGTCAAAGATGGGATGCTCGACGCTGAACTCTATAAAATCTTTGTCGAGTCCAAAGTCTATGAATTGATTCACAAAGAGGGCTAAGAGGGCGGGCTAAAAAGGTTTATCACCTTGATAAATCGACGCAATCCCCAAACTCAACGGGGTATAACCCACACTTTTAAAACCAGCAGCAATCAAATGGTCACAGAAATCTTGACCACAGGGAAAGGTTTCTATCGTTTGGTTTAAATAGCGGTAAGCGGCCCCATCTCCGGAAATCAATCCGCCAATTTGAGGCAAAATATGCCGCAGATAGAGCAAATAGCTTTGACGCATCAGGGCCTGAGGGGGCAAAGAAAACTCCAAAATGAGAACCCGTCCCCCTGGGGCTAAAACCCGCATCATTTCCCTCATACAGAGATCCACATCCAAGACGTTGCGAATCCCGAAAGCCATCGTAATGACGTCGTAAGTCCCCTTTTCGAGGGGAATCTGGCAGGCATCTCCCAGTTTCAGTTCTGCCCGATTTTTGATCGGAAGGGCCTGTATTTTGTCACGGCCTTTGGCCAACATTTGCTCAGACAAATCCAATCCAAGCGCCGATTGGATGCCGGGATTGTGTTGGCACAATTCAATCAAAACATCCGCAGTGCCGGTAGCCAAATCCAGTAACTTCAGATCTGCCTGTGCGGGCAATTTTTCTGCCAATTGGCGACGCCAATGGTAGTCAATGCCCAGTGAAAGCGTATGATTCAAAAAATCATAGCGATGGGCAATGCGATCAAACATTTGCCAAACATGCTGGCGACTGGGAGTTGAGCGTGTATCTGTTGACATACCCCTCAGTATATTACAGAGACAAAGCCAAGCGTAAGCAGAAGTGTAAGTAGATCTGCTTTGTCTAAACCAGCTTGAAATAAAGGGCTCATCTGATTTATGATAATTTTAATCACGCCCTGTACCGGAGAACTTTATGCCCGGATCCGTTTCACACACCCATGTGCGTAGCTTGTTCAGCTTAGAACGCGAAATCGAAATTGACCTTTTGCACATTCCAACGGGTTCTCGTTCAGGCAAGCGCCCTCAACCAGCCCCTCCCCAACCGGACCTCGGCCCCAAAGACCACCTTCAGCTCTCTGAAGACGTGCCTACAGAAATTCAGCGCTTACAATTTCCCCCCCATTAGCCCCTTTCATTTAATCCCAAAGTTTTAAAGATATTTTTCGATTTATTTAAATCTTTATTTTTGCCCACAGTCTTGCTTCAGTTTTTGACGACAAGGATGACGTGGCAACGTGTGTCATAAAAAGTATTAAGTTAAGCACAGAGATGAGGGTTGAAAGTTATGAAGTACAGCAAAATGCTGTTCGCACCGATTTGTCTGGCACTGGTTTTGATGAGTTGTGCGCAACCTGTTCCCAATACTCCTGCCCCGGTTGCACAGCCTCAAACGCCTGATTCACCCCCCTCAGTAGCGCCCATTGTCCCAGATAAAACCCTCAGTATTGCCACAATTCAACGTCTGTTGACCAGCGGCGAACTGAAAATGCAGGTAGGCGAAGAGTTGATGCTCTTGGGCGAAGTTGAAATGAGCGATAAAAGCAAAATCAGCTTTGACAGCCTGAAAAATCAATTAAAAATCGAAAACCTCAAACCCGAACTTTTAAATTTAAATACCTCTCAGCGACTGGTCAAAGCCCTCAAAGCAGGCACCGCAGAAGTCAGAATTACCCCCATTGCCAACCAAGCATTGGGACTCACGGTTAAAATTACGATCCAAGCTCCGCCACCAGCGATTGATCCCAATGTGGCCCTGGTAGAACTGGAGATCGGTTAATGCGTATCTGGGCTCTTCTGTTTTCGCTCCTGCTCTTTTTAAGCGCCTGTCAGAACGAAAAAAATCCACCAGCTCTGACACCCAATCCCCCAGAGGCGCAGATTAAACCTGAAGATGCAACTGCAGCAGTTGGGCTCACCGTTCATTGGCCAGTTTCAGAAAAATTTGGCATCAAAGCCATTCCTACGACCACCGAAGAATTGTTAATCGAGATTACCGAAACAGGCAGCAATCAGAATCTCTATCGCACCACGATTACTCGCACAGAAGTGGTCAAAGATCAGGTAAATAAACAAATCCGAATTGATATGCAGGGCAGCCCCAAAAAAGAGGTCACGATCTTTGTCTCTGCCAAAGACAAACTCAAAGCCATTGTGGCGTCTGCCAAGCACCCGATGACTCTTAAAGCAGGCGAAGTCAATCGCGCTCAAATCAAAGTCCAATTAACACCTGAAGCAGTCACCATTGGTGGCGGTGGCGGTGGCGGTGGCGGTGGTGGCGGTGGTGGTGGCGCTCCAGCAGGCGGCGGTGGAGGTGTGATCATTGTTCCTCCTCCCCCTTCTCCCACAGCGACACCGGCTCCCACCACGTATACGATCACTCCCAGTCTGAATACCTTTTATGTGGACGTCAATAAACCCTTCAGCCTGGATTTTAAAGTCTGGAACGGCCAAGCGCCTGGATATATCTGGCAATTTGCGGGCACCGGCGGTCTGCCCACGGGTCTCTCCTTCACGAGTGCCTCTGGCGGCAATGTCACGGGCTCTCCTCCCCCCCTCTTGGGTTTACTCACCGTCCCCAACGACACCATAACCCTTCAGGGTACAACGACTCAATTGGGTACCTTTCCCTTTACCTTAACAGTCACCAATGGAACCCAAACCACCCAACGAACCTTCAATCTGGTCGTGCGCTCAGTCAGTATTTTTCCTGGCAGTCTCATCTCTCCGATTGCTGGAGCGGCTTACAGTCAAGCATTTCAGGCCCTCCATGGTTCCGGGCCCTATACCTGGAGCATCAGCTCTGGCAACCTGCCACCAGGACTCACTCTGAGCAACAGCACCACCGAAACGGTCAGTTTGAGTGGGACTCCCGACGGTTCGATCAACAATCAAACCTATACCTTTACGGTCAAAGTCATCGATGGTTTAAATTCCACTGCTGAGCAAACCTATGTGCTCGGTTGCGGTGGTGGAGCCCTCGCCGCTTACCGAGCAGCGCAACCCGTTGTCACGACAGTCAGTCCCAGTTCCGGTGGCAATAATGCCCCTCACAACATCACCATTACGGGCAGCAATTTTTCAAGTGGTACCACCGTTTTTCTGGATAAAGTCTCCCTCGCCATTCAATCCAAAAATGCCACCCAGATTGTCGCCACCGTGCCGACGGGGATGAAAGCAGGCACATACAATCTGATTGTGCTCAATCCCGATAGCAATGTCGGTCGCATTGAAGGGGGTCTGGCCAATGGCTATACAGTTCAAGATGCGGGTGGATTGGTTTCCAGTATCCCGACTATTAGCGGTATCTATTTACGCTCGCAGCCGATTTTACCCACGACCACCCTGCCAGAATTGCAAAGCCAGGTCATAACCTATCAGGGCAATATGTTGAACACGATCAACCAGGCTCAATATGAGTTCATTCCCGTTTTGCTTCACGGTGACCATTTTACACAGGGCTCGCTGGTCTATCTTTCCGAATTGATTTTGCCTGGATTTTACGTCAATGAGACTCAGATTTTGGCAATTGTTCCTGTCAAAGCACTGTTCCCAGACTTGCCTCAAGGGGGAGCACAATTTACAGGCTACAATAAGATTATTGTGGTCAACCCCAACCTTGAAAGCTCTGATCCTGCTCAAGGCAAGCTCAGTATTCAACATCCATCTCCCACAGTTGAAGGTCCCGGCTTTGGGTATATCTCTTATATCTACCCTCAGAGAGGGTTTGATAGCGAGAACAATCAGATTGTGATCAAAGGCTGTGGCTTTGAAAGACCCCATACATTTAATGTGGGTTCTGCTCCTTTGAGCCAAAAATTGGTTGAAATGCCATCCATCACCCGGGCCATTATTACGCCGGGTCAGCTCTATCCCAATACCAACCCCTATGATGCGCGACTCTTCAGGATTGTCAATCTCGCACCAGCCAATGGTGATATCGCGACGGGCACATTTACCATGCAAGCCAGGGAGCGCAAAGTCAATGCCTGTGTACCATCCGTGATTTCACCCAATATCACCATGGCAATCAACGCCAATGGCACGGGTATCGAAGCCGGCGTGAAAGTAACTTTTATCCGCAATGGCGGTGGCAGCCCCGCAAATGGAACTGAATACCCAGCCTTGATTACGGGCGTCAAGTCCTCTTTAAGCGCCATTCCCGTCATTGCAGGGGGCACCCCCCAGGGCGAATACAAAGTAAAAATGACTTGGCCTGATAATTCTAGCTATACCACACCGGGAACCTGTGTCACGATTCAGCCCCAAGCAGAAGCACCGTCACCGACAATCAGTTCATTCAGTCCATCCAGTGTGAGCAATTCATTGGTTGGAACCGATGTTGTCAATATTGAGGTCAATGGCAATAACTTCATCAGTGGTTCTGCTGTTTATATTGGTGCCAAACGGGCGTTTAGTGGAACCGGTTCAGCCACCAAAATCACGATAAATTCCGATTCCGTCTATGGTATTCCACCGGGAACCTATCCCATCAGTGTAATGAACCCAGACGGCAAAATAGCTGTGGCAGGAAGCAATATCACCATCACAGATGGGGGCATTGGTTTGCAGGGAGCCCCTCAAATTTTGCAAGTGGTTCCCAATAACCCTTATCAATCGATGCTTTTACCCAGTTACCCTGACTCTGGCTTTATCGACTTCCAAGCATCTAATATTTTGGCGGGTTCTTACGTTCAACTTGTCACAAACCCCACCGCCCCGTTTAACCCCAATGATGCTTATTTGGATGGGATTAACATCACAAATCAAGCAACAGGCGCCGTGCGCGGCACCTTGCCCCACCTCCGGGCAGGTAATTATTATCTGCGCTTGGTGAATGATGACGGGCAATTGCACACCAATGCAACCCCGATTGTGTTTCAAAACTCTTTGCCACCAGAAATTGAAACCGATGCCACCAAATTGGCCGATCAGTATTACAGTGGGTGTAATCAGCCGGTTTGCCCTGCAAGCATGCCCAATAATATGCCCGTCAGCTTGAAAATAAACGGCGTGCGCGTCCTGCCTGGCAGGCCCACCAATTTTGGCGTCTTGCCCTATTTTTCAGGTGTCGAATTGGTCTCTACCGCAGATCCCAATGTGGTGGTCACGCTCGCAAACGTCAATTCTTTCGGCGACACCCTGATTGCAGGTGTGCCAGATGGTGTCGCCCCTGGCGATTACAAAATCCGGGTGGTCAACCCCGATGGCCAAAACAACGATGTCAGCAATGCGGGCAGCAAAGAAGTCATTTTCAAAGTCTTAAACTCCTCGACAAAATGGTCGAGAGCCCAGCGCATGCCCAATTTGGCAGATCCGGGCTCACTGCCTGCTTTGCATGGCAGAATGGGCATGAGTTCGGTGGTGGATCCCGATACAGGCAAAATCTATTTCTTTGCAGGCAATGATGCCCGCCAAGATTATAACCACCCCACCCGCACCTTGATCAGCTATTCGGAAACCTCCGCTTGGCAAGATCATTCAGCCAATGTGCCAGGCATTTTAAATGCACGCATGTACCATGCTGCAGCCTGGAAAAATGGCGCAACCCAAGCCGATGACCGCATGTTCGTTTACGGCGGCATGACTTGGAATTGCCTGGGCGCTCCCCCAGCAGCCTGCCCGACCCAATTGACCCCCAGCCCACTGGACGATCTGTGGATGTATGCGCCAAGCACAAATACCTGGACCTCCATCACCATTACAGGTGCCAAGCAACAATTATTGCTGCACAAAATGCATTGGAACCCTGCTGACAATTCGCTTTACATCTATGGCGGAACAGATTTGGCCACTTATAGCAAAAAACTCTATAAATTGGTGGTCAACGAGGGAACGGCTTCTGCCACCTGGAGCGAAGTCACGTTTACCGGTGGCCCCGCCAACGGTATGCTTGCACCGGACATGATCAGCGATGCCACCAATGGGCGTTTCTATATCGTGGGCGGTATTGAAGCGATTATCGGTCAACCGTTTAACAGCAAGTTCTGGAGCTACCATGTGGGCAGCAATACCTGGACAGAACTGACCGTGACGGGCACCCGGATTCCCAGGGCCTATTCGGCCCATGGCTTTGATCCTGCCAATCGTAAGATCTATATTTTCGGTGGCGGTACCTCGGGCGCAGGCAATGCCAGCCAGAGTACCCAATTGGAAATAGGCGTGCTGGACAGCCTGAGCAGTCCCACCAGCATCAACTTTAGCAGTGAAGCCATTAGCCCGGCACCTACCCGTTATGCGCATGCCAGCGCCTGGAGCAATGGTCGCTTTTACGCCTATGGCGGCAAAGGCAATGCGGGAACCGTCTTATTATACGATCCCAACAGTCCCGCAGATCCGCTCGAAGCAGGCCACAGTTATTACACGGATATTTGGCAGTACATACCCTAAGCGGCAAGATCGACCTGACTTGCGCAGGTCATCTTGCCTTGGGGAAAAGAACAAGCCCTTAGAGGGCATGTCTCAAGAACCCCCAAACAATTGTAAGGGGATAGGTCTGGAGTCAGCTAAACAAAACTGTGCTAGGAGAGCACGCTCAGCTTGACTTTGAGCACGCCTTTGCCCAGATAGCCAATTTCTTTAAAGGCTTCGGGGGAAAGGTCAATAATACGTGCTGGCTTAAAAGGGCCCCGGTCGTTGATGTGCACGACAACACTCTGCCGGTTTTCCAAATTGGTCACCAATACTTTGGTACCAAAAGGCAGTTGTTTATGGGCTGCTGTAAATTTACGGATATCATAGGTTTCACCATTGGCTGTGCGGCGGCCATGAAAATAGCCCCCATACCATGATGCAAATCCTGTTTCTCCCTCTGCAATGGGATTGAGATAGCGAAAACTGCGCAAAGGATGCGCACCCAGCGTTTTTCGAAGCTGGTTGGTTAAATCGATCAGCGCAGACAACTGGCTTTTCCCCAGAGTCTGAGCCAAAGCTGGCGAGACAGCCAGCAAAGGTTCATTTCCACATTGAATAAAATAATCCCGTCCATTAAAAAGCGGCAAAATTTCAGCGCTCTTGAGACTTTTTTCTTGGGATAAAAAGTTGAGTTGACGGGCCATTTGTTGAAGTTCCACTTCAATTTCGACCATTTGTGAAGGCTCCGGAGAAAAGATCCGAAACGCTGTTTTTTGACCATTGAGAGTCATATAAATACTGTGGGAATCACGCAGGTACCCCACCACAGGAAGGGCCGCTGCTTGCAGAGAGGAAACAGGAGCGAGCAAGCTTAACAATAAGCTGCTTGTGAGCAAAAGATGTTTGGACATTTTTGCTTCTCCTTTGTTGATTTGATTAAGTGGAAAAAATACATTTAATCCACGATCAAGGATCATGTTATAATACCTTGCATTCAAACGGCAAATTTTTGCTCTCGACCAATCAGCCCCAATCCCTGATCAAATCACGCTCGCAGCGCAGAAAACGCAAAGTATTGGCACTCTCGATAATAAAGTGCTAAAATAAACGCAGGTTAAGAAATGTGGAAGTGCCGCCTATGATATCTGATTACCAGCTGTCTGAGCGAAAAAGAAGTTTACTCAACGCGATTATCAAGGACTATATTACCCACGGGGAGCCCCTGGGTTCTCGGACCCTGTGCAAGCGCCATGATTTTAAACTTAGCCCAGCAACCATTCGCAATGAGATGGCAGAATTGGAAGATGCAGGCCTCCTGGTGCAACCGCATACGTCAGCAGGTCGGGTACCTTCCGACAAGGGCTATCGCTTTTTTGTCGACCATTTAATGGAATCATATATTCCCACTCTCGAAGAAAAGCAATTTGTACGCCGCCTGGAGCAAACCTCCAAAGCGATTGATGCGGTGCTGTTTCAGGCCATTCGTATTTTGTCCGATGCAACCCAAGCCATCGCCGTGGCTGAGACACCGCATATCCGTGCAAATCCTGTACAAACACTCAATTTGATGGCTGTTGATGAAGAGTCAATGGTACTGAGTTTGACCTATTCAGGCAATATCCGGCGGCAATCTTTGATTCGATTATCACAGCCGATCTACTCCGAGATTCTCTCGCTGCTAACCAATTACCTCAATGAACAATTGCATGACAATGTCTCGCTGGATGAATTGTTTCACCGGATTGTCACCTGCCCCCTGGAACGGGAAATTCAGTACTACAAATCGATCATTCTCGACATGGTCTCCGAAATTTATGCCCAGACCCAGCGCGAAGAAAAAATCTATATGAGTGGAACCTCTCATCTGCTTAAAGAACCTGAGTTTCATACCACCGAAAATGCATACCCCATCTTGCAATTTTTGGAACAGGATCAATTTGTTCATCAGCTCTTTAAGCGTTTGAATGGAACCGTTCAAACCCAAAGAAGTGATGTATACTGCCTGATTGGATATGAAAACTATTATCAGGAGCTGAAAAACTGCAGTTTTGTAGCAACCCCCTATTTCATTGATACCAAAGCAATTGGCATGATTGGCATATTGGGCCCCACCCGCATGGACTACCCCAAAGTGATGGGCCTGTTACAGACCGTTGCAAATAACTTAACCCAGACCCTGACACGACTTTTTAGCTGAACCGGAGGAAATTGGTATGAGCACCACAGACAATGAGCAGCGCAATACGGACGAAATAAACGAAGAGCAAGAAATCCAGATAAAAACAGAAGACGATATCTCACTAAGTGAAGATCTTTCCGAAGCTGCATCGGTTTTTGGTGAAGTTTATCCGGATCAACCCGCAGAGGCCGGAGACCCTTCAGAACTAAAATTGCAAATTGAGCAATTACAAACCCGCAATGATCAATTAATGCGGGTTGCTGCCGATTTTGAAAATTACAAACGCCGCAACGCACGGGAACGCGAAGACCTGATCAAATTTGCAGGACAGCAGATTGTCACCAACCTTTTGGATGTGATCGACAATATTGAGCGAGCGATTCAAAACGAGATCAAACCTGAAGAGTTTCCCAATTTTGTTGAAGGCGTAAAAATGATTCATAAACAATTTCTGGACGTACTCCAGAAAGCCGGTGTTTCTGTGATTGAAGCTGTTGGACAGCCCTTTAATCCCGAATACCATGAGGCGATTATGAGCGAAAGTACCAATGATTATCCCGATGAAACAGTGGTGGCCGAATTTCAAAAAGGCTATCAAATGAATGGTCGGGTTCTCAGAGCATCAATGGTCAAGGTATCCAAAGAAGCCTGAATTAAACGGTTTCTTCATTTTTTTAAAAGATTTGTTGTGTAATTGAAGGAGGATAAGACATAGTATATGGGTAAAGTAGTAGGCATCGATCTGGGCACAACCAATTCTGTGGTTGCCGTATTAGAAGGAGGAAAGCCCGTTGTAATACCAAACGCAGAAGGCAGCCGCCTGACCCCCTCAGTGGTGGCATTTACAAAATCAGGAGAGCGGCTGGTCGGGCAAATTGCCAAGCGCCAAGCCATCACCAATCCTGAAAACACGATCTATTCGATCAAACGTTTTATCGGCCGCCGTTGGGACGATACCGAACAGGAGCGCAGCCGCTATCCCTACCACAGTGAACGTGGCAAAGACAGCATGGTGGAAGTCTCTGTACTGGGAAAAACCTATACCCCACAAGAGATTTCAGCGATGATTCTGGGCAAGTTGAAGCAGGACGCTGAAGCCTATTTGGGTGAAAAAGTCACCCAAGCGGTTATCACAGTTCCCGCTTATTTTAACGACGCTCAGCGCCAGGCCACCAAAGACGCTGGCACCATTGCCGGTCTCGAAGTTCTGCGTATCATCAACGAGCCCACCGCCAGCTCACTGGCTTATGGGATGGAAAAAAGCCATGAGCAGACCATTCTGGTCTTTGACTTGGGGGGCGGCACCTTCGACGTCTCGATTCTGGAACTCGGCGATGGCGTTTTTGAAGTCAAAGCCACCAGCGGGAACAACCACCTTGGTGGTGACGACTTTGACGAGCGCATCATCGACTGGCTGATCGACGAATTCAAACGCGATCAGGGCGTGGATTTGTCCAAAGACAAAATGGCTCTGCAACGCTTAAAAGAAGCCGCAGAAAAAGCCAAAATTGAATTGTCATCTGTGTTTGAAACCGAAATTAATTTGCCCTTTATCACAGCAGACCAAACCGGTCCCAAACATTTGAATGTCAAACTGACCCGCGCCAAATTTGAAGAAATTGCAGCCGATCTGATTGAAGGCACCATGGGCCCCATGCGCGCCGCCATGGGCGACTCAGGCCTGGATGCCAGTAAAATTGACAAAGTCATTCTGGTGGGTGGTTCGACCCGTATTCCTGCCGTGCAAGAAGCAATCCGCAAATTCATCAACAAAGAGCCTGACAAAGGCGTCAATCCCGATGAAGCGGTCGGCCTCGGCGCAGCGATTCAAGCAGGTGTACTCGGCGGCGAAGTCAAAGACGTGCTGCTCTTGGATGTCACCCCGCTGAGCCTGGGGATTGAAACCCTGGGTGGCGTGTTCACGCGTATCATCGAGCGCAACACCACCATTCCCACCAGCAAAAGCCAGATCTTCTCAACGGCGGCGGATGGTCAGACCAGCGTAGAAATTCACGTTCTACAAGGCGAACGTGAAATGGCCTCAGACAACAAAACCCTGGGCCGCTTCACCCTCGAAAATCTGCCTCCCGCTCCGCGTGGAATTCCCCAAGTCGAAGTCACCTTTGACATCGATGCCAACGGGATCGTCAACGTCAAAGCCAAAGACAAAGGCACGGGTTCGGAACAAAAGATCACAATTGCCAACGCGGGTGGTTTGAACAAAGACGAGATCGAGCGCATGAAACGGGAAGCCGAATCCCATGCCTCTGAGGACAAAAAGCGTCTGCAGAAAGTGGAATTGCGTAACCAGGCGGACAGCCTGATCTACACCACCGAAAAGAGCTTAAAAGACATTGGTGACAAACTCGATTCAAGCGATCGGGATGCGGTCAACGCCACGATTGTGGAACTGAGAAAGTCCCTTGAAGGGGACAATCTCGACGAGATCAGCACCAATTTGGCCAAGCTCAAAGACACCATGTACGCCGCCTCGTCGAAAATGTACAAACAGGAAGGCGGCAGCGGTCCTTCATCTTCAGGCGGTGGCAGCAGCTCCCATTCTGAAGACGATAATATCGTTGATGCCGATTACGAAGAGGTGAAATAACCTTAAGCCTCGCTTGTGGTTGAATTGGAATGTCTAAAAGAGATTATTACGAAATTTTAAGTCTTGCCAAAGATGCGACCGATGCGGATATCAAACGCTCGTACCGCAAATTGGCCCGGCAGTATCATCCCGATGTTAACAAAGAGGCGGGAGCTGAAGAGATGTTCAAAGAACTCTCTGAAGCCTACGCAATCTTAAGTGATCCCCAGCAACGGGCCGCGTATGACCGCTATGGTCATGCAGGTCTGGGTGGTTTTCAAGGTGGCGGTTATCAAGGCGGCTTTGAAGGTTTTGGGGGCCTCGGGGATATTTTCGAAGCTTTCTTTGGACGTGGGGGCCGCGATCCCTTCCAATCCCAACAGCGGGGCGGTGGTTCCCGCTCGCGTGCCGAGCGGGGCTCGGATCTGCGCCTGGATCTGGAGGTCGATTTTCGCGACGCGATTTTTGGGATCGAACGCGAAATCAACCTCCAGCACCTGGAAGCCTGTGAAACCTGTACGGGTTCAGGCCTGGAGCCTGGCACGGACGTCGTCTCCTGCCAAATGTGCCGGGGCAGCGGACAGATCCAGCAACACCAGCGCACAGCCTTTGGTACCTTTACCCATATTGCCACCTGCCCAAAATGTCAGGGCAAAGGCAATATCGCAGAAAATCCCTGCAAAACCTGCAAGGGTGTTGGCCGAGCCCAAAAGAAAAAAGCCCTCAAGATCAAAATTCCGCCCGGTATTGACAGCGGTGTAAGACTGCATGTCAGTGGTGAAGGGGATGCCGGCATGGCCGGGGGCCCCGCCGGAGATCTGTATATTGTCTTACATGTCAAAGAAGATGCCGAAGGGGTCTTCGAGCGGCAAGATCAGCAGATTTATACCCAGATCTCAGTGGGCTATGCCCAAGCCGCTTTGGGTGATCGGGTTGAAATCCCAACCCTCGAAGGCCCAACCCAATTGGAAATTCCGGCGGGCACCCAACCGGGCACTGTCTTTACGCTCAAAAACAAAGGCGTACCCTACCTCAATAACAGCGCCATGCGTGGAGATCTACTCGTCACGGTCGAAGTGGCTGTGCCTGTCAAGGTGGGAGGCGAAGAGAAAGCGCTGCTGCAAAGCCTGTTCGAACTTGAAAAAGGGCTGGGCAAAGCAGAAAAAAGTGAAGGTGGCTTTTCTTTTAGCGAGAAGGGCGGCTTGGCCACAGCAGAAAAAGCCGGTGGCAGCCCAAAAGAGCATAAAAAACACGGTTTCTTTGATGTTTTAAAAGAGACATGGAAGTCCCATCATCCGCATAAAGAAGACTAAGCCTGGGCCAATTCTTCTGGAGAAGGGTACAATAGTACATCTTCGCAGAGAAAGGGACCCCGTCATGCAGATCAAAACAGTCTTGGTAGCCGCCCTTTTGGTTTTGAGTACCCACTCCCAAGCACAGGCCGCCATTGAACCCGTCAATTACAATCCCGCAGCTCACCCTTTCAGCCTAGAGGCCGGCGCAGGTATGAATGGCAGCCTGCCCTTTTTCCATGCCAAATTTGGTTGGCGCATTCCTGTCTTGGACAATCGCCTTGAACCCTTTTTTGACTATAGCTTTTGGAATCTGGGCATGGAACCCGCCTTTCTTCAAGTGGCCCTTTTGGGAATCAAATACCATTTTGATTCGATTGGCCAGATTCAACCCTTTGTGGCCCTCAATGGTGGTATGACCTATTTGATCGGCGGTCCTGTGGTGGGCAATATTGGTTTTGTGGATCCCACTTCCGCAATTGGCTGGGCCGTACAGGCCGGGGGTGGCATGAATCTGATGATGAGTGAAACATTTGGTTTTTCCGGTGCCCTGTACTTGAGCTACCCCTTTGTGATTCGGCCCGAACTCAATTTGCGCTGGACATTTTAATCTTCTTCAAAATATTTACTCATTTGTAAATTTAATTATTTACAAATGAGTAATTTTTATGTATAATAAAAATTAGGTCGTTTAAATTCCAATTTATGAGGTTCACAACAATGAAAAAAGTCCTACCCCTGCTGCTGATACCGGGCCTGCTCTCAGGCCTGAGTGCCTGTGGCCCCACTTTCAATTCCGCGGTCCCCATGTCGTCAGCTCCGTCAGCATCCACCTCACCCGGAGGAACAGCCCTTTCCACTCTGCTGGGTGAGTCGGTAATCACCAAAGAAGAACTGCAATTGCGGGACACCCTGCAACGCAAAATTGAACTGAAGTTTCCGATTCGGGTCGGCGTGGTCTATTATAGCTACACCTCTCAGCTGGAATCGCAAGATCAGCAGGTGATTTTTGAACAGGTTCAAAAGAACTTTAAAGATTCTGGCCTGATTCGGGAAACCTTTCAGATTCCATCGAGTTTGATCGGCAGCAATGCCAATGTGGACACCCTGCGCCAATTGGGGGCACGCTTTCAGGCCGATGTGGTCGTGATCGTCTCAGGCTCTCACCAATTTGAAAGGGCCCGCAGCCAATCCCTGAGCTTTTTTGACAGTTTTACCGACAAAGCCAATTACGAAAGCACCGTCTCGGTAGACGCAATTGGGCTGGATATTTATTCAGGCACCTTTATCAGCCCCTTGCGCAGTGTTGTCAAAACCACGCCACAAGTCTTTGATCGCTCAGCCCCTGATTTTTCTAGCACAACTTACGCTTTCCGCAAAGAAGCCGAAGCCAAGGTTTGGCAAGAACTCAATGTCAAATTTGTGGACAGTCTGAAGTCGCTGAAGCAGGAAATTGAAGCCCGGCCAGCGGCATCCCCAACACCAGCAGCCACACCAACACCCACGCCTTCCGTCACCCCGTTTCCCACAGCAACCGCATCCCCCACTGGAGGTAAATAACCATGAAAAAGATGATTAAAACACTGGCTTTGTCTTTCGGTCTCTTGATGGCCACCGCCCTGGTTCAACCCGTTCAACCCGCTCAGGCAGCTATCCAACGCAGTTCTGATTTTTCTCAAGGCAATACAATTGGGGTCGGCCTCTTTGGGCTCTCATATGATTATGGCGTGGGTCCCTTCAGTATTGGTGCCGCCTTTAGCAGTGACGCCATTTACAGTTTCGCATCGGGTAACCGCCTGCGCCCCGGATTGCGGGCCATGTGGCGCTTTATGGAAATTGACGGCCTGTCGGCGGGTGTTCTGGCTGGGGTCCAATATGATCCCGGTACCCCCGGTGGGCGCGCCTATTTGACCCCCGATTTGGGTGTGGGCATGGCCTATAACTTCAAAATATTTGACCTGCCTACCGCATTGCGTCTGAACCTGACTTTGGCACTGAGTTCCAGCAGCACAGGTTATTATTTTGGCAGCTATCCCACCAGCAATAGCAATGTGGATGAACCCAGCCCGAATTTCTTTCAGCGCCTCTCGATTGGGCCCATGTCGAGTCTGGAACTCGCATTTATGCCCAGCCCCAATTTTGAGATCACCCTCGGCGGCGGGACTTGGCTGGGAATGCGTTTAAAAATCTAGAATAGCTTTCGGAATCAGTTTTAGATGATAGGTGTTAGGTTTTAGGGAACAGCCCTCTTGCCTAACACCTAAAACGTCCTCCCAAAACCGCCTCAAACTGGCGTATTCTCAAGTAAATATGTTAAACTTAAGTTGAAAATATACAATAGAATACGCTTGGTGCAAACAGGGTATTAAATCCAAAATGCTGAATCCCAATCAAAAATTAGCGGCAGAACATCCTGGCGGACCGATGTTGGTTTTGGCCGGGGCTGGAGCGGGCAAGACCCGTGTGCTCACCCAGCGGGTGGCTTTTTTGATTGAATCTTTAAAAGTGCCCGCATCGCGCATTTTGGTGGTGACCTTTACCAATAAAGCCGCCAAAGAAATGAAAGAGCGCCTGCTGGGTTTGCTGGGACAGGCAGCCGTGGACCGGCTCTGGATTGGCACCTTTCACTCCATTTGCGGGCGACTCCTGCGCCAAGAAATTCACCGTTTGGGGTATACCTCTTCGTTTGTCATTTACGATACCGACGATCAAGAAAAGCTGCTCAAAGAAATCCTCAATGCGCTCGATCTGGACGCAAAGCAGTCTCGCTCCTGGCAGCGGCGTATCAGCGGGATTAAAAATCGCGGTTTGCGCCCCGCTGAGTTTCGCCGCGAAGCCCATGATTTTCAAGACCTGACCCTGGCCCGGATTTATGATCTCTACCAAGAGCGGCTGGCCCGCAACAATGCCCTCGACTTTGACGATTTGTTGATGTTGACTCTGCGTCTGCTCGAAGAGCAGTCCGATTTGCGCGAACGCTGGCAACAACACTTCTTACATCTGCTGGTGGATGAATACCAAGATACCAACCGGGTTCAATTCAACTTACTGCGTTTACTCGCCCAGAAACACCGCAATTTCTTTGTGGTCGGCGACGTCGATCAGAGTATTTATTCTTTTCGCCACGCAGATTTTCAGATTATTCTGGGTTTTCAAGCAGATTATAAAGATGCTGTGGTGATCAAACTCGAAGAGAATTACCGCTCAAAAAAACCGATTCTGGACGCCGCAAATACCCTGATTGATCACAACCGTGACCGCTTTGACAAGGTCTTGCTGAGCACACGGGGAGATGGGCAGCCACTGCAATACCACGAAGCCCGGAGTGAATACCAGGAAGCGGATTTTGTGGTGAGACAGATTCAGCGCCTGATGGACAGCGGCCACAGCCCCGGTGAAATTTGCGTCCTCTACCGCACGAATGCGCAATCGCGCCTGTTTGAAGAACGTTTAATTCAGAACGGCATTCCCCATCAATTGATCGGCGCTTTTCGCTTTTACGAGCGCAAAGAGATCAAAGATCTGCTGGCCTATTTGCGCGTGATTCACAACCCCCTCGACGATTTGAGTCTCAAACGCCTGATCAATACTCCCAAACGCGGGATCGGCGCAAAAACCCAGCAGGGCCTGGAACACCGTGCAGAGCGCGAGGGGCTCAGTTTATGGGACACCCTCATCAACCCAACCTGCCTCAGTGAAGCACCCGCCAAGGCCCGAGCGACCCTGCAAAGCTTGATGAAATGGCTGCAAAATCTACGCGAGCAGCCGCCAGAGACCGTTTCAGAACTGATTCAACAGGTTTATACCGGCAGCGGCTATGCCGAAGAAATTCGCAAGAGTGATCCGGCTGAAGCCGAGGAACGAGAAAGCCATATTGAGAGTTTGATTCAGGCGGCCCGAGAATACCAAGACAACGTCCCCGACAGCCATTTGGGCGGTTTTTTGGAACAGGTCAGCCTGATGTCTGATATCGACACCCTCAAAGAAGAGGGACGCTTGGTCACGCTAATGACCATCCATGCGGCCAAAGGCTTGGAGTTCCCCGTGGTTTTTGTCACGGGCCTGGAAGAAGGTGTTTTCCCCCACAACCGTTCGATTGCTGCCGAAGAAAATGGCGAAGATGGGCCAATCGAAGAAGAGCGCCGCCTGATGTACGTGGCCATGACCCGAGCCGAAGACCTGCTCTGGCTGACACACGCCCAACAGCGGACCTTTTATGGTGCCCCGCAATACCAGCAACCCTCACGCTTTCTCGAAGAGCTGGAAGACCACCTGCCCCTGAGCCAAAGCTCAGCGTCCGATCGCCAAAGCTCAGGGGTCACCCCACTTTGGTACCAACCCGAATCATCATCATCATCAAGCTATCGTGCAACACCTCCGCAAACCCCCACGTCCAATCAATCGCTGAGCGAGGGCTGCCGCGTTTTTCACAGCCAGTGGGGAGCGGGTATCGTCGAAAAGATCACGGGCAGCAACCAGCGCAAAATTGTGATTGTGGCCTTTGGCAGCGGCATAGGCAAACGCATTCTCGATCTCAACTCCGCCCCCTTGGAACGGGTGTGGGACTAAGCACTTCTAGCAGAACCGAAGGTGATGCGTAGAAAGTGCTTACGCAAAGCTAGCAGGTATTTTCTCTCAATCAAAGCAACAAGCCCGAAGGTGATGCGTAGAAAGTGCTTACGCAAAGCCAGTAGGTTTTCCCATTCAATCAAAGCGACACGCCAGCAAAGCTGAGGCTTAGAAGGCACTTGCCTGAGGCGTTGGCGACACAGGAGCCTTACAACTGGGGACAGCAATGCTACGGTTCAAGGCAGCCGCAGGCGAGCCAGTAGGTTTTCCCACTCAATCAAAGCGATACACCAGCAAAGCTGAGGCTTAGAAAGTGCTTGCCTCAAGAAATCAAGGGCTGGGGGGCTTGCGCCTTATCAGACAAACCATCCAAGGTCAGTACAAATTCGAGAAAGGCCTGCAGGTTTTGGCGTGCAGGTTTGCGGTCCACCATTCGGTTCCAGCGCTCGACCACTTCATGGTATCGATAAAATTCCTGATCAGAGGTGCTTAAATGCAGTTTTGCGGCCTGTAAATCGGCTTTCTGAACCGGATCTTTATCACAGAAATCCTGATACAAAAAATCAATATCGGGCATGATCCGCAAAAGACCGTTGCGGGTCTGATCAAATGGAAAAGTGCGACAGGCGCGGGGCCGGGCAGGATAATTGGTACAAGCGCCCTGATCCCCCAAAAAAACACAGGCATCGTCACTCTCTCTGCGCTGTAAAAAGAGAATATAATAATCGCCGTTTAACAAAACCGCTTCGGGATGCATGGGGTGTGAGCGGTGCAAGCGTGCATAATCATGGGGAGATAATTGGGGATGGGCCTGGGCCAATTGCAAAAGGTCGAGATGGGAAAGTGGTACATCCATTTCACGGCAGCATTCCCCACACTGATTACAAGAGAAATGCAGACGTGATTGAAAAAAGAACATAGGCGATAGGGATTAGCTTTCGTACAAGGGTAAATCCACCACAAAGGTGGTTTCCTGGCCGGGTTCAGAGAGCAACTGAATGTCGCCATGATGCAAATCTATGATTTGTTTGACAATCGCCAGCCCAACTCCCGTTGAGCTTTCCCCGGCAGTGGGCTGAGCTGAAAGGCGCTGAAAATAGCCATAGATATGTGCTTTGTCCTGTTCAGTAAAACCAGGCCCCTGATCTTTGACCAAAAGCCGAGCTTGCTGACCTACTTGTGTCACAATCAACGCAATCACCGTGGCAGGGGGAGCGTATTTGATCGCATTGCTGATTAAATTATCCAAAACCTGCTTCAAACGGCTGAAGTCTCCCAAAACCAATAAAGGCGGCCCATCGGCAATCGTGACTTGGATTTGCTGTTGCTTAGCCTGGGCCTGTGGCAGAAACTGACTGGCCGACTGCTGAACCAGCAAGGCCATCGGCACCCGGCTCAAGTGCAATTCGATACGCCCCATTTCCAGGGCCGCAGTATCTAAAAGTTCGGTGACCAATTCAAACATCCGTGTCGAGGCTTTTTGCAGGGTTTCAACAATTTCTGAAAGTTCGGTATTTTTTGTAATCGCTGGCTCTTGAGACAAGATCGAGGAAAACCCCATGACCACTCCCAAGGGATTTTTTAAATCGTGGGAAGCAATACTGAGAAAGCGATTTTTCATATCAATCGCCTCTTGCAATTCTTGATTGCGTTTGTGCAGGGCATCGCGCGAATATTTAAGCTGCAAATGGGTTTGTACCCGAGCCAAGAGTTCTGAAGAATTAAACGGCTTGGTAACATAATCGGCTGCACCGGCACGGAAGCCTGCAATCACACTCTCTTCATCGGTTTTGGCAGTTAAAAAGATAATCGGAATATCGCGGGTTTTGGGATTTTGCTTGAGGTTGTAAGCCACTTCAATCCCATCCATGCCTGGCATCATAAAATCGAGCAGAATCAGATCAAAGGCCGTTTCTTGTACCTGGGCCAAGGCATCTTGACCGCTGGTGGCAAACGAGAGTTCGTAATCCTGATCCGCAAGCAAAGAAGCCACCAATTGAATATTGGCTGGCACATCATCCACAATTAAGATATTGGCATAAAAAGGGGGTTCAGAAGTCATAAAGAAGAGGTACTTTCCGAGAGTAAATAGGGAGACAATTGTGTTTCCAACTGCTCCAGTATACGGTTAACTTCGGCAATATCAAAGCGCTTGACGGCATTTTGCAAGTTCAGTCCCAATTCGACCAAGCGCTCAAGTCCCAATTCTTCGCCTTGTCCTTGTAAGGCAGTCGCCAATTCTCCAATTTTGCGAAAATTTTTATTACGCAAAGTGCTTTCATGCAAGAGCTTAAGGGTCTTTAGCCAAATACCTGTAAAGGCAATCATTTGACTCTCCGAGACAGATGTCGCGTGGTTTAATGTCTGGGTTTCAACCGCTGCTGTCAAAAGTTGGAAGGGAATGTAATTACACAGTGTCATCACGATTTGACGCAAAGTAGCAGGTTTATGTAAATAGGCGTTAAACCCAGCCCGAATCACGGCCTGGTAATCCTGTGCCAAGACAGAAGCGGTTAATGCAACCACAGGAATTTTGGCCAAGTGTTGATCCTCGCGAATATGGCGAATCGCTTCATAGCCATCCATGATAGGCATACGAATATCCATAAAAACCAAATCAGGCGGGTATTTTCTAATCAGCTCCAAAGCTTTTTGGCCATTTTCGGCATTTAAAATTTCCAGGTTGTATCTTTTCAACATTTCTTGAATCAAATTGCGGTTGCTGTCAATATCGTCGACAATCAAGACCCGGCTGCCCTGAAAAAATACCTGCTCAGGCAAAAACTCGGCATCGCTTGCGAGGGCAATATGGGCACCAGCCAAAACAGGTACTTGCTTGAGCAAAACTTGAAAGCGGCTTCCCTGGCTGGGTATGCTTTCCAAGCCAATATTACCATTCATCATTTCAACCAAGCGGCGGGTAATGGCCAGGCCCAAACCTGTTCCGCCATAACGTTTGGTGGTCTGACCGTCCTGCTGACGAAAGGCCTCAAACACGGTTTCTTGTGCATCGGGTTCGATGCCTATCCCGGAATCCTCAATCGTCAAAACCAAGTTGATCAGATTGGGATCATCACACCCACCGGTTTCGGCTTTGGCCCTGAGCGCGACATAACCCTGATGGGTAAATTTGATCGCATTGCCCACCAAATTGAGCAAGACCTGCCTTAAGCGAATCTCGTCCAAAAGCAGATGGACAGGCAAACCAGAATCCACTTCCAAGATAAATTTGAGCTGTTTTTCATCCATTTTTTGGGCAAAGATCTGTTCAATTTCCCGCAGGAGTGTATTCAAATTGACCGATTCAGGTACAATTTCCAATTTGCCTGCTTCAATTTTCGAAAGATCCAAGAGATCATTGATCAGGGTTAAAAGTGCTTTGCCACCGGCCTTTATCGACGCGAGGTAATTGCGTTGCTGAAGGTTCTCAACCTGGCTTTCTAAGAGTTCGGAAAAACCGATAACAGCATTAAGTGGGGTTCGAATTTCGTGACTCATATTGGCCAAAAACTCGGATTTGGCGCGATTGGCCCGCTCGGCTTCTTCTTTGGCTGCCCGCAATGCTTCTTCGGCCTGTTTGCGCTGGGTAATATCTTCAATTTGGGCAATAAAAAACAAGGGGTTGTTCTGCTCTCCCCAGACCAAGGAGACACTCAACAAAACCCAGACAATATGGCCCTCTTTATGGAAGTAGCGTTTTTCCATTTGATAACTCGAACGCTGGTTGTCCATCAAAGATTGAACATAGGCCTCATCGGCTTCAACATCTTCTGAATGGGTAATATCTTGAAAGGACAATTGCAGCAATTCATGCTCGCTATAACCCAAAAGCTCACACAGAGATTCATTGACCCGCAAAAAATAGCCGTTGGGCAAAACCAGGGCCATACCAATCGCGGCATTTTCAAAGGCGCTGCTAAACTGAGCCTGATTTTGGCGCAATTGCTCTTCGGTCTGTTTGCGCTCGGTGATGTCGGTTGAAACCCCCAAAATACCAATTTGTCCCGAAGGGGTTTCAATGGGGGTTTTGATCGTATCAAACCAGATGTCTTTGTTTGCCAGTGTGAGTTTTTCTTCGAGTTGCACCGACGTGCGAGAGTTGAGCACCTGTTGATCGATCGCATTAAAGGTGTGTGCATCGCTGAATGGCTCCAATTGCTCTTCTAATTCAGTCACCGAGCGATTAAAAAAATGGGCGGTGGCTTCATTGACCATCAAAAAGCGACCCACCCCATCATTGACAAAGACCAAATGGGGAATGGTATCAATGACGCGGCGAATGAATTGTTTTTGGCGCTCCAACTCGATTTCAATTTGTTTTCTTTCGGTAATATTTAACATTGCGCCAGTCCAGCAAATAAAGCCATTGTCCAAAATTTGCGGCAAAGCGCGCCCGCGCACCCACACGGCAGTTCCGTTATCGTGGCGCAAAATACGTCCCTCCCATCCCCAGGGTCTGAGCGTTTCTGCGGAATCTTTTAAAGCCGCTTGATAAGCGGGTAAATCATCGGGATGGATACGCAAAGGAGAGTGTTCGGAACGCATCACAACCGGGGCTGAAATGCCAAACATATCCGCCACCCCTTCGCTGATAAAGGGAAAAAACTCCCGCCCCGTGGCCGTATCTTGGGTAAGTTGATAGAGAATCCCAGGGACGTTGGCAGCAATATCTTCAAACAGGCGCTCTTTTTCCAATAGTTTGGCTTCAGCCACCCGGCGGGCGGCCATGCTCTCAGCAACCCATTCCAAGGCCTTGCGCGCAGTTAAATCGTGAATAATACAGACAATTTCTTCGGGGACCGAGGGCAAGACCACCAAGGTGATCTCAGTCGGCAAAAAATCCCCCGAGCGCTTTTGGAACAGCCACTCAAAACGATGTGTCCCCTCTTTTCGGGCCATTTCAACATGGGCCAGAAAGCCCAAGGTGGAGGACTGTCCATTGGGTTGGGTGGCCGGCGAAAAAACAGCCAAATGACGGCAACTCATTAATTCCTGCTGATCTTCACAGCCCAAAAGATTGACCGCAGCATCGTTGCTGTTGCGAATCCCATAACCATCGAGAATCAAAACGGCATCGGTGCTATGGGCAAAGAGATTTTGAAACTTGCTTTCAGCCAAACGCTGGGCTGTTGTATCGACAATCAACAGAAAAAAAGCACTGTCTCTGTCTGGCCCTGTTTGCTCTTGATTGGCCAAGAGATAGACGTCAAAGATGCGATAATCGGGGGCCGTTTGAATACTTTGAAAATACTCAAAGCCCGAAGGAGCAAGCAATAAATCCCCAAGTTGGGGAAAGAGTTCCACAGCATTCAAGCCTGCTAGATCATGGCGCCCGGCCACCAAGACATGCCCTTCTACCCCTTGAATATTGCCGCTGGCAGACAGACTGAGCAAGAGAAAGGGCAGACGCGAAGAAATCAGTTGCAACACTTGACGCGAAAGCATGGTGGTTCAGAAATCTCTATTCTGAGAAATAGACTCTCTAAGATCTTACCTGAAAAACACCTGAGAGGGGTAAGCCCAATGCAAGAATTTATCCTGGGCAATCCCCTTGAATCCCAACTCAGGGTAAGTTAAAATAGCAAAGCATTGGTAAATCGCACCTCCCCCTGGAGGGATGGCCGAGAGGCTGAAGGCAACGCTTTGCTAAAGCGTCGTACCCCTTTAACCGGGTACCGTGGGTTCGAATCCCACTCCCTCCGTACGCGCTCGTAGCTCAGTGGATAGAGCAACTGACTACGAATCAGTAGGTCGCAGGTTCAAATCCTGCCGAGCGCGCCTTTTCTGCTTTTACCCCTGTTTTAAGGCCCTGTATCTCGTTGATACAGGGCCTTAAGTTTTGAGATAGATAACGGTCCACCAGGAGAAAGGCCTCTAAGCTGCGATTAATGCCGCTTCCATTACCTGTTGGGTGGCTGCAATCACTTGACGCACCGTTTGTTTGAGGGGCAAATTGATCCGGGCGCCACAGGCAAAACGATGTCCACCGCCCCCAAATTGACGGGCAATTAAATTGACATCGACATGGCATTTGGAGCGCCAACTCACCTTAACATAACCCTGATTGGTTTCTTTAAACAAGAGAATAACCTCAGCCGTGGCCACCGTCAGCAAATCTGAAATCAAATAATCACATTCCGTCTCTTCGACCCCGTGGCGCGTCAACATCTCTTCGGTAATAACAGCCCAAACCAAGGTATCATCAAGGGTCGAATGGATCTTAGAAAAGGCCTCCCCCATCAGACGCATCAAATTGATCGGTTTTTGTTGGTTGAGCATTTGATTGACATAAGTCGGATCTGCTCCCGACCGGATCAAGTCTGCAGCCTGGTGCAGGGTCTCTGGGAGGGTCGTGGGCGTGGTCAAATTGCGGGTATCAAAAACCAAGGCAGAATAGAGGACTGTGGCAATGGTTTTATCCATCGGACAGCGCAGGTCTTTTAAAACCCGAAAGACAATGTCTGCTGTGGCGGGAGAGTATTGATCGACAAAGGCATATTTGGTAAAAGAAACGGGACCAAGATGGTGATCCAGGTCGAGCCAAGGATTGACCAATTTAACTGCAGGATGCAATTGTTTGGGGGTGCCGAGATCGACAAAAATCATTTTAAGGTTCATGTCCAAAGGCTGCTCTAACTGCACATCGGCATGTTGCAGCAGGTAGTCCATATAGGGAGGGGTGGCTTCGGGCAAATAAATTTGCACCTGTTTGCCCAGTTTGCGCAGACCCAAGTACAGACCCACAGCTGAGCCAATGGAATCGGGATCGGGGTGAATATGGGGACAGATTAAGTAGTTGTCATTTTCTTTGAGTAATTTGGCAACTTCACGGGTCTGGGAGAGCAGGATATGTTCACTGGGAGCGCTGAACATCCGTATTCCTTTTGTTTTTACTTATTTTTAGATCAATTTTTGATCAGTTTTATCATAGCACAAGGGCATCTGAGACTTGCTTTTATTGATTTTTGTTAAGCATTTGATTGAGAAAACGAAAGTAAATACTATTATTTTTACTGGTAATCTGACCCAGTATTAATTAAAATATAACTATCAATGTATTCCTCTAAGGAGGCATCACGTCATGTTGAATAAAGTCGCTCTCTTATTTGTTTTCGGCTCGGTTTTGCTGGCAGGCCCAGCCCTGGCTCAGGAAAAAACGACCTGCGGCAGCCAGCCCCATTGGGGATTTCCTGCTCACAAAATCGCCAGGCCCCAGGCCTTAAATATCCCCTGTGTTTCAGGCCAAACGGGCCCCACAGAACAGGTCGACCTGGTGCAAAGTGAAGCCATTTCAGTCGAGCAACGCGCGCTGGATTTCTTCTTGCCCAGCAGCCTTGCCGGTATGCCCCAACACAAGGTGGCCCGCCTGCAATCTTCTTTGGCACAAATTCGCAAACTGGAATCAGGCCAAGCCTATTCTGGTATGCCCGCGCACAAACAAGCCATGCGCTAAGTCTCACTTGGGCTCCGGAGCGACCAGAAAGCACAGATCTGGATAGGCAGAGAATATGCTAAAATTAGCAGCATATGAACTTCCTCAAACCGCTCCTGAGCCTGATTTTGGCCCTGTGTCTGGGTTTCCACTTTTGTTTGCCCGTCGCAGCCCAATCTCAGCCTGCACTGATCTCTTTTCAGCAAAACTCAGACCCCGTCAGCAGCACCGAATTTGATTATTGGCTGGAAGCCAGTGTGGCCATGGCGGGAAGTGCTGCCGGGAATGGTGCCGCCTTCTTGAGCTTTTTGCTTTTGGATTTGGTGCCGCCAATCTATGGCATGACAACCAGCACCAAACCCAGCTGGGTCAATGCAGACAGCCCGTTTTTGGCTTTTTATCTTTTGTTACCGATTTTGGCTGCACCTCTGGCTCTGTATCTCTTTTACCCCCTCCCCGATGGGGTCAGCGCCGATCTTGCACAAACCCTTTTGACCAGTCTGGGAGCGGTTCTGCTGCATACCGCTTTGATGATTCCGGTTTTTCTGTTTATGAATCAAGCCAATTTCAGTCAGAATTTTTATTTGGCTGCTCCCATCGCCTTTTTCTCCGCCCTGGTATTGGAAGGCATGGCCACGGCTTGGATGTTTGATCATTCCCGCCGTCTGACTCTACAGCAGGCCGATAATGGCCTTAAATTGGTGTATAGCCTGCCTTTTTAAGCAGGTTAGCTTGTAGCTTATTTTTTCAGGCAGACTGCCAGAGAGATCTCAAAAAAGCGCCGCCAAGGAAAATGGAGTTGACGTATTTCAGCGGCACTCCAGCCCTGCTCAGCAAACGCTTCATGCCAGAGCTGCAGACGTTCATTGCAAAAAGCCAAAAGCCGCAAACAGGAATCGAGGGTGACCGGCTCACTGTAGTGCTGGCAGAGCCGTTGACGCATCACCCCTTGATACCAACCATCGTCGAGTAATCGCTCAAGCAAAAAGCGGGTTTGCAAGGCCTCGGTCGCGCAGCCTGGAGTCTGGCTATGCAGCCATGCTTTGAGCCAAGCAAAGGCAAAGCCCAGGGTATTTCCGCATGTATTCCAGGCAGAATAACCCTTGATCAGCGGCAAAAGAGCTTGCTCTTCGAAGGCCATCAAGAGGCCATGATCCCCGCCATTGGCATAACAGAGATCGGCCACCGCCACAGGCAAAGCAGATGCTTTGATCGCCTTCCCCAGCCGCAGATAGTCAGCAGAATCCAAAGGCTGACGCGAAACTCTGTCCAGGTATTGATCAAATTGGAGCTGGGGCGGGTTGTGTAGCCACAACACAGCCTGAGCTGGGGCATCGCCCCTGACAATCACACCGGCTGCCAGGGCCTGGGCCTGCAGCGTCTGCATGAGGGGCTGCCCTTCATAGAGAGTGGGCAAATGAGCACTCTCGGGAAAAGTATACTCCAGCGCAACAGAGAAGGTTTGAGGAATTAAAGCGCGCATCAAAAGAGCCGAAGCCAACTCATCAGCCCCAGGATAAAGCAATACCTGCGAACCCAACTCTTTCTGGGCAATGGCCTGCGCCAATTGGGCTTTCTCCTGCACATTCCAACCATAGGTCCCTGAATCATCACAGCCAATATACAGATAGTCAAAAATCTCTGTTTGTACGGCATCCAAGGCTTGAAAGAGCAGATTTAAGTTGCGCTGGCGCAGGCCTTGGTAATCCAACAAAATGTCGGTCGGAAGTTCCGACTGCAAAGTTTGAAATTCGGTATGCCAGGAGGAATCTGGGTCTGGATCTGCAAGCAAGGCATGTTCAAGCCAAGCATAGCGAAAGATTCTTTCACCATACTCAGCCCAATAGGAACGCTCTTCGGTCGCATCATTGTGGTTGGAAAGCCGCAAAAGGGTGGCAAAGGCAGCCAAGCGCAAATCGGGAAAACGGGCTTTTAATTGAGCCAAGGCCTGTAATCGCTCTGTGAGCAAGGCCAGAGAAACCGTGCTCTTGCGCGAGAAAACCAGCCCGCCATAAAGCCAGGTATCCAGGCTAATCACAGCCAAAGGAACTTGTACCAATTGGCTTTCGAGCCAGGTTTCAAGGCCATCAAGCACAGCTGGTTTTTTGACATCTCCCAGCAGAGCAAGCGGTGGCGAAAGAACCTCAAACCCCGCAATTGCCGCAATTTCTAGCGGAAAACGCGAGGTACAGGGCCGATTGTCCAAAGGCAATAAAAGGGCGTGAGCCATGGTTTAAGTCACAGCTAACGCCGTGAGCTGAAGAGATCCAGTACCGACTTTTTGATCGCTGAACCCGACTGAACAAAGAGCAATCTAAACACCAAGCCCATGTAAGCAGGCCAAGAGATATAGCCATCAGGGGTTTCATGTTCGGTCGAAAAGACAGAATCTTTTTCCTTTTCTTCGTCGATGACCTGTTCCCCTGCCACATTGAGCCCAGCCAATTCATAAAAATCGAGGTTAAGCAAAGTGGGATACATATCACGGGGATTGAGTTTGATCTTGAGAAATTGGTCAATCGTGTCGCAATTATAATAAGTCTCTTCAATCTGAGCCATGATCTCTTTTTTGAGGTTCATCGAGACCTCAACCATGCGGTTGAGCGGCAATTTTTGAATAAACCATTCCACCATTTCTTCCGAAACTTCGGTGGTGCGTTTGAGCATGCTGCTGAGATGGGGCATTAAATCGCGGAGACGGAACTCCAGATTTACACCCACACCCACCAGACGATCTTCGGTCCCGGTGAGAATAATCTTGGCACTTTGGGGATCAATCGGCTTGTCATCAAGGGACATAATATACGCCCCGATATCAATCATCTGATGATAGAGCATGGCTCTTTACCTTACCTCATTCTTCATCTTCATCATTTTCGTCTTCGCCTTCATCCCAGTCTTCGTCCGACTCGGCAGAAGAAGCCCGCACCATTCGGCCCACCAATACCGCACGTTGTTTGGCGGCTTTCTGGGCCCGTTTTTTAATTTTATCTTGCACCATCATGGCCCAAAGCGTGGGCTCGGCTGCACGCAAAGTGGGTACCAGATTGGCCATCACCCGGTAATGGATATACATCTGCAACTGATGAATCTGTGATTTCTGAAGCTCTTCTGGCTGCTCCAAAAAACCTTCCATATCATAAAGGTATTTTTCCGCCATATTCTGGGCCACAACCATCGAGATTTCCCGCATACCTTGATGGGCCAAATCGGCCAAAAGCTCCGGCTGGTCAATATCTTCGTGCATTTCGGGCAACGCCGCTTTGATATGGGTGCGGAAATCTGTCGCAGCAGTCACCGCGACAAAATTGACCAGCATCTCCGATTGTTCAATATCGTTGATCAGCGTGGCCCGCTTGCCTTCGCTAAAGAGCAAGTTGCCCCGCACGGCTTTGGTGATTTCTTTATCAACTTCTTCAATAATTTCTTCGATAATCGCGGCCTCAGCCCCTGCATCGGTATCCATGGAAATGATCTCATTGCCCACAATCATCATTTTGGATTGCTTTTCTTCGGGGTCATTTTCCATGAAAAAGCTCTTGAGATCCGGCTTTTTGACCTGGCGGTCCATAAACTCCTGAAAGGCCTTGAGCCCCCGGGGCTGATTGAATTTTTTCGATTCGGCAAATTCGATCGCCTGGTCGGCCAATTCATTCATGGCAATATTAAACAAATAGGCCAATTTGGGTTGTTCTTTGAACTCCAGAAATTTGCCAATTTGCAGCCAGACTTTGCGGAGTTTATTGGGCACGGTCTCTTGCGCTTTTTGCAGCTCAAGCAATTCCTCAGCTTCATCCTCTTCGAGTTCAGCGATCATAAAATCGAAAATATTGTCGAAATATTCGCTGTAATACTCAATCTGCTTGGGCACGTTGTCCCCGTGTGTCATGGGGGTGATCACGCGCTCTTTGAGCTTTTCTGGCAAAATCGGCGGGGCGGTTTCAATCGAACGCACGAGCGAATCAATTGCCTGTTGGGTATAACGCAACTCCAAAGGCACATAGCCCTGGGGTTGGTTGACCGTCATGATGATCAAAATGGAAAGCACTTCCCCTTTGACAATCACGGGCATCAAGAGCATCGATTTGATCCCGTAAGGCGCAGAAAACTGCACCACCCCCTGATCGGAATATTTTGAACAGTCGGGAATCATCAAGGGCTGGCGACTGTTGCGCACCTGCTCCATGATCGCCAAGGGATGCATAAAGACACCATCTAAATCGGGCAATTGCCCACCTTTGAGGGGCTCTTTGGGCAAAGGCGGGGGCATCGGAATTTTGGGGCCATCATCTTCTTCTTTTTTTTCTTGCTTGATTTTGACTTCCATGATCTCGGTGCCCACAATCACACGTTTGACCTGGGGGCCTTCGTCTTTTTTCTCGGCTGCCGGCTTGGGCGGCAAATTGCTCTGCTGACGCACCAAACAAATCTCGCCCCCATGTTGGACATAGTGTTCGTAGGCCGTGGCCACACAGTGGTCGGCTTTGAGCATGAGTTTTAAACGGTTGCAGGCCAATTTGAGCATCATGGGGGGGTCAATGACGGAGGTTTCAAGCTCAGACTGAAAATTGCCCAAGAGCTTTTGCAGCTCCATGGAGCGCATGCGCTCCTGTTCCATGCGTTTCTTTTGTTCAGCCAGGGCACGCTTTTGTTCACGGGTTAATTTTTGCGGCGGCTGTCCCTGAACCGGTTGGGCTCCGGGGGGAAGATTGGGATTTTGCATAAACGGTTATCCTTTTTCTAGCTCGTTTCCTGGCTGCGCAGATGATGTTCCAAATCCAAACGATTCAGAATACACGGATTTAGAGGGATTCTTCAATATCCTCTTCTTCGTCTTCTTCTTCAGGATTGTATTTTACGCCTTTTTTAAGCGGGGTTTTGACTGAGACATTAAACGATTTGCCGCCAATTTTAAACGACATATAGCCATACTCGCGGTCGACTTCAATTTCAAATTCACGACCCGAAAAGACCTTGCCCATGGCAGCCGCCATGGCACGCATCGCTGCAGGTGGGATACTCTGACCTGCCCCCAAGAGGGAACGGGGAGGTACGTCAGCCTGAATTTGTTTTTGGGCATTGGTCATATTGGATACGAAACGGTTCATTCCGTTGTCCTGGGCCAATTTCATCAATTGTTGCTGATCTTGAGAGGGCAACTGGGTCAGGGCATTCACACTGGTAGAAGGCAGCTTGACCTGGTTCTGGGTTTGCGAAAACTGTTTGGCATCGACTTTGGGCTGCGCCTGAACTTGGCGTGCCTGTTGAGGTTGAGCCGTAGTTTGAGGGGCCTGAATTTGAGGTGTTTGGGGCGATACCTGATTAACTCCACCGAACGACATAGCGCTCTCCTTCCAAGACAACATTACGTTTCTTTATTGTAACCGATCTTTTCAAAAGGAATCCAGCCCCCGGCTTTGCCGGGCCCATCAGGTTCTCGCTATACTGAAGATCAGCCGCTTGATATATTTGGAGTTTACATGCCCCATACACCTTCGGCCTATCTGACGGCAGCCCTACGCAGCCGCTTGATTCGGGCTGCGATTAGTGAAACCAACACCACAGATATTGCCTGTTTTTTAGCAGAGTTGGATCTCCAGCCTGCGCTTGAAAACAGCCCAGAAAATCTCTGTCGGTATTTGCTTTCGCAACTGTCACACTGGGCCCGTGAACCCGAAAGCAGTGAAAAGCTCGTGCGCTGCTGTGAAGGTCTGGCTCAGTTTTATCTTTGGGAGGCCAGCGAAAAACCCGAAGTGCTCCAACAGATCAATACACATCTGCCACAAGGCTTAAGTTTCAGTCTGATTTCGGGCCGATTATTGCTGGATCGCGACCTTTTTTATGCCCCTGAAAATCCGTTTTTAGACGAAACCCCTTTTTTGGAAGACGAGCCGCCAATGCAATCTATTCCTCCGCCAGTGACACTCCCCGCAAGCGAAACCCCGCTTAAAATCACGGTAGAGGCTCAGAACGATCGCCAAACAGAACGCCAACGAATTGTCAGTCAGCGTATGCATATGCTTAAAAATCAGCTTTCAGGAAGGACCGGATCATGAGTGCCGAAATGGATCGTTTTCGCCAATTGTGTCAGCCCCTTTATGGGTTTTCTTATAAATACTTCGATAAACTTAAAAGCGAAGAGGTGCCCAATTTAGTCTATAACTTTATTCTCAGTCCCATGGAAATCTACAACTTGGTGTTGAAGGCCCATGCACGGATGCCTGAGATGTTTAAAATTATTCGCGAAGAAGATGAGGTGATGGATCTCTGGGCGCACAAAGAGCTGATCTTAAAATGCCTCGTGGTCTTGAGCAATCTTGAATTGCTTTACGATCCCTTGCGCAAAGCCGGTGTCTTGGAAGAGGCCGTGCTCATTCGCGATCAGATTATCGATGAGTTCACCGAAAAAATTGTCGAGGACCCGGCTGTTTTGGCTGCCATTCAGGACGGCACGATTGATGAAGAAATTGAAAAGCGCAAACGCAGCAAAGCCATTTTTAATTTTCAACCCCTGTTTGAACAACACCGCTCCTTGGTAGTCAATCCCTCGGAAATGCATTTTGAAGAAATTCCTGAAAAATTCTAGTCGGGTGCTTTGCTTTGCTGAGGCCTCAAGCCCTGGTATGATACACATACTTTTGAAGAAAGCAGTACCCGTACTATGAGTCTAGCCCTTGGTTTTGACCTTGGTGGCACCACTGTCACCGCAGCACTGGTGTCTGAACAAGGAGAAATCCTGCACAGTCTGGATGCCCCCACCCCCGCCGATCAGCCCGCCCAAGCCACCCTGGATCTGATGGAAAAGCTCTTTGCCGAACTTTTGGCACACACCCAGGAGAGCGTTGTTGGTATAGGCATGGGCATTGCTGGCCTGATCAACCCTTATCAGGGCGTGGTTCATACCTCTCCCAATTTGCCCCTCTGGCAGGATGTGGATTTGCGCAGCCCTTTGCAAAAACGCTTTGGACTCCCCGTTTATTTGGACAATGACGTTCGCGCCATGGCCCTGGGTGAATTGCATTTTGGCGCGGGCCAAGACGCAGAATCAATGCTCTGCCTGACCGTGGGCACAGGCATTGGCAGTGCCATTGTGCTCAAAGGTGAGATTCACCGGGGAGCGACTCTGTCTGCGGGCGAGTTTGGCCATATCACGGTGGTCCATCAGGGGGGCCGCCTCTGTGGCTGTGGAAATACCGGCTGTTTGGAAACCCTGGCTGGTACCCAAGGTATTTTATTGCTCGCCCGCCGCTACCTGGAGCGGGGCCAAGCCCCCATTTTAGCTAAAAAACTGGCGCAGGGAGAAAAACTCATGCCCCGTTTGGTGGCCGAAGCTGCCGAGGCTGGAGATCCTGGCTGTATCCAGGTTTGGAACGAAGTCGGCACCTGGTTGGGCAGTGCCCTGGCAGGGGCTGTCAATTTTCTCAACCCTGAACGCATTGTGATCGGGGGTGGCATTGCCCAGGCTGGAAAGTTGCTCTTTGGCCCCGTGCGCCAGACCATTCTGACCCGCGCCTTTGCCTTGCCCGCCCAATCCGTCCAAGTTTTAGCCGCCCAACTGGGCCCCCAAGCAGGAATTGTCGGCGCATCAGTACTTGCCCGCAGAGGAGTGAAAGCATGAAAGATTATCGCAAAACCAAAATTGTGGCCACATTGGGGCCAGCCACTGCCCACGCCGAAATGATCGAAGCCCTGATTCGCCAAGGGGTGAATGTCTTCAGGCTGAACTTTTCCCATGGCAGCCACGAAGATCATCTCAAAACCCTCCAGCTGATCCGCGAAATATCCCAAACCAAAAGCCTGAATGTAGCTGTACTCCAAGATTTGCAAGGCCCCAAAATCCGCATCGGCGAAGTCGAAGGTGGAGAGGTTCAATTGGTCGATGGCAGCCTTTTTGCGATTACAACTGAAAGCTGTGTGGCCACAGCTGAACGCGCTTCGGTTTCTTACCCCTATCTGATGGAAGATATTGAAGTGGGAACACGGGTCTTGATCGATGATGGCCATATGGAGCTCAACGTCGAAAGCAAAACTGACAATGAGTTAATTTGCCGCGTGATCCATGGCGGCCCCTTGCGCCCCAAAAAAGGCGTCAACTTTCCCGATGCCTCGCTGCAAATTGCAGCCTTGAGCGACAAAGACAAGCGCGACCTGGAATTTGCAGTCCAACACAAGGTCGATTTTATTGCTGTCTCATTTGTGCAACGGCCTGCCGATGTGCTTGAAACCAAAGATTTTTTAACCAGCAAAGGGGCCTATATTCCCGTGATCGCCAAAATCGAAAGGCAAGAGGCGATCAACAATATTCAGGCCATTATCGATATTGCCGACGGCGTAATGGTGGCTCGGGGCGACTTGGGGGTCGAAATTCCGACCGAACATGTGCCTCTGGCTCAGAAAAAGATTATCCGCCTCTGCAACGAAGCGGCCAAACCGGTCATTACCGCCACGCAAATGCTGGATTCAATGATCCAAAGCGCCCGACCGACCCGTGCAGAGGCCTCAGACGTGGCCAATGCCATTTTGGATGGTACCGACGCAGTCATGCTCTCCAATGAAACTGCCACAGGTAAATTTCCGCTGGAAGCGGTGAAAACCATGCACAATATTGCCCTGACAATTGAATTGGAAATGGCCAAGAGTATGGAGCGCACCGCACCGCGCCAGCTCCACGCCCAAAATATCGCCACGGCCGTGGGCACAGCAGCCTGCCAAATGGCCCGCCACCTACATGCCACAGCGATCATCACGGCCACCCTGGGCGGCTCGATTACCCGCCAAGTCGCCAAACACCGCCCAGCCATGATGGTGATTGCCGCCACTCCACTGGAAAAGACCTGGCGCGAAATGAATTTACTCTGGGGCACCTATCCCCTGATGATTACACCCTCAGAAGATACAGATACCCTGATGCGCACGATTTTGGATCAGGCCATTCAACACGAATTGGTCAGCCAAGGCGACACCGTGATCATGACAGCCGGAATTCCGGCTGGGCAGCCCGGCTCTACCAATATGATCAAGGTTGAAACCGTCACCAAGGTCTTGGGCAAAGGCATGGGCCTCGGTAATAAATTGGTCAGCGGACGCGCCATTTTGGCACGCACAGCTGAAGAGGCCATGACCAAAATTCAAGAAGGGGATATTTTGGTGACCAGCATGACCACCCGCGACTATATGCCCTTGATGGACCGCATCAGTGGCATTATCACGGTCGAAGGGGGACTGACCTCCCATGCCGCGATTGTGGGCATGTCGCTGGGTATTCCCGTTTTATTGGGCGTGACCGAGGCCTTTGAGATTATCCGTGAACATGGCCAAATCACGATTGATCCTGGTCAGGGCCTGATCTTTACGGGTATTCCCAATATCACCTGATCTTTGCCAAGTAAGGTGTTCTCTTTTCTGCGTTCGCTGCTGGAGTGGCCCTGGCTGCTCTTGCTTAATCTCTGGAATCATTTTTATACCTTTGCGCTCTGGTTGCAGGAGGTGCGGCAGTTTTACCGCTACCCCCCTCTGATCAAAGCAGATCTGCTCTGGATGTTGGACTACGCTTTGAGCAGCCCTTTTGCTTTGAGTCGCAAAGCCACTCAAAAAGAGGCTTTGCCGGAAGATCTGACCGTTTATGGTGAAACCCCCTGGACCACTTTGGAAACCCTCTGTAAAGATGTGGGCCTCAACCAAGAGGATCTTTTTGTTGAATTGGGCTGTGGCACAGGACGCAATCTCTTATTTGTGCCTTTGATGTTTGCTTGCAAGGCACAGGGCTACGAATTGGTGACACGTTTTGTCGATAAGCTCCGCTGGCTGTTACATGCCACCCAATTGGACAGCAGCGTGGAAGTCTTCTGCCAAAACTGGTTCGAGGCTGATTTGAGCCAAGGCACAGTCTTTTTTTTGGTGGGTACCTGCTACAGCGATGAGCACTTGCAATTGGCCTCAGACAAATTGAAAGAGGTTGCCAAGGGCAGCAGAATGATGACGGTCTCATGGCCTTTGCCAGAGGCCGAATTTGAACTATTGCAAACCAAAGAATTGGCTTTTTCTTGGGGCAAAGGCACGGTCTATATCCAACGCCGCCGCTAAAAAACAATAGTAAATACCTCCCTGCCAGTTAACAACCACCTAGGCTAAAATTTAAAAACATAAATTGTGTTCAAGACGAAAAGAAAGAAGTGAATCCAGATGAGTGAGACCCAAACCTGCCCCAAATGTAAAAAAAGCAATCCTTCTGGCAATGTGGCCTGCATTTGGTGTGGCGCTATGCTGATGTACCAACGTTTTCAGCATTATTTGGGATTCAAATCCCTTTAACCCCTTGCTTAAAACAGGCCCAAAGCAAAACCCCCGGTTAAGTATAACCGGGGGTTTTTATTGAGGTGGGCAGTACAAGATTCGAACTTGTGACCTCCTCGATGTCAACGAGATGCGCTACCACTGCGCCAACTGCCCTTTGATTTAAGAAGTATACGACATCTTAACATGTATGCGCTCTTCGCTCAAGATGATTGGAGCAAATGCGATTTAAGCTGCTTGAAGCAGATGCGTTATAATGATCACGATGAAGCAACTCAAGACAGATAGAAAGAAGGCCGTGCGTGAGTAAAGAGGACACTGTACAACAGCTACTCGATAGAGGCCTGCAGGCCATGCAGAAAGAAGATATGGAAACAGCCCGGAGCTGTTTTCTGGAATGTCTCCAAATCGATGATTCAATTGCCTCTGCTTATAATAATTTGGGACTGCTGGCCCTGGGCCAAGGCAATTTAGAACAGGCCAAAGAACAATTGCAAATTGCAATCGAAAAAGATCCCCGCCTGTTCAGTGCTTACACCAATTTGGCAGCCATCGAACAGAGCCGTGAGAATCTTTCCGATGCCGAACGTCTCTACCTCAAATCCGTTCAGCTCAATCCCAATGCATCCGAAGCCTATTACAATCTGGGCCTGCTCTACGTCAAACAGGAAAAACTGGTCCAAGCCAAAACCGCCTTTGAAAAAGTCACCCAACTCAACCCCGATAATTACGATGCCTTTTATATGCTTGGCAATGTCTACGGTACACTCCAAGACTATTACGCCTCCATTGCCAATTTTCAGTATATTGTTTTTCACCTGCCCGAAATTCAAGAGGCTCGCGTGGCCTTGGCTGAGATGTACCGCCGCCAGGGCAAATACCCGCTGGCGATTCAAGAACTGCGCGCAGCCCTCGAATTGAGCCCCAATGATGTCGATGTTTTGCAACATCTGGGCCTGATTTTCCTCGAAACCGCCAACGGTGAAATGGCCTTGGGAGCCTTTGAGCGTTTGGTTGAACTCGATCCCAACCGGGCTGACGCCTATGAAACCCTAGCCATTCTCTACGATTTGGCTGGGTTGAGTGAAGCTGCGCTGGAGTCCTGTCGCAAAGCGATGGAATTGGACCCCGAAAATGAACGCACCCGCGACACCTATGCTGAGATGCAGAAAAAAAATGCTGAAATGGCTGCGTCGCTTGAAGCGGCAACTCCCCCAAGTGCACCGGAAGCAGAAATCCCAGCCGCAGAGGAAGTCTAAAAAATGTTTAAAGTTTTGTATATCGTCACCGGAGATACCTCTTTCGACGAAATGCTGTTTTTGGATACCTTTATCAATCAATTGCCCAGCAAAGAAATCGAAAACTGCATTTTGGCACCACCGCTGCCTTTAAGTCATGTTGTTTTAAAAAATCGTCAGGTTCGGATTGAACAGGGCACTCGCGCAACGACACGCGAAACCTGGCAAGCTCTGCTTGCTGAATTTCAACCCCAGGTTGTGATTCTCTGTGACCCCGCCATTTTGCTCAGTCCCGACGCCCAAGCGCTGAGTTATTTTGAACTGGAGTGGCTAGAAGATCTGCCCTGTGCCCTGAGTATTTTTGACTTCCGGGCCAATTTGCTCAAAGCAGAAAATGGAGAGTTGGCCCACAAACGCTATATTCTCAACGATCTCGAACCCCCTGCCACCCTTGACTATGATTTTCTGATCAAAATCTGTCCACCCCACGATTATACTCCCAGCAGCAACCCCAAACTGATTCACTGGCACAACCGCGATCTCATGCCAAAACTCTCGGTCTATGCGGTCAAAGACGAAACTCGCCAAAAGCTGGGTGTGGACAAAGACAGCAAGGTTTTGACCCTGGTTTTCCCGGTCGAAAATATCATCATGGCCAGCGACAAAGGCCTGGGCAACCATTTTCAATTGGTCACCGACCTGATGATTCATTACCTCAATCAGCTCAAGGGCCATTACCACCTCTATGTGGTCAACATGAGCCCACCGAGCGAAGAAACAGATTTTGACAATGTCAAAGTGCGCTATTTAGAAACCCTCGAAATGGATCTGCTCGACTCGCTGCTCAAGGCCTCAGATCTCTTTTTGACCGAGTCGCTGACCTATCCCTCGCTGATTCAAAGCGCTTTAAGAGAAATCCCTTCACTCTGTCTGGGCAGCTCTGTCGGAATCAACAGCCAAGGCGTTTTGACCCATAGCTTTGAGAAACTCTCACCGATGGTCCAACTCAAGTTAGAGAGCATCAAAGCCGAAGCCCCCCAAACCCTGTTTCCCTATTTGTCTTTTCCGGTCGAACGGCGCGATCCCTGGCCCGGACGGACCCTGTTTCACAAACGCTTTTTCTTTTATTTGGTTGATCTCTGCAACGAAAAAGAGATGGTCGAAACCCTGCAAGACTGCCTGAATGGGGGCCCCTTGCGCGATCAGTTTCAAGAAGAGTTGAAAAAATACATTCAAACCAAATTGGATGGTCCCCGCGAAGCTGAACAGGTGATTCGCAAATTGAGCACAGCGCCCCCCCGTTATCTCTAAAGCACCTTCTAAAGTACCTTCTAAAGTACTTGGCCACTCAAACGGACATATTGTTCTTCGAGAAAACGCTCAAAGGTTTTGTCCAACATGGGCAGGGCATAGATCGCAAAGCCAGTGGCGTTGTGAATCAAGCGCAAAACATGGCCTGCCCGCGGCTGGGGACAGAGGGCAATAAACAGGGTATGTGTACTGCCGCTGGCATCCCAGCTGAGGTGGTATTGGGGATCAAAATGCCCCGGCCAGCGCAGCGGCAGATTGACTGGCTGAGTGGCAATGGGCAAAAAACGGTACTTGAGCTGCAATTTCTTGGCCACGGCCTTTAGGGCCGCAGGGGTCGGGCGCATATTGACCAAGTCCAAATAAGACAATAATTGCTCAGGTGGAATGTCGTCCACGAAGCTGTCTAGGGAGCGCTTGAGAGGGGTATGGGGTTCCGGCTCCTCTGAAACCTCGATAAACTGAAAACGATGAAAATCTTGAGAACGCTGATCCATATGCTGTATTGTAAGCGGTCAGTTAAAAGGAGACAATAGTCTAATGAGCGCCCGAGTACTTGTTTGTGACCATATCCATGCTTCTGCCGTCGAAATTCTCAGACCCCTGGCAGAGATTACCGAATCTGGCCCGCTCTCCGAAGCCGAACTCTGTGAACAAATTGGCTTATACGACGCCTTACTCGTGCGCAGCCAGACCAAAGTCACTGCCAAAGCCCTGGCAGCTGCCGCTGGAAAAATGAAAATCATTGCCCGTGCGGGTGTGGGTGTGGACAATATCGACGTGGCTGCCGCCACTGAACACGGCATTGTGGTGGTGAACTCCCCCGAAGGCAATACGATTGCCGCCGCTGAGCACACCCTGGGTCTGATGATGGCCCTGGCCCGCTATATTCCCGCAGCGGACGCCTCGCTGAAACAGAATGAGTGGAAGCGCAAAGACTTCACTGGCAGCGAACTCTATGGCAAAACCCTGGGGATTGTGGGCCTGGGCAAAATTGGCTCACATGTGGCCAAGGTTGCCAAAAGCCTGGGTATGCATCTGATCGGCTATGATCCTTTTATCAATGCCGAGCGGGCGGCCCGCCTCGAAGTGCAGGTCATGGACCTGCCCAGCCTATTTAAACAGGCCGATTTTATCAGCTTACATGTGCCAAATACGCCTGAGACCAAACACATGATCAATGCTGAGAGTCTGGCCAGCATGAAACCGGGTGTGCGGGTGATCAACTGCGCCCGGGGCGAATTGATCGATACCTTGGCCCTCGTGGCGGCCCTGGAGAGTGGTCACGTGGCTGGCGCGGCCTTGGATGTCTTTGAGCAGGAGCCGCTCAAGGACAGCCCGCTGATGGGGCTGGGACCCAAAGTGGTGCTCACACCCCATCTGGGCGCTTCAACCGAAGAGGCCCAGGTCAATGTGGCCTTGGACGTGGCCGAGCAGGTGGCGGCAGTCCTGCGCGGCGAACAGGCCCAAAATGCGATCAATATCCCCAGCATGATGCCCCACCTGCTCAAAGAGGTCCAGCCCTATTTCCCACTGGCGGAAAAACTCGGCAGTTTTATTGGGCAATTGCAGTCCTGTGCAATCAAAGAAGTGCGCATCACCTATTTCGGCGAATTGGCCGAAAAGCCCACCGACCCACTCAAAGTGGCCGTTTTGAGAGGTCTGCTCAGCCCGACCCTCAAAGAGCGCGTGAATTATGTCAATGCCTTGCTCTTGGCCAAAGAGCGGGGAATAACATTGACCGAATCCAAATCATCGGAATCGCATGATTACGCCAATTTGATCCAGGTCGAAGTGCATTTTGAAGAGGGCAAACGCACGGTAGCCGGTGCAATTTTGGGCGAAAAACAAGAGCGGATCGTGAATATTGATGGTTTCCCACTCAGCTCGGTGCCCCAGGGCTGTCTCTTGATTATTCCCCACCCAGACAAACCCGGCATGGTGGGTGTGGTTGGCGAGTTTTTGGGCAAACACGATATCAATATCAGCGGGATTCAATTGGGTCGCCACGCCCGCCGGGGGCCGGCAGTGATGGTCGTTAATATCGACGAAGCCCTCTCGCCAGAATTGCTCAAAATCATCGAGGCCCACGCAGAATTCCGCGACACCCGCATGGTGGTGCTGAGCTAAAACCGTGGAGCACGAAGAACAAGGCCTGCCAAGCGGTTTTAGTCAGCGTCTGCTGCTGCAAAGGATCTTGCCCTGGCTGCGTCCCCAGGCCAAGATCTTTGTGCTCTGTTTAAGCCTGCTACTGATTGGCTCAGGACTGCGCATTTTGGGCCCGATTATTTTGCAAACCGCGATCGATGGCTATATCCGCCAGGGCGATTTCCCTGGTCTGCTGGCCCTTTTGGGGGGGTATATTTGCCTAATTCTGCTGGGCTTTGGTGCCAATTATTATGAACTGATCCTGCTCGAAACAGCCGGACAAAGAATCATTGCGGGCATCAAAAACAAAGCCTTTTCCCATCTGCTCAATCTCGATTTGCCCTATTTTGACCAGACCAGCACCGGCAAACTCGTCTCGCGCATTGAAAACGATGCCAATGCCATGAAGGTTTTGTTTACCTCGGTTCTGACGCAGATTTTGGGCAATTTTGTGATTGTGCTGGGCATGTTTGCCGTGATGGGGTACAAATACGACTTTCAGTTGGCCCTCTATGTGGTCGGCCTCTGCCCATTGATTCTCTTGGCAGCCATTGGCTTTAACCGCTTTATGGCCCCGCGTTTGATGGCCGTGCGCAAAAATGTGGCCGACGTCAATGGCTACGTGACCGAGATGATTCAAGGCATGGTCACGATTCAGATGTTTGGCCAAGAGGCCAATGTACTCAAAGAATTGGAAAAGCGCAGTCTCAAGAAATACAAACAAGACCGCGCCATCACCATTCTGTTTAACAGCTTTTTTAATTTCCTGTTTTTGATCCAGAGCATCGGGATCGTGATGGTGCTCTGGCTGGGGGGCCAACAGGTGCGCAATGGTGTGCTCACCATCGGCAGTTTGATTCTGTTTATGAATTTTATCCACCAGTTTTTTGTGCCGATCATGTTTTTGTCGGCCCAGTTTAACGAGTTTCAAAAGGGCATCGCCGGGGCCGCCCGCCTGTTTGAATTGCTCGATGAGCCCCGTCTCTACCCGGATCCGGTCCAAACCCTTGCTTTGCCCACACCTGAGCGCTGCCAGATTCGCTTTGAGAACGTCTGGTTTCGCTACAGCGATGAAAGTGATTGGGTGCTCAAAGATCTCTCCTTTGAATGCCCCAGCGGTGAACATTGGGCGATTGTGGGCCCGACGGGCTCGGGCAAAACCACGCTGATCAACCTCTTGCTGCGCTTTTATCTGCCCCAAAAAGGCCGCATATTGATCAATGGCGTCGATCTCAAAGAACTGGATCCGGGCACTTGGCGCAGACAGGTTGGACTGGTCTTACAAGATGTGGTGATGTTTCCCGGCAGTGTTTACGAAAATCTCGTGCTCGGTGAAAGTGATCTGCCTTTGGCAGAGATTCAGCCCCTGCTCGCAGAAATTGGTTTGGACGCGGTTGTGCAACGCCTGCCCGAGGGCTATCAGACCCATTTGCTCGAAAATGCCAGCAATTTAAGTTCGGGCGAAAAACAATTGCTGAGCTTTGGCCGGGCACTTTTGCGCAAGCCCGCATTGCTGATTCTCGACGAAGCCACCAGCCATATCGACCCCCAGACCGAACGCCAAATGAAAAATGCCCTGCACACCCTGCTCGAAGGGCGCACGGCCTTGATGATTGCCCACCGCCTGAGCACAATCCAAAGTGCGGATCGGATTTTGGTGCTGCAATACGGCACCTTGGTCGAGAGCGGCAACCACCAGGAGTTATTGGCCCAAGACGGAGTCTATGCTGGTTTGAATGCCTTGCAGAAAGTTTAATATCACCTCCGCTGCCGCTTTTTCAAAATGTGAAGCGGCCTAAAAAGCAGAGTGTATAATAGAAATCACCGACTCAACTGTCTTTGTTGTGAGAAAAAATGAAACTTTGCAAACTCTATATTCCTGACTACCAGCAGTTCAAAAATTTTGAACTGGATTTGACCCACCCCCAAACCGGAGCCCCCCTCGAAAAAATTTGCCTGATTGGCCCCAATGGAACGGGCAAATCCACCCTCTTGGAGTTGATGATTCGCTTTATTAAAGAACCCCATATGCGTTTTCTCGACAAAGGTGCTGTGGAAATTGAGTTTCAAAAAGAACGAATATTATGCCTTGCCAGCCAAATCGGTTGGAAAATCCCTTTAAAAAATGGGAGCACCCATTCACTTTCTGGCGCTTATATTTATCTCAACGCCAAAGCCACACAAGAATTAGATTGGCAAGCAGACCTGTTTAATCAGCCCTCTTTTGAAGAATATACTCAAGATCCTAAAAAAGTGTCCCAAAGTGCTGAGTATAAATATTTGATGCAAAAATATGCGGAATATATTGATCCAGATAGCTTTGCCACTACCTATCAAAACTTATACCTGCAAGATCACAGCTTGAGTCAATCAAATCTTTCTCCTGATCTTTTGGTTTATGCGCGTTCAGAATCTCAGCACAATCCCTTTTTAGATCTCAAAGATGTCCCGGTTGCAAGCGTAGATCAGGCGTTGGAACTCTTAAACACGTTTCCCTATTATCACGAGGTCTCACCTGAAACCAGTTCAGACTTTTGGAAGACCCTGATCTACCATCTCAAACTGCGTGAAAAACGAAGGGAAGAGTATGAACGTCAGCCAGATAACCTTGAAAAGACCAAGCGGCAATTGATTGAAGAGTTTGACAGCCAACACCCCGATATCTTAAAAAAACTGGGCCAATTGTGGAACGAAATCCTGGCTCAAGCAGGCCTGGAATTGGATTTGGAACATATTTCTCAACCGGTTCAATTGAATGATAATCTCAAGGCCTATATTCGTCTAAAAGCAACGGGGGAAGCCATTCCCTATCACAAACTCAGCACAGGCATTCGCAATTTTTTATTTCGACTGGGTCATATTTATTCTCTGTTCTTTGAAAGAGAAATTGAAAGGGGCTTTCTCTTTGTCGATGAGCCCGAAAACAGTTTGTTTCCAGATTTGCTTTTAAACCTGCCTCAGCGTTACAGAGAATTGACCCAAGACAAATCAGGCAAACAAAATACACAATTGTTTATGGCGACACATCATCCCTTGATTGCAGCGCAATTTGAACCCTATGAACGCTTCATTCTCAATTGGAAAGAAGATGGTTCTGTTTCTGTACACAGGGGCGTCACACCGATTGGAGATGACCCCAATGATGTTTTACAAAAAGACTTTGAATTGGTCAATCTATTGGGGCCAGAAGGTCAAAAAAAGTTTTCTGAGTATCTTCATTTGCGCCAAACACTCCGCCAAACCCAAGACCAAACAGAAAAAGACACTTTGCTGAAAGACATTATTGCCATTGGCAATGCCTATGGGTTTTAAGACACAATGCAGTTTCTAAGCAAAAATCCCGATTCGGCCATTTTGAAAGAAGGCCAGAAATATAAATCATCCTCTGGCAGAAGCAACCAAAAACTAAAACAAGCCTTACTCAAAGAACAACAGGGTTTTTGTGCTTATTCTGAAAAATACATCTCTAAGATAGACTCTGTAGATGTTGAACATTTTAACCCAGCCTTAAAAGAGCAAGATGATTATTTCAATTATTATGCCGTTTTGCGCTATTGCAACCAATACAAACAGCATCTTTATCCCAAATTCGCAGAATCTGAATTTTTTAAAACACTGTTTTTTCAAGATCCCGAACAGCTTCACAGCCGCATTCAGTATTTCAAAGATGAAGTGGGTGGTATGTTCGACAGTGTTGATCCTGAAGATCACGATGCTCAAAATCTGATTGAATATTTGGGATGGAACAGTCATGCACTGCACTCTGAGAGAAAAAAACATCTTGAGAGCATCCAAGCCATCATGCAAGATGCTGGCTATGATTCAGCTGAATCACAACTCGCATTTTTTAAAAAATTTCGTGATCGCTTGAGTTTCATTACTATGTTAGAAAAAGAATTGAGTTTGCCTTTATTGGCCCTGCTCAATCAAATCCCACCCGAGCAAAAAGAGTCATGAAAGGTGTTCTCTTTATAGGTGTTCAAGCCAGTGGCAAATCCAGTTTTTTTGCCAACCGCTTTGCCAAAACACATCTCCGTCTAAGTATGGATATGCTCAAAACCCGGCACAGAGAAAAAATTTTATTGGAAGCCTGTTTAAAAGCCAAACAGCCGTTTGTTATCGATAATACCAACCCCACACGAATAGAGCGACAGAGTTATATCGAAAAAATGAAAGCCGCGCGATTTGAAGTTATCGGCTATTATTTCAAATCCAACATAGAAGCTTGTTTGGCACGCAATCGGACACGCACAGGTCAAGAGTGTATTCCAGAGGTGGGTCTGTTGGCCACGTATAAAAAGTTGGAATTGCCCACGTATCAAGAAGGTTTTGACCAATTGTTTTATGTACAGCTAACCACAGATGGGTTTCAAGAGGAGGTCTGGCACAATGAAGTTTGATGAATTGGATCGCAAAATGCGGGTCTATGAAACCGCCCATGATCATTGCGTTTTACCAGGGATGTATATGATTGCTCGTATCGATGGACGTAATTTTACACGGCTTACCAAAGAGGTACATGGCTTTGAAGCCCCTTTTGATCCGCGTTTCAGAGATATGATGATTGAAACCGTCAGACACTTGATGCAATGTGGTTTTCATGTGGTTTATGGTTATACCCAAAGCGATGAGATTTCTTTATTATTGGACCGAGAAACCCAAACCTTTCAGCGCAAAACCCGCAAACTGAACTCCGTTTTGGCTGGTGAGGCCAGTGCCAAGTTCAGCCTACTCCTGGGAGATCTGGGGGCATTTGACTGTCGCATTTGCCAATTTCCCAATGCAGGATTGGTCGTTGATTATTTTCGCTGGCGCAATGAAGACGCCTACCGAAATGCTCTCAATGGTCATTGTTACTGGCGTTTACGCCAAGAGGGACATCTGGCTGATGCTGCTGCTCAAGCATTATCAGGTTATACCAAAGGTCAAAAAAATGAATTTTTGTTTCAAAGAGGCGTTAATTTTAACGAACTTCCTGCCTGGCAAAAAAGAGGAATTGGTCTATATTGGGAAAAAATTGAAAAACAAGGTTTTAATCCGTTGACGGGAGAATCGGTCTCCGCCTTGAGAAATCAGTTAAAAATCGATTTGGATTTGCCCATGAAAGAAGAATACAGCTCCTTTATTGCCAACTTAATTTCAGAATGAATTTACACACGCTCTACAACTGGCTCGAAAACCACTCTCTGCAAGCATTGTTTGAGAGCGGCTTTTTATCGCGCTGTCTAACCCAAGAACTGAGCCCACTGCAAAAAGGGGCGATTTTTTTAATGGCCATAGGTTCAGACACCGCCGCCCCCATTTTAAGGCGGCTCAAAAACAGCGAAGTGGAAGCCCTCACCACAGCCCTGATAGAGCAGCCCGCCATTGATCCCCAATTGCAAATGGCTGTGCTGGATGAATTTGAACACCACCTGCACAATCCGCTGCTGCAAGGTGGCCCCGATTACGCCCAGCAATTGCTCAAACGGGCCTTCCCCCAGCAAGCCGAGCGTCTCTGGCAGAAACTCCAGCCCAAACCAGAGGGCCATTTTGGCTGGATGGCCAACCTCAGTGTGCGCGAGTTAATCGAATTGCTGGAAAAAGAGTCAGCCCCACTCCAAGCAGCCGTCTTGGGCAGTTTAAACCCCAGCCAAGCCGCTGGATTTTTGGCGCTCTTGCCTTATGCTCAGCAACAGGAATTGGCCTTGCAAATGGCGCAGCGCAATGCCATTGGTGAAGAAGTTTTGAAAATGCTGGATGAAAGTTTAAAAAACAAACAGGCCCAACAAGGCCAGACCATCGCTTTACAGGGACGCAAAAACCTGGCCCGGTCACTGGGACATGTCAATCTCAATGTGCGCGAACGGGTACTGGATTCTTTGGCGATTCACAGCCCCGAATTGGAAAGCCAAATTCGCCAAGACCTGCTCACACTCGAAGATCTTTTAAAGTTTCGAGGCCGGGGTCTACAGCAATTATTGGCCCAAAGCGAAGATCAGACCCTGGCTTGGGCCCTCAAATTGGGCTCCACCCGTTTGCAATTGCATTTGCTCGCCCACCTTTCCCAGCGACGGGCAGATATGGTACAAGAGTATAAAGCGCAATTGCCACCGACTCGCCGTGCTGAAGCAGAAAAACAGATTCGCACCCTGCTCGAAGATGTGATTCAATTACAGCATCAGGGCCTCTTGCCCCACCATTTTGTAAAGGAAGAACCTTGGATTGACTGAACCCACCCGCATCGAAATCACCCCCGGCCCGATTAGTACCCTCACGCTGCATTGCGAGCGGGGCTTAAATTTACTCCAAACGGGTACCATTTCCGACTTACAACAGGCACTGCAGGAATTGCAGCGCCAAAAAGATTTGCGCGTGCTGATTCTCAGTGGTGGCCTGGGCAAATCTTTTTGTGCGGGCGCAGATATTGGCGAGTTATTGAGTTTGGACAATATCCCCTACTACGTTGAACAGGGCCAACAATTGATGGAGAGTCTCTTTCATTTTCCTGTGCCCGTGATCGCGGCCATTAATGGCTATGCTTTGGGGGCAGGATTCTCTCTCGCGCTGGCCTGCGAATTGCGGGTGATCTCCGAACAGGCCCGCATCGGCCAATTGGCTGTGCGCAATGGACTGACACCCCCCTTTGGCAATATTCAACACCTCTTGCAGGCAATTGGCCCCGTGAAAACCAAAGAACTGCTCTATACAGGGCGCGTCTTTTCGGCCAGTGAAGCCGAAGCGGCGGGTTTAATCAACCGGGTTGTGCCCCATGCCGAACTGCTCAATGCCGCCAGGCAATTGGCCGAAGAAATTTGTGTGGCACCGGGCCACGCGATTAGCTGGGTCAAACGGATTGTCAATCGCACCATCGAAGAAGGACACGCGGTGGGTTATTTGACCCAGGAAGAGGCCTTGATTCAGTGTCTGGGCGATGAACGCACCCGCAGTATTTTGGGACGTTTTCTCAAAAACTAGCCAGAAAGCTCAAACCATCAGGTCTGGAGAGAGTCCGTCTTCGTCGCGAACCCGCTCGATCTCAGCAAAATAATGCCCTTCGAGCACTGTGTGGATGCGCTCCAAAAGACGATCGTGCACAATGCCGTTGGAGGCCACCACGCCATCGTGGTTTTTGATTTGCTGAAAGCTGTAGTCCAGTGGGGTGCCAGAAAGGTTGCTGACACGCCCCCCCGCCTCTTTGAGAATAATTTCAGGCGCGCAGGTATCCCAGCAACTGGTCATGCCCGAAAGATTGAGGTAGAGATCGCAGGTCTGGTGGGCAATCATGGCCAGCTTGAGCCCCACGCTGCCAGAGCGGATGATCTCTGTAATGCCCAAACGCTCGTAAAGGTCGCAAAGCTCCTGGGTCAGGTGAGAGCGACTGGCTGCAATACAGAGTTCGTGAAACGATTGGCGCTGGGAAACCTGGAGGGGCTTTAATTGTTGATCTCTCAGCGAAAAGGCCCCTTGTCCCCGGGAGGCCCAATAGAGATAACCTGTCACAGGTTGGTAAACCACGCCAACCACAGGCACCCCTTCTTCCACCAAGCCAATCATGACCGAAAATTCGCCATTGTGTTTGATAAACTCTTTGGTGCCATCCACAGGATCAATGATCCAAATTCGGTTATGGCTCTGCACCCCGCCGGGCACTTCCGACTCTTCAGAAACCACCAAATCACGCGGGAAAGCCTTTTGCAAGGCTTCAACAATAAAACGGCTGGACGTTTTATCGGCAATGGTCACGGGCTCCTGCCCGGTTTTCATTTGAACAACATAATCCGTATCGTAAAACGACAGGATAATTTCTCCGGCTTTTTGAGCCACTTCGCGGGTAATATCCAGCTCCCGCTCAAAATGGTGCATGACTGCAGACATGTGGAAACCCACTTTTAATGGTGAAAATAAACGGCGTGATCTTTATGATAACACAAGGGTCGAACTTGAATCAGAGAGCCTGCGCACAAGCGAGACAGATGCACAGCCGTTTAAATCAGAAGGAGGGCCTTCACAGATTAGAGTTTGCGGGCTTGCAAAGCCTGCCGGAAGGCCTGCCAATCGGCCCCCACTTGCTCAGCATATTTATCTGACCAAGTAGGCAAAAGCGCTTGCCAGCTTTTGCTCTCAGCCAAAATACGGGCAGCCTGGCCCGAGCGGGCATGGGCCCGAGCGCCAACCAGTGCAACGGTATCCAAAAATTCGAGGTATTCTTTGGTTTTGTTGAGTTTACTCAGATCGACGGTCTCTTTGGGTAAAAGCTCACGCACATAAGCGGGTAAATTGTGAATCCGGGTCACGCCCAGCAGGGGATCGGGCTCGGGCACAAAATAGCGAAAGGCCTGAAGAATTCGGGTGGCTTGATCGGTACGCGCAGCCGCAAAGGCCTCCGCAGAAGGCACTGCCGCCTCTTTGATTTCGAGCAAGACATCGTCCAAAGGGCTGAGGGAAGGCCCTTCGACCAAAAGGGTATAGCGATAGCGACCCAAACTGCCTTTGCCCGCAACCCGCGCAGCAGCATCTTTGACTTTGTAAAAAGCGGGGCCTTCCGGACGAGAACGGGCATAGACCGCCAGTCCGGCTTCGGCCTCTTTGCGCATAACAGGGCTGAGCGCCAGCATTTTTTCGGACAGGCGTAAACGCCCACCTTGGGTCATTTCAGCGAGATATTCAGCGCGTTCAAATTCAGTTGCTTTTGCGACAGCTTTGGCAGGTTTTTCACTCAAATAACGGGCAGTCAAAGGCTGGGCCAACAACGACGCACTGCGGGAGACCTGGCCGAGATGGTAGAGATAGCGTTCGAGAAAATGGGCCACAAAAGCCGCCCGTTCTTCCCCTTTAAAGCCGGTCTCATCAGCCGCCAACTGAATACTGGCAGACAATCTCGCCAATTCCCAGGTATAGGGCGCTTGCACGGCTTCATCAAAATCATTCAAATCGTAGGCATACCCCCCCCGCTGAGTACGGTAGGTGCCCATATTCTCCAGGTGAAAATCGCCCTGTGTCCAGATCTTAAGTGGGCTGGCCAAAGCTGTCTCACGGGCCATATCGGCATAATAGAGAAAGGCTGTGGCCCGGTAAAAGGCAAAAGGTGACTCAGCCATGGCTTGGTATTTGGTGCGAACAAGCTCGGGCGCACGCTGAATGAGATCTTTGTGAAATTGCTGAATCAAAGCCACGGGATCGCGAGAGCGTGTGCTACGGGCTTTATTGGCTGCTTGAAACAAAGCTGGGCCTCCCTGAGGGGCTTGAAAACGTGAAGCAAAACCAGAGGACGCGGCAGAACAACTGCTCAGCAATAAACCCAGTGAAACCGCCGTCAATACCTGAATCTGTTTTAACATTTGCCCTCCAAAATATGGGTCATAACCTCGGCCATTCTTCCCTGCTTGTCTTTCATTATAAACGACCAAATTGCCCACCGGCTTCGATCAAACGCAAAAAACTGGGCCGCAATTGGGTCCACATGCGCTCCACGTCGGAAGCAGTGGGTCGAAAGGTCTGGCCCACTTCGAGGGTCATCGAAAGCGCTCCGTGTTTGCCATAGGCATAATCGCGGGTGGTAGCGGTGGTGGGGTAGAGAATTTGGGTGCTGGTGCCGCCTTTAAAGCCCAGGGACTTGACCGTCTCTTGGTAGAGCTGTTTAAACACGGGGGTATGGGGCACATCTTTTTCGCTGTAGCCAAAGGGCCAGAGCATCAGCTCGCCATAGGCATGAATATCCGCGAAAACAGCGGGTTTTTTGCGCTGCATCAGGGCCTGAACGACCTGGGTCTCGGGCTCAGAGGCGGGTGCTGTGCCACTGTAAATCTCGCCATTGGGATCTGAGAGTCCGCGCTTCCAGCTATCGGGCACGGTTAAGCCCTGGTAATTCCAGTGATTGTCAAAATTGCGATTGAGGTCGACGCCGGTGCCGTGGGTATTTTTGCGCTGCCAGCTATTTCCTTTTTCGACTTGCACCCGGCCATCAACGTTGACCATGGGTGCAATCACCACTTCGTGGGTATTCAGCAATTGGGTAATGCGTTCGTCTTTGCCATATTCACTGGTGAGCAAATCCATCAAGCGCATCAGCAATTCCACGGGTGCCAATTCGCGGGCATGGACGCCGCCTGTAAACATCGTGACAGGTTTGGGGGTGCGGTTTTGGCGGTTGGTCAGGGTCACGACCCAGATATCATGATCGGCTTTGCCCTGGGTCTTTTCCCAGGTGTCTCCACCATCTTCGAGCAAGACCAATTGGGGATATTTGGCCGCCAATTCCTGCAATTGTTGCCGCAATTGGGCATAGGTGCGATACCCCGCAGGCAGCGGTTGCCGTGCATCTTCCATGCCTCTGACTTGGCTGACATCAAAGCGAATTTTGCGTTGGGTCAGCTCAACCACTTGGGTTGGGGTAATCCGGGCCTGGGCGGTTTGCTGTTGGTGGTCAATGCCAAAGAGGTCCATGCCACTGCCAGCGAGTTCAGCCAATTCAGCCGTGTTGCGCCAGTGCAAACGCACCACCTGGGCCCGTCCGCTATTGGCACCGGCACTGTTTAAGCGCGCAGGTGAGACCGACTGAAAGGTTTGGGGCAAACTACAGGCACTCAACGTCAAAAATGCCGCGAGACCCAGTCCCCAGGAACGAAAAACCAATTTAGAGAGCAAAGGCATGCAAGGGATAACCTCAAATTGAACTAAAATTAATATAATTATAACACCTAAATCCGGTTTTTCAGATCCACCTTGGCCCCAAAAATCGTTTTTTCGGGCTGTTTTTGCCACAAGTCTGAGAAGGCCTGATTGACAGGGCTTTGTCGACTGGATTAAGTTAAAGACGGAGGTATATACATGAATACCCGCTTTGCTATGGCCACACACCTCATGCTCTATCTGGCCTTTAGCCATGAACACCAGTCAGCGACCAACTCCGAGTCGATCGCGCAAAAAATTGGCACCCATCCCGTGGTGATTCGCCGTCTGATTGGCGCTTTGCGCAAAGCCGAACTGGTGCGCACCCAACTCGGCGCAGGCGGCGGCGCCCAACTCACCCGCTGTCCAGATAAAATCAGCCTCTTGGATATTTACACGGCAATTGAACCCCCAGCAGAACAAGACCTCTTTGCCCTTGGCCATCTCTCGCAAGAGGCCCATTGCCATACTGTCGGCGCCAGCATTCAGGCCACGCTGGAAGCCGTCTTGGGAGAAGCCGAGCGTGCCTTGCAACAGCAATTGGCACAGACCACTCTGGCCGCGCTGATTGAGCGCATGCAAAAACAGTGGCCCGGCGGCTGTACTGAACAGGCCAGCCCATTGCAGAGCACAAGCAGCTCAATTTAAATTTTACTGACTTGACAAGCTTGGCTCCCAAGGCTTTTAATTGTAATCAAATAGATTACATATAGCTGTCACTCTTTTTTTTGCGGTCATATGTAACCAAAACAGATACAAAAGGAATGCAAACCATGACTAAATTTCGCTTGGCTTATTTGCTCACGACAGGTTTATTTGCGCTGGCGCTAACGGCCTCAGGTCTGATGGAATTGATGCAGCATCCAGAAATGATCAAAGGCTTTCAACATCTGGGTTATCCCAGCTATTTATTGACCATTTTAGGCGTGGCCAAATTATTGGGAGTGGCTGCGCTGGTCTATCCGCGCTGGCGCACGCTGACAGAATGGGCTTATGCCGGATTTAGCTTTGATCTGCTCGGGGCCAGTGCCTCTCACGCCTTTAGCGGTGATCCGCTCGCCAATATTATCAGCCCCCTGGTATTTTTGGGTCTCTTAAGCGCCTCTTATTGGCTCTTTCACCACCAGCCAGCCCAGGCCAATCAGGCCGTGCCACAAACGGTACTGGCTTAAGAAAACAGGTAATACTCAGGTCTGTCCCAAAAACAAATCCAGCTCAGCGGCTGAAGACAGGCGCAAAATGCCCCGGCGCACCAGATAGGGCAGCCAATCGATCAGGGCTGAGAGTTCCAGGGACGGACCTGTGTGTTCATCCAAAACAGATTCGACAATCTGAGACCAGAAGCGCTGGCCGTCGACTTCAGCCAAACAGGCCGCCACCAAAGGATGCAGGGCCTCAATCCGGGCTCCGCCCAAATCGCGGGTGAGCAAATAGGTCTGCAAGGGAAATTCGGAACAAGGAGAAAGGGCTTTGCCCAAGCGCAGGCGTTCTAATACTTCACTCAAATGAGGGCCCGCCTTTAAAAGACAGGCCCAATCAGTCCATGCAGGGGCCTCACCCAAGAGATGAGGGTGGGGCAAACGGTGATAATGGAGATTGAGCACTGTGATTTCGTATTCCAGTACCTGGGCCAGATGGGGTATGACAACCTCTTCAGACGCCAAAACAGACTGAAGCCCCACCAGCAAGGCCAATTTAAAATCGCTTAATCCAGCTTGAGACATCAAACTTAAAGGCAAACGCGCCAATAACTCCGAGGCATAATCCGCCCCCAATAAAAGCCCCAAACGGGGAGGCAAATGGCTTAAAAGTTGGGCGGTTCGCCCCAAACGGGCCGTTTGTAACCACACCTGGCGTTCCGAAGGCACCAAAACAGGCAAATATCCCGCTTCAGACAAAGTCAGAGGCACCAATTCTGCTGAGCGTTCATCCAGCAAAAGCCATTCTTCCCAGGCTTGCTCCCAGGCATCAAGTCCAGTCATCAATGCGCCTCCATCAGCCATTGTTGGCCCTGGTCTAATTGCGCCGCCAAAGCCCACTGATCGGGAGCCGCTACAACACTCAGAGCTTGGATCGGGGACTGACGCAAAACCTGACGGGCCATACGCCAAGCTTCAGCATAAACGGGACTGCCTGTGTCTGCCGGTAACCGCAAAGCCATGATGCGTTCAGGCGCCAGGGCCCGCAACCACTCCAGAGGTTCAAATCCTTGCAGGGCCCCAAATTGACACAATTGGTTGAGATCGAGCGAAAGGCCACAATCGCAATTTTCGGCCAAACGGTTTAAGAGTTCACTCTCAGCCAAGCCGAGAGAAAGCGAAGCCACGCTGTTTTCCAATAAAAAAGGGCAGGAAACCTGGGCACGGATTTGCAATAATTGGGCTAAAACAGCATCCCAAACCCGAGGAGAAGGAGGCAAAGGCAATGTTAAACCGCTCTGCAAACTCCAAAGTCCCAGGGAGACAACCCAAAAAGGGGATTGGGTGCGGGCCAATAAACGCAACAAATCTGGCAAAGCAGAATTCAAAGCCGTGCCAACCCCACGGGCCCTGAACAGCACCGGCGTGGCTTTCAGCAATTGGAGCAAGGCGCGATCTTCGGCTGGGTCAAGCCAATCTTCGAGCTGCAACTCAACATATTGCGGACCTTGAGCTGTATTTAACTGGGGTGACCAGGACCTGTGCCAAGCAGAGCCCACACCCAAAGTCGAAAATGGACGTGCTGAAAAAGGCTCTTTTTTCGCTAAGTCGGGCTTACGAGCCACAATCTGGCTAATATGTCGGCCCTCCACAACCTCAGACCCCCGCTCTTCTTGCCCACTGCCTTCAAACGCCCAACCTTCAAAGGCAAAGAGCACCTGCCATTCTCTTAAACGCTCATGTAGTTCGCCCAAAGCCAAAACCCCGGTAGGGCGCTGATCGAGCCGGTTAATCGAGGTGGCCAAACGGAGCTGCGCAGAGGGGTCAAGCAGGGTATAACCCGTCAGGATCAACAAGCCACCGGGTTTAACTGCCGCTTTTAAGCGGCCAATCAAACGGGCCCGCTCGCCGTGGGGGATATACGGAAAAACATTGAGACAAACAATTGCAGCCTGACTTTCACGGTTCAAACGGTGGGCGCGAATATCTTCGTGCAACCAATCGATCTGTCCCCCATAAGATTTGCGGGCAGCGCTCAAAGCAGAGGCATCGACATCCAAGGCCGTCACAGGCAGACCATAAGCCGCCATCGCAGCTGAGAAATGGCCCTGGCCACAGCCGATATCCACAACAGGCCCAGCAGGGATCCAAGGCAACAGCCCCATTAAATCGTCCAAATGTAGATGTCGGGTAGAAAAGGGGGTATTTGGCATCATGCCTTTATTCTAGCAGAGACACGCCCAAAGCTCAGCAATAGAACAAACAGAAGAATAGCTGAAAAAAGGCATAAAAAAAAGGCGACGGCCGGAATCGAACCGGCGAATAAGGCTTTTGCAGAGCCCTGCCTTACCACTTGGCTACGTCGCCTGAAAAACATCAGCACTTTAGCACAATCCAGGACCAAAGGACAATACAACCCCAATTGCTTCTGCTACAATTAAAAGTCAGAAAAACGCAAAAAATACGCATTCCCAAATGAAGAAAGCTCACTGTCTATGCAGTTTTCCTTTGACAAATATCAAGGTCTTGGCAACGATTTCATCCTCATAAAGGCCACAGTTCTGCCCCCGGCTACCGACTTGGCCGCGCTGGCGAAAGAACTGTGCAATCGCCATTTTGGTATTGGCGCAGACGGGATTTTGATTGTCCACCCCAGCTCCGAAGCAGATGCCCGGATGCAGGTGATCAATGCGGATGGCAGCGAACCCGAAATGTGTGGCAATGGCCTGCGCTGTTTTGTTGCCTATCTGCATCAGCTCAGCCCAGCCCCCCAAAGCCAGTATCGCATCGCCACAGGGGCTGGTATTTTGGCGGCCGATTATAAATCCGAAAATGGTTGGGTCCGCGTGAATATGGGCATGCCTCGGCTGGAGGCCGAAGCGTTGCCTGCCTTGGGCTTTGCAAAGAGCCCGGTGTTAAAAGAAAAATTGGAAGTAGCGGGACGCAGCTTTGAAGTCAGCTTGGTATCAATGGGCAATCCCCACTGTATTATTGAGGTAGATTCTCACTGGAGCCAGGCAGACACCCTGGTCTGGGGACCCCTGATTGAAAACCATCCCCGCTTTCCCCAACGCACCAATGTCGAATTCACCCTGTTTGAAAGCCCCGAGCGCGCAAAAATCAGCGTCTGGGAACGGGGAGCAGGAGAGACCCTGGCCTGTGGCACGGGTGCTTGTGCTACTCTGGTAGCAGGTGTCTTGCTCGGGCGTCTCAATCGAGAAGCTGAACTTCATTTACCTGGAGGCCCCTTGCAGATCTACTGGGAGGAAACGTCGAACCAACTTTGGATGGAAGGCCCTGCACTGCGGGTTTTTTCCGGGAGTTATGAACGAGAAGGAAGTAGCAGATGAGCGACGAATTTAATCTTAATCAAAAGAGCAAAGAAGCGGCGATACGCGAAGCTGAAGCCGAACAAAAATACGAAAAGGCCACAGCCAAGTTTGAACTCGGGGATTATGACGAAGCCCTGATGCTGCTGCGCACCTGTATTTCAATGATGCCCCAAAGCTGGAAATACCATTATAATATCGCGTATATCTACTGGCGCAAAGATCTGCTCGAAGTCGCAATTAACCATTACAAACTCTTTCTCAAATACGCCCCCGCCGGGGATAACGATCGTGAACTGATCAAAGGACGTATCCTCTGGCTCGAAAGCGAAATTAAAAAGCGGCGCCAATTGAGATGAAAGCGCTCGGTTCCTGGTTCTTTCCGGGCTGGGAAACCCTCTGCCAGGCATTGGCAGCAGAGACAAACACCCCCACGGGGCGAATACGGGCCCAGCACCTGACGCCTGCCTTTGTGCCCAAAGAAGTGGAACAATTGCACCGTTTAAGCCAAGAGGCCGAAAGGGCCTTGGATCTCTGGCCCACCCTAACAGGCAAAGCCCTGCAACCGCTTTTGAGCAATTTGGAAAAACCCGCTCAACCGCTTCCTTTGCTACAGTTACAAGCCTGCCGTGAATTGCTCCAAACCCTGCGGGAATATAAACAGGCACTGCAGCCAAGGCAAAAACATCTGCCAGCTCTGTGGCAACGTCTGCAAAGCCTGTCTTGGCCAGAAGATTTGGAAAGAGGCCTGGCCAACAATGGCAGCCTCGACCAGAAACAACGGCTGCTCAGCCAGCGCTGGCGACAGGTCCAAGCTGTGGGCCAAATGCTGTCAGAGTGGGATTTGCTCAGCGCCAAAATAAAACTTGGACGCAAATATCACGGGCAATGGGCCGCCTTTAGTCAGGCCCAAGAAATGCATCTGCCCGGTTGGAAAGAGCTTCTGCCGCTTTTAAAGGCCCAGGCCTCCCCCCGCGGCGATTTGCACTGGCCCAACCACACCCATACCTGGATTTTAAGCGGTCAACATGGCAGCGGAAAAACGGCCCTGATCCAAAATCTGGGTCTGGCGGTCTGTCTCCATCAAAGTGGCTTGGCCCTGCCCACCCAAACCCCTGGGCGATTGCCTGTCTTTACAGGGCTGCAATGGGTACGCGAAGATCTTCCTCTGCGCACCCAGCTGCAGGCTTTACAACAGGTGTTTAAACGCGCCCAAAATCACCCCTTGTTGCTCTTGGATAACCCTTTGGCTGGCAGCAATCCAGGGGAAAGCTACGCCTTGCTCAGGGCCCTGCTCCAAGAATTGGTCGGCAGCCCCTGCAAAGTGCTGATCAGCACTCACAACAGCTTGCTCGGACGCTTAAGCCAAGACTATCCAGGGATTGTCAAAATGGCTCTGGAAAAGCAGGGGCCAAACTGGCAACTCAAAACAGATCAATGGGCGCCATCGGAACTGCTCAATCAGGCCCAACGCGCAGGCTGGCCCTCTCAGGTCTTGCAACAGGCCGAAAAGCGCTACCAAGAATTGAAGGGCAGCTCCCCCAAAACCACAGCGCCCAAAATCCGTCCACCCAAAGCCAAAATGCCCGTTGTAGCCCCCTCGGCCTTAGCGGGCCTCTCCCCAGGCGTCAAAACTGGAGCCTGGGTCTATGTCGAAACAGTTAAAGCTTACGGAGAGCTCTTAAGTTTGCCTGATCCCAAAGGCGAGGTGGCTGTTTTGCTCGATGGCAAGAAATGGACCTTTTCTGCCCGTTACGTGCGTTTGAGCAGCCACCGCAAAGAAAAAAAAGGTGACACCACAGGCGTTCAGATCTTGGTGCATTCAGTGGCCTCGCAGTTCTGTGATTTACACAATCTGCGTGTGCACGAAGCCCTGAGCAGATTGGATAAATTTCTCGATACCGCCGTCCACGCCGGTTTAAGACAGGTCTCGGTGATTCATGGCAAAGGCGAAGGGGTACTCAGACAAGCGGTACACACCCATCTAAAAGACTCTCCTTATGTTCAGGGCTTTCGCCTCGAAGACTATGGCCGGGGAGACACCGGAGTAACAGTGGTGGAGCTAAACTGAATTAATAATGGGGCGGTTTTTCATTGGCAATTTTTTCACTGCCCGCGTTTTCTTGCAGGGCCTTAAAACGCAGCAAAAGATGTTCCAAGGTGGCTTCGAGCCGATAAACCTGTTTTTGCTGACTGGCGCAGAGCGCTTTTAATTTGAAGAGTTCATCATCCTGAAAAGCCAAACGGGTTTCCAATTCAATCAGACGATCTTCCCAGACTTCGGAATGCATAGGCAAAAGCTCAGCGATCGGGCATGACAGGCGTCAACGGCTCGTCTTGTTCTGCCGTTTGGGCTGCAGTGACTTTGGTCATCAGCTCAATCAGGGTCTGGGCAACAGCAGCGGGTAAAATGACCCTTTGGCTGACTTTGATCGGCTCCTGTTGGAGCAGTGCCACTTCAGAACTGTCCAGGGGAGGGACATAGCCCAAATCCAGCACGACAAAATGTTCTTCGGCACGTACCCGACAGATATTGGCAAAGGTCGAAGGGGCGTTAAAATCTTTGGCAAGGATTTGATCACTGCTAAATTCAGCCATGGTAGGCCTCCTGAGGGATTGTTAAACAACTGTGGGATGATAACATATCTGGGGCCGCTTGGCATTAACAGGCCTTCATTTTACAAAAAAGAAAATTAATCTTTCTTTTTGGAAATGCTGCGCGTATACTGTTAACAGGATTCGATTCGCGTCTGGAAGGAAACCGCCATGAAAAAAACACTGTATTTATCCGCCCTGGGACTCTCAAGCTGGTTTTTGATCGGCTGCGGCCCTGCAACAAATGCACCCACCACCCCCAGCGCCAGCCCCAGCGCTACCGCAGCACCCCCCAGCGCCAGTCCGAGTGCCATTGCCAGTCCCAGCGCTCCCGCAGCAACCCCCACCCCCAGCGCCACAGGTACACCCGCCGCCAGCGCAACCCCCTCACTCCCACAGCCCACACCCGCCGCATCAGAGAGCCCAGCTCCCATCAACAGCCCTGTGCCCACCCCCAGTCCCACTCCCAGTGCCGACGTCTATTCCTACCGCGACAATTTCTTTAAAAATTATGGCGTGAATCCCTTTGTCGAAACGGCCACCGATCGCCTCTCGACCTTTGCCGCAGATGTCGATACCGCTTCGTATACCCTGATGCGCAAATTCCTCGAACAAAACAAATTGCCCGACCCAGCATCCATTCGCACCGAAGAATTCCTCAATTTCTTTAATTACCATTATTCCCAACCCCCCAGTGGCAAATTTGCGATTCACACCGACATCGCCCCGTCGTATTTTGGCGATCCCCAAAGCAATTTGCTGCGGGTCGGCCTGCAGGGCAAAGAAATTCTGGCCCGCAACCGCAAGCCAGCGGTATTGACCTTCGTGATCGACGTCTCGGGTTCGATGAATTTACAAAACCGACTCG
>JADMKE010000027.1 GCA_018780035.1 Candidatus Sericytochromatia bacterium
TCCCTCAATGATTTCATGCGGTTTTGTGCCTCATGATTTCTCCGAAACTACAGTATTATAATATGCATCAAAAATCCGTTCAACCCAGCGAACCCTTTAGTTGGGCCTCGCCATTAACGAAACGGGAGCAAGATGTCTTTGTTTTGTTTTGTAGGGGCTTTAAACAAGCCAAAATTGCAGACGAATTGCAAGTAAGTATCAATACCGTCAAAACTCATCTTAGAAAAATCTGCAAAAAAGCCGAATGTAAAGAGCTAGAAAGCTTGAAAATGAAAACTTTGTATTCGGGTGTAATACACACTCTTTAGTTTACAGTCATTCATTAAGACATCATCCTATGTGTGATGATGCTTGTTTTTGAGAGATGTTATACTGTGCCCAGTTTATACAAAACAGATTGCACTAAACAAGAAAGCATGAAAAAAGAAAACCAAAACACTGAGTGGAAAGAATCCTGGCGCGACGAATACCTGAAATGGATCTGTGGCTTTGCCAATGCCCAGGGAGGCGTGTTGGTGATTGGTAAAAACGACAGGGGCCAGCCAGTGGGTGTTTCGGATACGCGGGAGCTGCTGGAAACCTTGCCCAATAAGATCCGCGATCTGCTCGGCATAGTCGCTGATGTCAATGTGTTCAACGAAGCCGGGCATGAGCTGATAGAAATCAAAGACTATGGCAGCGGCGCACCGATTCAAATTCGCGTCTACGACCATAAAATCACCGTGGGCAATGCCTCTGTTCTGCCCGAGGACTGGAGTGTGCAAGACCTGACCCAGGAGCACGAATCGCGGCCCTTTAACCCGGATATTGCCCATGTCTTTTTTCGGGCGGGCCAGATCGAAACCTGGGGCCGAGGCATTGAAAAAATCTTTGACGCCTGCGCTGCTGCCGGTTTGCCCGAACCCCGTTATGGTGACACGGGTGCGACCCTGCGGCTGACGTTTCCCTTTGCAACTCCCCCAATCAATACCCCAGATCCGGGGAAAAGCGCGGGGAATGTCACCCAAGAAACGACCCAAGAAAAAATGATAACCCTACTCAAAAATACCCCAAAAGTGACGGGCAAAGAATTGGCAATAAAACTGGGAATCACAGAGCATGGCGTAAAATACCACTTGAATAAACTTAAGGCTGCGGGCCTTATTCGTCATGTTGGCCCAACAAAAGGTGGAGACTGGGAAGTCTTAAAATGAACCCAATCGGCAAATCCGAACAACAGATCCACAACCCCCGCTTTGTGGCCCTGATGGATGCCTTTATGCCCAAATGGCAGTACTACCGCGATATGCTCAATGCACTGCCTGTCAAACATGAAAGATGGGATTATTGATTTTTTGGCGACGGGAATCATGGTTAAATAAAAAATGTCAGACATTTACGGTATAAATAAAAAAACGCTCGATGAAATTAAATTTGAATTGGAAGCATTGTTAAATATCAAATTTGAAGACAGATACAGTGATTATTTAGGCGGAGACTATTGTTTGGCCCGCTCTATACCCGCAGATTTTACTTCAAGCGAAGTGAGAATTATCAAAAATTTAAGTGATTCACCGGTTAATGAAGGATGGTATGAAGAGGATTTTCAAGAATTTGAATTTATTCTAGAAGTTGATGATAATTTCTCTCCATCTCCTGAAGAAATATTTGAAATAATATCGATTCAAGCAAACGACATTCAACACTTAGTCAGAAGAAAACTAAATCAGGAAGAAAATCATATTTTAATATATAAATGGATAAATAATAAATTTGAATTAATTATTTAATCATTTTTTCAGCGCGTTCTTCTAAAGACAACCATTGGTCGCCGCTTAAAAAGCGTTGTTATAGAGCATTTTTGACTTTTAACTCATTTAAATTTTTCGGACGGGTCGGCATGGATGTGGCCCTTGAAGCCTTGAAGATGGGTCTGGGAAAAGGCGTCAAGGCGAAATTGCTCAATTTGGCTCATGCCCAAAAGTCGGATATCCAGCAGCTACTGATGCGCTATGCCCTCGAACGCCTGCTCTCTAGACTGGAACAGCAATTAGTGCTGAAACCTTGCATTCTGATTCCCATAAGAATAATATTGAGATAGGGTTTAAGATTTCACAAGAGGTAAAGAGACATGGGAATGGTGAAAAAGCTTTCCAAAACGGGGACGAGTTATTCAGTTATCCTCGACAAAACGCTTATGCAGTTGCTCTCGATTACGCCTGACACCTTACTCGAAGTGAAGACAGACGGGAAGTCTCTGATTCTGACGCCCATAGTGCAACCCGAACGGGATGATTCAGCACTGGACCCCAAATTTCAGGCTGCGCTCGCAAAATCCAAGCGGAAGTTTGGGACGGCATATAAGCGACTGGCAGAATAATGGATCCCCCGATCTTTCTGACCAAGACCCAAGCACTTTTCATTCACCAGGATTTGGTCGAAGAATTTGGTGGTTCTCATGGTCTACGGGATGAAGGCTTGCTGGAGTCGGCCCTTGAGATGCCTCAATCAGGTTTTGGTGGGGAATACTTTCATAAGACTCTTTATGAAATGGCAGCAGCATATCTGTTTCATCTGGTGAAAATCATCCTTTCATTGATGGCAACAAGCGAATAGGACTTGCCTGTGCTGATGTTTTCCTGTCTATGAATGATATAGATCTGACTATTACTGAAGATGAAGCCTATGAATTTACAATGCGTGTTGCTTCTGAAGTTGTCGCAAAAGAAGAGATAGCATTGTTTATCCAGAACAATAGCAAACAAGTTGAAGCCGAAGAATAAATGACACGATAATTAATCGGGAGACTCCGTCAAACCCTGCAATCGGTTCTCCATCTCTGTGCCAATTTGCTCCATTTTCGCTATAGTGAATAAAGCAATTCTCAAAAAATGCTGAAAAAAATGCTAAAAAACCGGCAACGATTGAGAGAGATGCGACAACATTCATCAAAACTTGAGGGGCATCGTATGAAAACAAGCATCCAACGAAGTGTATTGACCGTCTTGGCGACCACTGGAATCCTGTGTTTTAGCTCTCCAAACACCCAAGCAGCGTTAATGTCCCCCCCGCAAGCCGAACAGTATATTCATGCCCCCGCTGATGCCAATCAACAATTGGCCCGCCTGTTTCAGTATCACCAGGAATACAGCATGTTCCAATACCCTGAATGGGCGACCTATGAAGGGGATCACCGCTATGATGACCGCCTGACGGATAACTCCGAAAAAGCCGTGCAAAGCCGCATTCAAGATCTCCACAGGCTGATGTCGCTTTTGCAAAAAATTCCCACCGACAGCCTGAGTGCCGAAAACAAACTCAACCATTCACTCTTCAAAGCCATGCTCTCAGAGGCCTTGGCAGAAGTTTCGTTTCAGTTTCACCTGACCCCGATCACCCAGCAACATGGATTGCATATCGACTTCCCACAGATCATCGAAAGTCAGCCCTTGCAGACCCTTGCCGATTACCAGAAATACCTTGCCCGCTTGCGGGGCTTTGAGCAGCAGGTCAATAACGAAATCGCCCATATGCGCCAAGGGATGGCAAAAAAATGGCTGATGCCGCGCTTTATTGTCGAACAGGTGCTCGAACAGATCTCCCGCATCACCGCCCTCAAACCAGAGCAAAGTCCCTTTTACTCCCCCCTCTTGCGGCCCGATTCAGGGCTGTCTCCGGCCGAAAAAGCACAACTCTCTGGCACGCTCAAAGACCTGATTCAACAATCACTGATGCCTGCTTACGAAAAGCTGTTTACTTTTATTCAGCAGGAATATCTGCCCCAAGCCCCTGAAATGCCGGGAATCTGGACCTGGTCCGATGGTGAGAAACGCTATTCCCATTTGATCAAAACGCATACAGGCACCGCCATGACAGCCGATCAGATCCATGCCTTGGGTTTGCAAGAAGTGGCACGCATTCGCGCTGAGATGGAGAAAGTCAAAAACCAATTGGGTTTTCAAGGGACTGTGGATGAATTCAACCACACTTTAAAAACCGATCCGCGTTTTTACTACACCCAAAAAGCAGACCTCATGGCCGGTTACCAAAAGATCTTGGATCAGATGAATGCCAAATTGCCGCAATTGTTTGGCACTCTGCCTCTGGCCCGCTGCGAATTAAAAGAAATGGAAGAATACCGGGCCAAATCTGCCCCACAGGCCTATTATTACTCAGCCCCGGAAGATCGCTCCCGGCCGGCCTGGTTTTATGTCAACGCCTACGATTTGCCTTCTCGCCCCAAATACACCATGACAGCCCTGACCCTGCATGAAGCAGTGCCTGGGCACCACTTTCAGATTGCAATTGCCCAAGAGCGCAAACATTTGCCTTTTTTCCGCAAACACACAGGTTTGACGGCCTTTACAGAGGGCTGGGCCCTCTATGCCGAGAGTTTGGGGGCAGAAACCGGGATGTACACAGATCCCTACCAGTATTACGGCGCGTTGACCTTTGAAATCTGGCGGGCCTGTCGTCTGGTGGTCGATACAGGCATCCATCACAAGCGCTGGAGCCGCCAAATGGCAGTGGATTTTATGCGCAAATACACCCCCAATTCCGAATTGGATATTCAATCAGAAATCGACCGCTACACGGCCTGGCCGGGTCAGGCCCTGGCTTACAAAATTGGGGAGCTGCGCTTTAAGGAACTGCGAAAGAAAGCCCAAACGGCCTTGGGAAAACAATTTGAAATCCGGGAATTTCACGATCTGATGCTCAAAAATGGGGTCCTGCCCTTTGAACAGCTCGAAACGGAACTGGATTTCTGGTTAGAACAAAAGCGCAGTCAAAAGCCAAAGTAAAAAGCACTGAGGCAAATCTGAAAGTCCGGCTTTAATGGTCGGATTTTTTCTGCCGATTCAACTCAAAGGCCTTGGTCAGCTTGAGGGTAAACTGTCCCGCCACGGCATCATGGCTTCCGGTTCCGCCCCCGACGACCGAATACTTGCTGTAGTCCAGATAAGAAACGGCATAAGCGGCTTCTATCCCGACCCGACCCAATTTGGGCCCCAATTCGTATCTCAGGCCATTTTCAACGGTGGCCCCCCAACCTGCGACAGCAAAGGAAGAGGTTGTATGATCAAATTGATCTCCATTCAAGACCGTCGTGCGGGTCGTGGTCATAATCACGCTGGGACCGGCTTTGACCACATAAGACAAACGGTGATTTTGAGGGGCAGGCAGATCAAATTGACGCGTGGCGAGCAAGGAAACCTGCTCATTGGCATAGGTTTGCTCGTGCTGCTGCATGAAGGTGTTTAAAGGCGCATCATGGTCGACATGAACGCCATTGATCATGCCATTAAAATGCACGGTCTGATTGTAATCGCCGACAATCACCTTGTTGTGCTTGGCATCGAGTTCGAGACCGAACTGATTCGCAAATTCAAGATTCACGCCCACGACATTTTGAGGTTCATCGGGCGCAAAACGCCCTCCCGATGCGGGGTTGATATATGACCAATTGTAGCGCGGGATCTGTTTGATCCCCGTAATCTCGACATCTGTATTAAATTTTTCATTTTTAATCTGCATTGGGCCGGTGTGCATGATGCTGTGATGCGCAATATATCCGGCATTGACATGCACGCGCTTAATTTTCCAGGGACCGTCTTTTTCTTGGCTGTCAGATTTTGGCAGATCCGCGAAGCTGATTGGCGCCATGGCTTTGGGGGCGCGGGGAGCGGAGCTGACATGAACTGCATCGGGCAGAATATGTACAGAGGTCTGTTGAGCTGGAGTAGACGGAGTAGCCAGAGTAGACTGGGGAGTTCCAGCCGATGTGGATGCCTTTTGCGGCAGGGCAACGGGTGCAGAAGCTTGGATGGATGGATTTAATTTAATCATGCTCATTCAGAGCTTATCGCAGAATTAACCAAACTTCATGCTTATTTTAATCAAAACTTAAACCCTATTTGCGAAGACTGTAGTCGAATTCGTGACGGGTACTATAATCGGGGGTAAAAGCCATCATTTTATAACGGGGATCATCCACTTTGGTTTGAAAACCGTGTTGAAAAGTGCCAATCACATTTCGCAAAGGCAAAAGTGGGTGTTCGAGAATATCAAAGCAATACTCAGTGCCCCAGGTGGTGGCATCGCGGCTCTGACTTTGTTGCAGCCAGGGATCATACACAGAAGCTGTGGATAAAGTCGACGCGGTCAAATTGGCCACCGTGTCTGGCGGATCGACAAAGCCCAAAGCTGCGTGATTGACATTGGCCCCGCCAACGCCTTGCACCCCAATAATAAACAGACTGTCTTTCATCTTTTGCTCAAAACCCAGTTGTTTGGCCCCCTCCATCGCAAACTTATAATGCAGATCGGCCAAATCGCCACAGCGCCCCGTGCCTGTTTGAAAGACAACACTGCTTGAGTTTTCTGAACCAAAAATTTTAAGCGGGGAGCCCGCGATCTTGAATTTCCCGGCCAATTCAGCCGTACTTGCGTAGGGCAGATGTTTGGCATTGTCGATCAGAGTCGCCAGCAACTCACGGGGATTGGGATCCCGGCCCCCATTTTGAGAGCGGAATTGCTGAATGGACATGGACGTATACAATTTAATCGCCCGCTCTTCCTGAGCGGGGGTCACATCGCTGCCGACTGGCCAATTGACCTTGTCCCATTGGGGGTGTCTGGTTTTGTCAATCACAAAACGATCGCCCGACAAGCGGTTTTGATGAACAGAAGGCGCCACAAATTCATAATTGTCTTCTGTGACCATCGAAACCATTTCAAAATTCATTTGTTTGGGGTTGTTGACAATCTTGCTGACAGGATAATCTTTGACCTGTTCAATATTGGCTTTGGTAAAGGCGTAAGCGGAACCATCATCGATGGCATAGACATGGTACTGGCCCTCTTTGTCTTTAACAATGGCTTCAGCCCCTTGATTGGCTTGGGCTGCAGCCACAGCTTCATCCCGGCTTTCAAACCCCTTGCCGACTTCTTCTTTGGCTTTGATGGTGCTATCGAAAAGCCTGCCTTTCCAAGTTCCGAGCGATTGGCCGTTGAGACTGTCCATCTGAGTTCTCCTCTACGAATCTGACAAAAAATGCTGAACCGTCTATACTTTTATTCATACCAAAAAAGCCCATTTAAAGCAATTTCAAGCGTGAATTAACACCGGAGGCAGCCCAAATAAACGGAAAAAATCTATTTCTCAAATTCTTCAGGGTCTTCCAAGCCCGTTTTCTGGGAGCCGAAATCCTGGTTCACGTTCACGCGGGTCAATGCCAGTTGCTCTACGGAAACATCGCGCCCTCAAAATTGACAGTGATCGAAGAAACCTGCCAATTAAACGCCGTCCAAGAGGGCTGGATCTTGGTGCTGGCCAAACAGAACCATGTCAAACTGCGCACCTATGGTCAGGTGCAGCGAATTCAACAGGCCTTGATGAATGTGATTTATCTGGGTTAAAGGGATCGTTTTCGCGGTGAATAACCAAATTTTCGCGAATACTCCCGACTAAACTGAGTTGGACTCTCATAGCCCACGTCAAAAGCGATGCGACTGACTGAGTTTCCACCTTGAATCAATCGCCTTTTCGCCTCCAGCAAACGAAGATCTTTCTGATATTGCAGGGGGGTTGTACCTGTAATTGATTTGAAGTGTTTATAAAAAGCGGAAGCACTCATTCCGACGTGACTTGCTAAATCTGGAATGGATAAATGAGACAAGAAGTTTTTTCGTAAAAATTCTATCGCGCGAGAAATTCTACTGGCATGACTATCATGCCAAAGCAACTGACGCAGCATGCCACCATGTGCAGCGATTAATAATCTAAAGTGAATTTCTTTAAAGAGCAGGGGAGAAATAATCTTTTCCTCAAGAGGATTACCCATTAAATCTAGATACCGATCCAAAGCATCAATTATTGATTTATCTGTATTATGGACTGCCAGAGATTGAACCTGATTGCTTTCAAGCTCATATTCAGCCACTTGCTCATAGAGACTTCTTAATAAAGCGAGATCGATTGCAAAAATGAGGGCCAAATACGGATTATCTGGACTTGCTTCAGTGATTTGCGAGACCACGGGCAGGTCATGGCTGACGATCAGCGATTCACCTGCGCCAAAATTCAACGTCCGTTCTCCAACCGTTGTTTCTTTACGACCCTGGAGAATTAAGCAAATCACAGGTTCATAAAGCGTGGCCTCTAATTGTGTCGGTTCGGTAGAACGAAGCAAGGTGATTCCAGGAAGGGGATGGATTAAACGTCTGTTATGTTCAGAAAGGAACAGGGTTTTTACTTTGTGGGTTAAACCAGATAGATGCAGATGTTTCATGCTTCATATTGTATTTCAGCAAAATCCAGAAAGCAATCTCTCTTCTCAAGGCGTGGAGGATTAGGCAAAAGTTTGAGAGAATCTGGCAGGCAATTTATCTCTGGGAAAAATATAATCAAGAGACAGGTAGAACAATACGTACACAAAAGGAGATCAGAATGATAAAGCAGGTGAATCTTGGAGCACAGGGCCTTCGTGTACCGGCGATTGGATTGGGTTGCATGGGAATGTCGGATTTTTACGGTTCCTCTTCAGAAACTGAAAATCTGAATGTGCTCGAGCGCGCCGTAGAAATGGGTTGTACCTTCTGGGATACCTCAGACATGTATGGTCCTTTTACAAATGAAATTCTGTTGTCAAAAGCCCTCAAAGGATGCCGAGACAAGATCACCTTGGCCACCAAATTTGGCATTTCGCGTGGCGAAGACGGCAGTTGGCAAGGTATTAAAGGCAATGCCGAGTATGTAAAAGCCGCTTGTGATGCCTCATTAAAGCGCTTGGGAACAGATTATATCGATCTCTATTATCAACATCGCTTAGACCCCAACACAGCGATCGAAGAAACAGTTGCAGCCATGGCTGAGCTTGTAAAAGCTGGGAAAGTCCGCTATATTGGTCTGTCTGAGGCAGACCCTGAAACCATCACCCGTGCCCATGCGGTTCATCCCATCAGTGCACTCCAGACTGAGTATTCCCTCTGGTCGCGGGAGGTTGAGACTGAAATTTTGCCTACCATTCGCGGCCTGGGGATCGGTTTTGTGGCTTACAGTCCACTTGGGCGTGGTTTTTTATCTGGGGCCATCCGCTCAAGAAGCGACTTAGAACCCGGAGACTGGCGATTGGAGAATCCAAGATTTACCGAAGAAGCCATTGCCACAAACAGCCGCTTGGCTGATGTCGTCGCTGAGATCGCAAAAGAAGTGAACGCCACCCCCGCTCAAGTCGCATTGGCATGGCTGCTCTCACGTGAGGTCGCCATGATACCTGGGACGCGAAAAATTGAACGGCTGCAGGAAAACTGGGCATCCCAAGCGGTGACTTTACAACCTGAACAGTTGGAGCGTCTTGCAGACTTGATCAGTCAGGGTATCACAGGCGAAAGATACTAACTCTTCGCTTGGGTTATGCAACGAGATTCGCGAAACTGCAGTGTACAGATTGACGTTAAATTTAACTATTCTTAAGCTTAATATAAGAATAGTTGCGCCATTTTTGCAGATATAACTCTCATAGCCATAGCGAATAATCAAGAAGAGAGAGTCATTCCCATGGGAAACCTGAGCGTCCAATCATCCCCTGTTTTAACCCCTGTCACAAAAGCCCCCTTTGCTCCTGCCGTAAAAGACACCCAACCCGCTCCGCTTGAGAGCCTCTCTTTGCAACCAGATTCCGCTGCGATTGGTTCCAGCACAAAAGCGCAACCCACAGGCAAAGTTCCTGTGCAGCCGCTTGAATATGCCAAAAAAGGCGCTATTGGCGGAGCCATTGCCGGTGGACTGGCCTTGCCTGTAGCCGCTTATTTAATTGCCAACTACACCCCTGCCAATCTGGCCTTTACGGCCGGCTTCGCTTTGCAAACCCTGGCCGTTGGAGCCGCTGGTGGCGCTGCGCTGGGCGGCGTTGGGGGACTGACCGTGGGTGGCATTCATGCTGGAATTCAAAGTTTACTCAAAAAATAAATCACGTTTTTTTGAGGAGAGAGTGGCGTGGACTTTAAAACGCTCGAAGATTATTGGTTTGTGCTGTGTGAATCCAAAGACGTAAAACAAAAGCCAAGCAGTTTCAAACTCTTAGACAAACCCGTGGTGGTTTACCGCAATGGGCAGGGAGAGGCCTTGGCATTTATCGACAAATGCCCCCACCGCAATATCCCTGTTTCTGAGGGCCAGATTGTCAACGGCAATTTGCAATGCCCTTTTCATGGCTGGGAATTTAATCACGAAGGAACCTGTGTAAAGGTGCCGGGTTTGATGGCAGACAAACAGGTCAAAGCCGCCAAGCTCAAAAAGTTTCAAGTGCGCGAACAAGCTGGTTATATTTGGATTTGTTTAAAGGCCAGCTCAGACAAAAAGCCCCATCTGCCCGCCCATTTAAACGATGACTCGCTGGTGACAACCTCTTACCGCACACATCTGAAATGTGGCAGTCTGGATATTGCCGAAAATTTCCTGGACCCTTTTCACACCCCATTTGTGCATGCGGGCATTATTCGCACGGAATCCAAACGATTTAGAAACCAAATTAAGCCCTTTCACATTGAATCGGGTTTGGAAGTTCAATACACCAAAGACAAGCCTCAATCAGGGTTTATCTCTCTGTTTGGCCGAGAAGTCGACCGCGATTTGGGCCGTTTTTTGATGCCGGGGATCATTGAGTTGGAATACTATTCAAAAGATAAAATTGAATTTGTGAATACCATGTACATTACCCCTCGCTCGCAAACCGAATCCAGCATCTATTTTAAAGCCTCGCTCCGCCCCACGCTGATTCCACCATCGTTGATCTATGCCATCGCGGGATTTGCCATCAAGGTCGCCTTAAAACAAGATCGCGTGATCTTGGAAAAACAAACAAACGTGGTCAGCAAAAACGGCGGGGCAGCCTTCTGCCACACCGAATTGGATATTGTCAGAAAACAACTCGAAAATTTGTATGCTGGAAACGGTCTGCAAGTTGAATTTAAGGCCTTAGAGGCGATGATCTAGGCCCAAACATCCCAAGCCAAACAGGGTGGTCTCGATCGCTTCGTCGAGAGGTGTGTGGGGTTCTGCACCCAAGACGGCGGTCAGAGCGTGGTTCTGCATGCGTATTTCCGCCTGCCACAGATAGCGCATTTCCAATAGTTCGCGAAAAGTCTCGACAAAAGGAGAGGCCAACTGAACCAGCCACCAGGGAAAGGCGGAAAGTTTGGGAGTTTTGCCTCTATGCCTCACCACCGAGCGCTGAATCGCCCGCCCGAGTTCTTGGCCGTCGGCGTCCCAATGACCTGCCATATGGTAAGCAGCAAAAGCGGGCAGGGTTTCCCGTCGCTGGATCAAAGCAAGCATTGTGCGGGCCACGTCTGGCACATACGCAAATTGGTGTCCCACGCCAGGAAGACCAGGCAGCTGCACGGCTTTCACGCTTTGGCCTGGTTTGACCATGCCCTGGGCAAACCAACTGTTGCGCACATGGGGTCCGAAATAATCCCCTGCGCGGACAATCAGCACCCGAACATTCCAGTCCTCAGCAGCCGCGGCCAAACGGCGTTCTAATTCTACCCGGATGGCCCCTTTCTGGGTCGTGGGGTGCTGAGGAGAGAACTCTGTCAGGAGAGGAAAGGCATCAGGCCCGTAATTGTAGACAGTGCCAGGCAGCACAATCAGGGCCCCCACCTGTCGGGCCGCAGCAATTGTATTGTCGATCATCGGCAAGACCCATTCCACCCACCGTTTATAACCAGGCGGATTGACCGCATGGACAATCACCTGGCAACCCTGTGCCGCAGCCAACACATCTTGGGGGTTGAGGGCATCGCCCAGAATCCATTCTATTCCGTCTTGAGTATATGTCTGGCTGAGCCCCCGTTTGAGAGCCTTTACATGCCAGCCAGCTTCCCGCAATTGTTTTGCCATTTCACTGCCAATGCCACCACTTGCACCCAGAATCAGAACCTGTGATTTCATGGTTATTCTCCAATGTTTTTTTGATCCTATTCAGAGTGTAAGCCAGCACAGGTTCATTTAAAATTACCTAAGAATGAACAGATGCTATACAATAATGTATGGCAAAAAATGTATGTTAGAAAATCTGCGTTGGGATCTGTATCGCACATTCCTGGCGGTCTTAGAAGAAGGCTCTCTGTCTGCTGCTGCCCGTTCGCTGGCACTGACTCAGCCCACGGTGGGCAGACATATTTCTGAATTGGAAAGTGCGCTGGGTCTGTCACTGTTTACCCGTTCTCAGACAGGCCTATTGCCCACGGATGCGGCACGGGCTTTGCAAGACGACGCCCAGGCCATGCGTGGGATTGCAGCTGCTTTAGAGCGCACGGGGTGCGGATTCAGCGCAGGTATCTGCGGCACAGTGAGAATTTCAGCCAGTGAAATCGTGGGGGTAGAAGTCTTGCCGCCTATTCTGGCGGGGTTGCAGGCAGCGCATCCTGGTTTAAACTTTGAACTTGTGCTCAGCAATAAGGTTCAGGATTTGTTGCGCAGAGAGGTGGATATTGCGGTGAGGATGACGGCTCCCAAGCAAGAAGTGCTACTGGCGACGCGGGTGGGGGATATTCCTGTGGCTTTACACGCCCATCAAAATTACATTGAACGGCACGGTCTGCCCACCTCGCTGGCAGACCTGGAAAGCCATGTTTTGATCGGTTATGATCAAGAAACCCCTTATCTGCGCGCAGCCCGTGCTGCATATCCATTTTGGTCTCGCGCCAATTTTGCCTTGCGTTGCGACAGCGATTTGGCCCAATTGGCTCTGATTCGTGCGGGAGCAGGGATCGGCATTTGCCAAGTTGCTTTGGCACAGAAAAATCCCCATCTGGTGCCAGTTTTGTCCGAACTTTTCACGTTGAAACTGACAACTTGGGTGGTCATGAATGAGGGCCTGCGGAACAGTACCCGCTTTATGACCACGTTTAAAGGGTTGGTTCAGGGACTCAGGCAATATACACAAACGCCGATGAACCAAGTAAAATAGCCCCCAACCGGCAGAACGTTGCTGGCTGAGGGCCTGTGATGATCTGGCTGAATTCGAATTTAAAACAATTCAGCAGGCGTTTTTTGCACGGCTTGTAAAGCATTTTTAGACCAGATCTGGATATCGTGTTTGGCCATGGGATTAATGCCCGGCCAAGACATTTTTAATTTTAAAGTGGGATCCAATTGAAATTGAATCGGCTCGCCTTCTTTGGCCTGGGGAGCATAAGCCTGATAGGTGCCCAAGCGGAGATAATTGTAGCCATTGGTGGTGTAATTTTCAAAATACAAAACGCCATCACGGCCAAAACGCACATGGCCCATGGCAAAATCGTTGGAGTTTTCATAGCGCAAGCTGTAGCGCAAGGTGCTTCTTTGGCTTAAGCGATAAGTGGAATTAAAGAAAAAAGATTTCACTTCCATCATCAATTCTGCATGGGGCACCGTTTGGCCATATTTGGTGTGATAGCCCAAAAATCCTTTAAAGGTTTCCATCAAACGGGCGGGCTGAGAGGCCTCTGGGGCAGATGCGCGCAAGGCGTTGACCTGGGTGGCGGATTGTTGCACCGGCTGCAAAGGGGTGGTGCCGCAGGCACTCAAACTATTCATGACCAGCAAAGAAACAGAAAGCAACAGATATTTTTTCATTGGGGGATTCTCTTTTACGCTATTTTTATTGGGATCACCTGTATAAGTATCCCCAATTAGCTGAAAATAATTCTTATATCTCGGTTAAATGAAATTTAAAGAGTGTTAAATTTATGGATCAAGACAAGAGGTTTAAAATGGTCTGAGACAGGGAAGAATAAAACAACTTGCCGGTATTTGGATAGAAGGTTCGATGAAAAACATGCTTGAAGATCCCGAGTTCAAACGCTATGTTTTAAATGAGTTCTTTTGGGAATTGGCACAACACCCGCCATTGCCACCCGAATTTGTGGATGTCGATCGTGAGAGCATCGTGGTTTTGCATTTTAAACCCAATCGCGACCTGTGTCTGCGTCTGGGCAATTGCATTTATGATATTCGTCTCTCTTGGCGGGGGGCCGTCCCTGCTGAGATTCACAAGCGAGAGCCCGTTCAAGACTAACGTGTTTATACATTCAATCTGCACGCCATTGCTTCAGGAATTGGCGTTCTTGGAACAAATAGCCACTGCCTTCAGCCAATATACTCACTTTGAGATTTTCAATCAGAATGGGGGTTAAACCGGCTGCCGTGTGGATATTTGTTTGGCCAATCTCGCGGCCATCGATCAGAATCACCATGCCCGAGCCCAGACATTCAGCTCTGTTGCCCTCAGAAATGAGCAATGCGGTGTCTTCACCCAGCCCCACCCCCAAACAGTCAGGGTTTAAGCCCACCGCATGGGCCAAACGCCCAAAGCGCCCCCGTTTGATAAAATGGGTGTCCACAATCAGGCCGGTGATCAACCCAAATCCTTTGGCCATTTTGATATCTGAGGAATACAAAGCTTCGTGAATCAAGCCGCCAGTAATAATGGTTTCGGGCATCACCATCGCTCCTGCACTGGTGCCCCCCACGATAAAATGGGGATCTGAAAAATACTTCTTGTGAATGGCGCTGAGCAAGTCGGTCTGCGCGATTAAAGCCAATAATTTATTTTGATCGCCCCCGGTAAAAAAAACGGCATGGGCCGCTTGAATTTGCTTGATCGCATCGGGATGACAAGCATCTTTGCGCTCTTCCACTTTCATGATGTGTACTTGGGTAAACCCGGCTTGTTTGTAAGCCTCGATGTACATTTTTTCCATTTCTTGCGGCAGCGAGGAAGCCGCTGTAATAATTTCTATACGGTGATGGGCCCGTGGAATACGCGAGATCAAGCTGCTCAAAATTTCAAAATGGGAGCGCGTGGCTTTTTTGCTGTGAACCTTGAGATTTTCACCGACAATTTCGCGCCCTTTGTCTTCGTGTCCACCTATCAGCAGAAGTTTTCCCTTGGGGATCAAGGTGCTGCACATCTCAAGCCAGCCCTTGCAGGAAGCCGCGCATCCGTTCGAGCCCCGCGCTCAGATTGTCTTCGCTGGGCCCAAACGAGAAGCGGATAAAATGGTTAAATTCAAAGGTCTTGTGTTTGTGAGCGGGGCGAATGTCAAACATATAACCGGGAACGGTGATGATTTTGTGTTTGAGAGCGGCGTGGAAAAAAGCCTGGGCATGATTCAGCGGGGGGGGCAATTGGCTGATATCTGCCCAGAGGTAAAACGTACCGTGGCTGTCTTCACTGATAGACATGCCATTTTCAAGCAGGGCCGCGCGCATCCGGTTTTGTTTGCGGCTAAAGGTTGCACGCAAGGCCTGGCTTTCTTGAGCCAAATGAGCGGGTTCAAACAAAGGCAGGGCCGCTCTTTGCATGGGCACACTGGGGCCCCCATCAATTGCACTGGCGGCGTTGCCCAGATCTGCGATCACAGCAGCCGGGCCCAGAATCCAGGCCAATCGCCAGCCGGGATAGCGAAAAGATTTGGTTAATCCATCCACAATCAAAACAGGGTCTTCATTTACCTCTTCGACATATGCCGCCGACGAGACAGGCGCAGATGCGCCTTGGCCATTCTGGTAAATATAATGGGAGTAAAATTCATCCAAGATCAGGGCACAATCATAATTTTGAGCCAAGGCCACAAAGGCCTTTAATTCTGCTCCCTGAATCACATGGCCGGTGGGATTACAGGGATTGCTCATCAAAAAGGCATTTAAACCCTCTCTTTTGATCGCATGTTCAAACTCGGAGGCCAGCAGCGCATGGTTATTGGCTTGGTCTGTGGGAATGCAAACAGACTGGACCCGTTCCGACATGAACTGCATCATATCTTGGTAGGCTGGGTAATCGGGAATTTTATACCCCAATTTGATCGCGCCGAGAATGTTAAAAATTCGGGTCAGGGCCAACCGCCCGCCCATGGCGATGCTGACATTTTCAGCGCTGTATTGGGAGCGTTTGCCTTTGCGATAGAGGCGGTTATAATAATCACTGATCGTGGTTCTCAAGGCCTCGGTGCCATTAAGGGGGCCATATCTGTCGTCGTCGTTGGCAATTTTAAATGCGTCAATCCGGGGGCAGCCCCCCGCCAAGGGCCCCACTTCGGGTTCCCCTTGACCAAGATTGGCCCAGTCTGGAGCGCCATTGACAAACCCCAATTGGCTGGCCTGCTCCATCACCCAAATCACGCCCATATTCTTTATATCTGTAAAGGCATTTAAATGTTTAATTTATTCCACGCTTTTTAAAATTCATTCGTCGCTCATCTTTGCCAACAGTTCTGAGAGAGAGACAGTGGCCAGTCCGCCAAAGCGATCTGCCATGCCATAGGCAATATGTACCTGATCGCCGTGTAATAAGCCGCCACAGGCATAGACCACATTGGGCACGTAGCCTTCCCGCTCATGGGCCAGAGGCAGCATCAGGGGTTCACGCAGCCGGGCAATCAAACGACAGGGATCGTTGAGATCGAGCAAAATCGCTCCCAGGGCATATTGGCGCATCGGGCCAACACCGTGGGTAATCACCAGCCAACCCGCCGGGGTTTCGAGCGGAGAACCACAATTGCCAATATTCCCAAACTCCCAGACTTCGCGGGGGGTCTGCAGCAATTGTGGGGCTTCCCAATCGGTCAAACTGTCTGAAAACATGATGTAATTATTGACGCCGTCGATCCGGGACAGCATGGCATAGCGGCCCTTGATTTGGCGTGGAAACAGGGCCAGATTTTTATTCACAGCGCCGGCACCACGCAGGCCAAAGGAGTGAAAACGGACAAAATCTTGGGTATGCAGCAGGCGCGGCAGGATTGCGCGGCCATCGTAAGCGGTATAAGTGGCGTAATAACTGTGGCTGCCATCTGAATGGCAAAATCTGACAAAGCGGGCGTCTTCGATGCCGTTGCACTCATGTTCCAGCATGGGGAAAATAACCCGCTCAGAGAGAGCCGTATCTGGAGAAAAGCGCAACTCATAACCTTGATCCAGATCCTGCTTCAGACTGGGTTCGGGATAGACCATCTGAATTGACTCAGGCGGATCGACGTAAGGGCCGAGGGGATCAGAAAACAATTCGCCATTTTCGAGCAGGGCGGAACGAAAGACCAAAGAGGAAATATGGCCCTCTCCCACGGCCCGGAAACTGAAGATCACACGCAGTTGCTCCGATTGCGAACCCGTTTGCAGACCCGTTTGATCTGGGGCCAAGACCAGACTGGGGTTAAAAAAAGCGGCAGCTTCAATGGCATATTCCATCGTGAAATAGGCACCGATCAGCTGTTTTTGTGCTGGGCTCAGGCTTTCAGGTGGGCAATCCGCTGGTAACAGGGGGCTGACTTGTTCAAAATGGCGCAAAAACGTTTGATTCAGGTGGCGGTGCCGGTGCGCAAACTGATCCAGGGTCTGCTGCAAAGTGGCCTCACACTCGGCTGGGTTGAGCGCAACTACCCGCGAGATCAATTCAGCCGCCCGCACCGGCTCCAGGGGGCGGTAGCGGGCCAAGACACGCTCCAGGGCAGGCTGAAATTGCTGAGACGCACGTTTGATGTTCAACATGGCAGAAGTATAACAAATCCCATCAGGGGCCTTGCCCTTTTTCCATTGTCACCTCTGCCGTGGCCAAGTGGCAGGCAACGCTGTGGCCCGGACTCAGGCTTCTGAGCTGCGGGGCCTCCTGTTCACAGCGCAAAACAGCATAGGGGCAGCGGGGATGAAAGACACAGCCGCTGGGCGGGTCGATTGGGCTGGGCATTTCCAAGCTGCGCAAAGGCAATTCACCATCGGATCGGGCTGTCGCTGAGCCGGGAATGGCTGCCAACAAGGCCTGCAAATAGGGATGGGCCGGTCGCTGAATGCAGGCTTCAATCTGGCCGGTTTCGACCATGCGGCCCAAATACATCACCACCAATTGGCCTTCGGGTGCAAAATAACGGGCCGTGGCCAGATCGTGGGTAATATACAAAAACGCGGTGCCCTGTTCGCGATTGCAGCCTTTCATCAGGTCGAGAATGGCCAGACGCAAGGAACTGTCCACGGCGGCCACGGGTTCATCGGCCACAATCAGGCGGGGGCTGAGCAAGGTGGCGCGGGCGATGGCCACGCGCTGTTTTTGGCCCCCAGAGAGCTGAAAGGGGTATTTGTCGATAAACCGCTCACTCGGCGTGAGGCCCACCGCGTTTAAGAGTTCATGGACCTGCAGGCGAATTGCCTCCCGGCCCTGGGTTTGGCTGTGGTATTTCAGGCCTGGAGACAGTATTTGCGCCAGGGTGCGCACCGGGTTGAGGCTGGAAAAAGGGTCCTGATGAATGGCCTGGATCGCCAGCCTTTGGGCCTTGGGCCAGCGGTAGCCGCGCGCCCAGACATTTTGCCCCGCGATCTCTACGCTGCCAGCGCTGGGAGCGAGCAAACCCAACACCACTTTGCCCAGAGTCGATTTGCCACAGCCCGATTCGCCAATCACCGCGATCATGTCTCCGGCATGTATGCTCAAATTCAGCTGATGGCCCGCCTGGAGTACACGGCCATCAGCGAGACCAAAGCGGATGTCCACAGCTGTGAGTTTGACCAAAGGGGGACTTGTTTCTGTATTCATTGTGGTTGCTCCGTGCGCAAGTGGCAGGCGACGTAGCTTTCACCGGCAGGGGCCAAGACGGGGATTTTCTCGCGGCAGATGGATTCAGCAATCGGGCAGCGCGGATGAAAGACACAGCCCGAGGGTTTGTCCGAGAGATCCGGGGGATGGCCCGCAATCGGTTCCCGTTGCTGGGTATCTCCCACCAGGGTCGGCAGCGCCCTCAGCAGACCCTGGCTATACGGATGCACAGGTTCGTGAAAGAAGACATGGGCTGGGCTCTGTTCCATAATCCGCCCGGCATACATGACCACCACTTCGTCAGCCAGTTCCGCTGCCGCGGCCAAATCGTGGGTGATCAGAATCAAGGTGGTGCCGAGGTCTGTGTGAATGGCGCGCAGAATGTCAAAGATATAGCGCTGTGTAATCACATCCAGGGCCGTGGTGGGTTCGTCCAGCAGAATCAGTTCGGGTTCCATCAGCAGGGCCATGGCAATTAAGACGCGCTGGCGCATGCCGCCTGAAAGCTGATGCGGAAAGGCCTGCAAAACCCGATCGGCCTCCAGTCGAACCTGCCCCAGGCGCTCACGGGCCCGCAGCCGGGCTTCGGGCAAGGACATGGCTTGATGGTCCAACAAGGTGTCGATCAATTGTTCTTCGATCCGCAGGGTCGGGCTCAGGGCATTTTGGGCAGCCTGAAAGACCATCGAAGCCCTTTGCCAGCGAAAACGGCGCATGGCTTCGGGGGAAAGGGTCAAGAGATCGGTGCCATTAAAGAGCATCTGTGCGCCGGGAGCGATGCGGCTATTGGCAGCCAGGGTGCCGAGAATCCCTGCTGTTAACGTCGATTTGCCACAGCCCGACTCACCGATCAAGGCAGTGATGCAGCCTTGGCGAAAGCCCAGGCTGACGGCTTCGACGGGCAGCAATTTGCGTCCACGCAAGGTATAGCTGATCGTCAGGTTTTTAATCTGCAAGAGGGGTTGTTGCATCTGAGCCCTCATCCGCGCAGCCGGGGGTCAAAAAATTCTTCCAGGCCCCCGGCAAAGGCCATCAACGCAAATTGAAAGAGCACAATACAGGCAATGGGGGCCAGCAAATAGGGATAAGCTTCTGGCACATAAATGGCCCCGGTTTGGGTCGCTGCCAGATTTAACATCATGCCCCAATTGCTCGCCGACAGGGGCACAATTCCCAGCAGCATAATACCGACACTGGCCACAATCGCGTCCCGCGCCACATTGATAAAATTGATCGCCAAATAGGGCACAATATTGGGCATCAGTTCAGCAAAGATCACATGGCGCAGCGGCAGGGCCATCAGCTGGCAGATTTCAATAAAATCTTTGCTGCGCAGGGTCAGAATCTGGCTGCGGATGCCTCTGGCCAGACCAGGCCAATAAAACAAAGCCAACACAAAGCCAAACGAAAAAGGATCTTGAATGCTAAACAGGCCAGCCATAATTGCCATGATCGGAAAACGCGGCAAGGTCAGAAAAATGTCAATGATACGCATCAGCCATTGATCCAAGCGGCCCCCGAGTAAACCCGCCAGGGTGCCCACCAGCAAGGCCAGCAAGAGGGTGATCAGCGCCGAAGAAAAGGCGATCGTGATAATATCCCGCGATCCGTGTACCAATTGGGCCAGGGTATCACGGCCCGCATAGTCGGTACCGAGCCAATGGGCCCAAGAAGGGGCCTGAAAGCGCAGCAAATAGTCACTGCGGGTCTCCAATTGAAACAGCAGTGGGCCCACCGTTGCCATGCAGGCAAAACCCAAGAGCAGAAACAGGCCCAGGGCGGCCCGCCGGTTGTGGCGCAGCACCTCCCAGAAAACATTTTGACGCAAAAGCTGCAAGCTGTGTTTGAAAGCGCTCATTTGCCTAGCCCCGAATCAATTCTGGGGTCGATCCAGGTCGCAATGGCGTCGGCCACCATATTGGCCAGCACCATCGTCACAGTGGCCACCAGCAAAATCCCCTGCAAGAGGGTAAAGTCACGATTGCCAATCGCATAGCCGAAAAAATAGCCAATGCCAGGATAGGCAAACATCCATTCGACAAAAATAGAGCCACTGATCATCGAGGCAAAGGCAATTGCCAGGGCATTCACAGGGGGCATGATCGCATTGCGCGCCAGGTATCTGACAAAAATGCGTCGCTGCTTGAGGCCTTTGGCGCGGGCCACCTGGATATAGTCCTCGCTGAGGACCTGCAGCGCAGCAGCCCGCATTGCCAGAATCCAGCCCCCGACCGAGGCCAGGGTAAAAGCCAAGGCAGGCAAGATGGCATGTTGCAAAGCACTGAGCAGAAAAGGCAGATTAAAACCGGGGTCGGTGGAGATATCATAGGCACCACGCAGGGGAAACCAGCGCAGGCGTACCCCCAAAAAGACCAGCAGCAGCAGACCAATCAAAAAATCGGGAATGGCTTGGGAAAAGACCGAGAGGCCGTTGACCAGGGCCTCAAACCAGCGCTTGCGCCGGTACCAGGCTGCCAGAATACCCAAACTGATGCCCATGCTGAAGCTCAGGGCCAAAGAGATCACACTCAGAAACAGGGTCCAGGGCAAGGCCTGCCAGATCACCGTGCTGACGGGGATCCGCAGCGTCATGGAGGTCCCCAGATTGCCTTGGAGCAGACCTGAGAGATAGTTAAAAAACTGCTGCCAGACAGGCACACTGGGATCGTATTGGTATTGGGTGCTGGCTATTTTATACGCGGTGGCATAAGGCAATCCCTGCTGTTGGACCAGTTCTGAGGCCCGCAATTCGAGAAAATCGCCGGGCATCAGGCGGATCAAGACAAACGAAATCAAGGTGGCGGCCAGAATGGTGAGCAGGCCCGATAATAATTTATTTTGCCAGGCTGTGAGCTGGATTTTTTTCATGCGGGGACTCCTGCTTTCATGAGGGCCCGCTTGGCACGAGCCGACCCGAGCTGAGCAGATAGGCATAAACCGTATCTATGCTGGTCGAACTCAAAGACCAGATAGGATCATCGCCTTGGGGCCAGCCCCTAACCCGCTCACCTTCCAAGGCAAAGACAGAGATCCGCTTTTCATAAATCGCCAAAAACGGCAATTGCTGATTGGCCAGCCAGAGCAGGTCTTCGGCGGCGGCCCGAGCGGCGTTTGCATCAGCGGAACCGACCACCGTTTCGACCCGCTCTTGCAGCGCCAAGGGTCTGCCCTTGCGGCCAGTTAAACGCACAGGCAATCCAGCAGCCATGCCCAGATATCCGCCCTGTGAGAAGAGGCGGTCGAGACTCACACCGGGATGCATCAATTGCCGGTAGTCAAAGCCAAAAGCCGCAGCCAGATCGATCTGGCCCTGGCGCAAAAGCTGATGGTAAAGGGCCGCATCATAGGTGCGTACCTGGGTCGGAATGCCCATATGGCTCAGCTCTGCCGCCACGGCTTCGCTGGCCAGTACCCAGTCTGAATAACCTGCGATCACGGCTATTTCCAAGGCGATTTTTTGTCCCTGCGGGGTCAGCCATTGGCCTTGGGAGTTGCGAGTATAACCCGCAGTGCTGAGCGCTTGGAAAGCCTGTTTGGGCTGGTAATGATAGCTCAACAGACCTGCTTTCAGTTCAGGGGAAACCCAGTGGGAGGCATCACTTTGCATCAGCGGCAATTGTTGACTGTCGCTGGTCAGAGAATAATATGAACCTACCATTCTCAGCCGATCACGGTCGAGCAGGCGGGCCAAGGCCTGGCGAAAGACCCGATCCCCCAGGGGGGGCTTGCGAAAATTAAAGACATAGCCAAAATTGGCAAAATCTGGCAAATGAAAGAGTTTGACGCGGGGATTAAGGCGTTGAATTTGCTGGGCCACATCCGGAGGCGTGGTGGCATGAGAGGCGTCGATATCCCCGCCGAGCAAATAGGCCCACATCACATCATTGGTGCTGCCCCGCAAAATACGTACTTCTTGCACACGCGCCGCTTTGTGCCAGCTGTGCGGGGAACGTTTGAGCACCAGTTCGGAGGAAGTCACTTTGCTGACCCGGTAGGCATTGGTGCCAATCGGCTCTGGGGGCCGCAGGGCATAAGCCGCTTGCAGGAGATCATTTTTTTTCAATTGCAGGTTTTCGTAAAAGCGCTGCTGGGCTTGGCTATAGCGGCGGTCAGCGCCCAATGTTTGCTGGGCTGTGTGCAGCAGGCTCTCAGCAGGTTTGCTCCATTGCCCAAAGAGATGTGCGGCAGCTTGAATGCGCCGGCCTAAAACTTGGCGAATTTCGAGCGGGCCCACAGCTTCATGCCATTCAAACTGCACCGTATGCGGATCGGGGGTCTCAATCTTTTTCAGTCGGCCGCCCCAGCCCTGCAACCAATAAATCAGAAAACTGCTTTTGACATCTTGGGAAGTAAAAGGCCTGCCGTCGTGCCAGCGGGCTTCGGGGCGCAGTTTGATGTCCAGGCGTTTGCCGCTGATTTTGTAACTCAGACCGAGTTGTGGCAAATAGGTCTGGCTATCGGGCAAATAGAGAAAAAGGGGTTCGTAGACAAAAGCCAAGTGGGTGCCATCGCCGCCTTGGCTCCAGGGATTGCCATGAAAAGAAGGGGGAATAAACCAACTGCCCGAACACCGAAACCCCGATACCTGATTCGTTGGGGAGGCCAGACAGGCCGGTAGCAAGGCCAGCAGGCCCAGAGACAAACCCCATTTGAGCAGACGATCAAAGCGGTTTTGAAAAGGTCCGGGCCTGTTCACCCTGTTTGCAGACTGATCTGAATACAGACCAAATTCTTGCCATTTTCTGGCCAAATTTCGCGGGTATGGCTACAGGTCGATTGGATCATGTCAAAATCATAACACGGTTTGTCATTTTAAAATACTAGCGAGCAGAATCATATTCAGGGGGCAGCTCACGCAAATGTATGGTCTCAGACCACATGGGCGCTTGAGAATGGAGAAGGGAGAAGTGAAATGGGCCGGGGGTGACTTTTTATGCTAAAAAAGCTAAAATAAGGTATCAAATTTGATGGGATTTGTGTATGTCTGTACCGCGGATAAGACCCCGATTTCAAACGTTGGTGCCCTGTCATCCCCAGAAAGCCTTTGAAAAGTTTCGTTTGCGCCTGCAGCAGCCCCAGTGTCCGTTTGAGGGAACTGTTTTAGATACGTTTATCCATGTGACGGTCAAGCCAGAGGCCCGCCATTATTGGTCGCCTGTCCTGATGGTTCAAGCCAGGGATGTGGAGGCAGGAACCCTTTTGCATGGCCATTTTGGTCCCCATCCCTATGTCTGGACACTTCTCTTGGCGATCGCAGCGAGCATGGGTTTGCTCGGGCTGTTTGTTGCGATGTACGGATGCGCACAGGTGATCCTTGGCCAACCCCCCTGGGCTTTATTGGCAATACCTGCGTCAGCACTGGGCATGGCCGTTGTTTATGGTGTTTCACTCCTTGGCCAGTGGCGCGCCCATGCGCAAATCTTGCAACTTAAATCTTTCTTTGATGTCTCGATCTGTGCTCAGGAAATGGCTGCGATCGAAAAAGCAAGGCCTCAGACCCCAGAGTTACTTCAGATTGAAACGGATCGCAGTTGTGTTCAATGCCGCCAATTGTGTCAACGTTAAGGCTTATGAGGGGAAACCGTGAACATTCAGTTTCACCTGACAAAAATCGCAAATGGGTATCACCTTATCCCCTTGCCAGTGAATATAGCAAACAAGCGAAAGCCATCAGCGAAGGGGATTTCCTCGCACAGGTGGTCAAAAAATTCGTTGAAATTCTGAGCCAAACATAAGCGCGCTGAAAATGTGAGTTTTAAAACCGAGACTTCGCAAAAAGCGTTACAATTTTGTTTAGGCCCGTGGAACTTCGGAGGGACTTCCGCAACTCGCTTTTGAACGATCATTGTCTGTCTCTCTGTGCTTTTGTCCCGGGCCTATTCATTTTTATTTAAGTTAGAGGTGCCATGGCGGAGTACACAGCCCAGGTTGAAACCGGGGATATACTGCTCTTTCTCAGCAGCTGTATCAGCGGAACCAGCCAGAGCACCTATTACAGCACTGCTGCCGAGCAGCGCGCGGCGTTGGATTTTTTGCATCTGTATATCTGTGCCAATTACCGCAAACTCTATGCCGCCACCCTGGCCCAGGAGATCAATCAGCACAACCAAATGAGAATTATTCACAATCTGCTGCAAACCCCGACAGCTAATCGCCAAGAACTCAATTGGGAGCAGGGGCTGATCAGCCGGGCCTTGCACGATTTGCCGGTACACCGGGTGTTTAAGCTCTTTGCAGGCCTGGCCTTGGCGCGGGTCAACAATCGCCGCAGCCGTGCCACCGTCAAAGCCTACCTCGCTTGGCGCGACAATTTGCTCTTTGATGCAGTTAAATACCGCCGTTTGTTGCGCTTGATCACCCGCCATTGGCACCTGGCTTTGGCCCCCGAATTGCAGCTGTTTTTACACAGCAAAGACTGGAAAAAACGCAAATTTGAAACGCCTTTTTTGGAGCATTTTCGCCAAGCCCATTACAGTGCAAATGCCCTCAAACTCCTGCCACTGACCGTGGCGGAGGGCTTGGCCCCGCGTTTTAATCTCAGCCGCAAGGCCTTTTTGGCCTTGATGCAAGATCAAATGACCGACCACGAAAAGCTGAGACATCAATCCTCAGCCCAGTCGGCCAAGCTCACCTTGGATTTTAATCCCGAAAAAGTTGGGCTCACGCGGCTCTTGGCCTATATATTATCGCTGCCACTGGCTGAGCGCAGAAGCGAACGGGAGCAATTAGAAGGCCTGATTGAAAGGGCTCTGAAGCGCTACCAGATTCCCTGGCTGCAGATCGACAAAGTGGCGCTGATTATCGACAACAGTCAATCGAGCCGGGGCAGCCGAGAGAGCCATTTGCGCCCCTTGATCACAGCCCTGGCTGCCCATTATCGCCTGCCCGCTCTGAGCAAAGAATACCAGGCTTTTTGGCTGCATCCGCCTGAGCACCCGCTTTTGGCAGAGGCCAAGGGCCAAACCTCGCTGGCTGAAACCCTGATTGAGGCACTGGCCTGGGCCCCCAGCGATATCTTGATTATCTCCGATGGGGCCGAAAACGATCCGGCCGGTGGGGTGCATTGGGTCTTGGATGCTGTCCAAAAAGCCCCCTGGGCCCAGCCCCTGCCGCGCCTGCTGCATCTCAATCCACTGATCTCACCCCAAAGCTATGGCCCCTCTTCACTTAGCCCGCATTTACCCATGTTGGGGATTTTTGAAGGCGAAAAAATAGGTCTGCTCTGGATCTTGGCGCGTTTTGCCCGCCAAGAGCTGGGTGTAGAAGGACTCAAAGACTATTTTTGGAGGTCGGTCCATGGCTGAATGGCAGACACGGCAATTGGCTGAGATCTTTCAGAAACAGGGTTTGCAAGCCGCCCCCAGCCAAGTGTGGCAAGGTATTCGGCTCGTGCCGCTGATCGACCCCCAGCCTGTGGCGGATCTGCGCCTGTTTCGCCACAAGACCAAAGCCGAGTTGGGAATAGTCAGCGTCGAAGACGATTTGGCCTATTATGCCTATTTGCCCCACAGCTATATCCTCAACTGGACCCCAGCAGGGGATCCAGAGGCCTTGAGTGGCACACAAATGCAAAAACAGGGAGGGGTCAAAGACGCAGGGAAACGGGATGGCAAACGTTGGAAAGCCGCACCCGTGATGCAATTTGAACGCATGGCCAAAAAACTGGATGCCCAGCATTTGCGTTTTTTGCCCCAGCACCTCGGCATCGAAGGTTATTTACACCAGTTTTTTAATGCGCCGGGTATCGATTGGCGCGACACCTATCGCCGCAGTGCGATCTCAGAGGGGCTTTTGCCTCGCGAAGCCTGTGTCTTGAGCGGCTATGCCTTGGAAGGACTGGAAACAGCCCTGCGAATCTTTGAAATGCATCCAGGGCAGGTCGGTCTGTTGGTCTTTGTGGCAGACGCGCTGGCAATGATCTGTCTCTATCCCCATCCCAGTGATTATGCTTTTTTACACCGCAGTTTGATTGGAGATCTCTTTGCTGAGCTGTTTTGGTATTACAGTCGCCTGGACTATGCTGTGCAGCCGCTCAAGTCAGAAGGGAAGAGCCAAGCCCAAAATTGGCAGGAACTCAAAGCCGAATTGCAGGCCCTGCGGGGAGGGATCGCCCAGTTCCAAACCTGGATGGCCGCCGGTTTGCTTGAAATGCCGATTGAAACCCAAGCGGTGCAAGATTTGGGGCCTTACCAATTGCTGCGTTTTGTCTCTCAATTGGCACCAAACCAGACCCAAGAGGGACATATGGGCGAGCTGATTCTGAGCCAGAGCGGGAAATGTGTCTATTTTAAAAGTTGCCGGCTTTCCGAGTCTCAAATTCAAACAGCCTGGCTCTTGCAAAACCTCGAAAAACAGCTTTGGCATTTGGGAAATACAGCCCAGACCCTCAATTTGAGCTATGATCAGCTGGTCTTAAAGCTGCTCAAATGCGATCTCGGCAGGTTGCTCAAGCCCCAGATCATTGATCAGGTCTTAAAAAGGGAGCGGGAAAAGCAGAAATAAATGAACAGACACAGGCTTGCATAAAAACGAACGTTCGTTCTATAATTAAATTATGAAAAACCAGATCAAAAAAGGCAAACTCACCAAACAGCTGATCCTGGATAAAGCAACCGAAATGGCCAGCAAAATTGGCCTGCAGGGCCTGAGCATTGGCCAATTGGCAAGTGCTTTGGAGATGTCAAAAAGTGGTCTCTTTGCCCATTTTGGCTCCAAAGAAGAGCTGCAAATTCAGGTTTTAAGGGCCGCAGCCACGCTCTTTGCCGAAAAAGTCAGCCGCCCAGCTTTAAAAATGCCGCGCGGTGTGCCTCGGTTTCAGGCGTTGTTTGAATTTTGGCTGGAATGGGGTCTCTCCGACTCCCAATTGGCCCGAGGCGGCTGTCTGTTTGTGGCATCGGCCATTGAACTCGACGATCAGCCGGGCCCTGTCCGCGAGGAGTTGGTGCGAATTCAGGAAGAGTGGATTGGCGTTTTGGAAAAGACCTTTGTCTTTGGCCAAGAAGCCGGTTATTTTAAGCCTGAATTGGATCCCGCCACCGTCGTACAAGAAGTGTATGGGCTCTTGCTCTCCGCTCATTTTTATGTGCGTCTACTCGGACAAAAACAGGCCTTGCAACGCGCACGCAATTTATTTTCAGACTTAGCGATCCGCATTCAAAAATAATCCAAGGAGTCCTCTGTATATGTTTAATTGGCAAAAAAAGGCACGAACGTTCGCATTTAAATTAAAGCTTTCAGCCCACCGACTGGGGTTTAAACTGGAGGGTCTCCTCGCTCCTGATGCTGCTGCTGCCAGAGCAGAAGCCCTGTTCTCAACCCCCCGGCAATTTCGCCGCACCGAGAGCGAAGTTAGGGTACTCAAAAACGCAGAAGCGTTTGTTGTGGATTCTCCAATGGGCCCGATCAAGGCCTGGCGCTGGGGTCAGAGTGAAGCCATCGTGGGACTGATCCACGGCTGGTCTGGCCGGGGCAGCCAGTATTATGCCTGGATTCAACCCTTGTTAGATGCGGGGCTCTCAGTGGTGACCTATGATGCACCCGGCCATGGCGACACCCCCGGAGGACGCTCTTCACTGCCCGAAATGGCCCAGAGTTTATTGGCAGTACAAGCCGCGACAGGCCCATGGATCGGTGTGGTGGGGCATTCTTTGGGGGCGGCCGCGACTTTGTTGGCTCTGGAATTTGACCTTCAGGCCGAACGGGTGATCATGCTGGCCACACCTGCCGAAATTGAGCGCATGATCACCCTCTTTGCCAAAGGGGTGGGGCTGAATGCCGATGTGCGGGCACGGATGCAAAAGCGCCTCGAAAACCGCCTGGGACTAGAAGTAGATACCCTCAATCTGTTGCAAATGGCAGGCCGCCGACAGGAAAAAGCCCTGTTTATCCACGACCTCGACGACCGCGAAGTGAACTGGGCCAGTGGCGAAAAGCTCTGTCGGGCTTGGCCGGGCGCACGGCTGATGACCACCAAAGGCCTGGGCCACGTGCGGATCTTAAGAGCTGAAAAGGTAATTCTGCCCGCTTTGCACTTTTTAACAGACACCCTGATTGAAGGCCCTGTCAGCCCAGATATGGAACTCATTCTGGCCCACTGACACGGATTTAGAGAACGGATTTAGAGAAAAATACGGCGAAACGCCATCGTCTTATCTGCTCTCAAGCTTCTGAGATCTGGGTCGTATAAAGCAACTTGGCGGACCAGATTGGCATCGACCAAATAGGCTTTGTGTAAAAATTGCAGGGCCAAATAAAGATCTTTTTCATCCTGAGAAAATGAGTGTCTGTTTGCAAAAAATATACATTTTGCATAATATATCCGGACATTAGGAACTTTACTCGCAAATTCGAGTATATTCAAAATATTTTCTGCTTGCGTAAATTCCTTGGTTTTGGCATACGCATGGGCCAAAGACAAACTCCTCTCCAAAAGCGCTTCACTGCCCAGACAGTATTTTTGCTCAGAATGCAGGACCGCTTGTTGGCTTTGAATCGCTTCCTGCCAAAGTTGTTGACTGTCTGCTGAATCTTCGGGATAGATTTGGGCCAAATGAAAACAGACAGGCGCAAGTTCATCCAAGAGGGAAATATCTTCGCGGTCTTTTTCCAAAAGCAGAAAAAAAAGTTCGCGGGCCTTTGAAAAATGGTGAATTGCGTCTTTTTGAGCGTTCAGACAGCGCTCAGACTGTTTATATGTCAAGGCTTTACGCCACTGCATTTGCAGCTGAAGGCCATAAAAAAAGTGCATGATGCCAAAATGAAATTGACCCATTTTTTGACCTTCGTCAGAGCGCAGACCAGAACCATTTTCGTGTTCAATCACTGCAGTTTGTAATTTGAGCGCCTCGGTAAATTTTTGCTGGAGCAAGGCCTGACTGGCGTGCAGGGATTGCAGTTGCCCAGGCTGTTTAAACTGGTTCAGTCCCTGCTGAATCATGGCGTGGGCTCCTTCCCTTTCGCCCTTTTTGATCAGGCAAAAGATCAATGCCAAAAAATGCTTAAAATCGCTGGGGTCTTTTTCGTACTGAGCTTGGTAGGTCTTTAAAATTTCCGAATGGCTGGAGTAGCCATGTAAATTCACGGGATAATAACCCGCTGTCTCCAAAAAATCATCGGTCAGACTGTGGTTGTTGCGGGCCCCCAAAACAGAGGCCAGTTTGAGCACCAACTCCTGTGAGGGTTGTTTGCGTTCACCCGACTCCAGGAGCGAGATATACGATTCGGAGACATTCACAGCCTGTGCCAAAGCACTCATCGTCAGTCCTTGTTTTTTGCGCAGACGACTCATGAGTTTTCCAAAAGAAGAAGTGGTTTTGGGCATTTTTTAGTACAAACGGGCTCCAGCTAAATCCATTTTGACAGGGTTTGTATTTTCCGGTTTGTATTCTAACCCAAAATGCCGCTCAAGCAAAAAGACTTGATAGGAATTCTCTGCTTCGCTTATGCTGGAAAGAGAGGCTTGTATGTTGATTCAAAAACTGTTGCGTTTTCAAACCATTCCGGGTCCCTATTTGGGCGAGTCAAATGCCGTTGCCACAGCAAAAATCACACAATTTGTCTTACCTGCCACCCAAAGTAAAGCCGTCTTGCCTGTTTTGCAGTCGCTCTCACAACAAATTCAGGTTCAACTGCAAAAACCCCTGCCCCAGCAAATGCAACAGCCGCCGGCCCTGCGCCCGGCAAATCTACTCACCCCCGAGTCGGCAAGCTTGTGCAAAACCACCTTGCAACATTTGCGTCAGCACCCTGTTCAGGTTCCTGAGAAAGCGCTCAAACAAAACCCGAACCCAGTTGGACACGAAAACACACAAGCTGAAACAGTGCCAGAGGTTCAGCAACAGGTTCTCTTGTCTTTTTTGGCCTTGGAACGGCCCTTTGAAAGAGAAAAATCTGCAAAACGCAAAAAAGCACCCCACGGCACACCCTATATGGACTTTGTCTTTGCTTGGGAACGTGAAGCAGCAGATGATGAGCAAGAAAATGCTCAGACGGCAAGGGATTAAACGATCGCCAATTCCCGCGCGCTGGCTTCCACCACTTGGGTAATGTGGATTTGAGCCAAAAGTGAATCCAACAGGTCATCTTGAGAAATATAGCCGTTTTCAACTGCCAAATCGCCCAGGCGTTTGGTTGGGTCTTCGGCTTGCTGCTCCATTAAATCGGCAATCTGGAACAATTTGAGTTTGCCTTCACGCAGGAGAACCTCGCCGAGGCGCTCGACCCGCAGCAAAGAATCCATGTCGTTCTGGTTTGTCAGGGAGGAAATTAACTCTGTCATCGCTTAGCTCTTCTGATTGATTCAATCTGGATTATTGGGAGTTACAGGCGTAAGCAAACATACTTGTGAGACTTACGCTGCTCATCTGCCTAAATTATGACGTATTTTTAGACGACGTATTTTTACAGACGTTTCTTTGTAACTTAAACTTTAGATAACAGTCATTTTAACGAAAATATGCAATTCTTGACAAGTACCTAACACACTTTTTGAGAAAAAATCCAAAGCCGTGTCAGGAGCCTGAAATGTCAAGTACGTGGACAATTTCAGAAACGCTCAAGTATAATGAATCCTGGTTGTGCTAGATGGGGAGTTAGCGGTGCTCTGTACTCGCAATCCGCTTTAGCGAGATCGAATTCCCACTCTGAGGCCCGATTGTGCTGGAGTGACTTTGGTGCAATGGCGTTGATCGTAAGGTCTCCATGCGACGGTAAACTTGTGAACCCCGCCAGGTCCGGAAGGAAGCAACGGTAAGCATGCTTTGTCGGGTGCCCTGGAATAGCCGGACGGGAGCCGTAGTCCAAATGTATCACCAGTTTGCAAGACGGTCGAAGGTGGGTGCACAGCCTTCACTCTAAGTCTTATGGGGAGTCATTATGGCGGTTGAGTCAGATAATTCAGTACCCAAGCTTGTTGGGGGATTTAATATTCCCAAAGCAGTGATTGAGAACAAGGTCGACGTTTTGACCTTTCTCGAATTGATGGTGAGAAAAAACATTGTCACCCCTCAGGAATTAGATGAAATTCGTGGGGCTGTTGTGGCTCATTTGAATGCCGCTTATCCTGACCTTCAATTGTCTTATAACACCGCTGGTCCCCCGATTCCACCCCCGGCCAAAGCGATGACATCAGCCTTTCAACCCGTTCCCCCGCCTGTGATTCAGCCCGTGGCTGGTGGAGCCCCTCCTACCAGCGTACCGCTTCCTGGCGTGCCAGCCACAGATCAGTCTGCAGGTGCCGCATCAGCAGCAGCACCGACCAGCAGCCCCTCTGCGGCTCAACCTGGCGGCGCCAATAAACCGCTGTATGTGCAAGCAGCGCCTCCGAAATTTATCAAATAAACACACGTGATCCGCAAAGACTATTACGGGATATTGGGGGTGGAGAAAAATGCCACGCCCCAAGAGATAAAAAAAGCCTATCGGCGTATGGCGCGCAAATACCATCCCGATGTCAATCCCAACAATGCCGAAGCCAGAGAGAAGTTTAAAGACCTTTCTCAGGCCTATGAGGTTCTGAGCGATCCCGAAAAGCGCCGCCATTTTGACAATGGTTTTGTGGATCAGAGTTGGTTCACCGAATCCAATCTCGACAATATCCGCGATGTCTTTGAAAAGACCTACCGCAAGGCCTTTAACAAAGAAGAGGAAGCGGGGCACAAAAACAAATTCAGCTTTACGGACATGTTCAACAATATTGTGGACTCCGTCAATGTCAAAGAAAAGCCCCGCGGTGAAAGAGCGGCTGGGTCTGAGACATCCAAAAAGCCGCGCAAACTGGACGTTGAGCAGAGTTTGCCCGTTAGCCTCGAAGAGGCCTGGAGCGGCACCCGCAAGACCATCACCGTCCACCGTGAAAAGGTCTGTGTGCTCTGTGGCGGCACAGGCCAGGTCAGCCGCCAGACCTGCCGCAATTGTCAGGGCAAAGGCGGCACAAGCAGCAGCAAAAAAATTGAAGTCAAAGTCCCTCAGGGTGTGCGCAAAGGCTCCAAAATTCGCATTGGCAAAGAGGGCAATACCCAGGGCGACGAAACCGGACATCTTTATCTGGTGATTGACTTGGTCGAACACGCCTTTTTTAAAGTCGAAGCCAATGGCGATTTGCGCTGCGAGGTACCCGTGACCTTTAGCGAAGCCATTTTGGGGGCCGAAATCGAAGTGCCCACCCTCGAAAAACGGGTCAAGATCAAAATCCCGCCGGAATGTCAGGCGGGCAAAACCTTTCGCATCAAAGGCAAAGGGCTGCGGCAGACCAAAGCAGACCTTCCATCAGGGGATCTTTATGTCTCGATTCGGGTCGAGACCCCACAAAACCTCTCAGCCAAAGAAAAAGAGCTCTACCAAGAGCTGTCGCGTTTTCCCCATGCCGTGCGGCGCAATCTGTATCAGCCGCCGGGGAATTAGCGTTTAGGGGTTAGAGATTGGGGGTTTGGGTTTGGGTTTTGCTCTGTCTCAGGCAGAACGAGAGCAAAATCACATGCAGGGTGTGTTCTATAAAACTTGCCAACTTGGCAAGATATGATTTAATCATCATATCAAGGCCAAGAGGTACCAGAAAATGCAAATCAAATTAAATGTTTGCCTGACGCTGATGCAATCATTGTTGGATTCTCTGCAATCGATGTCGAACCAAAGTACCCCTGCAGAACAGATTCTGGCTTTGGAAGAGGCAAAAAAACACTTATCTCAACGCTTGCCCGTGTTGGTAACCAGTCACCGCCAACAGCAGGCTTTGGATGTGCTCAAAACAGAAGCATGTATGGAATTGTTTTGCAATCGCCGGATCGAAAAGATTCGGGAATCCTCGCTGCCAGAGTCGCGCAAACAGTCCCTGATCGAAGAATTGCAACACAGGTATTTAAACGCTTGCCAACAACTTCAAGTTATTTGGCCCGTACTTGAACCCCAAGAAGAAGTTGTATTGCCCCTTTTACTGCTGCGCCAAAGTGTCGAAACAGAAATTGAAAACCGGATTGAGGCCCTTCAAGCACACAATCAAGCTGTCCAAGCAGGATTTTGGCTGGCGGCCTAGCTGTTAAAATAGAAGCAGCCCCTTCTCCGATTGGAGCAAAGCATGGCTTTAGAAGCCCCGTTGAGCGAAGATTTCCACAATTTAATGCCTGAGCGCCAGAAAAAATTGACTTGTTTCAGCCCAAACCGGCCTCAGGAAAAGACCAGGCCCTTTGGTTGTTCTCTCTGCTCTTTGCTGCTGTTTTTTTTAAACTTAGCGACCCTGCCTGTCTGGGCTCAGAAGCCCGAACAGAGCCAAGCTGAGCGCCAGAAAACCTTGAAGCAGCGTTTGGAAGCAAAAGTTCAGGACTTTTTGCGTGATCCAGCAACCCTGGCACCGGGTTTACAAATCGGGGTGATTACACCCCAAGGCAAAAGCTATCTGGCCTGGGGCTCACTCTGGCATGGCAAAGACGTGCCACCTCAGCCGGACACCCTTTATGAGCTGGCATCTCTGACCAAACCTTTTACAGCCCTCTTATTGGCCCAACTTTTTGTTGAAGGACAGGTCAAATTAAATGACCCCGTCAAACCCTGTTCGCCAACGGAGACCTCCGTCTGGTGCTTTCGAGGCCAGCCCTTGACCTGGTTGGATTTGCTGACCCATTCCAGTGGTTTACCCTCATTGCCAGAGAACCTTGATCTGGGTGATCCCCAGGCAACCCGCCGCTATTCTCCCCAAGATTTGGCAGCTTTCGAGCAGGGCTTCAAACGGACCGTCCCAGCCCCAACCGACTTTGGCTATTCAACTTTGGGTTATGGACTTCTGGGACAGCTTTTGGCTGAAAAAACCGGCCTCAGCTTTGCCTCGCAAATAGAAGACCTCACAGCCCGATTGGGTCTTCCTGATACCCGTTTGCAGCTCAGCTCGGAACAATTCCAGCGCTTGGCACCCGGGTATATACGCACCCAGCTTGTGCCCTATTTTGCTGATGAAGGCGGGTTAAGCGCTTCTGGTGGCCTCAAATCCACTCCCCGCGACTTATTGGATTTTTTGGCCCAGATTTTGCAAATTGAACAAGCACCCAGTTCTCCACTGTTGGTGAAAACCTTGGCACAAACGACCCAGTTGACAGGTCGCCGTGGAGCCCCGTTTTGCCAAATGGCCTGGGGCTGGCAGTATTTTACCCCTGCAGGTGTTTATTGGCACAGTGGCTCTGCGGCGGGGGGCAAAGCGTTTCTGGCCTTTGAACCACAAAGGCAAATTGGGGTGGTTATTTTGAGCAATGCCCGGGTTCAGGGTTTCAAAATGGAACCCTTGGGCCTGCATGTTTTGGAGCTGCTGGGTGAGATGGAACCCAACAAGTGATACTCCCAATACCCATACGGGCACAATGTCCACTGAAGTGGATGGGCTTCTAAGCA
>JADMKE010000015.1 GCA_018780035.1 Candidatus Sericytochromatia bacterium
TTGACCTTTGGCGTTTGAGAGAGCGAATCCCACGACCGGAAACAACAATCGCTTGTCCTGAATCGGTACTCACTGCGGCTTGATGGATTTCACCCAGGTCTACACAGGCTTTGCGAGTTCCTGGTGACTCCTGAGCATCGTCCACATGATAGGTGACATGAAGCTCATAACCATCATTAAAGACCAGTTTGCAGGCTCCTGCACCTTCTGGCAATTTGAGATTCAAGACCAGAGGCTCTCTGCCTCTACCCATCGGCAAAATCACCCGGTTCTCTGTGACTTTGACAGCCTGAGCAGGCCACATCAGTGTATAAGTGTGCTTGGTTTTGTAAGGATAGCGGATTTTGACCCCGGATTTACGTAGTTTGCGGGTGGTATCAATATTTTGCAGGAAGGTGTGGCAAATCATCTGCACACTTTGACTGTGCATGGCATAGAGCCCCTTTGTCGCCTGCTGCAAATCTGTACGATTGGGCCAGTGTTGGCCTGTACGCGTACTGAGAACAGCGTCGCCCAGAGCGCGTCGAAGGGTCGAAGTACGCGCCTCAAGATGAATGTCCCGGCATTGGTTCCAGACTTTACCGGCTTCCAGACGAGCTGACCAGATTTGCTCATGCTGAAAGTGAGTGAGGTGTTTGAGTGGGAAGATGCGGCAGGCGTTGCCCGAGCCATGGTTGTTAGCGAGTTCACGAGCCTTACAACCATGGACAGCAGCGCTAGGGCTTAGGTCTGGCGACAACATAGCTTTTACGTATTCCATAATATTTTATTATATCATACACAAGAATACACTCTGGATTTTATTTTGGTCTCTCACTCTGAATGTCAAGTTCACTCAACCCCAACATTCTGATGACAGCTCACAGAGCTGTCGCTCTTTTCATCCCAATCCCCTGAAGTGGATGGGAATTCCCAGAGCGTCCTTTAAATCCGCTCGTTTCGACCCATCCGATAAACTCAGGGTGCACTTCGCTCAACGAGCATGGACAAACTTCCCAAATTCTCTAAATGTTCACCCGTCAGCAATTGGCTGCCCAATTCCAACTTAAAATGGCGGTTGAGCAGTAGAATCAGCTGTACCAGGTCAAACGAATCCAGGCCCAGATCTTCTTTGAGGCGGGTCTCTGGGCCCAATTCACTTTCAGGGGCGGCAAGACCCTCCTGTTTTAAGAGTATCTGAATTTGGCTTAAGACCAGGGATTTCTCGGCCATGTGGGCAACTCCTTGCGAATTAATTTTCCATTGGGGGTCAGGGGCAATGTTTTAACCCGGTAAAACTGGCGGGGGATTTGCTGGGGCTCCAACGTGTTTTTGCAAAATCGCCGCAAAGCGTGCAAAGAGGGAATCTCGGCATTGGCATCGAGTTCAATTAAAGCCACCAAATGGCTGCCCAAAACCGGATCCGCTTCGCCATAAACGGCGGCGTGTAAAATGGCTGCTTGGCTTTGCAAGGCGCGCTCGACCGCCAAAGGGGCCACTTTTTCGCCGCCAGAGAGCAGGGTATCGTCGCGTCTACCGGTAATAAACAATTCTCCGCTTGGGCTCAAATAGCCACTGTCGCCCGTTTTTAGCCAACCTGCTTGCAGGGTTTCGGCACTCAGTTCAGGCGCATCGAGATACCCCATCATCAAAGAAGGGCTCTGTACCCAAACCTCGTCTTGAACGATCTTGATCGCGACACCGGGCAGCGGCCGACCGGCACTGCCCGAGCCAAATTCTGGGTCGTCGTTGGAAAAGGCGCTCACGCGGGGACCCGCTTCGGTCAGTCCATAGCCAATCCAGATTTGGGCTTGGGGGAAAGCCGCTTGCAAGGCCGGAATTTCTTCGGGGTGCAAAGCGGCCCCAGCAATTGACAAATGGCGCAGCGCTGGGAGGGGCTCGGGTTGACCCTGCAGTATCAGGCGCAGGGTACTCGGAACCGCTGCAAAAGTTTTGATCTCTGCTGTGTGTAAGTGTCTGAGCAGGTCGCCGGGCCAGATTTGATGGGGCAAAAGATGCACAGGGCTGGCCGCCAGCAATGCTGGCAATAATTGGGTGATCAGGCCAAAGGCATGATTCAGAGGCAAATGAATGGCCATTTTTCCGGGGGCTTCTAAGGCCTGAAACTGGCGCACAGCCTGGGCATTCCAAAAGAGTGAAGCAGGTAAAAAACAGGCCGCTTTGACCTCGCCGCTCGAACCTGAGGTGAGCAAAGCCAAACAGGGAGCGCCTGCCTCTGCTGGCCGAACGAGGTCTTCAGACTGAGAGATAACCGAGGGGGGTTGCTCTTGCCCGGCATTCAGATTTGTTTTCAATTCATGGGAGAAGTCCAAGGCCCGAAACTGGTTTTGCAGTTGGCCAAAAGCCGCTGCGGGCAACGCTGGGTGGGTCGGAATTGCCAACATGCCCGCGATCATCAGCGCCAGCCAGTCTTGAACAAAGGCCCGGCTGTGTTCCGCAGGCAGCAAAAACCGTGTGCCGGGGGCAAAAAGGCCCCTCAAAGCCAAGGCCTGGGCCTCTGTGTTCTGGGCCAAATCGCGGTAGCTGATCTGTCCCTCGCTGTCGCTGATGCCATGAGATTCTGGTGCCTGGGCCCAAAATGCCAGCAGAGCCTGAAAGCTGTTTGGGGCTAAAATTGCCAGACCAGGCCTCCCCAGGTCAGGCCCCCACCGACAGTATTCAGGCCCACTCTGGCCCCCGGCTGAATCTGACCTGCTTGCATGGCCTCCCAAAGGGCAATTAAGACAGCCGCTCCGGCCACACTGCCGTGGCGGTCTAAATTGTGAAATTGCTTTTCAAGCGGAATACCCAGTAGTTCCGCCACTTTGCGCGTCAATTGGCGGTTGACCTGGTGGGGCACATACAGATCCAGATCGCTGGGCGTCAAACCCGCTTGGGCCAAGGCGCCTTGCATTGCGGCCAGGTAGCGCACGGGAACCGCCTCTTTTAAGCTGCTGGCATCGCCGTGGTAATAATACTGTTTTTGTTCCAGGGCTTCGGCGGTCGGAGGCAAGAGGCCAGGGGTATTCACCAGCACCCCCAATTCGCCATCAGCCCCAAGGTAGCCTCCGAGCAAGCCCTGTTCGGGACTGCCTTTTTCCAGCCACAGGGCAATGGCACCATCTCCCACCCCCATGACGGTTTCGGGAATCTGGGGATTGGCATATTTTGAAGGGGTTTCTGCGGCCACCAGCAAGACAGGCCCCAATCCTGCTTGCACATACAAAGCGGCAGTAACCAAAGCATAGAGACCCGTGCTGCATCCGGCTTTGAGATCCAGTGAAGGGGCTTTGATACCCGTGGCAGCCCCCACGGCACAGGACGATGCAGAGGTAATTTTGTGGGGCGTGGTTGAAGCAAACAGTAAAAGTCCCACGTCTTCGGGGCCCAGCCCTGTCTGTGCAAACAGGGCCTGCACGGCTTTGACCCCCAGATCGACCGAATGTTCTTCGCTGTGATTGGGAGGCGTTCCAACCACATGGGTCCATTGGCGCTGACTCAGGCCGACAACCTGTTCGGGATAATCGGGGTGCATGTCGCGCGTTGCCAGGATCTGTTCGTAATTGGGGCCAAGCAAATGTTTAAAAATATCCAGGTTGTGCAGAGAGGGAATGGTCTGCCCCTGCATTTCCAGCGGTTCGGGCCAAGCAGTGGCCCCCGCGCGAATGTTTACGCCCGTAATTGCACCAAAGGCTTTGCCGCCGGGAGGGGTTTCTGACATGCCATGTGTCCTTTTTTGCTTTCAGTATACCTGAAAGCGCAAGTAGGCTCTATTGTTTGATCTGCAGGCGCATGATCGCCGTGCATTCCTGTTTGAGTTCTTCGGCACTGCCACGGTCGCCCGCGAGAACTGCGATCTCACTGACCTCTTTGCTGGCGATCAGGTATTTAAACTGCACCTGCCGTTTGAAGGCGTTTTCGCCCCGCTTGAGCTGGTATTCAACGCTGATGCGCATAAAACTCTGGCCGCCTGTAAACTGGATCTTCATGTCTTTGATCGCTGTAAATTGAAAACTGCCGGGCTGGGCCGTAGACGCAGAAATAGGCGCAGAAAGGGGAGCAGCAAAGCGATTTAAGGGGGGGGCTGCAACCGAGAGGGGCAACACAGGGCCACTTTGGCAGGCACTCAGACTCAGAAGCAGGGTTAAAAGGGGGATTTTTTTCATGGGTTTACTCTCTCTGCGCGGGTGGGTTAAACAAATTATCGCGGGCAAGCTGGTAAAACACGGTTATTGATTCGTTAATTTATGGCTAAAATTAGATCTCGGTGCAAATGGACCTGTCTGCGTGTTTTCTGTTGTTGATTGACGGTCCGACGCTTTTCGACTAACTTAGCAGTAAGGTATGTTCAAGATTTTAGAGAATAAGATAATGACGCGATGTTAATTTTACACGCTCTTTTGGCAGATCACACGCTGGCACTCTGGGCGGAACAGGCCTTTGTGCCACGCAAAGGTCGCTTGCCCCAGAATCCATTACATCCAGGCGCTTTGGCTTTAAGCGACTTGGACAATCTGCTGATGGCCTTGGTACTTTCTCCCTCTGCCCAGGCCGAAGAACGGTTCTTCTTTTGCCCTTCCGCACCCAGCAGACCCCTGCCTTCCCACCCCATTTTGGGTGAGCAAATGTGTAAACAGGTGCGATTAAGCCCCTGGCGGATTGCCTGCCGGGATTACACCCCTTTGGCACTTCTGCCTTGGCTGCAAGCCCTGCCCGAGCGCGAATTGTATGCCCCCGGCATCATGCTCGGCCCTGAGTTGCGATTTTTGCAGGGCGTTTTGCGCTGGGCGCTTAAACTCACAGCTGAACAGCAGTTTTTGCCAGCTTTGGTGGCTGGACAGGCCTGTTGGCAGGCCCAGCTCAACAGCCGCGAACGCATGCGTTTACACGAATGGGCCCGCGCACTGCCCCCTGCTCTGTCTGCCCTGGCAGCCACAGGCCCCGAACCTGTGGTTTTGCTGGAAAAACTCCTGTCATCTTTGCTCGATGCGGTGATCCGCTCCGCTGTGTTGCCTGCCCGCACCAAACCCCGCCATGAACACTCTGTTTATAATGCCTGGATACAGGCCCTGGGAATGCCTTCGGGCAGATTAAACCATTCAGCCCAGGCCTTAGAGCCCCTGGCAAAAAGTCTGGCCCAATGGAAGCGGCCGCTGCAGGCCCTGAACGAAGCGGATTGGCGTTTGGGTTTGCTTGTGCATGATGCCGAACCCGAAGAACCCTGGCTGGTCGAGGGTTTCTTGCAATCCCATGCTGATCCCAGTTTGCGCCTGCCTCTGCAGGCGGTCTGGCAGATCAATGCCAGCAAAGCCAAGACCCTTTCCACCTCCCCCGAAATCCTGAAAGAATACCTTTTACTGGCCCTGGGCCAGGCCTGTGCGATTTATCCGCCTCTCCAGGTGCTTTTGGCGGGCCAACGCCCCCAAGCCCTGACCCTTTCTACAGCTGAAATATGGTCTTTTTTGGCCCAAGCGGCCCCCCTTTTAGAAGCGGCGGGCTTTGCCCTGTTTTTGCCAACCTGGTGGACCCAGCCAAAAGCGCGAAATCTCTCCCTGCGCGCCCAGATCAGGACGCCCAAGCTCAAAGGGCGAACCGGACTGGACCTGGCCACGGTGATGAAAGTCAATTGGGAAGTGGCTTTGGGCGAAGAACAGTTGAGCGGTCAGGAATTGACGGCCTTGGCAAAATTCAAACAACCGCTGGTGATGTTTCGGGGGCAATGGCGAATTGTCGATCAGGCTGAGATTCAAAAAGCCCTGGTTTTTCTCAAACGCCAACCCAGCGAGCTGACTTTGCAAGAACTTGTGCCGCTGGCCCTCGGTGCCAGCGAGGCCCCATTGCCCATATCTGCCATAGAGGCCCAGGGCCATGTGCGCGAACTCTTTGCCCAATTGCAAGGCCAGCAGAGCTTTGGCCTGACTGAAATTCCCGCCGGTTTTAAGGGCACGTTGCGGCCCTACCAAATTCGTGGGGTGTCCTGGTTGCAGTTTTTGCACCAATGGGGACTTGGCGCCTGCCTCGCCGACGATATGGGCCTGGGCAAGACGCCGCAAACCCTGGCCCGGATTCTCAAAGCCCGGCTCGAAAACCCTTCTGCTCCGCCCGTTTTGCTGATCTGCCCGACAACCTTGGTGGGCAATTGGAAACGCGAAGCGGCACATTTTACACCAGATTTAAAGGTCTTTGTGCATCATGGGGCTGAACGCCTCAAGCTTTCAGCCTTTAAAAAGGCGATCGCACAACAGGATCTGGTGATTACCACTTATGGGCTCTTACACCGCGATCTGGCTTTTTTACAGCCCTTTCACTGGCAGGGCATTGTCTTGGATGAGGCCCAAGGGATCAAAAACGCTGAAACCCGCCAGTCTCAATCGGCGCGCAGCCTCAAAGCCCAGTGGCGTGTGGCGCTCACGGGAACACCGATCGAAAACCATGTGGGGGATCTCTGGTCGCTGATGGATTTTCTCAACCCCGGTCTCTTGGGCAGCCAGAGCTATTTTCGCCTGCATTTCCAGCAGCCAATCCAGGCCTTTAGCGATCCCCAGACCCAGGCCAAACTCAAGGCCCGGATTGAACCCTTTATGCTGCGCCGACTCAAAACCGACAAAAGCATTATTTCGGACCTGCCCGAAAAGCTCGAAATGGAGCTGTTTTGCCCCCTGACCCGTGAGCAGGCTTCGCTCTACCAGGCCCAGCTCAAACAAATGCAGGCCCAATTGGCCAAAAGTGAAGGCATTCAGCGCAAGGGACTCGTACTCTCGTCTTTGATGCGCTTTAAACAATTGTGCAACCACCCTGCCCAGTTTTTGGGGGAAAAAGGCCCGCTTTCAGGCCGTTCGGGCAAGTTGATGCGCTTAGAAGAAATGCTGGAAGAGATCCTGGAAATGGACGAGTCCGTTTTGATCTTTAGCCAATTTGCTGAGATGGGCGCGCTCTTGCAGACCCATTTGCAAAACCGCTTTGGCGAAGAGGTGCTATTGCTCACGGGCAAGACCCCCAAAGCCAAGCGGGATCAACTCGTGGAGCGCTTTCAGTCCGCAGGCGGCCCACGCATTTTTGTGCTCTCACTCAAAGCCGGGGGCACAGGCCTCAATCTGACCCGTGCCAACCATGTCTTTCACTACGATCGCTGGTGGAACCCGGCGATTGAGAACCAGGCCACCGACCGGGCCTTTCGCATTGGTCAAACCCGGCAAGTGCAGGTGCATAAATTGATCTGTGGGGGCACGGTCGAAGAGCGGATTGCCGAATTGCTTTTGCACAAACAGGATTTGGCGAATCAGACGGTGGGCCATGGTGAAAATTGGCTGACAGAGCTGTCGAATCAGCAAATCCAGGATTTATTCCAACTCAATTTGGAGGAGGCCATTAGCGAATGAGTTATTTCCACTTCTCAGGTTCGGGCCCGCAAAAGACCCAAGACGGGATTCGCCTACAGTCTTCACGGGGCGGGGTGGGTACCACGTGGTGGGGCCAGCGCTGGGTTTCGGCCCTGGAAAAACTTTGCGACAGTGGCCGTCTGACGCGGGGCAAAAATTATGCCCGCCAAGGCCAAGTGCTTTCGATTGACATTGCCGCAGGCCGGGTTTTGGCCAAGGTGCAGGGCACCCGCACCAAACCGTACACGGTCTCGATCGAATTGCCGCTGCTCAACAGCAAGGCCTGGGCCAAGGTGCGTCTGTCTTTGGCCGCCTCCCCTTTACATTTGGCCCGTCTTTTGGCTGGGGAGATGTCAGCAGAGATGGACTTGGTCTTTAAACAGGCAGGGGTCAGCCTCTTTCCAGAAAAACGCGCAGATTTGGAGACCGATTGCTCCTGTCCCGATTGGTCGGATCCCTGTAAACATATCGCCGCCGTCTATTATCTTCTGGCAGAACAATTTGATGCCGACCCGTTTTTGCTCTTTCGCCTGCGCGGGCAAGATCGTGAAGATCTTTTGGCCAGTTTGGGCGCCTCAGCAAAACAGAGCAGCCCCAGTGTCGAAATCACAGGTGTAAACGTCACTGATGTAGACATCACTGAGGAGCCCCCGCTTGCTCAGATCGCTTTGCCTTCAGCCCTCCCGGCCTTTTGGCGCGGGGCAGCCCTTCCCAGCTTGGAGCCCGCCCAGACGCCCGCCATCGAGGCGCCACTCTTAAAGCGTTTAAAAAGTCCGCCGCTCTGGCGGGGAGAGAGCTTGTTTTTAAAAGCCCTGGAACCGATCTACTCACAGGCCAGCCAATGGGCGCAGGGACATTTGGGTGGAGAAGTGGGGCCGCCGCCCGAAAATGAGGCTTTTGTGCAGGAGAAGCCCCGCCGGGGTCGACCCCAAAAGTGAGCCCTGGGAGCTGTGTTTGGGGGCTTCAGCTTGTGGTTTTACCCTTGCGGAGGCAACCCTTGGGGCCAGCGGGCCCGCACGCGTTCAATCAATTTGATCATTTCTTCGGCTTGCAAGCGCTCGGTTCTGTCGATGCGGCGCTGGGTATTGCTCCACTGGATAAAGATCGCAATAAACGCCGCAGCAAAGACCAGGACCGTAAATAATTTGATCAGCCAACCGGCACTCTGTTGATCGCCAAATGCCGTCAATTGGCTGGTGATACGCGGAGCCTGCAGATAACTCTGGTAGAGGGCCTCGCGGCTCAACGTCAAGATCCCAAACAGCGGCACCTGCGTCAGAATCAGGGTTATCAGGTAAAACATCTGGCGCGGATACGTTGGGCGCTGATGTTGGGCGGGATTGAGCAGGGGCAGCCACATGAACATCCCTGCCAGCAAGACTGAGAGGTGTTCAAGCTGCCCCAACCAAAAATGCCCGCGTGAGAGTTCGGTCATGACAGGCAGATACCAAGTGAACAAACCTGCATTAAAGAGCAACATGGCCGTCAGGGGGTGGCTCAGCTTTGCAAATAAATGCTCCAGCCAGGCAGATCTGAGTAAAACAGGATTGAGCAGTCCCTGTCCCAAACCCACCCAGAGCAGGGGGGCGATTAAATAAGCCAATAAGAGGTGTTGGGCTGAGCGGGCTGTGAGTAGGTAATGATGTGCCAATGTCTCCAGCGGCGACGAGGTGGTCAGGACAAAGAGCGCGAGCCCAGTAAAAAACCAGAAAAAGCGCAGGGGGGAACGCAAGACACGGCTGAACTGGGCCTGCCGCCAGAGCCAGAGATATCCCAGGCCCAATACCCCCACGAGCAAGGCGATGAGGGGTTGAAAGGTCCAGGTATGAACTGCGGGGGTTAACATGGGGCACTGATCCGAATCTAAGCTGTGCTCCCATCATAGTGAGAGACAAGGGAGGGCGTCAATGGCACGGAAATCCCTTTAATAGGGCAGACCTGAATCAGACTCTGGCAAACTCGGATACATAAATTCGGGAAAAAGGTAGCGAATGACGCCGGTGTCGGGGTCTATTTCGGCATGGGTATAGCCTTTGCCTTCCAATCGGGCCAAGTGTTTTTCGGCCTTTTCGATGCTGATCGGGCTTTCTGCGGCCAATTGGGCAATACTGATCCGGCCTTGGCGCAGGCTTGCAAATTTGAGGATATAGCGCTCGTAGTCGCTTTCACTGTGCAGGGGCAGACTGCTCAAAGAGCGGTTGTCTCCCAAAGCCGGGGCCTGAACCCCTGCCACAGGCAAAACCTGGGACACTCTCTGAATCATCATTCCCTGGCTCAAATAAAACCGCTGTTGAAATTGCTGATCTGTCATGATCAAGTACCAGAGAGCCTCGACCCAACCGGCCATGGCTGGAATACCCGTCCAAAAAAACAAGAGATAGGCAATTCCCCACCCCGGCTGACCGAGATAAAATTTATGGGCACCTCCCCAACCCAAGGTGAGGGCCAAGACCGCAGCCAAATAGCGGTTTTTTTCGGCCGAAAGGGGGTTGAGCTGGGCCAGAGTTTCGTTTAACCCATCAATCTGGAGTTCATGTTGGATTTCATGGGCCACGCGTCTCAAAGCTGTACTTGTGGAGCCTTTCTGGGCACATTGATCGCAGAAAATGCGTCCTTTGACTTTGTTCAAACAGATCAAACAAACCCCGTGGCCACATTCGACACAGCTGCCGATTGCCTCTTGTTGAGAGTGAATATAACAGTGCATCTATTTGTTCTCCCCTAACCCATTGGATCGGGCAAATCTTCTAAATCTTCTAGCGTCTCATCATCGTCTTCACTGAGTTCGAGCAAGCTGGCTTCGACCACCGCCTGCATAATATCTTCGTCTTCGTTGCTGAGAAAACTGGCCAAAGTGGAAAAGATGTCTTCGTCCAAATGGGCCACCATCGACAATGCCGCCTGTTTTTGCAACAGCCAATGGGGATCTTTCAGCGCTGCGCGCAGGGCATTTTTGACTTTTTCGTCTTCTTGCAATTCGCGCAGTCCCAAAAGGGCATTTAAGCGGCGTCCCCAGTCATCGTCTTCGGCCAAAATTTTCATCAGGTATTCATTGCAGCGGGGATCCCCAATTTTGGCCAGGGCCACAGCGGCATTGAGGCTTACACGCGGATTTTCAGCGGCATTAAAGACCTCAAACAGGACCTCTGAGGCACTGTCTTCTTGCAACTCGCCGAGAATTTTACAGGCCTCGATCACCACCAAATGGGAGCGATCTTTGAGGGCTGAGAGAAAAATATCCACGTTTTCGCCGTCTGACATGCGTCCCAACGAACGCACGGCCATACCCCGCATGGCATCGGGCTGATCGGAATCAATCAGGGCCAGCAAGGCGGGGGCTGCACGCTGATCGCCAATGGTCGCCAGGGCCCAGGCTGCCACCTGTTGGGTCTCGGCATTGTCGAGCTGGGCTATCAAAGGCAATACTGCGCGGGAATCGCGCAGCTCACCCAGGGCCATCGCCGCAGCATCACGCACCTCTGCTGACTCGTCTTCGAGAGCTGCAATTAAAGGCTGCAGGGCCTGCACATCGCCAATTTCGGCCAGGGCCGAAGCGGCTACTTCACGCAGGCGGGGATCGACATGGCTGAGGTTGCGCAAGAGCAAATCTGTGGCCCGCACCTCTTCGGATTTGCCCAAGAGCCAGATCACTTCGAGATAGCCCGGATGCGAGGCCGTCTCTGCTATCTCAAGCAGGGCATCAACCACATCTGCTTCGAGCATTTCATAGAGCGAGCGGGCGGCCACTTCGCGGACCTGTTCGTCGTCGTTTTCGAGCAGGGATAAATAAACATTTTGGAGTTCATTCATGATCTTATTCTACAACTTTTGCCCGTTTTTATTCTGCCCTTGGGGGCAAAGGGGCGCGTTTGAGGGAGGGCCGTTTGGACAAATCAGGCATCTCAGCTGGGTTTTTCACGAGCATCTCTTTTAACATGTCCAAGGCGGTCTGCAATTGGGGATCCCTGCCCGCATAATAATCGTGGGGCGCATACTCCACCTCAATATCCGGGTCGGTGCCATAGTTTTCGACATTCCAGCCCACATCGTGGAACCAGAACGAGTACTCGGGCTGGGTGGTCAGCGAACCATCTACCAATTTGCCCTGGCTGTTGATCCCAATCACGCCACCCCAGGTGCGTTTGCCAACCAAAGGTCCGAGTTTGAGCATTTTAAACGAATGGCTGAAGATATCCCCGTCGGAGCCTGCATTTTCGTCGGTCAGGGCCAACATCGGCCCCATCACTGAATACGAGGGGTAGGGCTCAGGCATGCCCCAGCGCGGCAGGTCGTAGCCCAGGCGTTTGCGCGAGAGTTTATCCAGCAACAATTGCGAGACATGGCCCCCGCCGTTAAAGCGCACATCGACCAAGAGGGCCGGGTAATTGCATTCGCTCAGGTAATAGCGGTGGAATTCGGCAAAGCCAAAGGGCCCCATGTCGGGGATATGTACATAGCCAATTTGGCCATTGGATTCTTCGTGCACTTTGCGGCGGTTGGCTTCGACCCAGTCGCGGTAGCGGCCCAGGGTGTCGGAATCGAGGGCATGGACCTGCACGGTGCGGGGAGAATCACCGCCAAAGCTGACCAAGACGTCGCTTTTGGCCTGATTCAAGAGGGCCTGCTCAGGGCCAAATTGGGCATTTAAGCTGAGGCCATTGATGGCGGTGATCACTTCGCCAACGCGGGCGTTGATACCCGGTTTGGCCAAAGGCCCGCCGCGTTTGGTGTCCCAATGATCGCCATGCACCAAATGGGTGATGCGGTAGCCCTGGGCTTCGGCATCCCAGGCAAAGTCGGCACCCAAAAAGCCCTGGCTGTAGAGCGGCTCTCTGCGGTAATCGCCGCCCATTTCGTAGGCATGGGAGGTGGCCAATTCGCCTTGGACTTCCCAGAGCAAATCCGAAAATTCAGACCGACTGGCGACGCGATCGAGCAGCGGCAGATAGCGGCTGCGCACCTCATCCCAATCCACTTCGGACATGTTTTCGGTCCAGAAATGGTCGCGCATGCGGCGCCAGGCGTCGTGGAACATCTGTTGCCATTCCAGAGCGGGCACAACCCCCAATTTGATCCTTTCGAGATCGACCCAGCCGGATTTTTTGCTGGGTTTGCTGTCGCCCAGGACTTTTTCGGAGGGTTTTTCGCCCACAGGCAAGACACGCACTTTGTTGTCGACGCGCACAATCAGGGATTTGCCATCTTTGGAGAGGTAAAAGCTGTTGACGCCCTCCATAAAGACCTCTTCTTCGCGGCTCTTGAGGTTGTAGACACGCAGGGTGCCCCGGATCGTAATGCCTTCAGACCAGTTCTGATCCAAGCTGCCATAGACTGGGTAGGTGATATAAAAGACCCTGTCACCCAGGCCCAGCACTTTGCGGTAGCGGCCATCTTTGATCGGGAAAGCCAAAATCCGGTCGGCCAGGCCATCGAGATCGATCTCCACGGGTTTGACCTTGGGTTTGTCTGACTTGTCTTCTGACTTATCTTCCGCTTTGTCTTCGGCTTTGTCTTCGGTTTTGGGCTCTTTTTTGTCGATCAACATTGCTGCGTCGGGCTCAAACGGCGAGCGCAGGTCTTTGCGCAGGGTGAGCAAATAGGGGCGGGTGCCATAGGGGAAACCCAGTGAAAAGTGGATTTCGTCATACGCGGGATTAAATTCGCGAGTGGAAATAAAGTAAAGGTATTTGCCCTCGGAATCAAAGCTGGGGGCAAAGTCTTCGAGCACGGGCCGGGTGGCTTCGTGGAGGCTGCCGGTTTCGACGTGGCAGAGCTTAATAATGGTGGTCTGGGGCGCTGTGCCGCAGGAATAAGCCAGCCACTGGCCATCGGGTGACCAAGCGGGGGTGCCAATGCCGTGAATATGTGGGGTTTCGTCGAGCACTCGGGTACTTAAACTGTCGAGATCGATCAGCAAGAGCTGGCGGCGGTGATTGACCACTGCCACCTGATTGGTGGTGGGAGAGACCATCACATGTTCGGGCCGGCCGAGGGAGAGATCTGTCACGGCTTGAGCGGGTTGGGAGCCGTCGAGCCAATGCACCTCTACCTGTTCTTCTCCGGCGGTATCTCCGACCAGCACCAGGCGCTTGTTGTCGGGCAGATATTGGGCCACACGGTAGCGGGTGCCTTCGCGCTCGCCGTGTTGCATGACTGCGCCGCCCCAGAGGGGCATAGAATAGGCCTTGCCACGGGTGACCACTGCCAGGGAGTGGCTTTCGGGATGTAATTGGTAGGCATTGAGGTATTTGGTCGGCGAGGAAAATTTGCGGTTGCGCTGGACTTGCGGGCTGCGCCAGTCGATCGCTATTTTTTCGGCCTCAGTTGAAATTGTGCCACCACTCAGGCTGAGCTTGTAAAGATCGCCGCCACATTGGTAGACAATATTCTGGCCATCGCTGTGGGGAAAACGCACATAAAAATCGTCGTGGTGGGTGTGGCGCTGCAGGTCTTCGCCAGCTGGATTGAGTGAGTAGAGATTGCCAATGCCCTCGTGATCCGACAAGAAATAGATCCGTTCACCCAGCCAGAGCGGGGTGGCCAAATTGCCGTCGATCTCCCGGGCAAAGGGCTCAAACGTGCCACTGCCGTCGCGGTCGAGCCAGAGCACCCCTGCTGTGCCGCCCCGGTAGCGCTTCCAGCGGGCAGGATCCCAGGTGTGGCGGCCAATCACGGCCCCTGGGCCCTGGGGGTTCCAGGCAATGTGGTGGGACATGCCATATTTCAGGCAGACGGGCTCGCTGCCATCGATCGGGATTTCGTAGAGTTCGACCATACGGCGCAGAATCTGGCGATGGGACGAGCTGCAAATGACCGCTGAGCTGTCGGGCTTCCAACCGCTGACGCGGGTGACGGGTGCGCCAAAATAGGTCAAACGGGTGGGCACGCCCCCTTCAGCAGGCATCAAATAGACTTCTTGGTGGCCTTCGTCGGAGCCAATATAGGCAATCCATTTGCCATCGGGAGAGAGCTGGGGGCAAGAGATATGGCCCAGATTTGCGGTCAGACGGGTGGCCAGGCCTCCACTCAGGGGTACCGACCAAAGATCGTCTTCGCAGCCAAAAACCACTTGATTGCCTGAAACGGTGGGCCAGCGATAATATCCGTGTGTCATGGGGATCTACCTCGTTCTGAAGCTCTATTGCATGTTCTGCGTCTGGTCTGCCGAATCGGAGCCAAAAAACAGTATGGTACACATAGTACCACGCGCAAGGGGGAGGGGGACGATTCCGATAACCTCTGCTAGAGGTGACTCCGATGAACGAAATCCCCTTTTCCCGCCTGAAACCGCCTTCCGAATTATTTCAATTGCCTGCTCGCCCAGCTGGCGGTGCGGTGTCTTTGCCCCTTGCGAATCCGCCTGCCAAACCCCAGCCCTTGTCCACCCCCGTTTCAGCCCCGCTTCCCGCCAGCGATCAAACCCAACTTAGCCCACTTAAAGCTGCCCGTTTGACCCCTGCACCTGTGACGCTGAACGACTCTCCTCCAGCCGTTTCTGGCTCTGTAGCGACCACCAAGTCCGCCAAGTCTGCTCCACCCGTTCAAGCCAGCGCTGGCCGCGAAATCGCCCCCGGCATCCGGCTCGACAGCTCGCGCAAGAGCAAAGATGGCGCGCCGATTCGCGTGCTTACCATCGATCCGGCCCGCACGCAGATCCTGCCGATTGTCGCCCCCCATGGCGGGCCGCTCGATGGCGACAAATTGCCCCAGAATAAACAGGGCGGCAAACCGCTTTTGGCCGCAATCAATGCCAGCTTTTTTACACCCCAATCGGTGATCGGCGATGTGCAAGCTTTGCAATTAAAACTCACAGACGATGCCCAGCCCGCCATGGACAAAGTCACCGATCAGCGTTATTTTCTGGCTGTAGACAAAGCGGGCAGCTTAAAAACCGGCAAAGGGGGCTTAAGTGAAAATCCGGGCGCTTACCAGACCTTTCTCGGTGGCTTTCCCGCGCTGTTTACAAGCGAACAAATGGCCACGCTCGAAGCAGATATCCGCTCGGGGGCCTTTGCCAAACGCGCCAGCTATGGCGGGGCCAGCCCCGAAACCACCATCAGCCGCTCGTTTGTCGGCGTCACTGCCAAGGGTGAATTGCTGTTGGTGGCCGCCGGTGAGGGCCGCTTGCGCGCGCAGGGGGTCTCGATTGTCGAGGCCGCGCGCCTACTCAAAAGTATGGGGGCCCGCGAGGCATATATCCTCGACGGCGGCGGTTCCACCAGCCTCTATGTCAAAGACACCCTCTATGCCCGCACAGACGGACGTCAGGTTCACTGTTATTTGGGCATTTACGCCCGCTGAAGCTCCCTGGGGGGATTTGGATTTCGGCCATTTTAGCGGTATGATTGATGAATCTGAAATCTAGAGAAACGAGCAGGTTGAACATGAGTTCAAGTCAAGAATGGATGAAACGCCGCGAAGCGGTCATGCCTCGGGGTGTGGCTCAGATCATTGCTGGAGCCTCTGCTGCTTCGGGTCAGGGTGCCCTGATCAGCGATGCCGACGGCAGACAATTGATCGACTTTGCCAGCGGCATTGGCGTCACCAATACCGGTCACTGCCCTCCTGAGGTGGTTGCCGCAATTCAAAAACAGGCAGAAACCCTGATGCATGCCTGCATTCACGTTGCCACATACGAACCCTATCTCGAACTCTGCGAAAAACTCGCGGGGATGTTTCCCCACGGCGATCGGACCAAGGTCTTTTTGACCAATACCGGCGCTGAAGCCGTCGAAAACGCAATTAAAATTGCCCGCCAGGCCACGGGTCGCCCTGCGGTGATCTGTTTTAGCGAAGGCTTTCATGGCCGGACTTTGATGGCCCTGACCCTGACCTCCAAAGTCGGGTATAAAACGGGCTGCGGGCCTTTTGCTCCCGAGGTCTATCGCCTGCCTTACCCCAATTATTTCCGCTACCACGACGGCCTCGACCAAAAGGCTTTTGTTGAGCGCGAATTGGAGCGCTTTCGCCAAGCCTTGGTAAACATGGTGGCCCCCGAGCAGGTGGCCGCAGTGATCCTGGAACCCATTCAAGGGGAAGGCGGCTTTGTGCCCGCCCCAGCAGAATACCTGCAGGGCCTGCGCAAAATCTGCGATCAACACGGCATTTTGATGATTCTCGACGAAGTGCAAAGTGGTTTTGGCCGTGCCGGCGATTGGTGTGCTTATGCGGCTTCGGGTGTCACCCCCGACCTCTCCACCTGGGCCAAAGCCATGGGGGGCGGCCTGCCGATGGCCTGTGTGATTGGCAAAGCCGAGATCATGGACGCCTGCCAGCCCGGCACTTTGGGCGGTACTTATGGCGGCAATCCGGTTTCCTGTGCCGCTTCGCTGGCGGTGCTTAAACTCATGGAACGCGACAATTTGCCGCAACGCGCATCCCAATTGGGAGAGATTATTACTTCCCGCTTCCGTCAGATTCAAGAAAAATGTTCGCTGGTGGCTGATGTGCGTGGCCGGGGCATGATGATGGCGATGGAATTTTGCCACGACCGCGACCCGCTGAAACCGGCGGGAGATGTCGTTAAGGCGATCATCTCCGCCTGCCACGAGGCCGGTCTGTTGGTGATCAACGCCGGAGCGGCAGGCAATGTAATTCGCACCCTGCCCCCGCTGATCATCTCCGAAGACCAGCTCAACCAGGCCTTGGACATTCTCGAAGCGCAGATCCTCAAATACGCCCCTGACTGAGTGTTTTTTTCAGACAGAACGCTGTTTTGCATCCTGAAAAAAACAACTTAGGAGATTCTGTATGAAATTTACATTTGCCCGCCGCAAAGCTATCAACTCTGCGCTCTTGACAGCTGTTTTGGTTTTGGGCCTGCTGCCTGCCTGCCAGCCCCAAGCCACAGAACCTGAGAAAAAGCCCGCTGAGCAAAGCCATGCGACCCCCAACCACACCGCCCAGTCAGCCAACGATCCCACTGAGCAAAAAGAGGTCGATGTCTTAATTGTCGGTGGCGGTTTGTCGGGCCTGAGTACCGCTTACCAACTCAAAAAATCCGGAATCAGCTACCGGGTCTTGGAACTGGCGCCGCGTGTGGGGGGGCGGGTGCGCACAGGCAGCTACCCCGAAAAACTCCACGCCGAAGTCGGCTTGGCTGAATTCTGGGACGGCAATCCGGCCCTGGAGATCGTCAAAGAACTTAAGGTGCCGATGGAGCGTGTAGATACAGGTCTCTCCAGCTTTATCGTCGACGGCAAGGTCTATCCGTTTAAAGGCAAAACCAACCAAGAGTTTATCGCCAGCGTGCTTAATCCCGACGAATACAAGCTCTGGCAGGCCTGGGACGCCAAAATGGAAAAACTGTTGCACGAAGTCGAAGCGGGCCATGCCTCGGGCCAGATGCCCAAAGAATTGCTGGCGCTCAAAGCACTGAGCTTTGCCGATTGGCTCAAAAAAGAGAACTTGCCCCCACTCGGTTTAAAGCTGATCCACGCCGTTTTGGCCCCCGAGGTAGGTACGCCCTTGGAGCGCATCAGTGCGCTTGATGGCATTGCCGAATGGCATCTCTTTGTCGGCCAAGGGGCCATGCCCAACCATGTCGTCGGCGGCAACCAAAATCTGACCGAGGCCATTGCCGAACATATTGGCAAAGAACATATCTCTCTGAATACCCAGGTCACCAATGTGGTCGATGGCCCCGAAGGGGTTGAAATTCGCGCTGTAGACACCTCCAATTTCAAAAACAAAACCTTCAAAGCCAAACATGCCGTATTGGCGATTCCGCTCTATCGCCTGTTTGAATTACAATTTCGCCCCCGTTTGAGTGAAACTATTTACCAGGCGATTCACAGCCAAAGCTGGGGGGCGTATTTTACTGCCCATGTCATGCTCGACAAAAGCGCAGAGAAGTATTGGACGATTGACGGAGCCAATGCCTTGCCTCTCTTAACAGGCGGGCCCCTGGGCGTCATCTACCCTGGCCAGGGCAGCGGCGATGGCAAACATGTTTTGATCAATTTGCTGATCACTGGGGACTTTGCCGAGGGCTACAATGCCCGCACGGGGTCGTTTGACGATGTGCAAAAACAAATCGAAGCAGAATTTGAAAAGACCTTTCCCGGCATTGGTAGCCAGATTCGCAAATTTACCTTTTTTAGGTACCATCCCCGCGCCATTGCCTCTTGGCCAGTGGGACGCTCGCGTTTTGACGAACTCTCAAACGGCCTGCGCAAGGCCCATGGCCATTTGTATTTTGGCGGGGATTTTACCGAAAGCTCCCATTCTGATGGCGCGGTGATTGCTGCCCAACGGGTGAGCAAACAGATCGCCGAAGTGCTGGGCAAAAAGTGAAGCACAAAAAGTAAAGAGCCAAACAATCCCCTCATGTCACCAACAGATATCTTCCAGGTCAAATACATTCAAATGGCCATTCCGGTCTTCTTTGTGTGTATTGTCTTAGAGGCCCTCTATTCTTGGGTCAAACACAAACAGTTTTACAATTTACACGACTCACTCAACGATTTGGCCTGCGGTTCCCTTGACCAGATTCTGGAGATTTTTTACAAGGCCTTTTTCTTTGGGGCCTATCTCTGGATCTATGAACATCTGCGCTTAAATACCCTGCCCGCTGAACAGGTCTGGGTCTGGGCTGCCTGTTTTCTCGGAGCAGACTTGGCGTATTATTGGTTTCACCGCTGCAGCCACCGGGTTTGGCTGGTCTGGAGCGGGCATGGCCCCCACCACCAGAGCGAAGAGTATAACCTGACTGTGGCCCTGCGCCAGGGCATGTTGGAGCGCTGTTTCTCTTGGGTTTTTGGTCTGCCGCTGGCTTTGTTGGGCTTTCCACCCCTGGTATATTTGGCCTGCAGCCAGTTTCAGACCATTTACCAATTCTTTGTCCACACCCGTGCTGTGGGCAAACTCGGCCCATTGGAGTGGGTGATGAATACCCCTTCGCACCACCGGGTGCATCACGGCAAAAATGTGGAGTATATCGACAAGAATTACGCGGGGGTCTTTATTGTCTGGGACCGCCTGTTTGGCACCTTTGAGCCCGAGGTGGCTGAACCGGTGTATGGCACTGTCAAAGCCTTAAAATCCTGGAATCCGCTCTGGGCCCATGGGGTCTTTTTCAACGAAATGTTTCAGCAGATGCGCGGTTTGCCTCTACACCAGGCTCTGCAGGTGCCTTTTCGCCCGCCCGGCTGGCACCCGGCGCAGTCCGAGCCCGAAATACCGGTCGTAGATGTTGCCAGTTATGTTAAATACCGCACGAATCGCCCCAAGAGCCTCAATATCTGGCTTTTGCTTCAATTTGTGATTTGGCTCTTGCTGAGCACGGTTTTTTTGGAAGTGGCTCCCCAATGGCCATTGCTGCCCGCTTGGGGTGCAGGCCTGGCTTTGATGCTGGGCTTTGTCGCAGTCGGGGCCTTGACCGAAGCCAAACGCTGGCTGATCTCTCATGAGCTGGGGCGGGTGGCGCTGAGCCTCTTGGCTCTGGCCCTGCTGCCGCTGCCGCTGCTTGCCCAAATTGGCTTGGGGACATGGGCGGTCTTGGCCGGTGGAGTGAATGGCTATCTCAGTAAAAACACACAGGGCTTGAATGAGCAAAATTGACTGGGACCCGGATACGACCCAAGGCAAAATCATCATGACCCTTTTTCATTGGCTGTTTTTGGGCTTGGGCCTGATGGGCCTGTACAATCTGGGCACGCTCTTGCTTACGGGCAGCCTTTGGGTGCACTCAGGCAACCGCAGTCAGGCCAATTGGGCTTTGCTCAATGCCACAGATGCACCCATGGGTTTTCTTTGGGGCCTGTTGCAAATGTTTATCTGTCTGATGCTGGGCGGGCTGGCTGTCTTTTTATTCTTTAACCAAAAGGGCACCGGCTTTGAAGACATGGTCTATTTGGATGTCAACTATCCCCCCGGCCAGGCTCCCCAAGAAAATGCATTGCCAAGCGCGTTGGCATCACCCTCCCCAACGCGTTTAAAACCCTTGGCCTTTTCCTGTCAGGCCACACTGGCCACCGCCCCTGCTGCGATCGTCAGCGACATTTTTAATCTCTCGCTTTGGCCCAGCTTTCAAGGCTATGGTCCCCTGCCAGGCATTGCGGGTGCTGAATTTGAAGGCAGACCTACTCCCGACTGGGTGGGCACCCGGATTCGGGTCACCAATACCGATGGTTCCAGCCATATCGAAGAGGTCAAGTCTTGGGATGGCCGCCAATTGGTGATGGAACTGGGGTCTTTTTCGCCACCTCTGGAGCGGCTGGCCAGTCATTTTGTTGAAACATGGCAGTTTGTTCCGCTTCCTTCTGGCCATACCCTTGTAAAACGCCAGTTTTTGCTCTATCCCCGCTCATGGCTGGGCCGTCTTTGGCTCAAGGGTATCGCTCTGATGCTCAAACAGGCGGTGCAGCGGCATTTGGTGCAGATGGAGGCTGACAGCAAAAAAAAATAACCCCTTGCTATGTGTGAGCGAATGGACATACGATTTTTTTAAACTCTTTTGATTCTAAAGGCGGGCGATACGATGTCAGGACCAGAATTCAACCCATTTCGGCTAACCGATTCCACTGCATTTCAACCGATTAAAATCACAGAAAAAGCGACCCCCCAAGCACCTGCAAAAGAAGGCCAACTGACGCGGGAGGTGGTCGAAACGGCAGCAAAGGCAACAAAAAATGGCAGCCTGAGCAAAGCGGAATATGTTGATCTGTTGGGTAAAATGAATGCCGACGGAGCGCTGACAAAAACCGAAAAAGGATTTCTCAGCCATCTGCTGGCGGGCTCCAATCAGGCGAGTCCCAGCAAACTCTACCAGAGTTTGGCAGACTTCGATGCGGGAACCAAACAAGACCACAGTTTTAATCTCGTCGATTTTGACGAAAATGGGGATCAACTTATCGATGAGCAAGACGCCTTTGCTGCGATGGGCCTCTCTGGCGCGTATCCTGATGATATGACTTTCAGTCTTGTGCCAGAACCTACTTTTGAGTTATCTGAAGATCACAAAGCCTGTGAAGTGACTCAACCGCCGCCAGAACCCATGGGTTTACAGGAACTCGAACATGGCTTGGCATGGAGTGATGCGGTGGCAACAACCAAAAGGGATGTTTCGCTGAGGAAAAGTGAGGCCGAAATGCGCTCACTTACCGCTACTGCGGCAAAAGCCATGGTCGGTAGTTCACAAGTGATGTGGGGCAAGCCAAATTTGAATATTGAGGATCCCGCGATCCACTGTCCTCAGGGGCCTTTCATCGCATATGTCAGAGCTGGCATCTTGAGCACAGCAGAGGCGAAGATCTTACTCGATACAACACACGGGAATTTGCGCGATATGATCGGAGGCAAGACTTGGGAACAGGTGCCCGCTGAAATGAAGTATGAGTTGGGTCAAAAAGATCTTCCCAAGCCCAAAGCCGGAGATATTGCTATCTTTGTCCCTAACCCTGACAAGGGTGATGAGCCTTTTCATTATGCCGTTTTTACGGGGGAGGGTTTAAACGTCGTGAGCGTTCAGTCAAATCTCTCGGCTAACGAAAAAACCCGCGAGAAAACTGATCCGCCCACCTTTAAAATGGAACTCGAACGTCAAGAACGAGAGAAAATCTTAGATAAACCTGGGATGGAGTACAATAAAAAGGCCTTGGAATTGTACCGCAAACATCCAGACAGCGAAAATCCGACGGTTGAAACGGATCTCGACACCTTGCTCAGATCAGATTTTTACGATTCAAGAGTCATTATCGTGCCTTTCCCATTCAAAAAACCTTGATATCGTTAGGGGAAAACAAGGGCTAAGCTTATGAAGACGTCTTTTCGAACCCAATATGGCCCACCCAGTGTTCTGAGTATTCGTGAAATGCCTATTCCCGAACCCAAAGCGGGTGAATTGTGTGTGCGCGTACGTGCTGCCACGGTTAACCGAACCGACTGCGGCGTTCTCTTTGGCGAGCCTTACCTATTTCGCTTCTTCGTCGGTTGGCCAAAACCGCGCAAGGCTGCCACAGGCACAGATTTTGCTGGCGAAGTTGTGGCTCTTGGTTCGGGTGTGACCCGCTTTGCGGTGGGAGACCGGGTGATGGGCTTCGATGACAACAATCTAGGCTCTCACGCCGAATACCTCTGCTTATCCGCTCAAAACGCCCTGATTCACATCCCCGAAGGGGTGTCTTTTGAACATGCTGCCGCCAGTATCGAAGGGGCCCACTATGCCCGGAATTTTATCAGCAAAGTCACAGTTAAGGCCGGTGACAAGGTCTTGGTCTATGGTGCGACAGGCGCGATCGGCTCTGCGGCTGTTGCGCTGTTGTATCATGCCGGTGTGCGGGTGACGGCCGTCTGTCCCGAAGCCCATTTTGCAGCTGTAAAAAAACTCGGTGCGGAGCGGACAGTGGATTTTGCAGGTGGTCGCTGGCTGAGCGAATTAAAAGGCGAGCAATTTGCACATGTTTTTGATGCCGTCGGAAAACAGACCTTTGCTGTCTGTCGCCCCTTCCTGGCAAATACCGGCGCATATATTTCTTCCGAATTGGGACCCGGAGGTCAAAATATCACCTATTCCCTGCTGGCTCCCCTGATGTGGGGCCCCAAGGTTCGCTTTCCTCTGCCGATGGGAATTCCAGAATCTCTGGAGCTGGTGGCGGGCCTCTTGGCTGAAGGCAAGTACACGCCCCTGATTGATCGCCGTTTTGCCCTTGAGGAGATTGTCAAAGCCTTCGAATACGTCAGCTCAGGCCAGAAAATCGGAAACGTCTTGCTGATCCCCTCTTGAGTTCGGCATACCCAATAGTCAAAACCATCAAGTCGTACACTTATTCAAGTTGATACTCTACTGGCTCACTTCAGGTTGCTTAATCAGATTTCCTTTGAATAACCTCATCGTTGAGGAATTCGAATCAGGTTATTCCCGGCCTTCAAACTCAGGGCGTCTTCCGCGTTTGCCTGTATGCGCAGATTTGCGAAGATCTGTTTGGCGAAGTCGGGAATCTGGCTTGGACTTTGGCTGTTTCTGGGCAGGTCCAGCTCAAAAGCGTCACCGGTTTTGTGCTCGGCAAAGGCCTCTCCCTCAGACAATTCAATCAGAAAGGGCAATCCGGGTCTGCAGAGCCAAGCCACCCCCTGCGTCAGTGTCTGGATAGAAATCGGGTGTAGGAATAGGCCCTGCTCACTGAGTCTGGGGATCAGCGCCTGGAGTGAGGCTGTCTTTGCGCCAATATGGTGCAGTCCAGGCCCACGTTTTTTGAGTGCGCGGGCATAAGGGCCCTCAGCGATGGGTTGCAAAAACAGCAGTCTTGGGGCCCCCTCCGGGATGTCGACATACTGCTCCATTGTGCCTTCGGCCGGAAATGACGCCATTGCCTCTTTGTTGCAAAAGGCAGGGAGCCTTTCAGATAAGTAGCGAAGATCGGCCGTTAAGATTGCAATATGGTCGACAAACATGCGGTTTGGGCCCCCCGAATAACTCAAATAAAGTTCCTCGATTATAACACTAAAGGATTTGGCGTCTCCGACCAGAATGGCCCAAGAAGACGCACTGAAAGTACTCTATACTTCAGCTATGTCCCTCCCTCTTTTGGCCACAAAACGGTATATTCCCAAACTGCGCATCGCAGATTTGCGCTTCAGTGCAGCTGAAGCCGCTACTGCCTTTCGCGTTGGCGACCCCGTGTTTGGCTTTACGGGGGCCGGTTTTGGTGCCTATGCCGAGTTTGTCTGTCTGCCAGAAACCGGCCTCTTGGCTAGCAAACCGGCCAGCATGAGCTATCAGGAAGCTGCCGCCGTTTCTTTCGGGGCCCTGACCGCCCTGTATTTTCTGCGCGACTTGGCACAGGTTCAAGCGGGGCAAAAAGTGCTGGTCTATGGTGCTTCCGGTGGCATGGGCACCGCTGCTGTCCAGATCGCCCGGTCGCTGGGTGCACATGTCACCGGGGTCTGTAGCACTGCCAAAAAGCTCCCTGACAGAGCGCGGAATCTACCTGCCCGTCGCCGCTGAAATAGGCGACTATGTGCAGATGCTTTTGACCTCCCTGGCCAGGGCAAGCGGCTCCTCACGGGCATCTCGTCTCCAACCCCCAGAGGACCTCACCTATCTGAAACGTCTGATCGATGCTGGCGAGCTTAAAACCGCCATCGACAGGTGCTTCGCTTTCGACGAGACGGCTCAGGCGCACCGCTACGCTGAACTGGGGCACAAAAAGGGAAATGTTGTGGTCAGACTCGGGAGTTGACAAAGTTTGAATAAAGAATTATCTTAGTCACTAAGATAATTATCTGCGAAGGTTTGCCATGTGTACTGAAAAAATCACAGAGATCAGAAAACTGAGTCAAAAATATGCGTATGCTTCGCTTCAAATGCATGAGACCATTGCCCGAAAGGCGGGTTTCTCAGCTACGGATCATAAATATTTGGGCTTTTTTCTGCAAAAAGGCAGTTTAACTGCCGGTGAACTGGCCAGTTTGACTGGGCTTACCAGCGGTGCTGTGACGGGCCTGATCAATCGCTTCGAACGTAAAAAGCTGGTCAAACGCGTGCATGATCACCACGATGGCCGAAAGGTGATTATAGAGCCCGATCGAACGAAAATTATGGCACTGATGACGCCGTTTTACCAGACCTTTCAGCAAGAATCAGAGAATATCATCGCCTCTTTTTCCGAGGCTGAAATGGAGATTCTTAAAGCCTATTTTTTGAAAGCCCTGGCTTTAACGCAAGAAACTTATAATCAATTTAAATAGACCATGCCTGAGAAAATAAAACTGGAGGGTGCAAAATGAGTCTCAATTCAAACGAAACGGTTCAGAGTCCGTTTGTCCAAACCTTTTTTCATGGAACAAAAGCCGAATTGTCTCTCGGTGATTTCATTTCAATTGGGTTTAAATCCAATTTTGGCAGCCAAAATGAAGCAAAATATATCTATCTCACCGCGACTTTAGATGCCGCCATCTGGGGTGCTGAGCTGGCAAGCGGTGAAGGGCCTGAAAGAATCTATTTGGTCGAGCCCACCGGTATAATTGAAGACGACCCCAATTTAACAGATAAAAAATATCCGGGAAATCCCACAAAATCGTATCGCTCAAAACACCCGTTTAAGGTTATTGGCGAAATCTCTCTCTGGCAGAGTCATCCCCAGGCACAGGTCTCGGCCATGAAAGAAGGCTTGGCAAAACTCAAAGCACAAGGGGTTGAAGCGATTGAAGACCCATAAAACCAACGCCGGGGCCTCTGATGCGAATATTTACAGGGTCTCTCAGCCCGTGCCCAGTCAACAAGAAAAAAAAGGTTCAACTCAGCAAGAGGCCAAATCCGCGTATAGCTTTCGCGACAGTCGCCATGTTGTCAAAGGGGGCATTGCGGCCGTCTCTTTTGATCTCGCCGTTGCGGAAGAAAATGCTGAACATATTGAACTTTTGGGATTCCAAGCCGGAGATAGCTTGCGCCTGGATGGCAAGGGCGGTGTCGATGGCTTGGCCTTTATTCAAGAATTGACAAAAGACAGTTTGGTTGTGCAGATCCAATTAACCATTGCTCAGGGAACGCAAAAGGCGGCTTTGGGTGTTTTTGAGCGCATGTTAAAACACCCCTGCAAATGGGATCAGCATGGGCAGGTCAGCTTCACCGCCTGCATCACACAAGATCGCAAAGGCGGGTTTAACTATTCGATTACAGATCAGAATAACCAGGCTTGTCTGTTGATGGCCGATGCTTTGGACCTGCGCATAGATAATTTTGGCGCAGGAAATGTCTTACACCAGGTTTTGACCTTTATTGTCGCCTCGGGTAACACGATCAGCTTTGCCATCGAACACGAACCAACTCAAGACCCCAAAGGGAAATTAAAGGTCTCGCTTGCTCCAGGGCTGGGTGAATTCGAAGTCAGTAAACAGGCCAGCCGCTGACCTGTTGGGGGTTGGCTTCAAGGAACAAAAGGGCAGATTTTTCCGACTCTGAATGCATTCCCCTTAAGAAAGACACGTTTATGAGTTATACAGATATCAACGCAGAAGTGATCAATGGTTGGGTGAAAACGGGCTGGGAATGGAGTGTGCCCATTGACCATGACACCTATCTCAGAGCCCAGGCCGGAGATTGGTCGGTGGTTCTCACCCCCAACAAAGGGGTACCCCACCACTGGTTTATTCCCTTGTCCCAGGCCCAGGTTTTGGGGCTGGCCTCGGGGGGTGGCCAGCAGATCCCGATTTTTGCAGCCCAGGGCGCGCAATGCACCGTTTTGGACTATTCCGAGCAGCAATTGGCCCGCGAAGTCGAAGTGGCCCAGCGCGAAGGCTATACCGTTACCACCGTTCGGGCAGATATGACCCAGACCTTTCCCTTTGCTGATGCCTGTTTTGATCTGGTTTTCCACCCTGTGTCTAATTGTTATGTCGAAACTGTGGAGCAGATTTGGCAAGAGTGTTTTCGCGTGCTCAAACCGGGCGGGGTTTTGCTGGCGGGTTTGGACAATGGCATCAACTACCTCTTTGACGATGCCGAAGAGCGGGTGATCCGCAAATTGCCTCACAATCCCTTAACAGACCCAGCCCTGTATGCCGAATCGCTTGAAAAAGACTGGGGCTTGCAGTTTTCCCACACCATCGAAGAGCAAATTGGTGGACAATTGCGGGCAGGCTTTGTGCTCACAGATATTTTCCACGACACCAATGGCTCTGGCCGTTTAAAAGAACTGAATGCCCCGAGTTTTTACGCCACGCGGGCGCTCAAACCGAGGTGAGGGCCATGAAAACGGCTTATTGGCTCTTGGTTTTGCAGAGCAGTGCGGCTTTTTTCGCTGCAGGTCTGGGCCCGGTTTATGCCCAAACCACTTCACCGGCTCCGAAGCAGATCAAACAATCACTCAGGATCTTTCCCCTGCCAGGGCAACTCGACGCTTTGCCGATGTTTAACGACAACAGTCCCGAATCTGTCAAACAATCTGGGATTCTGCTCTCCAGCCTGCCGAACCGGGGCCAGATCGACGCCCCTTTTCTCGACTATGCTTTTGCAGGGGACTTCGGGGTATTTAGCCACCATATTTTGAGCGATGAGATTCCCGGCAATCGCAAACTCTATCTGGGGCTGATTGCCAGTAATTACAATGCCAAACCTGTGACCCTCACCCTCAGGCAGGGAATTTCGTATCTGACTCAGCCCGATGCCACGCCCCCGCAATTATTGACCCTGCGCAGGGACTGAGGCAGATTCTGCTGCGCAATTTTCTTCGCAGCGCAATGGCCCTCAACTTGATTATGCGTGTCTGAATTGCCAAAGCAGGGTTTGAGTGTTAGATTAGCAGCATGAAAGCACCTGGAGACCTTGTATGAGAATAGCTTTATGAACATCTCTGATCTTGAAAAAGAAATTATCGCCTTCAGAGACCTCCGCAACTGGAAACAATTTCACACGGTCAAAGATTTATTATTGGGCTTAAATATCGAGGTTTCTGAACTCTCTGAATTGTTTCTCTGGAAAAATGAGTTGGAAATAGCCGATGTAGACAGACATGCCATTGCCGACGAATTGGCAGATATCTTTGTCTTTTTAAGCTATCTGGCCCAGCATTTTGAGATCGACCTGGCCCAAGCAGTGGTCCAAAAATTACACAAAAACAACCTGAAATACCCGCTTGAAAAAAGTTATAACTCCAATAAAAAATACAATCAATTCGAATCTCATGAATAGCGACATAAATAACGAAGATAGCGGGCCGACACACCAACGGCGGGCACGTTACAAGGGCAGTTATCCCAACCATTTTCATGAAAAGTACAAAGAGCTTAACCCCGAACTCTACCCCGATGCCATCGAAAAGGTCATGTCCAAAGGCAATACCCCAGCAGGCATGCATCTCTCAATCTGTGTGAATGAAATCTTGGCCATTTTGAATCCCCAACCCGGTGAAGTGGGTTTGGACGCCACCTTGGGCTTTGGGGGCCATACCCAGGCACTTTTGCCAAGGGTTCGACCCCATGGCCGCATGATCGGCATAGATGTCGACCCGATTGAACTGGAGCGCACCGAAAGGCGCCTGAGGGCCTTGGGGTTTGGCGAAGCCGAATGGCAATCCCAACAGCTTAATTTTGCCGGTATCCCCAAGCTGTTGCAAGCCATGGACAGCGGTTTTGACTTTGTTTTGGCAGATTTTGGTATCTCGTCCATGCAATTGGACAATCCCGAACGGGGCTTTACCTTTAAGCGCCCTGGGCCGCTGGATTTGCGCCTCAATCCCCATCAAGGACAACCGGCTTCAGCCCTGATCCAAAACCTGAGTGCCGACAAACTCGAACAGATGCTGCGGGATTATTCAGATGAGCCCTATGCGCGTATCTTGGCACAGGCCATCTGTCAAAACAAACAGGCGATCACCACCACCTCGGATCTCACACGGGTCATTAAAGGTGCCTTAAAACACACCCCAGCGGATGTCAATCGCTCGATCCGCAGAAGTTTTCAAGCGCTCAGGATTGCTGTCAATGATGAATTTTTGGTGCTTGATCAGTTCTTGCGCAATTTGCCCTTTTGCCTGAATCCAAATGGCCGGGTGGCCCTTTTGTCTTTTCACTCAGGAGAGGACAAACGCGTGAAACAGGCTTTGGATGCGGGATTAAAAGCGGGTATTTACTCAGAGATCAGCCCGGAACCGATTCGCCCGAGTTCGCAAGAACGCTATGCCAATCCGCGCTCCAAAAGTGCCTTGTTGAGATGGGCCATTCGCTCAGACAGCCAGTGAACTCTGTATTTTTGAAATCCAACGGGCGCTGCGGCGTGCCAGACGGGCCTGGCGGTCTTCTCCGAGATAACTGACCGCTTGAATCTGAATCCGCGTGAGCTCAAAATCGCTCCAACAACGCAGATTGACCAGGGCATACAGCTGTTTGTCTATCACCGTGCTGACATAAGGGACACAGCCACAGATCTGACAGATCTGAAACTGTGCTGTTTCAGTGGCAAAGACATAGGCTTTGACCTGTTTCGGTTCTCGGATCTGGATTATCAACTGGGCATCGGGATCTGCGGCCCATAACGCTCCATGACGACTGCAGAATCCACAATCACAGGCCCTGGCCTGGAACTGCGGAGGCTCCCAATCCAGCTCCAATTGCAGGTTTTGACAATGACAGGCAATTTTCATGCTTTTCATTTACTCCCCAGATTCCAGGATCGCCGCCATGCCCATGCCTCCTGCCGTACAGATCGAAATCAGGCCCCGTTGAGAGCGGCTTTGACTGAGCAATTTGGCCAAAGAACCGACAATCCGCGCCCCGGTAGCGGCAAAGGGGTGCCCCAGCGCGAGGCTGCTGCCGTTGACATTCAAACGCGCAGGGTTGATCGCTCCTAATGTTTGCCCAAATGGCGCTTGCAAATGAAGCACTTCACGGCAATAGTGCGGGTCTTCCCAGGCTTTGAGATTGGCCAAAACCTGTCCGGCAAAGGCTTCATGGATTTCAATATAATCAAAATCGTCAAAACCCAAGCGGTGTTTTTGCAATAATTGGGCCACGGCCAGCGTTGGCGCCATCAACAGGCCTTCGCCTTTGACAAAATCCACAGCCGACACGGCAAAATCCACACATTTCGCCAGCGGTTGGGAGCCGAGCATTTCAGCCCCTTTTAACCCGCCCATCAAGACACAGGCGGCCCCATCGGTCAATGCCGTGCTATTGCCAGCGGTCAAACTGCCCTGCGCTTCAAATGCCGCAGGCAAACGGGACAATTTCTCAAGCGAGGTATCCGCTCTTAGAATCCGATCCCGGTTGAGGCCTGCAAAGGGGGTTATCAGGTCTGAAAAAAATCCCTGTTCGTAGGCCTGGGCCGCGCGCTGATGGCTGCGCAGGGCAAATTCATCCTGTGCCTGGCGGGAGATCTGCCATTCTTTGACCATGCGTTCGGTGTGTTGCCCCATCGACAAATGGGTTCGGGGTTCATCGACACTGGGAACGCGGGGAATCTGATCAACCATTTCGATCGGCAGATCACTGTTGGTATCCACGCCCCCGGCAATGCCCAGCTCGATACTGCCCGTGAAAACCTTGAGGGCAATCTGCCAAGTGGCTTCCAGAGATGTGCCACAGGCCCGCTGCAGGGTGACACCCGGAGAGGCCGGATGCAAAGCCGTCGACAAAACCGTTTCGCGGGCCAGGTTAAAATCTGCCACAGAGTTGAGCACGGCCCCCAGTGCGGTATCACCGATCAAAACCCCTTCCAGGTGATGTTTTTCGATCAGGCCATTTAAAGCGGCGACCATGAGGTCTTTGCGCCGGAATTGGGCGTATTCGGTCTGGCTTTTGACAAAGGGGATTCGGGAGCTGCCCAAGATATAAACGGGGCTTTGACTGACAATCATATTTTTCTCCTAGTTTATGGGCGAATATTCACGAATGGTTATTCAAGAGAGTATTCATGTAAACTGATCGGTTTACATCCTTAGCATAAACTGATCGGTTTCCTTTTGCAAGTCTTTTTGTTATGCTGAAAAAACAGGAAAGCCATGAAAAAATCTGACCCAACCAAACCCGACCCAAGCAAACCAGAACAAAACAAACGGGACCAAATTATCGAACACGTCTACAGCGTGTTTTATCAGCATGGCTTTCATGCCGCAGGTCTGGATCTGCTGTTGGCAGGCTCTGGGATTTCGAAGCGCACGCTGTATAAGTATTTTGATTCCAAAGAGGCCCTGATTGCGGCCACGGTCCAGCATTATGCAGGTTTATTCAGGGCCGAGTTAGAGGCGCGCATGCGCATCAGGCCCAAAATGAAAGCGCTCGACAAAGTGCTGGCCGCGTTTGATGCCCAAGAAGCCCTGGTCTGCCGCCATGGGTTTAATGGGTGCTTTGCGCTCAAAGCCTTGCTGGAATACGATCAGAACCAGCCTGAAATCTGGCAGGCGACCCAACATGTTTTTGCAGATTTAATGGCGTTTTTTATTCAGCAATCTAGGGCTCTCAAACATCCCAATCCCGAGACCCTGGCCTGTCAAATAGAAATTTTGTTCCGGGGGGCGGTTCTCAGTGCCCAGAGCAGCAAATCCAAGCAGCCCTTTGAATGGGCCCGGCAGGCTGTTCGGCAATTGTGTCAAAGGTCTTCAGAACACTGATTTAAATCTGCCGAGTATTTCAAGTAATTTGCTCTTCTCTTGAGGCAAGAGCCCTTCTGCATCATCATCCTGCCAGCGCAAACGTGAGTTTGAAAATGCCTGGATTAACTGATCCCCATTCACCAGACCATAACGATACATCTGAATGAGGAGCTTAGCTGAGTTGGTATGAACTTGTGATGGAATTTGAATGGGATGTGAGCGAAGCTGTGGCAGAGGAGGCACTTTGTTTTCAATCAAGTCTAAGAGCTTAAAGCCCTTGTCTGGAAAATGTTTCAGCGAAATATTCCAAATGGTTTGCCAGGCTTCCAACTGTAAGTTATTCTGACGTTTTAAAGTCTTAAAAGAGAGTTCCCAATAGTCATCCGGTTTAAGCCGAAATTCCAGCTTATTAAATGCCCAATATTGTTTGCGGTAATCTTGAGCCTGTTCCAGTGTCTTGATCAAATATGCTTGCATTTGTGGATCCTGCTTATTGACCAAAACCTCAGCCGCTGTTTGAGAAAAATCACGGTTACTAAGCAATGCCCTGCTTAAATGGGCCTGTGTATGTTCCAAAGAAAATGCTTCAAGCCCTCTGATCGCCACTTTTTCCAGTGAAAAAGGATTGCTATTTTTAGTTGATTCATCTATCTGAGTTTCATTGTTTAAAGCTCTATCCAATACAGCCAAATAGCGTTTTAGGCCTTTGTCTGCATCCAGTCTGGCTAAGATAGGTAAGACAGAACCCCCATTTTGCTGGCGATCTTGAAAATAACTTTCAAGTGCTTGCATATCTTCTGGCTTGGCAAATTTTTCAATTAAACGTTCTAAGGTACGTTCTTCAAAGCGTTTGCCACCCAGATAAAATTGAATACTTTGTTGAATCATGCCAGGTAAAGGATGATCCATCAAAATCCTTAAAAATTCATTTCGAATCCTGATATCTGGATCAGATAAAAAAGGCAACAAGGCTTGTGTCTCAAGCTTATTTTCTAAAAAATTCAAGCAAAAATACCGAACCGTAGATTTTGGGTTCTCAAACTGCAATTGGCAATATGCTTTGATCTGGGACACGTTATGATAAAGATCCTTTAAGCGACTTACACGGTATAAATTATCCGTTTTAGGATCATCTGGAAAACTTTCTAACCACTGAATGCCTTTCTCTATTGCCAGAGCTGGATTAATGACAAAAAGGGTTTTAAAAGCTTCATCATAGTAAGAAGATTTAAACTGAATGACTTTTAAACAGAATTTTTCAAAAGCAGGATGCGGGTATGTTCTGATGAGACTCAATATCTGATAATACTCATTGGTTTTTTGATTCTGAGGCAGTTCTTCTATCAAGTAATCCGCAAATTTCTGTGGATCTTTTTGAATTAAGATTTTGGTGTTGTCTTGTAAATTTGCATAAGAGGACTCACGGTATAGCTTCCAATAAATATCTAGGGCAGCCTTAAGATTGCCTGCATTTTCCAGTTTTTGGGCAGTTTTGATTGCCTGATTCAGCAGCAAAGTATCTATGACTTCGTTCAGCTGGTTCAGATAAATAGAGGCTTGTTCAGACTTTGGCTGTGTGCGATAAAGCGTGCTTGCTTGTTGAAAGTAGGCAAGGGATTTTTGCGTGTCGTGATTGAGATAAAAATAACCAAGATAGGTTTTCGCAATCGCTTGATCTAACACGGATACCAACTTGGATTGATCCTGTGAACGCAACAGAAGAATTTCTGCAGCTGAGCGCGATTTCTGAATGATAGACAAAGCCTGTAAGCGATACAAGATCATTAGCCGGGCAGGAAAATTCAAATGTTCATAGTATTTAAGTATGTCGTTAAAATTCGAATCCAGATTAAGTGACCACATAGATTGAAAATAATTATCATTCTCAGGAGGTTGCTCAGATTGTTTTATGCCATTAAAACGTGCCTCCATCTCCAAATACCTGTTAGACAATGTTAGAGCCTTATTTAACAGTAAATTATTTAAATCACTTAATCTTATGTTCTTCTGAAAAGAATAAATTTCCAACCAGATAAACTCAGCCTGAAGCCAGTTATCTTCGAATTTTTCAGCCTCAGTGTAGGTTTTTAGCATCAAGGTTTGGCTTCCAATAAAAGCCGCAATATAAGCTTGTAAACGCAATTCCAGTCGGGTATTGCCTTGCTTCTGAGCCAAAGCCTGGCATTGGGCCCAGAATTTAAATATCGTTTTTGAATCTTTGCCTAATCTCCACTGGCTCAGCCCCTGATAAAAATAGGCCTCGGCCAGCGAACCTTTGGAACTCACTTGTTCTGAGTGGCGTGTAAGTTGTGTCGCAGAATCATAACAGGCCTGCCAGCGTTCAGTTTGGCATTGCTGAAGCATTGTGACAGAGGTTTCCCAAATATACTGCTCCCCAGAAACAAGACAGAATCAGCGTGATTTTAAGTTCCTGATCTG
>JADMKE010000048.1 GCA_018780035.1 Candidatus Sericytochromatia bacterium
ACGATTTTCCTTTCTTGATTTTTGTCCGTGCGACAACTATCCTGACATAGGGGGAATATATTGTACTGATAAGTCTGAGAATTTTAGAATTACTTTGGTTTGTTAAAGCCAGATAAAAAATAGGTTATGTAAAAGTGGGAAATCAAATTTTATTCCCGTCTCGCCTGCCAACCATGCCCTTCAACCTGTCTTGCTTCGCAGCGCAGGTTAAGGGCGGTGTTATAATCGGTATAAGGGCAATCCCCCTGTGAAGCCAAGGACCGCAAACCATGAAGCGCAAAAAACTGCCAATCGGCATTCAGACTTTCGCCAAAATCCGCGAAGAGAATTGTTATTATGTAGACAAAACCCCACTGGCCCTGCAATTAATCGCAGAGGGCAGCCATTATTTTCTGTCGCGTCCTTGGCCCTTCAATATTTAGCTCTTGTTGAGTACTCATTTGTTTGAAAATAAAGTGAATAACCTCAATCCAACCCATTCATCACAGCTGGCCCCACACAGCGGCCTGGGGTCAAGCCCTGCGCGATCGCGTCACGGTAATGAATGCCACCTTGACGATCAAAACGACTGAAACAAACCAAGCAGTTCTTGAAAGGCCGCATCCTGCTGCTGATACGTAAATCCGTAGCCATCGCCATCCACCGCATAGCCATTGGGCTGGGGCCCCCAAAGCATAGCCCCTGCACTGCCTGCCTGCTGAGACGCCTGAATTTTTTCTTTCAGGCGTTGAATGGCGGCCTGCCGATTCACAGCGGGGTCTGTCGGACTCAGGCCCAGACTTGACTTGAGACGGTCACTCACAAAAAGCTCTGGTTTGGACTCCGTGCCGCCCCCCCGAACTTTGACACCGATTTCCCCCAGAAAGAAGGGCTTGTTCAAGTCACGGGCGTAGCGCATTTCATCTGCAATACTGCCTTCAAGGGTGTCGCTGGTGTAGTCATGGGTCGTGGCCACGTCAAGATTGGGCAAACCGTACAAATCTTTGTATTCATGGCCCTCCATGCCCGTCACTTCTTCACCGTAACGTCCAACACTGCGGGTGCCGAGACCAATCAGATGATGGGGAACAGGCTGACCGGTCTGCGCTTCCCGTTGGGTGTATACATCCCGCATCCGGGTGGAGACGTCGTCCGCAAATTGGCGCAAGGTCTCAGGCTGCGCTTCGGGTTCGTTCATCAATTCCCACATTAAAATTTCAGGGTAATCTATCACCGCTTCAACCGTGGCTTTGGCATGCGGCCAATAGTGATGTTCAAAGTCTTGGCGATACCAGGATTCATCTTTGTTATACGCACTGTGCTTGGCTTCTACGTGAGACCAGTGATTGCCCAGCACCGGAATAAATTTCATATCGAGTTTCATCTCACGGGCCGTGTCTAAGACACGCTTTAAGTCCTCGGGCTGATGTTTGCTGAGAGCAAGCAAACGAACGCTGTTGACGCCGGTATCTGCCAATAATTGCAAGGTCTTTTTGAGTTCTGCCGGACTGCGTTGCCCGACTTCAACCAGGTCGTAGACATTCATTCCGCGAATCGTGAACGGCTTGTCATCGAGCATCAATTTACCCGCTGAGCTGTAGACAACCCCTGGATGGGCTTGAGCAGTCTTGCGCTCAGCGCCCCAATTGTACAAGGTTTGAGAGCTGCGCACGACCGCTGTGACTTTGCCATCAAGCAGATCATTCTGGCCTGCAAGCAGGCGTTTGGCGCTGTCGTCGGTCAGTCGAAACAATTCATAATGGCCATGGCGGTGCACAATCGCCGTTGGGTAAGACAGCTTTTTCGCGACAGATTCAGCATGGGTAAAACGGCCGAAGGCGTTATCGCCGCTCGCATGGTTTTTGAGATCTGCAAGGCTTAATTTTTGGCCCACGCCCCGAATGCCTTCGGGGTTATCCAGATTTAAAATTTGATGATCTGCACCGACAAATTCAAGCACAATTTGTTGGCTGTTGAACGCAGATAATTGGGATAATTGGGCCTGATCCGCTACAGCATGCAGGACAAAGTTGTGTCCTTCTTGAACAATCACTTCTTGACCTGGACGCGCTTTGGCGACAGCACGGGCATCTTCTAAACGGCTGAAGCCATTGCCGTTGGACGCATAAGGCGCTAACTCTGATTGACCCAATGGGCGGAGAGGTTGATTCATCATGTAAAGATTATAACCGTTTTTGCAAGCGCTCTTGTGAGCGAGACTCCCCCAACCATTCAAGCGGGCGTCATCCCGTTCATTCTCGCTCACCGCTCTTGATTCCCGCTTGGGCCCTACGTTATAGTAAGGCCAGCCCAGCAAGGAGCCCTGCCCATGACCCGTGTCGGTTTGCTCTATGTAGACGATTTTTTTCAGCCCCGCAGCCAGCGCGTGGGCTCATTGGGTTTGGCCTCGATTGCCGCCTGGCTGGAGCAAGAGATCCCCGGTGTCGAAACCAAAATCGGGATCACGGCCCAAGACATGCTCGACTTTGAGCCTGAGATGGTGGGCATCTCGGCCTATTCTGAGACCCTGCCCGCCGCTCTGGAACAGGCCCGTTTGCTCAAGCAGCACCGGGATATCCCGATTGTACTGGGCGGGCCGCATATGGCCACCAACCCCTTTGATCTGCGCCCAGAGATCGACATCGGTGTGGTGGGTGAAGGTGAAGAGGCCATGGCTGAATTGGTGCGCGCCTATCAGGCCAATCGCTTGGTGCCCAGCCATTTAAAGACGATCTTCGGGCTGAGTTTTCGCGATCAGGGCGAACTGGTACAAACCGGGCGCTGCCCGGCGATCGAAAAGCTGGACCGCCTGGCCCACCCCAATCGGCAGAAGATGTTTGCGCCCTTGATGGCCCATTTTTCGGACTTTAAACCGCTCTTTCATGTGCATACCGCGCGGGGCTGCCCGTATCGCTGCACTTTTTGCTCGGCCCCCTTGGTCAATCCGAGTTGGCGTTTTCACAGTCCCGAATGGGTCGTGGCTGAGCTGGAGAATATCGCCCGCCACTACCCGGATTGCGACCAGATCACGCTCTCCGATGATCTGTTTACACTCAAAAAAAGTCGCCTCGAAGAACTGGTCAAAGCGATTCGCGCAGCGGGCCTGCACAAACGCTTCTTTTTTCTCTGCTCCTCGCGCTCGAACACGCTCTCCCCGGAAATCTGCAAATTGCTGGTGGACATGAATATGCTCTTGATCAGCTTTGGCATGGAGTCGGGCTCAGATCGGGTGATCAAAGCGCTCAAAGGCGGTGGCACCAGCCACAACGACTACCAGCGGGTTTTGGAACTCTGCCAACAGCACGGCCTCTTTGCCCACGGCAATTTTATTATTGGCGATCAGCAGGAAGACAAAGCCGATTTATTGGCCACCTGGGATCTCATTGCGGGCAATAGCGACCGCTTTGCCACTGCGTATGTCACGCACATGACGCCTTTTCCGGGCACTGCGGTCTGGGACAAAGCGGTCGCCGCCGGGCGCTTTGTGCCCGCTGAAGTGGACTACCGCCTGCTCAATCTGGAGTTTGACCCGGCCCAGACCCTGCTGCTGAGCGAACATTATTCACGCACATTTTACACCGAGGCCCACGGCCAATTTAAACGTCTGAGTGAAAACCTGAGTGGGCGCTTTACCGAGGAATCGGGCCTGATCAAAGATGTGTTGGCCCAAGAGCGCTGGGAATTGCCCGAGCGCCTGCAGGCCCTGTTGAGCCAGGCCAACATCTCCCATTGCCGCGTACTCAGCCCCTTTTATACAGGCCTGCCAGACCCATTGGGTGAGTGCCAATTGGAAATTGTAAGTCTGGCCGATCTGCAAGCAAATCCGGGCAGCAGCCCGATTTTGCTCTACCACCAATTGAGCTGCCTGCGCGATCCTGCGGCCTTTTTGGCAAGCCTGCCGCCAGTGCCCTTGCTGAGCTTGGATTACAATATGGGCCAATATTACCACTGGGTGCTGATGCTTTTGGGCCAGTGGCAAGAGGGGCATTGGGGCGGCAGGCAGCGCCATTTTCTCCGACATTTTACCCCCAAAACCCTCAAGGCCCTGTTTCAAGGCCAAAACTACCAGCTCAAAGACAGCCTGAATTTTGACTTCCGCATCCCGTTGCCCGAGGCCCCATTAAAGTTGCTGCGCCAGATTGCGCCGCTTGAAGGGCCCGAGACCTTTGCCTGGCTCAGTTATTGGCAGCAAGAGGATCGGACTGAGGCTCAGACGGAAGGCATTGTAAATTCAGTTGAGTAAATTGCGCAGCCGGGCCGCCGCCTCTTTGAGAATTAGGCGCGCCAGCGGCTCTTGCAAAAGGGGTTGCTCGGGCTCGGGGTTTTCGAGGCGCTGAATGCGATCCTGGGCCAGTCCCAATTCAATTTGTGAGACCAGCATTTCGGCCTGAAAAAGATCGCGGCGGCGAATGCGGCAGAGATAACGCCCCTGTAAACTGCCTGGCAATTTGCGCAGGGCCTGCAAATTGCGGGTCTGAATCTGCAATTCAGCGGCCCGCAAGCGGTGGGGCAAGAGCCGCAATTCCACCAAATCGCGGTAGGGCACAAACAAACTCCGCGCCCGCGAACGCACCAGTCCCAAAATATTTTCAACGGTCTGAAATTCAATCGTGAGGCCCTGGGCTTCGGCCCGAATCAGCCCCGCCACCCGATAGAGCATAAACGAGCGCTCAAAGGGCACAATCAAGGTATCGTAATCTTGGAAAGCTGACATGGCATCCTTTTAGGCTGGGATTTTTGTGCAGGGATATGCGTTATAATACCATGGCATGCTTGGAGGCACCTCAAAAATGGACAGCGCGGCATTACTCGAACAGGGTCATTTGGCCTACGATCAGGGCGATTTTCAAGCGGCCTTGAAATTTTATACCCAGGCCCTGGCACAAGACCCCGACTCCGAAGCTGCCCATTACAATCTGGCCAATGCCCTGATGCAGCTCAAACAGCCCAAACAGGCCCTGCCCCATTACGAAAACGCCCTGATTCTCAATCCCTTTCGCGCCAAAACCTACAACAATATTGGCCTGCTCCACAAACAATTGCAAAATTGGGAAGAGGCGGTGATCTGGTTTCACAAAACCCTGGAAGTGGACCCTGACTATTTCAGGGCCTGCAATAATTTGGGCAATCTCTACGCCAGCTTGGGTGAAGCCGAGCAGGCCGAAAGCTGGTATTTGCGCTGTCTGGTCTTAGAGCCCCGCCATGTCTCCGCCCTGTTTAATTTGGGGCATCTCTACCACGAGATCGGCCGTTATGGCGAAGCGGCCAGGCTCTACAGCAATTTGCTCGATCTCGATCCGCACAACGCCCCCGCCTGGTGTGAGCTGGGCTTTTTGGCCCAAGAGGCCGGCGACACCGCCCAGGCCCTCAATTGCTGGCAACGGGCCCTGGAAGCCAATCCCGACCATGTGCCCAGTCTGGTGCATTTGGCCCGGCACTGCCAAGAGAGCGGCCAACTAGAAATGGCCAAAGAACTGTATACCCGCATTCAGGCCTGGGGCGAGCAGAGCGACAGCATCTGCTGGAATTAAGCAAGCGAGGCCGATCCACCTGGATGGGGGCTGTTATAATAAAGCAAAAACACAGGATTTCTTATGAAAAAACCGCGTTTACTGCCCATGCTGGGTTTGACATTTTTAATGCCCGCCTTTGTAACACCGACAGCCTGGGCCGCCGTCTCAGCGCCGATCTCTGCCAACCATGGCATGGTCGCCAGCGACCACCGACAGGCCTCCGAGGTCGGAGCCAATATCCTCAAACAGGGAGGCAATGCGATTGATGCCGCCATCGCCACCTCTCTGGCGCTTTCGGTTTTGCGCAACCAGAGCACAGGCATTGGCGGCGGTGGCTTTATGCTGATTCGCCTCGCCAGCGGCGAAACGGCAGTGCTCGACTACCGCGAAGTGGCCCCGGCGGCTGCCCATCAAAATATCTACCTCGACCCCCTGGGCAATGCCGTGCCCGGCCTGAGCACCGTCGGTTACAAAGCGGTGGGAGTACCGGGTCTGCTCGCAGGCCTGCAAGCGGCCCACAAACGCTATGGCTCACGCCCGCTCAAAACCCTCTTTGCCCCGGCCATCAACTTGGCTGAAAAAGGCTTTGTTGCCGACGCCCATTTTCGCGAGGCCTCCGAAGTCGCCCAAGCGCGGATCAAAGGCCTGCAAAGTAAGCCCCAAGCCGAATTTGAAAAGGTCTTTTTTAAACCCAGCCCCCATAAACAGGGTTACAGCCCCTATTTGCTCGGCGAAAAACTCAAATTGCCCGACTTGGCGAAGACCCTGCGCACCTTGGCCGATAAAGGCATCTCTGACTTTTATACCGGCGGGCTCTCTCGCCAAATTGTGGCGGCCATGCAAGCCAACGGCGGGCTGATCAGCGCCCAAGATCTGGCCAATTACCGCGTCACACTGCGTCAGCCGCTCAAAGGTGATTATCGCGGCCATGAGATTTTGACCATGCCCCCGCCCAGCTCTGGCGGCACAGCCCTGATCGAAACCCTCAATTTGCTGGAGCCACATGCCTTGGGCTGGAACAGCTCGGGCTTTGGCTCTTCGGGCTATGTCCACAGCGTGACCGAGGCCCTCAAACACGCCTTTGCCGACCGGGCTGAGTTTTTGGGCGATCCGGCCTTTGTGCAGGTGCCTCTGGCAGAATTGACGAGCAAAAACTATGCCCTGAGCTTGCAAAAGCGCCTGAGTGAAGCCCAAAACCAAACCCTGCCGCGCAATTATTATGGCAAAAAAGGCCTGAGTTTTGGCACTTCGCAAGCGCCCACAGAAGACCACGGCACCACCCATTTTTCGGTCATGGACCGCTTTGGCAATGTGGTCGCGGCCACCGAAACGGTCAATACCTATTTCGGTTCACTGACAGTGGTGCCGGGCACCGGCATTCTGCTCAACAATCAAATGGACGATTTTTCGAGCAAACCGGGTGTGCCCAACGCCTTTGGCCTGATTGGCAATTTTGCCAACGCAATTGCCCCCGGCAAAAAACCCCTCAGCAGCATGACCCCCACAATTGTGCTCAAAGGCGGCAAACCCTTTATGGCCGTGGGGGCTTCGGGGGGGCCCCGGATTATCACAGGCACCTTGCACACGATCTTAAATGTGATCGACTTTGGCATGAATGTGAATGAAGCTGTTTCGGCCCCGCGCTTTCACCACCAATGGGTGCCCGAAACGCTGTTTATTGAAAAAGACATGCCCTTGGACGTGCGCCAAGCCCTCACGGCCAAAGGCCATACACTGCAACTTGGCAGCTCGGAGAGCACGGTTCAGGCGATTCTGGCCCAAGGTGGACGTTTAACAGGTGCATCGGATCCGCGCAAAGGTGGGATGCCCGCTGGCCATTAAATCGCGGCTTGCCCTTGTCCCCCATGCGGCCTGCGCTTAAAATAGGGGAGACCCGTCGAAGACTTATCAAAGGGGTGAGTGATGCAGATTCTCGGCCTCGATCTGGGCAATGCCAAACTCAAGCTCTGCCTGATTCGCTTTCAGGGCGATCTCGAAAGTTCTGAAATTGTCTGGGCCTCTCAGCCCTTGCCCCTGACCAGCGATCGCCGCGATGACTTCGAGAGCGGCATTCCCCTGGCATTGATGTCTTTTTGCCTCAAAAACAGCCTCAAATTGAGCGAGATCGCTGGCGTTGCGGTCTGCAGCAGCCATTCGTACAGCTATGACCGCTTCCATGAATCGGTCGATCATTTGGTCGAGATTCTGGGCAAAGTGTTTAAACAGTGCCCGGTCTTTTTGGTCTCAGCCCTGGGCACGCTCACGCCGATCGAAGCCATTCAGGCCTTGGCCCCTGCCGAAAAATACCGCTATGTCTTGACCAATTTTGTCGGTTCAGCCACGCTGGCTACCCGGCAAATTCAAAACGGGCTCTCGATTGATCTTGGCACCACCACCTTGGATATTATCCCGATTGTGAACGGGCAGATCGACCCGGTTGGCCTGCAAGACCCCGATGGCTATTTGCGCTTTCGCTACAGCCAAAACCGCATTCACTGGCTGGGCCTGACAATAGTCCCCCTGCACAGCCTCTGCGAACGGGTGGAATTGTCGACGGGCAGCTTTCAAATTGTGCCCCGCCATTACCGCACAGATTTGATCTTTGCCCTTTTGGCAGAGTCGGCAGAAAGTGACCCAACGTTGCTTGAAGAACACGCCTATGGCCAATCGTTTCCCAGCCCCGAACGGGCCCGCAACCAGCTCTGCCAGTTGATAGGCCTCGATCCCTTTTTGGTCTCAGAGGCCGAGATTTTGGAATTGCGGGATCTGCTCTATGCCCGCCTGCGTGACAAGGCCGCTGCCGCAATTCAAGCGGTGACCCGTGACTGTTTCGGCGGGGTAAAACCCGAATTGGAAGTCGCGGTCTATGCCTTGGGCGAATCGCTTTTGGCCCGCCCCGCCCTGCTGCAGGCCGGTTTTGAAGCCTGCCAATTGCGTGGTTTGGCCCTGAAACGGGAAACAGGCCTGTGGAGTGCCTCTTCGGTCTTTGCCATGGCCCTGCTGGCTCTGGAGAGACTCACAGGCCAAAGATTTGAATTAGAAGGAACCGCCTTATGAGCCTTGTGCCCCAAGATAAACTCAATAACCGCTACCAGATCGAAGCGGTGCTCAACCCCTCCCCACTCAATCCCACGTACAGTGCGATTGACTTTGAGCGGAATGAATTTGTGATTGTCAAAGAGCTGCAGATTGAAGCTCTCGACGATTGGAAGCGCATGGAATTGTTTGAGCGCGAGGCCCAAACCTTAACCCATCTCAACCATACGGGTGTACCGCGCCTGATTGACTATTTTAAAAACGAAGCAGGCACCCGGTTGTTTTTGGTGGTCGAAAAAATCCCAGGTGTTTCACTCGCCACCATGCTCAACAATGGCTGGCGTCCCAGCGAGGGTGCAGTCATTCAAATCGCCCGACAGGTGCTCGACATCCTCGAATACTTACATGGTCTGAATCCACCGGTTGTACACCGGGATATTAAACCCTCAAATCTGCTGCGCGACGCCGAAGAACAAGTGCATTTGGTGGATTTTGGCGCAGCCCAACATCTCTTGCATCCCGAAGGCGGGCGCACAGTGGTGGGCACCTTTGGCTATATGGCCCCCGAACAATTTGCAGGCAAAGCGGAGCCCGCCAGCGATCTCTATGGCTTGGGGGCAACGGTGATCCACCTGCTCTCGGGACGCTCTCCCTCTGAATTGCCTCAAGCAGGACACAATCTGCAATTTCAGGAATACATCTCCTGCTCTCCACTGCTGCTCCAATGGCTGGAAATAATGGTGGATCCGCGTGTGACCCACCGCTTTCGTTCGGCCCGCGAAGCCCTGGCCGCCTTAGAGCGAGCCGCCAACGGCCAAGAGTTTAACACAGCAGAGAAAAAAGCCAGTGCAGCTCCAGCACCTCAAAAAAAACTGACAAAGCCCCTGATTGCAGTTGGCGTCTTGGTTTTGCTGGTGGGAGGCGGCCTGGCAGTGGCCCTCATCCCACAGGGCCCACGCCAGCCACAGGCTTTGCACCATGCCTGTTTTGACGCGGCATTGCCGCCAGTCAAACCCGAAACCAGCCCCGAAGCGGAGGCCTTTCGCACGGATTTTATGGCCAAATTTCCCCAACCCATTTGGTGGGAAGACACCCCCGCCCCCCGTTTGGCGAATATCGAAGGGCTCAACACCCTTTGGCGCTGCAAACCTTCGCGCTCGGGCCCCGATCTGGAAATGTTCAAAGCCAGTTACCAGCTCATTTTGGATTTTCCCAGCAATGACAATACGGTCGTGACCGCCCTCTCTTTTCTCAGGCTCGCTGATGAAAGTTACCCCCAACTGCTGGAATTGCAGCGCTTTGCCATGGATAAATATTTTTACCACCAGGCCCCCGAAGGCTGGGACAAACCGGGCCGGGTGGTGGCTGGAATTGCCATTGATCTGGCCCAAAGTCTCAACCAGAAAAATGCCTATACCGAAACCATCGAGCGCTTGCAGCGCCTGCTTTCAGAGCGCGAAAAAGAGATCAATGACAATCAACTGCAATTGATCGCCAAGGCCTATGCCTACGCCCTCTGGAAAAGTGGCAAAAAGCCCCTGGCCCTGGAAAAACTCGATCAGGCCCTGAAGAACTATCCCGAAGGTACATGGCACAAAGATCTGCAAACATTGCGCTCCATGATTGCCAAGAGCTGAGGCCACATGCCGCTTTCACTGCCCCCTCCTTGTGAGAACTTTGTCGAACTCCTGCGCTGGCGGGCCCAGACCCACCCTGAGCTGAAGGCCTTGAGTTGGTTTGGCGATGGCGAAAACCTCAGCTCCCAGCTCAGTTATGCCGAACTCGACGCCTCAGCCCGCGCTTGGGCCGTTCGGCTCTTGGCTTTGCAGCCTTCCGGCAACCGGGCCCTTTTGGTCTTTCCGCCGGGCCCAGAGTTTCTGCAGGCCTTTGTCGGCTGTCTCTATGCGGGCTGGATTCCCGTGCCCGCTTATCCGCCCGAACAACACCGCTTGGAACACAGTCTCAAGCGCCTCTTGGCGATTATTGCCGATGCCCAGGCCCCGGTTGTGCTCACGGTTGAGGCCTTCCGCCAAATGGCCGGGGGCATGATCCAGCAATCCGGCCAAAAAGACCTCAAAGCCCTGACCTGGCTGACCCCCGCAGATCTGATCAGCAGTGATCCTGAGCGCTGGCAAAAACCAGCACTGGGGCCAGAAAGTCTGGCGTTTTTACAATACACCTCAGGTTCAACCGCACTGCCCAAAGGGGTAATGATCAGCCACAGCAATTTATTGCACAATCTGGCGATGATCAAAGCGGGCTTTGAATTGGGCGAGCGCAGCGATACCGTCGTCTGCTGGGTGCCTTTTTACCATGATATGGGGCTGGTCGGGCATTTGCTCGAATCGCTTTATGTCGGTGGTAATACCGTTTTGATGAGCCCTTTGGACTTTTTGCGCAAACCCCTGCGCTGGCTCAAGCTGATCTCAGACTGGCGTGGCACGGCCACCGGCGCCCCCAATTTTGCCTATGATCTCTGTGTGCGGAAAATCAGTCCCGCTGAGCGTGACAGCCTGGATCTCAGCTCGCTCAAGCTGGTCTTAAATGGCGCAGAGCCCGTGCAACACGCCACGATCGAAAAATTCCTCACCTATTTCGCCCCGGCAGGCTTTCCCCGCCATGCAATGTATCCCGCTTATGGCATGGCCGAAGCCACCGTGTTTATCAGCGGCAGTTTGCGCCAGGAGCGCCCTGTGTATCTCGCGGTCAGCCGTGCGGCCCTGGCCGAACACCGGGTCGAACACCGGGTCGAAGCGCTGACCGCCCAGAGACCAGAGAGCCAGAACCCCGATTCAGAGAGCCCCGATACCCAGATCCTGGTAGGCTCGGGCCGCCCCTGGGGCGACGAAGAGCTGCGGGTGGTGGATCCTCAGACGCGCCAAGACTTAGGCGAAAATCACGTGGGTGAAATCTGGCTGCGCGGCTCACATATTGCCAAAGGCTATTGGAACCGAGAAGCCGAAACCCAAGCCTACTTTGGCGCTTACCTGAATGATGGCAGCCACACAAGTTGGCTGCGCAGCGGCGATCTGGGCTTTTTGCATGGGGGCGAAATCTATGTGACAGGCCGCATCAAAGACCTGATCATTGTGCGCGGGCGCAATCTCTATCCCCAAGATCTGGAAAGACAAATCGAGACCCTGCGCCCAGCCTTTCCGGCAATTCGCCCCGGCTGTGCCGTCGCCGTGGCGCTCTCTGGCCCAGACAGCGAACAATTGGCCCTGCTGCTTGAAGTCAGCCTGCCCTTTGAAGCCGGAGAAGACCTCTGCCAAGCCCTGGTCGAGCGGATCGAAGCCACATCAGAGGTCGCCCCGCGCCGGATTCTGCTGCTGCCACCGGGGGCCCTGCCCAAAACCTCCAGTGGCAAATTGATGCGCCAAGCCTGTCGCCAAGCCCTGGAAAAAGACCCTGCCAGTTTAAAGGCCCATTTTAGCTGGCCCACTTTGCCTCCAGACCCAGAGGAAGAAAAGGCCGATCAACCCCTTCTTCTGCCTGTTTCACCCAAAGAAACGACCCCAGACAGCGCTGCAGACAACACAAATGCAACATCTGCAACATTTGCACGGGAGCAAGCAGCCCTGTTAAGGTGGCTGCGCCAGTGGCTGGCCGAAGAATTGCAAACGACACCTGCCCAGATCAACCTGACCCGGCCCTTGCGCGGGCAAGGTCTAGACTCCGCTCTGGCCGTGCGTTTGCAGGCAGATTTGGAAAGCCATTTGAAGCGCCCGCTTTCTCCTTCGCTGCTCTGGGACTATCCCACGTTGGAAAAACTGCTGCCCGCCTTGCTGAGTCCAGACAAGGTGACCCAAAGCAAAAGTCCGGATTCAGTCTTGCGCCCACGGTCACCCAAAACCCAGGCCCCAGTCGCCATTCTCGGCCTGGCCTGCCGTTTTCCAGGAAATGCCAACGATCCTGACCGCTTTTGGCACAACCTTCTGACTGGCCAAGACGCAATTACAGTACCGCCAGAGGCGCGTTTTGGAGCTGCTGGAGCTTCAGCAACTGACGCTTTTAAAGGCGGTTATTTGGCGGATATTCAGGCCTTTGATGCAGCCTTTTTTGGCATTTCGGCCCGTGAGGCCGAGAGCATGGATCCCCAGCAGCGGATCTTGTTGGAATTGGCCTGGGAGGCCCTCGAAAACGCGGGTCTCTTGCCCGAAAGCCTCAAAGAGCAGAATGTCGGCATTTTTATTGGGCTTTCGGGCAGTGATTATGCCCAGCGCAGCCTCTTTGGCGGCGAAGCTCGCCGCAGTGGCAGCAGCGTGACAGGTGTGGCCTTGAGCGTGGCCGCCGGACGCATTGCTTACCAATTGGGCACCCAGGGCCCCACCATGACCGTTGATACCGCCTGTTCTTCAGCTCTGATGGCCGTTCATCTGGCTTGCCAGAGCCTGAACAGTGGTGAGTGTGATCTGGCCCTGGCCGGGGCCGTTAACCTGATTCTCGAACCCGATGTCAGCTTGGGCTTTCAATGGGCTGGGGCCCTTTCTGCCGATGGCCACTGCAAGTCTTTTTCGGCTGCGGCTGACGGCTATGTGCGCTCCGAGGGCGCAGGCATGGTCGTTTTGCAGCGCTGGGAAGACCACCAACCCCAACACAGCCCCCTCTGGGGCCGGATCCGCGCCAGTGTGGTCAATCACGACGGCCTCAGCCAGGGCCTGACCGCCCCCAACGGCCAGGCCCAAATGCGGCTTTTGCAATTGGCTTTGGAGCGTGCTGGCCTGCAGGCCGACGAGCTGGGCTATCTCGAAGCCCATGGCACGGGCACGCCCCTGGGTGATCCGATCGAAGTTGAAGCCATCCACGCGGTTTATGGCCAGCGCAGCCCGGCCCAGCCTCCGCTGTATATTGGCGCGGTCAAATCCCTGCTGGGCCATTTGGAAGCAGCAGCAGGCATGGCGGGCCTGATCAAAACCTTGCTGATCTTGCGTCACGGCGTGATACCCGCCAATTTAAATGGCACCCCGCTCAACCCGCGGTTAAGTGATTTTGTCGGCCCGCTGCAATTCCCAGGCGCAAACACACCCTGGTCAGGGCCACGTTTGGCGGGGGTCAGCTCTTTTGGTATCAGCGGCAGCAATGCCCACCTGATTCTCGATCTGCCAGACAAGCAGCCCGAAATAGCTCCAGAAACACAAGCAACACAGCAGGCAAACGCCCAATTATGGGTGCTTTCGGGCCGCAGCCAAGCAGGTCTGCAAGAAAACCTGTTGCGCCTGCAAACGGCCCTGCAAAAAGACACCCAGCCCAGCCCTGCAGCTCTGGCAGCCCAATTGGCCCACAGACGTCGCCACGAGCCCTGGCGCCTGAGTTGGGTGGTCGAGAGCCTGGACGAAGGACTTCGCCTCTTGGCAGAACCCCTGCCCCCAGATTTAACACCTGTAAAAACAGTGCCGGGCTTGGTCTGGGTCTTTCCCGGCCAGGGCGGTCAATGGCTGGGTATGGGCCAAAGCCTCTTGCAAGAGCCGGCCTTTGCCCAGGCCTTTGCCGCCTGTTCCGAGGCCTTTAAGCCCTGGTTCCCGGCAGGCCTTGAAGCACTTTTAACCCAATGGCAGGAAGAGCGCATCGATCAGATTCAACCCCTGCTCTGTGCTTATCAAATTGCCTTGGCCCGGCTCTGGCAAGCCTGGGGCATTTTTCCCGAGGCGGTGATCGGCCACAGCATGGGGGAAGTGGCCGCCGCGCATATTGCGGGTCTGCTCAGTTTAAGCGATGCCGCATGCATTATCTGCGAGCGCAGTTTGCTGATGCAAAGCCTGCCTCCCGGAGGCGCCATGCTCTTGACCGATCTGAGCTGGGAAGCCGCCGCCCGCTGGGAAAAACCGCATCTGGTCCGGGCGGTGCAAGCCGGGCCACAACAGACGGTGCTGGCAGGGGAGGTCTTTGCCCTCTCACAGCTTGCCATCACCCTCGAAGTAACAGGGCGTCTGGCCCGGCCGATTGCGGTTACCGTGGCCTCCCACAGTCCCTTTGTCGATCCCATTTTGCCTGAAATCGCCGCCCGCTTGGCCCATCTATGTCCACAAAAGGGCCAGATCCCCATGATTTCAACGCTGACAGGGAAATGGCTAGACCCAGATAGCCCTGAGGATCAACTCAACCAGCACTATTGGGCCCAAAATCTGCGCAGCCCTGTGCGTTTTCAGGCTGCCATTGAAACAGCCCAAGCCCAGGGATATACCCATTTTCTCGAGATCGGACCCCACCCCGTTTTGGCTCCGGGGCTGCAAAGCCAAGGTCTTTGGGCCGCTGGTTGTGGCCGCCGGGGCCACCCCGAGCGCAAAGCCCTTTTGCTGACCCTGGGAGAGTTATATGCTTTGGGCCACGATCCCAATTGGCAGACCCTGCTGCCCCCCCAGCTACTGCCTCCAATGCCTCTGCCTGCGTCTGCCTGGGAGCGCCAAAATTATGGGCTGGCTCCTGTCGCAGCTCAGACTTTGGCCAGACCTGTTTTGGCCCAGCAGGCAGCAAGCCAAACAGGCCTTGCTTGGCAAGTGTTAAAGGCCGCTAAAACCCAGCTAAGCCAGCATACTTGGCTTTTGGCCGGGGGTTCCGCAGCTTGGAGTTCAGCCTTGACGCTGGTTTTGGAAAGCTCTGGACTGACCTGTTTGGAATTGCCTTCGGGCCTGGTCACTGCGCTGGCAAACCAAGACAGCGCAAACATAAAAGTCCAAATGGACACCTATTTGGGCTCGTTAAAAGGTCAGCGCCCGGCTCTGCTTTATCTTGCGGGCCTGGAAAGCCCCCTGGAGACACAGGCCGAAACCCTGGCATTTTTGCAAAAAAATGAAACCCTGGCCGCCTTGCCCATCTGGTATTTAAGCTTAAATCAGCAGCAACTATTGAGCGAAAATCCAGGCAACCCGCCCGAAGCAGCAGCCGAGCAGGAACAAGCACTCAGCCAAGTCATGCAAGAAATCCAAAAGCGCTCCCAGACAGGCGCAGATTTTTATCTCTGCGACCTGCCCGACACCCGCCCTGCGAGTTGGGGCAAATTGGCAATGCTTTTGCGGCAGCCGCCCGAGAGCCCGATTCTGGCTTTGCGCCAGGGCCATTGGTGGGTCCCCCCCGCTCCCCGCGACGCCCTTCAACAGGCTCAGGAAATCGCCCCAACCACAGCCGAAAACACAGCTCGGGGGCAGGCCTTTGCTCAGGCCAGACAGCCAGGGGATCTGCTCGCCCAGTTGCGGGTTGAAATTGGCCAATTATTGCGTCTGCCCGCCTCACAACTCGATTCAGACAGCCCACTCGACAGCTATGGTTTTGACTCGCTTTTGGCGGTCGAATTGCGGCAGCGCCTGGAAAAACTCACAGGCCTGACAGCCCCAACTGAATTGCTGCAGCGGGGCATTTCAATTCGCCAGATTCAAACCTGGCTCGAAGCCCAAGCCCACAGCGAAGACAAAATTTAGGCCTGAAAACAGATCGGGAAATGCAGTTCCAATAGGGCTTTTTGCAGCTCAAACATTTCTTTTTCATCTTCTTCATTCTGATGATCGTAGCCCAATAAATGCAAAAAACCGTGGGTCACCAAAAAGGCCAATTCACGTTCCAAGCTCTGATCGCGCTCCAAGGCCTGTTCTTGGGCCTTTTCAAGCGAGACAATAATATCCCCAAGCAGATGGTTTTCGAGATCTTGGGGAAATGAGAGCACATCGGTGGGCTGATCTTTTTCGCGGTATTCATAATTGAGGTGGTGAATCGTGGCATTGTCGGAAAAGGTCACACTGACGATGGTATCGGGAGCGCAATGGGTGGATTTGCCCAGACTCTCGAGATAGGCCACCCAACGGTGATTGTCGAGTTTGTAGTTCAGGCGGGACAACAGATCGGGTTCGGTTTCGAGATTAATAAATATTTCCATGGGTCCTCAAAGGGCAAATTAAAATTGGTTTCATAATTGGTTTCATTATACTCTAAGCACAAATTAGCCAACGGATCTTGACGACCATCTCCCTCAGAGGGCCAGTCTGGAGTATAATTGGAGAACAGGCAATAAGTATGCAAACAAACCTAGATGAGACTATTCAATTCCTCAAACAACCAGGGGAAGGGTCTCTGTTTGTCATTTCAGGCCCATCGGGTGCAGGCAAAGGGACAATTGTCCAAGCGCTTTTGCCCCGACATTCCCGTTTGACTCTGTCCATCTCCATGACCACCCGTGTCCCCCGGCGCGGAGAAGTCGAAGGCCAACACTATTTCTTTGTTAGCAAAGAAGAATTTGAAAGCCGGATTGAACAGGGCCAATTTTTGGAATATGCGCTTTACAATGGCAATTATTATGGCACCCCCCGCACCTTTGTTTTAAACAAGATCGCGGGTGCCGAAGATGTGATTCTCGAAATCGAGGTTCAAGGTGGTCAACAAATCCGCAAAAATTGGGAACGGCGTTCGGTACATATTTTTGTCATGCCTCCCTCTCGCGCCAATTTGTTGAATCGCTTGCAAACACGCAAAACCGAGAGCGAAGAAGCCATCCAGGCACGACTGAAACGGGCAGAAGAAGAAATGGGCCATTTACCAGACTATGACTATTACGTGATCAATGATCAGCTGGAAGAAGCCGTGCAAACGGTTTCAGCGATTATTCAGGCGGAACGTCAGCGAATCTTTCAATCACTTCTCAAAGGGGAAAAGACGATATGACCACTCCGAATTCAACCAATAGCAGAGCCAGCCAAGGGGAAGAAAACCGTTATTTTTTGGTCAACACCGTGGCCCAGCAGGCCAAAGTGATTCTCTCTCATGACAATACCACCATGCTCTCGAATCACACAGCCATTCGCGAAGCCCTGCAACAGCACAAAAAAAGACGCGCTGAATAATTCTCCCCAAATACACAAACACAACTCAAACACCCAGACCTTTGTTATCTCTGGCTTTGATGCCAGTTCCAGGCCGTGCTGAGAATGGTCTCTAAACGCTGGTAACGGGGTTTCCAGCCCAAAAGCGCTTCCGCTTTGGCGCTGGAGCCCACCAGTATGGGAGGATCGCCATCCCGGCGCGGTCCTTCTTGTACAGGCACCCCCTGTCCTGTGATCTTTTCAATTTCTGTGATCACTTCGCGCACCGAATAACCATTGCCATTGCCCAAATTAAAGCATTGGCTTTTTTGCTGTGTTTGCAAATACTGCAGAGCCAGCAAATGGGCCTGGGCCAAATCCCAGACATGGATATAGTCGCGCACACAGGTGCCGTCGGGGGTCGGATAATCTGTGCCATTGAGCTGAACATATGAACGCAGGCCGCGTACCGCCTCAAAAATGATCGGAATCAAATGGGTTTCGGGTTCGTGACATTCCCCCATCTCACCTTCGGGGTCAGCCCCCGAGGCATTAAAATAGCGCAGTGACACATAGTTAAAATCGGGGTAAGCAGCCGCATAATCGGCCAGGGCCAATTCAATCGCCAATTTGGTGCGCCCATAAGGGCTAACCGGGGCAAAAGGGTGTTCTTCGGTCAGAGGCAAAAATTGCGGCGGGCCATAAATCGCACAGGTCGAAGAAAAAATAAAATGGGGGATCTTGGCTTCCAGCACAGCATCCAAAAGGGCCAGGGTCTGTAAGACATTGGTTTGGTAATAGCGTGCAGGTTCTAAAACCGACTCCCCCACAGCAATTAATCCGGCAAAATTCATCACAGCTGCGACCGGATACTGTTTAAAAAAATGGGTGAGCTTTTCGCGATCGCCAATTTCGCCCTGCACCAAGGGGCAATTGGGAAGGTGTTCGGCATGGCCGCCGACCAGACTATCGTAGACAACGGGCTGGTGGCCCTGCTGCAAGAGATACTTGACGACATGGGAACCGATATACCCGGCTCCTCCCATGATGGCGATCTCTGTCATCGGCGTTCTGTCCTTTTGTGGCTGCGGTTTTTAATTGGGCAAAGTATAACACAGGGGCGGGCTGTTTGCGGGAGCTGGAACCAGATGGAACACCGAATTCATGCTACTGGCTGCTCAGAGCAGGATAGACCGTGACTGGACAGCCGGGCCGCCCGCTGCACGCGTCCTGCGTGCAGCAAGCTAAGAGTCACCCCGCCTTTGTCCCTCCTGGACCGGCGGGATTCCTGTTGCCCGTCTTACCCAGTCAGGTCTTTCTCCTGCTCTCACGGTTCCCAGTTCATCAGATTTAAACATTGACTGATTCCGACTGGATTGACCCTCGCAACTCTGCTTGTGGGGCTTGATTAAAAAGCCCCAGTTTTTCACAGGCTTCCAGAAAGGGTTTTCTGAGGAAATTGTTGTCTGCAAATGGTTTTTCTTCTGCTTCCATGTATTTAATTTGCAGATAGGCCTGGGGTGTGACGCTTCCACCACGCCCCTTCACAGCGATAATTTGCTCCAGCCACCATTTCCCATCATTTTGCATCAAACATTTGGCTTTATATCGCTCTTGAATGCCGTACACATCCTGCCAAGTTTCTAGCTCTTCTTGATATTGATTCGGGCCAAATAAAATTTGAATTTGTTCTGGGGTCAATGAATTGATATCCGGGCTTAAGAATTCAATATGTATATCAATTTGGGGAGAGTCTTCTGCATAACTATAAAAAGATTTACGTTGATTGCTCGCCTCACGTTGATGTGTGTTTTTAAAAAGTGGATCCTTGGCTAATTTGTACGAACTATTGCACTCATGGCAGGCAGGGGCTAAATTTTGAAAATTGATGGAATTAAACGGGTAGATGGCTTTGGGCAAATAATGATCGTAAGCCTCTCTGCTAGTATTTTGCAGGTGCCCTTTCATGGCATTGATTCCACAAAAGGGACATATTCCCTGATTGTTAACCATCATAAATTGGTCATAACAAATATCAATATTTCCTATTTTTTCGCGCAAGGCCTTTAAACCTAAAAAATTTTGATTGTACAGCCCTCCAAAAAACTTTTTAAATTCCTCGGCCAATGCTGCAAACTGAACTTCGATTTGCGCATAACAAACAGGCTGAAATCCAGGTTTATTTTGACAGACCTTCTCAATTTCATTGTTGATGCGATACCAATTTATCAGTTGGTGTATTTGTTCTGGAGCAAGCGGTCTAAACAGCTCATAGATTGTCTGAATCCCGGTTAAAAAAAAGTTGGCTGATTTTAGAGGTGAATAATGAAAACTTTGAATGACTTCTTGTAGATCGGGACAAGGAGCGAATAAAGCAAGGGCGTCATAATCCCCTTTTTGAGGCGCTTTTGCCCAGACTTCGTTAAAGATGAAGTCAATAAAACCCTGCATTTTTTCCATGCTGTGGGGAACATATTGGTAAGTGAACAGCATTATTCTTGCCTTAGCGCATTCAGCAATTGCTGAACAAACAAGGTTTTTTCTATGGAGTCCCCCAGGGCTTCATAGGTCTCATCCATAATTTTTTTAGGATCTTCGCCCTTTGTAAAGCGATCTACAAAAGCATTTAAAATCTGCTCGGCATAGCCACCAATGGTCTCGCGTTTGCCAAAGGTTTTAAACGTGATTTGACTGATAGAAGCCCCCAAGGTTTGGTAATCCGGGCGCGATACCTCAAGGCTCTCCCCTTTATCAAATACCAAGACATATTCAGGCAAACTGTCTGAAATCAAGAAAGGGGAATGGGTTGTGATTAAAATTTCTCGGCGTGTTTCAGTTGGCTCAGCCTGGGCAATTTCGTTCCGGTTTGTTTGAAAACAATCCCGCAAACGGGAAATAAAATTGGCCCGCCAATCCGGGTTAAAGTGGGTTTCGGGTTCATCCAATAAAAACAGGCTATTGGTGTCTTTAAATAGCACACACAAACCCAAGGCATGTAAGAACTGATGTTCTCCGTCAGAGAGGGCTTTTAAGGGCACAGGCTGGGTAATTCCCGTTTTCTGGATCATGACGTCTTCAAAGCGCAGAATCTTTTCATGACTGGGCAAGGCAGGAATGTTTTCATTGACATAAAGATCCTGCGATTGATACAGCTCTTTTTTCTGGAGATTTGAAACCGTGAAGAGATTAAGCGTCAGCAAAATCTGAAAGGTCTGAAAGAGTCTCAAAGGTGAGCCAAAATGTAGGCGAAAAGCCTGTTTGGTGGCCTCATTGACCCAATAATCAAAATAGTAAAATTGTTCGTCTTCAAAGAAACAGGTGCTGCATTTTTTGAGTTTGCTCAGCGGAGCCAGAAAAACATCCTCATGGCTATGGGATTGCAGTTTTTGGGTCAGGTCAATCCAAAAATTAGATTGGCCCCATTTCGCTTCAAAATCATCCTGCTCTTTGTCGAGAGTCAGAAAGAGGTATTTGGGGACTTTACCCACCTGTTGAAGGGTAAGCGGAACGGCCTTGCGTACAACCAAGCGAAAGCGTTTGATATCCGTCAAACCGACTTCTTCTTGAAAGGGCTTGAGCAAGAAGCTCTCAGGATCTGTCTCGCTGTCATGGGCCAAAAACAGACTGAGCAAAATAGCCTGACTGAAGTCTTTGTCGAGATAAATCAAACGCCCTTCAGGGGTATAACCATAATGTTTTTCGCCGATCAAATGCTCCCAGTATTCGTCATAGTGCAAAAAGCGCATCTTAAAAAAAGGCAGGCTCAAAATTTCGTTTTCGCCCGAAGAATAGCCCAACACAAACTCGGGCAGGCATTGTTTGAGTTCTTGTCCACTTAATTCTGGGTTTGCATCCGGATCAAAATCTGCCCGGCTGATCCAGATGGCCTGCGGCAGCGCTTGGGGCTGCTTTTGAATCAAAATATGGGCCAAGGCTTGATGGTTGTTGGGGTTTAATTCAACCGGACAGGGAATGAGGTATTCAATTTCAAAGCCATCAGGTGTGGCTTTTTCTGCTTGAAATCCCTGTGGATTTGAGTCTTCATCATACTCAAAGCTTTCGGGTCGGTATTCGAGGTGTTGGCATTCCAAATGATAAAAGATCGCAGCCAGGGCTTCGAGCAGGTTGGACTTGCCGCTGCCATTGGGGCCAGCCAGAATATACGGATTGAGCTTATCTGCATCAGCGCGATCCCATTCTCGCAAAAAATGCACCTCAAAGCCTGCTGCCAAGCTGCGAAAGCCAGTTGGATCAGTGATTTTGAGGCGCAGGAGTTTCATCTTTTAGGAGCCAAGACAATTTTTTTACTAGCAATATCAAAGCGTTGACGCAACTTTTCTGGCTCTTGCTCCAATAATTCCATTAAAGCCTGTCTGATTTGATGGTAGGAAGTAACATCCTGTAATAGCTCTGAGTCATAATTGTTTAATGCATAACTCAAATCATCAAAATCAAAGTTGTTTTTGAAATGGAACTGGATCAACTTGGATATTTGCTGAGTGGTGTTTATAGGGGAATCATTTAAAATTTTATTGAGTGACTCCCTTAACATTTTGGAAGCACTTCCGGCTACATTTTCTGAAAAAAGCGATAGATTTGATAAATCAATCCCCGAATTTTGAAATTCTCTAAGTTTTTTACTTATCTCTTTTCCTGCAACCACAGCCTGAACATGCTGAGTAAGGTAGGTTGATTGACTTAAATCAAGCTCTCCTCTAAATGCCCGCTGACTCAGTGAAGCATAGAGATTTTCCAATTCACTTAAACTTTGCTGATATTGGCTTTTGATGGCTTCTACTTTCTCAACCAGGGCTGCAAATTTATTTTGGAGCTTCGAGGGAGGGAGAATAATTCCAATTTTATGAAGTCCTTCCGAATCTAATCGCTTTGTTCCATGAGCAGCTTCCGACACCTGTTGCAAAACAAATTTTGATTGTGACCGAAGACATTCTGCTAAAAATTGAGAATGAAGCTCTACTTGAGGCATTAAAGCTTTCATATCTTGATTAATCGTTGCTTTAATACGTAAAACACTGACCGGGAAAGTATGAGCTAAAATCATTCCTCGAACTACTATGACAACAGTATCTTTAGGAAGTAATCTTATATTTGTTTGAGCTGGCACATTTTCATTAATATGATCTATTGAATCCCAGAGGTCTGATTTTTTTAGGTCTTTAGGGCTAAACCATGGAAGATTTCCATCCCAAAAATTAGGATTTGCTTTAGAGGGTGTTCCTCCACTTTGAAGAATACAAACCGTAGTTAAAGGTTGTTTTTCCCACCCCTTCTCATTCTTAACAGGATCGCCAAACATCTTCAAAAACGCGCTTTTGACCAATTCATCCAACAGTTTCAGGCTTTCTTTGCGGGCGGCAATCTGGGCTTCGACATGGGAAAGCAAGGTAGCGATGCGGATTTGGTCTTCGTACGATTCTGGGACTGGTATTTCAAAATTTTCAATCATCGATTTGGAAATTTCAGCAAATATAGCCCCCCTCCCTATATTTTTAATTTCTTGCATGTAATATTTTAAAGCATAATAAAGATACCCTGAATCAAGCTCTGGTTTTGGTAAAAACGTTTTGAAACCTTGATTTGTACAAAGCTCTTTTTTTGCAATTGCAAGATGCCCAATTGGTGCCCGAGAACTTAATAGTACGGAACCTGCCGGAACCAAAGTTGTTGAGCAACTCTGATATCCAGCTTCAGTTATCTTTTTTTCTGTTTCTTCAATATATTTTCCACGTAATTTAGATAAATCTTTTGGTGTTACCCAAAGAATATTTCCATTCCAATAATCTTTATTGCTAGTTTTAGGTGTGGAGCCAGACACTATTTCTGCAATTGTTTTTAATTTTTTCAAAGGCCAGTTTGTCTGATTGTTTCTTCTCATCCCAACATCTCCTCCAACTCCAACAGCCTCTTCAGAATCCCGCCTGTGGCCATGACTTCAGCCCCTTCGCCCACCTCCAAGGCGATCAGCCTTTTTAGAATAACCTGAGGGTCATCGTAGACAATTTCTTCATAGATCTCTTCTTTGTAACGGCTAAAGCTCAAGTCATAGCCCTCTTCTTTGATCTTGGCTTTGGGCACATAAAAACAGCGCTGACTGAGATCCGTATCTGTTTCAGGGTTGCGTTGGTGATAACGGGTCACAATATCCTGTAAGTCACCATAGCCATCGAGTTTGCTGCGTTTGTCGTCCAGAGAATAGCCATCGCTTTGCATCTCATAAAACCAAACCTGCTCGGTCTCACCGCCACGGGTAAAGATCAATATAGCAGTGCTAACCCCAGCATAGGGCTTAAACACGCCGCTGGGCAGGGTGATCACCGCTTTAAGTTCAGCTTCTTCGATGATCATTTGGCGGGCAGCCACAAAGGCTTTGTTGGAGCCAAACAAAACCCCTTGGGGCACAACAATTGCCGCTGTGCCCCCTTGGCGCAGCAGCCTAAAAATCCGCTCCACAAACAGCAATTCGGTTTTGGTGGTGTTCAGGCTCAGGTTTTCGTTGATATCACTTTTGTCGATGCTACCTGTAAATGGCGGGTTGGCCATCACCACATCATAGAAATCTTCTTGATGAAAACCTTTGCTGAGCGTGTCCTGATAATGAATTTGTGGCTCTTCGAGCCCGTGCATCATCAGGTTCATCAAGCCCAGCCGCACCATGGTCACGTCGATATCATAGCCATGCAGGCTTTGACTTAAAATGCTGCGAATCTCTTCGGTTAAGAGGCCACTGACAGAACTGCGCACAAAACCATCTTCGTCAGGTTCAAGTCGCTCTCTCTTTTTATCCAGTTGCGAGACCATATACTGATAAGCCCCCAACAAAAAGCCACCAGTACCACAGGCAGGATCGGCCACCTTTTGCCCCAATTGTGGCTGGACCAAATCTGCCATCAGCTTAATAATGTGTCGAGGGGTGCGAAATTGGCCGTTTTTGCCAGCGGTGGCAATTTCAGACAAAAGGTATTCATAGACATCCCCTTGGATATCCTGAAAGGCCTGTCCACCATGCAGGGCATCGTTTTCCATCTCGGTGAAAATTTCATCGATGATTTTAACGGCTTCGACCAAGAGGCTGGGCTTGGGGATAATAAAGACCGCATTTTTCATGTGGTGTGTAAAGGGCGACTCACCGCCATTGAGTTCTTTTAAAAAGGGAAAGACCCAGGTTTGCACATGGGTCAACATGACCTCTGCTTCAAGGCGTTTAAAATGACTCCAGCGCAGGGCTTGTTTGTCTATACCAGCATCTTCTGGTCTGCTACCCGGTAGTTTAAACACCCCTTCAAACTTGGAAGTATACGCTTCTTTCGTAAACTCAGCATCGTTGATGCGCTTGAGATCGAGTTCATCGAGCCGCTTCATAAACAGCAGATAGGTGATTTGTTCAATCGCTGTTAGGGGGTTTGAAATGCCACCACTCCAGAACTTGTCCCACAATTCGTTGATTTTATTTTTGAGCCCCGAATGTTGTTGTAGCAGCATGGTTATGTTTCCTCTTTGATAATTTGCCAATGACCGTTTTTCGTGGCCCCCAGGCGTTGCAGGATCTGTTTTTCTTTCAATATCTTGATCTGTTTTAAAACCGCTCTTTTGGTAATTCCGAGTGTATTGCCCATCTCTTCAGTGGTGATACTGGGGTTTTGCTGAATGAAAGCCAAAAGTTCTTGCTGGGTTTGGCTCAGCCCCAATTTGGTGAGCCTGCCAGCCATTTCTGGTGAACTTTCTGGTGAACTTTCTGGTGAACTTTTCTCCGAAGTCTCGCTTCCGGCCTCTCGCCACTCCTTTTCTGTCGGTCGCTGAAAAGTCAGCGTAAAAAAGCTGTCGATATCAAAGTCAGGCGCGGGATTACCCGCCTGTTTAAGCACTTCGCGGATGCGGTGAATACCTGTGCCCATTTTTTCAATATAATGGGCGCGGTGCAATAAAGAGGCAATCAAGGGATTGCGTGGCACACTCAGTTGCCCAAATTTCTCTTTGGACAGACCTTTGGGCAGGCCGCCAGGATTGGTGATCACGACCCGATCATCAAAGATCTCGATCATAACAGCACAGCCTTTTTCAAAATAATCCCGATGGCAAACGGCATTGACCACCGCTTCACGCAGGGCATCTTCGGGAATTTCGAGAAATTCTTTGCGTTGCAGGGTTTTGATCTCGTAGCGCAGGCGCAGATGTTGTTTTAAAAAAACCAGGGTGTCTTCAATATTGCTGAGCAAAGGGCCTGTAAAGTCTTTGCGGTCGAGAATATAGACTTTGTTGGTGCCTTTGTACAGCGCACAGGTAATCGTGGCCTGATACAGCACCGGAAACATCTCCTTGCAAAAAAAGAGCACACCCGCATTGTTGAAGATGGGCTCTTTGCCCTGCCAGCTCAAAACCCCCAAATTTTGCAGAATAGCTGTGGGGGCTAATTTGACAGCCAAACCTGCTTGTTCTAAAAAGGACTTTAATAATTCAGGGGCAAAGATCTGCTTAAAGTTGAGATCATTGCGCAACATCTCATCAAAGCGGATGCGCCCTTCGGCCTGCATAAAAGCCCGAATCTCACGGGTGGTCATTTTCTGAGAGTTGGCCCCATTGCGCAGAAAAAAACCTTTATTGGCCCGATGAGGTTTATTCAGCCCCTCTTTGACATGAATGATCAGAATATTTTGAAATGGCTCCAATTCAATCGTAACAGGCGGGTCACAATGCAATGCCATGTCTTGAATCTGAGAAGCCAAGGAATTCGTAAATTGAATCCCACTCGCCAACCCTTGATCATTAACGCCCAATAAAATACGCCCGCCTGAAGCGTTTGCAAAAGCCACCATTTCTTTGGGCAGATCGCTGTTGACATTTTCTTTGAATTCAATCAAATAGCCTTCACCAGCCTGTAGTAGCAAGGCCAATTCTTGGGGCGTCATCAGGCAGCCAATCTTTCTGTCAACGATACAATTTCATTGATTTCGGTGCTCGAAAACAAACCACGAATCCCCTGTGGGTGCAACAAGGTAAAGGGAGATTGAATCAAATCCCGTTTGCTAATCTGCTCTTTTTCAAGCACAACCTCTTTTAACAGCATCAAAAAATCCAACTGACGGGAGGTCAAGGTGCTGTGGCTTTGAATAAACTCCTCAAAGGCTTTAGCCACAGTCTCAGAAAAACTTTCAATTATTTCCAACCCCAAAATATGGCGAATAAACTGCAAGAATCGTGCTTTTTTATTCTGATAAACCTTCTGCAAAAGTGCCTCAGTAATATGGGGGTGTTCCGCTTGCAACGCTTGGGCCAAATCTGCGGCTTCGACTTCACTAATCTCTTGGCCCTGCTTAATTTTTTGCAAAACAGGGTGTTTTTCTTTCAGTTCTTGAATCAGGTTTTCGACCATTTCACGGTAGCGAGAAACACTGATAGATTCATGCTCCGGGCCAAATTCAACCATTTCTTTGCTGATAATCAGGTCTTTAAGCTCCAATTTAACAATCTCTTGTGAAAAGCGGCGCTCACGGAATTTCATTAAAGGGGCCAGTTTTTCGGCAAGGGTATCAAAGTCCTGATCTTGAATACCTTGCCAATAAGCAACGGTTTGCGTCTTTTGAATCAACGCCTGTTCTTTGGCTATGATATTCACAGCCAGAGGTAGCTCGGCGATTTGCTCACACAAAGCAGCTTTGAGAGTATCAAATTTTTCAGACTCCTCCGCCAATTTTGCCAAAGACAGTTCCAAGACATCTTTTTCAAAGCGCATAGACTTAAAATCAGATTGGGACAAAGTCCGAAACAAAGGTTGGATGTGCTGACGAAGATAACCCAATTTTTCGGGGTTCAACAGATGCCAAAACGCCCCTTGATTCAAACGTTCAAGGTTTTTTTGTGCTTCTTGAATAACAACCGATTGTTGTGGAAGAGCTTGAATCATATCACGAAGTAGCAAGGTTTCCTTTTCCAAAATAGCTATTGCACCACGCTCCAGGGCACAAGCCATTTTATCCAGTCTTAAAGCAAACAAGCGCACAGGCAAAGGGATTTGGACCTGAATGGATTTACCTTGGGGGTTGAGCTTAAAATAGTCAAAATTATCCCAGCAATCCAAAATTAAAAACCCAGTTTTTTCGGGGCACCAAGGCCTTTGTTTGCCAGCTTCAATCAAGCGTGTGCCTCGCCCGATCATCTGCCAAAACTTGGTATACGAATAAACAGGCTTGGCAAAAACCAAATTCACAATTTCTCGGACATCGATGCCCGTATCCAGCATGTCTACACTGATGGCGATGCGGGGTAAATTCTGTTTGGTAAATTGCTCCAACAAGCCCCCTCGGCCATAAACTCTGGGGTCATCAGAAACCATCACTTTGGCCAATTCACCCTCATATTCAGGGTATAAGCTGTCAAAGATTTTTTCCAATCTGCGGGCATGATCTTTGCTAACACAAAAGAAAATCGTTTTACCCGGAAGAACGCCATCGGGGTCCTTGAGACCTTCTTCCATAAAGGTTTTGACAATCAGGGCATTGGTTCCATAATTGGTTACCTGTTTTTCAAGCTGAGAACCCTCAAAATTAACTTCTTCAACTTCTTTGCCATCCAGCATCATTTGCATCTGATCATCCAGTGAAATGGTTCGCTTACTAATTCCCTCTGCTTGGAATTTGGTTTGGATTTTCATCACCTGAAATTGACACAGATAAGTGGGGTTGTGGTTTACAGCTTCTTCATAGGTATAGGCAAAAGTAGGCACACCATCTTCGCACTTAAACAATTTAAAGGTATTGTGGTCAATCACATTGGTTGGGGTAGCTGTTAAACCCACATTGATGGCTTTAAAATAATCAAGAATTTCGCGATAGGTGTTATAAATCGAACGATGGCTCTCATCGATAATCACCAAATCAAAAAAGTGGGGAGATACAAATTGGGATTCATCGCGAATGATATTGAGCATACTGGGATAAGTGGAAACATAGATACGGCGATCTTTGGCCAGTAGCTTTTCACCGATTTTGGGCCAACGGGGTTCATTTGGCAAATATTCTTTAAAAGCTGTGATCGCTTGTTCTCTCAAGGGAATCCGATCCACCAAAAATAAAACCCGTTCAATATGACCTGCTCGCATAAGCGCATTTACCAAGGCAATACAGGTGCGCGTTTTACCTGTTCCCGTTGCCATTACAAGCAAGAAATCACGTCGTTTTTTTTCAATGCCTTCCATCACCGCTCGAATAGCCCTGATCTGATAATCTCTCCCAGCAATCGATGTATTAATCAGTGCGTCATTCAAAGAATGGCGATGTTGGCGTAAATGGAGCAAGCGCTCTAAATCATCTCGCGTTGGGAAACCGATTACTTTTCGGGGTGGATACTGTCCAATATCCCAGAAAAAAATCTCGTGTCCATTGGTATAAAAGCAAAAAGGCAATTGTTGCGTCTGTGCTTCCAAGTTCAAACAGTATTGTTTGGCCTGCTCACGTCCAAGCTCAGCATCTTTTGATGTCTTTTTGGCTTCGATAATGGCAAGAGATTTTCCATCTTTGCCGAAAAGCACATAGTCACTAAACTGAACACTGCCATATTCACTGCTTTGCTCACTCACCCGCAGAGCGTCACAAACAGGGATTTCAAACTCAATCCCAACTTGAGCATGATTACCCACATCCCATCCAGCTGTTTTCAGCTTGAGATCGATCAGATCTTTGCGTGTCTGCGCTTCTGTTTTACTCATGCAAATTTCATTATACTATGGGATTTCAACTCTCAAATTATCCTGAGATGCCAACGAAAGAAGCTTGAACCCGGTGACGTAAATCCCGAATACCCATGATTGCCTGAGCAAGTAGCTTCCTGAGCGGAGCGATGCAGCGAGCATTCGACTGATCGCTCACGTGGCTGCGGGCAATTGGGCCAGCACTTCGGCATAGGCCTGCAAAAGTGCCTGTTTGAGGGGTGCTTGTGCCAGTGGATCTGTGCAGGCCAAATAATCGACTTCCAGCGCTTTGATCTGGGCGGCTTGCGCTTGCCAATCGCGTTGGACCTGTTCCAGGCGTTGCAATTGTTTTTGATGTGCGTTCTGTTTGAGCAAATGCCCCAAACGTTGCAGGTCAGTCAAGGCCGCATCGATCAGGCCATCCCAAGCGGCTTGCCAAGCCCCAAAAGCCTGAACCAGCCCGGCATTTGCACCAGCGGGCAAGGCTTGACGTTTTTGCCTTTCGCTCTGGGTCCAGCTCTGGGCATCCGCCAGCCCCAAACGGGCGGCTTGGGCCTGTGCGGCGGTCAAAGCAGCGACCACAGCCGGTTCTTCTGCACCTTGTGAGAACAGACGCGCCAGACTCTGCAAAGTGCTCAAACGCAGTTTGCGCCAAGTTTCAAACTGACTGGATGTCAGTTTGGCCTGTAAAAACCGCGTTTGGTCTGATTGCAAATCCAGGGTCTGTTTTTGCAAAGCCTGAACCTGGCGCAGACCAAAATAGGCAGTTTGTTTGCCTGCCAAAGTCGCCAGTTCAGCTTGAATGCTGGCTTTTTCTTCAGGCGAAAATGTGCGCTGCAATTTGGCGCGCAATTGCATGCTTAAGCGGCTGGCCTGCAGCGGATCAAAATCGTCAAGAGCTGAGGCGGGTTCGGCGACAGAAGCTGTTTCTGTGGGTTGGGTGGCAGAGGCCGCTTCAGCGACAGAAACCACTTCGGCGGATTCGAGGGCAGAGTCCGCCTCGGTCTCGAAAGAGATCATCGCCCATTGCTGATTGACAGCCAAAACCAATTGCAACAGTATAGTGCTCCCCAGTGTCAAGACAGCAAATCATGCAACTTTAACTCCCTGGT
>JADMKE010000045.1 GCA_018780035.1 Candidatus Sericytochromatia bacterium
CCATTTTAAGCGATCACCCTTTTCTGGGGTCTCCACTTTTTTGGGTAAAGGTCAGTTGCGTGTTCGTAGGTGGACGAGCTTCTTATCGATAAAAGAAGTTGAAAACCTTATCACGGTGACCCGTTCAATAGATTAAGTGAAAAAGGAGTTTGTAACTTGAAGTTGAAAATGTTTCGAACTATTTTAGCGGGGCTATCCTTTCTCTTTGCCATAAGCTGTAATCCAAACTTGCGCAATGCCCGTTGTGGTAGCTGCACAGGGCCCGTCTTAACTATTCACTTGGAGCCACCCGTCAGCGAGGATATTGAAATTGAGATCAAAAGTGACAAAGAAAACTTCATCAGAAAATGTGAACTTTTACCTCAAAATATTCAATTATTTGATCCTGAGCCTAGAGGGAATTGTGAAGGGGAGCTTATAAAATTGGAACCATCCCCGAGCGTTCCCTCCGCATCTCCTTCGCCTTTGCCTAGAAGGATAACCCCATTACCCACACTTACTCCCTATCCCTCGTACAGAAAAGTAAATTTTACTAAGTATACAGTGAATCATTTTCAAGCCAATAAAATAGAAGTTATTCTCAGAAATTTTCAAGGCAAGGTTTTGGGACAACAGACTTTTCAATTAAATTTTGAATTAAACCCCAGTTGTGGGACAGAGTTTAAAAATTGTTCTGAAAAAGAAATCACCCTTCATCTCTCCAAACCCACTGAACCAACCCCAACTCCCAGCAACACGCCAAGCCCCTAAATTTTTATAAAAAGACCCACCTCATCAACACATAGAAGTAAGACCCTCCCTGTGTCCGGCTGATTGCCGTGTCACTTAAGCTGGATGTTTTAAACTCAGGGTTCGCTCGCTCGATGAACCGAGCAACAGCGGGCTTTCCAATTCCCAGACTGCAGCGGGGCGGCCTTTGACGCGGTGGCCCATGCGCAGCTCTTCTTCTGAGAGACCCAGGGGGTCGTTCACTTCCAAGACTGTGGCCGGATAGCTGTTCAGCGGTGGGCTGTGGGGATCTTGGCGGTGCTCAAAATAATAAGCAGCAAAGTCATGGGCCAGTGGCAGGTGTTGTGGCCATTGGCGGCCTTGAGCGGGCATCAGTGCGGTCTGCAATTCCAGTACCAGATCCATTTCTGGGCTATCCGGGATTGCGGGATAGCGCATCAAGGTATAGACTTTGAGTTCCTGATAGAAGTCTGTCCAGGCATTTTCGCGCCGCAGGGCCTCACGCAGGCTGTGGTGCGTATTGATCACGTCAAAGGGCGGAGAATCTCGGTCGATCAGGCGGGGCAGCCAATTTTTGCCCTCTAAGCTGGGCAGATCTGCGAGCAATTGATCGAGATAGTCGATCGGGTCGATTTGGTATTCCCATTGCAACCAGCTCTGCCAATATTTAAACAGGCCATAGGCGTGGGTGCAGCGAAAGAGCCGGGCCAATTGTTCTATCTGAAACATCTCAACCTCAGAAATATCTTTGGTCGAGATCAACATGCCTGTTTCGTCGTGCTGTAATTCCCAGGCGGCTTGGTACTCAGGGGCCGCCATGGGGCTGTTGGGCAGGACCACTGTGCGAAAAATCTGAACCTCAATGTCTTGCTCAAAACAAAAGCGCAAATCCTGTTTGAAAGACTCTCGGCTGCTGCCCGGCAGGCCGATCATCAATTGGGTACTCATGGGCAGGTGTTTGTCTTCGAAGGCCTTGCGCAGTTTGTCGTATTCTGATGTTTTGATATTGGTGCGGTTGACGGCTTTGAGGGTGCCTGGATCGCGGGTTTGCAGGGAGACTATGCCGTTGCTGATCAAGCCAGCATCACTCAGCATTTCAATGATTTCCACCAGGTGTTTTTTAGTGTTTTTGGCATAATTGGTGACAATCCGGGTCGGGTATCCGTATTTTTCTTTTGTAACACAGATCAAGCGTGTAATTTCGACATCTCTTTCAAAAATACCAAAATTGGCATCGGTGATCCACAGTTCAGAAATGCCGTGACGGCCCAGCCAGTCGATTTCGGCAGCCACACGATCGAGGTCAAAGAGACGGATTTTTTGCAAGGTGGCTGAGCCCCAATCACAAAAAGTGCAACCGTAAGGGCAGCCCCGGTTGCTTTCAATCGCCGCTGAATTCCAGTGCTGGTAGTCTACCGCTTCAAAAATCCCGTTGAGATAAGGCGAAGGAAAAAGATTGGGATCTTCGCTGCGGGCCCTTGTGGGGGTTTTAATCAAGGTATTCTCTGCTAGAAAACCCAGTCCCGCCACTTCTTTGGGCAAAACAGGGTTTTGGGCCAGGCTGTTTAAAAGTTCGCTGACGGTCTCTTCGCCTTCGCCGTGGATCGCGATATCTACTTCGGGGTGGGCCCGCAAAAATCCTTGACAGGTCTCAAAATAGGCGGGGGTATCTGGGCCACCGTGCAGGGTCAGACAAAGGGGGGAATACTGTTTGAGCCAACGTGAGATCTCCAAATTGGCGACGCGGGTCCACATATAATTCGAGAAGAGGCAGATGCCGGGGCCGTGTTTGTCAATCAAGACCTGCAATTCAGCCACATTGGCAACAAAGCGAGGCGCGGTGTCGAAGCGGTGGGGAGCTAAGTTTTGCTGGGCATGACCCAGAATCAGCCCCAGGGCCAAAGGTGCCCATTGGGGGCTGGGGTGGATGCAATAAATGGGCAAAGGGCCATTCAGGGCAAATAATTCAGCCAAATGTCTTGTATTCACGGCTTTGTCTTTCTTTTCCAGTCTGAGCCCAACTTCTGTGCCCAATTTTTGTACCCAATTGCTGCGTTTAGTTTAAACGGCAGATCTGGTACGGCTCTTCGCAAGGGTTGCCCAGGGCAATGTGGATTTCTCTGCTGCGGGGTTTGATCACCACAGAGCAGGTGGTTTCAAAATATTCGCCGTGGCGGCAAAGGGTGTTGTCGTTGCCCTGGCCGTGGCGGTGGTGGTCGCTGAAATAGTTTTTTAGATCACTTTCATGAAATTGGATCTTGGTGCCCGTCAATTCATGCAGGCGGTCAAAACGGGCTTCCGAAGATTCATGCACCCGTTTGCCCGCCAGTTCGGGCACGCTCTTTTGGGGGTTGTAATAGGCGTTGACGGGGATATCGTGGCTGAGCAGGCTGGGCAATTGGTAGTGGTTGGTGGCGATCAGCAGATTTTGGTTGATCTGCTTGGCTTCGACCCGGCTCGAAGAAATCTCCAATAAAAACATCTCCCCGTTTTCGTCCAAGACGGTCATAATGGCGCCTCCGGCCTGCAAACCGGTCTTAAAAAAGTCAATCACAGCTTGGGCGCTCTCACAGGTGCGCAGGGCTTCCTGCACGCGCAGGGTGATCGGCAGCCAATGCTCAGGTTTGTCTTGGCCATAGCCGTAATTATATGTGATTGCCACGCCGGCTTCGTTGACACCTGTGTGGCAGCCACTTAACGGCGTCATGGTCAGTTCAAGTGAGGCCAGACCTTCGCTGGGTTTGGTTTTGCGCACCAAATTGGAGGAGCGCAAGAAAAAGGGATAGTCAAAATTCTTGACCAAAAGGGGCTCTTCGCTGGCCGAAAATGCAGTGGGAATCGCCAAAGAGGAGCAGGCCCCCAATTGGAAGCCCACAGAGGCCAATAAAATTTCGGCAGCGCAGACAAAAGCAAAGCGGTTGAGGGGGATTTTGCTGCCTTCTGCCAGGCCCATCATTTGTTCGAGATAGTGGGGGTAATGTTTGCGCAAAGTGGGTAAAAACTGCTTTTGCGATTGCCAGGCGGCGAGCCGAACGGCCAAAGACTGGGGCAGCCAGCGCGGTTTGAGCAGGGCAAAGGTGTCCGACTGGAAAAAGGCATTAAAACACAGCCCAATTGCCCGCTCCAGTTCGCGGCCTTGGGTTTTGCCGCGCTCATAGGGCGTACCGATACATTCAAGGGGCTGAAAGGTCTTTTGCAGTGCTTGGGAACTCATTTTTTGGCCTGATTTTTATTCGTGTTATTATAATTATATACCAGCTCAAAAAAGAGATACTACTTCCTTATGCGTCATGTTGTCAGCGACCCCAGCTTTTTGAATGGAAAACCCTGTCTTTCTGGGGTTCGTCTGTCTCTGGAGCTGATTCTTGAAGAATTTATCCAGAAAAAAAATCTGCGCGACATTGTGCGCAAATACCCCCAATTGATCGACGATGATGTGGTCTTTGTGCTGCAATACGCGATCCGTTTGATCAATGCCCACCCCGAAGATGCTGAGCCTCCACGCAAGCCTCACCATCCCTAATTTTAAATCCCTGATGTTTAAAATACAAAAAGCTTTTATTCTCGCTTTCTCTTTAGCCAGTTTGGTTGCCTGTGCCTCAGTGCAGCGCCCGGATGAATTTGAGCAAAATTACCCTTACCGCGATGTCAGCCAGGTTTTGCAAAAGGTGCGCCAAACCTTCCCTGAAGCGCCCGATGCCTCTATCTCGGTTCTCTATCAGGCGGGCAAGGTCCAGAACAAACGCTATCTCCACGTGCAGCAGATTCGCCTCTATTGGCCAGTGGGACTGTCAACGGCGCCTTTGGCCGGGCGCTTGCAGGCCTTGATGTTGGAGTTTCGGCACCCCCAGCCCGAATGCGCCTCGCTTGAAAAGGGGCGGGAAGTTTCTTTCACAGGCATTGAGACCCCCTTGATTGAACTGATTCTCGATATGGCCTGCGGCTGATGAAGGCCTTTGCGCTGCTGATACTTTTATCCACAGGATGTTCACAGCTGATGCAACAGCCCGAATCCACCCCTCCCCCTGCCACCCCGCCGCCTGTCAGTCCGTCGTCGACGGGGGCCCCGGCCAACAGCCTGGAAACCCAGTTGCGCCAGACTTTTCCGCAATTGACCCAGCTCAGCAGCGAGAACTGGCCCAGCGGCAGTGAGCGCCTGAGTGGTCAGCTCAAATGGGTAGAACTGCACACACCCCAGAATGGCGAAGGAGCAGACCGCATTGAGCAGGTACGCGAGCGCCTGCGCGCAGCGCTCAATGCGATTGTCGTGGCCCAGGCCCATCCAGAATCAGATTGTATTGCCGTACAGGCCCGCCTGGAAAATGGCTTCTGGTTTTTGCGTGCCGAAATTGTCTGCCGCTAGGACGGTCTTTGTTTTGAGGCGTTGCTGCGGGATCTGATTCAGGCTGACCGGTCCCTGGGTGCGCAAATAAGCTCTGGGGTGGCGGTGTTCCCAGGCCCTAGCTTCGTCGCCGCGCTCTTGCAAACGGGTTTCGAGTGACGGCAACCCCCCATGGCCGTAAACAAAGGCCTTGAGTTCTTCGACACTCAACAAAAAGACCTCGCGGGGATGGTTCAAGGCATCTGCCTCGACCAGTTTTTCTCCCAGGGCATTGAAGATCTGACGCAAATAGCCCAAGACCCGTGCTTCTGCTTGCTCTGCCAAGATCTGCGTCTGCAGGCTGCATCGGGTCTGTTTGAGACAGTGCTTTAAGCCCGCTTGCAAAAAAGGGCTCAGGCGGCTTTCCTGTTTCAAACGCCTTTCGGCTTCAGTGCGGATCTCTGTTTCAGCCTGAAGTTGCTCTGCCAGATTCTGGGGCGCTTCAAGCAGGGTCAGCAGGCTGCTGATCAGCGCTGCGGGTGCTTTTGTAATGGTCTCTAATTTATAGCTGGGGGGGCTGGGCTCTCCGTGGGCATCGAGATAGGCACTGAGCTGGGTGTAAAACAGCTCAAAACGGCTGTAACGCAGGCGCTTGATCAGATCGGGATCGTCTTGGTGGCGCAGGATAAAATCATGCAGATCGGGAGCTGCCTGTATTTGTTCTGCCAATTGCAGGCGTGCATGTGAAGCGCTGTGTTGAGCTGCCATGCGTTCGCTGATCAGCAAATCTGCCAAGAGGCTTTCGGGATTTTCGAAGCCTGCACGGCTTAAGGCTTTTTGGCTTAAACTGCCAAAGACCCTGAGCAGCCCCAGATTGAGCAAAGGCACTTCTTGTTTGGCCTGCAGATCGGCGCAGATCCGGCTGTAAAGCGCCAGTAATTCATGGGTATCTAAACTGGATAAATCTTGGCTTTTCAGCTTATCGCTGATCGCTTGGCGTGTGTTGAGATACGCTGCCATTTCTTTTGTCTGGTTTTTCCGAAAAGCCTTCCAGCGACGGCTGAACTTCCACCAATCGCGGCTGTAAGGCCCCCATTCCAAGGGCGGCAAAGGAGCTGGCTCAAGCGGATCTTCGAGTGCCAACCATTGCTCCCAGAGTGGCAGATCGGTGATTTCACCAGGCAGCAATTGAAACAGGCGCTGCCAATGGCCGAGATGGTAATAGACCCGGCCATCCAAATGGCCGAGCAAATTTTCCAAAATAGGCTGGTATTCTGACTTCTGTTCCGAGAGCAGACCCAAGCGGGTCAGGGCCTGGCCCCAAATCTCAGTTGTGCGTTGGCGCAGATGGGAGTAGGTCAAGGGCGAGGTGATGCCTGGATAGCGCTTGGCCAAGGCATATTGGGCAAAAACGGTGATTTTCCCTTTGGGAATATTGGTCAGTGGGCGGGATTGATGCAACCAGAATTGCCCTTTGGCATCTTGGCTCCACTCCAGCGCTTGGTGGTGTTTAAAGAGTCTTTCACTTCGCAAGGCCAATTCCACCAAGGCTTCTCGCATGGGGCGGTTGAGAATGGCTTGGCTGCGCAGCTGAATCGGTACCTGGCTCAGGGTCATGCCCCCTTCGGGTGCTGGCACCCACTGCTCCCATTTTTCGCTGACCTGCAGATCCCAGCTTTGGCTTTCGCGCAGGTAAAGGTAATTTTCGCTTTCTACCAGTGGGCTGGATGCATCTTCTTTGAGGCCATAAGTGGCATGGATCAAGAGTTCATTTAAATCGCCTTGGGGGTGCACCGTCAAGACCCGGCCCGAAGCCCGGCTGGGAATCATTTTTTGGATCAAGATCCGCAGCGGGATATCCGTTGGCGAAAGTCCTTGGGCATCCAAGGCCAGCATTACTTCTTCCCGAAACAAGCTGGCCCAGCAGTTTTTCAGATTCTCTTCCAGGGCTTGGCGCGGCAGACACATGCGGGCCTCAATGTATTGGCTCAGATTTTGCAGATCTGAATTCTCACTGACGATATACGCTTGCAGCGAATAGATACCGTCATTGGGCAGAGCGTGATTGAGCGCATTTTTCAGCGCACTGGGCAAAGGCAGTTCCTGCAGCATTTGCACCAATTGAAAACTGGTTTGTTCCAAACTGAGCCGCGATTGCAGGTTGATCCGCGCGAGCAATTTTTGTAGTTCTTCTTCGTTTTCGCTGCAGATCTGTTTAAAAGGGGTGGGGCTCAGCGCCCACCAGGGAAGAACGGGCAAACCTTTTTGGGCCATTTGCCAAAGATTTTGCCCCTGGGCCCCCAAAAAGGGGAAATAGTTTTCGGGACTTTCAGCGGTATAGATCAGGGGTTCTGCCATGAGATGCTCCTTTGCAGGCCAAAAACCGCTCTGGTGCCAAATGTGGATCCAGAGGATTCAGTAAAAGTAGTGTGGGTTTCTGTCTAGCAGTTTAATCCCACTGGCAGCTCCAGAGCAGTTATGCAGCACACACTCTGAACAATTATTTTTAAATAATGCCCAGTTTAATAATGCCAAGGAAAATCGCTGTAATCCTGCTTGCGCTTTTCCAGAAAGGCGTCGCGTCCCTCTTGGGCTTCGTCGGTGCCATAAGCCAAACGTGTGGCTTCTCCCGCAAAAAGTTGCTGCCCAACCAGGCCATCGTCGAGCAGATTAAAGCCAAATTTGAGCATGCGCATGGCGGTGGGGGATTTGCCATTGATCAGTCTTCCCCACTCCAAGGCGACCTTTTCCAGTTCAGCATGGGGCACAACTTTGTTGACCATGCCCATTTCAAAGGCCTCTTGGGCAGAATAATCCAAGCCCAGGAAAAAGATTTCACGGGCCCGTTTTTGGCCGATTTGCCTGGCCAGATAGGCCGAACCATAACCAGAGTCGAAGCTGGCCACGTCGGGATCGGTCTGTTTGAAGATCGCATGTTCAGCTGAAGCCAGGGTCAAATCACAGACCACGTGTAGGCTGTGCCCGCCGCCTACGGCCCAGCCGGGCACCACGGCGATCACAATTTTGGGCATAAAGCGGATCAGTCTCTGCACTTCGAGAATATGCAGGCGGCCCAGCCGGGCGGGATCTGCTTGGCCGGGATCTCCCTCATATTTATAGCCGTCTTTGCCACGAATGCGCTGATCGCCCCCAGAACAAAAGGCCCAGCCCCCGTCTTTGGGAGAGGGGCCATTGCCTGTGATCAGTACACAGCCCACATCGCTCCACTGACGGGCATGTTCAAGGGCCTGAAAGAGTTCATCTACGGTGTGGGGACGAAAGGCATTGCGTACTTCGGGGCGATTAAAGGCGATGCGTACGGTGCCCTGCTGGCGGGCGCGGTGGTAGGTGATATCTGTAAAGTCAAACCCGGACACGGCTTGCCAAGCGTCGGGGTCGAAGAGCGGGGAGGGATCTGTTGACATGGGTTTTTCCTTGTTGGAGTGGTGGTTTTCAGTATACCCCAGCTGTCAAAAGCCAAGAAAAAAGGAGGGTCCGAAGACCCTCCCGCACTGGTCGTAAATATCAGGGGCGTGAAATTTAAGCTGCTGGGGTGGCAGTTGTTTCAGCAGGAGCAGCAGCGGCTTCGCTGGTTGCTTCGGCCTGAACTTCTGCTTCAGCTTCGATATTGACTTCTGCTGCTGTTTCTTCAGCGGGTGCTGTCGCCGTGGCTGCAACTTCAACCGTTACGGTGGCGGTTTCGGTTGCTTCCGTGCTTGCCAACGTGGTGGCGGGCTCTTCCACGGTCACGGTGGTACTGGTTGCAGGATCGGCGCAAGAGCTGGTCACGTCGCCAGCGGCGCTGATACCAACAGTCAGATTGCGGGTGGTGGTTTTACCGTCAGCGCCAGTCCAGGTAATGGTGCCGGTGCCGGTTACAGAGCCATCAGCTGCCACAACGCGCTCTTGGTTCACTTCACGTTTGCGTTTGTCGTTCCAGGTTGTGGTGGACTCGATTGAAACATTGCGACTGCCGTCGGCATTGACGGTCACCGTGCGATGGACCATGCGGGTATAGTCTTTGTGAGTGACATCCAGTTTGAAGTCGAGGCTGACGAGCTTGCCATTCATCGTGGTGCGTATCAGGTAGGTGTTGCGTTTCAGGTTAATCCGGGTATTTTCAAATTCAATTTTGACGGTCTCAGTCACGCTGCCATCGGGATTGGTGACTTTGTCGACATCGCTGGTGCGAACCGTGTTGTTTTTGCGGCGCAAATTTTGAATTTTTTCTTGGGCTACCTGTTTGCCTGCCTGCAATTTGTCTTTGACTTTGGCAATACGGGCTTCGATGTTCTCTTTTTTCTTGGCAATTGCGGCTTTGGCCTGGATTTTAAATTGTTCGGGATTGATGGTGATGGTGCCATCTTCATTGACTGTAACTGCGCCAGAGGCTTTAAACTGAGCACGCAGGGTGAGCAGATTTTCTTTCTTGGCTTTGAGTTTGGTTTGGGCACGCATGTGGGCTTCTTTGGCTTTGTCATTGGCCAGGGCACGGCTCACGCGGGCTTTAGCGGCTGCGGTTGTATTGGCAGGGCGGCCCAGACCCAGGTTGGCGGTGGCAGAAATTTCGCCACGGGTGGTGTCTTGTCCGAGCACTTTAACGCTGAATCCACCGTCAGCAGCCACGGTGGTGGCATCACTGTAGAGGGCTTCTTCTTCGTGTAAGGCAACCAGATCCGCTTGCATTGTGCTTCTGCTGCTGGCTGTGGTGGTCACGCTGCTACCTGTAGAGGCATTTGTTCCTGTGCTTGTGTTGCTACCTGTAGAGGTATTGCTTCCAGTCGCTGAGCTGTTGGTGCCGGTGCTTGAATTGGTGGGGGTGTTGGCAGAAACAGGGCCAGCTGCTTTGGGGGCACAGGCCGTGAAGATACTGAGAGCCAAACTGGTGGCCAGGGTCATTTGAATCAGTTGCTTAGCATTTTTCATTTTCGTTCTCCTCGAATTTTAGGGGTGAGATTGTTTCTCTGTCTTTATTTAATAATTTTCTTGACAACTTGTCAAGTGGTGATTCGGGTATTTCTCAAAAAAATTTAACTTTTTAAAGGGTGAATATTGAGATGAATGCGTTTTCCAAACGGGCCAATCAAGCATACCACTATTGCTGAATTGGATCCAGAGCGGCTGTGTTCGCCCTTTCTTGGGGTCAGAGCAGGTACAATAAACATATGTCACAACTGGCTGTACTTCTGGTTTTTTCTGCTTGGCCCAGTCCCTGTTCTACCTATCTGCAAAAGCTGGAATCCCTGCGCCGCGATTATGGGGTGAATTTAACTGTGGTTGACAACGGCATGGGATTGCGCCCTGCTTTTTTGTCTGCTTTGAAGCCCCAGAAGCGGATTGTTTTTCCGCTGCGCCTCTATCCTGCGCAGGTCATCTTGGCATGTCTGGAACAGGAGCCCCTGGCCGAAATCTGTCTTTGGTGGCAAGCAGAAGCCGATTTTTGTCCTTCTGTATTGGCTGATTGGCAGGCAGAATTAATGGAGTGGACGACCCTTCAGCCTGTGTTTTTGAATCCCAAACAGGCCCTTTCTCAAACCGGGGCCGATCTGTCTGCTCACTCCTTGCGTTTTCAACCTGCCAGTTTGCCCTTTTTTCCTCCCGTTTTCTGTTTTGCCCGTGAAAACACAGCTGTGCTCAGACAGTGGGCGGCCCCCCATGAACAAATGCCTTTGATGTTGATGGGGGTTGATCAGGCTTGTCTCTGTGAACTCAATGCAGCCCTGGTGCCTTTGTCTGCCGAACCTGCGTTGACCTGGCCCGAAGCACAAAACCGTCTGGCCCATGCCCATGCTGCCCGTCCACTCCGGCGTAAAGTCTTATTAGAGTCTCTGTTGCGGGCCTTTCCTGGTACCGGACCTTTGGTCAAAGCTTTGTTTTCGCTTTTGACGCTGGCTGAAGCCCTGCAACTTTTGGAAGAAACCCAGCCGCTTGATTGGGTGGGCTTTCCAGATCTCTTGCTCTGGGCCTGTCAGGCTCTTTTTGCCGCCGGTCATAGCACCGCAGCGATTCAAACAAAAGACTGTCTCGATCTGCTTTATCCAGGCCTGCGCTTGCCTGCTACGGGTTGGACGGCTTTGCCTTTGCCGACCCGTTTACAGGCCCCAGCCCCCGAATCCTTGCGGATATTCAGGGTGGGAGAAGCTGCCGAAGACCCGGTTTTAAAAACCGAATTGGCGCCGCTTTTGCGTTTGGGAGCCACAATGAGCTGGCTGGAAGAAAATGAGACCCTGCTCGCAGATTTTGAATCGCTTGTGGCGCGGGTCCAGGAAAATTGGATCTTGGTTTTGCGCAGCCATGAACATTTGAGTCCAGGGGATTTTAAGCTCTTGCAACAATGGTTGTGGTTCCCACCCAACCACCGACAATCTATCTGCGCACAGATTCAGGAATATGATGCCCAGGGGCATATTGTCGCTGTACGCCAAGAGCCCCGCTTCTTTCCCCGTGCTCATCCCCCCAGCTTGCGCTCTTTGACGCCTTTTTTACTCGTCTCTGAAGCGGATGCTGACATGGGGTCTCTGTTGAGTTTGACCTTGCATCAACCGGAAGCCCCTTCTAACTCTGCTTTGAACCAGGTTTTGTCGCTCTGCCAGCAACAAAATTGGACCCAGGCTTTGCCTGCGTTTGAGCGAATTTTGAAGCAAAATCCAGATGTTTTGCAATCGCCCCAGGTTCAACTCTTGTGGCTGCACTGTCTTTTGGAGAATCAGGCCTTTGCGCGCTTTGAAAACGGGCTGGCAGAATGCCCCCAGGCCTATCACGCCATCCCTGATTATTCTTTTCTCAAAGGGGCCTATCTGCGCCGTTCAAAGCAGTGGCAGGCTGCTGAATTGGCCTTGGAACAGTGTCTCACCCTGCGCTCAGAAGAATTGCGGACCTTGCCCTGGTATTCTCCCGACAGTTTGGAGCGTTGGCCATTATTGGAGTTGAAGCAACTTTACTGGGAACAATTGTTTCAGGCTGAACTGGATATTCGCGCTCGGCAACAACAGGTTCGGGCGCTGCGCAGGGTTTTATTAAAATTGCTGTCCCATTTCCCCCAGGGGGAGCTTGCGCCTACGGAGTGGTCTCTCTACCTCTATTTGGGCTGTGTGGCAATTTTGGGTGGACATTATACGCCGGGCACCAGCGCCCGCGATCTGTTCCTTCAGAATTTGCCTGAGGGCACAGCGCCTTTAATGGAAGTCTATTATATTGAAACGGCTTTATTGTATTTGGCTGGGCAGTTCAGCACTTTGCCCGATCGCCTGCCGCCTGGACAAAGTTATGAGAGTATGCGGGATTTGCAGCAAGATCCGACTTATTTAATGCCTTTTACCCAGACACTTTGGCAGAATCCCGAAATGGATGGGCCCCAGATTGCGACCGTCTTTTTGGTCTGTTCCTGCTTGGCTTACCGAGATATCAGCTATTTGCTCTGGTTGGTGCGTCTGCAGTCGGCTTCGGGTCAACAGGCAGAGGCCCGTTTTAGTTTAAAGATGGCGGCACTGATCTTTCCCCAACATGCCCTTTTGCCAGCTGAGCCTGAGCTGAATTGATGCCATTGGCAGGCTTCAAAAGCCCGTGTTAAAATCCCCTCGTGTGAGAAACCCCTAAATACTAAACGAGGCAACAAACATGCTGGGACTGGTCTGTATTGATATCGACGGCACCTTAATTGGTCAGCAAAAGCAGGTGCATCCCCGTGTTTGGCAGCAAGCGCAAAAAGCCCGCGATGCGGGGATGCATTTGGCGATTTGTACCGGACGTCCGGCCCTGAGTGTGACCCGTGGCTATGCCGAGCAACTCAATCCCCAGGGCTGGCATATTTTTCAGAGTGGGGCCAGCCTCTACCATGTCGGGACAGGTGAAAGCCGCTCTCATCCCCTTTCTCAGCAGGCTTTAAACGTTTTGCTTGATTTGTACCGCGAGCAGGGCTGGGTCTTGGAGCTGTACAGCGATCATGACTATGTGGTTGAGAGCTTCAGCGATCCTGTGGCCGATCGCCAAGCCCGCTGCCATGCTGAATTGATCGATGTGCCTTATCTGCCGCGTCCTTTGGACAGCCTTGAGGGCAATTTGGTGCGTGCCCAGTGGGTGGTCCCCGATGCCCAGATGCCAGCCTTGATGGCCAGTGCCTTTGAGGGGGTGCTCTATTCCTCCGCCACATCCCCTTCTGTTCCCGACTCCAATTTTGTCAGTGTGACCCAGGCTGGGGTGGACAAATGCAGCGCGATTCGCGAATTGGCTGAGCTTTTGGGCGTGCCATTGGCGCAAACCATGATGATTGGCGATGGCCAGAACGATATCCGGGCGATGGAATTGGTGGGCCATTCGGTGGCCATGCAAAATGGCGACCCCCGCTTAAAAGCGGTATGTAAATACGAAGTGGGGCATGTGGATGCCGGGGGCGTGGCCGAGGCCTTGGACTTGGCGATGAGCTTGGCTTAAAGTCATGCGTTAGAGCTAGGTTTGCCCTTCAAAGCGGGCCCGCAGGGCTTCTACTGCTTTTTCGGAGGTATAACCCAATTTGACCAGCATATCCACCAAGCTGAGCTGGGCGTATTCAGGATTGCTGCGCATCGAGCGGGCATAAGAAAGCTGCCAGTCTTCGATCAATTCCATATCGATCAGGGCCAAGGTAAAGGGATCTGTGTTGTAGGCCGCTTGGTGCGCCAAGGCGGCATCCACCTGTTGTGGATTTAAAAAACCCAGCGAGATCATAATCTCACCCAGGGGTTCATAGAGTGAGCGGGGCAAATGGTACTGGTACTTCAGGGCTTTTTGCAGTTGGTCATCATCGATATACCCCAGTTTGAGCAGAATCTGTCCGAGCAGGCCCTGGAATTGGGTGCCTTCGGTGTGGCTGGACTCGTAAGGTTTGGGGGGCGGTGCAGCATCGGCATTCTTTTGATAATACTGCTTCATGGCCTGTTGGATCATTTCTTGGGTCGCTGCGCCAATTTCCAAAATAGCTGTGCCCTCACGAATAGGGATATCACTCACCCGTTTGAGTTCCATCGCCTTTTCGAGATCGGAGGCCTGCAACTGATTCTCTTGCAGCAAAATTTGCACAATCGGATCGTGATAATTGGCTTCTGCATCAGCTTGGCTGCTTACTTGGCTGACTTGCTCAGCGGCTTTGCTCAGGCGGTTCTCAATTTCTGGGCGCATATCCGCTTGGATAAAACCCAATTCGATCAAGGCCGATAAAATATCACTCTGTTCACCGATTGCCTGCTCACTGATATGACGCCAAGCGTAATCTATTTGTTGGGATGTAACCAAGCCCTGCTCCAAGAGCATTTTTTCCACGGATGGGGCAGACATGAAGCATGCACCTCTTTTTATGACTGTTTACATTTTAACAGAAATATCCGAGACGGCTTGTGTTTGGGCGGTATCTTTGCGCTTTTGCCTCAGGAGAGAACTGGAATATTTTGGATGATGCTTGTACTATAAACAGGAGAGAACCCTGTGGAGCATTGTCTATGTATGATACGGAATCGATTCGTTACCAGATCGAAGAAGCTTGGGCTAACCATGTTGTGACCCATTTGCTTACGCGTCAAGAACGAGCCAATGCTTATAAAATCAAAAAGATCATGCTCCAGGCCCATGCTGCCCAATCTTATTTTCAGATTGAATTTGAACCGCATCTGCTGGCGCTCTCCCATGAAATTGAAAAACTCTCATCCAACAGCCGTCCCCTGGAGCAAATGTCCATCTCTCCGATGATGATTGGGCTTTTGGGGGGCTTTGCTGAGGTGTTGGGATTGGTGAGTGCCCCCACAGAAGAAGAGGTCGCTGAAGAAAAACAAATGGATGAAGATATGTTTTTTACCCAGCATTTTACCTCTTCGCTCTCAGATGCCTTGGGGGGCTTACCTGCCATGAGACCCAAGAAAGACTTCCCCTTTTAAATGCTCCGCTAAGCCGTGTCTGGACGGGGTATTTGGCCCACCTCTTTGAGCAGGGGGCGCATACACAAAACCCAACCCAAAGCAAAGACCAATGCCAACAAAGCCAAACAGCTACTCATTCCCCAATGATCTGCCGTCCAGCCTGTCAGCGGGCCCAAAATGGCAAAGCCGACCCGAAAGAGCAAACTGTTTAAAGACAGCACGGTTGCTCTGATGGCACCGGGTGTGCGCCAATTGATCGCGTCTTTGAGTAGAATCTGGGTAATGCCTCGACTCAGGGGGAAAAGCAAGCCGAACAGAATCACAATCCAACCTGAACTAATGGCCAGCAAGGCATAACCCAAAATGGGCATCAAACTCATGGCGATCAGCAAACGTGCAGATCCGTAGCGTTTTTCCAGCGGGCTGACTTGGCGGCCAGCAAACCCCACGACCAAATTGGACAGGGCCCAAAGCAAACCAAAGACCCCCAGTGGAATGCCTTCGATCTGCCAGATTTTTTGATTCAGCCAGACCATGACAAAGGTCGAGAGGCTCCAGATAATCTGATTCAAAAAGATCAGACGCAGCAGCGGATCTTCTCGAAACACGTGATTCCAGACGATTTGCATATTTTTCCAGTGCTCATGTTTATTGAGCTTTTCGTAAGGGGGTTCCTTGAGAAAAAGCACCATTAAGATGGGGAATAGGCCTGCAATCAGCTGGGCCAAAAGCACGTGCTTGTAAGACAGCAGTACAAGCAAGCCACAGAGTATGCCTGCCAGGGCTTCTGAGAAGACCTGAGACATCTGGTAATTGGCCAGGGCCCGTGTGCTGGCTTCTCTTTCGCTTTCCTCTTGTTTGAGCCAATCGTAAAGCAGGGCCATATCCGTGCCCGAAACCAAACTGACGGCCAGACCCAAAATGCCCTCGTAAACCAACATGCCTGTGAAATCTTTGACAAAATAGAGATAGCCAAAGCCCAGGGCCCAGAGCAGGGAACCCGCCAGCAATGTGCCTTTGCGTCCCCAGAGATCGGAGAGATAGCCCGAAGGGACTTCAAAGGCTGCACAGACCAGCCCAAAAAAGACCTGCACAAAGAAGACCTGCTGCATATTCAATCCCAGGCTGAGTTGGTAAGGCACCAGGATCGGTATGATCGGCAGGAACATCCAAAAAAAACCAAATAGTGAGAGTTTTCGCAGCTCTTTCTGCGTTGGGCTTAACATTTTAAATCTCCTTGGCGGGATTTTATACGACGCGGAGTGGCAGAGATTGGTTCCGCCTTTGCTTTATTAAATGCGGTTTAAAATTGAAAAAGTCTGTTCTTTGCAAGAAACGGACTTTAATTTGCTAATCTCTTTTTAAGAAAGAGCCCGTCTGCTTTTTTAAAATGGCGCAAGTCCAGCTTTTGGGATCGTTTTAATCTTCTTAATATCTATTTAAATTTAACTAATCCTTAATCAAAAGAGAATCTTTCCTTTACCAAGTTTTGCCAGGACAGGGCCTATAATCATAATTAAGAAATCGTTAAGCGCCCATTAAAAACGCTTACATATTAATAAAGAGGAGACAGTTCCATATGACGCTTTCAATCCAGTCTTTCAACCCCTTTGCCGGTGCTTCAACTGCCGGTGCTTCGCCTGTCGGTACGTCCAGCTATACTCCTTACTCCCCCACTGCCCCTGCTTCCGGTGACACAGGCACTGGTTTTAGCACAGATTTTACCTCTATCTCTTCCAAACTGGCCGCTGGTGCCGGTGGCGGTTTTGCCGCTTATAAAATGGGTGCCAAAATGGGCGCTGATTTCAAAAGTATCTTCGCAGGCGGTCAAGGCGGCGGCTTCCTGACTGGCATGAAAAATGTGGCCATCACTGGCTTTAAAGGTGCAGGCCTGTCTGCCTTGGTCGGCGCTGGTGTGTCAGCTGTGGCCAATGGCGTCGGCGTTGCCACAGGCAAAGTTGAATCGGGCCAAGCGGTGAGCAATGTGGTTGGCGACACCATTACCTCTGCCGTTGGCGGCTTGGGTGCTGTTACCCTGGGTGGTCTCGGCAATCTGGCTCTGGGCTCCATGGGTGTTGCGGGTCTGCCCCTGACCATCATCACCGTCGGCCTCGGTGCCGCAGGTGGCGTCGGCGCCTCCTTCCTCAAAGACAAGATCATGAACAAAAACTAAGTTCGCTTAGCTCCTACAAACACCCCCAACACTTTGGGGGTGTTGCTTTTTTTTGACTATTCGTATTTGAGCGCTTCTGCCGGGCTGAGGCGACTGAGTTTCCAAGCAGGCCACAGGCCAGCCAGCAAAGCTGCTCCCACCGCAATGCCCAGGGCCTGGAGATAATAGGCGGGGGAGGGACGAAAGTCCAGCAGCCAGCCAAATGAACGCAAATTGATCACGTAGATCAGGGCCCAAGACAGACCTGTGCCCAAAGGCAGGGCAAAGAGGCCCGCAGCCAGCCCCATCGCACCACTTTCGAGCAGAATCAAGCCACTGAGTTGCCAATCACTCAGGCCCAAGGCCCGCAAGAGGCCAAATTCGCGGGTGCGTTCGAGTTGCAGCGAGAGCAAGGTGCTAAAAATCCCCATCAGCGCCACAATCACGGCCAAGAGGCGCAAGGCACCCGTAATCGCAAAGGTCCGATCAAAAATGGCCAGCGCACCTGTGCGCAGAGCGCGGTTGGACTGGATGTTAACTGGGTAACGTGGGCTGAGTTCTTTTTCCAATTGGGTTAAAATTTTTTCAAGTGTTTGGGGTTTTTCCACAAATACAGCCAGGGAATCAATTCCATTGTCCTGCCAAAAACGGCGATAGACGCTGTCGGCCATCAGCACACTGCCTGGGCCGGTGACATAATCATGGTAGATCCCGCGAATGGCAAAGCGCTGGGGGCCTTTTTCGGTCTGTAGCAATAGACTTTGCCCAGACTTGGTCTGAAATTTGTGGCGATAGGCAAAGGGCTGCGAGATGAATACCCCGCCTGCTGCGAGCGCGCTTTGCCTATTTTTGGGGGTGGTATCAGTCCAGACAAAGGGCCGACGGGGAGCGGTATCACGCGACAAGACAAAGAGTTGCATACGGCCATAATTGGGCTGGTCTAAGCTGCGGTTGCGGGCCGATTCAACCCCTGACACGCCTGGCCATTGGCTGATTTCTTGGCGCAAATTCAAAGGCAAATCCTGTTGGCCATCGCGTTCGGCGAGGGTGAGGTAAATATCTGCCGAGAGTGTGCCTTCGAGCCAGTCAACCAAGGTGATGCGAAAAGAACCGATCATAATATTCACACTTACGACCACCGAAACGGCGACCATGAGCGCGGCAATAGAGACCCCCGTGCGGCTCAGGGCACGGGCCACATTGCGCGGAGCCATGCGCAGCAGAAGCTGGTTTTTTCCTGCCATTTGGCTCATGATCTGCATCAGCGGTGGGGTCAGACCTGGAATCATCAATGCCGCGCCACTGACAAGTGCAAAAAAACCGGCAAAACTCACAATCAGATTCTCTCCAGGCCAGGCCATCAAGAGGATGCCCAGGCCCATGCTCAATGCTCCCCCAAGCAAGAGACCTGGCAAGAGTTTTTGCACATGCTCTTCGAGTACGGAGCGCCGCAGGGTGCCTGTGGGGGCACTTTGAGCCGCTTCCCAAGCGGGCAGAGCTGAGGCCAGCAAGGCGGCCAAGCCCCCCGCCCCCCAACCTTTGATCAGACTGAGCGGGGCCAATTGAAAGCGTGAAACTTCGAGCTTAAAATAGAGATCTTGAATGGTATTCAGTACCAATTGCAAGGCGATCTGTCCCATCCAGATACCCAGGGCCGTGCCCGCCACAAGGCCAAGCAGCGCCAGAGCTGTGGTTTCGACTAAAATCAGCGCAAAAATTTCGCGGCGGGTCACCCCCAAACTGCGCAATGTACCCAGCAGTGAGCGGCGCTGCACCACTGAAAACGTCACTGTGTTATAGACCAAAAACATCCCCACCAGCAGGGCCAACAAGCTCAAGGCGCTTAAATTCAGCGAAAAGGCCTGTGTCATCGATTGCAGGGCCTGGTTTTGGGTTTGGGTACTGTTGAGCTGAATGTCTGGAGGCAGTCCCGCTTTGAGTTGGGCAATCTGTTCGGGTCTTAAGATCAGATCGATCTGGCTGAGGAAACCGATTTGGCCCAAGACCTGCTGAGCGGTACCTGGATCGGTCAAAATGACTTGGCGCAGACCTTCTTGTTCCCAACTTCCACTGGGGCTCAGGAGCCCGCTGATCTTTAAGCGTGTGACTCTTTTGCCACTTTGCAGGGTTAATTGCTGGGTCTGATTGGGCAATCCTGCCTGAAACTGCTTAGATACCAGTGCGGCGGACTCCCCTGTCAAAAGCGGCAGCAGGGCTTCCATACTCTGGGTGGCTTGCAGCGGCAAATAGGCCCGAAAGGGCCCTTCGGCAAAGGGATCAATACCGAGCAGCCGTACCTGCTGTTGGTTTTTTTCTTGAAGTGAGACAAAGCCCGTGACCACAGGTGCGGCAGGAATGTCGGGGTATTTGAGCTTGATCTGGGCATAGATCTGTTCTGAAATACCGCGCCGCCCGCCTGTCAAGCGATGGGTGGCTTTGCCTGTCAGGGTTTGCGTTGAAAGCTGAAAAGAGCGGGCGGCACCCGTATTGGCGAGATCGACCGCGATCACCACAGCCACACCCAAGGCAATGCCCAAGACCAAGAGGCAGGTCTGCAGCAGGTGGCGGCGAAAATAGCCCAGGCTGACGCGCAAAAAGACAGGATTCATGTTTGTACCTTACTGCCAGAAGGGGGGTGAGAGCAAGGCATCGCATTGAGAGAGCTGCCTGTGCTACGATGAAATCAAATCTGAAAAAGTAGAGCAGCATGAGAGTCATTGTCGAACGGGGCGTTACTGTCCCTTTTTCCGACTTGCCAGCTTATTCCTTGGCTTTGGATGGCTATGTGCAGGGCCCTTCGATCGATGTCGAGGCCCATAAATACAGCTTTGACCATCACGCGGGTTGCTTGCGTTTGGTAACCAAAGCGACTTGTGCACAGGTGCTCGATGCCCTGATCTTGGGATTGGATCCCCATCCCATGACCGTTTATCTCAACGATATTGATGCAGATACGGTGCTTGCGGTTTGGCTCTTGGAGCATCCCGAAGCTGTGACAGATCCGCGTGTGCGCAATTTGGTTGAAGATGTGGGCAATGTGGATGCTCACGGGCCCTCGTATTTTCCCTTTGTGAGGGATCTGGAACTCTGCCAGCGCTTTTTTAAGGGCGCGATGGAGCCTGAGGCCCGTGCCCGGCGCGAAGGCCATTATGCCACCATCAATTTGGGCTGCTTGCTCACGGAGTGCCTGGAGCGCATCGACAAATTGATCTTTCGCAACAAACGCTTTCCGGTCCTGCGCGAGCGCAAATGTCCGAGTTACGAAATTACCCACAAAGGCAATGGCTGGATCATGACCCGCAGCAATGAGCGGGTTTTTGGCATGTTGTACCGCGATGGCTATTCGCGGGTGGTGGCCTATCATCCCATGGAGGTGCGTCTGCCCTCGGGGGAGTTGGAGCATTCTTGGGCCTACACCATTGCCAAACAATCAGATCTCGTCAGTGGCTTTAATATCCCGCAGATTCTGGCCCGTCTGGCAGCACTGGAAACAGGCTGGGGTGGGGGCAGCAGCATTGGGGGAGCTCCCCGCCGCCCCAATGGCTCGCGCAGTTTTTTGCCCCCAGATCAGGTCTTTGAATTGATTGAAGCTGAATTGAGCTGCCAGGGAGTGGAGAGCTGCGAACCCGTTCTGGAGAGCTCTGTCGAACCATGAGTTTTCTGCTTTTTTTCTTGTACATGCTGGGTGTCGGAATCGAGACCTATATGTTTCACACCGTGCTTGAAGGGGCCAAAGGCCGCTCATTACAAGAGGTCATGGTGGATATTTTTTCGGTCAATATGGTCACTTTGGTGATTGTGGTGCTGGTTTTGGGCCGGGTTTTGGCTGAGCTGGATTTTGATTTGGCTTTGGCCTCTTCTTTTCGCACGGCCATGATTGTTTTGCCCCAGAGTTTGGTCAAAATCTCGCTGTTTACGATTTTGATGGATGCCACGGTGCTGGTGATTCTCTTTCATGTGCGCTATCCCGGCCAATACGACTTAATTGCCACGGCTTTTAAAGGGGCAGCCATGAATTTGCCCGCGCTGATTTTTTCTGCGGTGGTCTGGATCTTTACCGAATTGCTGAACCAGTTTTTATTGTCGATTCGGCTCTGACGCCTGTGCGAGGTTCAGGAATTGCGCCTCAGAATTTCAATTGGGTCGGCCCGCAGAGCCCGCCGGGCAGGAAAAAAACTGGCCAAAATACAGATCAGCAGGGTGGCTGCGGCCACACTGGCAAAATCCATGGCCTGCATTTGCACGGGCAAATGGTCCAGATCATAGACATCTCCCGGAATCCGCACCGGAAAAAAGCTCAGATACAGGGATGTCAGGCAGCCCAAAAGCGAGCCAGTCAAAACCCCCACCACGCCGATCACAAAGCCCTGGGCCAGAAAAATCAGACCGATTTGCTGGCGGCTTGCGCCGAGGGCCCGCATAATCCCAATATCCATGGTCTTTTCCATGACTATCATCACCAAGGTATTGGCAATGCCGATCATGGCCACCACGATAATAAACAGAATCACCAAAAAGATCACCTTTTTTTCCAGGGCCATGGCCTGTAAGAGACTTTTATTGCTGTCCATCCAGGTGCGCAGATAGAGCACCGGGAAGGCCTTTTGCATTTCTTTGGCAATTGGTTGCACCTGAAAGACGTCTTTGACCTTGAGGGCAATTTCACTGGCCACATCGTTGGTATTGTAAAGAGCCTGGACCTGGGCCAGGGGCATCAGAACCAGGCGTACGTCCAATTCATACAGGCCCGAATGAAAAATACCGCTGACCGTAAAAACCGAAGTGCCTTCGGCTGTCACCAACTCCACTGTGTCGCCGCGAAAGAGCTGGAGTTTTTTGGCCAATTCAGAGCCCACCACCAAGCTGGCTTTGCCACGGATTTCCCATTGGCCTTTGGTCAGGTAGCGTTTGAGGCTTTTCTCGGCATCGGCCGGGTGAACCCCATAGACCAGGGTGCCTGTGGTGTGTACGGCATTGCGGATCAGGGCCTGTTGTTTTTGCAGGGGATAGGCCTCGATCACCCCGGAATAGCGTTCCAGCTGTTTTTGCAGGGTTTTGTATTGGGGCAAATAATCTTCCAGGCCCGGTTTGACGCTGATATGCGGGGTGGTGCCCAAAATCTTTTCCACCATATCGGACTCAAAGCCGTTGGTGAGCGACAGCGCTGTGGTTAAGATCATCACGCCCACAGCCACGCTCAAGACCGAGACCAGCGTCTGTTTCCAGCGGGTGCGCAAGTGCTTTAAGGCGATAAACAGGGTGGGGTGCATTGTGTGGCTTTCTGAAAATGAATAGGCATATTCCTAGTGAGCATATTCCTAGTGAGCATATTCCTAGTGAGCATATTCTAAGGGTAACAATAAACCGTTGCGCCTGACCAGTTTCAGGGCGCGGGTCTGGGGTAATTCAGTGATGCGCTTTTTGCAGAGGTTATCGTCCAGGCGGATCAGCAAATGGGCGCTTAATTCGGCCTGCAGGGCCGAGGGCTGGGTCAGGCTGATGCTCAAACCCTGTTCTGTTGGCAGGCCTGTGCGGGCATCGAGCAGGCTGTGATAATTCAAGCCGCGATTGGTAAAGACCTGGCCATGCACACTGAGCTGGGCCAGGGCCTGATCTTTGACATAGAGATAAGAAAAGAGTTTGCCCTCTTCTTCGGGGTGAGGCACAGGCACTTTCCAGGCCTGGGCATCGGGGGGAGCGCCTTGGTAATAGCCCACTTCGGGCGTACTTAAAGCCGCTACCAGACCCGATTGGCGAATCAAGTGTGCGCCCTGATCCACGAGCAAGCCTTGCAGGCCCTGTTGCAGATAAAGTTGTAAGCCGCTTTGTTTAAAATAGAGCCGATCGGGTGTGTTTTGCAATTCCAAGGCGGCTTGGTTTTGTTTGGCCAAGGCCTTTTTTAACAGGGAAGCAGCCGGCACATGCAGACTCAAGGCCCCTGGCACAAAGCCCCAAAGCTGGTAAAGTGCTCCTGCTGTTGGATCGAGCGCGCCTTCACTCAAGCCGTGATAGCGCATCAGTTCTTTTAATAATTCCACCACGGCAGGGGCTATCGGGGCGGGTTTGAGATTGGCCTCTGCTTCCAATTTGGCCTGGGCTTCCGGGGTAAAGCCCCGTGCCGTGTTTTGCAGTTTTTTCCAAATCTCGCGCGCGAGGGTTTGAGCTTTGTCGGGATCTGCGGCATAGATCTCCAATTCAAAGCCAAAGTTTAGCAGCGCCTGGCGGTAAACAAAGCGCTGAATCGGAGCCGGAGAGGCGACTGTGGCCGGATCTGCTGCTGCTTCTGCTTTTTGGGGGGGGAGCGGCAAGCAAAGGCCTGCTTGGGCCAAGAGCAAGGCCAGGCCCAAGCCCATGCGGTGTGTGAACGACTTAAATTTCAGCAGAGGCGTCCGCCATGCGTTTGACAAAGCGCTGGGCAATCAACTGGGGCCGCGTAATTGCAGAACCCACCACCACGGCAAAAGCGCCCAGTTCTTGGGCGACCAGGGCCTGCTCGGGACTCCAAATGCGGCCCTCCATGATCACCGGAATCGGCACCATCTGACAGAGGCTTTGCAACAATTGAAAATCCGGTTCGCGTTGCTGACGGCTATAAGGGGTATAACCCGAAAGCGTGGTACTAATGCAGTCAAAACCCAGGCGGTAGGCTTCTTTGCCTTCATCGAGGGTGGAGATATCCGCCATCAGGCAAAGTCCATCGGCTTTGAGGGCTTTGACAATCGCTTCCAATTTTTCGCCCTGGGGCCGGGGCCGGGCGGTGGCATCCAAGGCAATGATCTCTGCGCCAGCGGCGGCCACGGCGCGGGCATCTGCCAAAGTGGGGGTAATATACACCTCACTCTGCGCTGAAACGCGTTTCCAGAGGCCGATCACAGGTGCTTCGACCTGCATTTTGACGTGGCGGATGGTTTCGGGGCCGTTTAGGCGCAAAGCCTGAGCGCCACCGAGTAAAGCGGCCTGGGCCATGCCCATGACAAAACGGTGATTGTAAAAGGCCTCTTCGGCCTCGGGTTGACACGAGACAATCAGGCTGTGATGGAGTGTTTGAAGATTAAACAAATATTAACCTCAATTAATACTTATCTTTAATTTGATCCGACAAGTCTGTTAAAACTGATCGCTATATAGATACTATCAGTTTAATACGGGAATTGAACGTTACAAAGTAGAGGGCAAAGATAAAATGAAAGTCAGTCAACTCAAAAAACTCACCAAACCGCTCCTGGTCGGTCTGGTCGGCAGCGTTCTTTTGCTGTCCACCGGCTGCGGCAAGCGCGAAATCCCTGTCACCGATGTGGCCGCAGGTAATCCCGCTGCTGGGCTCCCTGATCCCAATGCCGGCATCGGTGCTCCCGCTCCTTATACCCCCGCTCCTGGCGACGACAACGGTGATGGCTTTTCTGAATTGCCCCAGCAGCCCACCGATGTGCCTGAGCCCCTGCCCGCCCCCACCACTCCCGTACAACCTGGTGCCCCAATCACGATGCGCGCTGTGGCCAATACCACTGCCTTCGCCCTGCCCCAATTCAGCAATCTCTTCCGCATCAACGGCGTATATGTTTACATCCACCTGACTTGGCAGCCCGTGACCAATGCCGCTGAATACTGGCTCTACAAAGGCCGCCTCCCCGATTTCAACGAAGCCCGCCGCGAAACCGCTTACGCCATTGTTCCCGCTGGTTTTGCCCGCGCTGGTTTCAAAGACGGCCTCGAAGCCCCCAACCTGAACGGTGGTACCTTGATCGACAAACTTCAACGTGGTTTTAATATGATCACCAACCGCCCTGGCGTGCAATACGATTACAAAGTGGTTGCCGTGGATGCCAACGGTGTGCCGATGTCTGAATCTCCCCTGGTTCAGAGCGTGCCTCTGGCCCCCATCAGCGCTCCCAAACAGGATGCCGCGATGGATACCAATACCCGCAACCCCCTCTTCACCTGGAAAGATGGCCAAGAAGGCGTTAAACCCGATGGCTATTACACCATGGTTTTCCCCTCTGTGCAGTTCACCAACGGCACCCTGCCTCCCACCTCGATTGCCTACTGGAGCGTTTTCCGCCCCGCTGGCACCAATGTGGTTCGCTACGGTGACGACAGTTCCAACCTGACATCTTACCGCGGTACCCTGCCTTTCGACATCACCTTTACCCTGGGTGCTGGTAAAAATTATTCCTGGACGGTGGTCGGTGTTAAAACCGATACCGGTGATATGAAAACCGCCAGTGCCATCTCCCGCAGCTGGAGTGGTTTCGGTCACTTCCAAATCACCAACGATGCCCCGCCCCCCATCGTGACTGCCAACAGCGTCCGCCGCAAGCCTGCTACCAACGGTGTCACCAGCTTCGGTGCTCCCCGTCAGCAGACCGCTGCCCCTTATGGTCAAACCACCTATGGCCAGCCTCAGCAGCAGTATCCCCAGCAGACCGGTTATGGTCAGCCTGGATACGGCCAGACCCAGTACCCCCAGCAGCAGACGGGTTACCCGCAGCAGATTCCCCAGCAGCAGGCTCCCCGCGCTCCCCAGCCCCAGATTCCGACCAATGCACCGCGCTTCTAGTTTGAGTTACAATTAACGTAACACCCACCGGAGGCTGATATGTATTCCAAACGACCGATCCACCTGCTCCTGGCAGTTTGGGTCGGTTTGCTTTTTTTGGCAGGCTGTGGAGTCAAGCCGGTTGATGGGGGTATTATTGGCCCCGGTATCCCGGTCACCTTAACCGTCCAGGTCGTGGATGCGCTGACCCAGCAGCCGATTGGGGGCGCGCGGATTACCCTCAAAAAAGACAGCCAAAATGTGGCCCCTGATCAGTCTTCCGATGGGGCAGGCATGGCTGTGTTTACAGGTGTGCCCTCAGGCGATGGCTACAAAGCCTTTGCAGGCAGTGTGCGGGGCTATACCCCCGGTGCCTCTCCGGCGATTAAATTGGTGCAAAACGATACTGTGCTGATCTCCATGTCTCCCAGTGTCAATTCGGGAGCCGGTCTGGTGGCCGGTTCTGTCAAAGACTCAGCCACCCAGGCACCTTTGCCCGGTGTGCAGGTCAATTTGCAGCCGATGGTGGCCGCTGCGGCTTACCGCCCTGGTCTGGCCCAGCCTCAAGTTCAGCAAATGGCAGCCCCCCGTTATCCGCCTTATCGCATTCAGCAGGTGCCACCGATTGCCCCCGTGCCCGGTGGCTCAGTGGTGCAAACAGATACCTCCGGCCAATTTACCTTTAATACCGTGCCCGGCGGCGTCTACCAGATCAGCTTTCAAATCGCCGGTTATAAAACCGTGACCCAGGCCAATATCAATGTGGCGCCCGGTGAAAGCACCACGATCGAAACAGTCTTTCTCAAATCGGGCAGTGGCGGCGGTGGCAATTCTGCCGGCCAGATTTTGGTGGTCGAAGCTGGGCGCGTGGTTCAGATCAACTCCCAAAACCAGACGATTTGGCGCTATTCTTCGCCCAATGCAGCCTCAGCCACCCGTTTGCCCGATGGCAATACCCTGGTGGTCGACGAAGCTGCCAATCAGGTGGTCAGCATTGCCCCCGAGGGAGGGATTATTTGGAATGCCAATACAGCGTTGGGTCTGTTTAACCGGCTTTCGGGCCCCAGTTGGATCTCCGCAGCCCGTGATGGGCTTTCCTTTTTGATCACCGATACCAACAATAATCGCATCATTGAAATTCAAAATGGCCAGGTGGCCTGGGAATTTAAACAGACCCTTTTGCGGCCCCGTTCGGCGACGTATGTCTCCAACGGCAATATTTTGATCGCGGATACGGGCAATCGCCGGGTGCTCGAAGTGACACGTACCGGCCAAATTGCTTGGAGTTTTGCCAAAGACATGCAGGCCCCAACCCACGCCTTACGCCTGGAAGATGGCAATACCCTGATCACCGATGCCGGTTTTAACCGGGTGATTATGATCAACCCCAGTGGGCAGTCGGTCTGGTATTTTGATGGCTCTGGCGATCCGGCTGGGCCTTTGAATCGCCCCCGCAGCACCTCTGTGTCGGGGACCTCGTTTCTGATTGCCGATTCGGGCAATAACCGCATTCTCGAAGTCACCCGCCAGCGTCAGGTTTTAAACAGCTTCAGCAATTTTGTCAGGCCCCAGGCAATCGAACGGCTTTGAGCCCACATGTCTGGACTGAAGCCAGACTCAAGCCGGAACGGGCACTTCGCCTTTGAGCCATTGGCGAAACAATTTGGCATTTTCGCGGTTGAGCGGATAGGCCTGATCGGGTTCCAGCCAAAAAGTGCAGACCTCGCTGATTAACTCATCTTCCCATTCAAACAGCTCAGAGCGGGTCAGGGTCTCAGCAATCAGGGTCAAATCTTCAGGTTGCAGCATTTCTTCACCGACAGCGTCACAGATCCGCACCAAATCATAGGGCTCTAAGATATGTAAATTGTTCATATCGCGAAAGACATAGTGAAAACTTTCGGCTTCGCTCTCGCGGTATTCGGCAATCACATCTTGCAGATCTTGGGCATCAATCGCTTCTAAAAAAAATTCGTGTAAGGCTTCTTCAAAATTCATGCTTCTTATCTCAATTACAATTCTTCAGATCATCGGTCAACAGCAGGGTCAGGGGGAAATTTAGAGAATCATCTTGTTTAAATAAACTGCCTTCAGAGGGGGCTTGTCAAGCATTTTAGGATTGAGAATGAGCCGACCTTGTTGAATTTCCCAAACAGGCAGATCTGGCTGGGCAGCAAAGGCCCGCCAGGTATCCAGGCCCGCGGCCTGCTCGGGAGCCACTTGAGCTGCCCAAAAGGCCAGTTTTGCCAAGCCCCAAGGGCTTTCAAACAGACTGCTGATCGTAACGGTTTTGCCGCTCAAGTGGGCTCTCTTTAGCCAGTGGAGAGTCGTTTCTGCACCCAATAACATGGGCTTAAGCACCAGTGCAGAACAGGCTTGCCAGATGGCTGGGCTGATCGCTGTGTCGCAGAGGCTTTCATCCAGGGCCACCGGCCAAGGGCTGGCTTGGTGAAAACTGGGCAATTCTTCACAATTCTGAAGTGGCTCTTCGATATACGCCAAACAGGCTGCCAAAGGCAGATCTTGGCAGTGCTCAACCAGGCTCAGAGCCTGGCTCAGAGCCCAACTGCGATTGGCATCCAGGCGCAAACTCCCCAGATCAGCCCCCAAGGGTCCCATTCCCGCAAGAACGGCAGCGATCCGCTCCCGTTCTTGACGGGGGGAGAAGCGTCCCACTTTCAGTTTAAATGTCTGATAGCCCAAATTGTACAGATTCTCGGTTTCGCGTTTTAATTGCGCCGGTTTATCTGCCGTGAGCAGGGCATTTAAGCGGAGCGTGTTTGCCGAATTTTGAGCCAAATTGTGGGTCAAATTGTGGGCCAGATAAAGTCCCCAACTGACTGCAGGCAACACTCCTGACTGTTTGACCGACAGATTGTCTTTGTTTTGGACAATCCAGTTGAAGCAATCTGCCAGGGATTCTCTGCTCCAACCGGGAAGGGGAGCCACTTCTGCCAGATGGCATTCTGCGTTTTCATCCTGCAGGCTCAAAAGCAGGCCTTCGCGCAAACTCAAAACCCCGTGTTTGAGAGTCAAAGCAGGCTTCAAGGGCAGTACATAACGCCAGACCTCGCTCAATTTTAGGTTTTTTTCCATGTCCGTTTGGTTTTCCACTCTGGGTTATTCCAGTGACACTCCCAATCCCGTGAACGGGATGGGCTTCTAAGCAACTTCTGAGCGATGACCTGTCTCTTGAGAGACCCCACAAGTGGGCGGCTGATGCTCAGACTTCCTTAGACAACTCTGCTGTCCTCCTGCGTATGGCTTGTGTCCTCGCCGACGCTTGAGGCAACTTTGGCCCGTGTCCAGGCTACTACTACGTCTCCGGCTGAGATAGCCGGGTCGTAGATACGTAATTTTCTGGGGAAACCCTATCTTTGAATTGAAAGCAATGGGGTGCATGTTGACGCTTCCAACCACATCTCTGTGACCAGAAAATCCACATTTGCGACATTTCCACTGCC
>JADMKE010000041.1 GCA_018780035.1 Candidatus Sericytochromatia bacterium
GGTTTGCCTGGGGGGCGTCCTTGAGGACCTTGGGAGGGTGGTTTGCCTGGGGGGCGTCCTTGAGGACCTTGGGAGGGTGGTTTGCCTGGGGGGCCAGAAGACATGCTCATCAGGCACTGGCCTCCAGAAATTTTTGGCAAAAGCTCAGGCGGTGTTGGGGAGAGGGGCCTTGGGCCTGCAGCAGTTGGGTATGTACTGCGGTGGGATAACCTTTGTGTTTGGCAAAGCCGTATCCAGGCCAGGTTTGGTCGAGGGCCTGCATAATCTGGTCGCGGGTCACTTTGGCCAAAACCGAAGCGGCAGCAATTGACACTGAGCGCTGATCGCCTTTGACCAGGGTTTGCATCGGCCCCTCCCAAAAGGGAATGGCACGGTTGCCATCGATCAGACAGGCATCCACGGCTTTGAGTTGGCTCAGGGCCCGCCACATGGCCAGATAGGTGGCCTGTAAGATATTCAGGTGGTCAATCAAAGGGGCGTTGACAATGCCCAAACCGTAGTCGAGGGCTTCGGCCTGAATCAAAGGAAACAACGCCTCCCGTTTGGCTTCGCTGAGTTTTTTGGAGTCATTCAGCCCGGCCAGACGAGAGGCGTCAAAATGGGGTTTAAAAATCACAGCGGCGGCCACAACGGGCCCCGCCAAGGGGCCGCGCCCAGCTTCATCCACACCAGCGACACGCAGATGATTCTGCTGCCAAAAATGCTGCTCGTGAACAAAATCGGGCATGGTCAGACCCCCAACACGGGTTTATTCAAAGACCCGTTTGATGGTGACTTTTTTCAGCACGACGTCTTCCATGGGTTTGTCCATGGCATTGCGTTTCACACTGGTGATTTTTTTGACGATCTCCAGGCCTTCGATCACTTCGCCAAAGACCGAGTGGCGGTTGTCGAGGTGGGGGGTGGGCACTTCGGTGATAAAAAATTGGCTGCCATTGGTATTGGGGCCGGCATTGGCCATTGAGAGAATGCCGGGTTTGTTGTGTTTCAGTTCGGGGCTGAACTCATCTTCAAATTCATAACCAGGGCCGCCGGTGCCTGTGCCGAGGGGGTCGCCACCCTGAACCATAAATTGGGGAATCACGCGGTGGAAAATCAGACCATCGTAAAAATGGCCTTTGGTTTTATTGCCGGTTTTGGGGTCGGTGTACTCTTTTAAGCCTTCAGCCAGGCCGACAAAATTGGCCACGGTTTTGGGAACCTGTTTGTGAAAGAGGCGAATGACCATGGTTCCTTGGGTTGTTTCGAAGGTGGCGGTCAGTTCTTTGGCTTCTTTGTCGCCGCCGTTGATAATTTGTTTGATATCTGCAGACACGGTGGTCGCTCCTTTGTTTTCTGTTTGGTTGAGATTTTCTGGGTTTTCCCGATCATTTTTCTGCCGCTCTGAGCAGGCACCGAGGGTCAGGGCCAGTCCCAGGGTGAGCCCCAGAGTGATGAGTCTGATTTTTTGCATGGGAAAATACCTTTCTGGATTGCGTTTCAAGCATCGTTTTTAGCCTGCATTGGAGGCTATTGGAACCTATTCAGGATACCACCATCCGCCCCCGCAGGGTATTGGGCGTAACATCGAAGATTTTGACATCCACAAGCTGGCCGACCAAGCGGGGCATGCCTTCGAAATGCACAATTTTATTGCCACGGGTGCGGCCTTTGAGATTGTTGCGCTCGGCGTCGTGTGATTCCACCATCACCTCTTGGATTTCACCCAGGTGGCGGCGGTTTTGTTGCAGGGCCACTTCGCGCACAACCTGATTGAGTACGTTCAAACGGCGGCTCTTTTCCTCTTCGCTGAGTTGCTCTTCGAAGCGGGCAGCAGGGGTTTTGGGCCGGGGGGAATACGAAGCGGTATTGGCGGAATCAAAGGCAAAACGCCGCACTGATTCGACGGTGCCCATGAACTGTTCTTCGGTCTCACCGGGAAAGCCCACAATAAAATCGGAGGTCAAGACAATATGCGGGATTTTGGCGCGGATTTTGTCGACCAGTTCGGCATAAAACTCGACGGTGTGGTTGCGGCGCATACGTTTGAGCAATTCATTGTCACCGGCCTGCAGGGGCAGGTGCAAAAATTCACAGACCTTGGGCAACTCGGCCATGGCGTCGATCAGATCGTCGCGCATATTGATCGGGTGGGAGGTCAAAAAGCGAATGCGGCGAATGCCTTCGATATCGTGGATCAGGTGCAAGAGTTGGCCCAAAGACGTGCCGGGATCGAGATCCCAGCCGTAGGTGTTGATATTCTGACCGAGCAGGGTGATTTCGGTATAACCTTCGGCGGCCACTTGGCGAATTTCTTCGGCAATCGCTTCGGGTTTGCGGCTCTGTTGCTGGCCACGGGTATAAGGCACAATGCAAAAAGTGCAAAAGGCCGAGCAGCCATGTTGAACGGTAATCCAGGCATGGTGTTTGCCTTCACGTATGACCGGAATCTCTTCGGGGTATTCATCGACTTGGCGCACAATTGAAACAATCGGGCGCTGGTTCTGGTGAAACTCGTCGAGCAGTTCGGGCAATTTGTGATAGGTCTGAGTGCCAAAGACCAGATCGAGATGGGGCACCCGTTTGAGCAAGGCCTCTTTCTCGTGCTGGGGCACACAGCCACCGACACCAATGATCAGATCGGGGTTTTTGCGTTTGAGCGGTTTAAACCGCCCCAGGTGGCCAATCAGGCGGTTGACGGCATTTTCGCGAATGCTGCAGGAATTGATCAGAATTAAGTCAGCCTGTTCGGGGGTATCGGTCCAGGCATAGCCCTTTTGGGCCAGCAGACCGAGCATTTTTTCGGAGTCGGATTTATTCATCTGACAACCGAAAGTTTCGATATGCACGTGTTTGGTTTCGGTTTCTTGCGCGTTGAGGGTAGGCAGGGCAGTTAAGGGCGGGGTCATGGGCGGATCTCCTTGATATACAACACAGAGCATTATAGCCCTCCTGGTCGCACGGCACCAAGCCTTTCCCCGTCTTTCCCGCTTTTCTGGGTGCTGCGAATGATCCCAATGCCCTTGATTTGCGGTAAGATAGACCAGGATATTTATTCGCTATAACCCCAGGAATGTGAGACAGGAAAACCCGTGTTAAACAGAAGTTATGAAGTCAATGTGGCCAATCATCCCTATCTGCTCCAGGAGACCCTGGCCTGTGCCCGCATACTCAAAGACAGTGGCTGGGATGATTTTAACCAAGCGGCCCTGCAGGATCCTGTCATGCAAACCCTGAGCCCATCCACAGCTCAAAGTTATTTGCGTGCCATTCGCCACCGCCTCGAAGAGGTGCCTCCCAAATTATTGACGTTTTTGGCCAGTGAAGATGAATCAACCGCTCAGCTCACCCTGCTCTATATTCTCTTGCAAAAAAATCGCTTGCTGCGTGAATTGGTTGAAGAGCCGATCCGCGATGCGGTGATTGATGGCGAACCAAACTTGCCCAAACAGCTCTTTGAAGATTTTTTTGAATCCAAACGCGAAGCCAGCCCCACACTCAAAGAGTGGTCCGATACCACGTGGCGCAAATTCTGGGGCAATACCCTCAAGGCCCTTCAGATCTCGGGCCTTTTACATGGCCAAGACCCTGTCGGTTTGGTCATGCAGGACATTCCCAAAGAACTTCAGACCTGGCTCAAGGCCCAGGGTGAAGAGATCTATTTGCAATTATTGCTGGACCGCGAAGCCTATTAGGTTTTAGGGCGGAAGGGGGGCGGTTGAGCCGCCGCTTGGCTTAGATCCCAACCCCCAGAACCAGCTTGGTTCCCCCGTCTTGCCCAAAACCTAACCCAGTCTGTTTGAAATTAGATTAAATTTTTGCTATATATGAATATATAGATATACTTATGGGTTTATGATTAGTTCAAGTCATTAATCAATGATCTGTTTTTAGTGTCTAAGGAGCTTCAAAATATGGCTGTGATTTATCCGAGCAAGACACGCTCTTTCTGTTTGAGCTGATGCTGGGAGAGGCCCAAGGGGATGCCAAGAGCCTGATGTTACAGGTGCAGGCTCTTCTGGGAGCGATTCGTCCAGAATTTGCCAAGCAGGTCTCCTCATTTGGCCGTGAAATGGCCCGCTCGGTCTATGGGGTGGTGCGCCAAGTTCATCTTTTATTGAAGCCCTCGCGGTGCACTATGCCAGCCCAGATGCCCTGGCCAAGGCGATCTCACTCAAATTTGCAGAGGCCTTGACTCCCGAAGAGGCCCTTGCCATTTTTGACTTGATCACCGCTCCCGCTTACCGTGAGCCGCTTGCCAGCCTGCAGCGTTTGAAGCCGGTGCTCGATCGCCTCTATCCCCCCGCCAAAGACAGCCTGGATCTCAGCCCTTTTATTCAGGCTTTGCTGGGGGAATAGGGATTCGGTTTTAGGGACGAAGCGGCTGCTTCATCACGCCTTCGTGGCCCCTAAAAAATTCCGGTTTGTACTTGCACCTGCAAACCCGGTGGAATGCCTTGTACAAGCAGGTTTAAGACCCAGATCCCTTGCTGCCAGCTCAGCAGGGTCTCGGCGGCGGAGAGACCCTGGGCAGGTAAGACCCATTCGACTCGCCCACCGATCGCCCATTCAGGTAGGATTTTCCAGATTGTGTAGACCCCGCTGCGGGGCAAAAGCCAACTCTCCTGGGCAAAGCTGCCCACAGGCAGGCCACTGAGGTATTGTTCGCCATAGGCGCCCAGAATCCAATTGGGCGTGGCTTCCCATTCTGCCAAGAGGCGCAGGCCACCCGTGAGGGCTTGGCCACTTTCACCGATCAGGCCGTTGAGCACGCCGCTGGCCTGAAAACCCAAACCCGGCAGGGGAATCCAGGGCCGACTCATCGCCTGCAGGCTGCCGGCCCCATGCCAGTTTGAGCCCGTCACCCGTGCTCCCCAGAGGCTGCGCAGGCGCAAACCAGGCAGGCCAGGCAACGAAAGAGACAGCCAATCACTCAAAAACAGGGCCTCGCTATGCCAATCCAGGGGTTCTGGGCTATTTTTGAGCGGCGGCAGCATCAGGCGGCTAAAAAAGCTGGAGGGTTCCTGCAAAAACAGGCCTGCGCGCAGCAGGTTTTTGCCAAAGAGCCCCCCCTGCCATTCGAGATGGCCGCGCAGGGGCAGGGGGTTTTGGCCCTCTGAAACGTTTTGAGGTAAGTTCTGGGCCAAAATTTCGCTGTTGAGCACGCCCTTTAAACTTTCGGGGCGCCATTCATGGCTCAGACCTGCGAGGGCTCCCTGCACAGGGTGGTAATCCAGCCGGGCATAAAGTCGCTGCGAGGCATCTTGGTAAAGGCGGGTGGTGCTGCCCAGGGCCAAACCGCCTGCAAGCAGGTTCAGGCTGGGCGAAAACCAGCCCGTCTGGCTGCGCAATTCACTCGCCAACTCAGGGGGGGGATCTCCCAAGGGAAGACTCAGATTGAGCGTGGGCAGATAAAAGGGGAAAAGGCTCCAGCGGGCTTGGCTTAATTGTAAGTTCTCAGTTTGCAGTTCTGGATAGAGCAGCATCTGCTTGGCTTCAATCTCGCCTGGAATCCCAGGAATTTTGAGCTGCACTCCGCTGAACAGCCAATTAAAGGCGTTTAATTCGGCTTTTTCAAACTTCAACTCCAGGCCCAAATAAGCCAAACGTCCCTGTTCTGCCCGCAGTGTTTGGCTGTGCAGATCCATTTGCACGTGCTCGGCCCAGAGCTCCCACTCAGGGCTGGCCAATTCAATTTGACCGCTGGCATTGACCGTTTGGGTTGCTTTGTCCCAGTGCAGCTGCTCGGCCAAAATGCGGTAATTGCCCAAAAACAACTGCACCTGTCCCTGCAGGTCGATCTGATTGAGTTGGGGATCGCTTTGGGCCTGTTCCGAGGAGAAGATCAGATCCTCGGCCTCTGCCCGTGGTGTGAGCAACAACAGCGCAAAAAAAAAGCACAAGAAAAAGCTGTGCGCAGGTTTTCCTGGCACAGCGGGTATAAATCTTGAAAAATTAGAAGCTGTAACGGCTATAGACCGACAAATCATGGGCCATAAACCGGCCAGAGAAGAAAGCGCCTTCCATCAAAGCGTTGTATTCCAACACCAGATCGAGGTGGCTGCCCATGATATTTTTAAACGGGGCGCTGACAGTAAAGCCAGAGTCTTTCATGAGCTGATAGCCCTTTTCGCTGCCAAAGGTATCGCCAAAAGATTGGCGTACGGCAAACAAGACCTTGGGAATGCTGCCACCAAAATCAGGCAGGGAGACATAAGCCCCGGCATTGGCGGCGGCAAAACTTTTGGCTGCAAAATCGCTCAGGCTGCGCAGGGCCACTTTGCCCCCGATACCCAAGTCGACACCGCTGCCCGCGACGTTATTGGCAAAGACACCCAACGAGCCCATATCGTAGCCGATAAAAGACGAGTTGATCTGGGCCGTTGCGCCCAGAGCATTGGTGCCGATATCCACCACAGCGGAGATCTCTTTGCGGGTTCCGCTCAGGGCAAAGGCTGCGTCGTTCCAATAGTCCATGCCATGTACACCCAAGCGCACAGGGAAGGTATCGTTTCCGATCGGGCGGCCCAAATCCAGTTCTACACCGACCACGCCATAGCCATCATTCAGATCAGCAGGCAAATCGAGCACGTTGGAGCGAATCCGTTTTAAGCGGTCGAGGTTGCCCACTGTGGCATCGGCGTTGATCAAGGTGCCAAAGATATTGCCACGGGAGACGGAGCCAATGCCTGAGAGGTTGCCCTGGGTGGCAATTTGGCGACTGGTATAAAACGAGCCATTATTGGCACCAAAGAACAGGCCCAGCGGCCCCCATTTAAAGTCCACCGAAACGGCAGGTGAAGCGGCTTGGTTATAGCGTTTGCTATTGGGATCCACGCGGCTGGCGTTGATATCCCCAACCCAGAAGCGGGAGACGCTGTTGTTATAAGCGGCGCTATTGCCACCACTCTGTTGGGCCTGATTCACAGTTGGCAATTCGTCGCCGCCCCAACCGACCAGACCATAGCCATGGCCGAGCCAGCTTTCACCACTGAAGTGATTCTTAAAATGGGTGCCAGGGTTGATCGCTTCGCTGAAATTGTACAGCCCGAACTTGACGTTCATGACCGGGGCATCACTGGTTTCGCCGAGGTTGAACTGTTTGTTGACAAAAGATTTGTCGACATAGAGGGGGGAGCCCATAAAGCCTTCAGCGCCAAAGTGGCCGCCAATAAAGGTGGCCTGCTGGCCTGCTGCCGTGCCGAGGAATCCGCCTTCATCTGCAATAAAACGGCCCGAATAGCTCAGCCCCGCGAGCACATTGGCGTCGAGGTTGAGGTAGGTGCGAACGCGAAATGGGAAGCGGTCACGGCGGGTGATAAAGTTGCGGGCGGGGGAATTGACCTGTTCGCGGTCGGGATTGCTGTTAAAAACGGGCGAGGAGCTCAGGGTAGAGTCGGTGACGGCCATGCGATCGCGGTAACGCACTTCAACGGCTCCCCCGAGTTTGACCTGATCGAGCAAATTGACACGCTCTTCAAGTTTGTTCAAACGTCCCCGAAAGGTGTCCAATTCGGATCTGAATTCTTTCTGCAGGGCAGCGATGGTTTCCAGGTCGGTGCGGTCGATATCAATCGGAGGGCCACCTTTGTTCACGCCAGCGGCAGCAATCATTTCCTCCATGCGGGTCATGACGCGGTAAAGAGCCGCTGCAAATTCATAGCGGGTCAGGGTGCGGTTGCCGCGAAAAGTTTTGTCGGGATAGCCCTCGACAATTTGGTATTTTTCCATCAGGGCCTGAATGGCCTGGTAAGCCCAATGTTCTGGGCTGAGATCGCTCATTTCATTGGTGGGAATAAAGGCCTGGGCGGTGGGTGTATAACTGGCAAATGCCAGTGTAAATGCCAGGGATGCCCCCAAAAGTGCTGCTTTCCGAGATGCCATGTCTTACTCCTTGTCCTGTTTCATTGCTCGGCCTGTGTCCGACGTCTCTCCCCCGGGAGAATCTTCAGAAGGATGTCTCTGTACAGATAGTCCCCATTCATTTTAACTGCATTTTAAGGATTTGCAAGGTGTGAGACTCACAAGCGGCTTGCTGTATCGTTTCTATCCTCCTGCCTGCAAGCGGGCCAGTGCAGCAGGCAAACAGCCCAATAATTCTTTGAGCGAGAGGCAGGCCGCTGGCAGCTCTAAAGCGGCCAGATCGGCGGCCAACCCGTGCCAATAGACTCCCAGCAGTGCGGCTGCCTCTGGGGGGTAGCCCTGGGCCAGCAGGCCTGCCAACAGGCCTGCCAGTACATCGCCGCTGCCACCGCGCGCCAAGGCGGGATTGCCAGAGGTATTCACCCAACAGCGCCCGTCTTGTGTGCCAATGAGGCTGCGGGCCCCTTTGAGAATATGCGTGCAGTTAAACTGCTTTGCCCCCTGGTGCAGGGCCAGCAAGCGGTTGTTTTGAATTTCAGCTGTACTGCTGCCAAGCAGGCGGGCCAACTCTCCTGCATGGGGGGTGATCACCGTCGGGCTTTGAAAGGGCTGGGGAGCCAAGGCCAAATGGTTTAAACCATCTGCATCCAAGACAAGCGGTTGCGAAATCTGTTTGAGCAAGGCACTGACAAAGGCTGTGGTGGCTTCTCCTTGGCCCAGCCCTGGCCCGACCAGGACAGCCTTGGCGCTTTTTAACGGTTCTGCGAGGTGCGCCAGGGCCTCCAGGCACACCTTTCCGTCTTGTTCGGGCAGTGGAAAGACCAGCGCTTGGGGCACCTGAATCGCCACCTGGGCCTGAATCGAAGCGGGGACATAGACATAGACCAGCCCGGCCCCACTGCGCAGAGCTGCTTCTGCGGCAATGGCTGCGGCTCCGCTCATGCCCAAACTGCCTGCCACAATTAAAAGCCGGCCATAACTGCCTTTGTGAGAATTTCTGCGCCTCGGGGGCGGTGCCAGACTGGCCGCCAGCGGCAAATCGAGCAAATGCCCCCCTGCTACCTGGGCGGCATAAGCGGGGGGAATGCCAATATCCACCATTTCCAATTGGCCCACGTAGTCCAGTGCTGGGTCCATCAGCAGCCCCCATTTGGGCAGCCCACAGGTCACCGTCAATTCGGCCCGCAGGGCCAAGTCACCCAGCGGCATGCCTGTGTCTGCTTCAATCCCCGAAGGAATATCCACGGCCACCACGGGCACGGCCAGGCCATTTAAATAGGTCATCACTTCGGCCCAGGGGCCGGTGATGGCGCGGCTCAGACCGACACCAAAGAGGCTGTCCACAATCAAACTGGCCTGGGCCATTTGGTTTTGCCAATCGGTCACTTCTTCAAGCCAGAAGCAGGGAATATTTAATTTTTCGACCATTTCCTGTTGTTTGCCATTGTCGGGACTGCGTTTGGCAGAGCGATCACTCAACCAGACTTTCACAGGCACCCCCTGCCCGTGTAACATGCGTGCCAGGGCCAGACCGTCACCGCCATTATTGCCTGTGCCAACCAAAATTTGAACGGCTTGCAGGGCTTGGGGAAAATGTTCACGCAGGGCGGTGAGTACACCCAAGGCGGCCCGCTCCATCAAGACCAGCGAGGGCAGCCCCAATTCTTGAATGGTGCGTTGATCGAGACTTTTCATGGTTTCGCTTGAGACAATGCGCATATTTCTTCTCCTGCTCTGGTTTTTTTCTGAAGGGCCGTTAGGGGGAGTGATAGGTCTTTAACAATGCCACAATTTCAGGGTGTCCAGCTGCTTCTGCGTAATCACGGGCTGTTAAACCTGCTTGGTCTTTTGCCTCATGATCGACACCTTTTTCAAGCAATAGTTTGACATTTTCAATCCGACCAAAGCCGGCAGCAAGCATGAGTAAGGTAATACCCTCATCAAAAGGTTCGTGGGGATCCAATCCCTGTTGCAAAAAAAAGGGCAGCATATCTGAATTTGTACTCCCAGCAGCAAATGCGAGTAAGCTTGCTCCCGTGCGTGTTTTGGCCTGGACAGACACACCTTTCAGAATGAGCAATTTAACCAGTTCTAGGTTATGACTACCTGCTGCAAAATGCAAAGTGTTTAATCCGTTTGTATTGGTTATTTTGGGATCCAGTCCCTCTTTAAGAAAAAAAACGACCAATTCAAAACTTCCCGCTTGAGCGGCAGCCATCAGGGCCGTGGTGCCATCTCTGTTTGATGCTTTGAGATGAGCCCCTTTTTTTAACAGCAGCTGAACCAGTTCCAAATTTCTGCGATAAGCAGCTTTTATCAGGGCACTTGTCCCATGCTTGTTTTTTGAATTTGGATTGGCGCCTTTTTCCAACAGGCTTTGGACCAGATTGAGATTTTCTTTTTCGATAGCCCAAAGCAGGATGGGGCCTTCAACGGGAAGCCCCATCTCCTCCCAATGACACCAAAAATTGGGATTTTCTCCCAGCTGAATCAACTTTTGGACTTCTTGCTCTTGATTGGCTTTAATCGCCTGCTCCAACGTGATGGTTTCTCCTCTGTGGGAAAAGCTGGAGGTTAGAAGCAAAGCTATAAAGAAAAAAGCTAATTTTTTTAACATTATTTTTAATATTATATCTCTCATCTGACTCAATGGATATTACGTGGCGGCAGTCTGGCCAGAATGAACTGTCCTTTAAATTCTCAAAGATTTTTCTTTTGATCCAAATCATGTGTCAGCATTGAAAAACTTGTTAGAATCAAGTTAAGACTGGATTTCTGGAGAAGATATACCCCATGACAAAGACCAAAGAAAGCCTGGGTATCCGCGGTTGGGATACCTTTGAATTTATCGTTCACGATCTCGAACGCAGTCAGCGCTTTTACACTGAATCTTTTGGTCTGCCTTTGTTGGGCCAAGCCACCGAGTCCCACCGCCAAGCGCAAGGCGAAGACGTGCGGCTCTTCGGCCGGGCGGGCATTCGCTTGGCCTGTGTCGCCCCCACGGCGAATGGCTCCCGTGCCGATCGCTGGCTTAAACGCCACCCCGATGGCATCGCCGTCTTGGCCTTTCGGGTGCGCGATCTGGCCCATACCCACCGGGTGCTTCGCGAACGCGGTGCGACATTTTGTTCGGCTGTGCAAAAAGGCCAAGATGTCTTGGGCCAGCCTTTTTCCTGGTTTGAAATTGCCACCCCGTTGGGCGATGTGCGCTACCGCTTTGTCGAGCGCGCCCACGAAGCCTGGCTGCCCGGCATTCAGCCCCTTGAGAAACCCCAAGGGCTGAGCCAAGCCTACCAGTCGATTGACCACGTGACCTCCAATATGTTGACTTTGGAGCCGTATATCTCTTGGTTGAAGGAGATCATGGGCTTTGAAGAGTATTGGCAAGTGCAATTTCACACCTCTGATGTCAGTGGTGAAGGGGGCAGCGGCCTGGCTTCGACCGTGATGTGGGATCCCGAATCCAAGGTTAAAATGGCCAATAACGAGCCACTCCTGCCCAATTTTGAAGCCAGCCAGATCTACAGCTTTGTCGAAGACAATGCGGGTCCAGGCGTGCAACACATCGCCTTTCATGTGCCAGACATTCAGGGCACCGTGGGGGAGTTGCGTCAAAAGGGCTTACATTTTCTCGATGTGCCCGCCACCTATTACGAAATGCTACCGGCCCGGCTCAAAGAACACCACGTCACCAATTTCACTGAAGATCTGGCCACCTTGCAAAAATTGGGGGTCTTGGTCGATGGCGACGATGACAAATACCTCTTGCAATTATTCATGCAAGAGGGGGCCACGTTGTTTCAAGAAAAACAGGCAGGGCCTTTTTTCTACGAGGTGATTCAGCGCAAAGGTGCGACCCTCTTTGGTGAAGGCAATTTCAGGGCTTTGTTTGAATCGATCGAACGCGATCAGGCCCAGCGCAAATCTGCTTAAGGCAGGGCTTGAGGTGTGTGAAAGACCCGGCCCATCACGGCCTGGCGCACGGCCTCAACATCTTCAGGGCCAAGCAGGCCCTGCTGCTGCAGAATTTGGGCGGCATCAAGGGCATTTTGGGTCAGATAAACACCTTGAAAGCGTGCATCTGTCGGCTTGCCTTGGGTCACGTTATTGATAAAAATGCCTTTGACCCGGCCTGGGTATTCTTGGGCGATCTGTTTGTAAATCTCGGGGTCTTTTTCGCCGCTGTCGCCAAAGAGCAAAAACGGGCGACTTGGATACATAGCAAAGAGCTGGCGCAACCGTTCGAGCTTAAAGGATTGCTGGGCCAAGGGGCTGTCGTCGCCGGCTCCAAACCCCCATTTTTTTAGCTCCACGGCGCCGCTGGGAAAGCCCCGGTAATCCATAAATTTGTAGATATATTCGGCCAAATTGATAGGGCTGCCGCTGATATAGGTGATATCTCCATCGTTGAGACCATCAAAGCCCTTTTCCAAGCGCTGATAGAGCATCGACGCTCCTGGAATCGGCTCAGAGGTATACGAATTGTTAAACAAGAGTCGCCGCAGGGCCGTCAATTTGCTGGTCACGCTGCTGAGCTTGATCGTGTCGTCGATATCCGAGACAATGCCCAGGCTCTTGTCGTTGCGGGCCTGAATCACCATTTTCTCCTTGCTGACAGGCGCTGTGGCTTTTTGGCCGGGCACCAATTCGGCACTCAGTGTGTAGAGGCCCGGGGCCATTGGGCCAAAGGCGGTGGCTGGCAAAAGTATCATGCCCTCTTTATCGCTGGCCAGACGCAGGTTTTGGCCATTGAGATTAAATTGAACTTGAATGCCTGCCACTTCTTTCACACTCAATGAGGTCAAATTGCGCCAAAAATTGAGCAAAGCCCAGTCGCTGGGACTTTCAGGTTTTTGGTTTTCGGCTTTGATCACCCGGGCCCGCAGGCTGAGCTGTTCTTCGTTGCCATAGCTGCGAAAGAGCCGAATTTCCAGGCGTTTATTGCTACGCAGGGCTTCGACCTGGGCGGAATTCTGATTGGGCTGAACGGAAGGGGCAAAGGGCAGACTGCTGCAGGCGCTCAGCAGGGCGGGCAGACAGGCCAATAAAATGGTTTTTTTCATCGCGGGCGGGCCTTTTGAGGTTAATTGGGCATTTAAATTTTAAACTATTCCCAAATTATAGCAATGCTGGGACCAAATCTGAATATCCGCCCCAGCAAATTGACACATCTGCCAAACTAGTTTGGATCAGAGAGAGCAAAATCCAAGCCTTTGACTTCGGTTTGATTAAAATTTGTGGGCAGAAAAGAGGCGCTAAAGTTTTTGGGCAGGTATCCCCGTTTGCTAATTTTAATTTCAATCGGAATACCTTGGGGCACGTCGCTCAAGCTAAAGCTGCCATCAACCTGGGTCTCGGTGGTTTGGGCATAAGCGGTGTTGCTATCGCGTGAGCGGGCCTCAATTTGCACCAAAGCCAGGGGCTGTTGATTGGTATCGGTGACTTTGCCTGAGAGTTTGAGCTTTAAAATACAGATCTTGTCGGTGGTCTGCCATTTGAGTTCTTTCCACAGCAGCGGGCTCTCTGTGATTTTGACTCTTTGTGGGGCCGCCGTGATCGGGTTGCAATTGCCCCGGTCGTGGCCGCTGCCTGAAAACTCCACCGTCTCCCCCACTTTGACCCCTGGCAATGACAATTGTAAGGGGTCTTGAATGCCGGCAACAGGTAATTCTGCACTATAGACGGGTTTGGCGCCAGGGGCGCAGGCTTTGATACTGCTATCAGCAGCTGTCGCCGTGTTTGTGCAATTGTAGACTTGGATCGTCAGTTTGCTGGCTGCATCAAAGCCCAGAGCTGTACTGCTGAAGGGAATTTGCAAAACGGTACCGGGTCCTGCGACTCCGTTCTGGGCACCAGTGAGGACTGCTTGAGCTGGGCTTGGTGGCGTTGGGCTTGTCTGTAGGAGCGTCCCCTGAGCAGAGCCAAAGGGGGCCGGAGTGGGTTCTGCTGTGACAAGGATATTTTGGCCAGAACAGGCGCATAATGCGAGTAGCGGCATCCAGAGCAGGGATTTTACCAGGGTCTTCATTGCGGCGCAGATTCCTTGGAAGAGATAGGTGACAAGCGATTTCAGTATACCCTTTGCGGGTAAAAATATTCCAGCGTAACAAGCCAATGTTCACGGCCAATGTTCACGGCCAATGTTCGCGCCAATGTTATAATACCCTGCATGCACAAGAAACCTGTTTATTCTGCCTTTTTTCTGCTTTTGGGTTTGGGCCTTTTTGCCCTTTTGGCTGTTGCTTTGGCCGAAGACAAACCCAAGGTCGCTGTCGTGCAATTTGACAGCATTGGCGTCGAACCCTCCTTGGGTATGGCTGCCAGTGAGATTTTAACCACCCATTTGGCCAGCCGCGAACAGGCCTTTCGCGTGGTTGAACGCACCCAATTGCAAAAGGCCATGCAAGAATTGGGCTACCAGACCAGCGCTTTGGTCGATCCTGAGTCGGCAGTGCAAATTGGCAAACATCTCGGTGCCCGTTATATCGTGGTTGGCAGTGTGACCCGTTTTGGCAGCAGTTATTCGCTCAATGCCCGAATTGTCGAGGTCGAAACCGCTGAGACCCGCTCAGTGGAACCTTTAACCACGCCCGAACTCAATCCCACCTCTGTAATTCAGCTGAGCCAACAAATTGCCTCCCGTCTCAATCGCCTGATTGCCCCGGCTTTTGCTCCCTCTCCTGTGCCCCTGAGCGGAGTCGAAGGGCCGACCCCGCGCCCGTTTCAATCTTTGGCACCCCTGCCTTCTCCTGTACCGGTTGCCTTGAACCAGATCGGGCGTTTGATCTCTATTCCCGCAGGGCCCTTCTTGCGCGGCGATCAATTCAATGAAGGGCAAGCCGATGAGCGCCCCGCCCGCACGATTTATCTCGATGCCTTTTCAATCATGGAACATGAAGTGACCCAGGCTCAGTATATGGGTTTTATTCAGGCCACAGGCCGCAAGCCACCGCTTTCCTGCCATTATGGCAAACCGATCTGGGATCCCGAAGGCAAGCCCCAGTATCCGGTGGTCTGCGTCAATTGGAATGATGCTTATGCCTATTGCAATTGGGCAGGGATGCGCCTGCCCAGTGAAGCTGAATGGGAAAAAGCCGCTCGGGGCCCACAGGGCTTTCGCTTTGCCTGGGGCAATGAAGCCCCCAATTGCGAGCGCTCGGCCTATTCGGGCTGCAAAGGCCAGGAGTGGGGCCTGCATGCTGTGGGCGTTAAACCCTTGGGCAACAGTCCCTATGGGCTGCGGGATATGACCGGCAATGTCTGGGAATGGGTGCAGGACTGGTATGACAGCCGCTATTATGCTCAAAGCCCTGAAAACAACCCCACGGGCCCAGCTGGCAAAGGAGAAAAAGCCACGAAGGTCCTGCGCAGCGGAAGTTATGGCCACGACTCCTTTGCCATACGCGCTAGCAACCGCAGCGATTTGGATATCGAATACACCAGCCATTTCACAGGATTTCGCTGTGCCCGCTAAGCTTCAACCCGGCTATTGATCAAAGATCACAGCTTTGCTGGTGGGCCCTGTGTTACATTCAAAATTGAAAGAACTTCTGACATAGAGGATGGGTCACACCCAATGTACAGCGATCTGGATTGTAAAATCTCTCCCCCTGTGATTACCCCTGAAGATATTGACCGCCTGGTAGGAACCTTTGGTAGCGAAGGCTAAAAGCGTGGAGGCCTCTTCTTTGAGCCCCGAAGCCTTGGCGCGTTTGATGGCAATTGCCCGTCAAATTCGTGATGAGGTGGAAGCACTCCCCGATTCCCCAGACAAACAGGCCTTGATTCAGTCGCGCATTCGCGAACTCTATCAGGCCCAGTTCCCTGAGGACTATCTGCGCATCCAGCATCTGCTCGGCACTCCACCCGAGCAAAACTGATTCAAATGGCCGCTGAAATAGCCGCGGCATGGGACTGAACAAAGCCCAGTAATTCCCCAATTTCTTCAATCATCTCCGCCGAAACCGCTGTGCCCGTGGGCAAGAGCAGAACTTTTTCTGCCAGGGCTTCGGTCACGGGTAAATGGGCTCCAGCTGCCGGATAGAGCTGGGCATAAGGCTGGGCCCGGTGGCAACCTGGATAAAAATAGCGCCGAGCAATCAGGTTTTCGGCATGTAAAAGCTGCACCAAGCGATCGCGGCTCAGGCCAAATTCCGTTTGCTCCAAGGCCAAGACCAGATACTGAAAATTGCTGCTTTCGGGCAAGGGCAGCAGCTTTAAACCCGGAATTTGAGCCAATTGTTTGTGGTAAAGTCTGTAATTGCTGCGGTTGTGGGCAATAAAATTTGCACTGTGGCGCAGTGAGCTTTGCCCCACAGCAGCACAGACCTCGTTCATTTTGGCATTGATCCCCAGCGCTTCGACCTGATCGTAATCGACAAAGCCAAAATTGCGCATCAGCCGCAGGCGCTCGGCTAAGGCATCGTCATTGGTGGTGATTGCGCCCCCTTCGAGGCTGTTGACAAATTTGGTGGCGTGAAAACTAAAGACCTCTGCATGGCCAAAATTGCCCAATTTGCGCCCGCGATACTCACAGAGCAGGGCGTGGGCAGCATCGAAGATTAACTTGAGCCCGTGTTGCTCAGCCAGAGCCTCCAGGGCCGTGATCTCACAGGGCAAACCCCAGAGATGCACGCCCAAAATGGCCGAGGTGCGTGGGGTGATCAGGGCTGCCACGCTCTGGGGGTCGAGGGTGTGGGTCTCGGGCAAAATATCGCAAAAGACAGGGGTCAGACCCAGCCATTGCAAGGCATGAACGGTGGCAATAAAGGTAAACGAAGGCACGATCACCTCCCCCGTGAGGTTCAATGCCCGGATCAGCAATTCCAGACCAATCGTGCCATTGCTGACCGCAATACTGTGTTTGACGCCCAGGCTTTGGCAGAGCATGGCTTCAAAGCCTTTGAGGTAGGGACCGTCGTTGGAGAGCCAGCGCTGATCTAAAATTTGGCGCATATCTGCCAAAATTTCGTCTGTGGGCGCCAGATTGGGACGGCCCACAAAGCGTTTCTCGGCAAAAAGCGGTGTGCCCCCGAATAGGGCAAGATCGGGCAGGGTGTGTTTGGACATGGTGTTCAGCATAAAGGCAAGACTGGCGATAAGCAAGGGCTTGGGCTTTTGCTGCGTGGGAGTCGCTGCAATTTGAACAGTGGGCTTGAGTTTTGTGTCTCTTTCTCTGTATGCTTGTTTTTGGAGGCCTGTTCGATGCCCATTCCGATGCCCATTTCTGAACCTATTGCTGTGTCTGTTCACCCACCTGAATCTCCCCCTCTGCGCTTGCATCTGCTGGTGCCGCTGGCCTTATTGGGGTTGTTTAGCACGGCACTTTTGCTCTTTCGCCTGCAATATTCGGGTTCGCCCTATTTCTCTTTTTTAATCTGGAATCTCTTTTTGGCCTTGATTCCACTGGGGGTGAGTACGGTTTTTCGTCTGGGTCAAAGCCGTTTTCAGGGACCTGTTTGGCTGGGGTTTTGCCTCTTGTTTTGGCTGCCCTTTTTTCCCAATGCGCCGTATATTGTCACCGACCTGATTCACCTGCGTCACCCTTTAAATATGCCGGTTTGGTTTGATGCCCTCTTGATCTTTGCCTTTGCTCTCTGTGGCCTGATGGCGGGTTTTCTCTCGCTCTGGGACTTTGAAGAGGCGATTGCTCAGCGCTGGAATGGCTGGCTGGGTGGGGTGTTTGCGCTGTCATCCCTGTTTTTGGCGGGTGTGGGTATTTATCTGGGGCGCTTCCTGCGCTGGAACAGTTGGGATCTCTTGCGCCACCCCCGTGCGGTCTTGGCAGATACCCTCACGCCCTTTTTGCAGCCCCAGGCTTTTTTGTCTGTTTTGGCGGTGATTGGCTTTATCTTTCTGTTTCAGGCCTGTGTCTACCTCTGCTTTCGCCAAATGCTCAATCCGCCCCGTGAAATCGCCCGCGAAGCGACACGCTGAGTCTTTTGACGGGGGTCTTTTGCTTTGGACCAAGACAGGGTAATCTGTGAGAAACAGATTTTAACTTTTGAGGTATTTTAATGAAGTATCTGAATTTAGCTGCGCTTCTGCTCTTAAGCGCCTGTACCACGGCCACACCTGCTGGAACTCCCTCGGCACCCCTCTCTGGCAGCGCTTCCAGCAAGCCAACAGCATCTGCGAGTCCGGCTGCGACTGTGGGTTCAGCATCCGCTTCGGGTGGAACCTTAAAATACCTGGGTCTCAGCCCAACAGATAAAGCCTCTCCCAGTTTTGTCGGCATGGGCGACGGCAATCCCGATTATGTCTTTACCTATAGCTACAATTTTGGCAAAGAAGTCACGGTGAAGTCCCTGATTCTGAGCCGAATTGAAAATGGCCAGCCGATGGGCCAAGCCGGTTGGTCGACCACTGCGGGCAAATATTGGCTCTTCCACGTCAGCGCCAATGGCAAAGACCTCAACGAAGGCGCTCCCAAAACCACGCTTGGCAATGTCAGTGGCCAAGTCGAATTTGTGATGAGTGGAGCCAGCCTGGATCCGGGGCTGTTTGTCTCCGGTACAGTGTATGAGTTGCTCGTGACCTATCTCGATGGCGGCACTGAAAAAACGCTGACTTCCCGTGTGACCATGTAATTTTTATGAGCAATTGGCAGATTTTTGGCACGCGCAAATGTTCAGAGACCCGCAAGGCCGAGCGCTTTTTTAAAGAGCGCGGCATCAAGTTCCAGCTGATCGATCTCAAAGAGACCAAGATCAGCAAAGGGGAGTTGAACAGCGTGCGCAAAAGTATTCCGCTCAAAGACCTGATCGATATGCAGGGCGCGGAGTACCAAAAGCGCAATCTCAAGTACATGGTCCACGATATCGAAACCGAATTGCTCGAACACCCGCTGCTGCTGGTCACACCGATTGTGCGGCAGGGGCAGCGGGCCACAGTGGGCTTTCAGCCAGAGATCTGGAAGCAGTGGATCGAGGGCAAATAAAGGTTTTTGTGGTTGGTTTACCTCTGATCGCCAAAAAGGCTACAATCAAGACATCTTTATCAACCGAAACGAGGCAACCGCAGGTGCAGGTCGAAATCAGCGACGAACTTTTAAGTGCGCTTTCTGACAAAACAGGCAAGCCCAAAGAGGCCTATCTTGTGCAAGTTGCGCAAGTGGCAGATGCGCTTTTGAGAAGCCTCCTGGATGAAACGCTTTCGGAGCAAGTCTGTCAGGTTGAACATATCCCCAATACGTTGACCCAAAAGAGCTTGCGTGAGTCTGAACATGGAGAGAATCTGGTTCACTGTGAAAATCTGGAAGATATGTGGAAAAAATTGGGGATCTAATTTGAGTGCTCACGCCCAGTTTTACCACCCGTTTTCTCAAAGATCTGAAGCGATGTGAAAAGCGTGGCAAAGACCTCACCAAGCTCAAGGCGATTCAAGTGTTGCTTGTGAATGAAGTCCCTTTGCAATTGAAACACAAAGATCACCCCCTCACGGGAAATTGGTCAGGCCACCGAGATTGCCCTATTGAGCCCGATTGGGTGCTGATTTACCGAATTGAGCGTCCTTTTATTTATTTTGAACGCACAGGTTCTCACGCTGATTTGTTTTAAATCCTGAGTTTTGTTTTAGACTTTGTCGGTTGCTGTCAGGGGGATATAGATGTCAAAGGCCGAGTCGGCTTGATCGGGTTTAAAGCGGCTGTCGTACCACTCTATTTCGGGGCGTTGATCGAGCTGGTAACCTGAGCGCGGCAACCAGGTCAGGTGGATATACGACATCGTGTGCTGGAGCTTGTCGAGTTCTCCCTGATGGGTAAAACGGGCGTATTGCCCCGGAGCGATGCTGATGGCGCGCATGCCTTCGGGCAGTGGCTCGGTGGGCTCTGCTTCGAGCAAGCTGCCCGCGAGATAGCTCAGTTCACCTGTGTTCTCACTTTCTGAAGCGTCGTCTTCACAGAGGCAAAGCCCGAGTGAAACGCCTTGGCGGGCCCCTTGGATTTCGCCTTGGCGGGCGTTGAAGCGATCCCAAAGTGCGGGAATGACCTCAAAATTATTTGCTTCAGGGGCCAGGATTGAGATAAAGCGGTTGCTGAGACCCACCACATGCAGGGTGTCTAAATGAATGATATCGGGTTCCATATTCAGTCCTCCAGAGAGATGTTTAATATAGTCGTTTGAGATCAGCAGTGGGGCCTGCAGTCTTCGCGGCTGCAAGCGGAATTGGCCCGGTGGGCAGCCAAATTGAGCCCGAAAGGCGCGGGTGAACGCGGCCTGAGACTCAAAACGGTATTTGAGTGCAATCGCCAAAATGCGCTGTTTGGACTGCATCAATTCAACGGCAGCAGCGCTCAGGCGGCGTTTGCGGATATATGTTTTGAGCGGTTCGCCCGTCAGGGTCGAAAAGAGGCGCTGGAAATGCCAGCTTGAAAACGCAGCCTGATCGGCCACCTCTGCCAGCGAAAGCGCTTCTGTGAGGTGGGTTTCGATAAAGTCGAGGGCCAATTGAATGCGGTGGGCGTATTCCATGTGTTCAATTTAGCAGAGCGGGGTGGGGGTGTTTTGATATTTTGTGCGGAGTTTTTGGGAATGGAGAATTGAGAATGGGGAATTGAGTTTGGGATCAAGGGATTTGGGAATGGGAGCAAGGAAATGTGGGTGAGATTTAAGTGTGTTGGTTGATTTTGTGGGGTTTGAATCAAGGGCGGCTGATATGATTAACCTGTTTTAATGACGCCACAAATGCTGTATTCAGGTGTGTAATTTTTCCCTCTAAAATGGGTATAATGATCCTATGAAAACCATCTTTGAATTTGATTATAAAAAAGCCACACAGGCCATCAATTATCTGGCCATCCAGGCCGGTGGCCAAATTGATAAACTCAAGCTGATCAAGCTTGTTTATCTGGCTGAACGCTACCATCTCCGCCGTCATGGGCGTCCGATCTTCAATGATACATATTACGCCATGCCTTTGGGGCCTGTGGCTTCTTCGGTCAAAGACATTGCCGAGTTTTCAGACTTTTTGGCCGATGAAGAAAAAAACTATGCTGAAGCGGCTTTGCAAAAGGGCACTCAACCCCACAGCATTCTTTCGTTGGCCGAAGTTGATACCGATGTTTTTTCAGATTCAGAATTGGAGGCCCTGGACTTTGCCTTTTCCGAGTTTGGGAATTATACGCCTTTTCAATTGGTAGATATTACCCATATCTACCCCGAATGGAAACAATTTGAAGCCGTTTTGAACTCCAAAGAAACCACCCGCGAAGTGATGTCTTATGCGGATTTTTTTAAAAACCCAGAACCAGGTTCTGAAGATAAGTTCGCCTTGAGGGAAGAGATCTTAGCTGCTTCTCAAGCCATGTTTGAAGAAGAATGTTCCATTGCCCAACGTTGGAAATAAGCGGCTTTTTCAGTCAGCCCAATGGAAATACCTCCACGCATCCAAATCCTCGCGACGCTAAAATCAGGTTCTGTTTATTATTTCGAAGAAGAATCACCGCAATTTTCTTCTTCAGAGCCCCATTATTATGTGGTGGTTAATCATGATCCCCAAACAGAAGAATTGCTCATCTTGGTATGCGCTACATCTCAAATAGAAAAACGCAGAGAGCGTATTCAGGCTTTGGGTTATCCAGAAGAAACCTTGGTCTTTGTTTCTCCTCAAGATTACCCTCTGTTTACAAAAAATACTGTTTTTGACTGTAATACCGCCTTTGAAAAAACAGTCCAGGCTTTGGTGGATAAATGTGAGCGTGGAAAACTGCGGGTCTGCACTGAATTGATGCCAGATTTAATCATTCAAAAGCTGCGGGAAGGCCTCAAATCCAGTCCCAAAATTACACGCAAAATCAAAAAAATGCTGTAATTGACTTAAAGACAAAAGCTGCTTGTCTCATTTACGGAACGGAGTTTGAAGATAGCTCAATCAGACAGGGCTGAATTCTGGTTTTTTATTTGTTTTCATTCACAGAACCTGTCTGACGCCCGCAGAGGAGGGGGCTATGGAGGCTCCGCCGGAATGCCCCCTCCCAAGGGCGTCTGAGCCGATTACCCCTGAATCAAATCTTCAAAAAACCAAAACCTGATGGCCCATCTCAGACCTTCAGACCCCCACCGCCACCGCCTGCTTCAGCGGCAGCACAATTTTAAACACCGCCCCCCCCTCAACCGCATTGCTCACTTCAATCCGCCCCTGGTGCCGAGTCACAATCTCATGGCAGATATACAGCCCCAGCCCCGTGCCTTCACCCACCCCTTTGGTTGTAAAAAAGGGCTTAAAAATATCCCGCACTTTGTCCCCCGGAATCCCGCCCCCATTGTCCTGACAGAGAAAAAAGACCGTATCGCCCTCACAGGCGGTTTCAATCCGCACCCGTCCCACCTGGCTGGCGACCGATTGAATCGCATTTTGGATAATATTAATGCAGACCTGACCGAGCTGGGCAAAATTGCCCTGTAAAAGAGGTAAGTCCGGGTCCAGCTGGGTTTCTACGCAGACATTCAGGTATTTGTATTTATTGTGCATGATCCGAATCGCGTCGTCGATCACCAGATTGAGGTTAACGGGCTCAGCATACGAAGTCGTCTGGCGCGAGAGATCCAGCAATGAGCTGACAATTTCTTTGGCCCGGTTCTGCTCCTTGAGCACAAATTTGAGGTCATCGACCACGTCCTCCTGGTCGGGGGTTAACTCGGGCTGTTCTTCGAGAATTTCAATCGCCGATTGCACCAGACTGTGGGCCGACCCCAGCGGGTTGTTGAGTTCATGGGCCACGCCTGCCACCAATTGGCCAATCGCGGCCAGACTTTCGGAGCGAATCAGCTGGGCCTGGGTTTTTTCTTTTTCTTGCACAGCGCTGGTCAGGGCCTGGGTGCGCTCTTCGACTTTTTGCTCCAGATTTTCGTTGAGTTCGCGAATCGTTTCGTAGAAGCGGGCATTTTCCAGCGCAATCGCGGTTTGGTAGCTCAGGGTCTGCAAGACACTTAACTCCTCTGCGGCAAAGGGCTCGGCATTGCTTTTGCCTGAGAGAATCAGCAGGCCTTTGAGCGTGTCTTGAAAGATCAGTGGCAAAAAGACCACTGCCGCTAATTTTTCAAAGACCGGCAGGTATTGCTGGCGCAGGGCTTCGGCGTAGCGCTTGCTTTCGAGCACCTCGCTAATAAACAGGGGGGCTTTGAGGTTTTGCAAATTGCCCGCCTGTTGGCGCAACAAAGTGGCCGAAGCGACATCGCAGACCTGATCGGGCTTGCCCTGTTCATAACAAAAGATCGTGTCTTCTCCAGCCTGCCAGATCATGACCTTTTCGACCGAGAGATCTTCGATCAGCACATGGGCCAACAGATCGAGGATCTCTTGGCGGCTGAGCAGGGTCGCCAATTGCTGATTCAGGCGGCTGCTGGCTTTAAAAAAGTCCTGTTTGCCCCGGTTAAACAGCCTCTCAATCGCACTGCTGATCATGCTGTGCAAAGGCGAGAAGAGCAGCATGACCAAGAGCGCAAAACCCAGCGAAAAGGCGGGCGAGGCGCGAAATTTTTGCAGGCCCATTTGCTCGAAATAGACATAAAAGAGCACATAGAGCAGCAAAGTGCTATCGACCGAGAAAAACAGCACCAGCAGTTTTTTTAAGAAGGCATCGACATTAAAGAGATTGTATTGAATAATCGCAAAGCTGGCACTGATCGGAAAGATCACCAGCATCAGGGCCAGATAATTAAAGGGAATAAACATGCGCGGAACGCTGACTGAAACCACCGCCAGCAGTGAGGGCAAGACAAAGGCCACTACTGCGCCGGTGAGCAGCAATTTGACCCTTTGTTTCACCACTGTGGCCTGTTGGTGATCTGCCAACTCCCGTGAGCGGTAGAGCCGAATCATCGAGCCAAAGAAAAAGCTGCCACTCAGGCCTGCCATGGCCAAAAACAGCAGCAGCATATAATAGAGGAAATGGGGGTGGGCAGAAAGCAGTGGCAATGAGGGCTGAACCCCAATCAGGCCGGCCAAGACATAGGCCACGGGCAGCAGCCACTTAAACTTTTGACAGAGCAAATTTTCCCGTGGGAATTGCAAGGTCAATTGCAAGACCGTGACAGGCAAAAGCGCACTCGTGAGCCAGAAGAAAAAAGTCGTGGCATGGTTAAAACTGGCTTCAAAGCCCGTGATGCAATACAGTGCCATGATTTGACTAAACAGCACAAAGGCCCAGGTGCCTTGGGCCTGGGCGCGCAAAATATACACAGCCAGACTGGTGCCCAGCAACGCCAAGGTGGCGGCCAAACAGAGCCCAAAGACCAACCAGAAGTCGATCCAGGTGAAGCGCATCACGGGAATGTACAGATCTTTGGGCTTGCCCTGGCTGAGCAATTCGTAATGCAAGACATCACCCGGTTTGTGGGCTTGCAACAGGGTCTTGAGGTGGCTGTGGTTCTCTACGGGCTGCCCGTCGACCTTGTGGATCGTATCTGTGAGCATCAGCCCCGCATCGTAGCCACTCCAACTGCGCTGGTTGAGCGCATTCACAAAGAGATAGCCCTGGCCAATGTCCAAATAACAAAAACCCGGAAAGACCTGATTGACCTGTTTAAAGGCCTGAAAGCTGCTGAATCCCGTCATACCCAGCGTAAACAGGGTCAAAAGCACAAAGGCCAGGTGGGAGAGTCGGCTGCGCCAAGCCCCCATCTTCAGATGGCGCCTTGCACCCGGTAAATCTGAACGGGGGCCGCAATTCCTTTGATCAGGGTGGGTTCCAGGGGTTCGACCTGAACCTGGGAGCGCACCAATTGGTAGGTGCTCTCAGAGATCAGAATTTCGCCAGGCCCGGCCAGGCTTTGCAGACGGGCAGCCACGTTGACCGCTGAACCAATCACCGTATATTCCTTTTTCCAGGTCGAGCCCAAGAGCCCGGCCACCACCTCGCCGCTGCTGATGCCAAAGCCCACCGGCAGATAGTGCTCTGTGGCCAATTGATGGGTGAGCAGCGCCCCGGTTTTGCGCTCGCGCAGGTCCAGGTTGATCTGATCCACCGCCTTGCGCATACTCAAGGCCGCGCAAATGGCCCGGTAGGCGTCATCGGGCCCCGAAAGCGGTGCGCCAAACAGGGCCATGATGGCGTCGCCAATGTGTTTGTCGAGGGTGCCCCGGTGCTCAAAAATAATCTGGCCCAAAGGTGAGAAATAATAGTGATTGAGCAGATAAGCCAGATCGTTGGGATCGAGTTTCTCAGCCATGGGGGTAAATCCGCGAATGTCTGAAAAGAGCACGGTCACGTCGCGTTTGCAGGGCTGGATTAAATCCGGGTCTTTTTGCAATTCGGCAAAGACCTGGGGAGAGACAAACTGCTTCATGTGTTTTTTGAGAAAATACTCTTTGATCTTGGCGCGCAGCTCTTCGTTTTCAAAGGGCTTGGTCAAAAAGCCATCAAAGCCTTCATTGGTGGCCTGAATCGCACTTTCGAGCGTGGCATAACCTGTCAGAATCACGCGGGTGATGTCGGCGTTGATGCACCCAATGGCGGCCAGGGTTTCGATCCCATCCATGCCCGGCATTTTATAATCGGAGATGGCAATCGCGATTTGTTCGGGATTTTGGCGCACAATTTCCAGTGCCTGTTGGCCATTTTCAGCCATCAGCACCTCGTATTTTTCTTGGCGCAGGGCCCGTTTGACCGAACGGCGGATGCCCTCCTCGTCGTCGATGATCAGCAGGGACTGGAGTTTGTGGTCCATGGGTGTATAACTCAGGTGCCAGCCGGCACACGTTGGCGGCGCATGGCCTCCAAAAAGACCAGCAGCACCGAGATATCTGCGGGCGTCACGCCCCCGACCTGAGCGGCCTGACCCAGTGAAGCTGGGCGCAGTTTCGTAAGTTTGTCTTGCGACTCGCGCGAGAGGGCTTTGACACCGTAATAGTCAAAGTCGGCGGGGATGGCCAGGTTTTCCATGCGTTGGGTGCGGGCCAATTGCACCTGCTGGCGTTTGATATACCCTTCGTATTTGACCTGGATTTCGACCTGTTCCCCTACCTCATCGGCGAGTGGGCCCGATTCTGGTGGATAAAATTGCTGCAATTGGGCATAGGTGATTTCGGGGCGGCGCAGCAATTCCAGCAGGGTCTGGCTGCCGAGAACTTCGTCGATGCCACCGAGTTTGTCATTGAGTTCTGCCGCTTTGACACGGGTGTTTTTGAGGCGATCGAGTTCGCGTTTGATCGCCTCTTTTTTGCTTTGCAGGCGTTGCATACGCGCTTCACTGGCCAGACCAATTCGGTGACCCAATTCGGTCAGGCGCAGGTCGGCGTTGTCGTGGCGCAAGACCAGCCGGTACTCCGAACGCGAGGTCAACATGCGGTAGGGGTCGGAAATCTCTTTGGTGACCAGATCATCGACCAGGGTGCCAATATACGATTCCGAGCGCTGAAAGATAATCGGGTCAGCTTCTTGGGCCCGGCGGGCGGCGTTGATGCCTGCCACAATGCCCTGGGCAGCGGCCTCTTCGTAGCCGCTGGTGCCGTTGATTTGCCCAGCGGTAAACAGGCCGGGAATCTGCTGCAGCTCCAGCCAGGGGTGCAATTGGGTGGCGGGAATCGCGTCGTATTCCACCGCATAAGCCGGGCGGATGATCTCGACGTTTTCGAGGCCTTTCATGGTGCGCAACATGGCCAATTGCACGGGTTCAGGCAGGCAGGTCGACATGCCCTGGACATAAATTTCGTTGCTGTCAGCGCCTTCGGGCTCCAAAAAGACCGGGTGTTGTTGGCGGTCGGCAAAGCGCACGACCTTGTCTTCAATTGAGGGGCAATAGCGCGGGCCGACCCCGTCGATCATGCCGCTGTACATCGGCGATTGCTGAATATTGTCGGTAATTACCTTGTGGGTGGCGGGGTTGGTGGCGGTGATCCAGCAGACATGTTGGGGCAGAGCCTGGGCTGGGGGCTCAAACGAGAAAAAGCGGATCGGCTCTTCGCCGGGCTGCTCTTCGAGAATCGAGAGATTGATCGTGCGGCGGTCAATCCGGGGCGAGGTACCGGTTTTGAGCCGGTGTGTGCGCACACCCATTTCACGCAGATTGAGCGAGAGGCTCTCCGCTGAAAACTCGCCCGAGCGCCCGGCAGAAAAAGCCGTTTTGCCAACAAAGATTTTGCCCTGCAAAAAGGTGCCGGTGGTCAAGACCAATGCACGGGTTTGGTATTCCATGCCAAAATGGGTGCGCAGTCCGACAACTGCGCCATCTTCGAGCAAAAGCTGATCGACCATGGCCTGTTTGATTTTGAGGTTGGGCTCGTTTTCGAGCACCTGGCGCATCATGCGGCTGTACTGTTTTTTATCGCTCTGAGCGCGCAGAGCCTGCACAGCGGGGCCTTTGGAGCGGTTCAGGGTGCGAATTTGCAAATAGCTGCGGTCGGTAATTTTGGCCATTTCTCCGCCGAGAGCATCCACTTCGCGCACCAGGGTGCCTTTGGCCAAGCCGCCCACAGCGGGGTTGCAGGGCATCCAGGCCATGGTGTCGAGGTTGATCGTCAGCAAAAGGGTCTTGCAGCCCATGCGCGCCGCGGCCAAAGAAGCTTCACAGCCGGCATGGCCCGCGCCCACCACAATCACATCAAAGCGGTTTTCGTCCTGGTTGAGTATCAGCATAGGGAATCCTTTAAATTGCAGGGTCGCTCCCAAAAGTCTCTTTTTTGGGAGGTTTTAGCGCTATTTTAACACAGGGAGGGATGGCTTCAGTAGCCTATCTCTGTGTTTGCTCCTTTGGGCTTTAATGATGGAAGAGAGGGCAATCAGCTCAGTTGGCGCAAGGCCATGACATTCGGGCCGCTCATTACGCACATCGTGTGCTTCATTCGCTAAGTGAAACACTGCCTTTTGCCATCGTATGTTAGAAGCAGGTGAAGTGAATCCTGTATAAAGGAAAA
>JADMKE010000024.1 GCA_018780035.1 Candidatus Sericytochromatia bacterium
TTTCAGAATACGCCCTTTCTATTTGCTCATGCAAAAATCTCCGAAACTACAGTAACTCAATTCCATAGAATGTAAACCGATAGCAAAGCCATAAATTAATCAGTCCAAACAGTTATTTTTTGATTTGTCATTTTAATTGATTACTCCCTCTTTAGCTAGATCTTAGCAGATCAGCTTCGGTTTTTGGAGGGTATCAATTTCGAACTTGTTGCGATTGATCTCCTCCAGTACGTTGTCCAATATTGAATGAAAAGTATATTTGTAAATTTTATGTACTTTTGGGTTGTTAATTGCTTGTTCCAAAACGTCTACTAATTCCTGACAGGGGAAACTCGACAGAGCTTTAGCTAATTCAATTAAATATTTGTGATTGATTTGCTTTTTTGATTTATTCAACTCTGCAGTGAATTGATGAATAATTGCTTGAAAGGCCAGCGAAGAGTTGAATTTACAAATGATTTTAACTGCTTCAGATTTTACTTCAAATAGATTATTATTAAGTTGTAAAATTATGTCATTTAAAGCTTCATTAGCGTTTAGATCTAATAGTGCTTTCATTACAGCTATTTTTACTTGTGAATAGGAATTTTTTATCAATATTTTTTGCAAATAGGGAATAGATTGTCTGATGTTATTTTGTCCCAGGCTTGATGCGGCCTCAATGATCAAATTATCATTGTTTCCATTTAACTTCTGAATTATGGCATCTATTTCTTGCTCAGACAAAATTTCTTTTGTCGCGATATGCGATTGATTTTGAATGGGTTTTTCTATTTCAATATTTTCTTCAATTTTCTCTAATCCGTCTGAGGATATTGATCTGTTTTTATGACTTAAATCCAGAACTAATTGATTCATTTTTAGAAATATTGTTTGAGAAAATTGTTTTATTTTCAATTTTTCAATTGATTTTTGAGCTGGATTTTTTAATGGAGAATTGGGAGATTGAGTGGCATGCGATAGCTCATTTAAAGCCTTATCATAATTCAGATAGCCCAAAGCCTTTGTCGCAATTATTTGTTCATTCAATTGTGTGCTATTTTTTAATAAATTTAATAGTATTTCTGCTGATGAAGCAATTTCTAATTTCCCTAAAACAAATGCTGCACCTGATCTTTGTGACCATGATTGGGATTTCTGTAGCGTGTTTATGAGTCGTTCTTGTAAAGTAAGGCTATTTAAATATCTGAATTCTAAGTTTTCATAGGTGGTGTGTCTTTCAATATTATGATCTAAATTTTCGATCAGATTATTTATAGTAGATAAATATAAATTATTAATATCAGGATCTGTATTTCCAATTTTTATCAAAGCATTGGCTGCAATATCTTTAAAATCTGGTTCTTGATAAACATCCAAAAGTGATTGTATTGCGTTCTCTGCTTTTAGATCTCCCAATGCGGAAATAGCAATTTTTCTTAAAGTTTGTTTTTCTGAAGACTTTACTAAATCTATAAGAAGATGTATATTATTTGTGCTTTTCATTTGACATAGTTTGTAATAGGCAGCATTTCGAATATCTTCGTTATTATCATTTAGTAATGTCATTATGTCTTTAAAATCAAACTCACCATTCATGTTTTTGATGATGATTGGTAAAATTTCTAGCAATTTTGTATTGTATTTTTTTTCATTGTATATTCTGATTAAGTTTTGACTTATTTCTGGGGAGTTGTTTTTGATTAGACCAAACGCTGCTATATATCTTTTTTCTGCTAATTCATGCGTTAATAATTTTATTAAAATAGGAATATAATCAGAATGATTTACCAATACCAATGAAGCAATGATCAATTTAAAAATTGGCAATGGCAGCTCTTTGTTAAGTTTATCAATAAGAATTGATTTAAAGTTGATGCCCAAACCACTTAGCTGTTTTAAACAGTTTAGAATCTTGGAATAATCATTGGTTTTTAATTGTTCAAGAAGTGTATAAATTTGCTCTAACACCTCACTTATATTTTCTTCTTGAATATTGAGGTCATCAAAATTTAAATAATTTTCATGAATATTATTTAAATTAACAATAAGTGCTTTTCTGGTTGCTTCATATTGGTTAAAATACTTGTTTTCTCCATTAATGCAAACCCAAAGCTCTAAATTCAACACTTCTGGAACAGATGTAATTGGAAGGCAAAATTTTAATTCATGTTTTGCTGGTAGAGCTGTCAAAAAAACCTGACTTTCATAGTTGAGATTTTCATTGTTTTCTTTTTTAAAGATACGAATTTCTAGAAATTTAAGCTCTTGTTCAGTTAGATTATTAATATCTATCTCGAAATGCTCATACCATTGTTGATTCCGAAATTCAAGTGCTACTGTTTTTAATTTGGGTGAAATTTGATTAAGTTGAGATGGATACTGGGTAAATGTAAAGGAAGTTTTTTCAGGCTCGTAGGCCCCAAAAGAGGCAAAGGGATTATTTGAATTGATACGTTCTACATAAAGATCCCATTTTAGAAACTCCCCTGAAATAGGTAAGTCAAAAATGATAGAGCCAAATTCATTAGATTTAATGGTAATTCCTGATTTGGCTTGGTTTTTTGAATATAATCTGAAATTGAATTTCTTTGGGTTTTCTTCTTGATGTATCCATGTGAGTTGAAATTGTTCTTTATCATTTTTAAAGCCTAAAGAGACAATTTTCATATTCTTTAGTTCAAGTGTCAATGCAACTTCTATCAATGGGAAAAACTGTCTTTCTAATTGAAAGCCAATTGAAACAAATCTATCTTTCGTCAGTGATAAAGCTTCTTTAACAAATAAAAGCATATCTAAATCCCAATATGCATTGCTGCGGTAATTTATAGATTGTTTTCCAGGAACCAATACTTTATTTTTTGAATCTCGAACCTCAACAAGGACTTTTTCTCCCTTGATTGAATAAAGTTGTTCAAAAACTGGAAACTCAACTTCAACCCGTAATCGCGTGTCTGTTAAACTTTCTAATTTATGTAATGGAATAAATTCTTTCTGGGTAAGCATTTGTCTGATATGGGGCATTTTGGCATGACCATATCTGCGCCAGCGAATATCCTGTGTAATTAAGTAAAGTATTGATGAGTCAGCAGTTTCGGGAAAAACTTCAATACCAATTGCTGGCAAAGTAGGATTTAGAACACAAGCACCCTCATCTAGTTTAATCAATTTACCCCTTTCTTCCAATGCTTCCATTTTGGAGTCTCTTTGTATTAATTTCCAATTTACTCGAGGTAGTTGAAATGATATTTCATTTGCCATTGCCGTTCTACAGTCATCTGGCGAACGTGAAAAGTTGGCATTGGGTAAGTAGAGGATATCCTGATATATTTTCTGTAATTTATCTCTCAATTGAATGGTATACATACCTGGTGCAGGATCAATTTCAGTTAAATGAATGATTTGATTTTCGGAAATGAGGGATTGAAAAAGTGGAAATGATTTGTGGGGGGATAATAGGTTTAATACAGCCTGTGCTGAAGTCATTCCTGAACAAGAAATCCCAAAATGGGTTAAATCTGTTACCAGTAAAAGTGATTCACTTACATGAACCCAGTAATTAACAGGTGTTTTATTTATAAATTGTAATTTAAGTTGTTGTCGAGATTTTCTGGCGGTGAAGGTATCTATTAATTGATTCTGAACATAGAGTTTTAATGATGTTGGCTGATTAATCATGAAACAATGCCAATTTTGCCAGCTTCCTTGAAGCGGTATGGGTTCATTGACATCACCGTCTGTTTCAACACTTCCAGTTTTAGGCATCACCAATAATAGTCTTTCTGGCCAGCGAATATCCTTGTTTAAATTGCAGAGTTTTCCTGATAGTGCATCAAAAATCAATGCTTGGGGGTTTGGCAGAGAAATATCTAACTCATTAGATTTGTGATTATTTTTTGAAAAAGTGACTTGGTAAAACTGAGCAGGAGGAACAAGTAGATTAGGTTCGAGTTCTGGATGGGTTTCTCGACTGTACCGAATTGAACCATGTAGATAAGTCTGCAAAGTTATTGAACTTTTATAATTTGGATCATTGGATGTTATTGTTACTATAAAACCGGTTTGACTCACTTGTCTCGGGTGAATAACTAGAAAAGGCTGCATATACCTTTCTAATTCCAGACATAAACTGGGAATTTTTTCTTGAATTTTCAAATTAGATTTTTTTTGTTTTTGAGGTGGTTTTTTTTGAGCCTCTTCACAAAAAATTTGGTGCATATAGCTTGGCAGTCCCGAATGGGGCAGAATTCTGCCATCCTCATTCCAAGCTTCACGCAATACTTGAAATGAATGTGTAAAGGCCAGAGCAATATCTCCCCCTCTTCGGAAAAAACGTTGCAAGGTGCTTTGAAATAGAGGAGGCGGTTGTTCTAATTGACGTAACCAAGTTTTACATTGAAGTTCTTCAGATAAGATATGATCTGTTTCTGAAAACACACACTTTTCAACAAAGCGTCTGATATGGCTCTGAGGCAAGCCATGTAATAAAATTTGATTGACATGTACCCATGATGTTTCGGCGTATAAATCCTTTTTATCTTGAAAGAAAGGTTCCAGATTGGAAGAAGATTGAATAACTTTTTTTACAGCATCTCCAACCATTTTATTATATCGCCCATCAGTGGCGCTTCTTTTGACCAGCGGCAAATTTGTATAAAATTTATCCCAATATGAATCTGTATTTTCTGAATATTCTTGATAAATACTGGTCCAGACAGCATATAGTGCAAGAACATATGCAAAATAGAGATGATTTTGAGACAGTGAAATCAAATTAAATCCATTTGGTTTTTGATTTGAAATCATTTTACCCAAATAATTTTTCAATACATGATATGTTTCAACGCCTTTTTCTGGCTCAATTTGCCCAATTATTTGAACCAAACTAAATTTTTGTGCTAAATAATCACCAAAATCCTTTAGCTTTGCGGGTTTAATGTCTAAAAAATCATGAAGATCTTGCTCATAAACAATATTGTCTATCATTCAATATATTCCATATACATTCGCTACCCGTTTTCGTCAAAACAAACCAGATATGAATCTTCTGTCACTTGAAATTTGCCTGCAAAAATTCCATTGCGATTTTTTTGTAAGATATCAAACCCTTTTTCGATATTAATAATTCGTTTGCCATTATCTTTATTGATTTCTATGTAGCGTTTATGGGATTGAATCTTTTTATCATTGGTTTTTTGCTGGGTTTTGAGCAAAGTAAATAGTAAGTGCTCAAAACACCCGCCTGGTTTTGATTGTTCTCTCAGTTCAGAAAAGAAAGTTTTCTCTTGTAGTTTCTTTTCCTCTTCCGCTTTATCTTGTTTTTCTTGATTTTTATTTTGAATATATAGATTTTCGCCATAGGTGGTTTCTAGGCGTATATTTATTTTTCGGTTGAACTGTTTTGCTTTCTGGTTTATCATTTCCAGAAAGTTCTTAACACTTTCAAATGCCACTGTATGCCGAATAAATCGGTCATAAATATAAACATCTAATGTGTTAACGGGAATCTCACTTTCAAGCAAATCATGCCAGTTTTTGAGTTCTCCTATCTTCAAATCAATATATCGTACGGCTTGCAATTGGTATTTTAAATCTTCAAAGGACCAGTTTTTGAGCTTTAAATTGCCGATTTCTGTTTTGAATTTGCTAAGCATGGGATCTTTTGGGCTCACACTTTTTTTAAGCAAACTGCGATCGTCGGATTCTGAGAAAGGTGCATCCTGATTCTCTGCCCAACGGGCCAAAGTAAAGGAGTGACCATGTTCAAACATGGCTTGAAAAGGGACGGTTGACTTTTTTGAAAAGGTGCTGATTTTTATTCCTTCGATACTTAAACCCAATAAAGGAAATACTTGAAGTGCATTGGCGTAATTCATGAAATTTTGCTCTGGGTCGGCTAAGATTAAATGAATTTGACACCCCAGCTGCGCTGCTCGTGAGAAAAGCTTGTACCATTCACCCATTTTGCTGGCGTAATCTTGAAAATGCGCTAAAACAAGAGTGATGCTTCTGCTGGTTTGGAGTTGATTCTTTAACCATTGTTCGCTGGTAGAGTATCCTGGTGGGTAAAAACCATCCTGAAGATCTGTAAATATTGTATCTCTGAATTCCCGTAAAAATTCTGCTGCAGGACCACGTTTGAGTAAATCGTGGGCAAATTGGTTTTGGTATCTGCGCAGACAGGCATTGCACGATTGATTTTCAGAGCAAGCGGTACAGTTTTCTGCAATCTCAAGCGCATTTTCAATCACGGCCTTGAGCCGATCTGGAATCAGCTTAACAAATCCTGCACCACCTGGAAATGTGTCATAGAGAATGAGAGAACGGTACTCACCGCCTGAAAAGTTACCCAATGCCCCATCGAGATTTTCTTCTTCGATATCAAGTGCTCTACAAGCTCCGCGAATCAAGGCTGATAAGACTGAAAGCCATAAATCTTGTCCTTCATAGAGGCCTAAGCTGGGGCCCGAAACTCTTAGTTCCAAGACATCTGTTTTAAACTCGTGGCCGAGTGCAAGTGCTGCTAAGAAATGACCTTTGCCGTGAATGCCTCCATTTTTACACATTTTTCCAAAGGGTGTTTTATGAGTCCCCTTTGGATTGGGGGATCGATCTCCAAAACCACAGTATCTGCAAATGTGAAATTTTTTCCCATTATTGTCATTGATCACGACGAGTTTTCCGTGTGGAGAATAGACTGTTTTTAAATGCAATGGGTGGTTTGCTTGATTAAAGGCGACAGCTACTGGTGTTTGATCATAGGATGAGAAAAATACTTGCGTAGCGAAGGTTCTTTTCGGTGGTTGTTCAACCGGAATCTCTGGCTCTTGATCAATCGCTGTAGTGAACCCAAATTCAGGAATTACAAATGTTCCACTTTTATACCCTTGATAATTGCCGCATTCACACTTTTCGGGCACTTTATCTTCTTTCGCTTTGGTTTGTGAGCGTTCAAAACGCCCACAATTTTTACAAACATGAAAATGATACTCTCGCCAGGCTTTGCGTCTTACGGTTTGTAAACCATAAGACGTGATTACTCTTCCGTTGGCAACCAATTGGCAACCCGGCGCAAATTCGGATATAGCCATGCGCAAATCCCTTTGTAATTGGATTTTCTTGGCCCAGTCTTCGACAGAATGTAACTCCAAAGACACAACATCTACTGGGAAGCCGTACTTGGGCAAAACGCCCCGGGCAGGGAAATAATTTAACAGCTTTATTTCTAATATGCGGTTTATTTGTCTTTCGGCAGAATGGACTTCTTTGGGATCTTTCTTCCAATTGGTATATTCGAGATATTCACTGTAAAGTTCCGCTTGCGCTCGACCCAAAATCCCATCCCAATTTAAGAATATATGTGCTTCTTGATCTCTTGTTGGGTCTAATTCTTCTGCTTGATTATCGTCTTGCGGGTCTTCTCTAGTTGCATCAGAAACCCTCACAAATTGTGAAATCCACTGCCAGTTATCAATGCCCAAGGGCAAAATAAGGTCAGAAAAAATTCTTCTTAAGGCTTGTTGTAATGAGTCTGGACGTGTTTGTAACCATTCGCTCATTTTTGAGCAAATATCTTTGCCCGGAGCGGTAAAAAAAGACCAACGCAATTGACCTCGTTCTTTGTTTTCTGGCCCATTAAAATAATAGGGGTAGGTCTTGAAAAATTTTTCCAATACGACAGAGTGCAAATGTCTTCTGGCAATATCTATATTTTCGCCTGGTATATGCGGCGGTTGAACATGTCCTCCGACCAGGGCTTCTACATCTTCAAAATAAGCCAGGTCATGGGAACGCGCACGGCAAAATGTGAGAATATAGGCTGTTGCGTCTAGGCGTCGGGCAGCACGGCCTGCTCGCTGAACGTAATTAGCCACGGAAGGGGGAACATTGCGCATAAAGACGGCATGGAGCTGGCCTACATCCACTCCCAGTTCAAATGTGGTTGAGCAGGAAAGCATATTTAATGCAGAACGATCATCAATAAAATTCTGTTGCCTTTGAGCCCCTTCTTTGGTTGTGATTTGGGCTGTGTGTTCGGCAATATTGATCGGTATTTGTTTGTCTGAGAGATAGAGCCTGCGATAATAGTTTTGTGCCATATCCTTTTCTGGATCAATTCTTTCGAGCCGCCCATGGCAACGGTAGCTTGAGCAAATACCCAATAGATCAAGCGAGCTGAGATTGCCACAAAGATTACAGCGAAAACAGCCTTCGCTTCCTGACTCAGCTATTCGGGTAGTGGCTAACCACAGATCTGGGTTGAGTTGAAACGCGCTCCCCTGTGAGAAGTCTTCCCAAATTTCACCGATGGCACACGCTTTGAATGGGTTTTCATCATTCATACTTTGGAGCATATTCCAGGTAAGCTCCAAAAGCTTTTCTGCGGTTTCAAATTCAAATTCTTTCCCTGTTTGAGACCAAAACTTTTGCAAAAATTCTGTTCGACCATTGTGACGATTCCCACTCGCCAGCCAAGTAGCAACAGCTTTTGCTGAATTTCCCATATTTAGGTTCAGCGAATAAGGTCGATTGCGTGGCCAAAGATAACTATCTGTATAATTTGGCTGATTATCTAACGAGCCGACGACTGAACGCTTGCGCAAATAAACCAAAAACTGTTGAATTAGCAATACCAATTGTTCTTCATTTATGCCGTAGGGTTCAAAATAAGACTGTGCCTGTAGATATAAAAATTTAATTTGTTGAACAACCCTTGGATGCAGAATCCAATGCACCAATCCGGTCCCTTCTAAGTTTTGGCGGGCTTGAAGTGAGCATAATTCAGTAAAAAGCCAATAACTAACCATTTGTTTATTTGCAAATTCGGTGTTTTGAAACACTCTGGCTTTTACTGCTTGGCGTAAAACAGGTTCGATTAAGCTACTTGCTGTAAAACCCACTTCATTTGGATTCTTTTGTTCTAGTTCCTTTAGTGCAGAAAGTATCAACTGGCGATGCAATATCTTGCTGGCTTGGGTTTGCATATAAATGGCAAAATAGGCTGCGTCCATGCGTGAATCTGAAAAGGCCAATAAGCGCCGTTTGCCCGTTTCAGTGAAATGGTTCTCGTTTTGTGTATTTGGTTTCAGACTGGCCCAAGGATTGTTTTGCGTTTTTAATGTTGCTAAGGTAGGTTCTAAGCTGTTTTCGATTGTGAGGGGCGTGTGTTGAAACAAGGTTCGGCCGAGCATAAACGCGGCTGCATTTTCATTGGTTCTAAAACTGTGAATAATACTGTCTTTTTTTCGCTGACCGCCACAAGCTGGACAGGTCTTGATCAGAAAATGATTTCCTTGGCCCGTAGGCACCACCCGATTGACAGCTTTGAGACGCTGGTTCTGACAACAAGGTTGGCCTATCTCTGAATGTAAAATGCCACAGTGTACACACAGCCATTCTGTATCATTAAGTGATGTTCCAACCTGAGCAGCGCTGTTTTCATCTTGGCCTTCGTTATCAGCCAAGGCCAAATCATCCTCACAACTTTCTACTTGAATTTGCAAATCGATGGTATAGACAATATCTTTGGACTCGGTATCGGCACTGAGAATTTTTTTCGGTGGATAGGAAACGAATGCTTTTTTACCCTGACGCTGTTCATACTGTCCATTTAAATAAAGCGAGCCGCAGCGTATGCAATTCTTTAGCTCAAACGCCGGAATGGTCTCTGTCGCATCTGGTGATTCTGAAAAACGGCCAATCAATAAGTTTTGGGATTGCGTGCCTGGAAAGGCAATGCTGAGTCCTTCCATTGATTTGACAAAAAAATGATACCGAGCCATGAGCAATGGCACTCTTGTTTGTGGGTCATGCGCTGCAGTTGCTAAATCTGTCAACTGTACCAAAGCCGATTCTGCTTCTAAAGGGAAATCCGAGAAAATTTTTTTACTGAGCTGATTGAGGCTGCTGGGTTTGCGTTCAAGCGCGTAAGCCAATTCATGTACACGTTGATCACCTTTCAATAGCTCAAAAAGCACATCTGAGCGCAATTCTGCGATAGTATCTGGTTCTGCTAATTTATTGAGTGCTTCGTCTAAAATGTCTTGATCTGGATAACCCGGTTGATCCGTGTATTGCGTCAATTGATCGCAGAGTAATTCTTCTAGCGACGACTTGAGTTGATTGGCATCAAGGCTCAATACCTCATGCAGCAATTGATAAAATTCTGGTTGTCCTGAGCCCCAACAGGAATATTGAAAACGCTCATGGGCCGGAATCTTGTCTGCAAAAATTAAATTGTGTGGTTTGAAAGTGCTGCCAAAAAGATTGCCGACTGCTTGAGTCACCTCTTCTCGAACAGTGGGTGAGTTTTCATTGCCTATGGTTGCGCTGGTTGCTATACATTGGATACGGTCAGACTTTTCTCCTGCGACGCGATCTTTGACCTTGCGCATCAAATAGCCAATTTCAGTACCCATTGCCCCTTTATAGGTATGGGCTTCGTCTAAAACGATAAATTTCCAGGTTTGGCCGTTTTCAAAAATTTTGGCATCTTCTGGTCTGAGCAAAAGGTATTCAAGCATGGCATAGTTAGTCAGCAAAATATGGGGCGGTGTATGTTGGATTTGAGAGCGGCTGAGTAATTCATTGGACTGGGGGTCTGCACCCAATTCCCGTTTATAATCGGATACTGCGTCGGCATATTCTTTTGCCGTTTGCCCCGTATAACGCCCAAAAGTTATGCCCGTTTCAGGAGGCATCATTTCACGCAAACGCTTGATTTGATCATTGGCAAGGGCATTCATGGGGTAGATCAAGATCGCTCTCACGCCAGGGCCTATGTGGCCTTTCTCGTGCCTTTCTTGGAGCAGATGGTTGACGATTGGAAACAAAAAGGATTCGGTTTTGCCTGATCCTGTGCCTGTCGCGACAATGATATTTTCACCTTGAGAAGCTTGTAATAAGGCTTGTTCTTGATGGATATACAAAGGTCTGTGGATCGGTAGGGCTTTTTCTTGGGCTTCTCGTGAGAGTGTCGGAGCCAACTCTAGCAATGCTGGAGAAACGCCGGAGTGAGGGTCTTGGGCAAGCTCTGCCAGGGTTTTTCCCGAACGGTAATGCGGATTGGCTTGTAAAATGGGGCCTTTGAACAGATTCAAAGATTCACGCACTTTGCGTTTGAATTGATCAGCTAAATCAGGATTGCGCAATGAAAATGAAGAGGTCAGAAAACTGAGATAATTTTCTCTCAGGTCTTCAGAGGTCGTGATCGGATTAATCCGTGATTTTGTAAGCATTTGAATCTCCTTATTGCACAACGGATTCAGATTTTAAATAGGCTATCAACTCACGCAAAACCTTTGAATCTCGGGTAATTTTGGGTTCGATTTCATGATGGTACGAAACCCAGCTAATTTCAGGATTTGAGGCTACTGCTTGCAGCTTATTAAAGAAATAGGCGCGGTAGTGCGCGTCTTGAATAAAGATTTGCACAAAAGGCAAAAGCTTGAGTACCTGCAAAGATGCTTCATGCCACAGGCAAGGCTCTGATTTTTGCAGACTCAAACTGACTTCAACCGAGCGATTGAGCGGCTGGGTTTGGGGGCCTGTGAGCATGTCTGCTTCGTAGCGGTACACCCCGCCCAAAAATTCACCCATCCCGGGTAGAATCAATTGCCATTGCTGAAAAGCATTTTGCAGAAAACGTGCCATTTTTTCGAGCACGGTTAGCAGTTTTTGATGCTGGCCATGCAAAATTTCTTCTCCGTTTAATCCGGTGTGGCCTATGTCATCGTTGCGGTACTCGCGGACTTGATTGAGCAATGCCCAGAGTTCTTTATGGACCAAGGCATTGAGTGGCGCGACATTGGGCAGGGCAAAACTTTGGAGTATTTCTTCACGCTCAGTTGGCGTTTGCAGATGTTCGCGCAGGGTATTGGCGATACGGCTGCCAAGGGTGGTCCAAAGCCCAAACTCTGAACGGCTAAACTGTTGGCGACTGCCCGGCTCTCGCCCAGCCAACCAGGTATTTTGGTATTGGCGAAAGAGCCCGGGATTTTGAATCGCGCCGCTCAAGAGCAGATTGGATAAAAACAGAGCGTTGGCCTCGAAAAAATGATAGAGATGTTCTACCTGATCCTTGACTTGGGTTTTGCGGTGATAATGCCACAGAATCGAGGCCAAAGGAAACGGCAAAGTATTGATTAATCCTGGCAATGAAAAGGCGGCTGGAGTTGCCAAATGGTCATTTTGTGTGCCTTCTGCGTTTTGGATAATTGTAAATCCCATTTCCAAGCCTCTTTCGAAACCCTGCTGATAATCATCTTTGCTTGAGACAGTTTCGGACAAGAGTTCTGATTGTTGGATTACGTTGTCAATAGCAGTTAATTCTTGATCAGGGGGATAACCAAATTTTTTGAGCAATTTCTTGACCATCAAGCGCATTTTGGCCCGAGCACTCTGCTGAATTTGCCAATCTACTGTGGTGTTATTGCGCACGTTTTCAACCAATTCTTTGGCTAAATTGCCCAATTGCTGGTCTCCCATGATAGCTATTGCTGAATCACTGGTGGCCAAAGCATCATAAAAAGCCAATTCATCATCGTTGAGGCCGATGGTCTCACCCCGCTTGTCGTCTGAGCGCAAGTCTTTGGCCATTTGAATCAGTTCTTCGATTACTTGCGCAGTCGTGATGTGCTGATTGCGGTATTTCGTAAGGGTGGCATCGAGCCGTTCTGAAAATTTGCGGGCCTGAATCCTGTTGCGCTGGGAGCGTTCACGCACTTCATCACGCATGATTTTTTCGAGCAATTTTTGGGCCAAATTGGGGTAGCGGTGCTCGCGCAATTGATCGAGAAACTCCATCGAGAGAATCGAGACATCGGGGCGGGCCATGCCTGCAGCCGAGAAGATATCGATCACACCATCGGATACCAATGCCTTGTTGAGCAATTGACGGATTGCCGCTTCGATTTCTGCTGCGGATTTTTCACCTTGGGGCTGCAGTTTGACCAAGCGGGCGCGTATAAATTGGAAAAAAGCCACTTCTTCGCAAATCTGCTCTGCTTTGGGGGCAGGTAAAGCCAAAGCATGTAACTTGACCAGATGCGCCAATTCCCGCAGAAAGCGATCTACTCTGTCTGGCTCGGACAATAAAAAATTGCTGGTTTGATTGCAAATCTCAAGCCTGGATTCGAGATCGGCCCCAAAAAAGCGCTCGTATTCGCAGCCATGCAGAATACCGCGCAGAATATCCAATTTTTCGAGCATCAGATTTACGGCATCGTCGTGATCAAGGGTGCTTTCCCCTTTTCCGCCTGAGCGGGTATATGTCTGCATCGCTTCGCGCAGATCTGTGGCAATGCCGATATAATCGACAATCAGGCCGCCTTCTTTGTCTGGATAAACACGGTTGACTCGGGCGATGGCCTGCATCAGATTGTGTCCATGCATGGGCTTATCTACATAGAGAGTGTTCAAGCAGGGGGCGTCAAAGCCTGTCAGCCACATATCTCTGACAATCACCAATTTGAGTTCGTCGTTGGGGTCTTTGAGCCTTTCGGCCAGCCGCTTGCGGTCTTCTTTTGAGCTGTGGTGCTTGCGCAGCTCTTCTTCGTCTGCGCTGCTTGAAGTCATGACCACTTTGATTTGGCCCTTGTTGAGATCGGGGCTGTGCCAGTCTGGGCGCAGCTCTACCAAAGTCTCATAGAGGCGGGCGGCAATGCGGCGAGACATGCTGACAATCATGGCTTTGCCGCTAAAAGCCTTTTGACGTGTTTCAAAATGGCTGATAATATCTTCTGCGATTTCGCGCATGCGCTCGGGATGCCCAACGATTGCTTCAAGCCGAGACCATCTCTGGGTCAAGTTTTCGACCATTTCATCTGAAAAAGATTCTTTGCGCAGGGCTTCGACTTCTTCGTCGATGGTATCGCGGACTTCTTCACGCAACTTGATCTCGACCAAGCGGTTCTCAAAAAAGATCGGCACGGTGGCCCCGTCTTCGATGGCTCGGGCGATATCGTAGATGTCGATATAATCGCCAAAGACCTGTGGGGTATTGGCGTCTTGGCTCTCTACAGGTGTGCCCGTGAAGCCCAAAAATGAGGCATTGGGCAGGGCGTCTCGCAAATAACGGGCAAAGCCATAGGCCGTGCGCACCCCCACTTCGCGGCCCTCGGCATCGAGCTCAACCACGGTGCGGGCCTGAAAACCATATTGCGAGCGATGGGCTTCGTCGGCGATCACGACGATATTGCGGCGATCCGACAGCAGCGGGTAGATTGGCTGATCTGAGGCAGGTAAAAACATTTGAATGGTCGAAAAAACCACGCCGCCACTGGCACGGGTCAAGAGCTGACGCAAATTTTCACGGCTGCTGGCTTGCTCGGGTTTTTGCATAAAGAGATCATGGGCTGCTGAGAAGGTATTAAAAAGCTGATCGTCGAGATCGCTGCGATCGGTGATCACGACGATGGTGGGGTTATCGAGGACGGGGATCAGCTTGCCTGTGTAAAAGACCATCGAGAGGGATTTACCGCTGCCTTGGGTATGCCAGATCACCCCCGCTTTGCGGTCGCCCTGCTCAGAGGTGGCTTGCAGGGTTTTTTCGATCGCTTTGTTGACTGCGTAGTATTGGTGATACCCCGCCACCTTTTTGATACTGCGGGTATAGCTAATACCTGCGGCATCTTGGGTGGCCGTTTTTTCAAAGACTGTGAAATAGCGAATCAGGTCGAGCAGGGTATTTGGTGCAAGCAGACCTTTGATCAGGGTTTTGAGCTGGGGAGCGGAATTGTCGTCTTCAAAGTGCCCTTCGGGGGTTTTCCAGGGCTGAAAGCGGTCCCATCCGGCTGAGAGAGAACCGTAGCGGGCATCAAGGCCATCAGAGACGACCATCAGGGCGTTGTAGGCGTAGAGATTGGGCACTTCGCGTTTGGCGTTTTGGTGCTGGTTAAAGGCTTTTTGTAAGGTGGCTTGCACTTCTTCGGGGTTTTTGAGCTCAATCACCACCAGCGGCAGGCCGTTGATATAGAGCACCAAATCTGGGCGGCGGGAGTGCTCTTGATAGGTAATGGGCAATTGCGAGACCACCACAAAGTGATTCTTTTCGGGGTTTTGAAAATCTATCAGCCAAGCCTGGGAACTGCGATTTTTGCCCCCTTGTTGGTATTCTACGGGTACACCCCGCAAAAAGAGCCCGTGCAGATCTTCGTTGATATCTAGCAGATCGGCCTGGGGCGAGAAGCGCGATTTGAGTATTTTGATTGCGTCTTGGCGGGCGCTGTCGGGCAAATGGGGATTGAGTTTTGCCAGGCTTTGCCCCAATTGCTCCAAAAGCAGGGGCTCTCGGGTGGGACGCTCCAGTTGAGAACCGTTGATATGCTTGTAGCCTTGGTCCTCTAACCATTTTATTGTGAGCTCTTCAAGATCTTGTTCTGTCATGGGTCGCTTCCTTTCTGGTTGGCCCGCGTCTGGCCCTGAGATTATATTTGCGTGGGTTGTCCTGCTGCCTGTGCAGTGCTCGTCTCAATTTGGAGTATTTCACCCAGCTCTTTAAAAAACCACTGCCAGCGGTCTTTCAAAGCGGCTTCAGACCATTCTCTGGAAAAGGTTTTTTGCTCAAAATCGCGCAGAATTTGCTGGGTGATCGCAAAGGCAGTGACCTTTTCGTTCTTTTCGTCGTATTTGCCTTTGCCCTGGTAGACTTCCATCTTGACCGCAAACGGGTTGTTGCTGGCCTCAATGTTTTTGGCTCCCCCCAAAAGCGTCAGGTTGCCCGCGCTGTTGAGCCATTTCGACGCCAACTCAGAGCTGATATGCCCCCATTCGGGGTATTTGGCATATTTGACAGGCAGAATATGTTCCAAATGCACATCCTGGCTGAGTTCAATAAAGGCCAGTTTGCTCTGATCGGTGGCGTTGTACTCCATGATCAGCAGCAGGGGCTTGATCCAGGGTTCGCTGGCAACCTGTTCGGAACAGAGGTTGCGCAAGGCCTGGGCCACGATGCCATCGGCCGACAATTTTTTGTTCAACTCGTCACTGATTTCAGCCATACTGCGCTGCTCTTTGATCCACTTGATCAGGTTGAAGCTGGTCTGCTTGATTTGAGACAGGGTCTTGCCCGCCAGCCAATAGAGGTAATAAAAGCGATTGAGCTGCTTTTTGAGGCTCTCCATTTCTTTGTAACCCGTATGCAGGCCCGTGAGCAGAATGGTCTTCCAGTACATATTCCAGCGCAGATAGCGAAAGGCATAAATTTGGGTGTCATGGGCTTCGTAGATCTCCTGGTAATAGGTGCTGACAAAGCGTTTGAGATCCCCGATGACCTGATTGGGGTCTTGGTCTTTGAACGCGGCCTGTAATTCGTCATAAAGCGATTTCTTCGGGTTTTGGCCGAGCAAATAATACTCATACAGGATAAAGGCATCATTGAGGTTGATATCACAGCCTTTGATCGTCTGCTCCATTTCGCGCCAATCCGAGATAAACTGCTCTTCTCTGAGTTGGCTGGTTTCGGGGTCTTCTTTATGCCGCTTGTAGAGTTTTTCCAGCAAAAAGCTCTTGATCAGATCCGCCGGGGTTAAATCCAGCCCGCGATCATTGAGCACCTGAAAGAGCTTGATCGCAAATTCACGGTGTTGACAGTCGATGCGAATGATCTGAACCTGATGAAAGACATAGTTCATAAACTGCCCGGTTTCCGTCGCCCCCAGGGTCTCTAACTTTTGCCGCAAAATCACCGCTGTGTTGATAAATTTATATTTGGGTTCTTCGTCGCTGCGAATTTCGTATTTTTTGGGTTTGTTTAAAGTGCTGGTATGGCCGTGAATGATCAAACTTTCAAAATCGCTCTGGTGCTGACGATGGGTAAAGAGCTTGAGGCGGCTGGACTTGCCTTTGAACATAATCGCATCATCAATGGTTTCACGATCCACGGTGCGGATCTCGGTGTGGGCCTGCTCGGCATTGAGATCCGGGTACAGATCGCGCAGCACGCAGAACAGAATCATCAGCGTGGTCAGGCGTTGCTGGCCATCGACGACATCCAAATAAGCCGAGCGTTCGTCCTCGGCCGGCCGCGCGGTGATCACCGAACCCAGAAAATAGTTCTTCTCCCCGTTCTGGTAGGCTTCAAAGAGATCGTCCCAGAGCTTCTCGACCTGCTCGTCTTCCCATTTATAGGGCCGCTGATACTGGGGAATCTTGTAGAGGGCGTCTTTGTTGCCAAAGAGTTCTTCAACCGAGAGGCTTTGGGGTTTAAACGGCTCATCCATGTCTATTGGCCTGCCTCGTTGAGTTTGACCCGCACTTCGCCGCTCATAAGTTTGGGGAGGAGATTGTCGCGGAGTTTGGTGAGAGTTTGGATTTGGGAGGAATTTTGATTAATTTTTGTCATTACAGGGCCAACTATATTTAATACTTTCTGTTGTAATTCTCTTGGCGGAATCAACAATGGAAAAGATTTAATTGATTCTGTAGATAAATTTACTTGAACACCACTATTTGACTGGCTTTGCAAAAAATTGATACTATCTTCATTTTTAAGAAACAAATATAATAAATAATTACTTATTAGTTCACTATCTTTTTCGACATATATTCTAGCTACACGTTGATTTAATACATATTTATCTGATTCATCAATTAAGGCTGGGTGAGCAAGAATACCCATATTATCCTTCATATCAGTCATAGCCATTACAATATCGTTTTTATTTAAAATCCATTTTTCTAATTTTCTTTCTCTAGGAACATAATCTGATTTAGGAGAAAATCTTAAACCCCCACCAGGTTTGATATGGCCCATTTTAAAAACTTCTAAGTGGCGTTCTTCATAATCAACATAATTTTTGCTGCTAAATGCATAACCATTTTGAACAATAGCAACTTCACATAAAGGTTTCTCCTCCCAATCCGCCTGCGCCTCCTCCACAAACCACTGCCGGAACAGGGTCTCGGCCATGGCTTCGAGCGTGGCGTTCTGGCGGTGCAGCAGGTCGATTTTGTCATCCAGGCTGCTGAGGACAGCGGCGATGGCCTTTTGCTCTGGGAGTGGGGGAATAACTGCTGGTAGTAGGTGTATGTGATTTCTATTTAATGTTGGATTTGAAGAACCAACATCGTAAAATTCAAAATTAAATTCCTTTAGAAAATATGATATAAATAGGGGGTAATTATCATGAAAGTCTTTCACCCAAAGTGTTGTATCGTGTGGCCAAAAATCTATATCCAAATAGAATACTGTGCCCAGAGTTCCCTTCCTCCCAATGACAACCCCAGGACTCTTTACTTTTCCTTCACTGTGGTAGCTTTTTATACCTGAAGACGAAACAACTGGATAGTGACCCTTTTGTTGGTCCTTTTGTGTAATATCGAATCCTCTTTGAAAAGAAACTATATCGCCCAACTTACATTGCCGCCAAACTAATTGATTTCCCATCTTACTCATCCTCACCTCTAACATAGATTCAATCTTCCCCATCATATCCAACTCCAACTGTCCTGACCCCTGATCATTCACCTCAAACATGTGATTTTCCTTCTGGCTCAGTGGCTCGCTGTGCCAATAGCTGTCTTTTTTCTCGTTCTAATTCAGCCCGCAATTCGTCTTCTGACGGTAAGATCAGTCGGTATTTGGATGCAAAGAGCTGTTCGCTGTCTTTGAGAACCGAGTATTTGACCGTGGTTTCGTCTTTGTTGGTACAGAGAATTAGTCCGATGGTCGGGTTATCATCTTCGGCTCGTTGCAGGTCATCAAATAAGCGTACATACATGTCCATCTGCCCAATATCCTGATGGCTCAGTTTGTCGATCTTGAGGTCAATCAAGACAAAGCATTTGAGCAAATAATTGTAAAACACCAGATCGATATAAAAATGAGAGCTTTCTGTGCTGATGCGATATTGGCGGCGCACAAACGAAAAGCCTTTGCCCATTTCCAAAAGAAACTGTTGCAGGTTGGTGATAATGGCTGTCTCTAGCTCTTTTTCAGACACCAGCGGCGATTCCGGCAGGTTTAAAAACTCCAGCACATACGGGTCTTTGATAAAATCATTTGTTTGCTGACGTTCGGGTGGTTGCTGCTGACGCAAGGCTTTTGACTTGTCCTGTGAAGCCAACAGACGCTCAAAATACAAGGTGTGAATATTGCGTTCCAGCTGGCGGGTGCTCCAATTCTGTTCGCTAGCCTCCCTGGTGTAGTATTCACGTGCAGAAGGGCTCTCAACCCGCATCAACAGGCGATAATGTGTCCAGGTTAAAACTCTACTCAGTGCGTAGAGTTTTTCTTCTGTGGGATAAGTGAGGTAAAATTGTTTGAAATTCCAGAGATTTGCAACGCCAAACCCACGGCCAAATTCGGTAGAAAGTTGTTTGGATAATTCTTTGATCAAAGCCTCGCCATACCCGGCTCGTTGCTGGCCTTGTTGCTCTTCTTGCACAATCCGCTGGCCGATCTGCCAGTAGGCCTCAACCATGATGAAATTGACACTGGCATAGGCCTTTTGGCGAGCCTGAGTCAGCACTTGGCGTATCTCGTCGATCAAAGAAAGATTGAGATCAACCTGAGGCAAAGGCGATTTTTTAGCGGCTTGTTTTTTGGTCATTTTGACCTTCCATAAAAAGTGCTGCGGCCCTTGCCCTGTTTGATAATGAATCCTAGGGCTGTTAATGAGCTGAGAACTTGATGGGCTTTACTTTTGCCAACCTGTAACAATTCAATGACCTGTTGGCGACCCATTCGTGCATGATGTTCCAGATACTCTAGCACCTTAGCTTCATCCAGACTAAGCTCTGGGTAATCGTCCATAATCGTCCGTAATCGTCCGTAATCGTCCATGAATCCGTCGTGATCCGGCACTAATCCGGCACTATCCGTCGGACGATAAAACACGGTTTCCACAAAATCCCCGTGTTTCTCCACTAAAGGTGCCGCCAAACCATGAGAGGAACAGGCTTCTTTGATGCGTTGCAAGCCGCTACCCCACTGTTCGATATAGCCCAGTTCTTTAAACACACTGGCAATTAAAGTGTTGCGCAGCTCTGATTGCCCCTCTTGCAATAAACTCACGGCACCTGAACCCGCGCCAGATTCTCCAAAATCGCCTGATTCAAGCTGGCTTCTTCGGCCAACTGAGATTCAAATTCGGCTTTGAGGGCCGCAAAGCGTTCGGCAAAATCAAAGTCATCTTCTTCGTCTTGCAGACCCACATAGCGGCCGGGGGTGAGCACATAGTCCATCTCAGCGACCCGTTCCAGCGAAGCCGAACTGCAAAAGCCTTTGATATCTTCGTATTCGCCCTCACCTGTGCGCCAAGCGTGGTAGGTCTGGGCGATCTTTTGAATGTCTTCGGGGTTAAATTCGAGGTTGCGGCGATTGATCAAATGTCCCAGATGGCGGGCGTCGATAAACAAAATCTCGCCTTTGCGGGCATGGTTGCCCTGTTGGCGATTTTTGTTGATAAACCACAGCGCAGCGGGAATTTGGGTATTAAAAAAGAGCTTGCCGGGCAGATTGACAATGCAGTCGATCAGATTGCCTTCGGCGATCATGCGGCGGCGGATCTCACCTTCGCCACTCGATTTGCCGGTCAGGGAGCCTTTGGCCAGCACCACGCCGGCTAAGCCAGTGGGCTTGAGATGGTAGGCGATGTGCTGCAACCAGCCAAAATTGGCATTGCCGGGGGCGGGGGTGCCGTAGACCCAGCGGGCATCGGCTTCTAAGCTGGCGTTCCACCAATCGGAGATATTAAACGGGGGATTGGCGAGGATATAGTCCATGCGCACATCGGGGTGGGCATTGTTGAGAAAAGAACCCTCGGCGTTCCAGCGCACCTGTGACGAGTCAATGCCCCGGATCGCCAGGTTCATTTTGCACAGCCGCCAGGTGGTGTGATTCGATTCCTGCCCGTAAATTGCGATATCGCCAATCCGGCCCTGGTGGCTCTCGACAAATTTTTCAGACATCACAAACATGCCGCCTGAGCCGCAGCAGGGGTCATAAACCCTTCCCTTGTAAGGTTCGAGCATTTCAACCAGCAGGCCGACAATACTCTGTGGCGTATAGAATTGCCCGCCCCGCTTGCCTTCACTGGAGGCAAATTGCCCCAAGAAATATTCATAAATCCGGCCCAGCAGGTCTTTGCTTTGGGCTTCTGCCGATTGCAAATTCAGCCCGGAAATCAAATCTATCAGGCCTGTCAGGGTTTGTATGGGCAAATTATTGCGGCCAAAGACCTTGGGCAGAATGCCCTTGAGTGAATCATTGCCCACTTGGTTCTCGATCACGTCCATGACATAGTCGAGATAGCCCCCAATATTCACTTCTAGGGCTGTGCCGTTCTCGACGATTGCAATTCTGTCTTCGCGAGCACGGGTTTGAATCACGCTCCAACGGGCTTCTTCCGGTACAAAGAAGATATTCTCGGCCAGGTATTCATCGGGATCTTCGGGATTTGAAAATTCTTCCGTTTCCAGGCGGGCATGCAGCACCACGAATTGGTCTGAAATATGCTTGAGAAAGATCAAGCCCAAGACCACGTGTTTGTATTCATCGGCACCAATATTATTGCGCAGTTTATCTGCCGCCTTAAACAATTGGCTTTCGAGCGACTCTTGGCTCTCTGTGGTCTTTTTGGCTTTGGCCATTTGGTAAATCTCCTTGTGACAATTCTTTCTATTCTACTTCTAATCGCCGCGATGCCCAAACGCATGAGTGTCGAGAGCGGGGCTATTTTTCGCTCAAACAATCTTGCAGCAATTGATCCATTTCTTGCCGCAAAGTGTTTAAACCCTGTTGCTGTTGCAAAAGTGAGGCTTCTAAATGCCTGATTTGGTTTTGCATTGCCCAAATGCGTGGCAAGGTATCTGGCTTGTGGGTTCGCTCAGGTTCAGAGCTTGCTTCACTTGGCAGGGCCAGAGGCATAACTTCGCTGGCTTCAGACATCGGCGGGGCAACGAGAGGCGCCATTTCGCCGCTGCTGGCAGGGTCAAGCGGCAGCACTTCTGGCTCGGCTTCAATGGGCCCAGAATCTGTGTTTGCAACTGAGTCTACATTTGGGTCTGCAACTGTTTCTAGATCTGGCTCATGGGTCAGTGGGCTTGCCCCGACTGCTGGTGCAGGTGCGGGTATTTCGGGCAGATAATCCGGGTCGGGATAATCCGGCAAGGCTTGGGTATAGACTTCTTCTACTTTCAGATTCAAGCCAGATTTTGCCAAAAGTTCTTTGAGCTCTTTTTCGAGGCCGCTGGTATCATTCTTTTTGCCGGGGGTGGGATTGGCTTGAATATGTTTGATTTGTTTGGCCTTGACCTTTAAAAGCCGCACTTGTAAATAGGCCACATCTCCTTCGCTCAAGCCTTTGCGCTGCATCAATGCTTCAATTTGTTTGGCAATCGTCCCGAAATAGGCTTCGCTGCGTTCAATCAGCGTCAGTACATAGGGCAAAGAAATGGCTTCCTGTTTTTGGCTCAAATAATTGCGAATATAGACCTGCAAGATTTTGACTACCGAGAATTCACCCATGCTGTCAACTTGACTCGGTTGCAATTGAGAATAGGCGAATAAATGCGACAAGGCTTCAGCCAAAGGCTCCAGTTCTTTTAAATCGGCAGGGCGCACACCCCCCAAGCGGGTATTGCGGGTATAGCGTTTGAAATTCTCGTGGTAGACCGAGAAGGCCATGACTGAATTGAGGTCTATCCAGTCGAGCTTATTCTTGGCTTTGAGATGCTCAACCCAGGTGTGCACAAAGCGATTCAATTTGACCATGCTGGTGGCCGTGGCCAGTAATTGCTTCCAGGAGAGTTTGTTTTGGCTGCGCAATCCATCCACAACGGCAATCAATTCTTCAAAACCTTCAGAGCTGCGCTCCCAGAGAATCGACAAGAGCCATTTGCGCGCGGGGTCTTCGTTAAACAACTCAGTTTGTTCTTGATACAATTCGAGCAGCTTCGACTTCGATTCTGCTTTGGCAAGCGCATCTGAATGGCGGTTTTCGAGAATTTCTATGGCCCGCGCTAATTGCTCCCGCAGGGTGCCCTCTTGGTCTTTGCTCTTGGCCCTTAAATATTCAGGGTGGTTTTGGTCTGCTTGGGGGTCATAGTACTTCAACGCTTGTAGATAATTTTCGGCCTTCACAAAACAATCGCCTATCAAACGCCGCCATTTGGAATGATGGATCTGGATCGAGGCCATGGCTTCGGCCAGTTCGGCATAGGTGTGCAGATCTGAAATCTGCTGTTCGCGAATCCGATTTGCCAAGGTGGGAATAAAATTGTCTTTGTTTTTCCAGCGAATGCGGCTGTCTTCGAGCAGAGACAATTTGTTTTCGGCCTTGCCGTATTGCATGGCATTCAAGAATTGACTGAGAACAAAGGGCTTTTGGCGCATAAAATCGAGAATAAACTGTTCAAGCGGATTGAGCTCGGTTTGCTCATTTGTTTGCAAAGACTCAATTTTTTGCCATTCGCCCAAATACCAATAAGCACTTTTGGCTTGCTCGAATTCTTCAAGGCGCACAAAGGCATCACCCGCTTTGAGCCATTCTTCTTGAAACAGGGCGCTATAGGCTTCACATTTTGCGATGCCCTCGCGGGTAAACTTTGTCGAGTCGATATGGTCGGCACGAAAAAAGGCAGGCAAGCAGACCCGCAAGATCAGCTCTGGGTTTTCTTCTTCAATATGCTGTTTGAGCCATTTATTGGCGTTATCAAATTCTTCTTGCCAGCGTTCGGCATCTTTCAAATGGGTCATTTCGGGCAGTGAATCTGAATACAGGCTCAAACAACCCGCTTCGAGCAGTGCAGCTTGCCAAGCAGCTCTGTTCTCCATTTTGTTTTGGTTGTCGTGATGGAGCCCATTTTCTTGTAGCGAATGGGCAATTAAGGCCTGCAAAGGTTTCCAAAACTTTTCGATCCCGGTTTCGGTATCAATCAGATAGAGTTCTTCGCGGGCACGGGTGACTGCGACGTAGAGTTTGTTAAAAAAATAGGCCATGCGAAAGAAGGCGTTGCTATTGGGTTGATGTAGGTGTAGGCATTCTTCTAAGCTGAGGGTTTTTCCGTCTGGAGAGAGAAACTCTTCGACAAAATGCTGACCAAATTTATACACAGCAATCTTGGGCTCTTCTAAACCTTTGACCAAGCCCGCTGAAAGCATCGAATAATTGAGTTTTTCGACGCCATCTTCGAGTTTAAAATGTTCTTCTTCGCCCATTTCACAGGGAATAATCACAATCATTGACTCGATATTTTGCTGCAAGGCCAAATTGCCTCCGTCAGGAATAGCCATCAGATAGGCGCGTTTGCCGCTGGCATATTGTCGGGTATCTTGCGGAAGAGCAAGATCGGTTTGCAATTGGTCGATGCGAAAAAACTGAATCGCATTGGCTATTTTTACCAATTCGGGAGTTGAACGGTAATTGATCTCTAACTCTCGCACCATCGCTTTTTGATGCTCTTGAGACATGCGCAGATCATAGCGTTGTATGATTTCTTCGGTAAACATGCTTTTGAGGCGTTGCCAGCTAAAACCTGTGGGATTTACGGTTTGAAAAGGGTCTCCGGCAAAAACCAAAGGAAAGCGATCCAATTGAGAGAGGTCGTAGCCTTGGGCGATATTCAGGCAATTGATCAGCAATTCTAATTCGAGCTTGGTAAAATCTTGAGACTCATCGCAGATGATGAAGGCATGTCGACCAAAATCTTGATTTGTCTCGAAAAGGGCGCGCACCAAATCCAGGTGATCCCAGAGACCGTCTTGGTTTTGGCGAGGCAAATAAAAGCCTTTCCAAGCTGTTTCATAAATATTTTCAAAGTCTTCAAGCAGAATATTTTTGCGATCTTTGGCCGGAATTTCATGAAAATTTTCGGGGCTAAGGTGCCGATCTTTGGCATAGCCTTTGATAAAGGTACGAATCACATACCAGGCCATTTCAGGCGAATACTTGGTACGAAATTGCTTCGAGATGGATGGTGATTTGAGATACTCGGCTTTGAAGCGATAAAAATTGACAAAATTTTCTTCTGAGAATTGGTCCAATTGTTGCGATGTGGTTTGCGCAAGCATAAATTGCTTGAGCGTACTAAAGGAATCTTTGATTTCAGCGAAGATTTTCTTTTTGCGACCCTCGGCATCTACACCACTGAATTTTTCGGCCAAAAGATCATAGCTGGGGTTATAGGCCAAAATTTCTACGATTTCATCGCGGCTTTTTTCCAATAAACGCTGGTTTTCTGTAATAAACAAAATCTGATCTTGGGGCTGATCGCCCATCAGTTTGAGATAGCAGAGATCCGCAAAGAGATAAAACAAGAGCGTGGACTTACCACTCCCGGCTTGGCCGTTGATAAATACAGGAAAATGCAGCTTTTCTAAGATCTCGATTTGGGCAGGCAATAGCGATAAGTTTGAACTATTATCATCTGTTTTTTCAATCTCTATCCATAGTTTTTCATTTTTTAATAAAAAATCTGGGTAAGCCCGATCGGAAACTCGGCTGATTTCATGCAGGTCATACCTGCCGCGGCTGAGCTTGAAATTGTATTTACTGGCCAGGGCCCGATCTTTCATTTGGGCGATCATGTCTGGGGCTTGACCGTAGACCACATTGTGCAGCAGCAAAACCGTTTTGCCTTCGCTGATGAGGGCTGTTTCGCAGAGCAAAGTGACTTGCTCATGGGACCATAAAAAGAGTTTGCGCTCAGGGTGAATATATTCAAACACGCCATCTTCTTCACGGTATTCATAAATTTCTTTCAAAGCGGCATAGACCCAGATACGGTAATCCTGCAATTCCGGGGCGCGCATGGCCGTTATCCAATCGTGGGTTTCAAAAATTTCAAAGTGGGTTTTGATCTTGAAATCTTGCAACCATTCGGTTTTTTGTTGCAGCTCAGTCATTTTTAATTGCGCCAAGGCTTGGGCGTGTTGTTTCTTTGCTTTGGCTTGTGCTTCGAGCCAAAGTGCGAATTCAGCCTGTATTTCTGTTTCATCTTGGCGCACAGGTGCGGCATTGCGGGTGAGTTCGTCTTTGACCAGACACTCGGACTGGTCACTGGTGCGGTAAAAATGATCGATCACATGCAGTGGCGGAATCTCGCTCTGTGTTTGATGGGCAGAAACCGCGCCATTGCTTTTATAAAAGAAAACCGTAAAATCGTGCCAGCCTGATCGTGCAGGTGGGTTGCGGTAGATCGCATTCCCCAATTGCTGCGATTGGGCATAGGTCTGCTCTGAAAAATTCTCAAGAAAATTTTCCAGCCGTTTTTTCAGGTTGATATTGTCGCGACAGCTTTCTAATCGCGCCAGAAAGGCTGGGCTATAATAAAAATAACTGCCGTTTTTTTCAAGAAATTGCCCCATCATCTATTACCCACTCTCAGATTAATTTAATAAAATTTTTTGTATATTAATTTACAGGATACTCACGAATCGGATACATGTCGAGCCGAGCCAAGCCAATTAGTTCTTCGGAGCTGTCCATATTTTACCTTTGAATTTTGATGCCTCTATCCTCTCAAGCCAACTTCTTCGCAAAGTGTCAGAAATGGATTTTTTGTTTCAACTGCAATCAGACACTTTTTGAAATAGCAGAAATGTTTAAATGAAGGTATCAGTTTAATCAGAAAGAGAAAGAAATCATGAGTCAATTCGGGAATTTTCTGATTCTTGCGCAGCAAAAAAACTCCACGGCTTGATACAAGTACGTTTGCAAGTCATTGATGGGCATATTTATTACAAGTTAAATATTCCTCAGCTGACTGAAAAAATAAAGTCTGCTGAACTAACCTTCAATGAGACTGAGGTCTACCGCTCTCTGTTCAACGGGATTGATGTGTAAACACAGCCATTGAAATCTGCGTTCTAAGATCTTTGGGCCGTATTCTTGGGAGAACCGATGACCCAGCCAATCTTGAACCACCGATTTTCGGGCATCACTCAGGGCTTGTTCAAACGCTTCATTTCGATTTCCATCGTGTTCAATATCTTGTAATAATGTGATCATGTCGACAACCAAAACATGTTGTCCTGCACGAAGGATTAAAGCTGAGAAAATACGGGCTTGATTGCCTTTGTACTTATATTCATTTCCATTGACGCGCAAAGTCAATCGGCTATTCTCATTGTCATAACTCAAGATGCTCACATTGAGGATTGGTAGCAATTTGGCATTGGCGCTCAAGGGATCTGTTATCCAATCATTCATCAACTGCATTCTGAATTTGCGGATATGGGCGTAGAGTTTCATCAACCACGACTCGTTCTCTGTGTTGACCCCTTTGGGTATAAAATCAGTCACAGGGACTTTCATCTGAGCTGCTTGAGACAAAATCAGCCCCCGATCAAAAAGGGTTGAGGGTATCACCGTTTGTACAATCGGGTTTTTAGCTCTGACTTGCTCTAATGCCAGAAATCCGCCATTGGGTAGCGGTTCTGAACCGTCCTTGAGCGGTATCATCATATCTAGGCTGAGGATATCTGGAATAAATTCTTCCAGGCAATCAGAAAGACTTTCTAACGATGACACAACACGAAACGCCAGTCCCATATTTTCTAATAATTCCGAGATCTGTTTTTGCCAGAGGGGTTCGTCTTCAATCACCAAAACCCTTGGCTCAGGCCATTTCAATGGGCTCAGATCGCCAATGAAGTCATTGTCGTCCGCTTCAAAATCTGTTTCAGTAAATTCCGCTGCATAAGGGCTGTCATCATAAAAGCAAAGATTGCCAGGGGCAATACCAATGGCATTTTTCTTTTCTGCGTTGATTTTTCTTGACTGAATAATCTCATTTGGGCCGATATTTCGCCCATTCTGATTGAATTTCTGGGCTATTTTTTTCTTGATAGTGCTGAGATGTTTTGAGACAGCCGTAGATAAATCTCTGTTCTCATGGAGTACTTTATAATTTTCTCGTTCAGCGTACCACTCAGAGGGCAGTTTCAGGCTCATGCCATCGACATTCCCTTTCACCAGAGCTTTCAGAACGAGAATCTGAATCGGAGATAAATCTATTTCGAGCCCGTCGATACTGAATATTTCTTTTTCCGGATTCAAGCGGATCACGTGCGGCCGATGGGCCTGATGATAAAGCAGCAAACACCATTCTTCCAAACGATGACGCAGATGGCGGGTCGAATTTTTTGCAACATAATCCGCATCATGGATACCCAACTGGGTTATTTGCAGATGGTCCTGATAACTGTGACCCGGCACAGAGAGAACAATTAAAGGCAGTGCGCCAGAAGTTTTCGTCACTTGCTCTAGGAGCGCTACCCCGTTCTGACGTTTGGGATCTTCTCCTGGCTGCGCAGGGATAGACAGATCGGTGACCAAGAGTAAAGGCACTTTTTCCAGGCTTTTGAGTAAAGCGGGTGCGATGGCTTCTGACAAAGAGGCACAAGCAAGTGCGGGGCCAAATACAATTTGCTCATTTAACTTAGGATGTTTTTCGCAGATTTCTTCGAGCAGATTCCAGACCGTGGCTTGCCAAGTGGGTTCATTTTCGACCACTAAAACATGAATTTTTTCGTGCTTAAATTTTTGAGGGTAATTGAGAGAGGTATGCTGTTTTTTAGCAACGATTTGTTCGGAAGTCTTTCTTTGATTGACTTCTGCTTCCAATCTTGGCAGATCTAAATTGTTGATTTTCAAGGCCAATTCTATCATCGGCAAGCTAGCGGCAAGATAGCCGAGATGCTGAGAGAGTGTATTGTGAAACAAAGCCGCCAGAGGCCGATCTGACCAGCCCTGCATTTGGGTAATTGACTCTGTTTGCTTGGCCAAAGCTTGCAGCTCTTCGGCTGAGGAGAGCGAATCCAAGCGCTTGAGGAAATCTGAGGGCAAAAGCTTTTGCTCTTCGGGGGAGATTTTTAGTTTGAAGTCGGTGACTTTATGCTTCAAGGCCTGCCAATGCAGCAGTAAATTCTCAAGGTGCTTGAAATTCAGCTCAGGCGTCTCTGTTTCATACTTCTGTTCATTTTCTGGGTTTGGATTCAGGCCAGTGAGTTTTTCTCGGACACTTGCTACAGGGAGATCTTTTGCCTCTAATAAGAGCGATTGAATTTTTTTAGCCAGTTTGTCTTGTGTCGGTCCGATCCAATTCAAATAGCGTTTTAAGGCCAAAGCAAAAAGCTCGTGGTTTGAGGGCCAATCCTGAAGCGTTTTAGCGGCATCGTGGTTGAGCTTTATCCATTCGTTGCTTCGAATCATTGAGCAAATATTCTGGCTATTTTCAAGCGAAAGTATCTCAGATTGACTGATTTTATTGTTTATCTCTGACTTTTTTATCGGCGAAATGGGCTCATGGGCTTCAAAGCGCAGCCAAGGGTAAAGAGAAAGCTGCAATGGCCCTTGGTGGCTCAACAAAACCACAGGCAGTCGCGATTCCTCGACCGCTCGATATCGCGCAAGCCATGTTATATTTTCGGTTTGATCCAAATTTACCAAAAAAGTCCCTTGCTTCGGCCACTCAGTTAAGCTGATTTGCTGGGGCTTGAGTAGTTTAAAAATGGGATGATTTGATTCTCCTACCCAAAAAATATTCATCAATTGACTCCTGAAAAATTTTGACACTTAGCGACGAAACCCGCAAAGATATAATAATGCATGTCTGCAATACTTACCAATTTGTTGTGCAGCGAAATTCCGAGGTAGTGCCATGCAGCCAGTCGTGATCGAACACCAACCCAGCTTTTCTGATGCTCTTTGCCAACGTTTCGGCGGACGCCCGCTGATAGATGCAGGACTTGAACTCCCAGATTTTGAAGCTTTGATACAGCAGTTACTTCAAGAATACCTAGATAATCGCCCAGAATCGTATCTGATCAATATCAATTTAAAGTTAAAAGATCGCAATCTGATTGATTCAGCTGGAGCAGAAATACTCTATCGCTTAAGATTAGCAGGTATTTTTGCACCTGTCTTAATGTATACCTACGAAGATATTTCAGCCGTTTTAAGGCGGCATCCAGAACAAACGCTTTTGTTTTCACCTGGAATCCGAATTGCAAAGCTGCCTGGTGATTTTGATGGCATGCCGCTTTTGCTCACAAAAGCGGCCAGTGATCGTGTCGATAATCAGGGATTGATGCGTTATCTTCAAATAGAACCGCGCATGAACGCAATCAAAAGCTTGGATCGGCATGAAATGGCCAATCTGCTTGGCATGTTGCAAATTGCCCAAGTTGCAAAAGAAAGGGGGGATCTCAGCGATGCCGCTTTGTCCCGCTTAGCAAACTATATGCAGCATCAGCAAAAAAAGTTTTCTCCCGAAATAAAAGAATATATGTCCTTACACCAATTCAGTCAACCGATGTCCTCAGGTTTCACACCACAGGCTGATTCCTTCGAGAAAATACCAATTCCAGAGAAACCATTTCAAATTCTGTATATCGATGACCATTGGCAAGACGGGGGCTGGGGAGAGTTTCTGCGCGAATGGCTAGCCATCGAAGGGGAATGGACGACAGAGGGGCCTGCCACTCGTATAAAAGATGCTATTTTCAGTTTGAGCTGTTTGAATTTGTCTGAGCTGGATGAGCTCACTGCCTGTTTGAGTTATCAAGCCCAAACCAGCCGAATAAAAACAGATCTGGTACTCCTCGATTTGAACTTATTGGGGGCCCGCGAAGCGGGTTTGGCTGTAGAACAGCGCAGTGGCTACCAGCTATTGCAATGGCTGAATCAAAAAGATCCCAGCCTGCCTGTGATTATGTTTACGGGCTCAGATCAAGCCCGAACACTTGAAACACTGCAAAATAATCAAATAATTGGCTATGTGACCAAACAGGCCAATTCCATCGAGGCTGTTCGAGAATACGCCAAATTGTCTACACTGCTCAAACAGACAATTCAAAGCCGCTATCTGCGCCTGATGTGGGATGACCTCTGTGCTTTTTCGCGTCAGATCAAGACGGATGATGTCACCCAGTGGCAAGAATGGTTCGGCAAGCATGAAGCCAAAATGGAGATTGAAATTCTTTTGACCGAAGCCTATGGCATCATGCTGGGCTGGAGCCGCAGAAATAACAGCAAGCCCTCAGCTGCCAATCCCTTAAATCTGCTCTGCTTGCAAATGCACCACATTTTTGAATTGTATTATCTCAAAGAAATTAAAAACTGTGATGGCTCAACCTGTGGCGACAAGATCAAATCATTCAAAATCAAGACCAAAGACAAGGCGAAATTTGAGCTGCAAGAAGACCTTTTCTGGTATCTCAATCGGCTGCGCAATTGCATTTTGCATGAGAAATACCAAGCCAGTTTTAGTCAGGCTATTTTTGCTTGGGTGGTCGTTCTGACACTCTTACTCAAGCAAACAACTGTCAGCAATACCGAACTGGCACGTACCATTTTTCAGGCGCACTTGTCTGATTCAAACACGACAGACAAGTGGCAACGTTTGCTAAAAAGCCGTATTTATCAGATTAAAGACCTGAGCGAGCTCTTTGATGCTTGTCGGGCATTGATCTGGCCGGGAGGAGAGCGTTGGCATTAAGAAATCAAGCTGTTGATCTCGCTGATCAGTGTCTCTGCGTTGTTTTCTGAGCTTGGGTCTTGCCGCCAGAGTTCCAAAGCCGTTTGCAGTCTGGATTGTGAGCTGTCGGGCAATGCTAGCATCAATTCACCCCAAAGTGTTTCAGGGGGGACTTCGCCCAGCAGAACACTGTGTGTGATCGCTTCGATCACCTTTAAGCCTAATTCTTGGATATCTGGATTCGAAATGCCTTCTTGCAACTGGCGAATGATGCGTTTGAGTGTATTTTTCAGGCTATCGTAACTGGGCATTTGAGAATTAGGTGGAAAATTGGGCCGGAAAGGCTCACAAATAAAGCCCCGTTGGCGACACAGTTCTAATAACTCCTGAGCGTTATAATCACTTAAACCACCGCCGCTGTAAAGTAAAAGGGCCGATGGTAAATTTGTCCATGTTGGCGGTAAATCTCGAATAAAGGCAAGCAGATCGGCGGGGTTTTCAAAGGCTGAAACATGGGCCAAAATGATTGCCGGTTCAGTCAGACATCGCGGTTCAAATTCTGAAGATTGAATTTGAGTGAGATCGGCTTCTTTGAGAAACTCAAGCGCATCAAGGTCCAATGATAAATGGGGCAATAGACCATGTAGCATCTGTTCTCTCGTATTGTCTGTCTGAGCATCAAAATTAAAAACGGTTATGCTGGTCATGGTTTTAGCACTTTCTTGCACTTTTTAGAATCATACCAATTTCAGTCATATTAGCAGGAGACGCTTTAAAACGAGAACTTGAAGGTAGTTCCTGCTCAAAACAGCGAATCCAGAAAAGCACATCAGGATCGGGTTCAATGGTTTGGACTTTGGGTACTTTGGTTGCTAAAAAGTCGGCTAATTTCTGAATACTGCCGCTTAAATTCGAATTTTCAGCTTCGTCCCCTTCACGCAGTGCAGAATCTGGCAGATGGTTATCACAAATCAGGCGGATTTCCCATTCTTGCGTGCGGCAAGAGATCACGATTTCCTTGATGCGGCATTCATTTGGATCGGTACGCTGCGGAGAGAATACTTCGGCAACCAAACGGTAGAGTGGAGCCAATAAGTGAACGGGTAATTGAGAGGTATGAGAATCCAGTAAAAGAGCCTCACCCACTGATTCAGCTATTAGCATAGCATTGTCACTGTCGTTAAGTTGATTCAGATGATTCAGTAGCTTTTCGATTGAGGAGATATCGTGTTTATCCCCAGTGGCAGATTCATGCCATAAAAAAGGGAACTCAGCTCGTTCGTTCAAGGGGCGGGCGTCTAGAAAATTGCCTGCCAATTGGGCCAAATGTAGGTAAGGCTGTAAGGTTCCTGATACCGAACTTCGTTTGGGAGAGTGGCTGCGATGGAGCAGTAATTTGAGTAAAAGATAGATCTTTTGTTCATGTTCAAGCCATTCACGGGGAACCGTTTTTTTCCACCAATTTTCTCGTTGATTGGCTAAACGTGACGCTTTTGCCAATTCGCAGAGCAAAGGCAGACTCAAGTATAGGCCTTGAGCATAAATGATTAGAATATATGAAGGCCATTTTGAAGCAAAATCTGTAGACAAACTATGAAAGGTGGGAATCGGGGAGTCACTTTCATCTCTACTTTGGCGATGCATGGATATCGAAACTTCAAAAATTTGTTTGGATTTAACACGATAATCAAATTTTTCATCCTCAAAATAGGCGGCAGACTGCTTGAGTGCCTGCCTTTTTCCTGAAAGCCCCGAATGGTGTAAATACCAAATTTCTTCAGAAAAAAGCCATTGAAACTCTTCACGCATGGACATTAAACCATAAGTGCCCGGAAAAACATGATTTTGTAGTTTAAGTGCTTTGGTTTGAACTTTTTTGATATCATCGATCAGGTCCTTGAGGTTTTTTTCAACCCCAATCAAATGCTGAACAGAATCTCTTTCTTTTTGAGCTTGAAGTTTTTGATCTTCAGCTTTGAGTTGTTCTGCTTGGGCTGATTGTAAATTTTGATAATCAGCATTGCGTTGATCGATAAAGTGATAATCTGTGTAGATGCGGGTCATTTCACCCATCAAGGCGATTTGTGATTTGAAACGCGGTGTGCTGAAAGGCCATTCAGCGCTATCTGCTTTGGTGATCAGGGTTCCTGTCATAAATGATGCAGGAACTTTGACTTTTCCTGTATCAGTTTCGAGCAATTCATGGTTTAAGGGTTGATAGAAAAAGAAGGATTGTGAATCCAGATCTTGAAGCAAATCATTGCGATAAAAAAGCTCTGCTTCATAAAATGGATATGGTAAAAGTCTGAGGAATGTTTCCTCTGTTAAGGCATTTAATGGGGTTAAATCATCGGGGCGGCCAAAATCAAACTGTTCCCAATAATTTGCAGGCTCAGTTACATTACCTTCAATAAACTTTTTTGCTTGCTGGTCCAAATACAAGCGGTAGTTCTTCCAATTGGCTAAATTCACTTCGTTTTCGTTAGGTAGAAAAACAGTCGCCAATTCGCCCATGAATAGCCAACTTAAATTGGGAGTTTTGGTTCCCAAACGGGCAGGGCAACTCAGGCGATGTAAGCTATCTACCAACCTGCGCAATTGAAGATCGTGTTTTGGGTCAGGAACCGCTTCTGGGGCTAAACAGCCGAATTTTTGTAGACAACTGGCTGCGACTACCTCTACGTCAGTTGCAACCCCGCTTCTGAGTTGAGCACGTGCAGCCAGCAAAGTTGAAATCAGCTCAACAAAATATAAATCGCTGTCAGGCAAACAGAGAATTTCAAACGCAGATTGTATTCTTTGTTTTTTAAACACATCCAATTTCAATTGCTTTTGAACCAGGTCATGATATTTTTGCCTGAATAGTTCGCAGTATTTAGCATAGACATCAATTTGTTTCGCGCCACTTTTTCGCGGTAACTCCCATATTTTTCCTCCATTTTGGGTTTTTCGAATAAAACAAAAGGTGTCGTCATCAGCTTGTGTGATGTAGCGATACTTAAAACTGCAATCGCTGGATGTATTCAGCTCTCGAACAAAGGCGTGTACACCCAGTATTTGCAATTGTTTTTGTTCATTTGCTGGACGCAGCGGGAAAAAATCATTGAAGATTTTTTTTGTGATATCTCTTTTAAGATCCTGTTCGTCTTGGATAATTTTCTCAAAGACATCATCTCTAAAACTCTGGGGATCTTTGATTTGTAAAATTTGCTCAAATAATTGCCAAACTGAGCTATAGCCCAAAATGTCCAAGTTTTCCATTGTGGAAACAAAGGAGTCGTTTTTCATACTGAGTGCAAAGGCCCGAATGACAGGTTCTGAGTTGAAAAATTTGCGCAAGGCGAAAATTAACCAAGGGGAAACGCGCAATTGCTGGGTGAGAGAGCCCGCTTGATAAAGGGGTTGCAGATAAGCCATCAAATGCATCAAAAAGGCTGAGTCCGTGCTATCCAAAACATGATGACTGTGCTGAAAAAGGTTGTTTTTCAACCAATCATAGCGTTCTTTTTGGCTCAGGGGGTCTATTTTGGTTGTGAAATTGAGGGCTTCGATTAAACTGGGGTTATCGAGATGTCGGATAGCGAGCAGCCAAAACGGGGCAGCCAAACTCTTCTTTTGGGGGTGCGGTTGGTCATTAAACTCTTGAAAGAGCTCAAGAAAATCTTGATTCACACGCTCTGAGAGGATGTTATGGTGCGTAGGCTTAGAAATGATAGCCAGTAAAAAACCCCAGAAATGGATCCAAAAGGATCCCCGTTGCTCTTGCTTTGCAGCAAGATTGGCTTGATGAAGGCAATAGCGCAATAAACTTATGGGCTTAATACTTTCAGCTGAAACATGGATGGCCTCTTGTGCTAATTTGACAATTTCTATGATTATTTTGGGGTTTTCAAGATCAATGGGTAAAAATGAGATTGAATTTGCATCCGAATTGCCAGCTTGAAAGGCATTGAAGTCAGGTCTAATATAATTATTCCAAATCAAATCCGCTAACATTCTGGCCTTCTCCAAGTAAGTTCTGGTTCACAGTATAATGGATAAAATGCCCAATGAAAAATCCAGACACCTGACCACGATATGGATCTAGTATTCTAAACTTAGAATTAACCAATTGCGAGAGTAAATTGCGATGAATCAGTCCAAACCCAGTATTCTGATTGGCGATGTACACGGTTGTCTCGCTGAATTACAGGCTTTGTGGTCAAATCTGCCCTTGAGCTCAGATGCAGAAATCATTTTTCTGGGCGATCTTATCGACAAAGGTCCCAATTCAGATGGTGTGCTGCAATTTCTTAGCGAAATGAAAAATCACTATGATATCAAACTCATTTTGGGAAACCATGAATTAAAGGCCCTAAAAAGAGCTAAAAAATCTTTGCCCGTCGGATTTACACCCACTGATGAAAATGTCAAGCTATTGGAATGTTCGTTGCCCTTTTACTCCTTTGGAGACGGGCGTTACTTGGCTTTACATGCGGGTATTTTTCCGGCTTTTTTTCAATCTTATCCCAAACTCCCTGACTTATCTCAAGCAGGGGAATGGGATTCAAAATTGGTGGATCGGGTACACCGTTTTACCTTTTGTAGATATGTGAACCCAGCTGGGCAAACAGTTTCTTTGGGCCAAGAACAGGCCCAAGACTATTTTTGGGCAGAGAGCTATGATGGCCGTTGGGGCCATGTGTTTTTTGGGCATCAGCCCTTAATGAATGGGGTGGGCCATTTTCCGCATGCAACTGGTTTAGACACGGGCTGTGTCTATGGTGGTCATTTGACAGCCGCCTACATCGATGCTCATTCTCAAATCCAGTATTTTCAAGTGCGGGCAGAAAACAAATTTGCGGATCTCTTGACGGACGGCTATTCTTTGAAAAAATAATCAATGAAGATCAACTGGGCCATCACTTGCGCTTAAGTTGCTCGAGATAGAGACTGGGCAAAGGCTCTTCTTCAGGCCAGGGAGCAATCCAATTAGCGCAATTGTAGGTATTTTGAACTGTTATATTGTCTCTTCTGTTCTTTGTTTTTGGGCGGTTTCTCAAATAAACGCCCCAAAAATGTTTCGGGGTCTCTGGTTCTTTCAAATGAAAGGGTGTTCCCTCAAACCAAAAATCAAACAATTCAGCATAATCTTGAATAGACTGCGCTTTCAGAATTGTCTTTTTGATCAGTTGATCGATGCCCACGTTCATATCGAAAGAAGCAATGGTCTTCACAAAAAATCTGATCATTGAATGATCTATCAGAGGATAATGAAAGTTCAGAAAAAGTAGATTTTGAATTTTCATGATTTCTTTTGGCAATTGATCACTATTTTCTGGAAAAAGATCAATATACCAATGTAGATTGCCCGGTTCACAGGCTTGAATCCAAAGTCCAGATTTTTTTCTAAAAAAGTTTATACGTTTTTCTGGTGACCAAGCTTGTATTTCAGACCAAACCCATTGAAGTGGAAATTCTAATTCCAGCCATTCTTCTAAATCAATCACTTCTTGCCGCAACCATTGAAAAAGGGCTTGAGCATGATTGTCTTGCAGGGTTTCTTCATTAATTGAGGCTGAAAGCAATTCAAGTGAAAGCATCTCATGGCTTGGGCTGGGTTGGCTCTGAAGCAAACACCAAGCATTTTCTAAAAAGGTATGAAGCTGTGGCCATTCGCTGGCCTTAAAATTGAGCAAAGCCAAGCGAATAAGATCTTGCAGGATCACTTCTACACTTTGCATTTTCTGCTGGCTATTTTGGCCTATTATCGCCTGCAACACGGATTCAATCCGATTGAATTCGACAGTGATGTTGGCGTGCCGAGAACAGAAATAATTTTCCCAAAACCGTTCAATCCAAAATTTCCCGTCTGGATGGATTTTGGCTAAATCTGCGAGTGTTAGAAATATTTCAAGGGGATCAAGCTGATGATTCTGAGGTGGCATAATGTCAAAACGATGTTTTTCATCATAGGGATTTCCCCAATACCAAAATTGTGTTTGCCAAGCAATCCGCAAAAAGTCTGCCCAAGCATAGCTCAGGCTTTCAGGCCAAACTTCTGCGACTGTTTCAAGAAATGCTGCTCGGTTTGTTGTTTTCAGAAATTGATGCCCCAAAACGAATCCAGCGAGAGAGCTAAAAGGGTGCTCATGATATCTTGTTAATAATTCGGTCGCAGGATCTCCCATATAATCATAGGTTTTATCATTTTCATTCCATAGCACCAGTTCAAGATGAGGAAAACAGCCTATTAAATATTTGGTTTCGGCAAGCCCCCACTTGGTTTGAGCTTCACTTAAGAAATTGTCCAGGGAACTATTTTCAGCGTTTTCAATTGAATCGTAATAAGCGGAGAGCGAAAGTGGAGGATGGCCATATGCCGCAACCCAAGGAGTCGGAATTTCTTGCAAATATTGAATCGCTTCGGGCTTGCCCAAACAGACTTCTTCGAAGATCCATTGAATACCCCCCTCTTGTTCGTTGAGCAAATAGAGCAGAACTTGTTTGTAATTGTAATGAATCTGATGTAATTCTTGTCCTAAAGGATTGGGGCAGTGCAAAACCCAACTTTGCAGAATTGGAAACAAGAGATGTTTGAACGCTTTCAGTGCGATCATTTCATTCGGCGAGGGGTAAGCCAATTGGTTCGTTCCGTTGTAAATTCTTTCTTTGGGCTTAAAGCGCAATTCGAGCCGGGTAAAGAAAAAACTTAATTTTTCTTGATAATAGGTCGTTTGCGCCAGTCCTTCGATCTGGTCCCAATCTGTGAGTAGGTTGGCGATCAAATGAAAATGTTTAAATTCGGGATTTTCGATCACATCTTTCAGCCAGTGCAAAACGCCTGCGCTTATCACTTGGGCTTGGGTTTGGGCTTGGGCCGGATGCGAGAGGGTTTCTAGTAGCAATGAAATGCTTCTAAATCGGCTTTCTAAACTGTCTGGCCCAGATAATTGGGTTTTTTTGGATTTCTTTTCAGGTTCAGAAATAGTTCCTTCATCCCTATCGTAAAGCCAAAGGCGTGTCGGCAGTTTTTCTGGCCAGGTCAAATCCAGGCTTTGCAAATGTTCTCCGGCCAATAATTCTTGAATATTTTGATGAAAAAAGCCAATGGCCCCTGTCTGTTCTTGCAATAGTCCACTTGATTTCCAAAATTTCAGGGCTTGTTTTTTTGATTTTAAATCCAGCAAGGGTTTCAGTTCTGAACTCCAGCGAGGGTTTATTTTTAACCTTTCGAGATTGCGTAAAATTTGCTCCCAGGGAGTAAGTATCACGCCAAACTCTTGCATCAGCCATGCCAGGCAAGCCAAAGCTTTGCGCCATTCTTCTTGCTTGTCTGAGTAAAGGCCGTTGTATTTTCGATCCTCGCGCAAAATAAGCTCAGAGATAAAACCTTGAATCAAGCGCCCTGAACACAAGTCATCATTTGCAATGGGGATACCGTCCCGGTGCATTTTAAGCAAAATCAGAGCTTCAAGTGGTCGTATCAAGAGCTTGCGCCAATTATCATTACTCTCGATCTGGGTGGCCAGAAAGGGGGCTGATGCGTCATGAAAAAAACGAGTCAAATCATTCTTTGTCGGCTTTTGAAGTTCCACTTTGAGTGAATCGGGCGAGATTAATTGAGTCAATTCATTGTTTTCATTGCGCCCTGAAATGATCCAGCGGGTTTGGGGAGCTACCTCTCGCAGATAGCGAATATCTTCAAGTAGATCGCGAAAATACTTGGGGGCGACTTCGTTTAAACCATCGCAAATCAAGAGCAAAGGAGTATTCAACTGGATCAAGTCCAATTGGTTTTGATAAGCTGGTTTTGCTATTCGAGAACAGATAAGCGTTTGCAAGTCTCTGCGTGGACTGTAAAGAGCGAGTTGAATATATACCGGCATCAGATTAGGCTGTTTCTGAAATTCAGCCTTTGAGAGCTGAAACAAGGTTTTTAAGAGTTCTGATTTTCCAGATCCACCTTGGCCAGAAATTAACAGCAAGGTTTCTTTGCGAGCCAAAAGTGATTCAGGGTTGAGTTCTTCAGGCGCGTTTTCGAGGCTCAGACGAAAGGGCAGCCAATGTTTGAGATTTAAACAAGATCTTAAAAAGTCTTCTACTGGTGAAAACGGTTTGAGCCTACCAGGGTATTTCTTGATGTGTACATGAAAACGGCCCTCGGTGAGCTGAGGGGTAATCATTTTGCCTGTAACCCAACAGAGGAACTGATCCTTTAAAGGGGACAATGGTTTTGGTTTTTTTTGATCCAGTGAATTTAACCAATAAAAGTGAGTTTCACGCGCCTCTACATCTCTGGCCAATAGCAAAGAACGGTAATCGGCCAAAGCTTCAAAGCGCAAATTTTTTTCAAGTTGGGGGGAGCGAATTAACCGACCAAAATACAAATGGTTTTCAGAAAGTACGGAGGCACCTGTGATATTCTCGCTTTCTTCAAAATCACTTTTGCCCTTCGTCCAATACTGGCATTTTCCTGATTGATCACTGCGTCTTAAAAAAACACCTTCAGGCCAAGCTACTGCCAGGGTTTGATAGAAACCCACCACGCATTTCAAAAAAGTAGATGTCAAATTTTGATAATCTCGATCTTGGCTCAGACACGCTCCATGCGCCCAAAAATTGCGGTACTCAGGCAAAGTTTCTCGTAAAAAAGTGTTCCAATTGTCTGGTTTTTTACTGCGGGTCATTCCCAAATCGTTGCTGAAAGTTTCTCGAAATTTTTTTAACTCCGCCTTAAATCCGCATTTGTTTTTATGTGACGGCAAAAGAAGGGTAAGCAATTCAGAAAACGATTCAGCAAGTTTGGTTTGGTTTTCTTCCTGTAAAATTAATCCAATCAGGTTATTGGACCAATTCCCCAAAGAGCCTTTGCCCAGAGCAGCCAATATTTGCGCCTCTAATTCTGCCACTTCTGAATCATTTGACGAGCTATCTAGTAATAGCCCGCCCAAAAGAGTTGATACAAGTAATTTTAATGCTGCTTCAAAAGCATTGAGACAGCAATCATGTAAAAATTTGGCCTGATGAAACTCCTCCAAATTTTCGGGGCTGGCTTGAAACAGTTTGTTTACAATGCCGACCAAGGGAGGAGGGACTGTTTCTGAAAGTGCTCGCAAATCCTTGCGCAAACGCGGCCATTGATTATCTGATTGCAAATTAAAATTTCCGTGTTAAATTAGCTTGAATATTTATGACTAGAATAAAGTATACATTCTGGAAAAGCCTTTTTTGCGGCTTCGTGTATTTTACATCGACAGGGCTGAATGATTATTTCCAACTCCTGCCATAAGCAGCCAATTCAGGCGCTGCGCAAATCACCGTTAGCAAACTCCCGTCTGCATGTTTTTTCAGACGGGTCAGCCCCGTATAGACCAGTGCCAGATCCCGTGGTGTTTTGGCCTGTTCCAAAATGAGAATCAGTACCCGAGACTCCCAACCTTTGAAACTGTGTAAAGTGGTTACTTTGAGGCGAGCATCCCCCATGAAAAAATACATTTTCTTTCGCCGCTTGTCCCGATAATATTCGTTTCGGTCGGAAATATTTGTATCCGGAAAGGTGTGAATACATTTTATATTCTGGTATTCCAGTTTTTGAACCAGGCTGTTTCCTGTTTTGTTTGTATCCGTCAGTACTGTGATGTCTGAAGCATGGAGTGTGACGCCACACTCTTTGGCAATCAAATCGTGAATCACACTAAACGCTGAGTCAATTATTTGAGATGGCTCAACTTGTTTCCATTGCAAATATGCGGGAAAAAACGCAAGCTCCAAAGGCAAAGGCTGAGGCAGATCATTTTTATAGTCTGTTAAAAACACATCCGCAAAATGCTTTAAATGGGGAATCATCGCAGCCGGCAAGCGGTAAGCGTTTTCTAAGCGAATCCAGTTACCGCTGAAACCAGCCAGTCTTTTTTCCTCCTGTGACCAAAGTCTGTTATTGCCATAGATATCTTGCGTTTCATCGGCCGCCAGAAGCCTTTCTCCCTCAGGCCGGCAGATTTTACGCAACAGAGTCCACCATTCAGGTTTAAAGTCCTGGCCTTCATCGACCAAAACCGCATCATAGCTGTGCTTGGCTTCTCCCAGGCTGTCTAATATTTCTTCCACAAGTTGGCATAAGGCGATTTCGGGAAATACTGCTTTCTCTTTCCAGATATCGTTGTATTCCTCTATCTTTCCATTTTTCAAACACAAGCGTTTGCACCAACAATGAAAATTGAGAAACGTGATTTTTTGAGACGCCCCAGGATAGGCGCGAACAGCCAAATCTCTGAGATAATTGATCAGCGTGAGGTTATATGTCACAATCAGCACCTCTTTGTCTCGGGCTGCCAGATAAGCTGCCCGAGCGGCAATGACCATGGATTTGCCTGAACCTGCAGGGCCAGTGATTCGGCGGAAACCAGAGCGTGTACGTGTGGTAACAAGTTCTTGCTGTTTTTTATCCAAAGGCAAGGGCGTCCGCTGGGTTTGAGGGGCATCGGGTTCTGTTAACCACACCCTGAGATTGGCGGCATATTCAGGTTTCATGTATTTGGATGTGCTCCACACGGAGCCTGGGAAAACAAGGCTGGCATTTTCTGATGACAGGCTATTACTGCCAGACACGGGATAATACTTGCGGTTTTCCATATTTCTATAATTTAAAGCCGGTTTCAGCAGAGCCTGGATTTGTATGTCTTCTGCAAAGGGAAAGATAATCCCCGCCGTGATGACTACACCTTGTTCTTTCGGAATACCCGGACAATAAAGCTGCAGTAATTCTTGTTTATACTGCCAGATTTTTTCAACGGGATTGTCTTTCTGCAGGGAAAACCGGCCCCCATCTTTTTCGCCCATTAAAATGGGGGCTTTTCCAGGGGGAGTCTCCATCCAGCGCTTCATGGCATGTAAATCCCAATCCTTGACTTCAAAAACGGCAATGCCCACATGGGGATGAAGCAGCACAAAATCAGGGCGCAAACCGTTTAAATGCGGTTGGATATATATTTCCCACTCAGGATCCAGAGTTCTGTCAAAGAATTCCAAAACCCTTCTTTCTCCGGCCATTAAAGGTTGGCGTAGTTGGTCAAGTTGTTCGCGAGGGGGGGAGATGAGGCGTCTTTTTGTTAACAGGTTCATATTTATCCATTCTGCAAGCCCTGCAACCAGAGCCTGACTGTTGCCGAGGTGAATACGGATTTGGAATCGCTCTCCTAAACAATGATCCATTCCCGGTCGGGGCTAACCTCATAAAGAATCTCCAAGTCGTCACCTGTCCAGATGGCCTCGCAGCTTTCGAGACGGGTGATATCCCTCTGGTTCCAGTATGTGCCAGGATATTCTTCAATCAGGTCTTCGAGCCAGACTTTTTCTCCTTTTGGCAGATCTCGTAGCAGCAGATTGGCTGCAAAGGGCAAAGGCCAGTGATAGGGGTAGTAAAAGTCAAAATCGAGGATCAGTTTTTCCTGTGTTCCCTACCGGCGTCAGCTCTTTCTGACAGTTTTGGCAATGCCAGTTTTCCTGTGCCGAGAGTTTAATGTATTGCTGCACTCTTTTTCTATTCTGGTTCTATTCTGGCCAAAGGACTTCGTGAGCAAGTGTCAACATTCTCTTTCGGGGCTGAGAAATTTTGACTTTCGAGCCATTCTGACACTGAATCACGAAGCGAAGGTTTTATGTTGATAATCAAGGCAAACCGTGAAGGCCAAAATACGGCTTTCATAGAAAGGAACCCCATGAGACCCCAAGAATTTATGAACCATTACAAAGTACGTGCCGATGGCTGGAGCCTCGATTATGGCTCTGCTTTGGAACTGACCGAAGAAGCGGTCAGCAAAGAGAAAATTCAACCAGAAGTCGAAGTGGCGAGCGAAGACTGGGGGCCTGTTGCGCTGAAAATGGGGCCTGAACAAGCATTGCAAGACCTGGTTCCGGTTCGGGTGGTGGATGGCGTACGGCGCCTGCACCAACGCCTCGTGCTCGAACTGCCCGATGGTTTTTGGTATGGCGGCATGGGCAGTATTGCCACAGGGGCTTTAGAGATTTTGCCTGGTCAGACCCGCAGTTTGGAGCAGGCTCTGATCGCAGCGAGGATTGAACGCTTTGCACTCTTTGGGGGAGTGGGGGAAGTCTTTAATACGCCGCTGCTCATTCCGGGGGTGCCTTTGCCCTTTCAGGGGAGACGCATCAGTCAAGAGAATACGCCATCAGCCCCAGTAGAGGCCCTGCACACGTTAATGCGCCAAGCCGAAGATGCTTTGGTCAATGATCTGCAAAACAGCCAGCAAATCGGGCTGACGCTGGTCGATGGCCCGCTGCAATTTCACCGCATAGATCGCAAAGGAAAGGTGGTGGGCTTTGTTAAAAGCCAATATACCCGCTATTTGCCCTCGCAATTACAGTTCTGGGTGCAAAGGCTTGCGCCCAGAGAGCGAACCCCGCTTTTTGGCATTGGCGAGGATATTTTGAGTTGGTATGTCAACCTGGGGCAAACCCAATTGACAGACCATGCCCTGAGCGGGATTGTGCGCCTGGAAACGGTCAGCGATGGCAGCAAGACCCATTTAAACCAAGTGATTGAACTGGCCAATGGCTTGCAAGCCCTTTTGCCACTGTTGGCAACACTGCGTCACAAAGACCCCCGCGCCCCGCAAAACCTGGTGCCCGTGCAGGCCCTCGAAAATGCCTTGCGCCGCAAAATGGGCAGCGAAATGCTGATTCAGCGCCGCCTTCAACAATTTTTATACTCAGAAATTAAAGCACAACAGACAAAGGAAATTGAAACATGAGCGAAACCACACAACCAGAAACACCCCCCACTCCCCAAGCAAACTCCGTTGGACTGGTGATCGGCACCCGTGAATCCACGCCCCTGGCTTTCTGGGTCGGGGTGCATGAAGATGCATACCTTCAGCTCGATGATGTCATCTACTTGCAAACCGCGCATCCGGTGACCGGAGATCCCCTGCGCTTTTTTGGCATTGTCGATGAGGTCGTCAAAAAATTTGAAGGGCTGAATTTCGATTCAGACAACTTGATGGTGCAACAAGGCATTTTGCCTGTTTCTCTTTCATTTTTGGCGCATGTCACCATTACCCGGATAGATCCTGAAATTTTCATTCCGCCCCATCCTGGCGAGGCTGTGTACCGGGCTTCTGCCGAAAACCACGATACGGCACTGTGTTTTGACCAAATGGAGAAAAAACTGCCTGCCGGTTTGCTTCAAAGTGGTGAGCCCGCATTTATTAATTTTGAATTTGTCGATGGCAGCAAAGGGGGGCATATCTCTATTTCAGGGATCTCTGGTGTGGCGACCAAAACCTCTTATACCCTCTTTTTACTGCATGGTATTCTCAATGCTAGCAGTATTCCGGCTGCCACCCGCAAACATTCCCGAGCGATTATCTTCAATGTCAAAAACGAAGATCTGCTCTTCTTAGACAAGCCCAATAAGAAACTCCGCCCAGAAGACAAGCAGGCCTATGCCAAAATGGGTCTGCCTGGCACGCCTTTTCAGGATGTGGCATTTTATGCCCCCTGCGACCGGGCCACAGGCGAAATTGTGGCGGGTACCAAAACCCGCACCACGGGGGTGTCAGCCTATGGCTGGACGCTGCTGCAAATCGCTCAAGACAATCTCTTGCCCTTTCTGTTTAGCGATGCGGGCAATCCCACTTCCAACCTCAATTTTGTGGTAGAAGGGGTTTCCAACCGCCTCTGGGAAATGGCGCGCGAAGCCAAAGAGGGGCTCATGATCAGCCGTGAGGGGCTGGGGGTGAAGATTCGCTCTTTGCACGATTTGGTCAACCATTTGCATCGCGTGCTCGATGAAGAAGAGGATGGCGGCTACCTGCGCCACTGGTTCGGGAACAATCACACCAGCACGATTCGGGCCTTTATTCGCAGGCTTGATGCTGTGGTTAAACAAATGGCCCGCTTTGTCCGGCCCGATCTGACCGAGAGCCATCGCATTGACTGGAAACAGAAGCATCTGACCGTGGTGGATATTAACCTGCTTTCAGCTCAGGCACAGATGTTTGTCGTGGGTTCGGTCTTGAAACAGATCTTTGAATACAAATCTGAAACCGGCGATAAAAACCCGGTTTTCATTGTGCTCGATGAACTCAACCGCTATGCCCCTCGCAATGGCTGGAGTCCGATCAAAGAGATGTTATTGGACATCGCCGAGCGGGGCCGCAGTATGGGATTGATTCTGCTGGGCGCGCAACAGACGGCTTCCGAGGTAGAAAAGCGGGTCACTGCCAATGCCGCAATTCGGGTCAATGGCCGCCTGGATGCCGCCGAAGCAGGAGCCAAAGAATATGGCTATTTACAGGGGGGCTTTCGCCAACGTTCGCTGATGATCCGCCCAGGCAGCATGGTTGTGCAACAGCCTGAGTTGCCCACCCCGATTCTGGTTCATGTGCCCATGCCGGCCTGGGCCACGCGCCACACCGAGTGGGATACCCGGACTGAAGAAGTCCAGGCCGAAGATTTATTTAACCGTTTTTAAGAAAGGCAAGACCATGAAAGTACTCCATACCTCCGATTGGCATGCAGGCAAATTGCTCTACAGGCAAGATCGCACCCCCGATCTCAAATTTGCCCTGGAACAAATGCTCGAGCTGATTGAACACGAAAAGGTCGAATTGGTCCTTGTACCAGGAGATCTCTACGACAGTTTTCACCCCCCGGCAGCAGCCAGTGAAGTGCTGTTTCAATTCTTCTTGAACTTAAGTCGCCGCAACATCCCCTCTCTGGTGATTGCCGGCAATCACGACAGCCAGAAGCATTGGGGCAGCCTCAAACAATTGCTCTCGCTGGCCCATGTACATGTTTTTGATAAACCCAGCTCAGAGGCTCACACACGCCTCGATTTACCGGGTGGGAGCATTGGCCTGACCGCCTTGCCCTACCCCCATGAACGCCAATTGAGCCCATTGCTTGAAAATTCGGGCAATCTGGGGCAGCAGCGCGGAAAATACGCCGAGCGGGTGGCCCATTTGTTGGCACTATTGGCCAAGAAAACCCCCGAAGCAGATTTTCAGGTGCTTTTGGCCCATTTGATGATGAACGGCGCTCAACCAGGCAAGAGCGAACGCGCACTGACCGTGAGTGATACCTATACGGTCTATGGCAACGCCCTGCCTGCCCAGTTTGACTATGTGGCCTTGGGACATATTCACAAACGCCAGGCGGTCACTGGCAGTACCCCTCCCGCCTGGTACTGCGGAACCCCGTTTATGGTGGATTTTGCAGAGGCCGACACAGAAAAGGGCGTGTTGCTGGTTGAGTTAGAACCCGGCAAAAGTGCGCAGATTCAATTCAAAGCCCTCACACCGCTGCACGAACTGCGTTTTTTAGAAGTGCATGAGACTGAACTGGATCAGACCCTGAAAAACCTCCGTGATTTTGAGGGCTGGCTCAAATTAAGGGTCAAGACCGATGGCCCGCGCAAGGGCCTGCAGGAACAATTGCACCGTGAAGTAGGCAAAAAACTGCTGCAAGTTGAAGTGCTCTCCCCGCATACGCTCCGGCTCCTCGACAAACATCGCAAATTGCCGCTTGAGAATCCCCTTGAAGTCTACCAAGCTTATTCCGCAGCCCAGAACCGCTGCCTCAGTCCCGAACTCGAAAATGCCTTTAAACAACTCTTGGAGGAAGCCCAATCATGATACCTTTAACCCTCAAAATTGAAGGCTTTATGTCGTATAAAAATGCCGTTACAGTAGATTTTCGGAAAATGTTGAACTTGGATCAAGAACATGACTTAAATCATATGAATGTTCTTGTGCTGACAGGCCCTACCGGCTCTGGCAAGTCAAGCCTGATCGATGCCATGGTTTGTGCGCTTTACGGCAAAACCCCCCGCATTGGAAGATCCCTTTCAGAATTGGTCTATAAAGATGCCCAGGGCCATGTCAAAAGTGCCCGCTTGGAATTCAGTTTTGGCCATAAAAACCAAGAGTATTTGATCCTTCGCAGCTTTAAACTCAAAAGCGGGCACCAAGTCGAAGTGCATCAGCGTTCAGATTCAAGTGAAGATTGGGGGCCGGCTTTGAGTGTAGGAGGCGTGAACCAGTTTGAAACCTGGATCAGCGAATTACTTGGTCTGAGTTATGACGCTTTTACCCGTGTCATCATGCTGCCCCAGGGCAATTTCGACCAGTTTATTAAAGAAGACACCCCACAAAAACGCCGTGATTTAATCCTCGGTCTGACCGGGCTGGAAATCTACAAAGCAATCCGCGAAAAGGCCAGCGATAAAGCCCAAAATCTAGACCAAAAAATTAAGCTCAATGAAGCTCGCAAGGCAACGCTCGGAGCCATTTCTGAGCAAGAGATCGCATTAGAAGAAACCGCTTTAGATAAGCTCAATGCAGATTTGCTGCAAGAACAGCAAAGATTGGCTTTGCTAGAGCCCCAATTGCTGGAAAAGAAACAGTTGGCAGAAATGCTCTCAGAAGCAGCAGAAATAGAACAAGCTTGGGAGCAGCATCAGGGTGAGCAAGCCCGGATAAGTGAATTGCGCAGCACATACCAACGCAGCAAAAGCCGTTATCTTTTGAATCCAGACTTCGCAAGTTTACAGGCCTGTGCAGATCGGCATCGAACATTGCTTAACAAGCACAAGGACTTTGAAAAAGCCAGGCAAACCCTCGCAGAAAAATTCCAACAGTGGGAAGAAAACCAATCCGAACTGCTGAGCGCATTAAGCAGAAGACCGGATCATGAACAGCGGAAAAACAAATTATGGGTATTGGAGCACAAGGTAAATGACTGGGAAGAGCAAACCCTTCGTTTGAGCCAGGCCCAAGCCGAACAACAGAAACGCTCTGAACAGCACAAAAGCACGCAGGCCCAACTCGCGCAATGGAAGCAGCAAGCTGAGGCCCTGAATCTTGAATTGATGCAACTCAAAGAGGCCTTGGCCCAAACCGGGTACGATGCCGAACGCTATCAGCAGCTCAACGATGCGTTGCCCGAACTCAAACAATTAGAAAAGCAGCTCAAACCACGTGCTCAAAAATTGAGAATACAAAGTCTTGAGTACCAGGCACAGCTCACAGCCCTGAATGATGAAATGGTTGAAATCAAGGCCCGTAAATTACACATAGAGCAAGAACAAGCGGCCACAGAGAAAGCTTTTTCTGAAGCAGAACAAAAATTGCGCCAAAAAGAACTGGAAAACCAAGCCCAAGCCTTGCGTCATGCCCTGCATCCGGGAGATCCCTGTCCCGTCTGCCAACAAATTGTAGCCACAGTGCCTCAAGATCAGCTGGATGAAGACCTGCAAGCGGCCAAAACCCATCTTAAAAACATTCAGCTGCGTTTAAAAGGAGTACAAGCAGATCTCAATGCGGCAGAAAAAGAGCTGCAAACAAGCGAATTACAAGCAGAAAATCTCACTCATCAGCTCCAGCAAGAAGGCGAAGAGATACAGCAATTAGAGCAAGAAATCGCGCTTTTAGAGCAAAAATTGACTCAATATCTCGGCATCGAGATGAACCTGAAACTTGTGTCTGAAGACTTTGAAGTACTCAAGCAAAAACGCCTAGAAGAACAACGGCTTCAAGGGGCTTTGGCTGAAGCACATCCCCGTTTACAGACGATGGAGCTAAAAATCGGCCAGTTCAGCGAAAGGGCCGAACAACAGTCCCATCAATTGACCGAGTCCCAGGCTGGACTCGAATTGCAGCAGACCCGTTTATACCAATTGGCAAAAGAATTGCAAGATGCTCTCGGAACAGAGTCAGACTTCAAACCCTATTGGCAGGCCGCACTGAACCAGGTTGAAGCAGAATTAAACACTCTCAATCAGCGCGAAAAACAAGCGCAAGAAATACAAATCGCCTTGAATGAAGAGAAATTGGCACAAGCCAAAGATGCGGAATTTTTGGGTGAAGCGTTGACTGAAGCAGAGTTGGAACTGAATACCCAAACAAACAGTCTCCGGGTCGCTGTTCAGGCCCTGGGTTTTGCAGATCTGTCAGAAGCCGAAACTTGTCATGTACAAGCCTCAGATTTAGAAGCGCAGGAACAGACAATCAGCCAGCATGAACGCAAAGAAGACTTGCTCAAAGCCAAACGGCAAGAACTGAGCCAAAAAATTGCAGGCAGATCTGTGCCGAGCACAGAAATCCAAGCTCTCGAAAGCGATTTGGCACAATCCCGCTCATCGGTGGCCGAAAAACTGCAAGGACAAGCGGTTCGCAAGGATCGGCTAAAAGCCAGTATCGCAGCACGTCAAGAGAGTCAGAGAATCTCCGCAGAAAATGCCATCCTTATTCAGGAGAAGCAGATTTACGATACCATCAGTATCGATTTAGGTACCCGGAATATCGAGGACTTTATTTACAATCGGATAATGGAGCGCCTTTTGGAGAGCGGCTCTGAAGAATTAGGGCGAATGTCAGGCGGACGTTATCAATTTGCATTGGACCAGGACGGCGATAACAATGAAAATCTGGTGGTTCTCGACAACTGGAATTCCAACGAACCCCGCAACTTAAAGACCCTCAGTGGCGGAGAGACCTTTCTGGTGAGTTTGTCTTTGGCCCTTGCTCTGAATGAATACCTTTCCAGCCATGCTCACCTGGGCAGTCTGTTTATTGATGAAGGTTTTGGCACCCTCGATCCCGAAACTCTGAATCAGGTGGCAGAGGCCATAGAATCTCTCAAGGAAACGGGCAAGTTTATTGGTCTGATTACCCATGTGCCCGAACTGGCAGAACGCTTTGAGAATCGCTTGGATATTGCTAAATCGATCAGCGGTTCAACCGTGAATCAGCTCTAAACCCTGATTTTGTCAAAGCCAAATCTCAGTTGACACTTGCTCACGAACCCCTCTTGCCAAGATAGTGTAAAGCAAACATTTAAAGAAAGGGTTCCGCCTATGTCACAGGATCACCATTTTGCCGCAGACTATTGTTCCGCGTTGTACCGCCAGGATTTTGACCTATTCTGGCGTTCCCTCAAAACATTTGGCTCGGTATCACGGACACGGTCGGGACACCTCCTGGCTCTGCTTCGTGGCACGGGTTTTTCGATTTGTGATCTTGCCGGAGATACCCTCACCGGCGGAAAGATAGACCATCTGAGAGGTATTTCCACGGCTCATTTGCCCTGGTTTGCCGCCTGTCTGTTTTGGGAGCAATTAACCGATCAGGTGTTTTTTTCCCATTTTATCCACCTCTATAAGACCTATGCCGCTTGGGCCCTTCCCCACAAAATGGACGGGAGCTGCGGCTGGGCAGGAGACATTGGCCTGGCCAATCCCTATGCGGTCTATTGGGCCCTGGAAGAATCTGCTTCCGGGTATTTCAGCCGCTGGCCCGCCCGCCGCGCCAGTCACGCATCCATGATCACAGCTTTTATGACCTGTTCTGAATACCATCTCCAGATCCTGGAAGCCCTGTTTGCTGAAAAATGGACAGATATTCCCTTTCGGCATTTTCTGGCAGCTCTGCTGCGGGACTCGGATTGTTTAAAGGGAGAATACGGGGCAGAATTAAAGTCTCTGATCACGCAGAAGTTTCAACACCTTTTGAATCACCCCAAGGAGGTCTGAATCCCATGCAAACCCTTTTGCTTTTTACCGCCTTTTTGCTGGGCGTGACAAAATTGCTGGATTGCCTGAGTACCTGGCAAAAACTGCGTCACAGCAACGAGGAAACCAACGGTCTCTTTAGCCACCTGATGCAAAGACAGGGCGTTGGGCCTGCCATTCTGCTGAATTTTTTGCTGGCCATGCTAATCATCATTGTATTTTATTATGCGCTGTTGCAGCAAACCTTGCTGATGCAATGGTTGTCCTTGCCCTTGATTGCGCTGGTGATTCTGGTTCAGGCCGCGGTTGCTCACGCCAATGCCACGGGGCAATATAACCTTATCACGCGCCACTTGCGGAAGATGTACGTGGTGATTTGGAAAAGACACTAAAAGGTTGATGAACGCGCAGGTCTTTAAGGTATAATCAACGAGAGGAATCCATCTTTGCTCAACGATCAGCAAATACTTCAGGATATACACTCCTTGCCGCCAGACGGCCAGGCCGAGGTGTTGGATTTTATTGCGTTTATCAAGCAAAAAAAAGACAGACTTGCGATGTTGCCTTCAACGGTTCCGTTGTTTCATATTCAGCCGGCAGAGCAGGCCAGCGGCTATCACAATACCGTAAATGATCACGATGCCGTCTTGGCGGAGTCCATTGATAGATCTCATACATGAATATCATCCTGGCGGACACCGGGCCGTTATATGCAGCTTATGATACAGGAGATCAATATCATTTGTGGGCATTAGAGTAAATTCAAGCGCTGAACCAACAAGGTTTGGTGGTTCATTTACTCAATACCAATTTTTGTGAAGTCTACTCTTTGGTGATGTATCGCTAATCGCCTGTACCCGCCCAGGGTATTCTCAAACAAAAGCAAGCGGTATGCCAGATTGTTGCTCCCTTACCAGCCGATTTTGATGCTGCATTTCAAACACTGAATCAATTCAATGATCAAAAACTCTCCCTGTTCGATGGGGCATTGGCAGCTTTTTTAAAGCGCATGAACTGCCCTGTTTGGACTTGCGTTTTTCCTTTCGAAGATTCGGAAATTTTGGGGCCAATTTTGACTCTCAACACCTGAATGGATACTAATACTTTTTGATTGTGAGCATATTAATTTAAATGATTTTTTAAAAATTTCGTAATTTCTTCAGTTTTTTTGTCGCTCAAGGAGTAATAAATATAAGAAAATTCGATAGGGGAATTTGTATTTAATAGATTCATGATGTTATCAATAGAGTCTTTGATTTCTGAATGAAATGAATGGACTAAAAAATAAGCCTTTACCTTTTTTAACTGACCGTTTGAAAATAAATTATATCCACGAAAATCCGATTTCGTTTTGTTCAGAAAAAAATTATCTTTTTCATTGAGCAAATCATGGGCAAAATTTGCATAAAAATATAATTCGGAAATTACCCCAACCTGTTTATTCTTGGGTTCTTTTAACTCAAAAAGATTAAAAGTATCTTCTGGTGAAATACCCCATAAATCAAAACGGCCCTTGCAAAATATCCTATTTTTCTCCTCCACTGCTTCTTGAAAAAGTCCATTTGGAAGCTGATTAAATAAAGGGAAATCTATACCATATTCTTTTCTGAGCTTTTCATCAGAAGCAAGACCTTGCTCTAGGATATGTTCTAGACCGTAATTAGGGTTATAGGAAGAGATTTTTTTTGGAAAGTCATTGACCTTTTTAATTTTAAGAAAATGTTCTTGAAATAGTTGCATATCCTTTCTGTTGGACTCTGAGATTGAAAATATATCTTTAAATTGTTTGCTAAATTTAGTTAAACGGTAAATAAAACGAAAATAGTGCCGTTTTTCAGCACTTACTGAATCAAAGTAAAACTTATTGTCTATTTCAAGGCTTTTAAATTTAAGGATAACTTTTTTGCATATTCCCCTTGAAAGCAAAAGAAGAGTCCAGCCCTCGAATGCAGCAGGATTTTCTTGCATATTGGATTCTGGCTCTAAAATTTCAAGCTCCATAGTTTGAGATTCAGGATAATACGTTGAGTTAATTTTAATCGGACATTGGATCTTTGAGTTTTTGAACAGATTTTTCGCCATTTTTTCTCTCCAATTATGCTAAACGTGCTGGCTCACCAGAGCTTTCTCAATTTTTATAAGATCCCCAAATGAATGGATAATTATACCTGACCCAGGCACAGCGATAAAGCGTCAGCGCCGTGCCCAAGGCATGTGTTCTGCTGAAGCTCGTTTTGGCCTGAAAGATGAGTGTTTTATAGATTTCATCCGCTTTGTCAGCCAGATCAGGCAGACGCTCCGTACCGAGGAGAAAGCGCATGCGCACTTCTTCCATGAAGCGCTCATCCTGTTTAAACAGATGGCTCCTCACCTCTTCGGCCTGTTCGGTGTTAAACTCCGCCAATGTTTGCAGCAATTCGATCAATTGGTCCAGATAAATCACCACACCCTGAGTGGGGGTTAAGAACTCTTGTAGGGATTCATGGGCGTCTAACCAGTTTGGCAACGGGACTTTTCCCTGTTTTCGCTCCAGATAGAGTTGTGCAAGGCCCGCTTCTAGCGGCCGGGGACGATAAAGAGCAATTAAATCGGCCAGCTCATTTAAGCAGGTGGGGCGAAACTGTTCGAGCCAATTCAGACTTTCAGGATCTCCATTCAACCAGTACAAATTCAAGGCCGCTTCGGTGGACAAAAATGCAAAGACTTTTGGGTCGTCAGTGGGAATCTGATTCACGTTTTGCAGCAATCCTTGTTGTTTCAAGCTTTTCAATGCTTTCTGCAGATGGGTCAAGGGTTCATGTTCCAACAGTTGGAGTGTATAAAAACCCAGGGCAGGAATCTGGTCGCGGTGCAGCTGTACCATAGGGGAATGGTTTTGAAAGCGCAGGGGCAGGAGTTCACGCAAGGGTAGCTGTTGAGAGATCAGAAAAAAATGGGGGGATTGTATGAATCCTGAGAGCAGTCTGTTTTGACCATTTGAAGTCTTGGATCGTGTATAGACTGTGGTGGGAGCAACAAAGTCTTCTCCCCAGTATTCCCTCAGGAACTGCTGAGCAGGCTCAATTGCCTCAAGGGACAGATCAATTGTAAATCTCGGTGCACACTTTAAAATCCGAGGCTGAAAACTTATTTGATGGGCAATGGGGTCTAAATCCGTGATCCCAAGCGCATAGCTAACCAGGAGGCTCCCCTGATTCCCTATAAGAGTACTGTAGACCAAATCCTGGCTTTTTAGCCAATTGCATAAATCTGCCAGAAATAGATACCATTTTGTCTGTTTCTGCAGGGTCAGTTCTTTCAGCTCAGCATTCAGTCGATCTTGTATTTCTGGGGTTATAGTCGCATAGCGGGCGTGAAGCCCCAGCCCAACTCGGGCTCGAAAAGATTCCGTCTCTGCTGGTAATCCCGCGCAGAAATACGCAGGATTCTGAATATCCGACAGGCGCAAATGACACTTCTTTGCCAATTTCAAGGAATTTTGAAGTGCCTCAGGGTAGGCTTGAAACAGAGCCGACATTTCCTCAGGGCTTTTGAAATCACCCTTGTGCAGGCATTGAACAGGATGGGTGACCAAAAGCGGGAGATCTTCAGTTAAAGATAATTCCTCCAGCTTCTGATTCAGCGTCTTGGCAGCTTCAGACACGGGCTCTTGGAGTTCCAAATAGAGTTCATAATGCAAACGATACCATGCAATTAGCTCTTTGGCACTGCTGACCGGGTTCTGTAATAAATACTGAGACAGTTCTCCCCGCTGTCCGGCAGGAAGGGCAATCAATCCCTGGACATGGGCTTCAAGCAGGGAGCGTTGCAAAATATGCTGACCTTGGCAGATATTCCACTGGTAGGCCGTGACCAACTGACACAGGTTCAGATAGCCCTGTCGGTCTTTGGCGATCAGGGTCAGGGAAGCAGGTTCAATTGGCTGATCTTGTGGAAACAGCGGTTCAAGCAGAAATTTGCAGCCAATGATGGGTTGGATTTTCCAGTCCTGACACAATTGTAGAAATGTTGGTACCCCATCCAAAACCCCATGATCGGTCAAGCCAAGGGCGGGCATATTATAGGCCACAGCCTGTGCCACCAGTTCCCGAAGTTGAATGGTAGATTCAAAAAGTGAATACTCACTCTGAACTGTGCAATGGACAAATGCAGCTGGGGTTTGCATCACTGATCCGCAAGGGTATCCGGCAAAGCGTTAAAAACCAACCCCAATTGCTGACACAATTTTTGCCAGGTCATGGCTCCCAGAAAGCCCTGGCTGAGGCTTTGTCTCTCTTCAGGACTGCGGTGCGGCAGGGCTGCTTTGAGTGTGTCGAAAGATAAAGTATCTCGACAAGTCTCTTGCCACACTTTGGGCAGTTCTAAGGGCTCGGCATCTGTGCCTTCCACGAGAAAGCCGCCAAAGACCTGACGATCCCCGCGGATTTCCCAAGCTGCATCCAGATGGCGAATGATCTGAGGCCTGAGCGGCATATATTCGGTTGAAAGGGTGGGGCCCCATTCGGTGCGTTTACCTTCGATGACCAAGAGGATTCGGGCTGTCATCACAAAGAGATCGGGTTGGGTTTGACCTTCGAGAATAAACCAGGCCGGTTTGCTCAAGTCAGCTTCAGCAAGTTTTTGTTGAGCCAGGGAGATTGTTTCACGATCCCGTGTAAAGAGTTTTTCTCTGTATTGTCGGGTCTGGGAACTGAGCCTACTGTTTCGGGCCAGAGTTTTTTGTCCCCAGTTGGAGTCAGCATATTCCAAGAGCCAATTCAACAATGAGTGTGGAGCCGTTAATTTTATTTCGAAAGCCCCGAAGTGGATGGCCTGGATTTCACCGGGAGTCTCAAGATCTGCCTGATGGCCTGCATTCCCCCCTTTCAAACCCGCAAGTAATTGTAGAAGCCAGGTTTGACCTGTTGAGTCACCTGAATACAATTGGTTAAAAACCGGAACCACCCGGGTCAGACTAGAATCTCGTATTCCCATGGAAAACCTCCCTGAACAAAGATAGACTGTGCATCAGAACAGCTCCTTCACTTCGTCCAGATACCAATCCCTGGCTTTAAAACGAATGACCGTCACAGGTTTTTTTAACCGCTTGAATTTTTTGACGCATTCATATGTTCCCTTGGAGGTCTCCAGGGGTCTGTCAACCAGAGCCAAACAGAAATCTGCCGTCTTGGCGATTTCTTCATTGCGGATCATTGTGGCATTTTTAAACTTTTTGTAATCTGGCAAAAAGACGATCATCTCTTTGTTCAAGTGTTTGGCCAGCCGCTCTGCAAGGGTATCTGCTCCACTGGCTCCTCCAGAAACAAACATCGAAATTTCGGAGAGATCCAGGTTTTTTTGAATCCACTCCAAAACCAGGGGTTCAATTTCATCTTCCAGGCTGCGAGAGCCAATAATTGCAAGCTTTTTCATTGTTTTTTCACATCCTTTTCTTACTGCTTTGATTATAGACTATTAAAATTAATGTGTAAATATACCACATATAAATTGCGCAATATTTGGTATAATCCCTGTATGTACAATTACGATCTCACCTCACTGATCTACAGACCAGGCCGACACAAAGAACGGTTCGAGTCCCCATTTGGCCAGCAGCTCTGGGCCTTTTTAATAGAACCCCAGACCTTACATACCCTTGTAATCACCAGCCGATTGCGCCATCCCGCTGTAGAAGGTATTGATGAAGACCTGCGCCTGCGCTTTGAAAAGGAGCTGGCACCCCTTGATCAAACCGACAAAGACAATTACAAACGGATGATTGGCCATATGATCCGTCAAATTATGGACAATTTGGGCTATGAACTGGATTCACAGCACCTCAAAACCCGCAGTCCGAATAACAAACTGTTTTCTTCAGGTTCCCGCTACCGGCGCAGAGGGGCGCTTTACTCTGGGTCCGATCATGATGAATCTTGAAAATTCTGCTTTCCTGAAAGGATGGTTCCCATGAGTCAAGCCCCTTCCCGTTCATTCAACGAAGTCAAAGCCCTGATTGTCAAAAACGCCGCCGAGCATGCACCTCTCACCGATGAAGCTATGTGGCTGTATGAATCTCTCGAGCAGGACACCCTGGTCGCGATCTTTGAATATATCCAACAGTCTGGTGTACAGATCGTTGGCTTGAATCTGCGCCAAATATTGGATGCTTGGTACAAAGATGAAGACGAGGAGGATGAAGAGGACGAGCAAATCCACACTGGCGGAACCATGGAAACGCTCTGGGATTTACAAAACCGGATGACCTTCATGGATATTGAAAACCCGATTCCAGTTTCTGATGAAATCAAAGACCTTTTCAAGCTCTATAATGACTCCTTCTGGCCAGAAGACTGATTCAGGACAAGCCTGTAATTATGAGGTTTTTAAAGTTGCCCTTTCTTGATCAAAAGAGACAAAAACCAGATGTGATTCGTTGAGCTTCCCTTCGCCTTCCCATTTATACGCAGCCAGTCGGCGTTTTTCAGCGTCTAATTCCTCATGATCAGCAATGCTGTAATCGAGACAGCAGATATTTTCTGTAAAGGCTTCAGTCTTGTCTTTCAGCCAATAGTGTCCGAAGAAAACAGGGGGGTTCTCGACTGAATAAATCAAATGCTGAGTCGATTTTCTCAGTTCATCGTATTGAGCTGCGGGAAGAGGGGTCTTTTTTTCTTTAAAACTATCGGGAAGACTCAAGGCAATATTTTCAAGTGTTGAATAATCCTGAATATGGGCCCACCATTTCAAGCGAAATTTCTTCCTGATTTTTTCCCCTTTATCCAGATAACTCATCCCTTCTGGCAAATTAACTTCAGGCCCTTTGAGCAATGTTTCAATGGCTGCAAATGCCTCAGACCCCTCAACTGCTGAAGCGTGTAAAAAATCTTCGCTGATGCACCACTGCTTTCCGTTAAAACCGTTCTGGAGGGGAGATGCAGTTAATTGGGCTTTGAGTTGATCGACAATCGGATCTGACCAACAGGCATGCACCACTCTGCAGGTTTTTCTTGTCTCTGGATGTATAAGCTCAAGGAAGAGAGGCAGTTTTTCAAACCATTCAATATATTCACCGAACAACTCTGGATTGCCTTTAAAGGCAGCCAAGGTTTCTTCAAACTGCTTTTGATTTTCTTTCGTATGTTCTCGCAAATATGAACCGCTCTGACCCCGAGTAGGTGTCTGGTAACAAATGGCGTTGTATTCATGATTACCCATGACGGCCAGGGCATGACCTTGCTCAACCATCGGTCGCACCACTTCCAACGTTTCAAGAATATGGGGGCCGCGATCGACAAAATCTCCCAGGAAAATGGCTTTCCGGGTTACATGCTGGTAAACACCCTTCTCTTTTTGGTATCCCAAATTTTCCAGAAGCAGTGTGAGTGCATCCGCATGCCCGTGAATATCTCCGATTAGATCGTACATTTTTGAATTTCCCATAAAAAATATTAATCCAGTGACCAATTCAATACTGTATATGTACCTTGATTTTCGACACTCGCCAACTGAGAAATATCCTTTTTAAGATATTCCTGAGCCAATTCAAAGATACCTTGCCGATTCAGATCCTTGACCTGATCGGTTAAGAGAATCAGACTGCAATAAGCCCAGCCGTCCCAAGACCACCCTTCCAGACAGAGAGCATAGCCCTTAAATTCTTGAAAAAACTGTGACCAGGGAGGCGAGTCTGAATCGTGTCTGAGATCTACAAATTTTTCGGCAATCTGAGCCCTGAGCTTGGATTGGTAATTGCTTAAAACCTGAATCAAGTCCTTTTGAATTTGCATCACAGCCTCCTCGTTTTTGTATCACATGAATAGATACACAAATTAGTGACATTTTCGCCCTGATTCAGGAATTTTTTTATTAGGCTTATGCACTTTTCTATCAAGGGGTCTATATAAGGGCCTCAAAACGGCGGCAACTCCCAAAAGTCTGCATCAGGCGGGCCACATTTCGGCTTATCTGCTTTGAATATCTCGTCTTCGGCTTCCTCAACCATACGTTGGTGCTGTTGATGGAGGGTGGCTTTCTCTAGCACGGCAAGGCAGGTCGGGCAAAGCTGTGCATGCAGCGCAATCTCCTGCACAGGCGGAATCAGGTTGCCACCCGCCAGCAAACCCGCTGTCAGCCACAGATACCGGCTCACCTTTTGCCGAATCAGAACCGGGTCAAGGTCTGAGGCCATCAGGTTGAGTTGCAAGAAAAATTTTCTTTCTTCGAGGCTTAACCAAGCTTTTTGTCCCTCATCCTGATTAAACTGGTTCAAAAACACCAGGAAAGCCCCTTTTGCCTTGCGCGGAAAATCTAACTTGAGCTGCAGGCGCAAGCCCCAAGGGGTGGTTTCGCAAGTAAAAAGTGCGCCAGTCGGACTGAGGAATTCACAGGCTGGGGCCTGACCAAAGGAGGCAAACCCCAGGGCCTGAAATATCTCCCGGCAAATTTTTTGTAGTTTAGGTGCTTTGGCGTGGTGCATGGCTCGCTACCTTTCGGTCAGTATTAAACCGATGATAAAGAGCGAACTTCGTGGTTAAGTGTCAATACAGGTTCGGTAGTCTGACACTTCAAGTGGAAACCCCTCAGGTACTGTGAAATTATCACGCCTGAGGAGGTAATCCCAGATGGCCAGACCCGGTCCAGTGGCTGCGATTCCGATCAAAGGATCTCAGGGGGGGTGACCTCCCTTTTTTTTTTGCCCATTAATTGCCCTGAACCAATTGGACCATCGCCAGGCGGCCCCCTTCTTCCCTCGAGAGCAGCAATTTGCCTCCTTCTTTGAGCATGACCCGTTGGCCGGGGGGAATAGCGCAATCGCTTTCTTTGTCCCAGAGATCAGGCAAGGTCTGGTTTACCAGCCACCAGGCTCCCTGGTGCCAAACAAAATAGCCCACAGGCTTTATCTGATCGGGGCTCAGTTTTTCGTTAGCAAAGATCTGCCGGTTGACATGCCAGGGGTAGAGGTATTGGTTGTGGTAGACCATCAGGCGGTAGTTTTCTTGGGAATAGATGCCAGGTTTGCGGGCATAGTAGAAATTGAGCACAGGCAGCAGCCCTTTGAAAGGGTTTTGGCAAAAGGGGCAGACGGGTTTGAGGGTGTTGTCAAAAACAAACCATTTTTGTTCGCAGTCTGGGTTAGGGCAAGGCTGCAGCAAGTCGACCGTTTTCACCAGGGCGTGTTCCCATTCATCGGCACTGGGACGCAGTTCAGGCTGGTGCAAACCGACCACAAAGGCGCGCTCGACCAACGGATAGAGATAGGGCCCCAATAATTTTGCAGCAGGCAGGCGTGAGACATCAATCCAAGGCAATTCCGCGGGGTGCACATCGTTTAAATTGGGGCGGTTGGACAGATCGCTGTTATGCTCAATAAACAGGGCCTTGTCGCCCATAGCAAGCTTTTCATCCAGTTCAGGGTTGTCGGGGTCGTGCACTTTGCGCCCCCGAAGCGGATGCCGGTAGAGCAGATACATGTAGATCAGCACCGCCAGGGCATGCTGATCACTTTGTCGCGAGGGCAGTTTACGGGTTGGGTCATGAAAAGCCAGATGATTGCTGGCCATCACCTCTGGGGCAATAAAATCCGGGGTTCCCAGCACCTGGGGTGGATAAAGGTTGGGGACCACCAGCCCATCAACATCGACAATCACGGCACTGCCAGTCACCGGATCAATCAGCACATTTTTATACGAGAGATCCGAATGGGCCAGGCCGATGGCATGCATGCGCCGTACACTGCGACTGAGCAGGATGCAAATCCTAAAATATTTCAGCCAGTCGCCTTTTTCCCGCGGGTCGAGTAAACGGGCCCGGTGCCGGGCAGAAGCAAACCATTTTCCTTCTTTTTCACGCCCTTTGAGCTTGAACATATCCTGGTTCACAGAGCCCCAGGTAAACAAGTAGCGCGGATCATAACTGGGGCAGACCAGCCCCAGGCGGCCTTCATGCTGCAATACATGGCTCGGCCAGCAGAATTTGTCCTGCCAATAATCACCGCCTGCCTGGGTAAAAATACCCTGGCGGTAGGTTCCTGTGATTTTTTTGAGCCGCTCAAAGGTGTCGTGGTCTTGTTTTTCGCGGTAGAACAGCACCACATAACTGGGGTCGGGGCTAAAATAACAATCTTTGAGCGAGCCCTGGCCCACCACTTGGTTGATAAATTCAATCGGGGTGCCGTCCAGGGCATTGAGCTTGACACTTTTCATCGGGTACCGCCCGTCAGCAAAGCCAGGGTGCGGTCATCGTGTTCGCCTTCAGACCAGAAATTCAGCCATTCCAGTAGGGCTTCATCCGGTTGGGGCGAGTGCAGGCACTGATCCATCTCACTCAGCAGGCCCTGCCAGTTTTCAAATTTTTGCATGGCGTTTTCACTTGCAAAGTAGGGATCACAAATACCGTCGGTCATCAGCAGGCAATGGCTAAAATGGGTCAGGAGCGCAAATTTTAACCGGCCAAAGATCGCGCTGGCATCTTGCCAGACGCTGCCCATGGTCAGAAAACGGGTTTGGCCTGAATATTCACCGCTGTCGGGTTCGGCCAATAGATGTATGGCATCGGACTGCGCCACAGCAATCATGCCATCGCCAATCGAAAAAGCAGCAAAAAACCACTGCTCGGCCAGGGGGTAAACCAGACAGAGCTGCAAAGTGGTGGCAAAGTCCTTGGCCTGAATTTCAGGCTCTACGTCTTGCCATTTTTGGGCTTCTGCCTCGATGGCTTTGCGCGCACTCAAGGCCGCCTGGGCCAGACAGTCATAAAAGCGGGCTTGCAAGCCATGGGGAGGAAGGGCCTGCCCAGAATTGGCAAAGTCTGCAAGTTGGCTTTCCAGGCTCTGGACAAATGCCGGATCAGACAATTTGGCTTCAATTACCTGGGCGGCGACTTGGCAGGCCAAGCGGCTGCCCTGCCGGGAATAGCGGGCTGAGCCAGCCCCATCGGCCACGCCAAGCAAAAACCAATTTCCGGGGAGTTCTTGCAGAAGGAAGTCATCGTCGCGACAGGTGCCTGCATGGGCATGAGAGCGCCCCCGGCGGCTGGCAGCCAAAAGTTTTAGGCCAGGCACGGAGGTGCTTTCCAAGCGTTTGAGATCGGTGTCGGTTTTCCAATAGCGCTGCTCGGTGTCGGAGGGAAGATTCTGCCAGAGTGAGCGCGGATCGGGGTTGATGGTGAGCAAGAGGGCTGGAATTGCTGGTTCGGGGGACTCTGCATGGGCCGAAGGGCCTTGCAGAGTGAGTTGGTATTCACCCGCCAATTCGGGGATGCCTTTAAGCTCTTGCTCTGCACTTAACCATTGCAGGCCCGGCGGGGGGGGAGCCATCAAATGTAAGGGGGCTGGTCTTGTCCGATTCAGGCTCTCAGGTGCCAATTGGATTTGGTAAGCACTGCCCACCCGAGCATTGGGAAGTCGCAGCCCCTGGGGTGTGCGTAAGGAGTTCAAGGTGACTTTTGAAAGATTCACCGTTTCAGGTTCGGATTCTTTTTCTCGCTCAGGTTCTCGCTCAGGTTCAGGTTGTGTGGCATCCTCAGGCTGGGCTTCTCTGACCTCAGCGAAAGTTACAGATTCAGGCTCAGGCAGAGAATCTGTAACAGGTAAGGCTTCCAATTGCTGGGAAATAGGCTCTGACTTGGATTCAGGATCTGCCTCCGAGGTGCACCCTGTTGCCGGGCTGGGCGGTTTTTCTTGGTAGAATTCTTTTGTCAAGGCTTGAAGAAGCTCTTTGTATTTTGGCAGAAATTGATTAAATGCGATCAAAAATGTGGCTTTATTTTGATCAAAAGTGAGTTTGACATTGATGTCCACCAATTCCTTTTTTTGTAGAATGAATTCAAAAAATGCTCTATCTTGACCCTTATGGTCAGGAAATGCATCACAGATCACGTCTTGTTCCAATATTCGTTTGGAAAAATCCTGAATCATATGAAGATACAGATATTCAGAAATCCTTTTTTTCTCTTCCATTGTCATTGTTGCCTGCATGGTATCCCTGCCTTAAACCACAATTTGTACTTCAACCGGGGGCTGTGGCAGAGGCAGACCCTGGCTGCCACCGAGTCCCACACTCTGGTTATCTGCTGCCACTGAAGCCGAAACCCATTTGAAAAAACCCTGAAAACTGTGGCTGTTCATGGTGTCGAGCCGGTAGACATCGGGGGTGAGCTTTTTAAGGGGTTCAGTCTTGCCCTTGGGGCCGGCGGCACAGGCCACAATCCCCCCCCATTTCAAGCCTTGAATTTTGGCACAGGCCTGTTCATAAGCTTGGGTATCCGAAGGACTGCCATCGGTCAGCACAAAGACCAGCGGTCGCCAATCGCCTTTTTGTGCTGAGGATTGGGGAATGACATCCTGGGCGATCTGTGTGATCAAGAGTTCCAGGGCTGCCCCCAAATGGGTAGGGCCCGATTCGGGGGGGACCAGCGTGGGCAGAATAAACTGCTCCAGGGGCGTAAGCGGCACCTGCACCTGTGCGATGCGATCGAAGCTGATCAGACTCAGATGCACTGTTTCCAAGGCATAAGGGTCCTGGCGCAGGGAGCTGATCAGCGACTGAACCCCATTGTTCAGGGCTTCGATCGGCTCTCCCCGCATGGATCCTGAGGTATCCAAAACTAGATAAACAGGCAGTTTGCGCATCTCAGACCACAATCGTGATTTCGGGCGGTGGCGGTGGCAATTCACTCAAACCCATTACCTCTTTGCCCGTATCCACTTTCTGGCTGCCGGTGCTGATCGAGGCTGATACCCATTTAAAAAAGGCTTTAAAAGCCGCACTGTCAGTCACGTCCAGGGTGACAACGTGGGGGGTGATCTGTTTGAGCAAATCTGTGTCCATGCCATGATTGGGCCCGCAAGCCACCATCATGCCAATTTTCTGGGTTTTCAGGCGCGCCAGTCCATGTTCCCAGTCGTCAGTGGGCATGCCATCGGTCATCAGAAACACCAAGGGCTTCCAGTCCCCTTTACGGTCCTGGGTAGCGGTTTTGACCTCGCGCTGAATGCAGTCGGCCAGCAGACTCAGGGCAGCCCCCAGGCTGGTAACTCCGTTGGCAACCAATGGAGGCGCTTGAAACTGGCTCAGCTCTGTCAGGGGAACCAATTGCTGGGCCTGAGATTCAAAGCTGATCACACTTAAAAAGGCGGTTTCGAGGGCATAGGGGTCTTGGCGCAGGGAGCTAACCAGGATCTGGATACCGTTTTTGACGGCCTCTAAGGGTTCTCCCGACATGGAACCCGAGCTATCCAAAACCAGGTAAACAGGCAATCGTCTCATATTTTTTCTCCTTAAAAATAGCGCTTGATAATCGGCAAAAAGCTGTCATCCGGGTAGGCCTCGCCCAGGGCCCGGAATTTCCAGCCGCTATCCTGGCGGTAAACTTCGCCAAAACACATCGTGCACATGTCTTGGTATTCGGGAGCCTGATCGAGCTGAAAACGCAGGATTTCTTTGCTCTGGGCATCCACTGCGCGGATATATGCATTTTCAAGCAGACCAAAATGCTGGCTTTTCGACATTCCCTGGTAAATCGAGACAAGAAACAGAATGCGATGAAACTGGGGATACATGCGTTCCAGGTTCACAATGATCTGCTCGTCATCCCCTTCGCCTTGACCTGTTAGGTTGTCTCCTGTATGCCAGAGATAACCAGAACGGTGTTTGAGGTTATTAAAAAAAATCACGTCCCCCCCCTGAAGACGTTCATTGCCCCGCTCCAGAATTTTGCCGTTCTGATCCAGAAGCACTGCCACGGCATCCAGGTCAAAATCGCTAGGTGGACTTTTGAAGAGTGAGAAAAAGCCCCGTTTCGGTTCGGGTTGAATGTCCCAGCCCAATCCAATGGTCACCCTACTCAGGTCGTGTTCTTCTTTGCGCAGATTGATCGTCTGCCCTTTTTTTAAATTGATGGCCATTAGCGGTTGACCTGGAAATGGGAGTATTTATCGATGAAAAATCCCAGGTCCTGGCGATAGCCAATGCCCGAAGCTTCAAACCGCCAGAGGCCGCCCCGGCGGTAAATGCGACCGAATTCTACTGCTGATTCAATTGAAAAGTCCTCATCGAGGTCGTAGCGGGCAATTTCTTGGTCTTGTTGGGCCACATCCAGGAGCCGGATATACGAATTACGCACTTGGCCAAAATTCTGACGACGGGGTTCATAATCGTAAATGGTGACCACAAACAGCAGTTCAGCGATTTGGGCATCGACCCGGTTCAGGTCAATTTCCACCATTTCGTCATCTCCATCGCTGCTGCCACCTGAGCGGTCGTCTCCCAAATAATGCACGGCTTTGTCCGGTGAGAGCGGGTGATTGTAGAAGATAAAATTATCTTCTACCGGTAGGAGCTTTTGGGCATTGAGCATAAATACCGACACATCCAGGTCAAAACTCTGACCTGTTCCTGGATTGGGATCCCAACCCAAACCGATTTTGAGCTGGCTGAGCCCAATATCCATTTTTTCGCCTTTTCTGAGATTGATGGCCATGTGATGCCTCACTTTCGGGATTGCGTCTCGCATGAGAGCGGATTGGAGATAAATTACCAAGGTAAATTTTGTTTATAAAATTATTTACAAAAAAATTTATCTAATAATTATTTATTAGCAGGTATATCTGGAGATTGTCAAGTTGATTTTTTAATGCCTTTTAAAATGCTTATCTTGACGAATTTTTCTTGGAGTGTTAAGACTGATATTGTAAATTCAAGGTTTATTTATTTACTTTGTAAATTTATACTATGTGACGAAATTTTTACTCAAGTGGTATAATCATGATCGGCTCTCGATTTCTCAATAGAAATTCCCCTGCAAAGAATGATAAATCTGAAATGACTGATAATCCGCCCATAAATCCTGAAATAGGCGAATTGTTTCGCCAATACAGAAAAAAGAAAACAAATCCTGCCACAGGTAAATCTTGGACCTTAATTGAACTCAGTCAGAGTGTCAGTGTCTTGATTCAATCCATGCATGAGGATGGCAGTGAGGAGGGATTGAGCCCTTCGGCCATTTCTCGGCTGGAAAATGGCAGCCTTCTGCCTGGACGCAGCAAGTTAAAAGTCTTGGCCGGGTTTCTCGAAATTCCCGACAACGAACTCAAACCGATGATCGACCTAGGCGACAGCAAAATACCCCACTTTCAAAATTCTGAAATAAAGGATCAGGGACGGGTACGAGAACTCGAAAACAAGCTGCAGAAGACCCCGCTGGATTGGCTTCAGTTGATCTCCGCCTCCAATATGTCGGGTTTGTATTATAAAACCCTCAGTTGGGCCGAAGATGGCCTTTTGGCCGTTGAAAACCCCCATATTTCCCCAGATTACCAATCTGTGGTTCGGGCCCTGATCCAAAGTAAAAAAGCCTATGCCCAATATTGTCTCGAAGATGAACAGGCTTTCCTGCAGCGCAGTCTCGATTGGGCTAAGAATGCCGATTTGGCTGTGAATTCCGTCCAGTCACTGTCTGTGGCTGACTTGGCCTACCTGCGCATCGAGACGGTGCGCTCCCTGACAACAGCTTCATTGGAGTTGTTCAATAACCGCTACCTCTTGCATCCGCAAGCGGCAGAAGAAAATCAGGCGGCTTTAAACGCCAGTTACCAAGATTTACAGGGGATCTTTGAACGCTTTGAAAAGACCCTTCAATTGGCCCGTTTAGATCTTAGTGGAGAAGAACACCAGTTTTTATTGGAGCTCTATCTCTATTACCTGCGAGAAAAAGACCGCCTGGGTTTCAAATGGTTGGAAATCATGGAGCAGTTGGCTTTTCTGAAGTCGGCGCGCAGTCAGCTCAATCTCAATCCGCCTGCGGGTTCGGGGCATGATACGGTGGCCATTTTATTGTATGAACGGCTGAAAAAAAGCGCCAAAGAGACGGTCAAATACCTCAACCAACTTTATTTTCCCCAAAACGGTCAACTCGTCTTTCAGCCTGCGCCAGGACTGCAAAAAGATTGGCAGATACTCAGTCAGGCCATGTTACGCACGCTCGAAAAACACGATCAATTAGAATCCCCAAATCCCAACAAAGCCTTTCAAGAAGCGGTGATGCTCTATCCCATAACTGCCGCACGCCTGGGGCAATTTGATCGCTTTGTCGATCTGGGCTATTTTAAATTGATTTATATGCAGACCACCTCCCAAACCCGACCGGTTTGGTATTATGTGCGGGCCTGTTGTTATGCCCTTGCCTGGCGTTTGGACAATAAGCCGGAACAGTTGGACGTCAGTCTTGAGAACTGGGCGAAATACTGTTTTGCAGACAAATCAGGGAGCTGCAATCTCGAATTCTTCAGCCATTTTCTGGGCGAAGTATCCCTCTGGAGCTCCTGGCTTCCCCTGATGCAGGATGCAACTTTGCGCAAAAAAATCTCCCATGCGGAGTGGTTTTGCAATACCCTGGAGCAATTGATGAACCAGTCCAGATACAAACGACAGCGGGGCAGGTTGGAATAGAGCCAATAGCGCCTGCAAACCAAGACTCAAATCACTTTACTGGGGAAGTATAAGGCAAAAAAAATGGCCGTTGTGAGCACGGGCAAAGCGGCTTGTGGGTAGTCTGCTGGGTTGCGTGTAAGCAAATGGGTTGCGCCGAATGCCGGAGCCACCTGGTATTGCAAAGCATCTTCAAAATCTTTAAAATCACTGCTCAAGGCTTGATCCACTCCTGCCGCAACTATCGGAGTAATTTCACTGGTATTTCTTCGCCAAATAATCGCGATAATCCTCAATTTCAGCTTGTTTGAGAATGCCATTGATCTGGCTCAAAACCGGACCTGCTTGAACTTGATTGTCGCTTTGAGACACGAGTTGACGAAGATAATTCTCAACCAACCGCGATAGGCTGGTATGGGAATCTTGGGCATATTGTTTGGCTTGGGCCACGACCGTGGGGTCCAGCGACAAGGTGAGTTTAGACAACATTGTATTCCCCCAATTAATACGTGATATTTTTAGATTTTATACGTATGAAATGCCGGTTTCAAGCGAGAGAGTCTGGCCAGTTGAGTCTCTCAATTTGCCATTTCCCCCAAAACAAGCTATCTTGCCTTGTCTGCTAAGCAGCCGCAACACACCCATTTACGAAACACGAGGAACAGAGTATGAGCTGGGAAAAACTGAGCCAATTTTTGGTCAAAGAACATGTGGGCATCTTTAAAGCCGCCAATAATTTTGATATCTTCGACCTCAACGGCGGAGACAAGGTGCTGGAATGCCGCGAGCCCAATTTGGGCATGATCACCAAAATTTTCAGATTCACCGATTACAAACGCATGACGCCCTTTGAAATTATTATCACCGACACCCACGGCAAACAGGTGGTCAAGATCAAACGCGGCATTTCGATTTTCCTCTCCAAGGTCGAGGTCTTTAACGAAAAAGACCAGTACATTGGCGGGTTTGCCCAGAAGTTCTTTTCGATTGGCGGCAAATTCGACGTCATGGACAAATCCGGCAACGCCGTCTGTACGCTCAAAGGCAAATGGACCGGCTGGGATTTTAAATTTCTGCAGGGCGAAACCGAATTTGCCCACGTCACCAAAAAATGGGCAGGCCTGGGCAAAGAACTCTTTACCTCTGCCGACAATTATGTGCTGGAAATGTCCGACAAGGTCAAAGACAAACCCGACCTCAAACGCCTGATCTTGGCGGCTGTGATGTGTATCGACATGGTGCTCAAAGAATAATTAGCTTTCGCTCAGCACTGCCTGACGTTGCTCCCATTTGCGGCTGGCAAAGGCAATGCCAATGCCAATCAAGACCACACAGATCGTAAAGATCAGCTCGGGCAATTTGACCTGTTTGATCAGCCAGGCGGAGACCAGACAGGCCAGCACGGGCAAAAAGATCCCGCCGGGGATTTTAAACTTGCGCTCAAGCTGGGGCTGTTTGAGCCGCAGCCAAATCACGGCCAGGCAGGTCGAACTGTATTGGCTGATTACGGCCAGATTGGAGATGTCCACCAGGGCATTAAAGTCCAGCCAAATCGCCATCACAGCCGTCAGGCTCATGGTGATCACAATCGCGCGGGCCGGGGTGAAATACCTGGGGTGAATCCCTTTGAGCCATTGCGGCAAAAAGCGATCTTCGGCCAGGGCTTCGAGATAGCGGGCGGAACCCATGGCATTGCCGGCACTGTAACCGGTCATGGAGATCGCCGCCCCAGCGGCCATCAGGGTCGCTCCCAGCGGGCCCATAAAGCTGGCTGCGGCATCTGCCAGGGGCTTCTTTGAACCGGCCAAGCCATCAAAGCTGCCCACCGCCACAATTTGAATCAAGGTATAAAAGACGGCCACAGCCAAAAGCGAGCCGACCGTGGCCAGGGGCACATCACGGCGGGGATTTTTACTTTCACCGGCTACCACAGGGGTGGTTTCGAAGCCCTGCAGCGGCCAGAGCGAGAGAAAGATCGCGGCCCCGAGGGTGTTCATGTCGGTATTCAGCGCGCCCTGAAAATTCCCCATTTTGATATGAAAGAGGCCGATGCCGACAAAGATCGCCAGGGGCAGGGTTTTGGCCAGGGTAAAGAAATTCACAGTCAATGCGCCCATTTTGACGCCGAAATAATTGACGGTGCCAAAGCCGAGAATCAAAGAAACGGCCAAGATTTTGGTGGCCAGGGTGCCGTTAAAGACCGGATGAAACCAGGCCAATTGGGAGCTGATCGCATTGGCCACTGCCGCCCAAGAAAAGATCGAGGTTACCCAGGCCATCCAGCCCACGACAAAACCCACTTTGGGACCAAAGGCGGTCAGGGCGTAGATATACGAGCCGCCGTTGCGCTGGGTCAGACCCGCCATTTCGGCATAACACAGGGCCACGGTCACGAGCAAAAAACCACAGAGCACAAAGGCAAAGATCGAGGTGGGGCCAGCGACGGTCGCCAATTTACCCGGAAAGAGAAAAATACCAGAGCCAATAATCGCGTTGACACCGAGACAGAGAATATCTGGCAGGGTCAGGCGGCGGGCCAGTTCAGACATGGGGGCTTCCTTCTATTGATGTGCGTTTAGATAGTCCAGATAGTGCTGCAGGGCTACAGCCCGCGATTTAAACAGGAGATACGTGGCGCGGGCCTTGAGCCATTCGGATTGGCTGCCTGCCACAAAAAAGGCCTTTTCCAAGTAGAGCCGCTCCGAAGACAGGTAATTTTGCCAGAGCAAATGGCTGTGTTTGAGCGCAACATTGCGATCTCCCCCCAGCGCCTGATACAGCCTTTCCACTTCTTTTTCCAGGACCAAAGTCTGGCTGCGATAACATTGGGCTTCGCTGCTGGTCCCCGGGTAGGTTTGCAGACAGAGCAGCAGGGCTTTGTCGGGGTTTTCAAGAGGGGGCATGTCCAACGCCGGGGCCAAAGCTGGAGTCAAAACAGTTGCCATCACAGGATTCAGTTCACTCGCTCCCCATAGACACAACACAAACCAAAAGTAGATTTTAAACATACCAAAACAGCGGCCGAATCGTCTTCGACCGCTGTCTCTCAATCTACTGTTTGATCTTGGTGGTGACCGTGGTCTCCACTGTCAGATCGCCGCCTTTGGAAGGCTGAGGCTGCGCCTGAATCTGAGCTGAACCACCCGCGATATTGCGGAGCGTCTCCAAGATGATATTCGCTGCCGATTGGTAAGAGCCTCTGGCCGCTGAACTTGCCGCAGACAGGCCGTTTTGGGCCTGGTTGCGAATAAACACATCACTGGCTTTGCTGTTGATACTTTCGAGCTGACGGTAAGCGCCGTGGTAGATCGATTCCCGGCTCAGATTGTGGATGCTGCCATTGCTCATAATCTGCCCACCTTGGCTGCGCACGGCGGTATGTATATTCTGAATGGCATCCGAGGCCAGGCGTTTCATGTCCTGGTCGTTGTTATTGTGTTTGGCTTTGATATCGCTGAGGGCTTTGAGGTAAGAGTTGAGCCGCTTTTCGGGATCTTTGATCAGCTTTCCGCCGTCGAGGGTGGCGGTAATAATGCTGCGCAGATTGGAAGAATCTCCAGCCAATTCATTCAGCTTTTGCAGGTATTTTTCGGCCATGCCAGCCACGTCTCCGGCGTTTTCTGAGCCCGTGACGGTATTGTCGTGATTGACACCGCCAACAAATCCAAAGTCCACTGCTTTGTGCAGGGCATTGATCGCCACATCTGTCTGTTGGAAAACTTTATTGTCAAAGCTTTGCGTGGGGGCCGAAAAGAGATCTTGCATCACGGCTGCGCCACCGGCATCAAAGTTGCCTGCTTGTACCTGATCGGCCAAAAAGGCCTTGGCAGATTCACTGGCTTCGCCGCCTTTGGCGGTCATCTTTTCTTTGATATCTATGGCTTCAAATTTATCTACTTTGCCAGGTGAATAGGGATCGCTGAGTGCGCGCGATACCATATCTCTTGCTGCGTTTAAACCAAAATTACCCATGGGTGTCCTCCGGACAGATTTACTCTTATTAACTATCTTAAGGTTAAACTCGATTCTGAACCAAATTTTTGAGAAAAATTATTTTGACAATTTTGCGAAAAATTTTGCGAAAAATTTTTAAATTAAGCCTGGGCCCATTTTTTGCCCAAATAGGCCCCAATCTGAACCAAGGCAGATGTGCTGGCGGTGCTTGAGTTCTCTGTCTCACATGCCCAATCCACAAGCGCGTACGACTCAATCACTCCCGCAGGCTGGGGAATGGCCAGTTTTTGCCCTGTCACCAAGACCACGGGGATGTGCCGTTCTTTTGCCAGCTGGATTAAGCGCGCAGGCCATTTGCCAAAACCGGATTGGACGTCGAATTGCCCCTCGCCAGTGATCAGCAGATCGGCCTCGGGCAGAGCGCTTTCGAGCCCCGTGAGCTGCAGCATCTGATCGGTTCCCCTGAGCAATTGTGCGCCCAACAGGGCTTTGAGTCCCAGTCCCAGGCCCCCAGCCGCCCCAGCACCGGGAGTCTGGATCAGCTCTGAGGCTGATTCTGTGAGCTGCAGGTCTTCACAGAGCCTGTTTACCCAATGTTCTAATCCCGCTTCAAGTCTGGGGAGATCTTCGGGCTGGGCCCCTTTTTGCGGGCTGTAAATGGCGACACCGCCATTGGGGCCCAAGAGGGGATTCGAGACATCACAGAAAGCCATCACAGGGGTCTGGGGGGCAATAAAAGGGGTGGACGGCGGCACAATTTGGGCCAGTCTGTGAATCTGCTCTGGGCAGGCAGGGATCTGTTTTCCATGGGCGTCTAAAAGCAGATAGCCCAAGGCTTGGGCCAGGCCGATACCGCCATCCACTGTGCCACTGGAGCCCAATCCCAGCAGCCATTCTTTGGGCTGCAGCGCCTGTGCTGACCAAAACAATTCACCCAAACCCAAACTGTTGACGTGTAAGGGATGGCGCTGCGAACGCGGGATCAGATGCAGGCCCGTTGCCTGGCAGGTTTCAATCACGACGCGCTGTGTCTGGGCTTGCCAACCAAATTGGGCCAGGGCCAATTCCCCGTGGGGGGCATGAATCGCGGATTGCTGCAGGCTTAATTGCAAGGGCAGCTGCAGCGCTTCCAAGAATCCTTGGCCGCCATCACTGACAGGCCAAATTTCTGTCATGAGACCTGGATCGGATTGGCCTTTTGCTTGACCCATGCCCTGAACGAGGCCTTCAACCAAGGCCTCAGCCACTTCCAGCGAACTCAGGGTGCCTTTAAATTTATCCAGCGCCAGCAGGATCTTCACTTAAACACAGACAACACTGTTTAACGGACTTTGGAGGGCAGCAGGTAATTCCAGACCACTTCGGAGTGGTGGGTCACCTCTAAGACCTGCCGATTGCCGCTGTGCACAATCATCGTGTGACCATTGTCGAGGCGGTAAGCAGCCGTGGGGTTGCTGATTTTTTTGTGCGATTTCTCTGAATTTAAACCACCAAATTGCCAGAAGATGCCCCCGGCGGGATCGACTTCGAGCAGGCGGTGGTTGCGGGTGTCGACAATCAGGGTGTTGCCGTTGATCAGACGAATGGCACGCTCGGGGTACATCAGCTGATGGGGGCCATTGCCGGGGTTTTTGAGGGTGCCATATTGCCAGACAATTTCCCCTTCGCGGTTGACTTCAATCACGTAATGGTTGCTCCAATCGGTGATCAAGACCGTGTCGTCGCTGGTCACTTCGGCGTAATAAGGCGCGTTGAGGGGGTTGATACCACTGTCCCAGCCGCCAAAGCTCCAGATGATCTGTTTGAGTTCGTTCACTTCCAGCACCCGGCCACTGTATTGGTCGGTGATCAGAATATGTCCTGCAGGGGTGGGCACCGCACTGCGGGGATGGCCGAGCAGGCCGGGGCGGCTGCCCATCACACCGGCTTCGCCGTATTGCCAGAGAATTTCTTTGGTCGGGCGGTATATTCGAATCACGCGGTGGCGGTCGGTGTCGGTTAAGAGCACCTCGCTGTCTTCGCGTTCGGAAACCTGCACATATTGCGGCCGTTCGATAAATTCGGGGCTGCGGGGGTGGCTTTCGCCAAAGCGCCAAATGATCTGTTTCTGGCGGTTGATAATATACACGCGGTTTTCCTGTTTGTCGATCAGAGGCAATTCCATGTCGAGCAAATTGGCTTTGGTGGTCACATAGCTGTGAGCGGCCTGCCGCGCCATTTCGTTGATGCGTTCATTGGAGGGCTTGCTCGACAATTCGACGATTTTGCCACTTTCGCTGCGCAGCTTTTCGTAGTCGGGGGATTTTTGCAGGGTGCCGTATTGGTAGAGGTAAAGCGGGCGCAAGAGGCGCGTCACTTCAATCACATAGAGCGGGCTGAAGACCACGGTATTGCCATTGCCCATGCGTATCAGGCGGTTGGGAATAAACGAGAAGGCGCCGCCTGAGGCTTTTTCAATGCCGGTATCGAAGATCCAGACGATCTCTTTTTCGGGATTGACCTCGATTACGCGGCGGTTTTCGCTGTCGGAGATCAGGGTATTGCCGTTGGGCAGGCGGAAAGCCATGGTCGGGGCATTGAGCTGGTTGGAGTGGGAGCCGTAACCACTGCCGAGTTTATTCTCGGGGTTGCCAAATTGCCAGATGATCTCTTCGTCTTGGTTGACCTCGATCACGCGGTGGTTGTCGGTGTCGGTGATCAGGAAATGCCCGCCTTTGAGCACCTGCATATCTGAGGGGCTGTACAAGCGGCCACGGGTGATGCCGACACTGCTGGTGATCCCGTATTGCCAGAGAATCTTGTTCTGGGGGTTGATTTCGATAATGCGGTGATTGCCCTGATCGACAATAATCGTGTTGCCATTGAGCTTGCGCATGGCCTTGAGCGGGCGGTGCAGGCGAATATCCGAAGATTTGTCGGCCGGCGGAAATTGCCAGCGCACCTGGCCGGATTTGGAGACCTCGTAGACGGTGTCGGTGCCTGCATCGGCAAAGAGGGTATTGCCGCTGGGCAGGCGAATCGGGTTGGTGGGCTCGATCAGCTCCATGTGGCCGATGCCGTCTTTGCCGCCAATTTGCCAGGTAATCTGGCCTTTGTTGTTAAATTCAATCACCCGCTGCCGTTCGGTATCGTGGATCAAAAAATGGTCATTGGGCAGGTCATCGGATCTGAGCACCTGATCGTCGGCTTCATACTGAATGCTCTTTTGGGGTGCAGACACGGCCCCTGCCGGTGAGGCCGCTGCTTGATTGGTCTCTTTGACCCGGCTGGCAATCTCTTGCAAATTATTCGGCGGTGCGCTAGGCGCGTTGGGGGCTATCGCCGATTTTTTGGCGGGCAGCAGTGGCAATAACAGCTGGTGAAAGACCTCTTTGGTGATCACGGTTTCGAGCGAGAATTGGTTAAACAGATCGGCAATGCGGATGATCGTGTAGTCAAAATTCATCAGCTCTTTGCGGGCCCGGTCCACATAGGGCAAAAGGGTGTCGAGGGCTTCGACTTCGCCACTGAGGTCAATGCCCCAGATTTTGCGGAATTCGTTCAGGCAATAGCGCGAAAGCACCTCGTTGATCTTCTCGGTGGTCAGCAGCGAGAAGTCGATTTCAGCTTTGTTTTCAGATTCAGGGTTGGCGTCAGCACTGTCTTCGGGCTTTTCTGCACCTTCTGGCTCTGACTTGCTTTCGGGCTTGATGTCCGTTTTTTGCTCGGCTTTGGCAGCAGCTTGATTTTCAGCTAGGCCCGGATGTTGAGCCTGGTTTTGATCTGGATTTTGACTTGGATTTTGAGCTGGGGTTTTGGGCTCTGCTGGGGGGCTTGCCTTCATTTCAGCCGGGGGCTTGGGTGCCGGTGGTGGAGCCGGTGGCAACCCCTGTTCAAGCAGGTTTTCCATCACCCCTTCGGGGGCGGTACTGGCAAATTCTTCCCGTTGGGCCGGTGTCATGCGGCTGACGATCTTTTTCATGCGGGTGATAATCTGGGCGTAAAACTCACGCATAAAGCGGTCAAATTCGTCTTTTTCAAAGGGGATCAGGTAAAGCGGCAAATCCGGGAAGATCTTTTGCGTGATCATTTCAATTTCGGGCCGACCGGGATTGACCGCCGCTACCCTGAAAATGCCGTTGAGGTGGTTGATCGGCACAAATTCGTAGCGCCGCAAGAGGGTCTCTTTGAATTGGATCAAGATGCTCGGGTCGAGTTGGTGGTCGTTTAAAACCGGATAGTCTTCTTCGGGATTGCCGCGCTGCTGTTCAAACGCCTCCAATTCGGCTTCGTCTTCGGCGTCGAGTTCAAAGACATGGCTGAAGTCCAGATCATCTGCGCTGGTTTGGCTGTAGTCGGTCTCTTCCAGCAAATGGGCAAAGCCTTGCTGGGATTTGCCCATGGTCGCTTGAATGGTCCACTCGGCCTCTTCCACGTCTTGAAAGGAGATAAAGTTCAGATCCAACAAAACGTCGAGGATGCGGATATCCGAACGGAAATAGCCATCGGGTTTGGACGAGGCAAAGGCCAAGAAACTGGGTTTGGTGTCTTCGGCAAAGAGCGCATAGCGGTCGATCAGTTTATTGCTCTCAAGGTCGATAATATTCAGCCAGGGCGTAAACATCGCAGGCACATCGACATAGGTCATAAAGACCATAAAATTATTCAAAGGGCTGACCGCCATGAGGTCACAGGGGTCGTCGAGGCTGCTGAAGAGATTGCCTTTGAGCGGAATACTGGCTTTAAACAGCAAATTGGTGGTGTCGACAACCACGATCTCAACACTTTCATCGGGGCGGGTGCTCTGCAAATAGAGCCATTGGCCATCACTGGAGATTTGAATATTGCCCAAAATGCCGTAGGGCAAAGGCATGCGCTTGATTTTCAGCGACTTGAGATGGACCATCAGCAGCGAGGGGGTGTGATTGTCGGTGATATACAGCTTTTGGCCGTCCGGGCTGGGAGCCAGGTTGAGGGTCTTTTTGCTGCCGGCTGGGCGCACGCTCAAGATGCCCGAAATTTTAAAGGTCTCAGTTTCGACCACAAAGATCGCGCCCCGGCCCCGGTCGGTGACAAAAATATGCTGGCCGGACGGCGAAACCATCAGGTCCAATGGCAGCGAGCGCTGGGGTGAGATGGGGAAATAGCCATAGTGCAATTGCTGGGTAAGGGCCAGATACGGGTGGTCGTCGAGCTCACCAAAATACAGGTGGGTATAGCGGTCGGAAACGGTAATGCCGCCGGGGTTGTTTTCGGCATCTTCCCAGGCAATTTCACCCAATTCGCGGGCGTTGCTGGCGTGAAAAAGGTAAACACTGCCGCTGCCAGCAGGCATCCAATCGACGCCAAAAAAGCGCGGCCGAAATTTGCGGCTGATCGGCAAATCCAGGCTTTCAATCACCTCTCCCGACCAGGGATTGACCTTGCGCAAAGCATAGCCCTTTTGATCCACGACATAACTCACAGCCCGCTGTTCACGCTGTTGCTCGACCTTGATTTGGCGCAGCCGGGCCACAGCCAGAGAGAGTTGCTCAGGTGTGATTTTGCCTTGGTCAAGCAGGTATTCCTGAATCAGCTGCTCCTGAAAATCTGGGTTGGAGGGGTTCAGGGTTTCCGGGGTCGCGGTGGAAGAGATCATAATTTTCCTGTCGTTTTTGAGGTACTGATAGCGATTTCTTTCAATATTTTACATCAAATGGGGCCCTTTCAGGTTGCGTTTGGGCTCCTGAGGGCTTTGGTTCGCAAAACGAAAAACAGGTTAGAGGGTGTAAGCGCTGGCTTTTCGGCAGAAATGGCAGTTTCCCAACCCCTGATACCTCAAACCAAAAAGTGATTCTTTCTAAGGTAAAATGATCTTCACCCGATTCAAACGTGGCCAGGAGTGTTCGATATGTCTTTAAGCCTTTCCCCCCGCATCTTGATTCAATCTGCTTTTGCCATCAGTCTCTTGCTTTTGCCCGGTTGTGGCCATTGGGAAGAAGTGGACAAAGCGGTGTCTGCCGCCACCCGGCGTGGTTTGGGCGATTATAGCGGCACCTTGGATACCGCCAATTTGGTGCCCGTTTCGTATGCCAACGAGCCGGGATCTGCCGAAACGCTCGGGCGCACGTTTAAATTTGCAGGGCCGCGTTTGGTCACCCTCAATACCTCTTCGGCCTGTCGCGACTCGCTGCCGGGCAAACCTGTGGCCACCAGCGAAGGCACGATCAGCAAATTCAGCTATTCTTTTTTGCAGATGATGGACCAAAATACCCAGGGCCAGACCCAGCTTAAACTCGACTATTTGGGTTATGCAGGCAATATTAAGACGGATATTAAGCAGAAGTCTTTGCTGGCAGCCAAGGTATCTTTGGCCCAGATTTTGGCTTTTCCTGGCTCCCCCAATTGGTCGGAGTTTGAGAATTGCTGCAAATTGACTGGCACCTGTGGCGATTATGTGGTTTCGGAAATGTACCAAATGAGCCAAAGCGTGAAAGCCCTGGCCTTTAACGAGTCGAATTTGCAGAGTGCGATCAATGCCTCTGGCAACGATGCGCTCAAGGCCCTGACCAATATTTCTGGCACTGTGGATTATGTCCACAAATCCACCCAGTCCACAGATCTGGGGGTAGACAAAACCTTTTGGTCCCATTTTGGCTTTCGCCAATTGCCCCCCGTGGCCGAAGCCCCGCTCGAAGGGGTCTTCCTCTCGCTTGAACCGAATAAAGTCGATTGCAGCACAACCAGCAATAAAAGTATTGGGCTGCGGCTCAATCTCAACAATGCGGCGGGTTCAGAAGCTGAACGGATGTTGGGGTATAACCTGGCGATTCCCGCTGGCTGGGAAAATGTCAGCCTCAAAAACGAGGCCTTGGCCGATCGGGTCATGATCAAAAATGGGGAGTTGAGCTGCCGCCCAAGCAAAGGCAAGACCTGTCCGTCGTCACTCGAGATCAACATCACCCCCCCGGAATGCAGTTCGGTGCAAGATCTCACCCGCTCTGATTGGAAAGCCAATTTGGCCCTGTATATTCCCGGTTCGGCCAGCACGACTGGCTACCGCGCCCACCAAGAAAGCACCTCTACTTTGGTCGTGCCGAGCAAGCTCAAAAACATTCCCGAGGCCCGTTTGAGCCAGTCTCTGCTGCGGGTCGATTTAACTGCGGGCAGCGAAAAAAGTGTGAACACAGTTATGTCGATCGATACCGGCGATTTAACCGCGCCTCAATTTCGCGTGATTGCCCCTTCGGTCAATTTTGCCCAGGTGCTGGTTTATCCCCCCAACCAGAAAAAGGTGGAGATCGAAGTCGCGGTCTCGCCAGCGATTTGTGCAGATTTTAATCTCAGCCCGGTTTTGCATGTGCCCATGCAGGTGATTGTCTGGGGCAAACGCCCAGGGGCAGTGGATACCACCCTCTTTGAAGTGCCCCCTGTGAATATCACGGTCAAGCCGCAATGCCCGCCCAAAGCCAAACTGAATCAAGCCCCAACCCAATCGCCTGCGCAAACGCCATCGCAATCCAGCAGTCCAGATTCAGCCCCTGCGGCTGTGAATTAAACCAGGCTGTGTTGCCCGATGTTTAACCTGCCCGAACAGATCTCGCCCTGCAACTTTGATGCACAAATTGAAGTGGCTGGGCCACTTTTAGATGCTTTGCAAGCCGCGGCTCAGACCATTGCCAAACACTGCAATTTGGCCCCTGAAATTCGCCGTGTGTCGGGGGGAGCCAATGCCGTCTTTGCCTGTGGTCAGGCCCAGGTGATCAAACTCTTTCCGCCTTTTCAGCGCTACCAATGGGAAACCGAATTGCGGGTCTTAAAGGCCCTCAAAGGGCAGCGCCTGCCTGTGACTTTTCCCGATTTGATTTACGCTGCTGAGGCCAATCACTGGGGCTATATTGTCATGTCGTTTGTGCCTGGGCAGTCGCTGCAAGCGATCTGGCCCGAGTTAAGTGAAAGCAATAAACAGTCTGTTTTAAGCCAAATTGGGCAGCTCATGCGGGCCATACACGACTTGCCTGCTGCGCTTTTGCCCGAATTAGAACCAACCTGGGAACTGTTTTGGGACTATGCACAAGAAAATTACCTGGCCCGCCACCGGGCCCAGGGGTTGCCCGCCGCTCATTTAACCCAGTTGCCCCAATGGCTGCAGAGTCAATTGCCCAGCCTGGAAAAAGCGCAGGGTTTGCTTCAAGGCCCGTTTGTCTTGCTGACGGGGGAATACACGCCCCAAAATCTGTTGGTTAAACAAGCGGAGCCAGCGCAGCCAGATCAACAAGATCAACAACAGTGGCAGCTCAGCGGCGTGATTGACTTTGCCGACAGTCTGATCGGGCCTGCCGCGTATGATTGGCTGGGCCCCGTCTGCTTTCTGGTGCAGGGCCAGTCTGCCCGCATGGAGGCGCTGTTTCAGGGCTATGGCCTTGACCTTGAATCTGTCTCAGGCATTGGCAAAGAAATGCTGGCGCTCTTGTTTTTACACCGTTACAGCAATCCCAACTACCAAATCTGTATTCCCGATTGGCGTGATGCAACGAATTTAGATGCCCTGGCCGATTTGGTTTGGCCGGCCTGAATACCGGCTTTAAAACAGGCGAGATGGGTCTGTAATTGGGTCTATTGGGAGGCTATTGCTTGGGTAAAAGCAGCCAAAGGCGTCCGTAGTGGTGCAAAAATCCAGCTTTGGCCTGGGCTTCTGGGCCGATGCCCATAAACATATCCACATGCCCAGGGCCTTTGATCGCACCGCCGGTATCTTGGGCCACCAAGAGCCGGTAAGCATGGCCGATAAATTCTCCTTGGGCGTTTAAGCGCGGAATCTCTGCCAATAACACACTGCCCAGCGGGATAAAAGCCGGGTCTACCGCAATCGAGATCTCAGGCACGACCTCGGTACTCAGGGTGCCTTTGGGGCCGGCTTTAACCTTGTCAAAAAAGGTATAGCTGGCATTGCGGGAAAGGTATTCTGGCATCAGCTCAGGTTGCTTTGCAAAAAAGTCACGGATTGCATTCAGCGAAATCTGGTCAGCAGGCACATGGCCTTTGTCTACCAGCAAGCGGCCCAGGCTGCTGTAAGGCAAGCCATTCTGGCCGCCAAACTGAAAGGTGATTTTTTCGCCTGTGTCGAGAAAATGTGCCAGACCAGAGCCCTGTACCTGCAGCATGTAAATATCCAGCAGGCTGGCTGCATAGCCAATCTCCAGTCCCAGGCCCTGTAGCGCACCCTGTTGGTCAATGTCGGCCCGGCTCGGCACTTTGCCTTGGGGCCATTTGGCAGGCTTGCGATAAACAGGATACTTGAACTGCGCATCCGGCTTGCTTTTGACCTGAATCAGCGGGGCGAAATAGGCGGTAAAATGGGTATTGCCACAGCCATCTTCCCCTTTGAGCAAATACGGGGTTAATTGGCGGCTCAATGCACCCAAACTGGTCTGATCAGGCAGTTGAGCGACGGTCTCAGCCACCTGAAGCAGCTGCGCGGAGGTCATGTTGAGCCCTTCAGACTGCCAAGGCTTGGCATGGGTCAGCACGGAGCGCTGCCGCAGCAAGGCCAGTTGCAAAGCACTTTTCTGGTCTGTCAGCAGCAAGGGCATATCGTCCAGTTGCGCGGCAGTATACAACTGGCTCAAACAGGCAAATTGCCGCTTGCCATTGCCCGAAAATTCATACCCCTGCCCGGCTGGTGCCGCAAACACAGGCCCGCCCAACAGGGAAACCAGACTGCTCAGCAGCAGAAACCGACTTAACAACTTATTCAATTTTTGCATCTTCTCATTTTAAGCCATCTCTTCCTGATTCTGAAAGAACGCTGCCGATGAAAAGTTCACAAAAGGGGTATAATCTGAAAAGCAGATTCAAAAAGTGGATTTGAAAAGCAGAGGCAAAACATGTCCCAATCAGGCCCTTCTTTCTCGATTTATAACCGTCCCAGTTCACAAGCACTTTCTCCCACGCCCAGTGCTTCGCGGCCCCAAATCACACCTCCCCCGCCCCCGACTCAGCTCCCTACCTCCACCCCTACTGGCAATACAGCCCAGGCCCATACCCTGAGTGTCACTCCCACCCCTACTGGCAATACAGCCCAGGCCCATACCCTGAGTGTCATGCCCACCCCTGCTGCCAGTGCCGCCCCCCAGACCTTGCTCTTTCCCGAACCCGGCACCCCGGTAGTTGAAGCCGGGCCCGGCGCAAGTCAAGTGGCTTTAAATGCCGTTAAAAATCTGCCAGGGGTGGCCCAGGCCTGGCTTGGCACAATCGAAAGCAATTTGCATTCGGGCAAAGACAAAGAGACGGCCATTGTTGTGCCCCAGGGGTTGGACTATTCCAAACCGGTCAAGGTTTTGTATTATTTTCACGGTTGGAATGGCGGTGTCTCAGGTGCCTTGGGCAAATCTGGCAATGGCCTCGGCCCAGAGCTGATGGCCTGGGCGCGCAAAAATAACGCGGTGCTCGCAGTGCCTCAGGGCCCAGCCAAAGACCCCAGTGGACGCAGTGCCTCGGCCTGGATGGCAGGTCCTGAGACCTTTCCCAAATTTAACAAAGATGTCTTTAACCGACTCAGTGGCATGTTGCCTGCCACGGCCCAGATTGGCAGTGTCGAATTGGCAGGGCACTCCGCAGGAGGGATTGCCGTGCAGACAGCGTTACAGGGGGTGGCCAGTGCCACTCCACCCGTTTTGGCCGGAGGACGGTGGCAGAATGTCACGGTTGGCGCCGCCCATTTTCTCGATGCCACCTATTCCGATGATGGCGCAAAAAATGGCTCAAACCGCGGAGAAGATGCCTTTCGAGAGCTGCAAAAGATCAATCTCCAGGCCCCATTTCATTTGGCCTATATCCCCCAGACGGGCACCGACAAAGGCTATAGCCAGAAAAACAAGGCCTCGTATTTAAACCAGACAGCGACCCAGTTTAAGCCTATCACCCAAGCCAATCACAGTGGCTTGCCCAAATATTATTTCAGCCATTAGCCTGTAATTCACCTTGGGGTTGAAAGGCCTTTTCGGCCTGGGTTTGAATATGTCCCAAGACCCGCTCATGAATGCTGTGAATAATGCCATCGGTCCAGAGCGACCAATAGAACTCGGGATAAATCCGCTGACTGTACCAAGTGGTGCCTGTCAGCCGGGTTTTGCCTCCTGGCAAGGCTGTCAATTCAAATTTGCCCCGTTTAGAGACAAAATAGCCTTCCAAATGGGGAGGATGGATTTTCCAAAGGGTCAATTCGGTCATGGGGTTGGGCTGAGCGACCACATCAAAGGCCAACTCGTGAGGACGATTCCAGACCGTGATCGGCTCGGTAAAGGCCCCCGTAGAAAAATGGCAGGTACGCAAAGCTCCAACACCTTCGCCAATGATCTCAGCATGGGTGGGATAGGCGATGCCCAATTGAAACAGGGGCTCCGTTGGCGCTGGCAGCTTCGGAAAGCGAATGACCGACTCCCAGACCACTGAGGGCGGTGCCTGAATCTCAACACTGGTGGTGACAGCCCGCAAAGGGGCAGCGGGTTTTTTAAATTCACTTTCTTGTACCAGATCAAGCCCCAAAGAGCTGGGCAAGACCGCCAGCATCAAAACCGAGAGCGGCATGGAATTGCCTTTGCCCTTGTTGTGCAGACGCAGGCCCTTTGACATTCCCATGGCCACGCCCAAAAGATTGGCAACGATTCCCAGGGGCGCAGCCATGAGCAGGCAAATCACGCCTTCGAGGGCAAAAGCCAAAATGCCCAGAGACAGGACGAACAGACTCAGCAGTCCCAGTTTGACCTGTTCAAATCTACCCGGAGTGAGCTTTGCTCGGCTGCTGTAAAAGAGACTCGAAGTCAGCCCCATCACAAAGGGCAGGGCCAAAAACAGAAAAATCCCATAAGATTCCAGCAGGTAAATGCCAATGAATAGCAGCCCCAGTCCCAGACCCACGCTCAAAAACAGGGCTGCCAAAGCCATACGTGGATCCGAAAAACCAAAACGGGGCTGGGTCATCTGGGGCTCCTAAGCGGATTTAGATATGGCTCTTGCTGTGAATTTTAAATGCATCATACACTGCCAAAACCCAATTTTCAAATGCATCACCAGAATTGCCTGATCCGCGGGTATTATTTAAGGTCGTTGAATGTTAAAATGGAAAAAACTGTGTATATTCAGGGTTGCTATGCTACAAATGGGGACGAAATGGTTATTATCTGCCACGCTTGTCATGCTCACAGGCTGTAGTTCTGTTGAATTGGTCACCCCCTTTCGGGCCCTGACAGGCTTGAATGCCTCTTCCCAAGCAGGGTCTGCAGGTTCTATCCCTGACAGTTCGGCACTGGCCAGTTTAAAAATCCTGGGCCAGATTCAATCCGAAAACCAGACATTAGAAGGGCTCCAATTGCAACTTGTCTTAACGAGTCCAGGCCAGGCTCCCCAAATAATCCGTTTAAATCCCCGCGATTTGCCCAAAGGGGAATGGGCCAAGTGGCTCAATTTAGCTCCGGGCCAGGTTCAAATTGAAGCGCTTTTGCTCAACGCAGAGGGGGTCACCCTGAGTCGCTCTCAGGCCGAATTGCGTCTGGTTAATCAAAACCAAGCCTCACTGGATTTACGCCTGGACTTTTCTGGTGGAGGCAATCTTGCCACTGGAAATGCCACTGGAAATGCTTCATTGGCACAACCCCAACTCAGTCTCGCGCCCACAGCCCCGGCCTCTGCCCCTGATTTTCGCCTCTTGCCCCAAAGTGCTCCCATGCCCAATTTGAATACCAACCCCAATACCAACTCTGCAGCCTCTCCCAGCAAAAATGCCACTCTGCCTGCCAATACCCCCTCAGCCAATGACAGCTCAGGTTCAACGCCGGGTGCCAACGCTTCAAATCCCGCCAATGCCAACACCCTCAATTTGCGTCTCTTGGAAAGTGGCAGTGACCGCCTCAGTCTGATCTGGGATGCGCCATCCCAAACTGGCATCACAGGCTATGATATCTACCGCAATGGACAATTGATCCAGGCCAACCATCCCCAGGCCAATTTTCAAATGGGGGGTCTCTTTGATGGCACAGATTATGCGATTCAAATTGTGCCCAAAACCGCAAATGGCCCTTTAACGGCTGCCCAAAACAGTTTCCGTACCAGCAGTTCTTCTTCTGGTGGCGGTGGTGGTGGCGGTGGTGGTGGCGGTGGTGCAGCCTCAGTCACTCCTGCTGTTAACAATCCGCCCGTGATTCAATCGCTTGTAGCCAGTCGCACGACTTTAACGGGTCTCAAACAGCCCATTCAACTCACGGCCAATGCCACAGATGACTCGGCTCTGGCGGCCTCTGCCTACCAATGGTCGTGCCTCAACTGTGGTGATGCCAGTTTTAGCAGCACCCAAGGGCATCAGGTGGTTTGGACGGCGCCCACCACCCCTGGCACTTATACCCTGCAAGTGAGTGTTTCAGACGGGGTCAATGCGGCTGTGAATAGCAGTATTGACGTGGTTGTTCAACATCTTTTGGCCGATGTGATTGTGGTGGGGAATTACCAATGAAAAAACGTCTTTTGCCCTGTCTCTCTTTGCTCTCTGTGCTCTTTTTGCAGGCCTGTCAGGGGCTGCCGCTCAAACCTTCTGCACCTGCAGGCACGGCTTTATCCACTGCTTTACAGCCCTTAAAACCCGGTTCCCAGATTCAAGCCCGGCTTTTTACGGGCCCCAATCTGCGCTTTGAAATTGCCTTTCCGGTAAATGCCCATCGGAAGGCCGGTGATTTTCAGACCCAGGCTTTGGATTGCACGGCCTTTTCCAAGGCCAAAATCTCTGTACGGGGGGTGGGCATCACAGGTTCGCTCTATCCTGCGGCAGCCAATGCGGGCAACCAATTTACTGTGCCGGTCACAGGCTGCACAATCAATGCCACCATCCCCAATGTGCCCTCGGGGGAAAACCGGGTGGCTGAGATCAAAGTATATACTGCAGCCAACAACGAAATTGCAGGCAGCACGCTCAGCGCCACTTTTGACATCACCGCCAATCCCACCACTGTACAAATGAGCTACCGTTCGACCCCCACGGGCCAAGTGGTGGGGGATTTTCTCGATCAGAATTTGCTGCTATTGGCCAGCGAATTGGATACAAGCCAATTGCAGACCTTGGTTGATCAGATCACGGGGGCCAGTGGGACCTATCCCAATTTTAGCTATACCACCCATCCCCTTTTGCTCAACCGCACAGCCCTGGTGCAAGATATTATCGCCCAGTCTGGCAATTTGGCCCTGCTCAATGCCGCCAATCCCAATTACAAAGTCCAACCCGCCCAATTAAATGGCAGTGTGGCTGGCTTATTGGGCAACGACAAGTACACCGTCCAATTGTCAGATCCGATCAGCTCTCCCATTACCGATACCAATGGGGCTTACCAATTTAACAATTTGCCACCGGGCGTTTGGAATTTTCGGATCTCCTGGCCAGGTCAGTACAGCAGTGATTCAAACCCGAATGTGGTCACTTCACCGTTTATTATCGGGGTGATTACCTTTGCCCCTGGCCAAGTGGTGAACGCGGGGGCTCTCACCCTTTATCCCAAAGCGCCCACGATCAGCAGTTTGAGTGCCAGCAGCGGTTCTCCAGGTACAACTCTGCTGATCAATGGGACTAATTTTCAGGCATTTACAGGTTTAAACACCGTCAAATTTGGCAATGTAACAGTGCCTGCAGCTGATGTGAGCTTCGTGAATTTGAATCAATTGGCAGTCAAAGTGCCCACAGGGATCACGGGTCCAACGACTGTGAGTCTGACCGTTGGCACGCAAACGGCTGCTCAAACCCCCGCATTTACGGTCTTGCCACCAGTGCCCCAGGGCCTGAGTGCCAGCAATATTACCAGCACCAGCTTTGATCTGAGCTGGAATGCGGTTACCGATGCCACGGCGTATAAAGTCTACAAAGATGGGGTGCTCTACAGCACCGTCAATGCCCCCGCGCTGACGGGCACGATCAACACGGGGGTGGCTGCCACCCAAACCTACAATATGACCGTCACGGCTGTGGTGGGTGGGGTCGAAAGTTCTCCCACAGCACTGTCCGTCACAGCGGCATCCAATTGGCTTTCGTGGTCGCAATTGGGACCCAACAATGAACATGTCTTGAGTCTGGCAGCGGTCAAACAGGATCCCAACCTCGTCTATTTTGGTGCCCAAGACGACGGCAATCCAGCCGCTGGCCCGCTGGGCGGGGTGTGGAAATGTCTCAGTGGAACCTGTAGCAATCTCAAACTGGGCTCCGAAACGGGTTCTGTACAGGCTTTGGCCGTGCATCCCCAAAATGCGCAAATCCTGTATGCAGGCACCCTCAGCAATGGCATCTACCGCAGCAGCAATGGTGGCACCGATTGGACCCAGATCAACACGGGGCTCAACGCCAATCACCTGAATATTAAATCGCTGGTCGTGGATCCCGCCCATCCCACCCATGTCTATGCGGGTGTGGCTCGCGCCAACGATGCCCAGGTCTATTTCAGCAGCAATGGCGGCGACAGTTGGTCCTTGGCCAGCACGGGCTTGCCCAGCAGCAGTCTGAGCAGTATTTCGTCGTTGGCGATTTACAACCCCACTGCCCCGGCGGAGGCATTTGTCTATGCTGGCACCTTTGGGGGCGGGGTTTACAAAGCCACAGGTGGCAATGCTGCCACGATCAATTGGCAACCGATCAACAATGGCCTGCCAACCTTTGGCGGCTTGGTCTTTTTGGCCGTGGTCGATGTGCGTGCCCTGACCACCCATCCGGTTTTGTCGGAACGCCTGTTTGGGGCCGGCACTGGGGGCTGTTTTACCCCTTTTATCTGTGCCAATATTCCCCCCATTCCTGGCGGTGTGCCAGGGGGGTATTTGCCCGGCGTCTGGCGCCGCAACGAAGGAGATGCCAATGGCTGGCGCCAATTGGGCCACAATGGCACCAATGCCTATGGGCCTGCGACCTTAACCGCCACCTCTACAGGTCTGACCCAGATGGTGGTCCATGCCCTTTCGATTGATCCCATTACGCCAGATAAAATGTACGCAGCCACCACCGATGGCATCTTTAGATCCCTTGATGGCGGTCTGAGTTGGAGTGCCTACAATACCGGATTGAGTTCTGCCCTTTTGCAGATCAATGCAATTGTCACGCAGCCCCAGGCCCTGTGGATTGGCACCGAAGCGGGCCTCTACAAAGCCCAATAGCTGACACGGTGTGTTATGCTGGATCGTTAGGTTTGACTGGGTTACCGGTCTGGCCAGCCCCTGAGTTTGAAAGGAATATGACCCTGTGTCTTCTGAAGCACGCATTTTGAATTTTTCTGCAGGTCCGGCGGTTTTGCCCGAACCTGTTTTAACCCAACTCCAAGCCGAAATGCTCTCTCTGCCCGGTGTGGGCATGTCGATTCTCGAAATCAGCCACCGCTCGGCGGTTTTTGAGCGCATTCTAGAGCAGACCCTGACCGATCTCAAACAGCTTTTAAATGTGCCCTCTGGTTACCAGCTGATCTTTTTACAGGGGGGGGCCTCCTTGCAATTTTCAATGGTGCCCATGAATTTTTTGCTGCCGGATACCCAGGCCGCGTATATCGACAGTGGGTCTTGGGGCCGCAAGGCGATGTGTGAAGCCAAACGCGAAGGGGCTATCAGCGTGGCCTGGAGTGGTAAAAGTGAGGGGTATAAACGCATGCCCAAGCAGTCAGAAATGGTCCTGCCAGAAAACCCCGCTTATCTGCACATCACTTCCAACGAAACGATTGAAGGCATCGAACTCTTCGACGATTGGGATTTGGGGGATACCCCACTGATCTGCGACGCCTCCTCGGACATCCTCAGCCGCCCACTCGATGTCTCAAAGTATTCCCTGATCTATGCCGGTGCCCAAAAAAACATGGGACCTGCAGGCGTCACTTTGGCCATTGTCAAAGAGGAGTTACTCACCCGCGGAAAACGGGGCTTGCACACGATGTTGGATTATTCCACTTATGTTGAAAACAATTCTCTTTACAATACCCCCCCTGTTTTTTCGATCCGTGTGGTCGGTCTGGTGGCCCGCTGGATGTTGGACAATGGCGGCCTGGCGGCCATGGCAGATCTCAATCAACGCAAAGCAGAATTGATCTACCAGGCCCTGGACCAATCCGAGGGCTTTTACCGTGGCCATGCCGACAAAGACAGCCGTTCGCGCATGAACCTGACTTTCCGCCTGCCGAGTGAAGAACTCGAAGCCGAATTTGTCAAAATGGCCTCCGCTTCAGGCATGGATGGGTTAAAAGGCCATCGTTCAGTGGGTGGCATTCGTGCCTCAATCTACAATGCCTTTCCGCTCACGGGGGTGGAAGTTTTGGCGTCCTTTATGCGGGATTTTGCCCGCCAAAAGGCCTAATGACCATGTCTCAGGCCCGCATTTTGCCTTTGCGTACCTTTGATGCCCAATTGGCCATTCCTGGAGATAAATCCCTGTCTCACAGGGCGTTGCTCTTTGGGGCCCTCAGTGAAGGTTTGACCGAAATTACAGGGCTCTTGGCCAGTGCGGATGTGCTTTCGACCTGGGCCTGTCTGTCCGCTTTGGGCGTCAAAATTGAGCAAATGGGCGAAACCGTTTTGGTTCATGGGGTGGGTTTGGGTGGCTTTCTGTCCCCTTCAGCCCCGCTTGATTGCGGCAATTCAGGGACCACCCTGCGTCTGCTGATGGGCATCTTGGCAGGCCAAAACTTTGAAGCTTGTTTAGTGGGTGATGCCTCTCTGACGCGCCGCCCGATGAAACGGGTGGCTGAACCCCTGCGGCAAATGGGGGCCAAGATCGCGCTGAGAGAAGGCAATTTCCCGCCTGTTCAAATTCAACCCGCGACATTAAAGGGCTTGGACTATGCCTTGCCTGTGGCCAGTGCCCAACTCAAAAGCGCTCTGATCTTGGCGGGGCTCTTTGCCCAAGAGCGGGTGACACTGCGCGGAGAAATTGGCAGCAGAGATCATACCGAGCGCCTTTTGCCCCATTTTGGTGTCAATCTCCACAAGTCCGATGGCTTTTTGCAGATTGAACCCGGTCAAACTTTACATGCGGCCCAGGTTCAGGTACCCGGAGATCCCTCTACTGCGGCCTTTTGGCTGGCTGCAGCTGCCATGATTCCGGGTGGACGGGTTGAAATCGAGCGGGTCTCTCTCAATCCCACCCGCTTGGGCTTTATCAACGTGCTTAAGCGCATGGGGGCGGTTGTGGTCGAAGAAATGACCGTGGGCAATCCCGAACCGCTGGGGATTGTGCGGCTGCAACAGGTTCCACTGCAAGGCACACGGGTTTATGCCCATGAAATTCCAGACTTGGTCGACGAAGTGCCTTTGATTGCCATTTTGGCGACCCAAGCCACGGGGATTACAGAGGTGCGGGGGGCCGGTGAGTTGCGGGTCAAAGAATCGGACCGATTAGAGGCCATCGCCTTGAATTTGCGCGCCATGGGTGCACAGATTACGCTTTTTGAAGATGGCTTTGCCATCGAAGGTCCACAGGCCTTATACGGGGCTGAAATTGAGCCCTTTCATGATCACCGCATTGCCATGGCTTTTGCAATAGCTGGCTTGGTGGCCACAGGTGAAACCCGCATTTTAAACCCCGAATGTGTATCCATATCTTACCCTGAATTTTTTGATGTTCTCAGTTCTATCCACAATGGAGCCATGACCCCATGCGTTTTTTGACCTCAGGAGAATCACACGGCCCTGCCTTGATGGGTATTCTCGAAGGCCTGCCTGCCGGACTGCCAATCAGTTTAGACTATCTCAATGCCCATTTACGCCGCCGCCAAAAAGGCCACGGCCGGGGCCGTCGCATGCAAATCGAAACGGACGAAGTACAAATCACCGCCGGGGTGCGCCACGGTCACACCCTTGGCAGCCCAATAGGCCTGCTGATGCCCAACCGCGATTGGAAAAACTGGGAAGAGACCATGGCAGCAGGCCCGATAGAGGGCCCTGTCAAACGTGTGGTAACAGTCCCAAGGCCTGGCCATGCCGATCTGGTCGGTGGCATTAAATACGGCCACGAAGACCTGCGCAATGTGCTCGAAAGGGCCAGTGCCCGCGAAACTGCTATGCGCGTGGCTTTGGGGACGGTGGCCCGCCGTCTCTTAGAAGAAGTCGGTATTGTGATTGCCAGCCGGGTGGTCTCAATTGGCGCTATTTCCGACCCCACGCCGATGGATCTGCCTGTCGCAAACCTGAATCAACGTGTCGATGATTCACCTGTGCGCTGCCTGGGCAGCGAAGCAGAAGCCGAAATGGTAGCCGCTATTGATGCTGCCAAAGAAGTCGGAGATACCCTTGGTGGCATTGTCGAAATTTATGCCGATGGCCTGCCGATTGGCCTGGGCACCTATAGCCAATGGGATCGCAAGCTGGAAGCGGCGATTGGTGAGGCCTTTTTGAGTATGAACGCCTTTAAAGGGATTGAATTGGGCCTGGGCTTTGAAAGTGCCCGTGTGCCCGGTTCCTTGGCCCACGATGAACTTTCTCCTGGCCCGGACCCTATCCACAGTCCGCGGCGGGTCAACTACCTCAGCAATCGCGGGGGGGGCATTGTGGCGGGCATGAGCACAGGCCAGCCCTTGGTCCTGCGAGCAGCCATGAAACCGATCGCCACCCTGATGCAGCCGCTGAAATCCGTTCACAGTTTAAGTGGTGAGGCCGTAGAAGCCCATATTGAGCGCTCAGACACCTGTGCGGTGCCCGCTGCAGCGGTGATCGGTGAATCGCTGCTGGCCTTGGTGCTGGCCGAGTTTGTCTTAGAAAAATTTGGCGGAGACTCCCTGGCTGAACTCTTGCCACGGGTGGCGCTTTGGCGCGAGTTGAATCCGTTTTAATCCTGGGTCGGTATGATTAGGCGATACAGCCAATCATTACAAGCCACCAAGGCGGTATTTTTTCCTGCCAAAGCAGGGGTGCTATAAATAGCATCTCCGAAGGGGGGGAAGTCAAAAACAATGGGCAAAGTGGGTTTCTTCGCCACAGACATGGGTTTACCAGCTTCTTCAACACTGCCCCAATAACTTTCGCCCAATAAGTGGCCTGTTTCAGCATTCAAAAAATAGAGACTGCCATCAAAGCGGGGCACAACTGCGACCCTGCCATTGATGACTGCCCCAGCCCAATTCGGATACATGGGAATGCCTGCAGAATTCACCCATTTGACCTCGCCTTTTTCGAGGTCTAAGCCCACCACATGATTGGAATTGGGTTCGGCCCAAATTGCCAGTTGGTCTTGGTAAATGGCTGGTGAAGCCCGCAGGTTTCCGTAGCCTGTTTTAAGCCGTTTTAGATCTTGGGCCCGCCACAATTCAACACCCGTTTCGGCATTTAGGGCCAGCAACGCTGGATGGGCATAGGTTCCATTGCGGGCATAAGCAATGAGCAACCTGTCTCCTACCAGAACAGGGGCAGCGTAGATCGAGAGATTGAAGGGATCACTTCGTTGCGAATCTGGGGGATAGGGGTGTGTCAGCCTGTTTTGCCACAAGATCTGCCCAGCTGAATTCAAGGCCATTATTTCACCACGGGTTGAGGCCACAAACAGACGGTTTGCGTCCCCTGTCAAAGGAGAGCGGATCTCACCATAAAATCGTTTTTGCCAAAGCACTTTTCCTGTTTGGATGTCGAGCGCCCACAGATAACCGGCTTTGTCGCCAAGCAAGAGGGTGGACCCCAGCAGTTTGACTTGATAGGCCTCATGCACGAGCGGGATCTTCCATAAGGCTTTGCCTGTCTGACGATTGATCAATCCGATTTCAGTTTCGCTGCTATAAGCCAGCAGATCGCCATTCAAATCAATTCCATTGGCATCTTCAGGGGTGTCGTGGCTCCATTTGATCTTTCCACTTTCCAGATCCAGTGCATAAATGCCATTGCGGGCCACCAAGGGTTCACGTGTATCTGATTCGGTCGTGTTCCACACCCTGCCCGATGAACTGAGATAGACTGTTTGATCTGTGACTTTAATTTGGTTGAGGTACCCCATCAGGCCCACACGGGTTTTCCAAAGAATCGCATTGTCAGACCCAGGTGTTTCAGCTTCGGAAGATGTCTGGTTGTTTTGGGCTAAGTTGGGTAAGTGTAAAAACATTGCCAATACCAGACCGAGGGGGACAATTGGATAGAGTTGTTTCATCGCAATTTTCATCGCAATTTTCATCGCTTTTCCCCTTCCACCGTGAATTCAAACGGATCGATTTTGCCCTCGAAATAGGCGAGAATCTTTTCGGGTCTGTGATATTTTGCTGAGAAGGAATGCCAATCGAGTATCTCATTATTCTGGGTGAGATAGCTATATTCTTGAAAAGGTCCCTCTGCCATAAAATAGCCATTTGGAAGCATCAACAGGTATCCTCCTGGAAATTGCTGAAAAAAATAGGGATTGTTATTCAACCGTGGGTTACCCAGACTGCAATAAGCATAATCTACTTGGCTTGGGTCTCTCTCGTGACAGCGGGCAGGCGACGAATCAGAGAGCATTTCCTCTAAATAATTGGGCAACCCCTTTTTGACTTTCCCCTTCGCCATCTCAATGGCCAAAAATTGCCCCTCAGCGTAATCATAAAAATAGATTTGATTGGGGGCATCCCCTTTTCTCAAGACATTTAAATTGTGATACATACTGGCAAATGGGGGGATTTGCAGAGATTGAATAAATTTGCTGTCTTTGAATTGGTAAATATGGATGGTCGGTTGAATATCCGAATAATATCCCGCATCAGGCACGGCACCCCTCTGAGGTAATATTTTTCTGGATAAAACGGAATCTGTTAAAATCCAAAAATAGTTCTGTTCAGATTGTGCGCCAATAATCACACAGGGTTGCTGTTTGCTTTTCAGGCAGGGATTAAATTTTAAACTTGTTTCAGGGTGTTTTAAATCCCGCACAGTGACCTGATGGGGTTCGGAGACGAGCAGTTTCTGGTTTTCCAGATCGAGCCAAAAACCTTGGTCTTCATCCAGGGTATGGGGTTGGTTGGTGGTAGTGAGCAGTGGGGATTCAGCCAATTTGCCGGGAGTAGATCTGCTTTGCAAAGCAAGTAAATCGCTGGGGTCCACTTGAAAATGCCAATTTTTTTCCATCGTCTTTTTTATACCCAAAAACAGAGATCTTTGCGTGGTCTCATTTGTGACTTGAATTTCGTTGGGACTGAAATCTACGTTTGTATCAGGGAATAATTGGATTTCATCTAAGGGTTGCGATTTTAAAACCTGCCAAATTGATAATTTTTGCTCAGAGCCCAATGAAAGCAGATGTCGCTGATCGAGAAATCTGAGCTGTTTTATTTCCCCCTGATGGGCTTTGAGTGTGGGCATCCAGCGTTTATGCACACGGCTCCAAAGCGCGATTTTGGATCCTGCTTGAGACGACAAGCCAACGGCCAGATAATCCTGACTCAAAGCCAAAGCACTGACTTCACCTGGTGGGAGTGAAAGGACTGTTTTTCGTCCGGTTTTGAGGTCGCGTAAATGAACTTCTGGTTCAATACCTGTACTGAGCAGCCAGTCTTGACTCGATTTGATCTCAATATCTTGTTTTAAGGATACTTCCCAATATGGCAATTTCTGGTTGTGCTTTAAGTCCCAGCGTTGGATTTTATTGTCATTGTCCAGCATAAAAAAAGTGTCCCGATTGACGGCCCAGGCACTCACACCGTTTGGGATTTGAAATTCGAGAGGAGTAGCATTCCATTTGGAAAAATATTTAACAGAAAAAGCATGTCTATTCAACCAAATGAAATAGGCCGCAGGAAAAACACTTCTGAATTCATCTGCATATTCCACTCCAGGAAAAGTCCAAACTTGGTCTTTTTCGGGTGCATCCAAATCGTAGATCAGGGCCTGTTGCTCTTTAAAACAGACCACTTTTCCGTCTTGGGTCACACTTTGTTGGACACAACTTGAATAATTCGAGCGTGTGCCCCCTATTTTTCCAGATTCGATCTGCCAAAAATCGTGAAGTTCTTCCTGGTTATCAAAAATATGGAGAACCTGGTCAGAAACCCAATCCAAATAGAAGCTGAATTGTTTATCTGGGGGTGTTAGCCATTCAAAGATTTTGGTCTGGCTGCGCAAATCGTAAACTTCGATCGCGGGTTGGGCTGAAACAGTTTGATTCAATGCCAAATAGGGGCCCTTTAATGCCCCGGAGGTATTATCCCCATGAGGGATGGGTAGAAAATACTGCAACAGTTCTAAATTCGGCAAAGAATATACACGGGCCCAGCCATTTTCGAGCCACTCATAATAGCCGTCTTCGCTCAGACTGGTCTGATTTATGGCGTATAAATCACTGGTCGTTTGGGAAATGACTTGACCAGTATGACTGTCTCTAAGCTGCAATTTGCGTTGGGGAACCAAAACAGCCAATGTGTTTGAATCATGGGTCCATAGCGGTTGTGGGATGCCTGCATAAAAATAATCATCCCGTTTCTTTAATGTAGCCATTTGATCTTCACTCAAAATATTCAACGATTTGAGATAAGTCCCGTTTAATCCGTCCCAAATCAAAACATGCCCATCATCAGAGAAACTCAGTAAATGATTTCCCGCCACTTTGAGTTCTATCAGGGTCTGTTTAAATTGCGCAGGGGGTTCTAAGGTTCGGATATATTTGCCTTTTGGGCGACTCCACAACTCTATTTTGCCTTGGTGCAATTGATACGAAAAGGCACCCAAACTCACTTCTGGTTTGAAAACTTTTCGAGATCTTGGCAAGGGATGAAATTGAACATTTGCTTGTGTTTCCTGGGCCATTAATGGCTGCGGGTTGGAGCTGAAACAGATTGACATGTAAAACAAAACCGTCAAGAAACCTGCCAAGGATGTTTTCATGGCATTGAGCTCAAAGATTGCATTGTATTATCCATCCCTGAAAATAAATAAGATAAACGATCACCCTGCCTCTGCTTTGATCGACACATCCGAGTATTCCTGTTGGCCTTCAAAATAGGCTTTGACTTTCTCTGGCCTGTGAAATTTTTGGGCAAAGGTTGCCCAATCTACAATCTGATTGCCTTGGCTTAGATAGACATGATCCTGATAGGGGCCTTCGGCGATAAAATAGCCATTGGGTGCCATGAGTAAATACCCGCCTGAAAAAAAATGCATATAAACGGGAATCTGGCCTCCGGAGTCGGGATCTGGCTTAAGACAAAACAATTCGCTTTCTCGATCGGGCGTTTCTTCCCAAGAATGGCAACGCTGGGAAGAATGGATTTCCCATTTTTCCAGGGGGATATTGGCCTGTTTAAGCCCGATTTTTCCCCGTGTTAAATCTACTTCCAACACCTGCTGATAATCGCTCATAAAATACAATTTACCCAATTCACGGTAGAGTGTCAGATTGAATTGAGGATAAGGGTCTACGCGTATTTCCGAAAGAGAAATGCGCCGCAGTTCTTTCAGGGATTGGGGGTCATAAACAACCATTTCTGGGGCATAAATATCATCAGCAGGACCACCAGCTCCTGCGCCAGGTAAAGGCTTGCGGGTTGGAAGATGATCAATCAGGGCCCAGAGAAAGTCTTTTTCGGCCTGGGCTCCCAAAATAAAACAGGGCTTCTTGGATTTTTGGGCTAAGGCACAGGGTTGAAGGTGTTTTGGCTTTGAATGTAGGTTTAGGTCCCACAGCTTAACTTGGTTATTTTGGCTAAACATCAAGCGCATGCGGAAAAAATCCAGCCAAAAACTCGGATGCTTCGAAAAAGACGCCTTGGTAGGTGAGAAATCAACATCCTGTTCTTTGACCGCTAATCTTGGTGTTCCTTCCAATTGTTCAGGCTTGGTTTGAAATGTCCCATTTTTCAGATTCCATTCTATTGGTCTACTTTCGTTTGTTTTCTGGTTATAGAGAAAAGGAATCGGTTTTGAGAGGTTCGTTTTCCACTCCGGATACAGCCATAATTCTGAGAGAAAATTGGGCTGAAACAGATTCCAGATCCGCAGTCGCTGATCAGTGCCTGCAGACAAAAGATGTTTGGAGTCCAGAAAACGCAAATCGGTAACCCAGCCTTCATGACCGTTGAGAGGCATTTTCCAGCGTTTTTGATTGCGATTCCAGAGCCAGATTTGAGGTGCTTTTTCTTGGGCAATTCCCAAGGCCAAAGTTGACGAACTTAAAGCCAATGAGGTGACGGGAGCTGGAGGATGAAGCTGATAAAGCCCTTTGCCTGTCTTAAGATCAATAAAGTGGATGTCTTCATCATTCCCTGTTAAGATCAGCCAAGGTGAAATGTTTTCTAGCTGTGAAATTTTGCGGTTGAATGGTGTCAGGGGCCGTTGTTCAGACTCAGGTTCAAATTGAATTTGGGGGACAAGTGAGCGTTTCATTTTCCAATGACGCAATTGACCCTGTGGCTCCACAGCAAAGAAATCACGCGAATCCACAGCAAAATCTACCCAATCCCAATTTCTTTCAAGTACGGGTATGAGATATGGCCTAGCGCTTACAACAGGATTCTGTTCAAATTGGACGGTTTCAAGATTTAAGATCAATTCAAATTGATCTTCACTTTTTGCCAATCCCAACAGATATCCATTTAATGGTATCAGTTGGTTATGAAAAAGTCGGGGATATTTCCAGCTAAAAATTTGAGCTTGATTGCGTAAATCCCACACTTTGAGTCCAGAAAAAAATGAATTTTCTTGCATCAATGTTAAATATGGGCCCATTAACTCAGTTTCGTCATAGTGAGAATCAAACTTCAGGAGTTCAAAACCTGGTTTTGAGATGAGATCTGGTAGTGAATAGACCAAAGCTTTGCCCGAATTGAAGAAGAGATAAGCATTTTTTGGATCAGCGGATAAGGCCAGAAGCTCAGTCAAGGGCAATTCTACTTGCGCCAAGAAGCGATAGGTTTGTGAATCGCGAACCTGCATTTTTTGCTTGGGTACAACAATGGCCAATTGTTGCCCATCGTTGGCCCAAAACAGTGAGGGCCTGTCTTCAGGGCAATTTTCATAACAAGGTTCTTGGAATATACGCATTTGATCCTCATTGAAGATCCGAAATGCATCTTGGAAATTACCGGTCAAACCATCCCAGATCAACAACTGCCCCTTCTCATTCAGAGTCAAAACACGATCCCCAGCTTGTTGAATAAATAGCAAAGGAGAAGGCAAATGCTCTGGTTGTTTGATTGAACGGATATAGGCTCTGTGTTTGAGGCTCCAAAGTGCCAATTGAGCATCATTGAGTTCATATGCAAATCCCCCAATCTGAATATCAGAAAGCTCCCTCATGTTTCGTTTAGATTGCGTGTGAAAAAGCAATGTTTGGGTTTGTGCCAACACTGTTTGGCACCCCATTAACACAGCGGAAAATAACCAAACAGAGCAAATAAAAAACCAATAGGAGGTAGACATCCCATTATCATAAAATTTCGAGTGGGGTCTTGTCAGCCCCCAAAGGCTCACCTTTTAAAGCGCAAAAAAGTCCCGCGCTCGGTGAATCCAGTCAATATTCCCCATCACCACCAAGGTATCCCCGGTGTGGACATGGGTTTCGGCCATGGGGTTGTAGAGGGGAATTTCGTGATTACCGCCTGGCAACAGCGCCAGCACCAAGACATTGCCAAATTGCTCGGGCAATCGAATCTCTTTCAGAGATTTACCGTGACAGCCCTCCCCTTTCACCCGCACCTCTTCGATCCGGATCTGTTCACTTTTGATCCGCATCATGGTGTCGAGAAATTTGACCACATGGGGATGGATCATTTGGCTGACCATGCGCAAACCGCCAATTGAGTCTGGGCAGACCACTTCGTTTGCGCCTGCCATGCGCATTTTGCCTGCCGAGTTTTGATGCACAATTTTGGCAATGATCCGAATTTGTGGGTTGAGCCCCCGCGCTGAAATGGTCACAAAGAGATTGTCGCGATCATCTGGCAGGGTGGTGATCAGGCCTTCGGCGCGTTCCAAACCTGCCTCTTTTAAGATATCGTCGTTGGTGGCATCACCGATCAGGCCGAGTAAATGGGGGTTGTGAAAATGCTCTTGCAAAGCCAGAAAGGCAGCGGGATCTTTTTCAATCACGACAAAGGGTTTATTGGCGGCCAAGAGTTCTTGCACCGCATAAAAAGCGGTTTGCCCTCCGCCCACGAGAATCAGGTGCTGCTTGAGTTTTTCAATTTCTTTGTTCATACGCCGGTGGCTCAGAATATTGTTGAGTTCGCCCTCGACCAAAAAGGCGGTCAGGTATGAAGCAAAGTATACCGTAATCCCCATCCCACACAGCAGCAAAAACATCGTAAACACACGGGCGGGTTTATTGTGTAAAATGTCGATGGTTTCCCCATAACCGGTGGTGGTAATCGAGATGATGGTCATATAAAGCGCTTCAAAGACCGAGCTGCCGGTCAGGGCGATATAGCCCAATGTGCCAAAACAAATCAGGCCCAGAAACAGGGCCAATGAGATAAACAGGCGATTTTTGGTCAGTCCCAGACGCATTTTACTTCTCCAGGCGCATTATACCTAAAATGGGACAACAATCATGGCAGATTTATGCGGGTACGGGAATATACGTAAACACAATTTCGCCAAAGAGATAGCCATAGTTTTTGAGCAAATGGGCCCGCAAGGCAAAGGTTTTTAGCTCGGACTCTTTCAACGGCGGGATTTCTAAGTCCGCTTCTCGAATCCAGCTCTGGGCTGTAGCCAAAGCGATTTTTTCGGGATTAAATTCCAAAAAAGCATATCCCCCTTGTGACGGTAGCAACTTGACTTCATACACGGCCAAATCTGCTTCCATAAACTTGGAACAGGCACTCCCAGAGAATTGGGTCGTTAAGCGATCCGTTTCAAATTGTCCCGAACTGACGGGCATCATGGGTTGATAACGGCCTCTGTCCCGGCCCTGTTCCGAATTGACAAAGGCTTTTTGCCGCTCATTGCAATAGGCCCGATTATACCCAGGTGTGGGAGAAATTGCTGGCGTAATGGTCCGTGGCAAGGGAAGTTTGAGGTGATAAAGGTGCGCAACCACTTGGTGTTCTTGGGAAACTTTGTTCCAATTTTGCCATGTCACGACAAATTGGTATTGATCAATCACCACCACACTCGGACGGCCTTCAAAGCTGTGATTAAAAAAATTAACCCGAAATTCAGTTTCGCTGGTCACCCCTTGGGGATTAAATCGACGGGCAAAAATATTGCCCCCCGAATTTTGAGGGGTCTGATCTCCCCAAACCACAACAAAATCCCCTTCAGGTCCAACAGCCAGATCCACTTTCTGGAGCGCGGGCCCCAGTGGGCGGCTGTTGATCTTAAACGGCTTTCCCAATGGTTTGAGATCTGAAGTGTAGATTGTTCCTATCATTTGGTTTGGGTGGTCAGTTGTGGGGCTTTCCACTATCAGTAGTTGGTTTTGCGCATTTACTTCAAAGTCCAAGATGTTGGATCGCAGAGAAATCTCTCGATTTTTCGTTCGGCTTTCACCCTCTGGACCGTATAAAGCAATTGTATTGTCAGATTTTAAATAAAAATCACCTGTCGGCAGACTGCGAAGCAGCGGTTTTTGCTTGGCCTGGGCTGAAACACGCTTTTCCCACTTTTTTTGCCCGTCAAGACTGTATTTCATCAGGAGAATATCTCCACCCTCAACCACAAGAGCCAGGAGCAAATTCCCATTTTGGTCAAAACAGAGGTCTCTTTTTCCCCCATTAAGGGTCTCTTTTGAAACGGGAATTCGCACTTCAACCTCTTCTATTTTGGGATCCAATCTGTTTTGGGGATCCGGACGTAGAATTTGAAACCTAACTTCTTGGTCGGTGGACCAGAGAATGACTTTATCATTGGCTTGATTTATGACTACCTGGGGCAAATAATGATGAATCAGATCTGCAGAGCTGCCGGCCTTTTCACCGGGCTGAGAAAAGGCTTGCTGATTGATTTTCCATTCAGAACCAAGCACGCGCCCACCTTGATCAAAAGATTGGGCATAAATATTGTGGGCTTGATCTACTTCTTGCTGGTCCCAGACGATCAGAAAATTCCCTTTTAAATCACTGGCAACAGAAGGGTCTCCTTTGTAAAATTCATGGGTAGAACCCGTTTGAATTTCAGAGGCCTCAATCCGAACTGACCCATCCAAAAGATTCATCAAAACGGCGTCCAGATCCTGACAATTGACCAAAAAACTGACTATAATGGCCAAGCAGAACCAAAATTGGGTAGAGTGTAATTTCATCAGACAATTATACGCATAATTCCCAATTTAATAAATACCCGAATCAAAGGCCACACCATGTCTGACCCCTGCTCACTCTATCTCGAATTGCTCAAAAAAACGGTGGGCAATTTTATCTATGGGGGCGATCTCGACTTGATGTTGGGCACACCCACCTTGGACCCCCCATCGGGAAAGGTCTTTAGTTTGAATTCGCCCCCAGCAGACCCTGCCAAAAAAGTGGCTGGGGGCATCTGGCCCTCACAGGCCCACACCATGATTGGTCTGCCGCGCCTGGAAAATCTTCAATTTTGCCTCGAAACGGTCTTAAAAGAGGGGGTTCCAGGAGACCTGATCGAAACCGGGGTTTGGCGAGGGGGGGCCGGGATTTTTATGGCGGGATTCTTAAAGGCCCACGGCATTTCTGAACGGAAGTTGTGGCTGGCTGATTCGTTTGAGGGCTTGCCTCCCCCCAATTTTAGACGCTATCCCCGCGAGTCAGACATGGGCCTGCATTTGGTCAAACATCTGGCCGTGTCACTGGAAGAAGTGCGCGCCAATTTTGAGAAATATGGCCTTTTGAGTGAGCAGATCAATTTCCTCAAAGGCTGGTTCAGAGAGACTCTGCCCACGGCCCCGATTCAGACTTTGGCCTTATTGCGCCTCGATGGCGATATGTATGAATCGACGATGGATGCCTTGGTCCATTTATATCCCAAATTAACGCCAGGGGGTTTTATCATCGTTGATGATTACAATAGCTTTCAACCCTGCAACGAAGCCCTGCACGATTACCGCAGCTTGCATCAAATTCAGACTGAACTGCAGTTGATTCCCAAAGGCGGGGCCTTTTGGCGCAAAGAGGCCTGAGCTTTTTAAGAACACAATCTGTGTTTCAGTATCTGTGTTTCAGTATCTGTGTTTCATTTGGGCGCCTGGTTTTTAGCTGCGGCAGGTGAGTCTTTGTCTGCGCCTTTTAAGGTGCGAATGGCCTCGGTGAGCTTTTTTACCCCGATAATCTCTATCCCTTCCACATTTTCTTTTAAGGGCAAATTAGAAGTGGGTACCACAGCACGGGTAAAGCCCAATTTGCAGGCCTCGATTAAGCGGCGTTCGAGTTGGGCCACTGAGCGGATTTCTCCCGCAAGGCCCACTTCGCCCAAAAAGACCGTTCGGCCTTCGAGTGGCAGATCACGCACCCCCGAGACCAGGGCCATGGCCACGGCCAAATCTGCGGCGGGCTCTTCGATTGCCAGTCCACCGACAACATTGACCAGCACGTCTGATTTGGAAAGATTGAGTCCCACCCGTTTTTCGAGCACGGCCAAAATCTGGATCAGGCGTTGGTGACCAATCCCATTGGCTGAGCGTTTGGGAAAATTGGCAAAAGAAGAATAACTCAAAGCCTGGATTTCGACCAAAAGCGGACGGCTGCCCTCCATCGTTACCCCAATGGCGGAGCCACTGATTTCTGCGGTGTATTCAGACAAAAACAGGGCTGAGGGGTTTTCGACGGCTTCGAGGCCGCTGCCGCGCATTTCAAAGACCCCCACTTCGTGGGTGGCCCCAAAGCGGTTTTTGATTGTGCGCAAAAGCCGAAACGAGCGGTAGCGTTCGCCTTCGAAATAGAGCACGGCATCGACCATATGTTCGAGTACCTTGGGGCCTGCAATATCTCCATCTTTGTTGACATGGCCGATAATCCAAATGCTGATCTGCTTTTGTTTGGCCAATTTTAAAAGCAAATTGCAGGTGTTTTTGACTTGGCTGATTCCGCCGGGTGGAGACTCCAAACGTGAATCGTAGACGGCCTGAATTGAGTCGAGAATCGCCACTGCGGGCCGTTTTTGATCAAGTATGCCCATGATCGTCTGCATTTCGGTCTCAGCCAAGAGAAAAAAGTTTTCAGATTGTTCAAATCCCAAGCGCTGGGCCCGCGATTTGATCTGTTGGGCCGACTCTTCGCCTGAGACATAAATCACGGGCTGACCTTGGTTTTCGGCCATGTGAAAGGCCGATTGCAATAAAAGTGTGGATTTGCCAATGCCTGGCTCCCCTCCCAAAAGCACCAATGAACCGGGGACCAAACCACCGCCGAGGGTGCGATCCAACTCGCCCATGCCGGTTTTGAGCCGATCTTCTTCGCTGTAGACAATTTCTTGCAGGCGCAACAATTCGACCAAATCGCCTTGGTGATAGTGTTCAACCATGTCCATGCGGTTTTTTTTGTCTTGCACAACTTGCTCTTCTAAACTGTTCCAGGCCCCGCATTCGGGGCATTTGCCCAGCCATTTCGGCGTGTCTGATCCACAGCTATTGCAGACGTAACGGGTCTTGATCTTGGTGGTACTCTTTGCCATGTTTCAGCCTTGCATATCCCTTATTTTTTCCCAATGAAATTCCCTGTGATCACATACACTTACATACACTCTATGTTTCAGTATAACTGTTCTTGCACAGGCTCACAAGTCCCTTCCCGCAGTGAAATTTTCGCGTTAAGGTAGTTAGATGCAGCACAAACATGCCACTTTTCGGATTGTCTTAACTTCGCTCTGGCAAGAAGTGCGTCTGCCTTTGCTTTTGCTGGCTGGCACGTTCTTTGGGGGCGCATTGGGCTACCGTTTGCTTTATCCAGAACAATCTTGGACCCTGATTTTTTACATGACAGGGATCACCCTTGCCACCGTTGGGTATGGTGATGTTTTGGGTACCGAAAAAACACCGCTGACTGCAGCTTACACCCTGATTTTAATGCTTGCAGGCATGTCGATGGTGGTCTACGGTTTGTCGAGTGTCACGGCCTTTATTGTCGAAGGTCGCCTCAGCCGCCTATTGATGGAAAACCGCATTCGGAGGAAAATAGCACGTATGCAAGCGCATTTTATTGTCTGTGGCGCGGGCACCTTGGGAGAACATGTCATTCGCGAAATGCTCAATTCTCATGCTAAGGTGGTGGTGATCGATTCGGATCTCGATCATTTGAATCAGCTCAAAGAGGATTATCCCGATCTGATCGCGCTGCATGGCGATGCCACCGATGATGAAGATTTAAAAGAAGCCAATATTGCCAATGCCCGTGGCTTGGTCGCCGCTCTGAGCAACGACAAAGACAATTTGTTTTTAACCCTCACCGCCCGTCAGATCAACCCCGCTCTCAAAATTGTCTCTCGGGCTGTGGATGTCAATTTACACAATCGCCTCAAAATAGCTGGCGCAGATTATATTGTCAGCCCCAATTATATTGGCGGTATGCGCATGGCTTCAGAAATTCTCAGACCCAATGTGGTCGGCTTTCTCGACCGCATGTTGCGTGGTAAAGATCCTTCAATCCGGGTCTCAGAGGTGGTCATCGCTCCAGACAGCCCCTATCAGGGCAAACGGATGGGAGATGTGCCGATTTATGCCCAAACGGGCCTGAATATGTTGGCCTGGTCCCCCACAGGCAAAGATGACGATATTTGTTATAATCCGGGGCCAGATACCCGCTTAGATGTGGGTGGATTTTTGCTGTTTATTGGGAATTTTGAGCAAATTCACAAATTAGAGCAATTGTTGGGGTCTCCATCAAGTCATTTTGCTTAAATTCATTGTGAGAGAAAGACTTGACCTCCATTGAACGCAAACTGTATACTAAACTTTAACGTATATTATAAGCAAAAAAAATAGTTTTGCTAAATTCTTTCCCCCCCAAATTTAATCTGAAGGGCAGGCGTGTTGCTGCTTGGAAATTGCATTTTTAAAAGAACTCATTGTCATCTTGGGCCTCTCTACAGTGGTGGTGATGGTCTGCCAAAAACTAAAAATTCCTTCAATCATGGGGTTTTTGCTCACAGGTGTTGTGGCTGGGCCCCACGGTCTGGGCCTGGTGCATTCTGTCCACGAAGTAGAGATGATCGCCGAAATTGGCATTGTCTTTTTGCTGTTTACGATTGGGATTGAATTTTCGTTTGAACATCTCTTGCAAATTCGCCGCACTGTCTTACAGGGGGGATTTTTACAAGTTGGGCTGACGATTTTGGCAATTGCAGTCGGCTTTACCCTGTTCGGGCAAGAGCCCAATGTGGGCATTTTTGCAGGCTGTCTGATCGCCTTGAGCAGCACCGCAATCGTGCTTAAATTGATGCAAACCCGGCTCGAAATGGAAAGCCCCCACGGTAAAATTGTGCTGGGGGTCTTGATTTTTCAGGATTTGGTGATTGTGCCTATGATGCTGTTGACGCCACTTTTGGCAGGCAAAGCAGATAATCCAGGTCTGAGCCTCTTGATCCTGGGCCTCAAGTCTGTGGCTGTGGGACTCGGGGTCTGGATCACGAGCAAATGGCTGATGCCACGCCTGCTCTTTCAAATTGTCAAAAGCCGCAACTCTGAGTTGTTTTTGCTCAGCATAATCTCGATCTGTATGGTCGTCGCCTGGCTTACTTCCAGTCTGGGGCTGTCTCTGTCTTTGGGAGCCTTTTTGGCGGGGTTGATCATCTCTGAATCTGAATACAGTCACCAAGCCATGAGCAATATTTTGCCCTTTCGCGATATTTTTATCAGCTTCTTTTTTGTCTCAATTGGCATGTTGCTGGATATGCATTTTTTCTTGGCCCATGCGGGCCTGATTCTGGCCCTGGTAGCAGGAGTTTTGCTGCTTAAAATCTTGACGGGATATATCGCCTCGGCCTCTTTGGGGTATCCCCTGCGAACCAATATTCTCAGTGCTTTGGCTCTTTGCCAAGTGGGTGAATTTGCCTTTGTGCTCTCCAAAAGTGGGGTGGAATTTGGCTTGCTTTCGCCGCAGAACTACCAACTCTTTTTGGCGGTCTCGATCTGCACCATGGCCCTGACTCCGCCACTGATAGCGCTGGGGCCCAAAACCTCTGAAATGGTCACCCGTTTGCCCATTCCCAAGCGCTTTACAGGCCATTTAACCCTGCCCGAACAACCCGAAACCGCTGCAGAGGCAGAAAGTTTGCGCAACCATTTGGTGATCATTGGCTATGGCGTCAATGGCCAAAATCTCTCGCGGGCCGCCAAAGCGGGGGGAATCCACTATGCTGTTTTGGAGGCCAATGCCCAGACGGTTCAGGCCTTTAAGGCCCAAGGGGAGCCCATACATTATGGGGATGCTGCCCAGCCTTTGATTCTCGAACAGGTCAGGCTCTCTCAGGCACGGGTGGCGGTCATTGCTATTTCTGACCCTGACGCCACCCGCCGAATCATTGCCGCGATTCGCCAATTAAATGACCGTCTGTTTTTGATTGTGCGGACCCGCTTTGTCAAAGAAATTCCCGAATTGCTCAAATTGGGGGCCGACCGGGTCGTTCCCGAAGAATTTGAAACCTCGGTTGAAATTTTTAGCTTGGTCTTGCGCAAATACTTTGTGCCAGAAGAAGAGATTCTCAACTTTGTTGAAGAAGTGCGGGCCGATGGTTATGGCATGTTGCGGGGTCTCAAACATGAAAAGGTCTCGGTCAAAGAACTCCAAGAGGAAGAAGAAATTGAAATCTTTTCCCGCCGATTGGAAGAGAAGTCTCCATTGGTGGGACAAACCTTGCTGGAGAGCAATTTGCGCCAAAACTATGGCGTGACGGTTTTGGCCATTCGCCGCGATGCCCAATTGATCAGCAATTTGGACATTCATTCCCGTTTTCGTTCAGGGGATGTTCTGGTGATGATGGGGCATGCCCAGATTCTGACAGACACAGCCAGTTTGTTCCGGGCAGCAGAGGTTTAAGTCATGGCCTATTACCAAAGTCATTTCAATTTGCATGGACGAGAAAAACGGATCTGTTCAAGCTGTGAGCGAGAACAGACTTTTTCACGCCATCAAAAAGGCAAGACCCTGAATTGTCAATTTTGCAAAGCAACTTTGCTCCCTGCCAAATCTGCATCTGAGTCACCTTCCCCTCGGGCCCGGCGCAAGAGACTTTAAGTTAGGTTTGTTTTTCTATTCCATGGGTTTGGATAAATTCCAGAATCAGATCATTGAGGGCTTCTGCCTGATCAAGCTGCACCCATTTCCCCGCGTGCGGGAAGACATGGTGTTTTACCTCTCTCTGACAGCGAGCCAAGCTGTCTTTGACCATTTCTGTGGTCAGGGTTGTGTCCTTTTTTCCCTGAATAAACAGGGTCGGAACTTCAATCTTTAAAGTGGTCTGTGGGGGCCTGTGTTTGAGCGCTGCCCGGTACCAATTGAGCATGGCTTTAAAGGCACCGGGTTGGCTCCAAGCTTCGCGGTATTTTTTTAAGTCGGCTTCTGTGATGGTTCCTTTTTTGCCTTTTTCTTTAAATTGTTGACTGAAGTGAACCCAGTCCCCCGAACTGAGAATTTTTTCTGCCAACCCCGGAACTTGGTAAAAGAGCCAATTGGTATTTTTGAGCCAGGTCTCTTTGTTATCTTTGAGTTGCTGCCAAAAGACCTCTGGGTGGGGGGTGTTTAAAACAATCAGACCCTGGATTAAATCTGGCCAAGTTTGAGCCACTTGCCAAGCCAAAGCTCCCCCCCAATCCTGCCCCACCAGCCAGACTTTTTTGCGTAAAGATTTGATCAGTCCTTGAATGTCATGAGCAAGCACTTCGAGCGCATAATCCATCACTTTGGGCGGTTTATCGCTGAGGTTATAACCGCGTAAATCGGGCATCAGCACATGGCATTTTTTCTCGTCGAAATAGGCGGCCTGAAAGCGCCAACCATAGTGAAAGTCAGGAAAACCATGCAAAAAAAGCAAGCAGTGTGGAGATTCGGGATTGCCCGCTTCCGCCACATTCAGGCGAATACCATTGGTGGCGATCATTTTTCCGGTTTTCATGGATTCACTCCCCGTTTGTGCTTTTTTTTCCGTTGTTGGGTCCTCATTATCCCCCATTCTAGGGACTTTCAGAAAAAAATGGTAGACTGAAACACTTCTTTCCCCACCTGCAAAATCCAGTTTTGGGTATCTATTGGGGTAGAAATTCTAGGAGGTCAAGGCATTGGATATTCTCTCGCTCATGGAAGTAATTATTGGATTTCTATGGGGGCCGTGGACATTCTTTGTCTTGATGGGCACAGGAATTCTCTTCACAATCTGGACAAAATTTATCCAGTTTCGCGCAGTCACCCACGGGGTGACGGTCATTCGGGGGGTTTATGACAGCCCCGATGATCCAGGTGCGATTAACCACTTTCAAGCCCTGTCGGCGGCCCTGTCGGCCACAGTTGGGCTCGGCAATATTGGCGGGGTAGCCATGGCGATTGCCTTGGGCGGTCCCGGTTCGCTGTTTTGGATGTGGGTAGTGGGTTTTCTCGGCATGGCCATCAAGACAGTCGAAGTCACTCTGGCTCTCATGTACCGCAATACCGACAATCCCGATGACCCCCACGGGGGGGCGATGTGGGTGATCGACAAAACCCTCGGCAAACACGACGATTGGCGCAAAGTTGTAGGCCGAATTCTGGCTTATTTTTTCTGTTGCACCCTCTTAATTTCCACCATGACCGGTGGCAATATGTTCCAGTCTTGGAATGTGGGTGAAATTCTCAATGTCTATTTTGGTGTGCCCCAGATTGCCACTGGCATCGTTCTGGCTCTTGTGGTGGGCGCGGTCATTATTGGTGGAATCAAACGCATAGGTGACGTGGCAGAGAAAATTGTCCCGCTGATGTGTGGCATGTACATCCTCTCGGGGCTGGCTGTGTTGGCAATCAATATCGACAAAATCCCTTCCATGTTTATGTTGATCATTCAATCGGCGTTTACACCCGTGGCCGCAGGCGGCGCTTTTGTGGGCGTTGGCGTCTATGCCGCCTTTGAAATGGGTCTGCAACGGGCGCTTTTCTCCAATGAAGCCGGTCAAGGTTCTGCCCCGATTGCCCACTCCGCGGCCAAAACCGATGAAGCCTCTCGCGAAGGCGTTGTGGCAGGTCTGGAGCCTTTTATCGACACCTTGATGATCTGTACTCTCACTGCGATGGTGATATTGTGTACCGGCACTTGGAATCGCTCTGCGATTGGCGAAATCAAAGGTCCTGTGGCGATTGTACAGTCGGAAGGCAAAGCCAAATTGGAGGCCCCCACCTCCGTTAAATCCCTGCCCGAGTTGCCCAGTTGGGAAAAATGGCAGCCGGGTTCGCAGGTTTTTATTTTGGCGGATGCAGCTGATGCCAAGACCGGTGAAAAGAAACGCGTCAAAATTTATGGTGCGATCAAAGCCGGTGCCACGGCAGGTCAAGACCACATCGAATGGGGGGAAGTCCCTGCCGGTGCGGTGTTAACCAAAAAAGCCAATGGCCAGATCGATCAAAGTGTCTTCCGCAATTTTGTGGGAGCCAGTTTGACGGGGCATGCCTTTGACCGGGCCTTTCCGGGGCTGGGAAAATGGTTGGTGACTGCCGCCGCCCTGCTCTTTGCCATTTCAACCATGATCTCTTGGAGCTATTATGGCGAACAGGGTATCATTTTTATGTTTAACGGCAAAGGGGTGTTGATCTACAAAGGGGTTTTCCTCTTGGGGGCCTTAATTGCCCCCGTCATGATCAGTACCGATCGTGAGTTGGGGATTTTGGCGGATTTTGGCACAGGCTGGATGCTTTGGGCCAATATCCCGATTCTTCTCAGCATGGGCTATTTGGCGGTGAATGATCTCGATGGCTATTTCAAGAAATTGAAGGCTGGAGAGTTTAAGGCCCACAGGCCGATTAATCCGTTTACCAAGCAATAACCTCTGCGTTATTTTATGCGGACTGGGGGCCGTTGAAATTTTCAACGGCCCCCAGGAACTTTTTTGGCTTGGGTGGGTCTTAGAACCTGAAACCCGATGACGAAAAGAGCGGGCTTCGATTATACTAAAAGCATTGCTCTACATTGGATTCACACCCTTCACCTAAGCGTTGAAACACGCTTTCAGCTTCATTCTGAAATTAATCTCCTTTTAACAAAACCCCCACACACTTAATTTTCTGTTAATTTTATTAAAGCTGTGACGGCAGACTTAATCTTTTAATAAAGGTATGATATACTCCTAAGGGTAAATTGAAAGTGAAAACCCCCCAGTAATGCACGTAATTCCTAGACTACAGCAGCATAAACAGCATAAAACTCACCCTGATAACCCTTCGGGCATGTGGTTGAAGTCACTGAGGCTGCCACCCTTGTTACAGCATGATGGATCTATCAACAACGAAGAATGGAATGCAGAGATGAATTTGGATAGACTCAAAATCAACGGCGGCGTAGCACTCAATGGCCATGTCACCATTAACGGGGCGAAAAATTCCGCATTGGTCCTGATGGCCGCTGCGATACTCGGTAGCGAAGAAGTTGTGCTCGAAAACGTGCCCCGTCTGGCTGACGTCGAAATCATGGTGGATGTTTTACGCAGTTTGGGTGCCCGTGCTCACTTCATTGAACACAATGTTTTGCTGATTGACCCCCGTCACATTGCCAATTCTGTCGCCCCTTATGACTTGGTTACAAAAATGCGCGCTTCTTTCTTCGTTCTCGGCCCCCTGGTTGGAAAACTGGGCCAAGCCAAGGTCTCTCTGCCCGGTGGATGTGCAATTGGTTCCCGCCCCGTCGATCTTCACCTCAAAGGCCTGGAAGCCATGGGCGCAGACATTGTGCTCGAACACGGTGATGTAATTGCCAATGCGCCCCATTTGCGTGGCGCAGATATTTATCTCAATTTCCCCAGCGTGGGTGCCACTGAAAATATCATGATGGCCGCCTCTTTGGCCGATGGCACCACCACCATTCGCAATGCTGCCCAAGAGCCCGAAATTGACGATTTGGCTCAGTTCTTGATCAGCATGGGGGCCCGTATCCAAGGAGCTGGCAGCGACACCATCGTGATCGAAGGCGTCAAAAAGCTCGACAAAGCCTCTACCTACCGCGTCATGCCCGACCGCATTGAAGCGGGTACGTTTATGATCGGTGCTGCCATGACCCGTGGCGATATCATCCTCGAAAAATGCCCGACCCATTCCCTGATGGCCCTGATCGGCAAAATGCGCGAATGCGGCGTTTTCTTTGACCAAATTGACGCCCAGACCCTGCGCGTTTGCGGTCCTGCCAAAATTTTGGCCCGCGATGCCCGCACCATGCCTCATCCCGGCTTCCCCACCGACATTCAGGCCCAGTATGCGGCCATGATGGCCATGGCCGAAGGCACCAGTTTGCTGACCGAAACCGTCTTCGAAAACCGCTTTATGTATGTCGATGAGCTGCAACGCATGGGTGCTCAGATTCGCATCGAAGGCAATACCGCGATTATCAAAGGGCAGCCGATTTTGTCTGGCGCTCCTGTGATTGCCACTGATTTGCGCGCCGCTGCTGCGCTGGTACTGGCAGGTTTGGTGGCCGATGGTGAAACCCTCGTTGCCAACCTCTGCTACCTCGATCGTGGCTATGAATCTTTTGAACAAAAATTGGCCAATCTCGGCGCCCGCATCTGCAGGATTGCGGTGAAAGCTGAAAAAAAGGAAGAAGTGCTGCTGACGATGTAAAACCCGTCTGAAGCAGAAACCGCCTTTTAGGTTTTCGGGCCCGACAGAAATGTCGGGCCTGTTTGTTTTGGGGAAATATCTTGGTGCAGGCTCTTTTGTTTTGCTTGAAAGTGACTTGAATTTTCGGGTATTTCTGGGTAAACTTCTGAACTTAGTTGAATGTTTTCGGTTGAATGTTCTCGGTTAACATTCTGGGAGTATGAGCGATGGTAAATGAGCTGAAATACTGGGTTTGGCGATTGCCCATAGCGGGTCTGGCTTTGTCTTGTTTACTTTCGGGCTGTTTGGATAATATGCTCAATCTGCCTGCTCCGGTGCGCGTTCAGTGGGACTGTCTGAATGTATCCGCGCAAACTCAAGTATCTGACGAAGAAGTTCTGCTGATTCGATTGATTAAAAACCAAGATCATCAGGCTTTAATTGCTTTGCTGGAGCGCTACCCAAACCTACTCGAAAACAACCCCAACAAAATGTCTGCTTTGCATGTCGCAGCCTATTTTGGCAATCTCCCGGCCCTAAAAACAATCCTGGAAAAAGGGGGGGGCCATATTGATAGTGGCACATGTCAGGGAAATTCACCACTGCATTTTGCTGCTTTTTCGCTGCAAACCCAAGCAGTTACCTTTTTGCTGGCACAAGGGGCCAATCCCCAAGTGGCCAATACAGCCGGAGATACCCCTTTGCACTTTGTCAGTGGGGTACCTGTGGAATGGCTTTATTTGAGCACCCAAACTGAATTTCCACTGAGCCTGATCGCTATGCCCGAAAAACTGCGTGCTGAATTGCTGCCAGTGCGAACAAGTTATGCCGATTTAAAGCAGGCCCAAAAGCAAATCATTGACACTTTATTACAGGCTGGCGTGCCTGTGGATATTAAAAACAAACAGGGACAAACGCCCCTGTTTTATGCGGCCATGTCGAAAGACGTTGAGGCCTTCAGGCAATTGAATCTGGCCGATGGCTATATTCTTGCAAAGGACCAATCTAATCAGAGTTTGTTGCACCAATTGGCATTGGGCCCATTACCCTTGGAGACACTCCTCAAATTGCCCAAAGATCCACGAAAATGGTCAGATGCTGCTATTTATCAGGCCAAGTCGGATCGAGAGAAGCCGTTGCTGACCTTGATTCAAGCCATGATCCAGTTGGGGGTTCCCTTCGACACAGGGGATCGCCAAGGCCTGCGCCCTTTACATATGGCTGCCCGAACAGGACAAGAAAGTATTCTGGCTCTGCTTTTGCAGGCTGGAGCCAATACAAATGCACCAGAAGATGGTGCCGACCCCTTGGCTCTGGCCAGTGCCGTTGGCGATCTGGCCGCTGTTCAAAGTCTGGTCAAAGCAGGTGCCCGTTTGAATTTCTTCTTAAAAGACAGTCATGCCTTGGCCGAGGCGGCCCGTTATGGCCATGAATCTGTGGTGGACTATTTACTCCAGCAAGGCTACCGAATTGAGCTATCGGGGGTTTCTGCTTTAACTGCGGCTGTGACAGCCAATCAGGAAAATATGGTGAAACTGCTGTTACGCAGCGGGGCACAGATCAATTACCAGTCTCCCCTTGCTGCCGCTTTCCAACAAAAAAACCTGGGTCTTGTGCAATTGCTTTTGGATGCTGGAGCTGATCCTCAAGGATTGGATCTCAACGGCAATGCTGCTTGGGCAGCCATATCCAATGACAATCCGCCTTTCGGTTTGCCCTCTATAGATCACAGTTTCTTTGACGAGGAAAAGCCCTCCCTGGATGCGGTGGCCTTTTTTCGGCAATTGCCGGTCAAACCTGTTTTGCGCTCCCAGAATGTCCAAGGAGAAACCCTCTTGCACACATGGCTCAAAGCCAATCAAGCTGTTTCATTGCTTGAGGCGGCAGGCCCTGTTTCAGATACGGTGAATCTGCCCAATCGAGAGGGCAATACGGTTCTGCAAGAGGCTGTCAAAGCCCAGAAACTGACTTGGGTCAAAGCCCTGCTCGCCCAAGGCGCAGATCTGAACTGGGCCAATAACCAGGGCGAAACGGCCTTGGACTTGGCGATTGCCGGTGGAGATGCTGAAATCTTGGACTATGTGGCTGGTTTGCCCGGCCAAAATTTGACTTTTCGCCAGCACAGCAGCGCCTATCTTCAGGCTCTGGCCAATGGCCACCTGACCAGTATCGAGAAATTAACCCAACAGGCAGATTGGGATTCCCTCTACCATGATAAAACAGGCAAATCGCTCTGGGGTTATTTCTTTGAAAAACAAAGCGGCCGACTCTATAACAACACTTTGGCCTTACTCAATTTGCTCTTAAAAGCCGGCCTCAACCCGAATCAAGCGCTGGATCCAGAGGCAGGTACCCCTTTACATTTTTTATCTAAAAATGCTGATGTAGAAGGAGTCAAACGTGTCCTGGCAAAAGGAGCCGATCCCAACTTGAACATGCCTCACAATCCAGACAATAACCTGAGAGAAACCCCTTTACATATTGCTGTGAACAGCAACGCCCAGGCGGTGATTGACGAACTTTTACGTGCTAAGGCAGATCCGAGGATTCACAATGGCGAGGGCAAAACGGCCCTGCATCTCTGTGTGCAGGCAGGGCAGGCAGAGACCCTGCAAAAATTCTTGGCTGAGGGATGGAAACTGGATATCGCCGATTGGCAGGATCGGGGCCTGTTGTGGCAGGCTTTGGAGGCCGATCAAACCACTTTGCTGCCCACATTATTGGCCAAGATCCCACAAGCTCGAATGCTTAAGGACTTGAATCAGAATCCCAAGATCTCAACCGCTTCGCTGGCACTTCTTAACCAGCAGCCTGCTCTCAAGGCCTTTTTAGAAACCTCTCAAAGGCCCCCATTATGAAGCGGATATTCCTGACACTCATGACTTTGGGGCTCGGTGGGCTCAGTACAGCCTGTTCTTCAGAGATGCCTTTATCTGGCAAAGCATTGCTTTCTGCTGAGACGAATGTCTCTTGGGAGTTGCAGCAGGGAAACCGGGCTGTTTTAGCCGCTTGGTTGTCCGACGGGCATGGTCCCAACGATCAACTCGAAAATGGCGAAACACCTCTGATCTTGGCTATGAGTTCGCTTGAGCTGATGGCCGAATTGTTTAAACGGGGAGCAGACCCCAATCTTCCCAATGCCAAAGGCCAATACCCTCTCTGTCTGAGTGCAGAGAGCAATTTGAATGCCACCCGACTATTGCTCGAAACAGGGGCCAACCCCAATATTCGGCAATCAGATGGCCTGACCCCGCTCCAAGCTGCACTGAAGGCCCACAATTACAACACGCTTGTGTTGCTGCTCGAAAAAGGGGCCCGCCCTGAGCCCGATCTAACAACAATAAGCAATTTTTTGAATTCTCCCCGCCTGGTACAATTGTTGCTGGACAAAGGCTGGGATATTCAGAGCCGGGATGCGGTTGGAAATTCGCTCTTGCATTTGACTCAAGATCTGAATCTGATTCAACAGCTTTTACAAAAAGGCCTTTCCCCTCAGGTTGAGAATAGATTAGGAGAATCTCTGCTTTTTTCTCCTTCTTTGGAAAAAGTGAAATACCTCAAATCCTTGCCTGTAACTTATTCCATTCAGAATATCAAAGGGCAAACTCCTTTGCATCGGGCGATTGAGCATAAGCGTGTAGATTTGCTTCGCTATTGGGTCTCACAGGTTAAAACCTTACTCAATGCTGCCGATCAGGATGGCCAAAGCCCTTTACACTGGGCCGTCTTGGTCAAACATTTAGAGATGGTTCAACTGCTTTTGGATCAGGGAGCTGATCCCAATCTGCATGATAAAGACCAGAATACTCCCCTGCTTTTGAGTATCCGCGCCAAAGACCAGGCCATTGCTGAAGCACTCTTAAATAAAGGAGCAGATGCCAAAATCCAGGATGCAACGGGACTTTCAACCATTGCATTGGCCAAAGCAGCCCAATTACAGGGGCTGATCCCCTTGCTCAAACAACACGGTGCCACAGAATAAGCCTATTTCCCCAGCAACGCCGCTCCCCGCAGCGCCAGTGCCCGCCAAGCCAAATCGCTGCAACGGCTGGCCCGAAAGAGATCCCAGAGCACGGCCCAACTGAGATCCGGGGAGCCGTAGAGGTAAACCGGCCGCCACCAGGGCCGAAATTTGGCCTTAAATTTAAACAGCCCTTCAGCGGAATAGACGGGATCCAGGCTGCGTCCGGCCTGCTGCAAAAGAGATTCTTTGAGGTTTTGGGGCGGAAGCAGGGGATAAAAGGGCACCTCACCCAGGCTCCAGTAGGCATATCCCTCCGCTTGCAAGCGCAGAAAAACCGCTTCAAGCAAGGCCGCCATCATGCCCACAGGGGCATCGGGTCTGCGTAACATTTGCTCAGTGTGCCAAGTTTGCTGACCCGATCGGCTCAAGCTGATCAGACCCAACAATTGGCCTGCCTCAGATTCAAAACCCATCAGCCTAAGCGGGGCCTTGCCTGAGTGGCGGTAGAGATGTCTGAGCTGCACTGGATAACGTGTTAAGACCCGTTCACAAAGTTGCAAAACCTGGGTTTGAGCGCTGTTTGAAAAAGGGGAGATTTCTATCACCCGCCCGTGGCGGTTTCCCCTGCGAATCAAAGCGCGGATTTTTTTACGCTCAAAATGATCTCCCTGCAAATCCAGCAGAGCTTCGCGGCCCGAGCAGAGACTTTGACCTGACTGCCTGTGTTTTAAGGCTCCGATCAAAGCGGGTGGGCAGCCACGCAAGACAAAACCCTCTGGCGCCAATTGAGAGAGGCTGTGTACCAAGTCTTGGACCGAAGCTGTCGCCTGGGGAGGCAGATCGGCAAAGGGCAACCACAGGCGCTTGGCATTGGGCAAATGAATGCGCTCAAAGACAGGTTCTGGTCGTTCTTGGGCCGGGGCCATGATCCAACTCAGGGGCAAAAAAGTGCAATCAGCATCTCTTTCGGAGTGCCAAATGCGCTCTTGAAAGGCTTGTACGGGGCTCAGACCATCTCCCTTTCGACCACAGCCACCAATTGCTGCACCACGGCTTCAACCTGCTCCAGGCTGCGGCCTTCGGCCATGACCCGGATTTTGGGTTCGGTGCCCGAAGCCCGCACCAAGATACGTCCCTCTTGGCCCATTTCGGCTTCGCAGGTGGCAATCGCGGCTTTGAGCACCGGATTGTCTTGCCAAGATCGGTGTGCCTCTGGTGAAACAACCACGTTTTTGAGCAATTGGGGGTAGCTGGGCACATCTTCAAGCAGGGCTTCCCAGCTCAGGCCGCTGAGTTTCCAGGCGCAGAGCAATTGCAAAGCCGTCAACAGGCCATCGCCGGTAATCTGGTGTTGCAAAAAGATCACATGGCCCGATTGTTCTCCACCCAGTAGCAGCTCTTTGGCCTTCATGGCTTCGAGCACATAGCGATCACCCACCTGGGTGCGTAGCAATTCTTTGCCCTGTTTTTCGAGGGCTTTTTCAAAGCCCAAATTGCTCATAACTGTCGCAACCACCTGCTTTTGTCCTTTGAGATCAGGCAAAAAACGCGAACAGAAATAGAGGATTTTGTCGCCATCAATTTCTGCGCCATTGGGGGTGACGGCCAGGCAGCGGTCGCCATCGCCATCAAAAGCAATACCCAGGTCAAAGTCGCCGTTTTTGAGCGCCGCTTTGAGCGGTTCCAGATGGGTCGAGCCACAGCCCTCGTTGATATTCAGTCCGTCGGGTAAGTTGTGTATCAAAGTCACATTCAGACCCAAATGTTGAAACAAAAAGGGGGCCAAATGACTGGTGGCCCCGTGGGCGGTATCGAGCAAGACACGCACACCTTTGAGTGAAACGGGGGCTGTGACAGCCAATGCATCGATATATGGTTTGAGCGTAAGCGGGGTTGTTTGAGCCAAACTGCCCAACGCTGCACCCACCGGGCGGGCGGCATCGATGGCATCCGTATCTTCCAAAAGCGCTTCAATCGCGTGTTCACGTTCGTCGCTGAGTTTTTCTCCCAAGCCATTAAAAAATTTAAGCCCATTGTCGGGAGCGGGATTGTGGGAGGCCGAGATCATCACACCGCCCACCGCCTCGCCATCCCGAACGAGCCAGGCCACTGCAGGGGTCGGTACCACACCCAAAAGTTCAACCTGGCAACCCACAGAGGTAAAACCTGCCACCATGGCCGCTTCAAGCATATCTCCCGAGCGCCGGGTATCTTTGCCAATTAAAACCAGAGGGGGCTTAGGCTGTGCGGATTGCTCAGGCAAGGTTAAGATAAAGGCCTGGGCCAATTTTAAGGCCAATTCTGGTGTCAAGTCGCGGTTCGCGACCCCCCGCACACCGTCTGTGCCGAAGTATTGCCTCATGGTTGATTTTTTTCTTTCATCCGGGATATCTCTTTGTCGATTTCAATTGCTTCAATCGACGATTTGAGTTTGGCTTCGCGGGCCGTTTCTTCCATGGCTTCGCGCTGTTGGCGCAATTCTGCTTCGACGCGCAGGCGTTGCTGTTCAATTTTGCTCAAGCGCTCTTCGGCTTTGTGGAATTGCTGTTCGGCTTTTTGTATCTGAGATTGCAAGACGTCATACTCTGCTTGCAGGGGATCCGGTTTTTTGGCTTGGGCTTTTTTCGCTTGCTCATTTTTTTCATTGGATTCAGGGTCGGCATTTTTGTCAGATTTAGAGCTGTTTGTCGATTCCTGATCTGCTTGTTCAGTCTCAGTTTCTAGGCCGTCTTGGGCGGCAGCTTCGGCCTGCAGACGCGTCGCCGAAACAGCTGGCAATTTTAGGGTTGCGCCAATCAAGGGGACGTTTTCTTTTTTCAGGCGAATAAAACAGATATCGCGCAGGTCAAAGAGCATTTCGTCGAAGCTGGTAGACAAATGAAACAGACCGATGGCTGAGTCGAGTTTGGCATCCATGGCCTGTTTCATAAAGCGCAACGCTGTTTCGCGATCTTCGAGTGGGACGATGACGCCCTGACCATTGTTAAACAATACTTCCAATTCAATCATGTTCTTTCTCCTTATCTGCGGGTTATTTAACTGACGCGCGCACCAGGGGCGACATCGTCGAGCAAGGTTAAAATGCTAAACTGGGTCTCGTTTTTGGCTGCCAATAACATGCCCCGTGATTCCAAACCGCGCAATTTGGCTGGTTTGAGATTCGCCACAACAATCACTTTTTTGCCAAGCAATTGCTCTGGGCTATAAAAGGCGGCAATCCCAGCTACAATCTGCCGTGTTTCTCCACCGAGATCGACAATCAAACGCATCAATTTGTCGGTCTTTGGCACCCGTTCGGCTTCTTGGATTTGGGCCACGCGTAACTCCACTTTGGCAAAGTCTTCAATCCCAATGAGGAGATTTGCACCATTTTCTTCAGCATTTACAGCAGGAGAGCCCGCAGGAGAGGGATTTGTCGCAGCAGGCGTTGCCGCAGGAGGTGTTGGGGTCGTTTCGATTGGCGATTCAGTTAACATTTTTTCTTCCTCAGTTTTAAATTCTTGGCGGGGAAACAAGACCCGGGGTTCGTGGGTTTGTGTGCCCGGAGGCAGGATTCCCCATTCGAGCTTCAGGGCGCTGGGTTCGAGTCCCAGTTGATCGAGCAAATCTGCGATTTTGCCCGGGATCACAGGGGCCAGTAAGGCCGCTGCCAGTCTAAAAATTTCCAGTACATGCCAGAGAATGGTCCCTGTGCGGGGCAAATCTGTTTTGGCTGTTTTCCAGGGAGCCGTTTGCTCCATATATTTATTGGCCCTGCGCACCAATTGCAGGGTATCTTCGAGAGCTGCATGGAGTTTAAAGTCCAACACCAACGCTTTGACATTGGCAATGGTCTGTTGACCCAATGTCTCAAGTTCAATTTCCAGCTCGCCTTTTTCACCGGGGCTAGGGATCACCCCCTCAAAATTGCGTTTGAGCAAATTGAGCGTGCGATTGAGCAAATTGCCGAAATCGTTGGCCAAATCGCTGTTGATGCGCTCAACCAAGGCTTTTTCGCTGAAATTACTGTCGAGGCCCAAGGTCATATCGCGGATCAAAAAATAGCGGAAGGCATCGACGCCATATTTGTCCATCAAATCCAGGGGTTTGACGACATTGCCTTTGGATTTACTCATTTTGGCAGAATCCAACAGCCACCAGCCGTGGGCCAAAATGGTCTTGGGTTGGGTGTATCCCGCCGCTTGTAACATTGTGGTCCAATAGACACAGTGGGTGGTGAGAATGTCTTTGCCAATCAAATGCAGCGAGTTGGGCCACCATTTTTGCAATTCGGCTTCACCGCCTCTGTCGAGATGTACAGAGATATAGTTGATGAGAGCGTCGAACCAGACATAAGTTACATAGTCTTTGTCAAAAGGCAGTTCAATTCCCCAACTCAAGCGGGACTTGGGCCGCGAGATACACAGATCTCCCAGGGGTTGGCGCAAAAAGCCCAAGATTTCGTTTTTGCGGCTTTCGGGGCGAATAAAATCGGGGTGGCTCTGAATATGTTCGATTAGCCAATCTTGATACGCGCTCATTTTAAAGAAATAATTTTTCTCTTTAATAAAGCTGATCTCAGGGCTGTCTTTGGTATAGCCTTTTTCTTCAATCTCTTTATCTGTCAAAAAACGCTCTTCGGAGACCTCGTACCAGCCTTCGTAGGTGGCATCGTAGATCAGCCCTTTGTCCCAAATCCGCTGCAATATGTCGGTTACAATCGCTTTGTGGCGGGGTTCGGTGGTGCGCACAAAATCGTCAGGCACAATTCCCATTTTTTCCCAGAGAGCCTGAAAACGGGGAGCCATGCGGTCACAATGTTCTTGGGGGGTGATACCCAGTTTATCTGCGGCCTGTTGTACTTTTTGGCCGTGTTCATCCAAACCTGTCAGGAAAAACGTTTCTTCTCCCATAATGCGGTGATAGCCCCTGAGCACATCGGCCAAGGTGGTGGTATAAGCGTGGCCAATATGGGCCTCGTCATTAACGTAATAAATCGGGGTGGTGACATAAAAACGGGAGGGGGGTGTGGGTTCAGTCATGGTTTTGAATTGGGGCTGCCTTCCTGCAAGATCCTGCTGACATTATACCGGCCACGGGTGATATAGTGGGAGGGAATCTCAATCTGGAGTGACGTTTGATGCGTCTATTGCCCTGTTTATTGCCCTGTTTATTGGCCTTTTCTCTCTTGTCTCTTTCAACCTCTCTGGCCTCAAGCAGCTTGGCTGAGGCAGAGCATCAACAGGTCTCGGGAGGGGCCGTCGGTAAGACCCTGCGCTATCCTGTGCATGCTAAGGCACAATTTGATCAGCTCATACCTGTGCTGTTAAAGTCATTTGTGGGCGATCAAAGCCCTGCCTGGGCTGGGCTCTGAAAATATGCCGAAAAAGATCCCAAACAGAGCCATTATTTGCTGCTCAAAGGCAGTGAAGCCAATCCCAAGGGGATCTATACCGGCAGTGAGACAGATGAATACCTCTTTTATATCAAAGTGGGGGTTTCTCAATTGCAGATCTCACCCGAAGGCCAGATTCGCTTTAAGCTCGGACCACGGTATTTGTTTCAAACCCCCCAAAACCCCGCCTGCGATCAAAGCCCCCCAAAATTCTGGTATGACAGGGGTCGAGTGGATTTATGAGGGGCAATTGAAAGGCGATACCCTGAAGTTAAACTGCAAAGTGGGTGAAAAAGGGATGCCTGGCATCGATACCTGTTGGCTGTCTGAAATGACCTTTGTTCGGATCAACGTTTAAATTAAGTTTCTAATTGCCCCCCCTCCCCAATTTACAGAAATTAAGCAGGGGGCATTTTCGATTTGACAAAAAAGTGAATATAGTTCACAATTTAAATATGATTCAAAAAATATCTTCCCAACGAATTGAACGCAAACGGGAACAACGCTTACATGCATTGCTCCAATCCGCCCTTGAATTGGTCATGCAAGACGGTTTGGCTGGGCTGACCATGCAAAAATTGGCAGAACGTCAGGACTACGCTGTCGGGGCACTTTACCGCTATTTTAAATCCAAAGACGCGTTGTTGGCGGCTTTGCAACGGCAGGTGATTAGCGATTTTGCCCAGGTGATTCATTCCGCTGATCTGAACTTCAAGCAACAGGAAGTAACGCAAAATCCAGACCCTTTGGACCAACCTGAAAAGTGCTCTGAAGCTTTGGCACGTCTACTTTTGGCCTCAGAAGTCTATTTTCAATTGCCGAAAATCTGCCCCCAGCGCTTTCGCCTGCTCTACGAAATGACCATCAGTCCTGAACCTTTACTCGGTTTGCAAGAGGGTTTCCTGGTCATGCAAGTGGCGTTACCGCTGTTTAAACAGCTCGAAGATCGCTTTGAGCAAGCAGCGCAGGTGAAGGCGATCGGTGCTGGCTCTGCCAGCCAAAGGGCCATCCTTTACTGGTCTTCACTCCAAGGGCTCTTGCCACTGGAGAAGCTGACCCGTTTTGTGCCTCTGTATGATTTAGCCAAATTGCGGCTCGAACTTGAAAATACCCTCTTGCTTGGCATGGGAGCGCACTCAGAGGACATAAAAGCGGCCCGCAATAAACTGAAAAAATGTGTCGCCCAATCCGAATTTCTCACATTATTTGAGTCGCTTATAGAAAGGAAATTGCCATGATTCTCTCGCTTTCACTCAGTTTGCTGGCAGGTGTGATCAGTTGGAGCTTTGCCGAATATGCGCTGCACAATTGGGTCGGGCATGTCGCCAAAGGCAAAAATGAATTTTCCCGCGAACATTTGCGCCACCATGCTCAAAAAGATTATTTTGCCCCCACCCTCAAAAAATGGCTGTTGGCGCTGCCCGTTTTGCTCGCTACCGGCTTCTTTGCCCAGTTCTTTGCTGGCCCGGTTTGGGGTGGGGTTTATGCCCTGGGATTTGGGCTCACATGGCTGTGGTATGAACAATTGCATTACCGACTGCACACAATTCCCCCCCGGGGGCCCCTCAGCCGATTTTTGCGCCACCACCACTTCGCCCACCATTTTCAGAATCCCCACAAAAACCACGGTGTGACTTCACCGCTCTGGGATTGGGTCTTTGGCAGTTTTATAGCTGTCAAAGGGCCTTTGATTGTGCCCCGCAGCCATGCCATGGATTGGTTGTTTGATGCGGAGGGCCAGATGAAAGTGGAATATACCTCAGATTACCAACTCAAAACCTATCGCAGCCAACTCACCATTCAAGAACAAGCAATTCTTTGATATTTATCAAGGAAAAGCAAAACATTCAAGCCTAAACTGAAGGTGTTGGAGTCGGTCTATTGTTTTTATAAGGAGTTGAGCGATCATGAAATTAGGCAAACCGGTCTTCTTATTTGGTCTTTCTATGGCTTTCTTGATTTCCGCCTGCCAAATACCTGTTGTAAAAAGTCCCAGCCCTGCGGATCTCAATTCGACGGTACTCCGCCCGGCGACACCCGCTGCATCACCAACGGCTCAACCCGTTGTAAGACCCAGTGAAATACCCAGCGTGACGCCTGTTGCACTGAAGCGCTATGCCTTGATTAAGTCGGAAGTCTTACACAAATATTCTGGCAAAGATTATCACACGCCTCTGCCAGAAAATACCCCAATTTTGAGCGTCAATAATGGGGTTCATACCTATTCACTGAATTGGCAAGCAGGCCAAGCCAGCCACGAACAGTCTGGCAATTGGGCCGGGAAGGCAAATACCCAAAAGACCCAAATGACCTGGAATGAGCCTCCTGCCGAAATATTGGAGGGTCAGATTTTACCCATAACACTCAGTATGACGGTCTTGGCCAATGATACAAATACTGATGCTGGGGCTGAAATGACGCTCTGGTGGGATGTGGACGGTATTGGTGGGGATTGGTTGGTCGCCAGATCTGCGGGTAACCCAGTTCTGATGAACACCCTAACCCCTGTGGGGAGTGTGGTCAAGGGAACTGTCGCAAAAGCACTCAATTACAACGGAGATCATTTTCAATTGGGGGTCGATTTAATCGGGGGAGAAGTGCGTGTACGTTATCTCTACCATTACAAGCTCAAATCATAATTGAGCCATAACGCACCTTTGACAAAAAAACAGTACCGGAGGTGTACTCATCTGGTACTGTTTTAAATTATGAATCGAATTAAGGCTTTAACAAAGGCATCATTTTCTCTTGATCGCTGCCTTTAAGTGCGCCAATTGCTCCACCACCCACAAAGGTGACAGCAGCGCCTCCGGCCAGCAAAGGGGCAATGGTCATGCCAGACATCACCATGCCCAGGGCATTGTCACCATGGCCAATCGCACCACCGACGATAACCAGTCCGACGGCTGCGGCAGTTAGAGCCAAAGCGCCTTTGGTACCCCAGTTCCAACCACCTTCCATAAAGGTGTTCTTTTCATTGTCGACGGCTTTGACGTCTGCCAAAACAGAGCCTTTGTCGGTATGTAATTGCACAAAAGGCATATCGCCTTTTTTCTGCAGGGCTTTGATATCCAAGCCATCGCCCTGAAGCACATAATTTTTACCTTCGGCCTGAAAATAGACCTGATCGAGACCATCTTTTTTTCCAGCTTGAAAGGCCTGTTCCAGCGCCACGCCGGGTTTGAGTTCATGAATAGTTCCACCGAGAGCTTTGCCGTTGACTGTGACTACGTTTAAATTCATTTCTCTACACCACCTGGGATTATTATTAATTTAAGTATCTGTTCAAAAGAGCGAAACCTGAACCAATTTAACTATTTTTTGTGCATATCTTAAACTTTATTTAAATTTTTCATTTGTTTTTTTTAGCGCTTTTTTTAGCCCTTCAAAAGGGGATCTGGACATTTTTAAGAGTTTAAGCTACTATGCCCATAAGGCTTTGGGCTGGATTCTGAAGGTATTTTATTCAGTTTCTCAAAGTCATTGAACTTTTTGATGAAGGTATTGTAAATAGATGAATATTTATGTTGGTAATCTGTCATTCCAGGCCGATGAGGAAAGCCTCTATCAACTCTTTGCCGAATACGGCGAAGTGAAGAGCTGCCGCATCATTACCGATCGGGAAACAAGCCGTTCTAAAGGCTTTGCCTTTGTAGAAATGACTTCCGATGATGATGCCCGGAATGCCATCAGCGCCCTAAACGGTGCCGATTATATGCGTCGTCCCCTGACCGTAAACGAAGCCCGTCCCCGTGAAGATCGCGGCGGCTTCGGTGGCGGTGGTGGTGGAAACCGCCGTGGCGGTGGTGGCGGTGGTGGTGGCGGCTACCGTCGCTGATTGCCTCAACCCCTTCTGAATTGCCCCACACTGAGATTGATAATGATCTTAAGTGTGGGGCATTCTTCTTTCTTGTACCGGTTTTCTGAGGCCTAAAGGTATACTGTAGCCATGTTACCCAGCTACGAAACCCTCAATACCCATCAAAAAGCCCTTCAGATCAATCTGGAGCCCATTCGCTATGGTACCTTCGCCGAAATTGGCGCCGGCCAAGAGGTTGTGCGCTGGTTCTTTACTGTGGGCGGCGCTGCTGGCACCATCGCCAAAAGCATCTCTGCTTACGATATGCAGGTCAGTGATGCGATTTATGGCCGCTGCAAACGCTATGTCTGCCGTGAGCGGCTCGAAAGCATGTTGGAATACGAACACCGCTTAAATTTGGAACGCTTGCGTGAAGAACGCGGCAATACCACGGCCTTTTTCACTTTTGCAGATACGGTCTCTGCCCAGTCTTACAAAGGCAATAGCGACTGTCATGGCTGGATGGGGGTGCGCTACCAGGCCCATCCCCGAGACGCCGACAGCCAGATCCTCTTACATGTGCGTATGCGCGACAAAGAGAATGCCCTGCAACAAGAAGCGCTGGGCATTGTTGGGGTCAATCTGCTTTATGGGGCCTTTTTTTTGCACCACAGGCCCGATGATCTGATTCGCTCGCTCAAAGACAATCTTTCGCCGGGCAGAATTGTGATCGACATGATTGAATTTTCGGGTATTGAATTTCGCAATGTCGACAATCGCCTGATGAGTCTGCGCCTGGTTCAAGAGGGTTTGGCCAATGCAGCAATGTTTGCTGCCGATGGCAAAGTACTGCAGCCCTCGGAGGTCTTTTACAAAAAACCAATTCTGGTTGAACGCGGCAGTTTTCATCCCGTGCGCAAGGTGCATCTCGATCTGATGCGCGCCGCATATGAAAAATTTGTGTCCCAACCTGAAATCAAAGCCGAGGAAGTGGTGCGTGTGATGGAAGTGACCATGCACCATTTACACGCTTCTGGGGGGCTAGAACCGCGGGAGTTTTTGGCCCGGGCAGATGCGCTCAATGCCTGTGGATTTCAGGTGTTGATCTCCAATTATTATGAATACTACCGCCTTGCCGCTTATTTAGCGCGTTTTAGCAAAAACAAAACGGCATTGGCCTTGGGCGTGCGCAGTTTGCAGACCCTCTTTGACGAAAAATACTATACCGAACTCGAAGGGGGGATATTGGAGTCTTTGGGCCGTCTGTTTAAAAATGACCTCAAGCTTTATGTCTATCCCACCCAAGACCCACAAACAGGTGAATTACTCACGCTCAACTCACTCAAAATTGCCCCTGGTCTCGACAAGCTCTTTGGCTATTTGGTCGAAAAAGGCCATATCGTAGATCTGGATAATTACAACCCTGAGTGTCTCGACGATTATTCCCGCGATCTGCTGCGTCAACTTGAAAACAATCAACCTGGCTGGGAAGAAATGGTGCCCGACCCAGTGGTAGAACTGATCAAATCGCGCCATTATTTTGGCTATCGCCCCCCACTGGAAGAAGAAACCCATGCTTGAAATTAACCAGCTGACGGTCGAATTTGGCGACCGGGCTCTGTTTAAAGATGTCAGTTTGCTCTTTTACGACAAAAAGCGCTATGGTCTGGTTGGCGCCAATGGCGCAGGCAAATCTACTTTTTTGCGGATTTTAACCGGACAAGAACACCATTACAGTGGGCAAATCCATTGGCCCAAAGACGTCAAAGTGGGGGTGCTCAATCAAGACCATTTTGCCTTTGAAGAACAGCCGATTATGGATGTGGTGATTCAGGGCAAAAAAGCACTCTGGAAGGCCCTGCAAACCCAAGAGCAGCTCTCGCAAAAAACGGAATTGAGTTTGGAAGAGAGCAATTTTTATTCTGAAGCCGAGGCTGTGATTCAACGGGAATCAGGGTACACCGCTGAGAGTGAAGCGGCAAAATTGTTGATGGGTTTGGGTATTCCCGATAACCACCACAACCAGCCACTCAAGACCCTCTCAGGCGGATACAAACTGCGGGTGCTACTGGCTCAATTGCTGTTTAGCCAACCCGAAATTCTCCTGCTTGACGAACCCACCAACCACTTGGACATCTATTCGATCAAATGGCTGGAATCCTATCTCAATTTATACCCAGGCCTTTTGATTGTGGTCTCCCACGACCGGGGCTTTCTCAATGGGGTCTGTACCCACACAGTGGATATCGACTACGGCACGATCCGCATTTATACTGGCAATTACGACGCGTTTGAAGCCGCCAAAGTTTTGGAGCGTGAGCAAAAAGAAAAAGCGCTCGAAAGCCAAAATGAGCGCAAAGAAGAACTTCAGGCCTTTGTTGATCGCTTTCGCGCCAAAGCCACCAAGGCCTCTGCCGCCCAGTCGCGGGTCAAGATGATTGAAAAGATGGAGGCAATAGAAATTCCGCCTTCGTCCAGGCGCTTTCCCAATTTTCGCTTTTCCCCCCACACCACTTCGGGGATTATCCCTTTGCAGGTCAAAGGCCTCAGCAAGGCCTATGGTGAAAAACAGGTACTCTCAGATGTCACTTTTGAAGTCGAGCGCGGCGATCGCATTGCCTTGATTGGCCCCAATGGCGTGGGCAAGTCCACCTTACTCAAGATCTTAATGGAAGAAATTCCCTCCGATGCGGGCAGCTTTAATTGGGGGCACGAGGTTTTGCCCGGTTATTTTCCGCAGGACTACCACTCCCAGCTCGAAAAAAACTGCAATGTCTTTGAATGGCTCTACGATTACGATGCCACCGCGACTGTGGCCCAGATTCGCGGTTTGCTGGGCATGGCTCTGTTTACAGGCGACAGCGTCAAAAACAAGCTCTCGACCCTGAGTGGGGGGGAGGCCACACGTTTGGTCTTTTCCAAACTCATGCTCTTGCCCTCCAATTTTCTCGTGCTCGATGAACCCACCAACCATCTCGACATGGAGTCGATTGAATCCCTGACCGAATCCCTTAAAGCTTACAAAGGCACTCTGCTGGTGGTCAGCCACAACCGCTATTTTGTCTCCGAAGTGGCCACCCGCATCCTCGAACTCAAGCCTGAAGGCCTGGTTGATTTTAAAGGGTCGTATGCTGAATACCTTGAAAAAGAGGGCACAGACCATCTCAGCCGCGAGGTGAATCTCAAACAGCGCACGGTGCTCAGCCAGCAGAGCCAGTCTGCCCTTGAAAAAAACGACAACGCTCTGAATTATGAGGCGCGCAAACAGCAACAGCGTCGGATCAAGCAGCTCGAAAAACGCATACCCGAACTCGAAGCGCTCTGCCTGCAACTCGAAGATAAAATTCAGGCCTGTGAGCCACTTTTGGCCGAGGCCTATGTCAGCGGCAATGAAGCGGATCAGCAGCGATTGCTCAAGCAAAAAGAGCAATTCGACACCAAAATGGCCACCAGCATGGAAGAGTGGGAAGCTGCTGAGCAAGAGCTGATTGAATTGATGGCTATCGAAACCTGAGTCGCAGCAGGATCACTTTTAGTGTTTCAACTGACGGGCCTGCAGATGGGCTGACATGCCTCTGCTGGGAAGGTTTTTCACCGGATTGCCATCCCCGGTGGTGCAATTGTCGAGATAGGGGCCAATGCAGCGCAATTTAACTGCACCGTGCTGGGCATCCATTTGAAAATAGAGATGCTGTTTGAGGCCGGAGATATGCCAGGTGTCTTCCCAAAGTGTCGCGAGATACGTATTATCTTGTAGGCCGTTGGCTTGGGCGCGAACATAAATCTCTTCACTGTCCAATTTCCAGTATTCGCGGTTAACCAATTGGGTTTGGGTGCCTTGGGCAGCCTCTTCGACTTTTACGGCTTGGCTCTCGACATCAATATATACCCGCAGGGCTTGATTTTTGCCTGCCGTTCCAGGCAAAAATCCATATTGCAAAGATTTGCCTGAAGTCTCTTGCCAGATGTCGATTTCATACAGTTGCGCTTGGGGATCCAACTTTTGCACCGCTTGCAGGGCCACGGCAAAACCACTTTGAGCAGAATTGGCTTGGCGGGTGCTGAACCGTTGAATGGGGCCTGACTGGGCAGGATTAAGTGCTGTGGGCGAGAGAGAGGGTGCAGAGCAGGCTGTGAATATGAGTGCGAGGACAAGTGAAAATTTTTTCACGGAGATCAACCTTTCAGCAGGGTAATTTTGAAGCATGAGTGGGCTACGGGCCAAGATTAGAGACTTTCTGCTTTTTTAAAGTCTGCGTTTGCTTTGGCTGTTTCGCCCATGGCCAAATAACAATGGCCCCGATTGAGATAGGCATTTTTGTATTTGGGATTGAGTTTAATTGCCTGGTTATAGTCGGCAATTGATTGAACATAGAGTTTGAGTTTGTAATGTGACCAGCCGCGATTATTATACGCAGTCTCAGACTTTGGGTCGATTTTGATCACTTCGCTATAGTCTTCCAGCGAGAGCAGCAATTCTCCAAGTTCATAATGACTGATACCCCGATTGAAGTAAGCTAGAGTCATTTTGGGATCGAGTTTGAGGGCGGTATCATAATCTTTGATCGCTTTTTCGTATTGTTTAAGCGTGTGATAGGTATAACCCCGGTTGTTATAGGCCCACACATATTGGGGGTTAAAAGCAATACAGAAAGTATAGTCTTCGATCGCTTTGGCTGGTTGGCCCAACTCGAAATAAGCCAAGCCTCGGTTGTAAAAGGCCTCAGCATTCTCGGGACTGAGTTCAAGGGCCTTGTTATAGGTCTCCAAAGCCTGTTTAAATTCCCGTTTATGCAAATGTTCCAGGCCCAGTTTTAAATAATCGTCGACAGTCAGATTGGCATCTACTGAGAGGATTTCCGCAGAGATGGCTGGGCGCTGACTTGTTGAGATAGTCAGACCCACCATGCCCACCGAGAGTATCAAGATCTTCAGTGTTCGCTTCATTTATTCACTCCGTCTCTGCATTGTTGTCAAAGGTGTGTACATGATAACACGGCTGTTTTGGAGATGTTTATTTTGCAGCGTCAACCATCTGGATGGTTTTTTCTTCTACTTCTCGAGCCACCGCCTGCAATTCAGGTTCTTGTGAAAGTGCTGAAAGCATGGCTTCGGGTTTAATCAAACCTATTTTGGTCACTCCTGCTTCGGTATAAACCGAAATCCGGCAGGGCAGGGCCATATTTAAGCGCATATCTGTGCTGAGAACGCGGGCGGCTTGACCGGGATTGCAGACTTCGAAGACTTTACAATCTTCTTTAAACTCAATGCCTTTGCTGCGCAATGTTTCGCCCAAATTGTGGATATGCAAAACCCCAAAGCCCCCCGCTTTCACGGCCCTTTCCAAATCTTGGGCTGCGGTTTCAAAACTTTTTTCACTGGTGACGATATAGTACATGTGGGCCTCTTTGTCTGACAGTCTTCACGACAAGTATGTCGAATACACCAGGGGGGTGTCAATCATCTGGAAAGTGGAATCGCCGACTTGAAGCCCTTATGTTTACCGTGTCAGAATGAAGCGGGAGATCAATAAAAGTGAAAATCATGCTTCTCAGTCTGTGTTTCTATCGCATATTGTTGCCGCTGTCATTTCCCCAGAGTGCACAATCTCAACCCAACCATCAGGCATATCTTCCCACTTCGGGCTATCACAGAATGCAAATAGAAGGTTGGTCTGTTTTGTTTTCGAACCAACTCAAGACAGAACATTTGCTGGTTGCCAAACGCGTCAAAAGTCTGCTTCACAAAAAATTAAGGCATATTCAGCAAGTCCTTCCTGCTTCTGCTGTAAAAAAACTCAAAAAAATTAAAATCTGGGTGGAATGGAAAGAAAACCAATACACGCCCTGTGCCACCTACCATCCAGGCGTGCAATGGTTGCAAGAACGTCACCTCAATCCTGATATGGCAGGGGGCATTCAAATTACCCATGCGAACAATTTTTTGGATTGGACCCAACGCGATCAACCCATGCTCGTTTTACACGAATTGGCCCATGCCTATCACCACCAGGTGTTGGGCTTTGAACAACCAGATATACTGGAAGCCTTTCAAAAAGCCCAAAAATCCAAAAAATATGAGCGGGTTCAGCGCTACAAATCTTCTCCAACCAGGGCTTATGCCCTGACTGACGAAAAAGAGTATTTTGCTGAAAGCAGCGAGGCGTATTTTGGCCGCAATGACTTCTATCCCTTTAATCGCAGTGAACTCCAAAAACATGATCCTGCTATATATCAAATCATTCAAGCAGCCTGGGGCGTTCAACAGTGATTAACAAACAACCCATTCAATGGATACCCAAAGACAATTGTATCGACCTAACAGATTCAGAACTCAGTCAATTAAAATCGCTCTTAAAAGACAGCCCCTTGCTGCAATTTTACCCAGCCAAATCGAAAGTGAAAATCCAAGTTGAGATCAGCAAACGGATTCCCAACGGCAGCGACATTTTGAATGCCACTATATGGAATCTGGATTTTGTCGATCAAGTTAAATCGCCCGAAGGTTTTCCCCGACTGCCTTTAAATTCGCGGGCAGAGGGGGAATTGCTTCTGGTCGAAATACTCCATATCACCAAAAACTCGGGTGGCATGGGCTCCTATTTTGGTTATTATGGCTATTATTACTCGGTGATCGTCGATTTAAACCCAGCCAAGATTCTGGATGTGCGTGGCCAAAAGATGACTTAAATGTCGAATTTGATTCCTTGGGCCAAAGGCAATTCACTGCCATAGTTAATCGTATTGGTTTGGCGGCGCATATACGCTTTCCAAGCATCAGAACCCGACTCACGTCCGCCCCCGGTTTCTTTTTCGCCTCCAAAGGCCCCACCAATTTCAGCACCCGAGGTACCGATGTTGACATTGGCAATGCCACAATCGGAGCCCATGGCAGACAAAAAACGCTCTGCTTCTCGCATATCGGTCGTAAATAGGGCTGAAGAGAGACCCTGTTTGACTTGGTTTTGAATCGCAATCGCTTCGGTCACATCGCCGCTGTACTGGGTGAGATAGAGTATGGGAGCAAAGGTCTCGTCTTGCACGATTTGCATTTCAGGGCTGGCTTCTGCTACCGCGGGCATCACGTAACATCCGCTTTCAAAGCCGGGGCCATTCAGCGGCTGGCCCCCATAAATCACCTGGCCACCCTGTTCTTTGACCGCCACCAAGGCTTTTTGCATCAAGGCCACTGCAGCTTGATCTATCAAGGGACCCACATGGTTGTGTTCATCAAGGGGATTGCCAATGCGCAGGCCTTTATAGGCGTTGACGATGATCTCTTTGACTTGAGCATAGATCGATTCATGAATGATCAAACGGCGTGTTGACGTACAGCGCTGGCCACAGGTACCCACAGCGCCAAAAACGATTGCTGGCAGGGCCATTTTTAAGTCGGCGTCAGGGCTGAGGATAATCGCATTATTGCCACCCAATTCGAGAATGGATTTGCCCAAACGGGCCCCCACAACCTCGCCCACCCGTTTGCCCATGCGGGTCGAACCTGTGGCTGAGATCAAAGGGATGCGATGATCTGCAATTAAGGTTTCACCAATTGGAGACACTTCGCCGACAATTAAGCCCATCACCCCTTCGGGAACGTTATTGTCTTTGAGTACCTTGGCCATGATATTAAAACAGGCTACGGCCGTTAACGGGGTTTTTTCGGAGGGTTTCCAAATGCTGACATCGCCACAGACAGCAGCAATCATCGAATTCCAAGCCCAAACAGCCACTGGGAAATTAAAGGCTGAGATAATTCCTACCAAACCAAGCGGATGCCATTGTTCGTACATGCGATGATTGGGGCGCTCGGAGTGCATGGTCAAACCATAAAGTTGACGCGAAAGGCCGACAGCAAAATCGCAAATGTCGATCATCTCCTGAACTTCACCCATGCCCTCTTGCAAGGATTTGCCCATTTCATACGATACCAACATGCCAAGATCTGCTTTGGCCTCTCTCAGGGCATTGCCAATTTGGCGGACAATTTCGCCCCGTTTGGGGGCAGGTGTGCTGGCCCAACTTGCTTTGGCCATTTCTGCAGTTTGGATCAACCGTTCATAATCAGCCAAGGTGGCTTTGCCGACGGCGCCAATTTCTTTGCCATCGACGGGGGAATGGGATGTATAAGTTTCGGTGGTATTGCCAAACCAGTTTAATCCGGTTGAACAAGGGGGGGAAATGGCTTCAATCCCCAAAGCGTTTAAAAATGTCTGAGTATCTTGCATGAGGCTCTCCTGGGCAAGTGGGTTGGTACCTGCCATATTAATTGATTGCATTCAAATTTTACCACCACTGGCCTGCGCTTGAGACCGGGATTACCTGGATTGGGTTCAGCCGGAAAAAAAGCCTGCTACACTGAGACCATAACAATCCCAGACAGAGGTAAATATCATGGCCAAAGGGCTCGAAGAACATCAGGCACGTCTCGACGAACTCAATCAATTGGGCAAAGGATTGGCCCGCAGAGCCAAATCGAGTTGCGAACTATGCGGGGCATCCAGTGCCTTGCAGATTTTTGAAGTCCCACCTGTCAAAGAACCCAATTTAGAGGCCAGTTTGCTCATTTGTGAGACCTGTGCCCAACAGCTCAAACACCCCGACGCTCTTGATAGCAACCATTGGTTTGGACTACAAGAACGCATTTGGAGTGAGGTACCTGCGGTACAGGTCATGGCTTGGCGGCTTTTGCAAGAACTCAAAGACCAAACCTGGGCCCAGGATCTGTTGGATCAGGTCTATCTGGCTGATGAGGTCTTACATTGGGCCCAAATGGGGGCAGAAAGTGATGCTTCGGGCCGTAAGACCTTTGACAGCAATGGCACAGCGTTGGCAGATGGGGACAATGTACATATTATAAAAGATCTGGATGTCAAAGGGACGACCTTTACCGCCAAACGGGGGACCTTGGTCAAAGCCATACGCCTGGGTGAAGATCCCGAATTGGTCGAAGGCAAAGTCAATGGGACCAGCATTATGCTTAAAACCTGTTTTTTGAAAAAAGTATAAATTTGATCTGGCGCAAAAACAGTTCCTGTTAAATAGGGTATAAAGACGATATGATCAGTGTAACTGAGGCTGAAAGCCTGATTTTTCAAGAATTGCAGTCTACTCAAACAGAAACAGTCAGATTGAGTGAAGCTCCCTGCGCCATTCTGCGCGAAGATCTTTGTGCGGATCGGCCCCTGCCCCCCTATCACCGGGTCGCCATGGATGGCATTGGCTTACAATTTCAAGCCTGGCTAGCAGGTCAGCGGGAATTTGAAATTGCAGGGATCCAAAAAGCGGGGCAAGCGCAGCAAACTTTGCCAGATCCCAGGCAGTGTTTTCAAGTCATGACTGGGGCTGTTTTGCCCTTGGGCTGTGATACGGTGGTGCCTGTCGAAGAAATTCAATCTCAAGCCGGAATGGCCCAAATCAATCCCGCCCTTTCCCTCCAAATGGGCGCGCATATTCATCGCTTGGGCAGTGATGCCACGACAGGACAGGTCTTGCTCAAGGCCAACAGCGCAATGCTGCCTCCGCAATGGGCTGTCGCGGCCTCCATTGGTGCAACTCAGGTCAAGGTTTCGGCCTTGCCTGCGATTGCCCTGATCAGCACAGGTGACGAGTTGGTTTCCCCAGAACAGCTTCCCCTGCCACATCAGATCCGCAGCTCCAACCGTTATTTTTTGGCTTCTGCCTTGGCCCAAAATGGATTTCATCGGGTGAGTTCCCACCACTTCAGCGATCAAAAACAAGAGCTCAAAAATGGATTGGCCACAATTTTGGCTGAGTACCCCTTTTTGATTCTCTCTGGCGGTGTGTCAATGGGTGAATTTGACTATGTTCCGGCTGTTTTATTGGAATTGGGGGTGCGCGAAGTTTTCCACAAGGTGCGTCAAAGGCCCGGCAAACCACTCTGGTTTGGGGTGGGCCCTCAGGGACAATGTGTTTTTGGGCTACCGGGCAATCCTGTTTCTGCAGCCGTCTGTTTTTATCGCTATGTCTTGCCCGCTTTATGGAAAATGGAAAAACGTGATTTTAAAATAAAATACGCGATTTTAGTGGATAAATATCAGTTTAATAAAAATATGACTTGTTTTTTGCCTGTTCTTGTTAACTATTCAGAATCAGGTCAGATCTTGGCCTCACCTTTACCGGGTAATGGCTCCGGTGATTTTGCCTCTCTGGCGGGCAGTGATGGATTTCTGGAAATGCCCCCTGGCCCGTGTGAATATGAAGTGGGCAAAGCCTACCCTCTCTGGTTTTGGCAGACCTAAATTAGGAGAATAATCTTGATGTTGAGTCATATCAATGCTGAAAATATGCCAACCATGGTAGATGTGGGAGACAAAGTGGTTTCCCGCCGAGAGGCAGAGGCCATGAGCTGTGTTAGCTTGCCTGCATCCGTTTTGGCAGCCTTAAATCCAGCAGGGGAACTGATGTCTCCCAAAGGCCCCGTTTTTCAGACTGCTATTATTGCGGGAACCATGGCTGCCAAACGCACCCATGAGCTGATCCCCTTTTGCCATCCCCTGCCGCTTGAGCATATTTCCTTTGAAATTCAGCTCAAAACAGAGACGTCTGCCCATGTGGAGATCTATTGTCGGGTGCGGGTCAGCCACAAAACGGGCGTAGAAATGGAAGCTTTAACAGGGGCCAGCATTGCTGCTTTGACCGTGTATGATATGTGTAAAGCCCTGTCTCACGAAATGGTCATCTTCGACACCCGCCTGTTGAGCAAAAGGGGAGGCAAACATGAAATTGGCCACAGCTGAGAGCTTCCATCCCTGGGTTATTTCCATTGTCGGCCCTGCCTTCGGTTCATCTGTTGAGCTGGCTGCAAATCCGAGAGACGCGGCTTGGCAAGCATGGACTCAGGCTTTGCTCAAGGCCCTGCGCACACGGTGGCGGGTAGGCGTCAACATTCTCAATCCTGTCGAGCCCGAGCCCAATATCCTGCAAAAACGCAGCCCTTATGCGGAAGATGATCTGTTGGTTATTTTCGGAGAGGTCAAAGATCCCCCTTTGCGGCTGATCTGCTTGGATTTAGAGCCTCAGGCCTCAACCAGGCTGCATGACAAGGCTGAGCCTCAGACCTGGCAAGCGGTGATCAGCCCAGAAGGGTTGCCCCAAACAGATCCGCCTCATTTTCTCAGAGCGGATATTCAGGGTTTGGTCTCGGCCATTGCAGAGGCTTTGGCCGCCCATGTGGCGCATGTTCCACTGATCGGACTGGTATTGGCAGGGGGATATAGCCGCCGCATGCAACAGGACAAAGCACAATTGAATTATCATGGCCAGAGCCAATTGGCCCATAGTTATGCCCTGCTGAGCAATGTTTGCAGCCAGGTTTTGATTTCTTGCCGAGAAGATCAGGCCGAAAAAGATTGGCCCTTGGATCCTGCTTTGCCAGCATTGCCTTGGTCGTATGACCGATTTCACAATTTGGGCCCTGTGGGCGGGATTTTAACGGCCATGATGACCCATCCCCATGCGGCTTTTTTGGTGATAGCAGTAGATTTGCCTTGGTTGGATCTTGCGACTCTGTCCCATCTGATTCAGGCCCGTCGTCCTCTGGGGCCTGCTACGGCATTTTTGAGTCGCTCTGACGCTCTGCCCGAGCCGCTTTGTGCCATATACGAGCCCCGCATGCGAGAACGTCTGTTTGGCTTTTGGGGACTTGGGATGCTCTGCCCGCGCAAAGCACTCATCCATTCAGCCACCCATTTGCTTGCTTTGCCAGAAGCATTTCGCTTGGACAATGCCAATACTCCAGCAGATTTTGAAGCCATTTCAAAAGCCCTGTCTCAGGGCAATGACTAATTGCCATAGGGAGTCAGTCTTCAAAGTTCCAGCCAAAATTTGCTAAAATACATAGAAATGCCAGGATAGTCCATTGCACCCTGAAAGGATCGTGGCCATGCCTCCTATGCTCAAACCCTATTTCGACAAATTAAATGAGTCCGCGGCCCTCTACAGTATGCGCTTTTTAGGCGCTTTGCTGATTTTGGTCTTGGGCCTGTGGGCGAGCAAGCGTCTCTCGCGCATTTTAAGGGAGATCTTAAGCAAAACCCAGCTAGATCAAACTTTCATTTCATTTATAGGCAATATGTTGCGGGTGGTTCTGACTGCAGTTGTGTTTTTGGCAGCATTGAGCAGCATGGGTGTTCCTACCACTTCGGTTTTGGCCCTTTTGGGAACCGCCGGACTGGCCGTGGCTCTGGCTTTAAAAGATTCACTTAACAATGTTGCCGCTGGGTTCTCGCTGATGATTTTACGTCCCTTTCGGGTTGGCGATTATGTCGAAGTGGGAGGGGTCGGAGGGAGTGTTTCGGGCATTACGCTCTTTCACACCCTCTTAAATACTGCCGACAACCGCTGGATTGCCATGCCCAATGCCAAATTGTTGGCTGATACCATTGTCAATTTTTCGCGCAATGCCAGCCGCCGTATCGATTTAATTGTTGATGTCAGTTATAGTTCCGATTTAAAAAAAGCCAAAGAACTGTTATGGGAAGTGATCCGGGCCGATGAACGTATACTCAAAGAGCCTGAACCTGTTGTGGCTGTGAGTGATTTGGCCAATAGCAGTGTACAGTTTGTCGTGCGGCCTTGGGCGCCCACCCCTGAATATTGGAACGTGCGTTTTGACCTCATCGAAGCCATTAAATTGCGTTTTGATGCCGAAGGAATTGTGATTCCCTTTCCACAGCGTGAAGTCCATTTACACGACCACCGGTCTGTGGCTCCCACTGGGAACCCCTGCCCCCCCGATCCCGTCTCTCGCAACATCTGAATCAAGGAGGATGGCTCTCACCGGAGTCAAAATGATGAAAACAAATTTCACTTCCCTATTGCACAAAGGTTGCCTGATTGGCTTCCTGATACTGCTGAGTCCCGCCTGTGCTCTGGCCCAAGAGCAACCCGCCGAAAAAAGCTTTGCCGAAACCCTGCTTGAAGAATCGTTTGTTCCCGCCCTTAAACCCATGCCAGGGATTTGGATTGACTGGCGTAAGCGCCGAATTCACGCTTTTGGCAGAGGTTTCAGCCGCGAAGATGCTGTGGGTCCCCAGGCTCGCCTTTTGGCAACGCGAGCTGCCAAAGCAGATGCACTTCGCCGCTTGGCTGCTTTGATCTATGGAATGCACCTTGAAGCAGGAATGACCGTTGATAATTGGGGGCAGAGCCACCCTGAAGAGCGCAAATTGATTGAAGGCCTGATCAAAGGTGCCCAAGAGGCCTCAGAAGCAGAACAGCAACCCGATGGCAGCTACGAAATTCAATTGATTATGCCTTTGGCAGCCGTTGAAGCTTTAACAGGAAAACAGATACCTTATCAATAAGAGCGGAAATGATCTAAGCATAGATGTCGATAAAAGACGTTAAAAAGCGGTTCAAATGGACTCCTGAACTGTTTATTGCATTGTTGTATATGAATTTTGGTCTGCTTTGGATTTTTTATTCAGATCAGCTCTTGGGCCAATTTCAAACGCTTAAAGGTTTTGCCTATGTCTTTTTAACGGGCATTCTTTTGTTTTTTTTGGTGCGGTTTTTTCAAAAGTCTCTGCAAAAACAAAGTCAACATTACCGCTTTTTATTCGAAAACAACCCCGTGCCGATGTGGTATTGTGATCCCCAAAATGGTCAGATCCGTGAGTGCAATCTGGCAGCCAGTCAAAAATATGGCTATAGTGCTGAACGCTTCCGTGAAATGAAATTATCTGATCTGGAAAAGCCTCCCCAAACGCAGGCCCAAAATGCCTGGTTATCTGGCCAATCAAAAGTAATAGTTGTTCATCTTAATAGCAAAAATCAGATTTTGGATATTCAATTGCACTTTCAAAATTCCCCAGAAGGTCTTCTGGTCTCAGCCTTTGACCTCATCGAACACAAACAAATTGAGGCCCAACTTTTTTCTGATAAAAAAAACCTTGAGTTTTTTCAATCCACAGTTCGCTCTGCCTCAGTGATTGCTGTGCTCGACAAAGAAAGCAAAGTGATTGAAGCCAATGCCCATTTAATCCGGCTCAGTGGGCTTTCACAAAATGAGTTATTGGGTCGGCGCTTGGGCGGACTGTGGATTAAACAGACCCCAGAATGGTCTCAGGTCCTCAAGCAATTAGAAAAAGGCCGCCAAATCCAGGCAGAAATGGAATTGGTCCATGGCTGGGTGGGTTATTTGCTTTTAAATTATCAAACGGGTCAAGAGGGACCCACCTATTTATTGCTGGGTCAAGAGATCAGCCAACAAAAACGAGCCCAAACTGAATTGTGGGCTTTGACGGCCAAATTGGTAGAACAAAACCAGGACCTACAACAATTTACGTATTTGGTTTCCCACAATTTGCGTGTACCTGTGGCCAATATCTTGGGGCTCTTGGCTCTGCTTGAATCTCCCACGGGGCAGGAAGAAACATTTTCAGAAGAACAAACTGAGCTCTTAGAAAAGCTCAAACTTTCAGCTGAACGCATGGATCAAGACCTGATTGCGCTACATGAGCGTTTACACCACCAAGGGCGCAGCCAAAAAGAGCGCAGTTGGATTGATTTGACTGCGATCATTGAAGATGTCTTAAGCGAATTAAACCATTTCTTGCCAGACCCCCATTGGCGGCCTGAATTGGATCTCAAAGTAACTCAGATAAATAGCATCGCCGTTTACCTTCACAGTATTTTGCTCAATTTAGTCAGTAATGCGCTCAAATACAAAGATCCACAGCGACCTTTAACATTAAAGATCAGCGTCAAAGCTGAACAGGGCTTTTGGGTCTTTGAATTACAAGACAATGGGCTTGGCATCGATTTAAAAGCCCATGCCACAGAGATTTTTGGGCTGTATCAACGCTTTCATACCCAGATTGAGGGCCATGGACTCGGGCTGTATTTGGTTAAAACCCAAACTGAAATGTTGGGCGGTCAAATTCACGTCGAAAGCACTCCTGGTCAAGGCTCCCGCTTTCAATTGAGTTTTCCGATCGTGGCTACAGAGATTGAACCAAGTGAATCCGCAATTTCCTAAGCCAATTATTTAACACATTCGAATTCCAGTAATTGTTTGAGCTGGGTCAATAACAATGGTTTAACCATGAAGTCCTTAACAAAGGCGTAATGATTGACTGCCAATTTATCTTCTTTTAAGAGCGAAGAGGTCAAAACCACAATTTTGGTATCGGGGTGGGAATTTGCAAAGCTTTCAGCATAGTGTTTTAAAAAGCTGTGCCCATCCATCACGGGCATGCTCAAATCAAGTAAAATGAGGTCGGGAAAAGCACCTTCCCGAGTTTGATTGAGACCTTCCAGGGCCAGTTGACCGTTTGCATAAGTTTCAAAGCGAATGGGAGCCATTCCCGGTGTCAAACGCTTGAGTAAACCCGAAATCAATAAGGGCATAATTTCATCATCGTCAATCAAACATATAAGTTGTATTGCCACAGTCAAAATCCAATAGTAAAAAAATTATCTCTGTTTCATTATAACCGAGTTGCTGTAAACAACTGATTTCCAAGCGTGTGAGATCGTTAAAAAGAGTTAAATTAAGCGCTGCAAGTACGGCAAAAGACTGACAAGCCCCCAGAACCTGCGTGTTATAATATGCATAAATTCAGACCAAACAATAGGATACTGCAAATGGCCATTCTCGATCTCAAATATTATGGGGCTTCGGTCCTGACTCGCCCAGCCAAACCGATTAAAAATATCGACCGCGAGCTGATTAAACTCGCCGAAGACATGCTCGAAAGTATGTACCATTACCATGGTGTGGGTTTGGCAGCTCCCCAAGTGGGCGTTTCAAAACGCTTTATTATTGTGGACTGTGGCGATGAATACCAAGATCGGCCCTATTTTCTGATCAATCCCGAAGTGGTCAGTACCGAAGGTGAACAAATCGGCCCCGAAGGCTGTTTGAGTCTCCCAGATCTGCTCACAGATGTTAAACGCCCGGCCAAAGCTGTGATTCGAGCCATGAATCTGCAAGGCAAAACCATTACCGTCACTGGCGAAGGTCTATTGGCCCGTGCTTTGTTACATGAAATTGACCATTTAAACGGAGTGCTGTTTACCGAATTGGTCGAAGACGAATTTGTGCTTCAGCGGGAAATTCCGATTCTCAAAGATCGGATTCAAAAAATTCTCAGTGGTGAATTGCCCGCTGTGAGTGAATATGAAGAAGATGAAGAAGATGAAGAGGATCAAGTCGAGATGGCTGAGCCAGAGTCTGCGGTTGCACTGGCGTGAAACCCACACTGGTATTTATGGGAACCCCCGAATTTGCGGTTCCCTGTCTGCAGTCCCTGTTAGATGCGGGATATCCAGTCAAATTGGTGGTCACTCAGCCCGATAAACCAGTCGGCCGCAAACAGGTGATGACGGCTCCACCCGTCAAAATTTTGGCTGAAGCCAATGGCATTGAAGTTTATCAGCCAGCCAAGATACGCAACACCCCCGAGGTCTTTGAAAAACTCAAATCGGTGGATGCTGCTCTCTTTGTGGTGGTGGCTTATGGCAAGATCTTGCCCCAAGACGTTTTGGATTTGCCCAAACATGGTTGTATCAATGTCCATGCCTCACTTTTGCCTAAATACCGGGGCTCTGCACCCATTCAATGGTGTTTGGTCAATGGCGAAAGTGAAACCGGTGTGACCACGATGGTCATGGACGCGGGCATGGATACAGGCGACATGTTGCTCAAGCGATCCCTGCCAATAGACGCTGATGAAACAGGCATTAGTTTGTCCGAGAAACTTTCAAAATTGGGTTCAGAATTGCTGATGGAGACGCTGCCAGGCTATCTCAGTGGTGAAATTCTGCCCAAGGTCCAAGATTCAAGCCAAGCTACCAATATCCCCCTGCTGAAAAAAGAAGATGGGCAGCTCAATTGGGGCGAATCTGCAAAAGCACTTTATCACCGCATTCAGGGCCTTAAACCCTGGCCAGAGACCTATACTTTTTTCAGAGGCAAACCCCTGAAAGTCAAAGAGGCTCAGGTCTATAACGGCGCTAATCCAGCCACAGATCCCTTAACGGTCGGAGCTGTGGCCAAATTGCTCAAACAGAGCATTTTGGTGCAAACAGGGGAGGGATTCTTGGAGTTATTGCGGGTGCATCCAGCTGACAGCAAAGAGATGGCTGCAGGCGACTTCGCCCGCGGACAGCGGGTCGAAGTCGGCGAAGTCCTGGGTAGCTAACTCCTTGGCAGCTAACGCTTTTGAATGAGCTCCCAGGATTGAGAACCTAGGAATTAAAACCCAGAAATTAAAACCCAAAATTTAAAACATAGGATGCCAGAGCGGCAGCACAGTGGGTTCTTGATTCAAGAGAGCCAATTCTGCTTCACCCAGGTATTTTTTGGGAATAATCAGCTGATAGACATTGTCTTCAAACCATTCGTTCGACATAATAAAATAGCCTTTTTTGCCAACTTCGGCACCCCAGCTGTTTTCCACTTTCCATTTGATCGGCTGGCCATCATGGTCGAGATCGACACCCACGATCAACATGCAATGGGTCATGCTCGTCTCTCCCATTTCCAGCCTTTCTGGTTTATCCAGGCCAAAATGAGTCTGAAAGAGCAGATCATAATTGTAGATGCCTTTTAATAGCAGACCTTCTTTTCGCAAGCTGTCTTTACCGACATCACAAGAGAACAAGACAGGTTCATGGTTCTTGAGCTTTTGCAAGGCATATTGCTTGAATTGATCAAAATGCAAATTTAAAGCCAGGTGTTTCTCGCCACCCACCATTTTGCGGGTATGTGCCACGGTATAGAGTTTGTCGTAAGGGGTATCCGCCATGGGAGAACTCCAGAGACAAATATAATCATCGACATCCAGATCGACATATTTTTCAAAAAATTGGTGTGGAGTAAGGTCCTTTTCACGGAAAAATGCTTTGTCCTCGTTGCGATAGCTCCAATCAAAACGCTCTGGGGGCGTGCCGAAACTCAGCACCATAATCTTATACAGCTCTTCAATATAGATTTTGCGCTCCTGCTCAATGGTTTCAAGCGATGCACCCGCTTGGGCCATTTTGCGAATCTCTGCTGCGTACTGGCGCAATTTGCTGGAGATTACATTATTGTGCATGGTGGAATCTTTTGAAAAACTTGAGTGCTGCATGACCGACGCAGGCACCATGCCATATTTCTTGACCAAATTCACAAACATATACCAATCACCCCCATCGGGCAGGGGTTGACCCAAAAAATGACGGAGATCGCGGTCATCATAATCCCTATCGCGAAACTCGACCATTTTTTCGAGGAAATAATTGGCCTTTTCAAATTTATCCCAAAACATCAAATAGGGACCCGAAAACTCAAATGTTTTGACATTGAGTTTTTTCTGGGTAAAGTATCTGAGTAAATTCATGGCCGCAAAGATCCAACAGACACCCACTTTCTGCTGGGCAGTGGCTTCGGGCGCCACATCCAGTTCATCAGAAAAAGAAAAATCCATGCTTTTGATCAGATCGCGGTTTACAGCCAATTCGTTGAGGTCGACACGCCCTACGGCATTCATGACCAATTTGTTTAAAGGGCTTTGACTCAGTTTTTCGTTATAGTCTTTTATCAGATTTAGATCAATGATCATGGTAATTATTCATCCTCATTCTTGGTGGTCGGGTATTAATTTAGTTCTGCCAGTTTAACAGGTCTGCAGGTTCAACGCGATGAGATACGGGTTTGACAAAATGTCGGAAAAATAAAAAAAATTTAAATTATTCTTAATCAAAACACAAGTTTTTCTTATTCTTATCGACAATCTGAATATCCCGTTTTATGAGGCCATCCATGAAAAAAGTTCTGCTTGCATCCCTTTTGGCATCTGTCGCTCTTACCTTGCTGAGCTGCAATGCCCTGATTTCCAATCCCCAAATTTCGCAACAAACTCAGGCCTTGCGTGGTTTTGCTCTCAATCGCAATACCCCCCAGGCAGGCATTGAAAAATTGGTAGACCCAGCCCGAATTGAGGCCAATTTGGCTGCCTTAACGGGTAAAAATCCGATTGCTGCCAATACCAGTATTCCTGAAAGGGGAACGGTTCAAGGGAGGGCCTTGACCCGTCAATACCTCAGCCAAACTCTCGAAAGCCTGGGTTATAAAGTAGAGCCCCATGAATACCGCCGCAATGGGATCAATATTACTGCGCGTTTGATGGCCGATGAGCCCACCGATGAGTATATCGTGGTGGGCGCCCATATGGACTCCGTCCGCAATGCAGGGGCCGATGACAATGCTTCTGGTTCAACGGCCGTGCTTGAGGCCGCTGCTGTTTTGCCGCAGCTCAAAGGGCGCAAAGTCAATATTCTCTTTGCTTGGTTTGATGAAGAGGAATTGGGCCTGATTGGCAGTGGATATTTGGCCCGCAGCTTGAAAAAACAGGGAATGAAAATCACCAGTGTACACACCAGTGATATGCTCGGCTGGGATGCTGATGGAGATAAAACTGTGGAAGTGGCTCGGCCTGATGGCATTTTGTGGGATTATTACCAGATGGTCAACAAGACCCACGGTTTAAATCTGCCTTTGGATCGAACCAGCACAGGTCAATCTGACCATGTTTCGTTTCACGACCAAGGATATGCTTCAGTTTGTCTTTCTGAAGAATGGACCAGCAATGATAGCACCCCGTATTACCATCAACGCGGGGATCTGTTTCCGACGATTAACAAAGAATTTTTGGCTGCGGGTACCCAGTTGATGATTGCCGTTGTCGGTGATCTCAGTCTGAAAATTCCGCCTCCCCCCAGTATACAAATGATTCCCCACGATCGTTTCCCCTCTCGACCACGTCAATTCCACAGTTCTTACGAAGAGGCTCTGCATTAACTTATTGCCCCATTTAGAAACCCCCCCGCGTAAAGTGCCCTTTTCGGCGCTCATAAACGCGCTTTTGGGGGGCTTTATGAATCAGTTTGGATGGGCATTTTTTTCCTTCTCGCTGATATTTGTCTGGATCTTTGCTCTGGATGTAATTGTCAGTGATATTCAATTCAGTGGCCCGCTGCTTACTGGTCAGGCAATCATTGAGACGGTACAAGCCACCAGTTCTACCGAAAACAAGAGCCGGGTCTATGCTTACAACTTTCACTTTCAGCACGAAGGTAAGGCTTATCAGGCCCGTGCCTTTAAAACAGGGCAAACCGAGCCCCTTGGCACACAGGTACCGATAGAATTTAAAGCCGAAAATCCCAACATTGCCCGCATCTCTCAATCTGGGTTTCGGGCCTCGACCTTTGGCCATGGGGTTTTATTTGTGTTGCTTTTTCCGATAGCAGGTCTGTTGTTGATCGTTCAAGGACTCTTCATGGGCCTCAAAATTTGGAAATTGTTGGTCCAGGGACAATTATTACAAGTTCCCCTAAGCGAGAAACAAGATACAGGTACAGCGGTTAAAATAAATGGAAATACTTATCCTGTCTACAAATTGGTGTTTGAATACACAGTTCAAGGCCAAAAATATCAGACAGTTTTAAAGACCCACGAGGTGGAACGTCTTTTAGATGAGCCCGAAGAGACATTGCTCTATTTGCCTGAAAATCCGCGTGTGGCTTTCCCTGTCGATGCTATTCCTGGTCATTTTTCCATAAATGAGGGCGTATTTGTCTGTCAAAACCCCGCTCGCAGTCCGTTATTATTGCTTTTGCCTCTGTTCTCAGGGCTGTTTATCAGCCTCATGGTCTTGAGCCGAATTTGAAAAAAGTGATAATCCTCAACAGGGTGTGTTTGTTTTGGTGCATTTTTGCTTGCCTTTGGCCCGCTCAAACCTATGCAGAATCGACAAAAACTGTTCAAAAAATAACCTACCCTCTCAGTTCCAATTCAGAAAAATGTTTTGGTCCTGAAACGGCGCAAATCTGTGCTGCAAAACCCTTACATAGCAGCCTAAATCTAAAGATAGATGTGGATAAAAAGCAGATCTCAGCCCAAGCTGAGATTCGCTTCCAGGTACCGGCGCAAGCCAAGTCTGCTGCCTTTTTATTTACCCAAAGGGCAGAAAAGGTCTGGCTGAATGGTGAGCCTGTCGCGTTTAAACGTCAATTGGCACCAGGGGGGCATGAGTGGCTATTGCTGATCCCCCTCAATGAAAAGGGGCTGCAAAAAGAACAACAACTGAAGCTTTTGTACCCCATAACAGGCCTCACCGCTTGGGGGTTGCGCTGGAAAAAGCCTTTTCATTGGCGCACAGACTTCAGCGATTCCAGTGATGCGCGCTTCAGCAATGTCTTGATTCCCTCTGGCTTTGAATCTGAACGCCATCCCATGGTTTGGAATTTTACTTTTCGAGGGCTCACGCAACCCTTGCAGGTCTTCAGCAATGCCACGGATTATTCTGAACGCGGGAAAGGACTCTACCGTTTGGGCTTTGATCAACGCTTTAATCTGGCCATGCCCTATTTTGAATTCGAATCAGCTCCTTTGCGCAGCTTTAACTTTGCCTTTCAGGGGCTGTATTCCCCCATTCCCGTCACGCTGGTTATCCCAAAGGGTTTGGGTAAGAGCCAGGGCCTGAGCGAGAAACAGGTTTTTGCCGAAGCTGAGAAACGGATCCGCAGCACGTTGTTTGAATTCGAACATCAATATGGACCTTATGCCTTTCCTCAACTTTTGGTCAAACTCTATTCTCTGCAAACGGGAGATCTGCCTTTGAGCCAAGAGTATTCGATGGAATACGGTGGGGCCATTGTGAGCCGCTTGGAATTGATTCCCCATGAAATTTGTCATATGTGGTTTGGGCGTGGGGCTTCCCCCCAAGATGCGCAGGCAGGATTTGTCGATGAGGTGATTTGTGATTGGTATGATTATCGCACCCCTTTTTCAAATACTCAGCTCAAACGCCCACCCAGTCAGTTGGTTCCCACCCAAAGTTGGAGTCTGAGGACCCCTGAAGCCGTTTATGCAGAGGGGCAATTTATCGCCGGCTTGCAAGGGTTGTTTCACCACAAACAACACAATCTATTTGTCAGTTTGGGACGGTTTTATCGGCAATATCGGCTCAAGTCTTATGCCGTAGCCGACTTTCGGCAGTTTTTAGAAGCTGAATATGGGGGGGATTTAACCCCCTTTTTCAGCCGATTTTTAGAGGGGCAGTCTGAATATTGAGCAAAAATTGAGCTGATTTGGGCTAAACTTGGTGTGCTATTCCACCTAAATCATGTATCAAGCTCAAAGGATTCATTCACCATGCCTACCCAAAATAAGTCTTTGACTCAGTTTTTGCCTTGGGGGCTTACGCTTATATTGTTGGGTGCTTTGCTTTATTTTGCCGCAATCTACCACCCTCCTACCAATTTGGAGCTTCAACAAACCAAAACAGACATCAGCCTGAAATTGTTAGATGATCTCCAAGCTGCAATCGAAGCTGAAAAAAATGCAGTTTTGAGTCTGAACCGTGAGGAGTCTCAAAATTTTGTTTTGCAAGTGAATCAGGCCAGTCATGCCTTGGAGTCACACAGACAAGTCCTGGACAAATGGACCCAAATACAGAGCACGCCCACTGAAAAACAACTTTTGCTTGAATTTGACCAATGTTGGGCCCAGTTTAAAACCCTGGATCAGCAATTATTGGCCTGGGCCACTCAAGAAAGCAATATCGAAGCTCAAAAATGGTCCACACTGACAGGTCGCAAAGCCTGGGAGCAATTTGAATTGGCGCTTAATCGTTTAAAGCAACACAGCCCAAAAGCCATGTATAACCCTGAGAAAGAAATTGCGATTGCTCAAAGTCTCATCGCCAGTTTAAAAATTTTGGCTCTGCACAAACCCCATATTGAAGCGTTTACAGAGCAAGAAATGAACCAATGGGAAAAAGAAATGCAAACGCAGACTGCCTTGACCCAAAAAAATTTAAACGCGCTCGCAGGGCAGCTTTCAAAGCCAGAATGGGTTGATTTCAACGTAGCAAAACAGCATTGGGAGGCCTTTCAAGCGTCAACCCAAAAAATAATTAAACTTTCGCGGCAAAATTCCAATCTCAAGTCAATTGAATTGTCGTTGGGAAAAAAAAGGGTAATAGCCACCCAGTGTAAAGGACTCTTAAACGAACTCAAAAATACCTATGCGTCTCAGCGTTTTCAAGCTACCCGTTAATTTTCAGCCAAATGAATGTCTTTGGGATCGACACTCAGCACCTCGGCAATGCCAGATAGGCGTTCGACGACATCACCCCGTTTGTGAGGCGGTGTTAAACTGCAGGCCAAGACCAATCTGCGGCCAAAACGGTCAGCCATGAGATCTTCTGGGGGTGGGAATGATTTAAACACCATGCCAAATTCCTCGGCCTGCATCATTATCAGCGAGGCGCGAACCGACTTCATTTGCACATTGTCCATCAATTCAATGTGCAGTTCAAGGACCTCTTGACCTGCACTACGGGCCGAGTTAATCAGGCGTTTTTCAACTGCATTGTAAAACGGGCGAATTTCTTCCGTTTCATGTTGAACCAGGGTGTCTTCGTCGCCTTCAACCGGCGGTTGAAAGACATCTTTGCCCAAAGTAAACGACCAGACACATTGTTTATCTGGATTAAGTTCAACCAACTTGGTGTGGTTAAAAAAACTGATCAAGGTATGACCATTGTCTAATCTGCGTACGGAGGTGGGATTGAGTCTGTTGCTGCGCGCATGGCCAATATACTCCCAAACAGTATGTCCCTGTTGATCGACCTCTACCACACGGTGGTGGCGGGTATCCGCAATTAAGGTATGTCCATTGGCCAAATGAGTGGCAAAACTGGGGCCAAACAGCCGATCTTGGCGCATCCGTGGCTGACCTTTGAGGGGACTGCCATAGTACCAGCGGACTTGGCCTTTGCGGTTGATCTGGGTGACGCGGTTGAGCAGTGCATCGACAAAGAGGATATCGCCGCCTGGCAATTCTTCTACATATTGTGGCGAGGCTGTGAGATCTTCTTGGTGAAATTCCCAGACGATCTGATTATCGGGTGAAATTTCTACCAAGCGTTGGTTGTATTGGTCGGCGATCAGATAATTCCCATTGGCGAGTAAACGTACAGATCGTGGGTGATTCAGACGGCTTTGGACTGGCCCTTTGATTTCATTTAAAAGTTCTTTGTCGAGACGAGAAACTTCGAGAATGCGACTATTGCCCGTATCAGCAATTACCAATGAATGGGTTGTGACCTGAATCGACTGGGGTCTGGCAAGTTTTTGCTCCAAGTCGTAGCCATAATGCCAAGTTACCTTGCCTTTGCGATCAATCCTGACAATGCCATTGTGGCGCTGATCGATCAGATAAGGAGAAAGTTTGCCCAATTCTTCCCCTGCTTTGAGATACAAAACTGAATGATCAAAACTCTCTGTCTGAGATTTGACCGGACTGGGTCGATTAATCAGTGCCTGCAGACGTTCTTGTGCAGAGACCCTGCGAAAGCGAGCGGGACTGGCATGGGTATTTTCCTCAGTTAAAGGGGGGGGGATTTCTGTTGCAACGGGCTCAGGTATTGGCTCTGGTTCTGGGTCTATCGGTGCTGGAACAGGCACTGGCTGCGTAGTCACATAGGTTTGAATTTTATCTAAGGGTGAAAACCAGAGCAGTTTTTTCTGGCTGGGTAAAATTTGAATCGCTTTGCGCTCGTTGTAGAGAAACAGATCTTGGTTGGGTAGGCGGATTAATCGAGAAGGCTCCAAAAGGCGCAAATCTGTAGACATCCCCGTTTTGTAATAGGTCACACGCTCTTTGACAACGCCCATGGCATCGAGTTCGAGAACCTGGAAGAGCTCGGCATCGACAATTAAAGTATGACCATTCCAGAGTCGCATGGCACAAACGGGCCGGCTCAAGCCATAACTTTCCCGATCAAAACACTGTTCGATTTCACCTTCGGCACTGACTTCTAAAACCCGGCCATTGTTTGCATCACAAATCAACCATGTGCGATCGGGGGTCCATTGCAGGTCTGTGGGAGTATCAAGATGGTACGCATCGTCTCCGGCCTCTCCCAGCACCCCAAATTGCCAATGAATCTGGCTGTCAGGATCTATTTCCAAAACACGGTGATGCCCCTGATCGACGATCAAATAGCGCAGGGATTCGCTGTCTGGCAATTGGCGCCAACCAACCCTGACCGGGTGTTTCAGTTTGTGTTGATTCGATGTAAAGGTCTTCATCGACCAATGAATTTTACCCTTGCTGCCCACTTCATAAATTTGGTTGCGATGGGCATCTGCGACCAGATAATTGAGGTTGGGCAAGCGGATCATATCGCGGGGAAAATCACACGAGAGCTGATCCGGATCTAAATGCCAGGTAATTTCTTTGCGCTGATTGAGCTCCAAAAGTCGCAAGTGATGGGGGTCAGGCAAAAGCACATGGCCGGGTTCTAAGCCTGAGTTGGCCTCTGCAGACGCGATGCGCTGCTTAAACTGACGCAGAGGATTGAGCACTTCAAAGCCACAGACTTGACATTCCCAATGATTCATGAGGTTTTGCTGACAATGCGGACATTGCAAGGGGACAATCGAAGCACCTTGGTTAGACAACCACGCTTCCTGCTCTTGACGCAGCAAGACCTGGCGGCGACGCAGGGTTGTTTTTAAACTGCGGCCCTCGTGGAGTTTGTCAATCGCGACTTCTGCCTGCAATTGAGATTCTAGAAGGGGTCGCAAGCGGGCTGCTTCTTCTCGCAATAAGTTCCAGGGCCTTGGCAAATCCATTAATTCGAGGTGGTGTTCACGCTGAAACACCTCTGCCAATAATTGGGCAATTACAGTTTCGCTCTCAGCACTTAAAGTGATCTTTTCGATTTTGGGAACAGTTTGGGCATGGGGAGTCGCAGGCGTATTTGCATCGCTGGGCTGAGAAATGGGCTGAAGACTGTCTGCTTCAACCAAAGCACTGGGTTCGGGTTGAAATGTGCCCGGCATCGGTTTGCGAGACACCACGGGGGGGAGAAATGAGGGGGGAGGGACAAACTCTTGCGGGGTTTGTAAAGCTGAAGGGTGAGAAAGCGATTGATATGCCAGAGTGGGTTCAGGTTGCTCCAGCGTTTGAAGGGCAAGGGGATCAACCAAACCAGACTCCAACAGCATCTCACGCAGATTTTTCTCTTTATACGCCATCAGAGGGTTGCTACGTGAAAATAGCAATTGATAAGGTTTGGACCCATCTTTGAGCGCATACCGTCTAAGTGTTTTGACCTGGGCGGTGTCGACAACTGAGATAATGGGCGTTAGGGGATCCGGGGCATTTTGATACGTCATGACCAAGAGAAGGCTAAAATCAGGGGAAAGTGTGAGCAAATCACACGGAACTTCAGATTGATTGCGAAAGAGATCACCTTTAAGCGACACCCGTTTGGCAACTGTCCAATCGTTGAGGTTGAGATATAACAATTCTTGGGCTGGTTTGAGTGTGAGTATGTAGAGATGTTCGCCATCTGGCGCCAGGACCAAATTGCCCAAAAGACCCAAACCTGGTTTGGCCTGTTCAAGTGAGCCGTCTTTGATTGAACCCAAATGTAAGCTCGTTGATTGATTGTCTGAGACGATGACCCGCATCTGCTTCAGGTCAAAGGCCACACTTAAGCAAGTGGTACCCCCAGGCGGTCGAATTTGGAAGCGGGCCTGCAATTCACAGGTCTCTGTAGAGAGAACCTCAACAGTGCCTGCGCCCCGATCGGTCAAGGCCAATAAGGCATTGTCATAAGAGAGGAAGAGATCCCAAGGACCGGCTTGAGCCCGCCCCCTTAAATTGCCACTAAAGAGGCTGTTCCAGGTATGTCCCAAAGTTTTAGCTTGGAGACCTTCAGAGGTGTAAACCCAGGCCCCATCGCGGGATAACACCAACGCGGGGACCTCACCAGGCAAAGCCTGTTCACTCTGCAGTTGGTTTCCATCTTCTTCTTGGCAGAGAAGTCGGTGAGTGCCCCAGGGCACCCAATCTGAGACAGATAACTTGGTCGAGAGCGGATGTGCCCCCAATTCTTGCTTAGAGACCAGATCACTCATCAGCAAGAGCCCCTGCATGGCATCAATCTGAAACAGTGTCCCAGACAGGGTCGCTTGATCTCTTTCAAATGCTTTTTTTTGGGATTCCAGCATTTGCACAAGCGTAGAGCGCTCAACCAGCCCGCGCTGGATCAGCTTTTCAATCAGTTTGAGGTCTTCAGGGCTGGCTATTGACATGGTAGTTTAAATCAGTATAATCGGCCTCACCATGCAATGCAAAGGGTGGGTCCCTCAGGCGATTTAATCTTCTTCAATCCAGTCAACATCATCGTCATGCCGATAAAATCGGGAAGAAGTGGGGCTGCCTGGTTGGGCATTTTTAGACATTTTTGCAGAATGAGAGGGTTTGTTCGGTGCCGCAGCGATGTGTGAGACTGGACGCGGAGTGTAGCCCCCTGTTTTGGGTTTTGCAACTGCAATCGACATATCATCATTGTGAGCGTCAACAGGCAATTGCTTGCTGGAATGATGAGGTGCAGAGGCTGTCTGGGACTGGGCTGAGCGTGGGACAAAACCGGTGCGGGTGGGTTCTGAGCGTGGTTTATCAGCATTGCGATGGGAACGTGTGTGTTGAATGGGCTTTTCTTGACCTGGCAGTTCTAATTCAAGGTCAGGTTGATCCACGGGCTTTGCAGCACGAACTGTGCGGCTTGAACGTTGAGAGCTTCTTTCATTTTGTGGTTTTTCCCGCACATGGTTTTTCTGAGACCTTTCAACAGGAAAAGGCGTTTCAATTTCTGCACTGCGGACTTCAAGAGCCTGAGTTGCAGTTTCAGCGACCTTGGCTGAGCGTCTGTGGTGTGGGGCTTTGCGTACAGGCTGTGTATTGAGGGGTGTTTCAACCGATTCAAGTGGCTTAGAGACAAAGCGCTTTCCATGGGCATTTTCACTTGCCTGGGGTTTTGCCTTTACCTGCTGGCTTTCAGAATGGCTTTCGGCAGGGCTTCGTTCAGCTTTCCGACGGGCAGTGGGCTCAACTTTTGTGCGGACACGCTCTCCACGTGTGCGTTCTGGACTTGGGCGCTCGTTTTTGTCTGTTTGTGACTTGCGGACGTCTGTTTTGCTCCGCTCAGGCCTGGTTTTCGAATGTGTTCGCTCTGCCCGTTCTTTTTGCTCTGATTGTTCTGGCGCATTCTCAACCTGGGCAAAGACTTCGGATTTAAATTCAGGCAATTCTTTGCGAATCAGTCTTTCGATGTTCTTTAAATGGCGAATTTCTGCGGGAGCGACAAAAGTGAAGGCCTCACCTTTTGCCAAAGCTCGGCCCGTACGGCCCACCCTGTGCACATAGTCTTCGGGATGGGTGGGGGTGTCAAAATTAATCACGTGGGAGACTTTTTCAATGTCCAGTCCGCGAGCGGCGATATCTGTAGCTACCAAAATTCGACACTCGCCCCGTTTGAAGCGGTCAAGGGCATTTTGGCGCTGAGTTTGGGTGAGATTGGAGTGGATGGCCATCGCTGAAATGCCTGCATCATCGAGACGGCGGCTCAATTCTGCGCAACCCAACTTGGTGCGGGTAAATATAATCGTCGAGACCATTTCCGCGTTTTTGAGCAATTGAATCAAAAGTGGCATTTTGTCACGGTCGCCCACCTTACAAATCCACTGGGTCACGGTGTCTGCAGATGAACTCCGTTCTCCCACGACAATCATCTCCGCAGACTGGGTGCGGGTGACTTTGCGGGCCAATTTTTCGATTTCGGGTGGCATCGTGGCAGAAAATAGCAGGGTTTGACGGGTGCGAGGGACATAACTGACAATATTTTCAACATCGGGAATAAAGCCCATGTCCAACATGCGGTCGGCTTCATCGAGGATCAAAAAACGCACATCGTAGAGTCGAAGTGAGGGCTTTTGCAGCAAATCAAGTAAACGGCCAGGCGTTGCCACAACGATATCCACGCCTTTTTTGAGGGCTGCTTCTTGACCCCGGGAGGGAACACCCCCATAGACAGCAACACAGCGCACAGGCATAAATCGGGTATAGTCCTGAATCGATTTAAAAATCTGTTCAGCCAACTCACGGGTTGGCGTAATGATCAATGCCTGAGGATGGGCGGTGGCACCAGGGTTGATACGCTGCAAAACAGGCAGCGCAAATGCGGCGGTTTTACCTGTGCCGGTTTGGGCACAACCAATCACGTCGCCACCTTGTAATAGGGTTGGAATGGTTTGTTCTTGAATGGGGGTGGGGGCTGTATAACCCATTTCTTCTAAGGCTTGTAATAGTTCGGGTTTGAGGTCAAAATCTGCAAATTTCATCGGCTGTTTAGGGATTTTCCATGATAGTTTATTGTTGGGAATATTGAACTGTGGTAGGGGTGAAAAATGAGTCACAAAGCCGAGGCCGATAACCATAAGGATACGGAGAGCGAAGCGCTGAATCACGCGCAACCAATTCGGCTAATCCGGTCATTCCGGCTAATTCGGTTAAAAAATGAGAAAGGTCTACCATAGTCCTTCCCAGTCTAGCACCCCCTGATAATAACTGACAATCACACCCGTTTGCTCACAAGGAGCTAGAGCCAAGGGTTTTTAACGGGATTTGCCAAAAACCTGAACATAATAGGCTTGGCCTGATGGACTGAGTGCATAGCCTATCCCAATATCAAGAAAATTGGCTTTGAGAATATTGGCGCGGTGACCGGGGGAGTTGGGATGGTCGCAGATGAAGGCGGGATTGTCAAACTCGGCACTGTCATCGGTGAGTCAACAGGACTGGCAGAGGGATTGAACGCAAATTGGGGTTCCGTTTCTTTGTCTAAAACGGGGACAGAAGTCGAACCCGCCTTTGGCTGAGCATTTACAGCCGCTTTGGGTTTCGAAATAAAGGCACTTGGATCTAATTCGGCCAAAAATTGTCCCGTGGGAAGGACGCAGCCACTTAAGTTGAACGCAAGCAGACTCAAACAAACTGGCAAGTACGAACGCTGACCCAAAGTCATAAACACAGCCCCCCACTTTCCTGAATTTAAGTTTTGTTACATAACTTTACATTTCTCAATCATTAAAGCATTTCCCTCTTTGCGATGCAAGTCCCGAATGTCTCAGTGGCTTGTCGCGTTCAGGGAAGGGTTGTTTTGGAACCCGATGATTTTATCCTGGCAAAAGCAGCCAACGCGCCTTCGCGGGCCTGTTTATGCTCGATCATTGGGAAAGGATAATTGTCGCCCAAGCGTACCCCGGCTTCCAGCAAAACAAGCGGTGGGGCCTCCCAGGGTTTATTCAGCCATTTATCTGGTAGTGCGGCAATCTCAGGCACCCATTTGCGCACATACTCACCGCCGGGATCAAATTTTTCGCCTTGGCTGATAGGATTAAAGATCCGGAAATAAGGGGCCGCATCTGCCCCGCAACCCGCAGTCCACTGCCAATTGAGGGAATTGGCGGCCAAATCCGCATCGACCAATGTATCCCAAAACCATTTTGCCCCCTCTTGCCAAGGCAACATCAGGTCTTTGGTCAAAAAAGAGGCAACGATCATGCGCACACGGTTGTGCATCCAGCCCAACGCCCAGAGTTCACGCATACCCGCATCTACAATCGGATAGCCGGTCTGGCCCTTTTGCCAGGCTTTCAGCCATTCTGGGCGTTCTTGCCATTCAAAATGGGCAAAACGGGCATCAAGCGGTTCAAGATCTGTTTGGGGAAAATGCGTCAAAATTTGATGCGCAAACTCCCGCCAGCCTATTTCATTCAAATAAACCCGGCAGGATTCCTGTGGCTGGTCTTGCCCCCATTTTTTCAGAGCCCAGTAAATCTGCCGGGGTGATAATTCTCCCAGATGCAGATGCGGAGACAGCCGAGACGTGCCTTGCTGATCAGGTCGGTTTCTGGCATCGGGATAATTTGATACGTCTGCTTTGACCCAATGTTCTAATTTTTGCATCGCAGCAGTCTCTCCCACTGCCAGGTCTTGCGCATTTGGCTGTCCCAGTTCAATGTGGGCAACAGACCCAATTCATCTAAGGCCAAAGAGGTCAAACTTGAATCCACGCTTGGTAATGTTTGCGGGACCGGAAGCGGAGGGAGAATTTCAAGCTGATTTAAACAGGCCCGCCAATAGGGCGTAAAAACTTTATATGGCGTTCCAGAACCATTCAAGATTTGACCGGGCTCACTCAAGAGTGTTCCCTCAAACAAACGGAGGGGAATAACCCGGCTGAGTTGCTTGTCAGCTTCGGCCAAAACAGGTTCATAGCGCCGAGAGGCAAAGACGGCTTGGGCTCCACATGTTTGGATTATTTCAGGCAATACCTCTTCAGCTTTGCCTTTACGTAAAATCAGGCGAGAGCCACGTTCAGCTAAGCTCTGGGCCAAGCTTTTGAGCGAAAAATGCAGCCACCAGCGACTGGCCGCGCCCCGAGTCCAGGGGGCTCCAGCTTCTTGTTCCCAAATGAACACAGGAATCACATCACCTGCTGCTAAGGCAGCATGCAAAGCAGGGTGATCTGACAGGCGCAGATCTTGGCGAAACCAAAGCAAGACAGGAGATGGGGACATTGACTGGGTACTTTCTATTTGTGTTTCAATCGCAATTTAGCAGCTGATCGGGGTTCGCAACCAGAGGGTGAGCGCCGAAAAGAGATTTGGTTCACTGACTGGCAGCGGGGTATGATGGAGGTATGTGGCTTGAACTCACCGATTCGCAGCTTTTTTTAAGCAGTGTCTATCTGCTGTATATCCTCGGGATGACGGGTGTGATATTGCTCGACAATAAACCACCCCAGTCCACGTTGGCGTGGTTATTGACCCTTTATTTCTTGCCCTTTGTGGGTCTGTTGGTCTATATTTTTGCGGGCATCAATTGGAAAAAACACAAAATTTTGCAACAGCGACCCGAGGAGCGCTTCCAGCTCCAATTAAGTGAAGTCATTTTACAACAGCGTCAATTTTTGGCCCAAATTGAATTCCAAGAGCAAGAAAAAGCCACTGCCCGCAATGTGGACATCCGTAAATCGATCCAATTGCTACTTAACAGCAACCACTCCACGTTGACCCTGCACAATCGCTATCAACTCTTTCACGAAGGTTCAACTTTTTTTGAAACCTTAAAAACAGATATCTTGGCCGCTCAGCATTTTATTCACATGGAGTTTTTTATTTGGAAATCTGATGCTTTGGGATGGGAATTCGCTGAATTGCTCTGTGCAAAAGCCCAAGCTGGGGTCGAAGTCCGGCTGCTCTTCGACGGAGTGGGCTCATTTGGACGTATATCCAGGGAGTACAAACGCAAATTGACAGCGGCAGGGATTGAATTCAAAATATTTCTCGATCCACTCAATGTCTTCATTTCTGGACTGGCCAATTATCTTAACCACCGCAAAATTGTGATTCTGGATGGCAAGATATCTTATATTGGCGGCATGAACATGGGCGAAGAATACATCACCGGGGGAAAAAAGTTTCCTGCTTGGCGTGACACGGGATTGCGCATAGATGGTGAAATGACCCTGCAATTGCAAACCGTTTTTGCCACCGATTGGTTTAACAGCAGCCAAATTTGGCTCAGTGATAAAAAGTATTTCCCTGCCCATGAATACTCCCCAGATGTCCAACATCGGGTGCCGATGCAATTGGCTTGCAGTGGCCCTGACTCAGATTGGTTTTCAATTAAACAATTGTTTTTTAACCTGATCATCAATGCTGATCACGAAGTCTATATCCAGAGCCCCTATTTTATTCCTGACGACGGTATTGCGACAGCCATGGAGACGGCCGCATTATCAGGCGTGAAATTGAATTTGATGATGACAGGGCTGCCAGACAAACGCATACCCTATTGGGCCGCAGAGACCTATTTTGAACGGATTTTAAAGGCCGGCGGTCGCATCTACAGATATCAAAAGGGCTTTTTACACTGCAAGACGATCAGTGTCGATCAGAGTATAGCCTCGGTCGGTACCTGCAATATGGATGTCCGTTCCTTTGAACTGGATTATGAGGTCAATGCAGTGGTTTATGATGCCAATTTTGCTCAAGCGATCAAAACCCAATTTCAAAAAGATTTGGAGTTTTGCCAAGAAATTACACTGGCAGATGTCGAAAAATACAGCCTCTGGCATAAATTGCGCAATTCTCTGCTCAGGGTTTTGTCGCCCTTATTATGATCATCGCGCAGGCTTGCTAATCGGAGGCGCAGCAAGCGGGTTTGAGGGCCAAAAACCCGGCAAAACAGTAGGCCCTGTAAACCAATTCAATTGTTTCAAAACCTGCGAGCCTGAGTTGACTGATATTTTGTGTCAAAGAAATTGGTAGGGAGACCCCACGCAAAGCCAGGGCTTTGTTGAGAATGGCGTCAGGGCTCAGCCCCTGAGCGGATTTAAAATCAAGATAGAGCTGATTAAGCAAATCTTGTATCGGGGCGTTTTCACCCAGGGTTTTTTCGTAGAGAATCAAAGCTCCGCCGGGTGTGAGGGCCTGATACAGGCGTTTGAGAAGTGCATGCCGCTCAGCCGGTGGAATAAATTGCAATGTGTAATAGGAAATGATCACACTGGCTGGTTCAAAATTAAATGTGGTGGCATTGGCCTGTAATGCCTGAAAACGGGGTTCGCCTTTTAAGCGCTCACGGGCTTTGGCAATCATTTCATGTTCGAGATCCAGGCCTATATACTGAAAATCCCGTTCGGGCATCAGATTTAACAGGGCCTGAGCCAGCCCGCCTGTCGACACGCCAATTTCGTAAACCCGCGAACCCGAATAGAGAAAAAACTTGCTCAGGGCGGCAATATACTCGCGCTGCTCCTGGCAATGGGGCACCGATTGCAGTATGTGTTCGTCAAAATGGGCTATGCTATCAGCAAAGCTCCAGGTCTCCTGGTGCAATTCGATTTCAGTACCCACATTCATTTTCTTGGAATTCTTCATTCTTCTGCCTTCAATTACGATCCAGCCCCAAACACAGGCCCCAAACACAGGCCCGGAACCCAAACAAACCCCACCCAAAAAATCAGGGAAAGGTTATCCCTTTCCCTATTTAAATCACTGACTTCATTTGCCAGCCGTCAATCTCACTCCAGCCCAGATCACCTGCAATCAAAGCGCTGTCAGGTGAATCTGGGCCTGAATAGCACAGGCGCAAGACCTGCGTTATTCGATAATCCAACGATCAGTGGAGCGATCCCAGCCGACCACTTCTTCGGGTTTGAAGAAGATGCCAATTTCCCGGGTAGCGCTTTCAGGGCTGTCGGAACCATGTACGGCGTTCATGCCCATATCGACGGCAAAATCGCCACGAATCGTGCCTGGTTCAGCGTTTTGGGGATTGGTGGCACCCATCATTTTGCGGGCTGCCAAAATCACGTTTTTGCCTTCCCAAACCATGGCAACCACGGGAGAAGAGGTGATAAATTCAACCAAGCCATCAAAGAAGGGCTTGCCTTTGTGCTCACCGTAATGGGTTTCAGCGGTTTCACGCGAGACCTGCATCAGTTTCAGTCCGACGAGTTTGTAGCCCCGGCCTTCAAAACGGCCAATGATTTCTCCAACCAGACCGCGTTGCACCGCGTCGGGTTTAATTGCTAAAAAAGTACGTTCCATGGATTAATTCCTTCCTTTGGTCCAAAAAATGGTGTTAAATTTCTTTTCACCGACCGGATGTAGGTAGAAACCATCTACCCCGGCCAAAGTGGCCATCATCTGGGTCGAGTGAAACAGCGGGACCCAGGGCGCATCTTGTTTGATCAGCACCTGGGCCTGTTCATAGAGTCGGGTACGCTCAGCCTGATCGTAGACCGTGCGGGCCTTAACCAAGAGCTGATGTACTTCTTCACCTCTATAAAAGGCATAATTGGCTGCAGAGCCTTTTTGCGTATTTTCTTTGTCTAAAAGCGTGTAGAGAAAATTGTCGGGATCGCCATTGTCGCCGATCCAACCCGCCAGGGCCATATCGTGTTCACTGCCTGAGAGTTTATCTAGATAAGTGCCCCATTCAAACGAGACTATTTGGGTTTCAATCCCGACCGCTTTGAGATCGGCCTGAATGGCCTCAGCGATGCGCTGGGGCTGGGGCATATAGGGGCGAGCGATGGGCATGGTCCAGAGTTTGAGACTAAATCCGTTGGGATGCCCTGCTTCGCGCAACAATTGTTTGGCTTTTTCAGGGTTATAATCGTAGTCTTTGACCTGGTTATTGTAGCCCCAAATGGTTGGAGGCATGGGGTTGACCGCCACCGTTCCCAAGCTGCCTTCGGCAAAGAAAGCTTTGACCAAAGCCGGTTTGTTGATCGCATAATTGATCGCCTGCCGTACCTTGAGATTATCCAGGGGCTTTTTGAGGTTATTCAGGGCCAGATATCCCACATTCAAACCGGGTTGGGTGATCAGCTTGAGTGCTTTGTTCTCGCGAATACGCGGCACATCATCAGGGTTGATGCCGTCCAAAACGTCGATAGAGCCGTTTTCGAGCTCCAAGAGGCGAACTGCGTTATCGGGCACGGGTTTGTAAATCAACATGTCGATTTTGGGGGCTTCACCCCAGTATTCAGGGAAGCGTTTGAGGATGATTTTTTCGTTGCGAATCCAGGCTTTAAACTGGTAAGGACCTGTGCCTACTGGGTTTTTAAAGACGTTTTCGCCATGTTTTTTTATCGCTGTCGGGCTGGCTATGCCCATATTAAACAGGGCCAAATTGGTTAAAAACGTGGCATCAGCTGACTTGAGTTTAAACACGACTGTATCTTCTGATGGGGCTTCGATGGCTGTTACAGCCCCAAAAAAGAGGTGCCAATATTCCATTTTGGCCTTGAAGCGCCAAGGGCTTTTTTCATCCATTTGGCGATCGTAATTGAATTTGACGGCTTCAGCGTTGAGGGGTGTTCCATCGTGAAATTTAACCCCCTTGCGCAATTTAAACGTCCAGGTGAGCTTATCAGGAGAAACTTTCCACTCGGTGGCCAAACCAGGTTCTACCAGCGTTTTTTCACGCTGAAAGCGCAGAAGGGGTTCAAAGATATTCAGTACCACAGCAGACGATTCCCCGTCAGTGGTGTCTGCGGGGTCGAGGGTGACTGCATCTTTGGATTTGCCAAAGACCACGTATTTATCTGGCTCTACTGGGGGCTTGATTTGACAGGCCACAAGCGAGAGCAGAGCCAGGCTGGCCAGGGAGGAATTCAACAGACGAATCATGCCTTGGAAATTCTGCCTTTTTGCTTGAATGGGTGCTATGATGGATGGGAATTATACCCTACCTTTCAGGCAATATCCAAGCATGTTCAGCAATGGTCGCAGACAGCGTCGCAAAGAAGTCAGATTTGAAATCATCCCCATGATCGATGTGATGATGATTCTCGTTTTATTCTTGGCTGTGATGGCCTTTTTACCCTCCGTCCAAAGTGCGATTCAGACCAATTTGCCGAGTTCAGGTTCTCAGGACGCTGTGAGTATGGAAGACATCATGCTCACGATCAATGCCTCGGGCTCCATTTTTGTGAACGAATCCTCAGTGACGCAATCCAGCCTGGTGGCTGAAGTTCAAAAAGCCCTGAAAGGCAATCCCAAGCGCCGGGTCGTTTTGGCAGCAGATAAAGTTCTGGCCTATGAATATGTCGTACAAATGCTTTCTGCGCTCCGCAAAGCGGGCATCAAGAATGTGGCTTTGGCCACCGAAGCAGGACCCGAAGGCACAAGTGCTCAGGGGAATGGCCCCTAATCATCTGAGCCAGATCGGGATCCTTTCACATTCAAAGAGCCACCGCACTCGGTGGCTCTTTGGGCTCTCAGGAATGAGAACACATGGGCGGATTAACGACCTGCATAATGGGTGAGTTTGTACACCCGTACGCGCTGATTGAGGTAGTACTTGAGATCGGGCAAAAGTTTGTTTAAGACAAATTCTGTTTTGCCGCCATAGATATTTAAAAAGAAGATTTGGCCATCCCCGCCCTCTTGGCTGAGAGCCTGATAATTGACGATATCGTTTTGGTCTACGTATTTGCGGAAAAACTCTTTGACGTGGGTCATCACCAATTCGCGATCACCTGCAGAAAACATATTTACTTCCATCGTGCCAACAGGACGGCGAAAACCATAAAGGGCTTCTGCTTGAGAGGCATTGGCAGGCAGGGCGGTGGGATTTTGAATTTGAGGGGCCTGTGGGGCGGATTTTGAAACACTCGCAGCTTGCAGGGCTGCATTCCCACGGGCTGAAATAGCCAAGGGTGACGGTGCTTGGCACGCCACCACCAACAGTGAAACAGAAATCAGAGACAAAATAGATTTATACATGGGGTGAATACTCTCTTACGCAATTGATGTTATAAAAAAAAGTATCTGCAAATCAGGCCCTGGGCTTGTGTGGTTTAAATAAAATTAGAATTAATCTTATTTTTATTTTAACCTCGATGCTGGCCAATACAAGACAGACAGAGCCGCTGTGAAGCTCAAATATGGTAGTCTAAAACAGACTGCAGAGAGGAATTAACCGATGAAATCCCCCCTTTTCAGACTGACTTTAGCGAGAATGAGCCTCACAATCCTGTGTGGCTTCATGTTCACCTTTCAGCCGATTGAAATTGCTTTAGAATTGTCTGGTCGCTTGCCGAACCTCTCTACAGGAACGCGCGCGCAGGCGGCAACCGCACTGCGTGTGGTGGTTTTGCCTTTTCAAAATCTCACGGGTAAAAGCGAAGACCATTGGCTGGGCGATAGTTTTTCTGAGAGTTTAACTATGGGCCTGCTTAAAGTCGAAGCTTTGCAAGTGATCGAACGCTCGCAGATCAGTCAAATTCTGCGTGAACAGCAATTTGGCCAAACAGGTTTGGTCGACGAAGGCACAGCGCCACGATTGGGAAAATTGCTGGGGGCAGAGGTGGTGATTTTGGGCTCATACCAAAAAGTGGGAGAGCAGATTCAGGCCAATGTCCGCTTTGTGCATTTGGAAACCGGCCATGTCAATAAAAAATGGGCAACGCAAGTAGAAGGTCAACTCAGTCAACTCTTTGGCCTGCAAAAACAATTGGCCCGTGATTTGATCGCTCAGATGCAAATACCGACCTCTGAGACGGACGTAAAAAACGTCGATGCGGTATTTAATGAAACTAAATCCACAGAGGCTCACCGCTTTTATGTTGAAGGCCTGAGTAAATTGCGCAGGGGAGTCAACCCCAAAGCTGTTATTCGCGATTTTAAAGCGGCGTTGAACGAAGATCCCAATTATGCTTTGGCTTATGCCGGGCTGGCTGAGGCTCACGCCCACCTGTCTTCTGAACGCAAACGACTTTTGGTTTTGCCTCCGAACCAATCTTTGGGGATTCAAGGGCCTGGCGATGACGCCCTGGCGCAAGAATATGCCCAAAAAGCCCTAAGTTTAAATCCCAATTTGGCCCAAACCTGGCGGGCTCTGGCCTGGCTCGAACAAAATCAAGGGAATTTTGAACGTGCCCTGGAACTCAGCAAAAAAGCCCTGTTGATCAATCCCAGAGATTCTGATTCTCTCAGTGCCTATATCAGTATTCGCATGATGCAGGGCAATATCCGTTCCGAAAAATTGCGTGAGGAACTCAAATCTCTGGGCGCAAATATGGATGATCCCTGGCTCAAATACGCATTGGCTGGCATGGCTATTTTACATGAGAGCTTTCAGAGCAAACCCAATTTTAAATGGATCGAAGACCTGCTCAACGAAGCCGCAATGGCTTTGCCCGATTTGGCTTATATCCCACTGCTGCAAAGCACCATCCCGATTCGCATGGGAGATCATGCCCTGGCACGCACCCTGCTCGAAAAAGCGGTTCAATTGGGTTCAGACTCACCCGAGCTGCTATATACAGCAGCCTCACTCTATAACTCGATAGAGGATCCGAGCACTGCCCTGAACTTGGTCGAACAGGCGCTCCAGATCGATTCACACCATTTTGCTGCGCGCACAGAAAAAGCCAATATTCTCTCTTCATTGAACCGCGAAGCTGAAGCAGAGACCCTGTTTAGCGAATTGGAAAAGGAGCGCCCCGAAAATACCATGTTGCAATTTTCGCGGGGGGTGCACTTCATACAATCGGGCAAATCCAATCCACGGGCTCAAGAACACCTGTCTCGCGCCCTCAAGTTGTGGGAAAAGGAACCGCAGGGGATCAGTCGTTCGTTGATACTCAGTATGCTGGGAATGGCCTATATCACTGATAATCGTCTACCTGAAGCCCGCAAGGTTTACGAAGAGCTGCGTTCGGATCCGGTTTATTATTCGCAAGCTTACGAAGTATTGGCTGGAATAATGGCTGAAAGTGGAGACTATGCAGGGGCACTCGAATCTTATCGTAATTTTTTAAAAATCATGCCAGAGATGGTCAATGACCCTCAAAAAAAGCAGCTTTATAGCTGGTATTATTTGCTCAGACAAAAAGAATTAGAGCCCAATAACAGCTTGATCCTCAACGATTTAGCCCAATTGGCATTGCAGTTTAAAAATTATACTTTGGCTCGCAAATTTTTGACTGAGGGCCTTGCAAAAATCCCAGAAAACCCCACTCTGCATTATAATCTCGGATATTTAGAAATGGCCGAAGCCCACTGGCCTGAAGCCCGTAAAGCTTTGCAAAAAGCAATATCACTCAAAGCTGATTATCTCAAGGCTTGGTTTAATTTGGCCTTGGTCAATCAGGCTCTGGGACAAACGTCAGATGCCCGTGCAGCCTTGATGCGTGTTCTGGAATTGGACAGTGGCCACATTGAAGCCCGGGACTTATTGCAAAAATGGGCTAACCCCTGAAGCTTGAGAAAGAAACAAAATTGATGGAAAATGCCTTGATTTGGATTGGTTGGATTATCGCCGCGCTTTTATTGGCACCCCTTGTGTTGGGTACACCCTTGGTCAAAAAGACCCATTGGATTGCCAAAAAAGCCAAAATCAAAGTTTGGGAAAAAGACCTGGAATCGGATCAAAATCAAGAGAAAGAGATTCGCGCCTGGCTGGAAAGCAAGCGCCCAGATTTTGAAGCCTTGGATTTTCATTTTGTGACATACGGCATCCTTGCAGATTTCACCCCTTTAGTGACCACCTATTTTGCGCTTTTTCGTCATTTAGAATCAGGTTTGGCTGGAACGGCCACCTGGATCTCCAGTCCGCAAAAGCAAATACAATATGAAGAGTTTTCACAGCTATTCAGCGATGGCACATCGCTCAATGTCAATAATTCTGAAGTTTCGCTCACCTGGCGATTCCCCGAAAAAAAATTCTACCGCTTTCCCTGGCAAAAAGATCTCAAATGGCTGTTTGACTTACACCAATTTATTCGTAAGCAAAAATTAGCTGATAAGTCGGGTCTCATCGTGGTTCCTGGCAAAGAACTTCAGACCGTTTCAGATTTTATCGCCAAAGAGGGAATGGCTTTGATCTCATCGGGCGCTTATCAAATTGGCCAAGATCCAGAACAACTCGTACTGACTTGGGCTGGGGCCGTCAATGCAGTCTGGGCCAACGCCTTTCCTGGGAAACAGATCTTTGCCAGGCAGGAATTGGGACAAAGCCGCCAAATTGAAAAAGAAATGTCTCGATTTCAAAAGGGTTAAGCGCAGCAATGACCTCAAAGCACACCCAAAAGACCGAACAGCAATACTCACAGCCATTGGCACAAAAGGCTCTCAGTTTTGAAACGGTATTGGCGCTGTTGCCCTGGATTCCGGCTGGACCCGTTCTGGATCTTGGCACTGGGGCGGGTCAATGGGCAACAGCCCTGGCAGACTATGGCTTTGAAGTTACAGCTGTGGACGCTGATCCAGAAAAAATTGCAGTTTTAAACAGCCGAGAACCTCACATCCACTGGCTCGCTGCAGATATCCGTTCGGAAATATGGAGCCAATCGCGTTACGCTGCCTTGCTTTGCCTCAATCTCTTTCCATTTTTGCCAAAGTCAGAACACCTCACCCAACTCAAGCGCATCAAATCGGCCCTGCGACCAGGTGGATTGCTGATTTTTTCGGGGTTCAGCGACCAAGATCCTGGCGCCAATTTAAACATGGCCAGCAGCCAGACTGGAGAGCCCATGCCCACGGGTACACTGAGTCTAGAAGAGCTTAGGCAGATATTTGCGGGGTGGGAACCCTGGTTGGAATACGTGGGTCCATTGGCTGATGATCACCCTCCCCATGGGGCCCATCAACATGGCGTGGTGCAGGTGATTTACAAAAAACCTGAGACAGCGTTGGCTGCTATTGATTGGCAGAAATTACCCGAATTGGGAGCGGGTCTTGGCTGGCGACATGCCCTGGCCGAGTTGCTTGAGCAAGAATCTGTGGCAGATTTTATCGAAATCATGAGTGACGATTTTTTAGACCCCCAATGGGACCGTTTTTTGCTTGCCCTCTCTCAGCGCTATACAGTCATTCCCCATGGGGTTGAATTATCGGTTGGTTCTTTGGGGGGAGCAGATTTGGCTTATTTGGAACAGATTGCGCGTATTGTCGCCCGCTGCAACAGCCCCTGGTGGAGTGACCACCTCTGTTATACCCAGACTTCCCGTTACAAGACCTGGTCTTTGAACCCATTGCCTTGCACTGAAGAAGCCCATGACTGGGTCGTTAAAAATGCCAAGCAGGCCATGCAAGTGGTGGGAAAGCCACTGCTATTGGAAAATCCCGCCTATTATTGGCGTCCAGAATTACCGAATCAATTCTCAGATGTGGAATTTCTCTCCCGAGTGGCCCAAAATGCCGATTGCGGGATATTACTCGATGTGGCCAACCTCTTTGGCAATGCCCACAATCTGGGCATAGACCCCTATGCCTTTATCGAAGCCCTGCCCGGAGAACGGGTGATCCAGATTCATTTGGCAGGGGGCCGTTTGCACCAAAATCTGCTTTTTGATACCCATGATCAAGCGGTACACAGCGAAACTTGGAAATTACTTGAACACACCCTTAAACACTGTGGAATCAAAGCCATTTCGCTGGAACGCGACGATCATTACGAAGATTTGCAGGCTTTGGTGAATGAAGTGGCTTTGGCCCGGCAATTAATGGGGGTTCGCTCTTGAGCCTTGAAGCTTATCAAAATACCTGGTTGGCACTCATGTTGGCTCCCCAGGATCGCGCGTCAATTTTGGCAGATTGCCAATCGGGTTTAACTTCAGATGAATTTATAGCCCTCTCCCAGACCCCTCAAGATCGCCTTGAAGCCATTTCAAATGCTGTCCAAAGGGGGCGAATCTCAGTTTTGACAGCCTCTTTGCCCGCTACGGTGCGCGTGTTTGTTCCCTTTGATCTGCTGGAGACCCTGGCCAAACGATATGCCTATTGCTATCCTGCAGCGGTGGTTTATCCCCCCGCTCAAGGCCTGTACAATTGGATGCAATGGCTCGGTGAACAGCCAGAACTGAGTAACAGTTCCCCAATCCAAGATCTGATTGCTTATGAGTTAGGTCTGACCCAATTGGTTTTCTACCGCAAGCCAACTTCGGCAGGGCTCAGTGACCCAACTTCGACAAAGCTCAGTATCCGTACTGGCCCCCGGTTGTCTCCGCGTGTGGGCCTGATTGTCGCAAGCCCCAATTTGGACCGCTTGCTCAAGGCACTTGAACAGGGGCAAACAGCCGCCTATTTGGCCCAGGTCTCACTTGCTGTCAGAGCCCAGCCACAAGGCCAGGCCGCTCTGCACCAGGGTTGGCTGCTTGCGCGCTGGGGCTCAGAGGTGGAGCGATTCCCGTTGCATTGGAGTGTCTATGCCCTGCTCGGCTATTTAGATGGACAACGCAGCTGGGAGCAGGCTGTTGCTGCCACAGTCATGAAGCACCCAGAACTGGTAGACCAAACAGTGGCGCTGCTGGCTTGGCAGGGTTGGTTTGAAAGAAAACACTTTTTGGTCTGATTCACCTTTTTGCAAGGTTAAAAGCAAAAGTGCCAATTATTTACCGGAATTTTACCTCAGCAAGGCAATATTTGTCGTTTAGAAGGGTATGATATACAGAAGAGGCGATTCCAATCGTACTCGTTTCAATTGTACCCACTCACAAGGAGATCCTGCATGAACTTTAAAGTCCCTTCTGGCGGCGGCTCAGCCGAATTTGGTGGAAAAATCCCCAATCAAATCAACAAAATGCCCGATAAAAATGCCCATGAAGTGCCAAGACTCCCGAACGGGTTCACCTTTGTATGTCTCCCCTCGATCCCGACGAGATGCCCGAAATTTTTGGCTGTAGAGCTGAGATTAAACCGGGCCAAGAGCAGCACAAACCGCCCAAAATGTATCAATGTCGGGCCGAGATCGATGTTTTTCCTGATAAATCACCCAGCCCTTTGCCTCCCAAAGTCAATCAATGTGCCTTTATTCCCGAAGAGGGCTTGCCCCAACTCAAACCCAAACGTCCCTTGCCTCCTGGTATTTATGGCTGCAGAGCCGAAGGTAAACCGGGTCTCAAACCCCTGCAACCCAAAGATCCAGGCATATACCAATGTACGGCTAAAATTGAGCCCGGTAAGCGCCCACCAGATCAGGGCATATACCAATGCTCTTTTCAATTGCCTGGTCCTGAAAGCAAAAATCCGCCAGGCATTTATGCCTGTAGTTTTAAGCGCGAAGATTAGTCTGTTCGCGTATTATTCCGAACCACTGTCAACCGTTTAAATTGCATCAAAAAAGCCCCCAACTATTTGGGGGCTTTTCTGCTGGGGCCCTATCGGACCATTTTACTCGACAAAATCTTCAACACGGATAATGCTGTAAATCTCCTGGGTGGTCTCCAATTGCCGGATTTGGGCAATTGCCTGTCTGAGCTTTTGATCAGAGACAGGGTGGGTGATAAACACCAATTCGGCATTGCCGGGATCTGCTTTGCGTTGTAATAGGGTGTGGACAGAAATATCCTCTCTGCCCAAAAGGGTGCCAATTTGACCCAATACCCCAGATTTATCCTCGGTTAAAACCCGCACATAATAGCGGTTAACAACACTGTCGGGTGGCCCCAGATTGACGGGGTCTCCCAAATGATTCGAGGCCATCAGGGTGTTGGGGGGATTTTCGAGTTCGGTGGCGATATTGATAATATCACTGACAACAGCGCTGGCCGTGGGCATTGAGCCTGCGCCTTGGCCATAGAACATAATATCGCCAGCGGCATCCCCTTTAATCAGGATCGCGTTATAGACGCCATTCACAGAAGCCAAGGGGTGATCCACGGGAATCATGGTGGGGCTGACACGGGCTTGAAAATGGCCGTTTTCCTGTTTGGCAATCGCCAATAATTTGATCACGTAGCCAAATTGTTTGGCATAAGCGATGTCTTGGCTGGCAATGCGGGAAATGCCCACCCGGTGGATTTGTTTGAGTTGAATCGGCTGTTCAAAGACCAATGATGAAAGAATCGCCAGTTTGTAGACCGCATCATAGCCTTCGATATCGTCAGTGGGATCGGCCTCGGCATATCCTTTGGCCTGGGCCTCTGCCAAAACCTCTTGAAACTCCCGGCCTTCGTCGGTCATGGCTGAGAGAATATAATTGGTCGTGCCATTGATAATTCCATGCAGAGAAAGCAATTGATTGGCCACCAAGCTGCGTTTGAGGGTTTGAATGATGGGCAATCCCCCTGCCACAGAAGCTTCAATATAGAGAGAGACTTCGTTTTCGCTTGCTGCCTCAAACAATTCTTGCCCATGACGGGCTATCAGGGCTTTATTTGCAGTCACAACATGTTTCCCAGAGCCAATCGCTTGAAGCAAATACTCTCTGGCAGGATCAATCCCACCCATGACCTCAACGATTATTTGAATCTCTTCATCTTCGAGGATTTCAGCGGGATCAGTGGTAAAGAGATCAGGATCAATCCCAGCCGGTCTTGAACGATCCCTGTCACGGACCAGTATTTTTGACAATTCCAAGCGATAGCCTGAGCGGCGGGCGTATTCATTTACTTTCTCAGTCAAAAGGCGTGCTACACCACTTCCAACCGTGCCGCAGCCCAATAATCCAATTTTTACTGTTTGCATTTTATTTTCCTTTGTATTCCACGGTCAGGGTATTGACCAATTTATTCACACCTTCTGCTGAGACCCGGTATTTGCCACCGAGGTGCTCCCCTTTGGGGCCTACCTCTTCAAGTACCTTGCCGCCACTCCAATCATAAGAAGTAGGGCTAAATGTCATCTGAATCTGGTATTTTCCGGGTTTGAGAGGTTTGAGAGGTTTGATATTAACGGCAAAGGCCTGGGCCTTTACACTTCCAAATTCTTGCACCAAAATCGCTTTGCTGTAATTACCGGCAAAGGTCGGGTCTATCAATGCAACCAAAATTTGGGACTGATCGGGCAAATTGCTCCGGCCTTTGACTTCCCAGCCTATAGGTGTTGGGCTGATTTCGGCCTCCAAGGTATAATCTTTACCACCGGATGTGGCACAGGCAACAAGCAACAGTGCCAGAGTCCATTTGAAACCTGTCTTCATTGGCCAGAAGCCTCCACATCAATGCGTTGGTCGCTGCCGACATTCATTTCAATATACACTTTTCCCTCCATCAGCATTTCTTTGGCGCGGGTTTTGACATCGAGTTTATCTGCTTCAAAATAGGTTTTGCGGCTGGTGAGTACCCGCGATCGGGTGCTGCTTTTTAAACTCTCTTCCTGTTTACTCCAAAACATTTCATCTGTTTCAACCACGTCGCCTCCATCGCTGATAATTTTGACCTTGTCATACATCATCAGATTTTCCAGGGAATAATCATATTCGGCCCGCTCCGCTTCCCAGCGCAAATTGCGCGGCCGCGGCGGGCCCCCCCCGATTAATTCAGAAGAGAGTTCGCCTTCCCAGTCTTTGAGATTATAAAACTCGCCGTGGGGCTTTTTTTTGCCCTGAAAGAAAACATAGCGGTTGTCGCGGCTGACTTCAATTTGATCTGCAAAAATACTGAAAAAAGGCGTTCCGTTTTTGCGCCCGCGCAATTCGACGTTAAAAAAACGGATGCCAATTTGATCATCTGGCCGGGGTTTGCTGACAGGGGCTGCGGGATTGTGGGCTCCCAAACTCCAAAAGCCATATCCCAAACCGAGAATCAATCCCAAGCCAATCAGCGGAGGCAGCGTCGGCCTGATTGCAGCCCAGAGGCGGGGGAATATTCCAATTTTGCGCTTTGGTTTCTGCGGAGCAGAGAGTGGTGCGGTACTCATAACATGGGCGAAGCCTGGGTGAGAAAAGTCAAACAGGTATCACCATAACGGCGGGTTTCTTCCCAGAGCCAGTTTTTGAGGTTGAGATGTTCCATATCGCGGTTTTTGCGGTGTTCCAGACAGAGCCGGGTCTTGCCGCTGCCCCAAATCTGAATTGTTTGGTCAAGCACCTCTAACAGGGGCAAATAGACGCCACTGGCATAAGGTGGGTCGATAAAGACCAAATCGGCCTTGGGTCGGGCTCTGCGTAAAAATACCAGCACATCTGCAGGAATCACCTGGGCCCGGTCCTGGGCTTCATATTTTTCCAAATTTTGGCGAATCAGACCAGCCGAACGGCGGTTCTTTTCAACAAACCAGACCTCGGATGCGCCTCGGCTGAGGGCTTCCATGCCCATAATGCCACTGCCTGCGCAGAGATCCCAAAATACAGAGCCGGGCAAATCGGCACCCATGATCTGAAACAGGGCCTCTCGGACTTTGGAAGAGGTGGGCCGTAATTCTGGGGATTCTAACCATTTGACTGAGCGGTTGCGCCACTCACCGCCGAGAATTCGCAGCATCGTGTTATTTTACCTTCATGTCAAAAACCCGAAAGAGAAAGGCAAAAGTATCGGCCTGTCCTTCGAGATATTTGCTGATCGGTTTGCCTGCGCCGTGTCCGGCTTTGGTTTCGACCCGCAATAAGATTGGATTTTTGCCTTCAGATGCCGCTTGCAGGGCGGCTGTAAATTTGTAGGCATGGGCTGAGACCACGCGGTCATCGTGATCGGCGGTGGTGATTAAAACCGCAGGATGGGGCTGGGGTTTTTGAATGCGGTGCAGGGGAGAGTAAGCTGAGAGAAATTGAAAATGAGAGGGGTTTTCAATCGCATTGCCATACTCTCCGACCCAGTAGCGCCCCACAGTAAAGAGATGGTAGCGCAGCATATCCAACACAGGCACCTGACAGATAGCGGCCCCAAACAAATCGGGTCTCTGCAACAGTGTCGCACCGACAAGCAGTCCGCCATTACTACCGCCTTGAATCGCCAATTTGGCAGGGCTGGTATAACCTGTTTTTATCAGCCATTCAGAGGTGGCGATCAAATCGTCAAAGACGTTTTGTTTTTTCGCCAACATGCCCGCTTGGTGCCATTCTTCGCCATATTCACCGCCACCGCGTAAATTGACAACGGCATAAATGCCTCCCCGCTCTAGCCAAAAGAGCTCAGAGGCTGAAAAAGAGGGCGTGAGAGAGACGTTAAAGCCGCCATAACCATAGAGCAATAGCGGGTTTTTTCCATCCAATTTGACGTCTTTGCGGTGGGTCAGAAAAACAGGCACACGTGTGCCGTCTTTAGAAGGAACAAAGACCTGGGTGGTTGTATAGGGGCTGGCATCAAACTGAATTTCGGGTTTGTGCAAGACACTGAGTTGGCGGTTCTGCAGATTGTAGCGGTAACTGGTGCGCGGAAAGAGGTAAGAGGTCAGTCCGAAAATCATCTCTGTATCACTGCGTTCACCTGTCAAGCCCGAAAGGGAACCCAACACAGGCAGGGGAATTTCGTGATCAAATTTACCTTGGTCCGAATAGACCCGAATCCGGTAATGTGCGTCGTGTAACCACCCTGTGACCAATTGCTCGTTAATAAAGCTGGCAAAACTGAGCACATCGGCCTGTTGGGGAATGATCTCTTGCCAATCTGCCCGTTGGGGCTTATTCAAGTCGATTAATATCACGCGTTTGCGTGGGGCATTTAAATCAGTTTGTAAATAAAAGCGAGTACCTTGATTGTCGATCACACTGTAATGGGCATCCGCTAGATCCAAAAGTTGAACGACAGGCCCATTTGTTGTGAGATCTTTGTAATAGAGGCGGTTTTCAGGCTGGGTGCCTTTGTGGCCATAGAGCAACAAATACCTGCCATCTTCGGTCATCGCCGGATAAAAATCCCAGTCTGGTAAATCGGGTCTGGCAAAGACCTCTGTATCCTTTTGAGGGTCGCTGCCGAGCTGATGCCAATAGACCTTGTTATTCAGATATTGCTCTTTGGCTGGCACCGATCCCGGTTTGGGATAGCGATTATAATAAAATCCACTCTTGTCGTTTTTCCAGGCGATACCCGAAAATTTAAGATCGGTGAGGGTTTCGGGATAATCTTTGCCCGTCTCTAGATTGCGGATTTTGACCTCTTGCCAATCACTGCCACTGCGAGAAATGGCATATGCCATCAGAGAGCCATCTTTGCTGAAATGGGTATTTGAGACGGCGACAGTGCCATCTTTACTGAGTGTATTGGGATCCAGCAAAAGGCGGGCAGGGGCATCGAGATGGTCTTGAATATAGAGCACAGATTGGTTTTGCAGGCCGTTGTTTTTCCAAAGTGCATACCGTTTCCCAGCTTTAAAGGGCACGCCGGTACGGGGGTAATTCTGCAGGGTTTCTAAACGTTGGAGAATCAAATCCCGATCTGGCAAAGCCTTTAAATATTCTTGTGTCAAGAGATTTTGGGCTTCAACCCAGGTTTCTGTTTCCGGGGTCGAGGGATCTTCCAGCCAGCGGTAGGGGTCTGCCACAGATGTGCCGTGATAATTTTCGACCAAGGCCTCACGCCGAGCAGGCGGGTAATTCCAGGTTGTGGCGTATACAGGCAGACTCAAGCTGAATACCCAAGTGGCTAAAATACAGATCTTACCAAGCATGAAAAGGAACCTCTCCGTCGGATTCAGGTAAATCACCCGGACGGGGCTTGCGTCTAAAATAGCCTTCCAATCCGCGCTGAAACCCCAGTTTTTCAAAAAATAGCTCATTGCCAGGTTGAGCCCCAAAAAATAAACTGGTCGGGGCGTGTTCCCAGGCCAATTTCATCAATTCCCGTCCCACACCGCCACCTTGAAAGTCAGGGTGAACCAGGATTTCTGGCAGGGTACTAAATAAATAACCATCGCTCAGAATGCGCACACAACCCACCAACTGGCCTTCAAACCTGGCTGTGATATTCAAGGTGTTTTGCAGGGCTCGGGCCGTGCGCAATCGATCATAGCTCCCCGGCCAGACTGTCTGGGCCAAGGCCAAGAAATCATCGGTGCTCAAATGTTCATCATCGGCGATATAGGTGATGGGCATACTACAGTTTAGTATAAAAAGCAGATTATCGGCGGCGATCTTGCCTTCACTGTGATCCCAAACGCATTTCAGGTGTCCGGATTCTCACAGTTTCACTGTGCCCTTAAATGCTTTACATAAGTTTACATTCTGTTTGAATAGAGATATCCCTCCGCAAGGAAGGAAAAAGGCAAACCCGTCGCGAGGCGGGGACGCAAAGCCACGGGACTCAAGTAGTTAGCCGGGTTGCCCAAAACCAAAACTGAGGAGAATGACCCATGAAATTTTTATCTTTGTCCAAATCGGCCTTGAAAGCAAGTTTAAGTCTGTTGCTTTTGACCAGTTGTACCCCTGAAAGCCTCACTGCTGTCAATGGACTTTTGGCAAAAATGCAGGCTCAAAAATCGGATCAACGGGGTGTTGTTGACCCCAATGTCAAGGGACGGAATGAGAAGCCATATGCTGAAAATACCCTCCAAACAGACACCCGGACTGAAGCGGAGCTCAAGGGAGATTTAAAAGAACAATCACTGCTTCAGGTCATCGCTCCCAACGTCAAGGGTCAGCAAGATGACAATCAGAATGCTGATAACACCCTCCAAACAGACACCCGGACTGAAGCGGAGCTTAAGGGAGAAATATCATTTCCATCACGGGTACCCAGTCTCATGGTTCAAACAAACACTGAAAATCAAAATAACTTCGGAATGGCTGAACCACCACCTGAGCAATCAGCCGGTCAAGGCTGCCTACAAGCCTTGATTCGTGTGCGGTTTGGTCAGTTTGAACTCAATCCCAGTGCGCAAGCCAAATCTTGGAAAGGTCGCCTCGAAACCAGCCAGGGCAGATTTTTTCAGCTCAACAAAATTCAATTTGAAGCTCAAGATCAGCTGGAACTAAGCGTAGATCAGCGTTTGATCTCTTTTCAAACGCAAACCCAGCCCCATTATGATGGCTTTGCCACGCTCTTACAGGTTCCTGCGGGCAGCCCTTTGCCCAGCCTAAAATTGATCACTGAATTGGGTGTTAAAACCCTGACCTTTAAAGAACTCCAGCATCTGAACGCAGTGAAATCGGTCGATAGTACCGGCAACCGTATTCAGATTCAAGCAGAATTGCTGCCCCCCCAAACCGGGGCCTGTGGCAATACCCGCCCGGAGTTGCCGGAACTCAGATTTCCTGGTGAAAACACCGAAGTCAATGAGGGTTCCGCCGTCCCCACACCAGTTGAAACGCCTCAGCTCCAGGTTAGCGCAGAGGCACGGGCTGAAACAGTGGCAGAAGCCCAGTTCTAATTCTTGATTTATCGTCAGGCCGGAGCAACCATGCTCCGGTTTTTTTTTGTCTGCAGTCTGAAATACACCCGCCTGACAAAATAAAATCTTTACGACAATTTAACTTCAGCTTTCTGGACTGGGCCAGATAAACAAAGGGACAGGGTTTCAATCTTTTCAAACCAAAAGGACGGCAGACATGGCCAATTTGCAAGTTTCACCAGCGACATCTGTGGTTGCGATTCAAAATCCGATAAACAAACAACAATACAAGCAACCGGAACTGCAAATTGCCAGCACCAGCCTCGATCAAAACCACATGGTAGTCAAATTTAACCGCCCGATGGGGATGGACGAAGCTGTGAGTAAACTTTTTCCAGATGCCACAGCGGTTCGCGATATCCCCCCCGCCTTTCAGATTTCAGGTGGAGGCAATCAAACGGTCGAAGTGACAACCGCCAAAGGCAAAGTGTATCAAGTCCATATTCCGCCTCGGGGCTGTTTTGGGCCACCCTCGAACTCAGTCACTGTTACAGACATTACTCAGCAAAAACCCAGTTTGCCCCTCGATCGGGTTCAATTGCCTCACCCCTCTAAACTCAAACCCATCTCTCAGTTGATTCAACCCTTGGTACGCAATCCCAATGCCGATCTCACCCTCAAAGAAATAGTCAATGGCAACCCCTGGTTTACCTACCAATTTGACCAGCCTGTGGTCAGCCTAAAAGATCTTTTACCCTTGATCGCGCCACATGCCAAATTGGTGGGAGAAGAAAAAACAGCCCAAGGCACAAGCCTCACATATCTCAATGGAGAAGGCAATCAGGAAAGCCTCTTTCTCAAACAGGGCTCAACTCAGGTGGAACAACACATTTACCGCGATCCGTCACTGCCTGGCATGGGGCTGCTTTTGAATGAGTCGGAAATACCCGGCGGCAATCATCGGATTGCTGAGTTTAACAAACGACTCAAAGCATAAACCCGATTGATTCAGGTCACCCGCTCTAACCAAGAATGAAAGCTCAATAGGTTTTTTTTCCAGTGGTCATCTCTGAGAATAAAATTCTCATTTTGGCTCAAAAATGTCTTGAGTGCCTCTTGGGGGCCGGGGCCAAAGTTGCGAAAGACGGGATTTCCATTGAGATTGGTGTCTTCCACAATCAGATAATCCCCCAGAGCCAGAAGTTGGCTGTATATTGCCAACTCCGCACCAACATGATCTGCTGCATGATCTGAGTCCAATGAAATCAGACGGGGGCCCGTGGGCAAAAGTGCTGTCAGTTGAGTGAATACTATTGGATCGGTTGAATTTCCCTGTAAAAGCGTGATGCGCGGGTGATTCAATTGCTGCGCTTCTGGGCTGAGCTCCAGATCAATCCCTATCACTTTGGCCTCGGAATCTGCCCCTTGAATATCCAAGAGTTGTGCAAAAAAAAGCAAAGAGCCGCCCCCTGCCACCCCCGTTTGCACAATCGCCTTCGGCCTCAGCTCAAAAATCAGCGATTGGTAGACCATCAGATCAAAAGGACATTGTTTGATTTGAAAGCCTTGCCAGTGGTTTTGGTCCCAGCCCAAATGGTGATAATAGAGCTGATGAAAAGCGTCAATTAAATAATTTTGGACCTGGAGTGAGTCAGAATCACTTAAATCAGAAGCCACTGTTTGAGACCTTTTTTTAATGTTGCAAAAACCATATTATCCGATTATTCACACAGGCTGTATAACAAAACTCTTGTCTGGGGAATAGTTTGGTATCATGAATTAAGTGAGAAAGTACAAGGATTCTATGTTAAATCAAGGTTCTATTTTGATTACAGGTGGGACAGGCTCATTCGGTCATGCCTTTGTCCCCATGACGCTTGCCAAATTTAATCCTCGCAGATTGGTTATTTTTTCCCGAGATGAAATGAAGCAATGGGAAATGGCCAAGATCTATGCGGGAGACCCACGAGTTCGCTTTTTTATCGGCGATGTCAGAGACAAGGACCGATTGGAACGGGCCCTCGATGGCATCGATTTTGTGGTCCACGCTGCGGCCACAAAAATTGTTCCCATTGCTGAATACAATCCCTTTGAATGTATCAAAACCAACGTCAACGGGGCTATGAACCTGATCGATGCCTGTATCGATCAACGGGTCAAGCGGGTGGTTGCTCTTTCTACAGACAAAGCCAGTAGCCCAGCGAATCTCTATGGCGCCAGCAAACTCGCCTCAGATAAACTTTTTGTGGCAGGCAATTCTTATTCGGGATTACACAAAACAAGTTTCAGCGTTGTCCGTTATGGAAATGTGATGGGTTCAAGGGGATCTGTGATTCCGCTTTTTCTGTCATTGGCCGAACAGGGCGAATTGCCCATTACAGACCCCCGCATGACCCGATTTATGATCACACTTGAGCAAGGTGTGAGTTTGGTTTGGCGTGCTTTTGAAGACATGGTTGGCGGTGAAATTTATGTTAAAAAAATTCCGTCGATGAAAATTTCGGATATTGCCCATGCCGTTTCCCCTGAAGCCCGACAAAAAGTGATAGGCATTCGACCGGGTGAAAAATTGCATGAACAAATGATCAGCATTGAAGACGCCCAACACACCTACGCCTACAGCGATTATTATAAAATTCTTCCGGCCATCCACAATTGGAGTGAAGATCCCGAAAGAATCAGCGATGGCTTAAAAGTACCTTCGGAATTTACCTATTGTTCTGACAACAATGCTGAGTGGATGAGCATTGAAACTTTAAAACAGTGGATTGAGCAAAATCGGGAAAAAATAGGCAAAATCTGATTCATGTATATTCCATATGGCCGTCAAGACATCAATAATGCCGATATTGAGGCTGTTGTCAGGGTTCTTCAGTCAGATTTTTTGACCCAGGGTGAAATCGTTCCGGCCTTTGAAAATGCGGTGGCTGAGATCTGCCAAACCCCTTACGCTGTAGCCGTGAATAGTGCAACCTCGGCCTTGCATTTGGCTTGCATGGCCCTGGATCTGGGGCCCAAAGATTTGGTCTGGACCACCCCGATCAGTTTTGTTGCCAGTGCAAATTGTGCTCGCTATTGTGGCGCAGAGGTTGATTTTGTTGATATTGATCCCCACACATATAATCTGAGTGTTGATCAATTGAAAAAAAAATTAAAGTTGGCTTCGCTGAACAAACGTTTACCCAAAATTGTGATTCCCGTGCATTTTAGTGGTCAAGCCTGTGAAATGAAGCAAATACATAGTTTGGGCGAGCATTATGGGTTTAACATCATCGAAGATGCGTCCCATGCCATCGGCGGACGTTATCTCAATTCTCCCATCGGCACTGGAGAATACAGTGATATTACTGTGTTTAGCTTTCATCCTGTAAAAATCATCACCACCGGTGAGGGGGGGATGGCGCTTACGCGTCATCGAGAACTTTTTCAACGTATGAAACGCTTGAGAACCCATGGCATTGTTCGTGAGCCGGATGAAATGCCTGGTGAGTCTGATGGGCCCTGGTTTTATCAACAAATCGAATTGGGTTATAATTACCGGCTGACTGATTTACAGGCGGCCCTTGGATTAAGTCAAATGACGCGTTTAGAGACGTTTATCAAGCAAAGGCATTTTTTGGCCTCGCGCTATGATCAATTGCTCGCTACACTCCCGGTTATTACACCTTGGCAACATCCCGATAGCTATTCCGGGCTGCACCTGTATGTGATCCGCCTTAAACTTGCAGAAATTCAAAGAACCCGTCTGGAAATATTTAACTATCTGCGTTCGGCTGAGATCGGCGTCAATATTCACTACATCCCCATTTATCGGCAGGCGTATTATGCACAAATGGGCTTTCAAGCAAGCGACTTTCCTGAGTCGGAAAAATACTATGCAGAAACGCTCACATTGCCTCTTTACCCAACCTTGACCGAAGCGGATCAAGACCGGGTTGTGCAAGTCCTCAAAGAAGCATTCATGCTTTAGTGTGAGTATCCAAAGTGGTTTTAGGGGCGGTTTTAGGGCCAACCTTTGCCGATTGTAATGTATTTTTTCGCTTGGGTATATTCCAAGCTATCATTGGCCTGAAATAAACAGGTATCTTTGGTTTCTGAACTTTCAAGTTCAGCGCTTTTCCCGTAGGTACTCCAACCCTTAAATTCCCAGATTCCTGGTTCTGTTTGCTGCCAAAATTGTGGATTTCGGTGTTGATCGAGCAAAAAATGAAGCGATCTTGGCGTGACTCCCAGCCAATCACAAAAAAGATCTTGATATTTGAGCGGATTTAATTCAAATTTTTTAACCAAATCCAGGCCTTGAGCTCGACTTAAACGTCCAAAACGAATTTCTCTCGAGGCATGATCGGTTACTTTAGAATAACCGTGTTTATAGAGTTTAAGCAGATCATGCAGGTCAAGATAGTTAAAACAATCAACAAAATCATAGGTATCAAAGGTCCGGGAAAAAGCTGCGCTGCGATAATCATATTCACGAATCATTTGTTCATGCTGCGCTTTGGGATCCCATCTGACAAAATTGCCCAAATAAATCCCTCTGACTCCCACTTGCTTGAGATCAGCATCATCGGGGTAGCGGTATTGCCAAATATCTTCCTCTCTCAAGGTATCAAAAATAGAAAGCAAATCATCGGCTTCAAACCCCATTAAATCGTGGTCTTTGCGGTATCTGCGATTCATCTCTACTTGATGGGTATGTGAAAACATCCCCACCTGCTCCAATCCCTGGTGCGCGCCCCAGATGATCAAAGGAATCTGGTAACGAACAGCTGTCTGTACAGGGAAAACGGATTGTCCAGCCAATATGGGCCAATAAATACTGCCAAAACGGCGCAAAGTACTGCGAACAATGTTTTTCACAGAAATAGGGTTTATATTTTGATAGATGATATCACAATTCATGCGAATGCGTAGATTGGCCAAATTGCGGATCCCCAAAGGGGTATTAAAATATTTATTGTAAGTGACCAAAAGGGGATTGAGTCCCAAACGTTTCTTGACCAAATAAACCAGATAATACGAATCTTGGGCCCCTGTGACAGGTACAATACAATCGTAGTTATTGCCACCTTTATTGCGATAGGGGGCAACCAATTGCTCTAATTTCTGCCAACGTTCTTCCCAATTTAAAAGGTCTTTTTCTTCATGAATACGGCAACCGGAGCAAATACCCGCTTGATCTAAAATCAATCCAAGGGGATGAGAGCTGGAATAGAGACAGCGTTTACAAAATTCAAGTGTTGACATGGGAGAGCAGTGAAAACCTGGTTTCATATTTTGAGGGACGGATAGGCATGCCAAAGAGGGCCTCTTTGTATGCTTGCAAAGCATGTTCAAGGTAAGTCAAAAAGTGGCCGATGGCAACGGCTGAGATTTGAGTCCGACTGAGCAGATCTTGAAGTTGAGGGGCTGAACTTAACCCGCCAAAAGCAATTAAGGGTACTTTGGGATTGGGAAAATGATCCACCAATGCCGTTTCAAACCCCCTTTCTTGGCCTTCATGGAGATAATCGCAGAGGAAGACCTCTGAAATGGTCTCAGAGTGCATTAAGTTTAAAAGTGATTCTGGGAAGGGGTGTAATTGACCCTTGAGATAATTAAACCAGAGCAGTTCTTGCCCTGACCAGGACAATGGCAAACTGGCAATGACTGCCTGTGCACCCAAGCGTTGAGAAATCTGAATAACCTCTCCCAAATTTGCATGTAAAAGGGCATCCACAACGAGCCGATCAGCCCCCATTTGGATGACTTTTACAGCATCTTCTAAATTCCGTATGCCCCCAGCATAGACCAAGGGTGTTTCGAGTCCCAATTGACTTATTTTTTCGAGAAGTTTAAAATCGGGGCCCAGCCCCTTTGTTGAGGCATCAATCACCTGGACCAAAATTTCATCGGCCCCCCACCGGTTGAGGTTCTCGACCAAACATTCGGGTTTTCCCAAGGGCAGATACCTTTGGTAGCCAAAGGACTGTACTGCCCAGCCATTTTTGACTGTGACCACTCCCATGAGTCGTTTTTTAAGCATCGATCAGTCCCACAATTAAATTTTTGAGTAATTCACGCCCTGCAGATTGGCTTTTTTCTGGATGAAATTGGACACCCACCACTTTATTTCTGCGAATGGCAGAGACAAAAGGCTGCACATGCCGAGTAACAGCAATATGGTATTCTCGCGGGCCCTGAAAATAAAACGAATGATTAAAATAAAAGGTTTGTCCATCACTGGCTTTAAACAGGGGATCATCTGAGACACTCTCAAAGGTATTCCAGCCGATATGCCATTTGGCTTGCGAAGAAGGCAATACTTCACCTGGGATTAAATCTAATCCAGCTGTTAAACCATATTCATGTGATAAACTGGCAAAAAGCTGCATACCAAGGCAAATGCCTATAATTGGATCATGTTTTCGTGCTTTTTCTTGCAGATAACTCACCAGGTCTAATTGATGTAGTTTTTGCATGGCAGAAGGAAATGCCCCCACTCCTGGCAAAATCAAGATTTCTGTTTGCTCTAATTCCGAAATATTGGCACTCATGCGAACCCGAAATCCCAATCCGCGCAGGGCATGAATCACCGAAGCCTGGTTGCCCATGCCATAATCAATGACACCCACAGTAATGACCTTCACAAACCTACACCCACTTTAAATTTGCGTTGAATTCCTTGGTCATCACTGATTTCAAAAAATTCCAAGTTAACTGCCGATTTAACCTGTTTCCAAAAATCAAAAACTGTGATGCCCAAATAATCGCAATAGTCGGAAATATACTGGCTATCGTGGGCATCATCATATTTTTCCACTAATTCTATGCCTTTGACTCTGGAAATGCGTCCCAAGCGAATCTCTTCATTGACATAATCGGTCACCCGACCAAACCCATATTTATAATATTTGATTAATTGATTAATTGGGGTAAAATCTTCATCCAAGGCTGTCACGCCATATAAATCACCGGTTTTGCTTACACCGTCTGAGCGAATTTCTATCCCATTCCCACACGAATAGGTGGCATTGTTGACGAGCGACCAGTCGCCCAAAAACCAGCCCAAATAGACGATTTGGAGGCCATGTTTATCAAATTCAGAGGTGTCGGGATAGACATAGGGCAAAAGCTCTGAGCGGGAGAAGCTGCAATCCAACATCCAATCCAAACCACTTGAAAGGGTATTGAGATAGCGCAGATTATTGCCATCGTAACCTGTCGACCCCAAGGTTTTTAAATCCCCCAATTGCAGACCCGGATTTTCGCCCCACATGATTAATTTGATGCCATATTTGAGGGCGATCTGGGGAACTGATGCAAATAAAGCCATTTCAGTGGAGCGGAATGAATTGATAAACCGTTCAAACCCCGCTTTTTTTAGGGTCTTCCACGTTTGAGGTGCTGGCGCACTCATAACCAAATCAAAACCCAAATTGATCAAATTTGAAATATTTTCAACACCGCGCTCAGTGACCTGTTCTGGTGGATAACTTAAACATACCAAGAGCGGATTGATCTTGAGTTTATCTCTCAAAAATAAGGCCTGGCGGGTGCTGTCTTTGCCGCCACTCACCCCAATAATACAATCGTGATAAGAACCCGGCTTTCGCTGCTGTTGGCTGAGCAAATCTTGAAGAATTTCATACCGCTCTTGCCAATCTACTTTTTGCAAAAAACCAAAATAATGACAAGCCGGACAGAGACCTTCTTCCGTAAACGCGGAATTTGGACGGGTATCTGGTTGGAGACAATTTTGACAGTAAATCATAGCTGGCGATTTCTATTGATCCATTTTTTTGCGGGCCACCAACCACATATGAGAACTGAGCCCTTGTTCAACCAAAAATTGCTGAAAGGCATCTCCTGAAGTTTCCCAGCAATCAATCAACAGATGTTTTAAAAAGGGCTGATTATCCAAATTAAAGTCCCCTGCCAATGTGGCTTTTCGCACCAATTCTGCATCAAGTTTACCAGGTGTACTCACTTCTAAGGTTTCAAACCCAGCCCTTGCTACCAAACGAGCCAAGGATTCAGGATGAAAATAATTGAGGTGTTCAAAATCAACGGTGGTCGAGGCCGTACCCAAAACCTGAACATCAAAACCCAAAATATTGGGACAAGTCAAGATCAGTATGCCGCCAGGTTTAAGCAATTGGGCGGCGCTACTGATAAAATCAAACGGTTCAAATAAATGTTCAATCACTTCAAAAGAGACAATCACATCGACTTGCAGATCGTGAAAATTAACCGCTTCAATGGGCAGATTTATCACATTTAATCCCCGTTTTTGGCAGCGTTGAGCCAAAGACGGTGTGGGTTCTACAGCGATGATTTTTTCAAAATATTGGCTCTTGCTGATCTCTTCACAAAATGTGCCATAACCAGCCCCGACTTCCAAAAGGGTCCCCGATTGTGTGGCATATTTCTCACAAATGGCCAAGACTTTTTCAGCCCTGGGTCGAATAATATGCTCCCTGCGCATGTCTTCAGATGCGGGAAAAATATGGGTGCTCCAGTATTGATAATTTTCTGAAGTCTCATAATACCCTTCTAAGATGGGTTTGGGGGGGCGAGGTGAAATATAAACGGTTTTACAGTCCAGACACCTCACATATTGAAAACCATTTTTTGTGTAAACCCCTTGCCTCTCATCGGCCATGCAGGCAGGGCAATCTACTTGCACGAATTGAGCTTGATATTCAAGCAATCGCTCAATATCGCGTTGAACCCGTGCCATTTGTTCTGCAATTAAATGATCGGGACGAATATCTGTTTCACGAAGGGGTTTCGCTGACATAATTAAACCTTAACTCTCAAAAATGTGGGTATTCATAAATGGGACCAGCTTAAAGCGGTGCCCCGTTTTAGGGCTTGGTTGACGCGGCGTCCCAAGACCTGTTCTAAATATTTAGGAGACAGTCCTAAACCCGGTCGAATGGCACGGACATTTTCCAAACTCAAAGATTCACCCTCTGCCAGATCTTTGACAATATACAGGGAGCGACGGTATTGCATTGAGGCTTTTTCAGCACTGGTGGGACCATAGTGGATTTGACCCAAGGCGGCCCAAGCGCGTTCTGTTTCTTCTACCAATTGTTTCAATTCAGCGGGTTCAATCGAAAAAACACTGTCCACACCGCCATCTGCACGCGCCAAGGTAAAATGTTTCTCAATTACACTGGCCCCCAAAGCAACGCTGGCAATAGCCACACCTATTCCCATTGTATGGTCTGAAAGTCCCACTTCGCAGCCAAAGAGTTGACGCAAATGGGGGATTGTGAGCAAATGGGTATTTTCTGGGGTTGAGGGGTAGGTGCTGGTACATTTTAACAAAACAAGCTCTTTGCAACCGGCTTCACGGGCCGCAGTGACGGTTTCATCCAATTCAGCGATTGAGGCCATGCCCGTCGAAATGATCACGGGTTTTCCTGTGGCTGCAACCCTTCGAATCAAAGGCAGATCGGTATTTTCAAAAGAAGCAATTTTATAGCAGGGGGCGTTTAATTCTTCAAGGAAATCAACGGCTGTGGCGTCAAAAGGGGTACTAAAGACAATCAATCCGAGTTCTTGACCCCGCTCGAAAATCGCTTTGTGCCACTCCCAAGGTGTATATGCCTCTTGATAAAGGGAATAGAGAGAAGCGCCTTGCCAAAGGCTGTTGGGATCACCAATAAAAAACTCGCCTTCTTTGATATCCAATGTCATGGTCTCTGCGGTATAAGTTTGTATTTTTAGGGCATGGGCCCCTGCTTTGGCTGCAGCTTCAACTATCTGAAGTGCCCGTTCCAACGATTGATTGTGATTGCCCGACATTTCAGCAATAATAAAAGGGGGATGATCTGGGCCAATTCTTTTGGATAAAATTGGAATGCTCATTTACTCTGCTCCTTGCCCATTGGTCTTGAGAATCCGCGCATCATGGCTGCGCACACCGCGCAACCCTGTTGGCGGCTGAAAAACGTGATACTTTTCACCCAAAGCATCTTGTATTGACCATACCACATCCTGAAAGCCCATACGGTGTCGGATCAAAACCGTGGATGAAAATCGCGGGTTTATTTCAAAAATACGCGGCCCCATTTCAGTGAGCCGCAATTGCAGATTGATGGACCCATTGAGGTCCAAGGCTTCAGCGATTTTGTGGGCTTGGGCCAGAATTTCTGCATGATCGATGACTTCCGCCCACCCCGTAAAGCCCCCTGTCAGTGCTCTTAACAGCTGTAAAACGGCAATCTCACCCGTTTTCTGAGATCGAAACAATGCACACGTCACTTCTTGGTCAAAAGGCAAAAGTAATTCTTGTAAAAGGCCATCCACATAGCGTTGTCTGAGAAATTTGACCTCATCGGGTCCTTCACAAATAAAAATAGCTTTCGAACCCGCGCTGCGGCGGGGCTTAAAAATACAGGGGAAGGGTGTGTGCTCAGACAATTCATTCACATCCAGACTCCAGGGACCCGGCACTCCAATCTCCGTGAGAAATTGCGCTGTTTCCAATTTATCTGAGCCAATTTTTATGGCCTTGGAATTGGCGAGAATCCAAATTAAATCGGGTCTTTGTTGTGGGTCAAACTGAGCCAATAATGTCAACTCGGCTTCGGACATTGGGATACAAATGTCTACCCTCTCTGATTTTACCAAATTAAACAAAAATGATAAATAATCGGGATGATCTGCTCTGGGAGCAAGATAAAATTGGTCCACAAAAGACCCACCCCCATGACGCAGATGGATATCCATCCCCAGGATCCGCCAATCGGGGTAAATTTCTTTGACCAATGTGGCAATTCCCTGGGCAATATCTCCTGCAATTCCAGTGATTAAAAGGGTTTTCATGTTCTTTCAAGTACCTCCCAGAGATAAGGCAAATGTGGATCCCATAGCTGTGTCTGGGCCCGGATTGCCGCTGTTGAATAGGTCTCAGAATAAACCTGAAAACTGCCAGAAAAAGTATCTAATAATCCCCATGAAGCACCCGGTTGACGATTTCTGGGCTGGCCCACTGAACCAGGATTCAGGATCTGGGTATTTTCCCAACTTTTGTGCATGGGATAATGGGTGTGCCCCAATACAACATAATCAAAACCTGTCTCCGCACAACGTTGAAGTAAGTTTATCTCGCTATTGGGATAAATATAACAATCCGTTTGCCATGGAGAACCATGGCAAAGCAGAATTTTTACACCATCCACAGTCAATGCCAAGGTTTCTGGCCAGGTTTGAATCAATTGTATCTGCTCAGAATTTAAGGCTTTTTCTGCGCGAGAAAGAGCACTCCCATAGCGCAATCTGAGTGCTTCACCCAAGCTTGGATCTGCCAATAATGAGAAAAACAGGTCTTCGTGATTGCCTTTTACACATTTACAGGACCAGGAATTTATAAGCGCGAGACATTCTGCTGCTTGGTAATAATAACCCAGCAAATCTCCAGCAAATAAAATTTGATCAACAGCTTGTTTTTCGGCGGCATGTAACACCACCTTCAAAGCTTCCAGATTACCGTGAATGTCAGAAATCAAAGCAATTTTCATAGTTTCAATCAGGAATGGGCCTTAAAATCACAGTAATATTCCGACCCATCCCGACTTTAAACATGGCCCGATAATAATCCAGATAGGGTTCTATACCTGCTTCTGCAATCAATAATTCGTGTAAAATACGTGCTCGATTGGCTGCTTTTCCCTGTTTTGGGTCTAAAATGTAATTTGAGCCAGGATGTAAAAGATAGATGTCAACAGGGAATTCAGCAAATGCATCTAAGACTTCAAATTGATTCTTTTTACAAAATACCTGTAAATTTTCACAATTAAAATAATGCAAATGTTCTGGTGGCGCAAACCAAAAATCCCGATCAATCATATTCTCTTGTTTAAGTAAACGGTGTAGCTTGGAAAAGTCATTGGGTACAGTCACCGCAATACACCCACCTGGCTTGATCAATTTGCGTGCTTTTTGCAAAAACACAACAGGTTCCATGACATGTTCAAGAATATTAATCGCTGAACAGGCTGAAAAGGACCTCTTTTCGGCAATTAAATAATCCAAATTTTCATAGACATCACCTGTGATCAAACGATCTTTAAGTTCGGGGAAAAATTTGGCCACGCCAAAACCAGAAAAATCGATACCTGTTACAGAAAAACCGAGTTGATCGGCATTGTGCAATAAGAACCCCTCTCCAGCACCGATATCTAAGAGTTCACCAGCATTGATACCCAGTTGTTTAAACGCTGTTAGAAGGGTCTCACATTTTAAATGTTTATATTTTAATTCAACTTCATCATACGATTCTTGATAGGTACTTGAAACCGGAGCCTGATAATAGGTTTTTGCATAATAATGACTGAGCTCTGCTTGGGTAGGCAGAGGAGTCGCGGAGATAAAACCTTCAGGCTCTTGTTGATAGTGATATTGGGCTTGAGAACTAGTCATATTAATTAAGGCTCTTCACTTTTATAAATAGAATCAGACTTATTTTGAAGTTTTTGAATTATTTTTTTCACCCCGAGGCCATCACATAATTTCTGGTTTTCAGCAGAAATACGCAAATACTCTGCTTTCTGACCATATGTTTGGATGGCATTTCGCAATGCTTCGGGCTGGAACGCTTCAGCTGGGCCGAGATATTTTATCCATTGCTGTTTTGCGAGATGTTGGGCCAATAAAACCTGATTCTCTGCTAATGAAATAACGACACTTGGCAAGCCCATACACATCCGCTCCCACAGAGTTGCACCCCCAGCCCCAATTGCAAGATCTGCTTCTGACATTAAATCTGCTAGATGGGGTCTAAAGCCAAATATGCGAGTGCCTGGGCGCAGAGTGGCTTTGTTTTCAAGCTTTTTGCGATGAAGATAATTGGCTCCGACGACCAAATCAACAGATAAAGATGCAAAGATATCTTCCGAGAGTACCTCGAAACATAAACCAGTCATGTCTTGGGCATCACTTCCGCCAAAGAAAACCAATATTCTTTGAATATCCCCATTTCGGGGAGCACGCATTCGCAACAGTTGTGCGTACTCTGGTCGCAAGAGCGCATATGCTGGACCCAGGCAGAGTTCACAATCAGCTGGAACTTTTCCTTGATAACGGCTATCGCCATTTTCAAAAAGATTTTGATCGAGTAAGAGATCACAGTCATGTTGGCGGTTGGCCAGGTCATCTATCATCATAATCTTGCCAACAACAGACCGAATTTTCGATTGCCAAGTATGATCCAATGCATAGTGATCCGCGATCAGCCAATCAGGAAAATCGGCACCCATGGCTTGAATTGTTTCCTCGGCATCTTGCGTCTGTGAAACACCCAACCAATTCGTATAACCTTCAAGGGATAGCTCCGTTGCTGGAGCGGGCAAGACAACATGGGGAAAATCAGTGCTTTGAAGCAATTGAATCAAATTGCCAGGGTGCTCACGACAAATAAAAGAGACATCTCCACCTTGCTGGCGAATCCCCTCTGCCAGGGTCAGGCAGCGCATAAAATGGCCTGTTCCCATTTTTTCAGAAGCATCTACCCGAAAAATGACTTTCATAGAAGGGAAATGTAACACGTTTGCTGAGGATTTTCAATCATTTTAGGTCAAAGCAAATTGTCCGCCGTATCTGTGCATTTTGTGCTCAGGACTGAGAAAATGGCTGATCTGACAAGAGCAGAGGTGCCAATAATTCGGCTCTTTGCCAATCTTCCACAAGATCAATGTCTTGAACGCGCCAACGGGGAATGATGATGGGCAGCGAATAAGGCTCAAAGACCCTTTTTTGAGCCAACCAGGCATCAGGACGTCCCCAGTAAAATTGGGCAGCGTCGTGAAACGCCCTGGGTAAATCCTGGGACCGGGTTTGAAAATGTTCAGGAAAAAACATTTCAACTCCTCCCCTTGTATTGATTTCAAAGGCCCTAAAAATAGGGGCCGCAAAATCTGTGACAGAAAAAGCATATTCCCAATTGCCAGATAAAAGACCGGCTAAACCGGCTTTTAAATCTTCGGCCTGTAAAAAGGGGGCCGTCGCATAAATACAGCACAGAGCAGTGGGATTCAAACCCTGTTCTATGAGCCATTGGGTGGCATGTGCTACCACTTCAGTAGTACCAGCATAATCATTTGCCAATTCTTGGGGGCGCAAAAAGGGGGTTTCGGCTCCCCATTGTTTGGCAATTTCTGCAATTTCCGGATCGTCTGTAGAGACTAAAATGCGCTCAAAAACCCCACTTGATTTGGCCGCGGCTATAGACCAGGCAATCATCGGTCGACCAAAAAAGGGTTTAATATTTTTTCTGGGAATACGTTTGCTCCCACCTCGGGCCGGAATAATGGCAATATTCATGCTTAATACGCTCACTTTTTAGGCAAATTGAATCAATTGAGCTAAAATATTAAAATAATTTTGAAGAGCCTGTTTTTCTGTCTCTTTTAGCGCGTCCCAGGGAATATGGCTTGTTAATGAATCTAAGGCACTTCGATCGTTTGTTCTCTGCCAATGTTGATAGGCCTGGGCAACTGCAAATAAAAAAATTCCCATTGGATTTTGGGATTCTGAATGCAAGACAGGATGTTTAGCCATCAGATCGGATATTAAATCAAGGGCTTTCTTCAAGGCATTTTTTCCCGTAAAACTAGTAAAACCGTTTAAAATTTGATCTCCAGCATTCAAGAGCTTTTTGTGAAAGAGGGGATCGCCATGAATGCGATCAAGCACCTTTTCTAAGTTTTCCACTTTTTCGACTAAAAATTCTGGAACCTCAACAATTTCCTCCATATGTAAGGGGCTTTTTTTATAACAGGCATCTCTTAAATAGACAAAAGGTTTGCCCATGTGAGCGGCTTCCAACATGGTTGAACTGAAGATATTCACACAGACCACAGAGTCTACTTTTTTGAGAATTTCTGTGACGGGGATGAGTTTATCCAGAAGCTCAATTTTGGAATTCGGTGCACAAATTCGGTCATAGAACTGAAAAAAATCATAACCAGGATGGGGTTTTAGTAAAAACCTCAAATCTTGTCGACTTTCAGCTAATTTAATTAAGGCATCCCAGGTGCTTAAATTCTTGCTGGGATCGGACACGATTTCAGAGAATCCCACCATAAAACTGCTGGTCACCAATAAAACTTTGCTTCGGTTATCCTCTCTCGGAAATAGATTCTCAATGGCCTGTGACGTTTGTGAACTCACTTGATCTTCTTGCATGTGTTCACGCAGATCGCCAACAGAAGTCACTTCTATTTCGTGGGGGGTGATTTTTGCAATTTTTTCAATGTATTTTTCTCCCCTCACAGCAAAAAATTTCACTGGATAAGCAAAACGTTTGAGATGGTAATCAAACCAAAGTCCACCGTGCATAACACCCAATGTCGGTATATTTAAATGATTAAAGGTTTCAACGCCTGCTCTGACACCCCCCAAGGAGCTTGAGCCCCCTGCCAAAATAAGATCTGGTTGAAAACTGTCATTGCACAGGTGCATGGCCTCAATGGTTCTTGCATTGTTTTTTAGACTGTTAAAGAAAAATTGAAATTGAAAATCTAAAAAATGATTCTTAAAAATGTCTGGGTATTTTTCCTGTAATGGGCCTGAATGTTGAAAAAATTGCCTAGATTCAGCATCAATGGTCTGATAAATTGAGTTTAGGTCAAAGGGCCAATACTTAAAAATTCGGAAATCCAAGCTCAAAAATGAGGGCCCCCACTGTAATAAGGGGGTATTTTGCATACTTAAAAATACAAACAAGGTCTCTGGATCCGATTGTAAATGTTTAAACAAAAGATCTTGATCAAACATCTCCATATAATAGCCAATTAAAAAAATACAGTGTTTAAATTTTTTCTCTGCAAAAAGTGCGACATGTGGCAAGCTTTCTAAGCCATTTGAACAGACCTGTTGTGGAAAATGATGGGTATTTTCTTGAATAATACTCAAGATCAATGAACTGTGATCATCTGTAAACGCCAAGCCAGGCAAGATGCTCAGGGGGAGGTTTCGCAATTGGGCCTGATGGGCTATGACACCATGCATACCATCAGGATAATGGGTATGCGGCAAACCCATAAAATCGGGTTTATCAAATTCTTGAAAAATCAGCAATCTTTTGGGTTGAAGATCATCCAGTAAACGGGGCAGCGCACAATTCAGATTGAGATAGGTTAAGATGGCATTATAGTGGTCAGGGACCGTTAATTCAGGCAGTGAAATCCCCCTGTGTTGTACTTTTCCCTGCAATGATTGTACCCAAACTCTTTGAATATCCAAAGTTTTCTCTAGATGTGAATTGATTTCAGCTTCTTCCATATAAGAAGTTAAATAAAATACATCCGTATATTCCATTGCTATTGAACCGACATTAAAGTTATCGGTAAACACATTCAAGCAAGACCAGTCTGGTTTGGATTTCTGAAATAAATCAAAATGGTAGATGGTGGGTATGAAAATCAGATTTTTAGACATATTTTTAGCATTCTCAGCTTTGATTAAAAGCGGCTTGTTGGAGCTGGTTCTGATTCCACAAATAAAATGCGGTGGGATCAGGTTTAAAATAAACAATCCCTTCAAACTGATTTAACCAAGGGGCAAGAGATTGTGGAAAATCAGGCGGAAAAGATTTTAAAGGCTCTTGAATTTGAGTCATTTTTTGAATAAATTCCAATGATTGGGACACAACCCATCCCCCTTCTCGCAGTACTTGTAAAGCAATTTGAATTTCATCGGGTGAATATGATTGAACCAAATAGAGCGGTGGAGAGGAAAAAACGGGCCAATAATCAGCAATATGGGGTTCTAAAACAATAATTTCGGGAACTTCTTCATTCTCAATTCCCTCGCTTTCAAACCAATTCAGCAGGGAATCATAAATCTGTGAGGCGACATCAACGCCAGCTAAAAACCGGGGTAAAATGACAAGTTTAACGGTTTCTGACCCTGAAAAAGTTTCAATAAACGATTTGAGCATTATCCCCCCGATCGGCTGATCATGGGAAATTTGTATCAAACAAAACAGGCCTTCTTCTCCATCCATCCCATATGGGGTTGAGGGATAAGGTAAATAATATTCATTTACATTTTTTTTGATCGGATAAATGGGGAACGTGGGTATTTTATTTCGTTCTGGATAAAACAAATGCAGAGCGGAAATCCCCTTTATCATTAAGGTCTCTGCCAATTGAAAAGAGCGGCAAACCCAATATATTTGCTCTGGATTATCAGGGATTTTTGGCCAATTTTGTAATAATTCGCGGCCTTCGATCCATAAATTCCAATTTGATTGAGGGGAAAGATCTAAAAAAAGTTGCAATAAGGGGTTTTCCAAATGAATAAAAAGATCTGTCAATTGCAGAATCTCAAATTTGGCTTCAAAAAAGTGCAATAATGATTTTTGGTATGAAGGGGTAATTTCTGTTGGCAAAAAGATCTGCAGATGCTCTTTTTCAGCTAACAAATCTGGATGCAAAGCCGAACTGAACATTTGAATTTCTAAACAATTGTTCGATTCTGAATCAGGGAAAGATATTTGCTCAGTTTGCCGATCCCAGGTGATTAAGAGCGACTGCGAGGACATCAATCACGACTCTGCTTTTCTGAGCAAAAACATCGCATCCTGATTATTATCATGTAAATAGGGATAAAATTCCTGTTTTAGCAGACTTAGCTGGGGATCTTGAGTTTGGTACAGCTGAGCATAATCCGCTTTCCACAAAAGTTGTTCATGTCCACGATAATTAATTTCTTCTATTTGAGGAGAGTAATATTCCAGACCCCAAATATACCGTTTAGAACAGCGAATGACTTCGGCCATCACTTTGGGTAGATCCATTGGGGATATATGAATTAATACACCTGAAGTAAATACCAAGTCAAAAAAACCATCTTTAAATGGAATATCAAAGGCTGAACCTTGAATAATATTGATATTTTCTGTGTATTTTTTGGCCATTTCAACTGCGTAATGTTGCAATTCTAACCCATATAGCTGCGTAAAACCCATGGCTTGTAGATGCGCCAATTGTGAACCCATATTGGGCCCCACTTCTAAAATCCGTGCATTGCGATCCAAGTCGGCCAAAAACAATTCATTCATTTCTTTACGAGAGGTGCCATAAATTTTGACAAAAAGGGCATCTAAGGACTCTGGCGTTAAGATGCTGCGATTGGTATAGTTTTGCCCAAACAAACCAGACCACACAGCTTCTTGTTGAGAATATGTACTCACGGGGATGATCCTCTGAAAAAAGTATATGTCATTCTATCATGCTCTTGGGTTGCACTCTTTTTAAAAAAAAATTAAAACCCAGTCGCCCAAATTAGAGCGACTGGGTTTTCAATGAATGGTTTATACAGTTAAAACCAGCGGGTGATCACCACTTTGCGTTCGGTATAAAACTCAATCCCGTGTTTGCCATGGGCTTTGAGATCGCCAAAGAAAGACTGCTTGGTTCCGCCAAAATTAAAGAAGGACATGGGGGCAGCCACACCAATATTGATACCCATCATGCTGGGAGAGACATTATAAGCAAATTCACGGGCCCATTTGCCGTTTTGGGTAAAGATCGAAGTGGTATTGGCCAATTCGTGTTTTTCAATGATGGCCACTGCTTGATCAAGGCTATCAGCTTTGATCAGACAAAGCACAGGGCCAAAGACCTCTTCGCGTCCGATGGTCATTTCTGGTGTAACTTTATCAAAGACTGTGGGCCCAAGGAAATAGCCTTTGCTGTTTTCGTAGCCCACGCGGCCATCCAACAGCAGCTCAGCACCTTCAGCCACACCTTTTTCGATATAGCCAATCACGCGCTCTTTGTGGGCTTTGGAGATCACGGGTCCCATTAAGACATCGGGCTCTAAGCCGTTGCCAACTTTGATTTCTTTGGCTTTTTGCACGAGGCGATCTTTGAATATTTCATAGGCTTGTCCGACCAAAATCAAGGTGGCACCTGCCAAACAACGCTCACCCGCACAACCGAAGCAGGAGTCAGAGAGCACCTGCGTGGTCATTTCGGGCTCTGCATCGGGCATCACCACCAAGAAATTTTTGGCTCCCCCCAGCGCCTGCACGCGTTTGTGGTGGCGGGTTCCGGTTTCGTAGACATGTTTGGCAACAGGGGTTGAGCCCACAAATGAAACGCCGACGATATCTGGGTGTTCACAGAGCCCATTGACCATTTCTTTGGCGCCGTGAACCATTTGAATCACGCCTTTGGGTAGGCCGACTTGGTGCCAGAGTTCAAACATGCGCTGTTGGGTCAGCGGAACCTGTTCTGAGGGTTTGAGCACGAAGGTATTGCCTGTCGCGATGGCATAAGGCATGAACCAGAGGGGGACCATTGCAGGGAAATTAAACGGTGTGATTGCCCCAAATACGCCCAAAGCACGGCGATTAGAGACACAGTCAATGCCCCGGCCCACGTCTTCAAGCGATTCACCCTGCATCAAGCTGGGAATGCCACAGGCCACATCGAGATTGTCGATCCCTCTGCGTACATCTCCCTGGGCCTCGGCAAACGTCTTGCCGTGTTCCTGAGTGACCAAGGTGGCAATTTCGTCGAGGTGTTCTTCCATCAGGTTTTTAAACCTGAAGATATACTTGGCCCGCTCAGCTGCGGGGGTTCTGCGCCAGCTTGGAAAAGCGGCTTTGGCAGAGGCCACGGCCTGATCCAGATCTGCCCGATTGCTCAGGGGCACCTGGGCCAGGACTTCTTCGGTGGCCGGGTTGATCACGTCCAGCACTTCGCTGGAGGACGAAGAGACAAATTCTCCATCCACATAATTTTGTAAAATGCGCATAAATAGACCTCTTTGGGCTAAGGTTCAACAGACAGGCTGTTGACTCGGGGGAATAATTTCAATTGGATAAGGGTTGCGATGCCCGAATGCCTTTATTTTAGCAAGCTTCAGGATAAAAGTAAATATCAGGTAATCGAAAGATTAAGTTTGAAATAAATTTTCTTGTACGGGGTCATTTTATAAAGGCCTGTTAGCGATAAAAGAGTATCTATATTTCGGGAGTATCTTCAGATTATGTCTATGACTGTGATAAATAATTCAGCTTTGCCCCAAACCAACCTTGCTCAACCTGCAAAAAAAGCTGAAGCCAAAGCCGAAGTAAAAACTGAAGCCAAAGTTGATCCCAAAACCCTGCCATTGGCTGAAGCCGACAAACTTGCGATCAAAAGCAAAGGGGAAGTCAGCCCGATTATCACTATTTCTGGCGGTGCATTTGCGGGATCTTTGGTCGGTGCCGCATCGGGAAGTCTTTTGATGGGAGCTGCTGATTTAATTTTGGGTGGTGGCAGTTCGATCAAACAAATGACCCAATTTGGTGGCGGCGTGGGGGCAGTAACAGGATTTGTTTCAGGCGCAGTGGTTGCCAATTTGACCGATTCCAAACTCAAAGCGACCCTCTATGGTACTTTGACAGGTGCAGCACTCGGCGCAGCTTCTGGTGGTGCGAGCTTTAAAAACTTACCCGCAGCCTTGGTCTCTGGCGGTGTGGGCGCCGTCTCAGGTGGCATCAGTGCCTTTATGACTTCAAAATGGCTGGGTCATTAATTTTATACATCTCCATCTAAGGCTTGTTACACTTAAACAGCCCCAGCAAAGCGGTGATTACTGGGGCTGTTGCACTGGCTCTGGATCTGGCTGAGAAGCCATTCCTCACCCATTTGAAGCTTGAAAAACCGAAGGATAAACCATGCTCTCTTCCCCTCAATTGGCTCACCTTGCCATCAGCTTTATGCTCTTTTCTGGAAATTTTATCCTGTTCAGTAGCCCTGTTTTCACTGTTTCTGCTGTTCAGGCCCAAAGTGACGCTGTTTCTGGCTCGCTGAGTTTGGCGGTTTTGCCTTTCGAAAATCTGACCCGACAACCTGCCGATGAGTGGATGGGTCTGAGCTTTGCTGAAAGCCTGACCGGCACTTTGGCCAAAGTGCCAGCTTTAAGGGTGATTGAACGCAACCAACTGAAACGGGTCTTAACTGAACAAAATTTTTCTCAATCTGCCTTGGTGGACAGCAGTCAAGCCCCTGCTTTGGGTAAGTTGGTGGGGGCCAAACGGATGGTGGTGGGACATTTCCAAAAAGTGGGAGATCAATTGCGCATCCAAGCCCGAGTCATTCAAGTTGAAACCGGAGAAGTCTTGCCTGACTCTGTGGTGCAAGTCGAGGGAAATTCTCAGGCCTATTTTTCTTTGCTCGATCAGCTTTCTGAACAACTGTCCCAAAAATTTCAGCCCCACTCAAAACCCATTCTGACTTCCAACCCACATCTGGCTTTGGCCCAAGAAGCACAGTCTCTCTATTACCGCGGCTTATACCTGCTTGAAAATGGAGATACTTCTCAGCAGCTTGAGGCAGAAGCGCTTTTTCAAAAAGCCTTGTCTATCAATCCCCAAGATGCGTTGGTTCAGGCCGGTCTTGCCCAATATTATTTAAACAAAGGCAGAACCGGTGAAGGTGAATCAGCTCTGGCTAAAGCGAGCCATTGGGCAGACAGTGCTTTGACTTTAAACCCCCAATTGCAAAAAGCCTGGCAGATCAAACTTGAAATTTCTGAATACCGCCGCGACCCTGTTGCGGGAGAACAGATTCTCCAAGCAGCCTTAAAAGTGTTGCCTGGCAATACAGAATTGATCCTTGCGTATTTAACCTTTTTGGATAATCAAAATCTGTTTTCAAATTGGATGACAAGTGCAGAACTCAAGGAACAGTATCAGCGTTTGGGCGCAAATTTGCAAGATCCTCAGATTTTGCTCAATTTGGGAACCCATTTACTCAATGAGAACCATGGCCAACGCAAACCAGATTATTCAGAAGCGCTTGCCGTCTTGACCCGTGCCCGCATAGGGCTGCCCGACAATCCCACCATTCCTTTGTATTTGGGAGACATTTATCTGGCTTTAAACGACCCAGAAAAAGCCCAAAGAGAAATCGAAACGGCCCTGGCCTTGGATCCCCATAGCCAATGGATCCACCTCATGGCCCACAACAATTTGATCAATTTGGGTTTTCATTACAGACAGAACAATGCCCCTGAAAAGGCCCTAAGCTATTTTGAAAAGGCCCTCAAACTGGCCCAAGAACTGACCAAAATGGCCCCTCAGAACGTCTTTTATTTGCTTAAAGTTGCAGATGACTTTGATAAGTTGGGTCGCACTGAAGCGGCTTTGCAAAGTTTGGAACAGGCCCGCAAATTAAATCCCAATCATCCCAATCTCTATACCTTCGAACTCAAATTGTATAAAAAAGCCCAAAACTGGGAGGCGGCTTTAAAATCGATTGCCAAAGGGATTGAGGTTTGTCTTGCCGCACCCCAAAATTTTTCTGGCATTTTACCCCAATTGTATTATGAAAAAGCCTTTGTCTTACGCAGACAGGGCAAAGCAGACGAAGCCTTGGTGATCTACCAAGAAGTGCGCCAAAATTTCGAAGGTTTTCGCAACGTGGCCATCCAAGACATGATTGCGATCTACCAAGAAAAAAACAAATTTGAGGAAGCCCTCCAACTGTACCAGGCCTTGTTCAACCTGGACCCCAGTCTGGCAGAAGAAGAATATTACAGTTTGGATTATAAACGCAGTTGGATCCTCGCTGAGTTGCATAAAACCCCCCGATCTGCCCCTCTACTCAATGAGTTGGCCCAATTGTCCATTCAGCAAGGAGAGCTTAAATTTGCGCAACAAACATTCCAGCAAGCCTTGGCGATTGAACCCGAGAACGCCATTATTTTGTATAATTTTGGTTCTTTCTCACTTGGGCAAAGCGCATTGGAAGATGCCAAAACTGCATTGGAAAAAGCCTTAAAAAACCAGCCCAAGTATATCAACGCAGCTTATAACTTGGGTTTGACCTATTTGGCTTTGAACAAAAAAGCGGAGGCCAAAACACTGTTTGAACAGATTCTCAACTGGCAACCCGGCCATGCAGGGGCCACTGAGGCACTGAAAAGCCATTTTCGCTGATTTGTTTTAAAACCCCAATTCCTTCAAAACCTCTTTTTGGCGTTCTGAGAAGCCCGTGCGCTGGGTGCCTGCACCCAGTATCAGGTTAAAATACAGACCCTGATTGCTGAGATTGGGTAAATTGGTTCCTCCAACCAAGCGACGATTGGCTTCCCATTGGGTGGGAGAGGGCACAAAGAGATAGCCCAATTTAAGCCCCACCAAGAGACCCGTGGCATTGGCAGAATCGGCATTAAAATCAATCAAATAATCAGCCCCAATGCCAATATCGAGAACCACTTGATTGGAGTCTATACGTGACACTTCTTCGGAGCCTGACAGGCCAAATACCTTGTTTAAACTGCCTGAACCACTGACCGAGAGATGACCCGAACCGATACCGAGTACAGGATAGAGATTAAAATTTTGGTCTTGATAGACCATATAGCCCAGATTAAACAGGCCATAGCCCCCTGAAACACCCAAAACATCCCCCACGGCATTGGCACTGCGAAAACCATTGAGACCCATGCCGCTGCCTCCGAGGATAATGCGATCGAGAATCAAATGGGCCCCACCCCCCTGGGAAATAAAGACATTGCTCAGATTGTTATAGCCCTGATTGGCAATGGCGCCATTAAAAGCCGTTGTGTCTAAAAATGAAAAACCGGGATCGTACCAAGCTTTGGCCCCTTGGAAGACATCCCAGTTTAAATTGGGTTCAGCAGAAGCGGATGAAATAAAAAACAGGCTGGAGGCGGTGAATAAGGCCCCAAACAGAGCCATCATTTGGGTGGATACTTGGCGGAATGGGGATTTTAAATCGGCTTTGAGCATCAGCTATCTCCTCGGTCAAACTATTTTCCAAGGGACGCAGAACCCAGGCTGCAAGTTCCCCACTGCATAGACACTGCTTGCATCGGCACTGAGTCGCTTAGGCCCATTCTGAGAGCCAGCGTTGAGCAGTTAGGCTGTCGTCTAGTTCTTCCAATAGTGGCCGCAGACAGCGGGTACCCGTTTCTGCCTCGACCCGATTGCCGCCGTAACAGCGGCCCAGAAACCGACAATCTTTGCAGATATCCGGCAAGGGAGATTCGCGGTAACTGCGAAATCTGCGGTACCAAACCTCGGGCAGGGAATCTTTCAGAAGGTGCCCCTCTATGGGTAAATGGTCTTCGTTAAAGCCTTTGATGCTACCGTCAGGCAAAATATACAGGCTGTCCCAACCACTGTAAGCAAAGAAAGGAGACATATTCAACCAGCTGTCCAATGGGCCCAAATAACCCACCCCAGCGACACTCAAATCATAGCCCTGATAGAGACTCTCAGCGGCAAAGTGCAAAAGCGTCAACATTTGCTGCTCGTTTAATGTTTGGGCATTTTCAGCCCGACCCGAGCGTGTAATCGGTCGCAAAACCCAATGAGCAGCGCCGGCCTCAAAAATCACCTGACGCAGTTCGTGCAATTCGCTGAGGTTTTCAGGCCAAACGGTGGTATTTACACTGAGTGTTGGGATTTGCCACTCCCGCGCCAAACGCAGGGCTTCGAGCGTTTGTTGATAGCTGCCAGGAAATATGCGCAATTGATCGTGACTTTGCTCCAAGCCATCGATGCTGATCGCCAGGGCATCGGGCAAATGGGCCCTAAATTGGCTTTCAAACCTTTCAAAATGGTGCCCATTGCTCACCATTCCAACTTTGAGCCCACAGAGCTTGAACACAGCAATTAAATCAAAAAGATCTTTGCGAACGAGGGGCTCTCCCCCTGTTAAGGTGATTGACTGCAAACCCAATTTGAGCAGATCTGGCAAGGCATTGGCAAAATCCTCCAAGCTCAGGTCGTTGTAGGCTGTTTCACCTCCTCTTACCCCACAATGGGCGCAGCGCAGATTGCAGCGATTGGTAATGTGCCAAACCACATGCCGCAGAGGCAACTTTCCGGCCCGCCACATCTCCTGGAATTGCCCCCATTGATCACGGGCAAAATTCTCGCCTGGTAAATCCCCATTCCAATAGGCATGGGGGGCTTTGTTTAAAAGCCATTTGAGAAAGTGGTCTGAACGTTGGGAAGGAAAGTCCCGCTTTATTACCTGTTCAATTGACTGATCCATTTTGTTTAAGCGCTCAGTTTAAGCGCTAAATTGCGAAAAAAGATCGGCAGGCAAGGGCAGATCTTCGGGGTCGCTGTGATCGTGTAACATTTGACGTAATTCATCGGCACTATAGGCCCCAGAGCGGTACTCCATCTCGATATATCCAGCGTCAGAGGCAAATCCCGTTTGACGTTTGCGTGCAGCAGCAACCAAGCCCGGTACCAGACAATTGCTGGTATACCCGCCCAAACCAGGATCTTTCCAATTTAATTCAGCCAAGATCTCAGCTTGTTGGGCCGTATTTGTGCGCAGCGCAAAGAGTAAGTGAATCATGTGCAATTGACCACCTTGGGGCGTGGGCAGTGTTTTGAGGCAAGACACCTTGGGCGTGAGCCTGGTATAGGTCTTATTGCCAAAAGCAACAAAACGCAATCCATCGCGCTCACAGATCTGTACCAGGAAATTTTTTACTTGGCCCGCACAAATTTGGCAAAAGTCCAGACCCGTTTGGGCGATAAGTCGGCCTTGGCTATCCGGGATGTATTCAGCCTGAAAGGCTTCATACAACGGGTTTTTGAGCACTTCCCAAGGTGTCTTTAACGCATCACAGATGCGGGCTGTTTGTTCAAGCACGTCTGTTGGCAAAAATCCATTGTCGTAAGTAAAGGCTTTTACAGGGATGTCCAAGACATGGCGCAATAAAAACAGACAGGAGAGGCTGTCTTTTCCACCTGAAAGGGCCAAAAGCAGGGGCTGCCCGCTCGCTTTTAAGGCCCGTAAAAAGCCCAAAAGCTCCTGCTCCAACCAGTTGACATCATAGTTTTGCAAATAGCGGTTACAATATTCACACAATCCATTGGGATTGAGTTCAATTTGTTTCACACGCAGAGAATCCGGCAGGACTTGGGGGCCTACCGGATAAAAATCATCACGCAGAAACACACCTGCAGGCAGCAGGCAGCGCTGACAATGGGTGTTAGAGCTGGCGGGAGCAGAAGACACTGGCATATCGCATGGTAATCATGTCTTCAGAGGTTTGTCCATTGGCATCAATTTGATAGGTGCGGGTTGATCCACCTATCACAACCTGTCCAGGAATTTTGTCTTGAGGGTCATTTATGCTGACTGCTTGTCCAGCGGGAATCAACATCACGTCACCAGTGTTGAACTCCACTTTAAAACCCTGGACTGGCTTACCTGTTTCAGGATCTTTAAAGGTAGCCGGAGTGGGAGGCCACTGACTGACGCTGACCCCGTTATCAAGATTGAGTCTCACTGGGGCACCGGGTGTTTCAGAACGCAAAACGGTAGGCGGACCTGCTGGGGTATTTTCAATTTTAACCGTGTCAGCTTTAAACAGTTCAGGTGCACCTGGAATTTTTACCGCGGTTTGGGCCTGTTGAGCAGGTGCAGGGGCATCCATATCAAAGACAAATTCGAAAGGTTCACTGGCAACTGTGGCCGTGAGAATTTTATTGGTGAGATTTTTATCGAGGTAGCGACCGAGATCTTTTGTGACGTTTTGAAGTTTTGAAAAATCTTCAATTTTTCCGTCTTTCATTCCCGCAGCCGACTGGACTTCTTTCATATCCAGTTTGCCGTCTTGATTACTGTCCATTTTCAGCAAATCTTTGCGGGCCTGGGCACTCATCGGCTGGCTGGCTAATTGTTGCTGACCCATTTTGATATTTAAATTAAATCCACCCATGTTTGGCACCTCGTTTGCTAATTAGACAGAATCCAAGACGTATTACTTATACATTTTAGCTGATTATTCAAAAATCTTGTTTAATTTTTGAGCGGGGATTGCCCTGGCTTATTCTTCAGCCTTCACCCCCTTGCCAGCCCACCTGGAGCCCGGCACAATGAAATGATAAATCAGAGAATGGGATCACCTCATTTAAGGAGCAACCATGAAAAATCTGCTGGCTCTTACTTTAAGCGCATGTCTTGCCTTGCCCCTGGGCGCTGCGCAAGCAGCCTCGTTTCAATTGGAACCTGGCAATTGGAATCCTGCTGTGCGCAGCCAGCTCGAAAATCTTTTGGGCAGCCACAGTTGGCAGGGCAAAAAAGTCGTTTTGGACTTTGACAACACGCTCGTGAGTCGTGATATTGGTGAGGCAACCTTTGCCCAATTGTTGATTTCTAACAAAATAAAACGCAGCTCAGCTTTGGATGTCATTTCTCCAGCTTTTGTCAGACAGGGCAAAAATATTTCGCTTGATACCACTGCTGACTTGGCTGAATATTATGATGAACTGGCTTCGCTCGACTCCCACCCGGCAGATGTCGAAGCCGCTTCTAATTCTTATGCCTGGGTGGTCCAGGCCATGATGGGGCTCTCACCCGTTGAAATTATTGAAGCGACGCGGGCAGCTTACAATCACAATCGTGCAGAACAAGATCGGCCGCAAAACACAGACAGTAAATGGGTCATTTCTCCTGGCAAAACCAGTTACCGTGTGCCCTTTTTTAATCCCGAAATCGTTGATTTAATTGGTCAATTATTAAAACATGGCTATGATCTTTACGTGGTTTCGGGCTCAAATGTTTGGACTGTGCGCCACATGGTAACAGTCGAACTGATGGAGCGGGTCAATGCCAAATTTGGAACCCAATACAAGATTCCCGCGGATCATGTGATTGGTGCCAGTGTGCTTTTGCGCGACAAACGAACGGGTCGCTTGGTCAAAGATGCTTTTTTGGCCAAAGAAAATGAGCGATATGCAGCCATGGATCCTGCAGAGCTGGTTCATTATGAATTGACGAATCAGGCTGTCTTTCCGCTAACGGGTTTCTCAGGAAAAGTTGCGAATATTATTCAATACATCACTGGCCCAGCCGAAAAACCCTTTTTGGTGGCGGGAGATTCCAGTGGTGATTTTGCCATGTTGCAAATGGCCCAATACCGGCTCTGGTTTGCTCGCTTGGAGAAAAAAAACTATCAACAGGCGCTCAGTCGCATGATTGGCAAACCCGAACAGGGTACCTGGATGGTACAACCGGTGCTCACTGCGCGCCAACCCGGTTTGTTAAAAAACCAGGCACATTTAAAGTCTTTGTCTGAAATCGCTGGGCTGAAATGGCAAGAATTGAATGAAAGTTTAGATATTTGGAAAGAACGGGGCATGTACCGTGATTAAGTTGCTTACTGTGGGCATTTTTTCTCTGGGGTTGTTTTTCTCAACACCGGTATGGGCTGCTTCTGAAGTTAAATCAGCGTACAAAGACCCCGCTTTGGCCCGCAATATTCCTTTATTGCGGAAAGCATGTTACCTAAAAGCAGCCCCAATATGGGAGGATGGGGCTACTGGACCTGTGATTCAAGCCAATCAAGCCTATCGGGATTGTCTCTTAGATATCTCCGTAAACGTCTTAAATCAGTATTATTCCATTGAAATGTTTAAACCTTTAAGTCCCCGCCAATTTCTGGAAAAACAACTCGAATCTGTTTCTAGTTTGGCTTATACTGTTCAGACCAATCTTAAAGTCTGTCTGCCAAATTGTGGCACTATGTGGCAAATGATTGCTTCTGGTCACGAGGGGGCTTTTTTAGAAGATCTCTTGAGGGACATGGCCGAACGCATTTTACTTGAAACCGATGAAAGTTTATTAACCGATCAAGCCAATTGGAAAAAATGCTGGGAGTCTCCTGGCACTTGTCCAGCTAAGTTTTAAACGTGATGTCTGATCTCTTTCACATACCTTACCGGATTCAAAGCGAACGTTTAGTCATCCGTTGTTACAGTCCTGCAGATGCCCCCCTGCTCAAACAGAGCGTCGATCAGAGTTTGGAACAACTCAAAATCTGGATGCCTTGGGCCCTCCATGAACCCACGGATTTGGCCGCAAAGGTTCAGCGTTTGCGGCTGATGCGCAGTCAATTTGATCTCGACCAAGACTATACCATGGGTGCCTTTGATTTGACCGAATCTGTATTAATTGGTGGCACAGGTTTACACAAACGCGCTGAAGTCGGCTCGCTCGAAATTGGATATTGGGTTCACAGTGCCTATCAAAATCAGGGATATGCCACGGAAATCACCCAGGCCTTGGCTCAGGTGGCTTTTGAATTCCACCATGTCAAACGGATAGAAATTCGCTGTGATCCCGACAATCTGGCCTCTGCAGCCGTGCCGCGCAAATTGGGCTTTGAACATGAAGCCACCTTAAAACAGCGCGACACAACCCCCACAGGCCAAATCCGAGATACCATGATCTGGACGTTGTTTCAGACGAATTATTTGCAGTCCCCCTGGCAGAAGTTAGACTTAAAAGTCTGGGATGTGTGTGGAAACCCCCTGCCCAGACCCGTCATGCCTGGCCCCAATTAAGCTTCTGGCAGGGTATCCAAAGGTCCCAATCTTTGGGGGTCTTCGCTCTCACTGGCATAAATAGAGGTAAATTCAAAAGTTTTTAAAAACTGTCCCATTTGTTGGCCTTTAACATAGCCACTCTCTATTTTAAATTGGGTATCCATTTTTCGCATGCGTTGGCCCATCAGTTCAATGACTTTTTGAGCCAAAATTGGGTATTTGCCAATCAGGTGGTTAAACATATCCCTGTCCAAAGCCACGACATGGGTACGGCTGCCTGCTTCGACGGAAGCTGTACGTTCAAGCTGGTCGAGCAATGCCATTTCACCAAAAATATCGCCTGGATTGAGTGTCCACAGTTCTCGGCGGTTCATTCCGCTGCCAATGAAGACATTGACAGTGCCAGAAACAATAAAATAGACTTTGTCACCCGGCTCTCCCTCACTAAAAATGCGGTTGTGTAATTCGTAAATACGGCCATGTTGCTGACCCAGAAAGGCCAGGGCACTGCGATAAGCTTCATTTTCTGCAGGTGTACTCATGGGGGCTCCTTCAAACGTGATGGAATCGATTATACCACTCCAAAATAATTGGAATTGAGGGAAACGCGAAATCACCAAATCAAGGGTGTTAAGGATTCGGGGGGCGGTGAGCCATGGAGCGGTATTCTTCGCGAAACCATTGCAGGGCCCTTTGGCCAGATGGACGGTTGCGAAAATGGGAAATCTGCTCTTTAAGCGGGGCCGGAAAGCGACTTAAATCGGGCAGGGGAACGCTGTATTCGGCAGGAGCCAGCACGGGTGCGGCCAGCGCGGCAAAGGTCAGATCAGCGGCACTGAAGCGATTCCCACAGAAATAATTTCTGCCGTCGCTCAATAGCTGATCGGCAAAGTCAAATTCAGCTTTGATCTTGGCCAGTGAGCGCTGACTGGCCGTTTCGGTGATATTCATGGATTTGCGCATCATCACGGCCAGCGCGGGCCAAAGCAGAGGAAGAAGACTGCGCTCATTGGCGGGGCCCTTTTGGCTTAGCAATTCTCGGGCCAAACCCGGTTGCTGCAAAAGATAAAAATAAACATAGCGGCGAGTATGGGGACCGAGTTGAAGGTCAAATCGCTGTTCCAGTGCCACCACTTCTTCCCTGTTCTCACCATTTGGAAAGAGCCGCAAGGGTGGTTCAACCTGTTGGTCGAGCCAATGCAAAATAGCGGTTGAATCGGGAATGATTCCCTCTTCGGTAAAAAGACAGGGCACAGTGCGACTTCCCCCGCGTTTGAAATTGGCGAACATGTGGAAACCTGGCAGATGGTTTTCTTCACTGTAAGAAATTTGCAAGCGGTTCAATGCCCAACGCACTTTTTCACAGTAATGGCTGACCGTGATGCTGTGTAGATGAGGGATTAGAGGGGGATGTTCGGGAGCCATTTGGGCGGAATATCCAATTGTCGTTTATTTGAAAAGCGCGTAAGGGCCTGAATCAAGATCGGTCGGGTGAGGGCCGGTTCGATAATATCGTCGAGATAGGCACTTGCAGCAGGAATAAAAGGATCATCCATGCGGCTGCCTTGGGCGTGTAACGCTTCAATGGTCTTGTGCAAAACAGGGTTGTGACCTGCAAAACTGGACATGGCCTGATCGCTCATAATTCCAATCATGGCACCGGGCCAGGCATAGACCAAATCCCCTCCACCGACTTTGGGATTGAGTAGAAAATAGGCCCCACCAAAACAGCGACGCACAACAACACTGACCTTGAGCCCTTTGAGATGGCCTATTGCTGAGAGTGCCTGAGAGCCATAGGTTAAGATGCCTTCTCGGTGGGCAGAAGAATTGGGCATGAGACCCGGTACATCGACAAAACAGACCAAGGGGAAGTTAAAACTGCTGAGAAAATTGAGAAAACGGGCCATTTTTCGCAGGGCTTTGCTGTCGAGTGCCCCAGCCAATACCAGCGATTGATTGGCCAAAATCCCCACGGTTTGACCACCCAATTGTGCAAAGGCAGTAATTAAATTGGGAGCAAAGGCCGCCTGAACTTCGAGCAAACTGTCTTGATCAACAACCGCCTTGAGGACGGGCAGCATATCAAATGGCGCATCGGGACTTGCTGGCAAAATCTGATTTAATTCGGGTGCTTCGCGCTGTGGAGAATCGTTCGTCTGATAATGGGGGGGGCGCTCTGCTTGGGTGAGTGGTAAATAGCTGAATAATTGCCGGACTCGGGCAATCGCTGAACTTTCGTCTGGCTCTACAAAATGCACAGCGCCTGAATGTCGGGTATGAACTTCTGGCCCGCCCAAGGCCTGCTCATCGAGCTCTTCGCCTGTTGCCGCTTTGTTGACCCCCGCACCCGCGACACACAGGGTGGAATTTTGGTCCATCACAATAAAATCAGTCAGGGTGGCGACAAAGGCCGGAGCACCAATGCAATGGCCCAGTACACAGGTGATTTGGGGCACCACCCCCGAAAGATAGACGGCTTCTTTGAGTGTTTCGGCATAACCTTCCATGATCTCCATTCCGTCTGTCACGCGTGCACCGCCTGATTCAACCAATGAAACCAGGGGTAAACCCGATTGGCGGGCCAATCGGTAGAGTTCATTCAATTGACGGGTCTGCAAAGCGCCAATGCTGCCACCCATGGTTTCAAATTCACTGGCCCAGGCCAAAAGGGGACGACCCTGAATTTCACCTGAGGCGCAGACAATGCCATCACTGAAACTGGGCTTATCTAAACGATTGCGCACAAATCGGAATAACTCCTGTCCTGTACCAGGATCAAAGAGAACTTTCAGTCTTTCTCGCGCACTCTGACGGCCGGGTCTGTTTGGGCGTGATTGATCTGAGGTCTGAAGCCATTGCTCAGCCTGTTTGAGTCGGGCGAGATCGGTGAGTTTTTGTTTGGAAGGGTTGGGTTCTGTCACTGCTCAAGCCCGCTTCATGGCAAAGAAAAATAAAATATTGGCTGAAACAAAAAAGCCTGCAGCCAGCATCACCGCTGAGACCCAAGAAACCTGTGTGCCAACAATCAGACACAGCACCAAACCGACCATTAATTCAATCAATCCAGCTACCATTAAAAATCGGGGAGAGATTTTTGTTTTCATGGTTTAAATCAAGCCAAAATTTTGACCGGGTTTACATTCGCCTCGGTAAAAAGCCCATTCTTCACAATGGGAACGATCAGTAAACAAACAGACACCCACTTGGCCCAGGTCCAAATTGCGGATTTCAAGCCGACCTTGGTGTTGGGTACAAAAAGTAGACGCAGGGTTGGCAATGGTCGGCGCGGCCGATGGGGTACCTTCAGGGCTTTTTTTTCCCGTGGGGCCCAGCACAATCACAGGTGTACAGCCCAATAAAAGCAAAAGAGAGATCCAAATGGGTTTCATGCATCAGCCAGCCCGGTCATTTGCAAACTGAGGTCCCAGAGACGCTCTTGCAAAACTTCGTTATATGAGATTTTTGAAGATTTGACAGCTTTGCAATTGTCAAAATAGCGGCCACTGTCGGGGCTGAGCTGATTGCTTGTGGCCAGATACACCATGGTTTCGGCTCCTTTTTCAGGGCTGATCATGAATTTTTGGATCACTTTGGCAAAAGGCTGAGTCCAGGCTGCTCCTTTGCTCCAAATATCTGTGGCCACGACACCCGGATGTAGGCAATTGGCAGTAACACCCGTGCCTGCCAAGCGACGGTCCAGAGCATAGGTGAAGAGAACATTGGCCAATTTGGACTGTGCATAGGCGTTCATCAGGCTAAAATGTTCTTCGCCTTGTAAATTGGCGAAGTCGATTACGGCTTGAAAATGCCCCACCGAAGCCACGTTTATGATCCGGGCAGGTGCGCTGTTTTTGAGCAGATCGAGCAGGAGGTGGGTTAAAAGAAAATACGAAAGATGGTTGAGTGCCCAGGTATTTTCATAACCATCCACAGTCAATTCGCGTTTGGCAAAAACCGCACCGGCATTGTTGATCAACACATCGAGCTGGTCTGTGCGCTCGCGCAGGTCGCGGGCCAATTGGCGCACCTGGGCCTGCTCTGAGAGATCGGCCAACAAATATTCGATTTGGCCCTCTGTTTGGCGTTTCAGTTCTTGCACCACATTCAGCGTTTTTTCTGGATTGCGGCCAACCAAGATCACCCGGGCACCCCGCGAGGCCAATTCTCGGGCACAGACCTTGCCAATCCCCGCTGTGGCCCCCGTGACCAAACAGACTTTTCCCTCCATTTGATTGCCTCCTGTTTAAACCTAGACACACCTTAACATGTTTTTACTCTAAATACAGGTTGAGGCGGGTATTTGCGCCCCCAAATCCATCGGGTTCAATATTTTCACATTCAGGATCGGGAATCCAGCGTTGACCATTTACCACAAATTTATAGGCGTAAATGCCTTTAAAAGGAAAGACTTTTTCCAAGATCCAGGTTGAGGTATTGGGGATGCGTGTTAAAAAAGCGCGGTCGGCCTTCCAATCGGTAAATTCTCCTGCCACTGCCACACTCTCAGCCTGGGGATCGTCGTAGTAAAATGTCACTTTGCGACCTTCTACATGGGGGGATGAACCACGTTTGACACCCCTGCGGTAGCGGTCGTTTTCGGCCTCTTTGACACATTTGCGGGGATGAATCAACCCATGGCCCTGTTTTTCGATTGCGATATTAAAAATTTTATCCGTGGTGGAAGTCAAAATTTGTTTGATCCGGCGTGGGCTCAAATCGGGATTGGCTTCAAACATTTGGGCAATAATCGAACAGACAATGGGCGCAGAAAACGAGGTGCCGTCAACATGTTGGTAGTGCATGCCAACAATTTTTTGCTCACGCAGGCGGTTCTGAATCCGATTGCGCATATCTGTGATAGGCAAAGTCAGTATTTCAGGTCCAAAGGGCAGATCTTCCAATTGCTCGCGTACGGCATCCGGCAGGGCCTGATCGCTGAGCTTATTGAGTTTGCTCAGGGCTTCGGCTTCGCGATAGAGACTGGTTTCGGGCAAAATCGGAGCAGCCACCCAGATTCCAGGTGCAATTAACTCTGGTTTCATCAGTCCATCTATCGTGGGGCCATAACTGGAATGGTACATATCGTAATAATGGCGGCTGAGTTTGTTTTTATCGTCAAAGCCTCCTACAGTAATCACCGAAGGCGCATTGGCTGGAGGGGTAATTGCATTATCGGGGGAATTGCCATCGTTACCTGCTGCGACCACCACCACCACGCCTGCCTGCCAAAGGGCTTCGGCCATTTGGGTCAGGGCATTGTCGAGATAGGACTCTTCACGGCCCTCACCCAACGAAATATTGACAACCCGAATATTGTATTCTCTGTGGTTTTCCAAGACCCATTTTAGCCCTTTAATCATATACTCGGTCTTGATACAACCCTGTCTGTCAGTGGCTTTGAGCAGTACCACATTGGCGTTGCTGGCAATGCCTTTGTAGAGGCTATTGGAGAGATAACCATTGCCAGCGGCAGAAACCGTGGTCTGCATGCCGTGCCAAGAATTGTCTTGGGGAATGCCAAAATCATCGTAGTCGGGGTCGGGAATATTGACATACGCCAAGACCCTGTTGTTGGGCATGGTCAAATCCGGGTGGGGATAAAAGCCCGAATCCAAAAAGGCAATGGTCACGCCTTTGCCGGTATACCGGGAGACGGCGTTGAGGCGCAGGGGGGTCGGAATAATTTCATAATCTTTTTGATTGTAAATCGGAAAAAAACCGCTGAGCTCAGAGACCAAACCCTCGTTGGGGTATTTATTTGAGAGCAAGAAAATGTCTTGGGGAGTTAGTCTACTCCCATCGGGATGTCGAAATAACTCAATTTGAGTCACGCGGTCGGTTAACGAGAGATATTCATCGAGTACCTCACTGCTCTCTTCGTCGATCAAGATATAGCGGTCGGGCTCGGGACCATGTTGGTAAACTTTGAGCTGGATTCTGCCATCATCACGGTGGATCACATCTTCGATGATCAAATCACAGATGGCTTGGGCCCGAACCGGGGTGCCATAATACAACATCAAAATACAGAGATCATGTAAAACATGCCACTGTTCTTGGCGTTTGATTTTTTCCAAGAGTTCAAGTTTATGCTGTTTCCACTGTTTGTCGAGCGGTTTGTACTGCCGAGAGCGCAGGGTTGCGATATAGGCGCCAATATAGGCTTTGATCAGGTGTTGCAAACTGTCCATGGCATTAACTTTCTATTTGATCATTTGCTATTTGATCACTTTGTGGGCAATCAAGGCCTGGTAATATTCAACAGCTTTGGGGCAGGAACCATCCGATTCAATCCAGCGCGGGTTGTGGCTGGTGATCAGCTCCAAAATCTGTTTTTCGACATTTTTATGAAAAGGGATGATTGCATCATCCACTTCCCGCTCACAAACCGGGCAGACGTAGCGGTTGTCGAGGCGGCTGTCCGAGTGTAACTCCATGCAACGCTCCTTGGATTTTTAACGATCCTAATCTTAGCACAAGCAGTCTGCTGACGAAAAAATACCCCCAGTTTTCACTGGGGGCAGTTGGGGAGAAGTTAGAATTCAGAACGAATAATGAATTAACCTTTGTTGTAATAAAAGCGCTCGTTGACGACTTTTCCGTCTTTCCAGGTCTGTACGGCCACCTGCTGCATTTTCGTGCGGAAACCACCTTGAAAAGTCAGGTCCATCCAATTTTCGATCATGGCCACTCCGGTTTCATCGTTCCAGGCTAAATTGCTGATACCCCCATCATGGAATGCTTCAACGCTGCCCAGAAAAGCCACTTCACGCTCGCGGTTGGCTGCTTTGCCCACGGTCGGAGCTTCGTTGTTTTCTTGCATCACCACATCTTCGGCATAAAAATGGTCAAATGCGTCTAATAATTGGCCACTAAAAATTTGGTTATAAAGGGTTGTGACATCGTCTTTTAAACTCATATTTCGACTCTCCTAAAATCTGTAATTGAATTGGATACGTTTAATAATTTAACTATATCATCCAAGTTTGAATAGTTCAATATTAAACCAATTATTTTTTTAATTATTTTTTTTGGTGTACACTTAAATTTCTTAACTGCAATAGGCCAGAAAATTCAGGCATTTTGCGCTCTTGGAAAAAAGGAGAACCCGACATGCGCAAGTTTTTTTTTATCGGCGTTGTGGTTGCCCTCGCCATTATTGGTTTGGGATATCTGGTTTTGCCGCCACTCTATCATCCCTTTCACAGCACCCTCAGCGCGGTATTGGGAATTTTGATTGCAATCGGTTTAAATGATGCTTTTCAAACCAAACACACCATTCGCCGCAATTTTCCCATCCTGGGCAATATGCGCTACATTCTTGAAGAAGTCCGGCCTGAAATCAACCAGTATTTTATTGAATCCAATACCAATGGCGCTCCGTTTAATCGCCTGCAACGCTCTTTGATTTATCAGCGGGCCAAAAGTGAAACCAGCACTTTGCCATTTGGCACCCAACTTGATGTCTATCAAATCGGCTATGAATGGGTCGGACACTCTCTTTTACCTGTGCACGTCGATCCGACCTCTCTGCGGGTGACTGTTGGCAGCAAAGACTGCAGCCAACCTTATAGCGCAAGTATTTTTAATATCTCAGCCATGAGTTATGGCTCACTGAGTAAAAATGCTGTCCTGGCACTCAATGGTGGAGCCAAAGATGGCAATTTTGCTCACAATACAGGTGAGGGTGGCCTCAGCCCCTATCATCTTGAACTGGGAGGCGATATTATTTGGCAAATTGGCACAGGTTATTTTGGCTGTCGCAATGCAGATGGGACTTTTTCTGCTGAGATGTTTGCCGAAAAAGCCAAACACAAAAATGTCAAAATGATTGAAATTAAACTCTCTCAGGGGGCTAAACCTGGCCACGGTGGCATTTTGCCAGCCAAAAAAGTCACGCCTGAAATCAGCCAGATTCGCAATGTACCCATGGGCCAAGATGTAATCTCTCCGCCTCGCCACAGTGCCTTTTCCACGCCCCTGGAATTGATTCAATTTATTCAGCAATTGCGCACTCTTTCAGGCGGAAAACCAGTTGGGTTTAAACTCTGCCTGGGCAAACTCTATGAATTTATGGCGATCTGTAAAGCGATGGTGCAAACCGGAATTGTGCCAGATTTTATCACTGTTGATGGTGCTGAAGGTGGGACAGGTGCCGCGCCTTTGGAGTTTTCAAATAATTTGGGAGTGCCAGGTGTAGAAGGCTTGGTTTTAATTCACAATTGCCTCAAAGGCTTTGGCTTACGCGATCAGATCAAAATTATTTATTCTGGCAAAGTGACAACCGGCTTTGATGTGATCAATAAAATTGCGGTTGGGGCAGATATGTTAAACTCTGCCCGCGGGATGATGATCTCGATTGGCTGTATTCAGGCCTTGCGCTGCAATACCAACGATTGTCCAACCGGTGTCGCCACCCAAGAGCCCCATTTGGTGGCTGGCCTGCATATTGGTGATAAACGCATTCGCGTGACCAGCTTTCATCAGAAGACAGTCGAAAGTGCTGCCGAACTGATGGGAGCCATGGGCTTTGACCGCCTAGAATTGCTCAAACCACGCCATGTTTATCGCAGAATCAGCCCGTCTCATGTTATGAATTATGAAGAAATTTATGAATACATCAAAATGGGCGATTTTTTCAAAGAGGAGTTGCCCGAAAGTTATAAAAAGGCCTTTTTTAATGCGACAGCAGAGAGTTTTGAACCTGCGATTAAGGTTTAAATCGAAAGGGGCTACTTGCCCAGACCGCCGAGTTGATGGGCCATTTCCAAACCCAATCCAGTTAAACCGGCTCCAGCGGCCACCCATTGGGCTTTTCCAGGCAAAAATCCAGCAACACCGCTGATGGCGTTGAGGCCCACTTGAATGCCTGCTACAACCTGACCTGTGGTATTCCCTTTTTCATGGGCCCGCACAAAGCGCAGTGAATTATCTGCAATTGCCAAGGCTGCACCAACTGCATTGGCTGCGGGCAAGACTTTTCCCGTCATGGTTTTTGCCACCGCAGGACTGGTCAAACGCCCGACGACAGGCATTTGCATCAAACCCATTGAAAATTTGGAGATGACTTCAGTGCCTCTGGCTGCTTTAAGCGCGCCACTGGCCAAAAAGCGAGCAGAAGGGCCAAGCACTGGACTCAAGATATGTTTGGCCTTGGCTGTCTGGGTTAACGTATTTGCGACAGATTTGGCGCCTTGAATGACTCTTGGCGCATTTAGACTGATCTGATGGGGAAAAGCCAAAACACCCGCCGCTGAGCCTGCCGCACCGGCCCCATAATTGGCATAACGTACGAGTCTATCTCCCAGCGGAGCCTCTGAGGGAACAGGAGATGATTCCTTTTTGGCTGGATCTGCCACTTTCCCAGCCACCTGAATCTTGCCAGGGGCATCCACAGGACGCGACTGGGCGATGGCTGGAATAACTGAATGGGTAGAAGCAAGCGTGTGAATCATATGTATCTCCTACCCATAATATAGCGTCCAAGGCCTTTGAAATGAAGTTAAATAATGCTTAATTTTGGGTTGTATCAGGGCATTGCCGAACTAAGTAGACTGGGCACCAGTGAGTAAAAATCGCCTTTTTACCTCAGTTACAAAAGCGTCAAGGTATTGGGGAGTGGGTTCAAACGGCAGATCCAGTGGGGATCCCCAGTAATTGCCCTCTCGGATATCGGCCCAGCGCTTGCCGTCTTTGATGTGAAAATGCAAAAATCCTTTGCCTTTAAAATAAAAAATGCCAGTCTTTTTTTCTTTGAGACCAGGCCAAGATCTCAGTTCAGCAAAAAGAGCGGTCAAATCCGTTAATTTATCTTCGGGGCAATGTGCCATGGTTTGCTCCTAAAACGCTCAAAGTTGGGGACTGTTGCTGGAAGGCAATGCAAATTCATGTTCTAATTTTGAGGTCTCCGCTTCAACGACATAAATCCAGCCCAGCGACAGAATGGGAAAAAAGGCCCAAACCCGCCCTCCCTTGTGTCTTGAATCTTCAAGATAACCCGATTTTTTTTTCAAGAGCTGGGTTAAAATCTCTGGCTGAGAGAACTTCCCTGCCTGTTTGGTGTCGCGGCTACTCGATACAATTTGGCCCTTTTCATTGATGAGATAGCTGTTTAAATGGCCGGGTAATGCGGCGATTTCCAATAAGTGCTGCTTGATATATTCAAGGGTCATTTCAACTCCGGCCACACCGATCAGGTGTCCTTTGGAATCATGGATGGGCTGGGTACAGGGCAAGACCCAACCCGTTCCCCCGGCATCAAGGTAAGGGGTCTGCCAATGGGCCCCTTTTTGTTGGAGCGATCGTGTGTACCAAGGTCGCTTGCGGGCATCATAATCTGGGCTGAAATCGGCATTTCCTGGATAATTAATCGAGATTCCCTGTTCCAAACCCACATAGGCCCAAATCAGCGGGACACCCTTTTGCATCACAAGGCTGTGGGCAGCGGCAGGAGCCAATGTTGCAGCTGCTTGACTGTGACTTTGCAATGCCAGGGTGCGAAATGTTTGGCGCAAAGGGCTAAGTTTCTGCAAGATAGGTAAAACTTCAGCCTGAGAAACACCGGGTGCAAGTTTAACGATTGGCCAATCGAGGCTGATTTTTGCCTTGTAACTATTCGCATAACTCAAATCCGGAGGGGAAGTACGGGGTGATAGAAAATCAGCATAGGTATAAAATGGCTCTGAACGGGTATTGCCAAATTCATATAATTGTTGAGCAGCACTCGACAAATACGTCAGCAACAATTCAAATTCCGTCAATTGAGTCTCAATCAGTTGGGCCCGATGGGCGACCTGCATAAAAAATGCTGTCATTTTTTTTCCGTGAGCCTGTGCTTTAAGGATTGCCTGTTCGTGCCGGTAAAGGCTCCAAGTCACGGTGAAAGAAGCCAAGATCAAGACGCCCATTACAATTCCCAAGGTGGTTTGTCCGTGTTTGCCAATCCAGCGCACGAGTTTTTCTAGTGAACTATCCGGTCGGGCCAAAACGGCTTCTCCATGTAAATAACGCCGTAAATCATCTGCCAAATCGGCCACACTTGCGTATCTGCCTGCTGTTTTGAGGGCTGTGGCTTTTTTTACAATTGACTGAAGTTCAATCGGGATACGTTGTTTCGGGAAATAATGTTGGAACGGCTCTATATCGACCTTGAGTACTTTTTTGAGCAATTCAATTTGATTTCCCGCCCGAAAAGCAGGTCGCAGGGTGATCAATTCAAATAAAATCAAACCCAGCGAAAACTGATCACAGTGGGCATCCAATTCGTTGTTTTTACCTGCAGCCTGTTGGGGGGACATATATCGGGGGGTGCCGATGATTTGTCCCAATCGGGTGCGCTCTAAGGGGGAGAGGGGATCGAATTGAAACAAGCCCACCATTTCATCATCCCAGGTTTCCTCTGGGGCAAACTCACCCTGATTTAATACCTTGGCAATCCCCCAGTCCATCACATAGACCTCGTGGAAACGGCCCACCATGATATTGGCAGGTTTGAGATCGCGGTGAATGACCCCTTTCATATGGCTGTAATGGAGCGCATCACAAACTTTGAGGAAATGTTCAAGCAAAGTCAAAAGGCTGTGTTCTTCATCAACTTTCCCATTTTGATCGTATTGTTTACGGGCTTCGAGGATCAGTTCCTTGAAGGTTTTTCCTTGAATCAGCTTCATCGAATAACCAATTTCCCCTTCGGGGCTGATTTCGAGGCTGTAAATGGGCACAATATTGGGGTGTTCGAGTTGGGCTGTGATTTGGGCTTCCGTAAAAAATCGATCCACCACTTTGGGATTTTGGGTCATTCCAGAATTGACTTTTTTATAGGCAACTTTGCGGCGCAATTCTTGGTCTCGCACCAACAGAATTTCTCCCATGGCCCCAGCGCCCACAGTACCCAATTTGGCATATTTTTCCTTGGCAGTGCCAAAAGAGGGTCGATTGGGAGTCGCTGTTTTTTCAGCTTTCCCCAAATCCAGATCGGATAATTGGGTCAGTTCAACCGATTCTTCTGGGGGAAAGGGATTAAACTCAGACATATTGCCAAGCATTCACAGAGAAAAATCGGGCCAAGTCATTCATTTTTCTCTCCAGTCAGGTTTGGTCTGCTTGGAATTATAAGCCAAATTGTATGGAGGAGCGAAGTCCGTTAAGGCAGCCTGAATTCAGGCCAACCCAAAAGTACGGGTAAGCCTCCCAAAGCCAGCGCAAACCCCAAAGCCAGTCCTGCTGCTAATGCGCTTCTTCCAGGCAATAATTGTCCCAACGCCGTCAAGGTCAGGGGTGAAGAGGATTGCAAAGCAGCCACTCCCAAACAACACAGCCAGAGAGGCGGTGAGGGCAGGAGCAGACAAACCAAAGCCAAGCCGATGCCCGGCCAAGCCACTTTGCGTATGCCCCATTTCTGAGCCAGAATACCACCTGCCAATTTGCCAACACAGGCAGCAAGCCCCAACCAGAGTAGCCATGCTCCCGGACTGTGCAATTGGGTTTGATTCCAAAAAAAACTGCGCAAGGCTATTGCCATCACCAAAGCCAAAAGCAAAAATTCCTGTTTTTCAGTCATGACAACTACAGGCCGATGGAGAGTTTGGGTCTGCCCACCCCACAGCAAAGCCAGACTACCCAAGCACAAAGCCAATCCCAAGGGAAAAGCCAGGGGCCAGTTTTGCCATGCAGCCCACGTCCCCAAACTGAGTCCCAGAACACCCGGAGCAGCAAAGCAAGCTGTACTCGTTAACGGTTGAGGGCTGTTTAAACTCAGGCTGCCTGCGGAGACGTGAAAGAGAGCGGATGCCGTTCCCACATACAAGACGCATCCCCAAACCGCCAGATTGGGTAGGGTGGACAATCCTGGTAAAAGCCAAAGTTCATAGGCCAAGAGCGCCAATCCAAGCGAGGCCCCTACTTGGGGTCTTGAGCAGCGATCGACCCACAATCCCAGCAAAGGTTGCAGGCCAAAACCCACCAGGTTATACAGCAAAAACAGCCAGGCGATTTCTGCCAGATTGCCCTGAGAAAAAAGCCAAAACCCCGTGGCAGCGTCTACCAAGGCATGGTTGAACCCCAAAAATCCAACGCCAGCCCAAGCAGGTATTTTCATGAATTGCTTAAAGCAAAAAACATCCCATTCTGCATCAGACGTTTGCCCGCTTTGTCATAACCATAGATCCAATAGCTCATGACTTTTTTTGTTTTGGCCAGAACAATTGGTTGGTATTCCAATCCGAAGGGCCGAACCGGCTCCCCAGGCAATAGCAAAGGAGATTTGCCATTGGGATCTGAGATTTCTTTCCAGTAGGGATTTTTCGACATTTTTGCTTCAGTCTCCAAGGCGATTAAATCGGAAGGGTATTCACCTCCCCAATCTACCCCGTACGTTTCTATCATGGTTTGCAAGGTAAACATATTGGCTTTAATATTGGTACCTCGATTGCGTCTTTCGCTATCGTAGTCATTTTTGGGAATGACGACCAGGGCCAGAAGAATCAGCAAGTACGAGCTGAGATTCAGGATTAATGAGATTTTCCAAACTTCATTTGGCCCAAAAATGCGCCCGGAGTTTTCAGGCAAGTAGTTGTTTTTTAAGATTGCAGCTTCGATTCCAAGTGTGAGAAAAAAATAAATGAACAAGGGCAAATAGGTATCATTCAGTGAAAAACTTTCACCAAATAAGAGGAACAGTCCTCCGACCATCGTACTCAAAAAATTAAACCAAGTAACTTGGCCCAACACCTTTAATGGTCTATATCCTGCCCGTTTTCCCCAAAACTGCCAGAGCAACACCGATTCCAACAAAATGACAGCAATCAGCATGGGCCACATCATGCTCCAGCCAGTAAGATACAAAGACACGGGAGCAATGGCCACATCGGCCCAAGCTGGGCGAGCAGAGCACAAAAATATCAGTAGAAAAGCCCATCCAAACATATCTATTCACTCACTTTGCTGAAAATGCTGTCCCTATTGCATCATATATAGACAGCATCTTCAAGTTAAGCTGCAGATGGGTTCTCTCTCTATTAGCTGCTCAAAATCCCCAAAGTGCTCGTGGATTTGTAAATTCTTCCAACGTTAGCTTTATTCAGCAAACCCTTTCAAGTTTAACCCGAAGCCACTGAAGTTACTGTCTCATTGGATTTGCTGCCAATTTTAATGTCGACTGTGTCAAATTCTCATTTGCTTTCAGGACCAGCTGAAGGGCTGGCTATCGGCAAAGGGGGAGGAGACCCCCCTGGCACAAATCCTGGGGGAGGAGAACCCATGGGTCCATTGGGACTACCAAATCCACCTGGGCCACCCGGTCCACCCATGCCCTGAGGGGGAGCCAAGGCCGTTTGCCATTCGGGATGGGCCTGAAAGAGGGTGTCCATTTGGGTGCGCCGCTCTTCTGGACTCAGGTTTTGCATGGCTGATAATGCAGTGGCCAATTCAGGGTATTTGCTTTGGATGTCTGCAAAATTGGGAGGCAAACCACCTGGCCCACCTGTTCGACCTGGGCCCATGCCCACCTGACCCGCTTGATTCTTAAAGCGGTTAGACATCAGACTCAATAATTGGGGTTTGCTCTGCAACAGAGTAGTAGCTGTAGTCTGCTTGGCTTCGGCACTGGCACTTTTGTTTTGGCTGCTCCAGTCCAATAATTCCTGACTGTTTATGGTTCGCGCCAATTGGGTTTGTTGTTCTGAACTCAGTGCCAATAATTGACTGACTGTTTTCTGCACGTTGGCAGCGCCAGAATTGGCGGTTGGTGCAGCCTGACTTAAAGCCTGCAAGGCAGCTGTGCTACAGGCGCTCAGGGGCAGAGTGGTTAACAAAACCAAGGTCATGAATGGGATTTTCAAACGCATAAACAATTTCCTCTTTTTTTTATTTTAAGCAAGCGTTGCAGGACGCTTTTTCTCTGGTCTTAATACAAACATAGACGTTGCCTGTAAATCTATTTTGCTGAGGATGTAAAAGATTGTGGGCTTTGTGAACGGATTGTAACGTGTAACAATCCAACAACTTTTTGGCTATCTGTTTTTAAAAAAACGCTTTGGGGCATTAATTTTTAATTAACCCACACAGCTTTACAGCCCATGCGTGTGAAAGCAAAGAGTCCCCTTCACTGTATTCACTCAAAAATCCCGAATTACAAAGGATTCCAATTCATGAATGTGAGCGCTTCATACACTTCACGGTTATTTCAGATATTTAAGCCTGAAAACGCGACAGCACCCCATCCAGCTCCAGCTCATTTGGCAGCAAATGGATCATCTCGCTCGGAAACAATGTGGAACGAGCTCTCTGTTTTATTGACACAGACTACAGAAGAGTTACAGGGTTCGCCAGCGACTCCCACATCAGAAGCGGCTCAAATCCTTGCTGAAATTAGCCCAAAACTAGATAGGTCTGATTTGGAAAAATTGGGCGGTTTGCTCACGACTTTGGCCCAGTCTCAAACCTCCACTCACCCAGAAAAAGATGTCTTGATGCTCTTAAAAACCTTGCAATTGGTTCATCAGCAAGGGGATGCGCTCAAACCCTTTTTAAATGCCGCTTCCATCATTGACTCTGAAGGCAACCAGCCAGGTTTAATGCGCTTTCTCAGCAATGTACAAGACATTCTCAAGTCCAATTCCTCAGCCAGCACACAAGCAGTAAATACCTCTCAGGTCTTGCTTGAACTTTGCAATGCGGTCAGTGCATTGTATGAAGAAAAAAACCGCAAGAAATTGGCTATGCAGGCTTGGTATTGGTTCCATTTGCAGTGGAGCTTGGGAGATTTACATAAAAAGCACCAACAGGCAAAAGCCCAAACAAATGATTCGCTGACCATGCGCAGCCTGCCCTCAGGGGTGGCAATCGATTTGGCCCAACTCGTACTCAGCGAAAAGTCGGTGCAAAAATCCAATGAACACAGCAGTCAGATTCTGGCCCTCTTAAAACGAAACAGTCCCTCAGACAATTATAAGTAAGATTTCGCAGCCAAGAAAAAACCCCCGGTTTTCACCGAGGGTTTCTTTTTGATCTGATTTGCGGTCATTCACCCATGGCCTCACTGATCCCTCTTCCCACAACCGGAAAATGAGCGATCAAGGACTGATTCAAAGGCTGGGTCATGCGGGGCATCCGCAAACGGCGATTCTCAAAGGCGGTTTCGACCAAAGAGAACATTTTTGTCAGGGCTTCTTGCTCCTGAGGGGTAATCTCTAAACTGGCCCGGCGGCCAACCAGACAGGCTTTTAAAGCATCCATTTCCTCAGAGCGCAAGCGCCGCAACTGCGAAGCAAAACGCTGCAAAGCCAATTTGGACACCAAAGGGTGTTGGTTGTTCAAATCTGCTAAAGTTTCAGCCACAAGGCTATCAGCCAAAGGCTGCTCAACAAGTGGGTTTTTATTCTCATAATTCATGGTTCATTTCCCTCTTTACTCTACAAAGTTAACCGTCTGTTAACCGATATCTCTAATATAGTCTGCTTTGTAACTAATTTGAAGCAGAATCACAAACTTAAAACAGATTGTTAATGGTGATTTAATAATCCTCCTTCCATAAACCACAAGACTGTTTTGAGCCTATTTGGTTCCAAACAAAAAGCCCGGCTGAGCCGGGCGGAAGGTAAATAGAGAGAGCGGGGACTTTTTCGAATTTTACTGCGCTTTTTGGTTCAGCGCTTGGATCTGATCCATGCTATTGGGCATCACATCCCAGTGACGGGGCATGGGGAAGGGTTTGGGCATGGGGATTTCATCAATGGGGAAAGGACGGGGACGGACGGGGAATGGACGGTCTGGCTGGCGATTTTCGGAGGCGGCATCAGCCAGGTTGTACATTTTTTGTAAAACGTTGCGATCACTTTGTGAGGCATCGGGACTGGACATTTTGGCTACAATGGCATCTTTCACATCGTCGAGTTCACCCGGAGTCATTCCACGCAATTTGGATGTAAAGCGCTGCATGGCCAGATTGGAAACCAGTGGGTGATCATTACGGACATCGCTCAAGGTATCTTCCACAAGCGCTTTGGCATCATTTTGAAAGAAATCAGCAATCGAAACACTGGGTTTGCCAGGAATCGGCCGGATACATTTGTCATCGATGAAACATTTAGGCATGGCTTGCAATTCTTTTTCAAACTCTTTGGGAGCGGCTACGGCGGGCTTGCCAGGATTGGCTCTGTGAATTTCAGCACTCGCATGATTGGAAGAGATAGCCGCAGGAGTTTGAATTTGCATTTTAATTTCCCTCTTTAAATTGTTTGTTAACCACATTTTAACTATAGACACTCTTTCTCTGATTCTGGCGCACTCAAACAAAGGCAGAAAATAAACTTAATGAATTCCCAACGAAATTTAATAATGCTTCTAATTTTATTAAATCCTGAATAAATCAGGCAATTAAAGCACCCCCCAAAAAAAGCGGTTTGTGCTAGAATCAGGGCATGAAAACCTCCAATTATGCCTTTGACTCTATCAATCACGGCGATCAAAGTCTGGAAGAGGCCCAAAAAAACCGCAGCACGGCCATTCGTTGGTTGATGGTTTCGGGCTTGTTGACCATCTTTCTCTGGCAAATTCCCTTTGGCAATTATCTGCTTTACCCCTTTACGATTCTGGCTACCTGGTTTCATGAAATGGGCCATGGTATGACCGCTTTGTTACTGGGAGGACAATTTCACTCTTTACAGATCTATGCCAATGGTTCTGGGGTGGCTTTTCACTCTGGCAGCAATTTACTTACCCGTCCCTTGGTGGCCGCAGGCGGGCTTATGGGCCCCCCCATTGCAGGTGCATTTTTTATTCTGGCTGGGAGCAAATTAAACCTCTCTCGCTGGGTCTTGGCAGGACTAGGCACGGCTTTGCTGCTCTCCACCCTCATTTGGGTACGTTCGCCATTTGGTTGGGCCATGCTGCCTCTGATTGGCCTGCTCTTGCTGGTCACGGCCAACAAAGGCAGTGCAGGTTTGCAACAAATGACTGTGCAATTTTTGGGTGTGCAGGCTTGTTTAGGCACTTTCCGTCAATTGGATTATCTGTTTATGAACCAGATCAACATGAATGGGCGCATCATGTACTCAGATACTGGCCAAATGGCACAGAGTCTTTTATTGCCCTATTGGATTTGGGGCAGTCTGATCGCTGTTTTTTCGTTTGTATTGCTCTTTGGCAGTGTTCGGATGGCGTATGGCCGCAAAAAAAACTGAGTTCACGCTTTTTGAACGATTAACGCTGCTGGTAGACCAATTAAGTGCGCAAACATTGACTGCCAAATCACTTTCAATTCAGCCTATACAGCCAGCACCGGTCAAGGAAAAAACAACCCCAATGCCTGCTCAGGCAAATTTTTCAATTTTGGGACTTTTGCTGGCCCTCATTGTGTGTTTAAGCATCTGGCAATTAATTTGGACCTTATACAAAATGGGCTTGCCTTTTGTACATCGGGCAGGGGAAATTCAAACAGTTTTTCAAACGATGGCATGGAGCGCCTGTTTATGTGGCTTGCCTATTTTGTTGGCTGTTTACAATCATTTTCAATTTGAAAATGGGTTTAAAGCACTGCCGACAGAAGATTGGCCATCTCTTCTCTCCAAAGTGCTTGGGAATGGGGCCTTGGTCTTAATACTTTGGACGGGTTTGCTACATCTCAATTATAGCTCCCCTGTGGGGCAGCCTGAAATTTACACCGTAAGCGCACGCGAGAGTAAAGGCAAAGCGGGTTTAACTACCCTTTTGACCTTAAAAACCAACGATTCTGCGGATGAAAAAAAACTCACGCTTGAAATTTTACCGCAACAACTGGGCCTAAGCCCTCAAGATATACATAGAGGAGATCAGGTATTTGTCACCTTCGAAAAGGGCCGTTTGGGGATCCCTTGGATTTCTGAGTTGCAATGGCAGCCCCAAAATTCCCGATTCAAACAGAACAAACGCAAGCTTTGGCCTCAAAAAATTGACCTCTTGGCGTTATAAAGGGTTTGAGACTAAAACCGCCCCTAACGCTTCACCCATTCCCTATGGACTCAGGGGCGATTCGGGTAAAATGAAAGTATTGCAAATCAAGGAAATATCATGTTAACCCTCTCTCAGACCGAATCCTCTCTGCGCGAATTTCACCCCAAACCCGAAGCTTATTTGGTTGAAATCTTTTCCGCTATTCAGGGTGAAGGCCCAATTGTGGGTTCCCGTCAAATTTTTGTGCGCTTTTTGGGTTGCCATATTCAATGCGCGTATTGTGATACCCCTGCCACCCACACCAAACAGCGCAACTGCCGGGTTGAACGCACACCGGGTTTGCGCGATTTTGAGTCGCTTGCCAATCCTTTGCCCGTTCATCAGGTATTGGAAATTATCGAAGGATTGGAAGCCTTTCCGGGTTTACACGATAGCATATCCCTGACCGGGGGTGAGCCCCTGCAACATGTCCGTTCTCTCTTGGCCCTTTTCCCACTTTTAAAACCGCGCTTTCGACTCTATCTCGAAACCGATGGCATTTTGTGGCAAAACCTAGAAGCCTGTATTGCTCACATTGATCAGGTCGGTATGGACATGAAATTGCCCAGTGCCACTGGCCTACAATCTTATTGGCAGGAACACAGCCAATTTTTGCCGATTGCTGCACGCAAAGAAGTCTTTGTTAAATTGATCTTTACCAAAGACAGTACCCTCGAAGAACTCGACACAGCTATCGAAATTGTTGCAGGCATCGACAAAGAAATTCCTTTGATTCTACAACCGGTGACACCGTATGGAATTGTGAGACATCCACCCAGCCCTGAACAGGTGCTGAACTGGCAAAGCCGTGCCAAGCAGATTTTAAAACAAGTCAGGGTCATCCCCCAAACTCACAAAATGATTGGACAAATTTGATGTCGTTGAGTGCTCTCTCTCCCCTGGATGGTCGTTATGCCGAAGAGACCTCCCCCCTGCGCGCGGTCTTTTCTGAAGGCGCTTTGATCTATTACCGCATTCATGTTGAACTGGTCTATCTCTCCCAGCTTTTGCCCTTTTTAAACGTGCCACTGCCAGCGGATTTTGCTGAGGTTTTGCAAGAAATTCATGCCACCCCAGGCCTGATTCAGGCTGTCAAAGAAAAAGAGAAAACCACCCGCCACGATGTCAAAGCCGTAGAGTACGTGCTCAGCGATTGTTTCATTCAGGCCGGCCACCCAGAATGGGTTAAATGGGTTCACTGGGGATTGACCTCAGAAGATGTTAACAATCTGGCCTGGGGTTGCATGTTGCAAGCTGCCCATGAAGAGGTCTTTGTGCCGCTGTGGTTAAACCTTTTGGAACATTTAAGAGATTTTATTTTTGCCACAAAAGCAACGCCCATGTTGGCTCACACCCATGGCCAACCAGCATCACCCACCACTATTGGCAAAGAATATGCCGTTTTTGGCAAGCGGATCTTGGATGAACTCAAACACCAAGCCACGCTTGTGCCTGTTGGCGGCAAACAAAATGGCGCCACTGGCAATTGGCATGTTTTTGAGCGTTTTTATCCTCAACTCAATTGGCAAGCCTTTTCCGAACGCTTTGTGAATACCTTGGGGCTCAATTGGGAGCCCATCACCACCCAAATTGTGGTTCGCGAAAGCCATGCACGTTATTTTGACAGTCTGCGGCGCCTCTCTAGCATTCTGATCGATGCCTCTAGAGACACTTGGTTTTATGTTTCTCTGGGATATTTTAATCTTAAACGTCGGGATGCCAATGAAGTGGGTTCTTCGACAATGCCCCACAAGGTCAATCCCGTGAATTTTGAAAATGCGGAGGGCAATTTGGAAATGGCCTCTGTGTTGCTCGATTTTTTGAGCAATAAGCTGACCAAATCTCGCATGCAGCGCGATCTCTCCGATAGCACTGTGCAGCGCAATCTGGGCGTGGCTCTCGGTCATGTTCTGCTGGGGATCCAGAGCTTTGTACGCGGTTTAAATCAGTTGGAACCCCGACTTGAATATTTAGAAGCAGAACTCAACCAACATTGGGAGGTCTTGGCGGAACCATTGCAACACGCCCTGCGCCTGGAAGACCGTGAAGTGCCTTATGATCAGTTACGCAGAGCCACCCAGGGCCAGCAATTGACCCAGGCGGGTTTTGAAAATTTGATTGCCGAACTCAACATCTCCATGCCAACGACAACGCCAGCAACGTACATTGGCAGGGCCCCCCAATTGGCACAGCAAACAGCTGAGGAAATTGATGCCTACCTCAATTCCCTGCTCTTAAATCCAGTACCTGACAGAATCAAATAGCAGCTAAGCGCTCAACATTTTTGCCAGGGCTGCAAGTTCGGTCAAACTGAGTGTCTCGCCACGCAATTGCAAATCCCAGTTTTTTTCCAAGTTAGGCCAAACCTCTTCAGCAAGATCCAGCGAGCGCAAGACATTGCGCAGGGTTTTGCGGCGCAATTGGAAAATGCGCGTGACCAATTGCCAAAACAGAGATTGATCGGCAATTTCTACCACAGGTTGCAGACGTGGACGAAGGTGTATCAGCGCCGAATCGACTTTGGGCCGGGGTGTGAAAAACTCTTTCGGCAAAATAGCCAAAACCTCGGCTTCTGCGGCCAGATTGATCGTGATATTAAACACGCCATAGTCTTTGCTGCCAGGGGGGGCCACCAGTTTTTGTGCCACTTCGTTTTGGACCATCATAAAAATATCTGAAAAATACGGCAATGCGGGGTGAACGCCTGATTGGCGCAGGCCCTTTTCGTTGATGACTTTCATGAGAATGTCTGAGGTCAGGTGGTAGGGAATATTGGCCACCAATTTTCGTTTGGCCAGGGGTGCCCGTTCACACCAGGGTTCTAAGGGCCAGCGCATAAAGTTGCCGCCAATCAGCTCAATTCGGTCGTCATGGGACAATTCAATTTGCAGCAATTCCAGCAATTCGCGGTCAATTTCTATGGCGGTGAGGTGTTTGACCCTTTCAATCAGCAATTGGGTCAAAACGCCGGTTCCGGGCCCAATTTCGAGCACGTGGTCGTTGGGCTGAAGTTTCATCATATCGACACAGACTGAAAGGGTGTCGCTGTCGGTAAAAAAGTTTTGGCTGTATTTGCGCTTGGCGCGAGGCGTGTAATTCATGCCTACAGTGTAACCTATTTTGCTGCCAGCCAATCCAGGCTGCATGGCAAGATGTCGTATTCGCCAATTTGGGCAGAGGGCCAGTTTGGGTTTTGCATCTGGGCAATGATCGCAGGTAAGAGCTTTAAATAGCGTGGCTCGAACTGTGTGGGCGGGTGCAAAGACCAGATCGGTTCTTCTGCTGGGCTATAATCCAAGCGGTAACGACCTTGAGACTGCATAAACCGGGTTAAGATCACTTCCACCAATTCCGCATAAGGCATGCACCAGCCTGGATCGCCAGCTCGCTCTGGCATGCGATAGGCAAGTAGCAAAGCCTGATACAGCTCGCTGCGCCTGATTATAAAACAGCGGCTGGTAAAAATTTCCTGCTTTTGCCAAAATTCAATTCCTGCATGTGCAGAGATCTTTGCTGGCGTAGGTTCAATCAAATGTGCAATCATATTTGCTAGCATAGGTGCAGGCGGCCCGCCTGGGGGAGCCACGCAGAGACAATCGGGATGGTTTTCCAGTAAGGTGATAGCTGCAGAAATCCAAGCGGGCGCAGCTCCGCCAAAGAGCATATCGCCATCGAGGTGCAAAACAAGGTCATTTTGAGCCATTTCCAGCCCCATAAAATATGCGGCAAAGGGCCCGCCACGAAAATCTTTGTGCGGCATGGCCGGCGGCTGAGTAGATTGAAATTCTGGCGGGACAAAATAGCGCCTCCCCAAGGCTTGCCGTGCAGACTCGGCTTCTGGCCCGCGCAAATCACAGGCCTTTTGCATCAAGCCGGGCCAATCTGCCTGCAGAGCTGCCTGAAAGGCGGGCAGGAGTTCTAGACAGCGTTGCCATTGCTCTGGGCCTGATTCTGATTGAATTTTGGGGCCGGGGTCCAGATCCCAAAGCAAGAGGCTTTCGCTGCAAGAAGCAGACCAAAACTGCAATTGGTGGGGCAAAACCAAACAGGCATGGGGCAAATCCCAAGGCGTGAGGTTAATCTGGAGGGTGATCTGATAAGGCGATTGCTTGCTGGACATCGTTTTTTCCTGTAAACAGAATCATAATCGCCTGCAGACATTTTGACAAATTCCCGGATTTTATTTATGATTAAATCATTCAATATTAAATTAATTTAAGAGGTAGAATATGGCCGCACTCACGCCTTTGATTCCCCACAGCAAAGACCTTGGCGATGGCGTGGTGATTGAACGCTATTTGCCCCATTTGCCCCGGCCCAAGGTCGGTCCGTTTGTCTTCTTTGACTATTTGCCTCAAATTCAATTTGATGCGGGCATTGGCACCGATGTGCGCCCCCACCCGCATATTGGGCTCTCTACTTTGAGTTATCTTTTTCATGGCCGCATGCACCACAAAGACAGCCTCGGTTACGATATCATCCTCGCGCCGGGTGATGTGCTGCTGATGAGCAGTGGCAAGGGGATTGTGCATTCCGAGCGCACCCCCCAAGAGGATCGCAATCAGCCCCACAGCATTCACATGGTGCAGTTTTGGCTGGCCCTGCCCCAGAGCCACGAAGAAATGGAACCCAAAGTCGGCCACGCCACCCAGCCCGATCTGCCTTTTTGGCAGGTCCAGGCCGGGCTCACAGCCCGACTGGCGATTGGCGAGGCCTTTGGCCATCATGCGCCTGTCAAATCTTTGCTCAATCCCTTTTTGGTGGATTTTGAGGCCAGCACAGCGGGAACGTACACCCTGGAAAGTGATGAGCGCGAATCGGCCCTGTTTTTGATCTCGGGCACTCTCGACGTCAATGGCGAGACCTTCAGTGAACCGGCTTTTGTGGTCTTGGAATCGGATCAGACCTTTGAAATCAACTACCCCTCAGGCAGTCGCTTTCTTTGGTTGGGGGGAGACCCCCTCGACGGCCACCGGATTGTCTGGTGGAATTTGGTCGCCTCACGGCCCGAGCTGATCGAAGCGGCCAAAGAGCGCTGGCGCAAAGGTGAGTTTGCGATGGTGGCGGGCGATGAGGAGTTTATTCCTTTGCCTGAATAAGCCTGCCTTTAACCCAATTGGCTGTGGATATTTGAAAGACTGAGAACCAAGACAAATATCAAACCGAGATAACCAAAGGCAAAGAGTATTCTTTTGTGCCTACTAATTTCAAAATAATGGCGGTTTTCACCTTTCCACCACTTGTAAAAATCGCTTAAACCAAAGAGCAGAATGAGAATCATCAAAGGATTGGGAGCAATCGTAAAAATAGAGATCAACATCAGCAATAAACCGATTCCCCAGAGCCAAGGCGAAAGAGCGGCCGTAATCCTGCCGCCATCCAATGGGCGGATGGGCAATAAATTAAACAAATTGATCATCAAGCCAAAATAGGTCAGAGAAAGAAAAAATCGTTCTTCGCTGAGTAAATACAAAGGCAAACACAAAAAAGCACCAACAGTACCTAAAATTGGCCCAGCAATTGCAACCAAAGCCTCTGTTTCAACATTTTCAGGCTCTGTGTTTAAACCGATAAATGCCCCTACAAAAGGGATAACATTTCATGAATCAAGATCAAGATGACAATGCCGATCCCCATGGCCCAACCCTAGCGCAAACTCTCCAACCAAATCATCAAAAGCATTGAAAACAGGTTTTTGTTTTGAGATGTGGTTTCTGGCTCTATTGGTGGAGCTGATTCTGAACTCATTGCTTTTAAGACCAAGCCCATTGAGAGTTATGCGCAAAAACTGAAAATTCACACGCACACCTTCTCTTTGTCAAAAATGCTGCAGGCACGGTGATCTGGCGCGGCCCACTGTTTGAACCCGGCAGAGACAGTATTGTGGACAATGAACTCTATTTGGGTTCGTTTCCCATCGGAGAAGGCCGTGTTAGCCTGGTTCAAGATCTTGAAGGAGATGGTCGGTTGGATTTGCTGATGGCCTGCGCTTGCTTAGTTGGGTTGAGCCGCCCCGTTCCCTCAATGGGAAATAACTCGGCGCTGACAAAGCGGACTTCCATGAGGGCCTCAAGCAGATAAGCTTTGGGGCAAGAAAGACACAAGCACAGGGGGGCTTAAACGACACGCCCTCTCGATCGGGGATTGTTTGTTGTAAAATTTCGGCGTGAAGTTTGCTATAGACAGGCAGATTCTGTGCCAAAATAGGAGAAAACTTACGACTGGAAATCACCGATGTCTGCCAGTAATGCTGCCGTTGTCTCCCATAAAAAACCAGAGTTGCTCATGCCCGCGGGCAATCTCGAAAAACTCAAAGCCGCAATTTTGTATGGCGCGGATGCCGTCTATCTCGGCACCCCGGACCTCTCGCTGCGCACCCAATCGGGCATCAGCCTGGAAGATCTGCAAGAGGGCATTTCCTTTGCGCGTGAACGCGGTAAAAAAGTCTATCTCACCCTCAATCTCTTCTCCCACAACCGGGATATTGAAAAGCTACCGGGTTTGATGGCAACCTTGGAAAAGGTCCGACCCGATGGCGTGATTATCTCCGATCCGGGGATTTTTCAATACGTCAAAGAGCGCATGCCCGGCCTGGAATTGCATATTTCGACCCAGGCCAATGTCTGCTCTTGGCTAACAGTCGATTTCTGGCAAAAACAAGGTGCTGCGCTGGTGGTGATGGCCCGCGAGGTGGGTTTTGCCGAGGTACAAGAGATTCGTGAAAAGTGCCCTGAAATCAAATTGGAGATCTTTGTACATGGCGCGATGTGCATGACCTATTCGGGCCGCTGCCTACTCTCCAATTATATGGCCGAACGTGGCAGCAACCAAGGCAATTGTGCACATTCCTGTCGTTGGGATTATAAAGTGCGGCTGAAGCTCAAAGACGGCAGCCTCAAAGATTTACATTTGACTGAAGAGACCAAAGAACTCTTTGACTTCTTTCTCGAAGAAGAATACCGGCCAGGAGAGTACTTCCCTTTGGAACAAGACAGCCAGGGTGCGTATATTCTCAATTCCAAAGATCTCTGTCTGCTGCCGCGTCTGCCCGAAATTCTGGCCTCGGGTATTAACTCGCTCAAAGTTGAAGGCCGCAATAAATCCGCCTATTATGTTGCCTCGGTTGCACGGGTCTACCGCAAAGCCATCGACGATTGGTTTGACAACCCTGAGCAATGGAAATTTGAAAACTATCTCGAAGATCTTTATGCAGTGCCCAACCGGGGCTATACCCTGGGCTTTCACGATGGCCGACTGAGCCCGTTTAGCCACAATTATTACGATGTACATTCGCTTTCAGACATGGAAAATGCAGGCTTTGTGCGTGCTTGGGAAGACGATGCTTTAATCTTTGAAGTCAAAAATTACCTAGAAGCAGGCGAATTATTGCAATTCCTTTCTCCCACCTTGCGCGAACCGATCCGCGTGCGTTTGCAGGATTTTGAAGATGCCCTGACCCACAAAGTCACAGATAAAGTCTCTGCGGGTCAAAACAAAGCGATTCGCATTCCCCTCTCAATTTTTCATACCTTGAGCCCAGCTGAACTTAAACAGCACCTGCCCGTGATGAGCGTGGCACGCAAAATGAGCCACATGAATGAAGGGCAGAAAGCGCGTTTAATTGCCGATCTTGAAGCCCTGCAAATACAAATTCAGAATCTCAAAGTGGATGAGATCGAAAAATCCAAACGCTTGCAAGAAAACCAAGAAATGCAAATGTTTTTTAAACAAAAACAGGTGATTAGCAAAGGTCCGCGTATGGGGCTCGAAGGCTGTTGTGGCAAAGGCTGCAATGGCTGCCGCCTATTTTGGTTTGATCCCAAATATGCCACAGCTCGCGCCAAACTCCAGGCCAAAAATGGGCTTTTACCTGTGGATAAAGCCATGCAACCACAGAACTGAACTCAAGTTGAGACTTTCTGTTTACAGTTTTTGAAAACAGGGTAAATTGAATCTAGCAAAACTGCATTTTGCTCTTTTTTACTGCTTTAAATGTGCAGCACACCCATCAATTTTTCAGTTCAGCGTTTGATCGAGGTAGACCATGAACCTGATTCCTGTCAGCCCCCCTATAAAAAGCTTGGACCCTGCCCGCTTGGCGAAAATCCCCCCCTCACCACCGCCTCTTCGGCTGGGCTCAGTGGACGCCCCCCAACAAGACTCACCCTCCACTTCCATGACCCACCGCAAGGACACCGTGGCCCTGGGCAGCCCTCTCACAGATAATGATACCTCAGCCACTCCGCCTTCAACCCCTGACGACCCAGCCCCGCAACTGACCTCGGTCAAACGCTATGGGGATCAAGATGCAAATACCCCGCCCAGTCAAACCCGCTTGAGCACAGCCCTGAGGGTGGCAGAAAAAAGCAATTTGGGATCAGAGGCCGGTAAACAACAATCTGCCAGTTTTGCCCAAGACGTGCAGCCGATGGTCACCCCGATTCGGCAAGAAATGGGGGTTGTCACCAAACCCGCCACACCGCCTCCACAGGGATCTCTGGCTGCTGCCCAAACGCCACCAATGACCACACCAGCAGCCCCTGCAACGGTATCTGCAGCAAACCCAATCCCACAACAAACACCACAACACCCCATCTCTACAGCTCCTGTGGCCGCTGTTGTGATCGATTGGAAGAGCAAAACCGTTGGCAGCTTAAATCTTACAGAATTGGCGGCCCTGGCCAAACTCACCACAGCAGCTGACTATCCAGCCAATTTGGCTGAGCTTAAACCAGACGTCAAACAATTGGCCAAGCTGATCTTCGACGGCAAAATGGCAACTTTTTTGCAAGCAGCGCCCGCCAAAGTCACCCTGCCTGCCGAGCAAAAGACCCTGGCTGACAATTTGCAAAAACTCATCACCTGGGGCGGGGGCAGTGCCACGCTCAAGGCCTATGCGGCAATTTTGCCCAAGGCCCTGGAATTGGACCCCGCTTTTAAAACCCACCTGACCGAATCCGCTTCGGCCTGTCTGACAAGACCCTTTGTAGATGCCTTAAAGGGCATGGGAGTGGGTGACTTGCTCGGGGACGCGGCCCAGTTGACCAAAATGGGCGCAGCCTTGGATGTCTTAATGGAAAAAGGCCTGGTACAAGGACTGGCTGATGCTGCCAAACTTAATCCCGACAGTCTCGACAGTTTACATACTCTGGCTAAACTCTTGGAGGGCCAAAAAGCGGATCCCAAATTGTCACTGGTGCCCGAAAAGTTAGTGGCCCTGTTAAAAACCTTCCCCACCGAAGCCCCCAAAATGGCGGCCCTGGAAAAACGGGTGGCAGAGATCAAAACCAAACTCGCCCCCTATGATAAATATTTCACAGACAGCAGCTTTGGCAAACTCACCGGCGCCATGCGCAGTTTTTATGATGGCAAAGCAGACATGAAAGACGCCTTAGCGGTCTACAGCCTGATCGACTTTTTGGGGCTGACCCAGGAGAATATTAAAACCGTACTGACCCCACTTGGCCTCAGCCCCCAGGCTCTGGATGCCATGAAAAAGTCCAAAATGCTTGATCTGATTTTTGCCAAACCGGGCAGCGAAACCCACAAATTATTGCCCAATATGCTCACGGCTATCCAGACCCTCTCAGACGAGGTGAATGATGCCAAAGATTTCCAGGCAGCCATGACCCTCGTGACCTCGGGACTCTTTGCTGTGGATGCTCTCGAAAGCCTGGCCCCGACTGTCAGCTCGCGTGGTGTGATGCGTGAATTGGTCGAAATGGCGCGGCGGGGAACGATCTCCCAGGTCAATATTGGGGCGGTGGTCGGTGCCTATAATACCCTGACGGACAAAGGCCTGAGCCTCGACAGTGCCGAAGCCCTGCTCAAATTGGTGGGCGACCTGAAGCTCCCCCCGGATGATATCTTGCGTTTTTTGCGCTTGGCCAAAGAGAATCCGATGATGAACCGCCAAACCTTTAGCCTGGTTGACCGGGCCTTGGCCCACAAAGACGATTTTAGCAAATTTTTGGGCCACCAACACAAGGTCCCACCTTTTTTGCTGGACGGCACAGGTAAAACCCTGAGCTTTGAAAAATTCCTCAAAATTGAAGGGGCCATGAAAAGCCTGCATGATGGCAAATTTGACGAAGGTGATTTGGCTGCCGTCTTTACTTTGGCCAGCATGGCCCCTTATGACAAGATCAAAGACCTGATACCCGCTCATATTGCCGGACGCTTTCCCGCTCTGCCCAAATTATTGAGCGATACCAAAGGCGTAACAGCCTTTTTGGCCAGCAATTTGAATTTTCAGAAGGCCTTTCTCTCATTTTTAAATGGGGATGCAACAACCCTGGTCAAAGCACTGCCTGGTGTAGCCAAAGGTCTTTTAGACGTAACCAAGACCAACGGCTCGATTGCGGCCTTTGTGCAGGTCTTTGATCTGGGCTTTGAACTCGAAACCAAAGTCATCGCGGCAGCGGAGGCGGGCAATACCGACGGATTTGCCACCTTAAGCACAGAACTGCAAACCAAAATCACAGCCACCAATGCCCGGCTGCAGGAAAGTGTCAAACGCCACCCCGAGATCAAGACCGTCATACAGGCCCCCCCGACACCCACCCCAACATCGCCCGTCCCCGCCAAGGCTGACGAATTGCTAACCCAAAAAGAATGGGCCAAAGCCGAAGAACTGGCCCTGCTCAAAGACCCCACCACTGGCCCCAAATTGGCCAAATTACAAGAATTGCAAAAGCTCGAAGCTTTGCAAAAGACCCAAAATCTGTTGGAAGAAGATGTGCTTAAACTCAAAGCCCTGAGTGAAGAATTGCAACCTGAATTGGCCCAACTCAAGCGGCTGCAAGAAGTCAAAAGTCTGCAGACAGATATTGCGGGTCTGCTGGGCAAAGAACCCTTCCTTAAAGACAATCAGCTCAATGCCGAATGTGTGAGTCTGCTCGAAAGCAAATTGGGCAGCCAGGTCAAAGAGAGCCTGCCCAAGCTCAAATTCTTACAGGGCGTGGCAGGCAGCCAATTTGAGACCCTGCTCAAAGACAGCCAGTTTGATGCGATTGCCAGCCGTTTGGGTGAAGTGCAGGCCGCCCTGATTGCACAGGGGGTTTCCCCAGTTCAAACAGAGGCCCTCTTAAAAAAGGCCCTGACCCTGCCCGATTTGAAACCCGAAAGCCTGCTCAAAGCCCTCGATGAGCAAATGATGGCCCTGACAAAACTGGGTGAACAAATCGGAGGCAGACTCGGAGATATTCAGCTGACCCCACAAGAATTGTTGAAGTCGCTCGAAGAAAATGTGCCAGGCATTCGCAAATCCCTTGAAGGGGTGGCCCAAGGGCGCGACCTCAAACAGCTCGAAAACCTCGTTGTCACCCTCTTCGACGACCCGCGATTTTTGGACCAGGGCAAACTTAAACCCGAAGTGCTGACCTCTCTGCTCAAACACCTCGAAAACAATCTGGCCCCAGCGGGTTCAGACCTGGGCAAACTCGTGGCCCAGCTCGAAACCCTGCACCTGTTGGGCCCAGAGGCCCTGGAAAAAATGCTCAAATTGCCCCCAGAAAAATTGGCCGAGGCCTTGCCGAAACTCACGGCTTATGCAGATTTTGCCAAACAACAGCCCGCAATTTTGCAACGCGGGTTGGAAAAGATTGAACTCAAAGCAGCTCTCGAAGAGCTGATCAAAGCCGACCCGCTCAAAATCCCAACACCACAAGCCTTGGCCGAGGTTGCCGGCCAAAGTGCCGAACTCAAACAGGCCTCGGGCACACTGCGCGAATTGCTGGTCAAAAGTGGCCTGAGTGATGAAAAAGAGATCGCCCAGGTTTTGGGTGGTTTTGAGTCTTATCTCAAAACCATGGGCAACAAAGCCGAAGATTTGGCCGCTGTGCAAAAAGGGCTCGACTACCTGAAAAATCTGCCACCAGAGGCTTTAAAAGGGCTGTTTAACAAAGATTTTAACGTTCGGGTGCTGGGGCCAGAGGTGATCAGCAGCCTGAACACCGTTGTGGACAAACTCGGCAAAGCTGGTTATAGCGGGCCGAATATCCAAAAAGAGGTGATTGAAACCCTCAAAAAAGGCGTCACAGGCATTCATGAATTGAGCAAACAGGCCAAAGTGTTAACTGCCGCAGAGGAATTGCTGGGCAAAGTGGAGCCTGAATTGCTCAAAGATGCTGCCAAAACCCGTGAATTACATGCCCAATTGCGCAAAACCCTGGCTGCCTTGCCAGAGATTCATGCCGACCATTTGGCTGGTTTAAAAGTTGCAATCGAAGAGACCAAGCGCTTGGACACTGCCATCGCTGCATTGGCGGGCCTGCGCCCCAGCGATCTGGAACAGGTCAGCAAACACCCCGAGCAGTTCACACCCCTGCTGAAAAAGTATGAAACCCTGATGAACAAGGTCGATCAGGCCTGGGGCAAAGTGGTCACACCGCCTGCGGTGCCCAAGCCGGGAACCCTCAACAATGCCGAAACCCGCGCCGCAGTGATTGCCCTCTTGCGCAATGACCGCTTTTGGGAAAATGCCCAATTGATGGATCAAGAAGTCGAAGGTCTTTTGCGCCAATTAAGCCAATTGGAAGGTGACCCTGTGACCGCGAATGGCCTGATCAAGGCCCTCGGTAGCATGACGGACATCCAATCTGAAAAAGCAATGTGGGAGCTGCTGCGATCAGATAAAACCGTCTTCAAAGATGTTCAGGCCTATGCCAAAGAAATGGAAAAACTGCTGCTCAAAACTGAGGGCCTTAAACCCGAAGAGCTGCTCAAGGCCCGTGCTGCTTTCTTTGATGGCCTCTCTGGCAATATTGTCAAAAATCTGGAGCGGCCTGCTTTTTTCCAAGAACAGCTCAAATTGGCCGAACAGGTGGCAAGCCAACTCAAGGGGCTGTCCTATAAACTCACGGTTGAGGCCCAACAAGAAGTAGCGGCCTCGTTCTTGCGTATCGCCAACGATCCCCATTTTCTCAATGGGGCCTCACCCGACCCGGCCAAGGTCGAAGCGGCCTTTAAACTGCTCAGTGAAAAGCTCAACAGCCTCAAAGACAGCCCGGCTCAGCTCCAGGATGTGATTCGTGGCCTGCGTGAGTTTTCGGAGAGCAGGTATATTGCCGAAGGGCTGGCCAATCCAGATTTGATCAAAGGGAATTTCTTTGAAGATCTGGGCAAAACAGTCAAAACCATGGACCATGCCTCGGGGGATTTGGGGCATTTATTGAGCAAGAGCCCCTTGATTATTCAAAAATACCTCAGTTTACATGGGGCCAAAGTTGCCTACAAAGAGGGCCAGGCCCTGCTCGACCGCGCCAGTTCAAAAGAGTTTGATACCATTCCCGGCACTACCAAACCGCATCCCCACAGTGAATACCTCAAATTATTGGCGATAGCCGGGTATGGCGTGAACAGTGTCGATGCCCTGACCAGTTTCCTGGAAATAGGGGGCGTGGAGCTGATGGGCCTGGGCAAACAAATGGCCATGGCAGGCACAGAATTTGGCATCGATCTGCTGATCAATTATTACCTTAACCACCCCGAACAGCCAATGCCGCAGAAATTCAAAGACCTGATCAAATCTACAGCCCTGGCCTCGGCACTGACTTCGGATCAGGCCTTTGCCACTGTGCAAAAACTCTACCCCGAGATCAAAGACCGGGGGGATTTGGTGGTGGCCTTGGGTGAATCTCTGGCCACCCAAGACAATATTCAGTTGATGAGCACCTCTCTGCGCTATTATTTCCAGGAGCAAGTGCTGAGCCTCAATGGCAAAGGCCTCGACGGTGTGGTGCTCGACAAGGTCATGAAGGGCCTGGAAAAAATCGCCGGGACTGGCGGTGAAATGGCCACTGCTGTCGGCAAAAAGCTGGCTGGCTGGGCCCATGATTTGGCTGGTACCTCTGTGGGCAAAGCCTCTCTGGCCACCCTTGAGAAATGGATCGACCATGCGGGGCATTGGGTCGAAGGCAAGGGGCAGGCCATTGCTGGGCAGATCGAAGCGGCAATGGAGGGGCTGAGCCAATTGGCCAAGTCGGGCAACGAGGCCGCGATCAATCTGCTGCGCCGGGCAGGAGCCCTGCTCGAAACCATGGGCGAAGGACTGATGAAGCAGAAATTTGTTCAGGGCATGGTCAATGCCGTTGAAGGCGCATCGAGTGTGGTCAAATCCGGCATGTTGAGTGCCTTTAGCGAGATCAATAAGGTGCTGGCCAAATACGGCAGTCCGGCTTATGACGCAATTCGGATCAGCCTGCAAAAAGCTGGGATCTTGGCCCCGATTGTCAAAACTGAAGCCAAGCTGATCATGCAAGGGGCGGAATTTGCTGGAGACGCAGGCAAACTCGAAAAAGCCGTGGCACGGGGCCTGGTTGGCTTGGAAGAGGCCACTGCTAAAAAAGGCCTTAAAACCCTGACAGAAACCCTCAAGCTGTTTAAGACCCCAGCTTATGCTGAGCAATTTTTGGAATTAATTGCCAAATTGCCACCGGGTATGGCAGAAAAAATTCTGCAAAGTGAAGCCCTGATGGCGATGTTGCCCAAAATGCTAGGCCGCATGTTTGACATTGGCATGAGCGCCGAAAAAATTGCAGTCAAATTCACAGCTGCCATGAGCAAAATCATGCCTTTGGTGGGGATTGGTGTGGCCTCTTACGACGCCTACCGCCTGCACACAATTGCAACCACGGGGGAGTGGGGCGGCACCAAATACGATCACCCCGATGTGCGTGCCTTGGCGTTGGTGGGTTCGTTTATCAACGGGGCCGACACCGCCATGAGTGTGGCTGAGTTGGTTTTGGATATTCCCTCAGGGGGTGGGGCTTCGCTGGCCATGTTGGGCGCAAGTGCTTTTTTGGCTCTGACCGAATTGGGCTTGGATCTGATGCTCGACTATTATAATGGCCCACCGCCCGTGCCCATGGGTGAAACCATGCGCACCAGCGTAAGGGCGGCAGCCACAGCCTGTGCAGCCCTTGATCCGACCATCTCGATGGATGATATCTATACCTTTGGCTCGATCACCACGGGTCAGGATCTCGGCCTGCAGGTGGAGGCCCTCAAAGGTCAGAGTGTCACACCTGCCCAGCAAAAAGCCTTCACAGAGCGCTTGGCAGGCCAATTGGCCAATAACCAACTCGGTGAAGCGGAGCTGATTCGCACCCTGGTGGATGAATTTGTCTTTGCCAATGGCACAAATGTGGCGATCAGCCCAGAAGAGCTGGGAAAAATCGTCGGACCTGAATTCCTCAAATTGGCGCTTAATATGTTGCTCAGCGATTTTAAATCCAGTGATGTCAAGCGGGTGGCGTTTTTACTCAAAGCCGCGCCAGATGTGCAAACAGAGGCCCAACTCAAAAGTACCTGGATTGAAAAACAGGGCTTAAGTGGTGAGGCCTTTCTGACTGAAATTGCGGTTCAATTTGGGCTAAATGTCAGTGGCGATACAGGCAATAAATTGGCGCAAATCTTCAATTCCGATGCTTTAAAATCGCTTTCTCCGACCCTGCAAAAACAATTGCTGGAGGATCTGTTAAACCATGCCCCACCCCAAATCGCCGGTTTGGGGCAACGCCTCTTTGCTGCTGGTGATGAAAGTGTTAAACTGGCCGTTTTGGCCAAATTGCCCGCCACCGCCTTGAAAGAATTTGTCGGGGCCCTAAGCAAAGACGATTTGGCTTTTATTCAGACCTACCAAGCCAAAGATGCCACCGGCGCAGTGTTGGGTAAACTTGTGGACAGCTTGATCTTGCAGCCCGACCCCCTGGCAACACTCGAAAAACTGATCGTGTTGGCCCCTGGAGCCACACAGGCCAAATTGCTCGAAAAAACCTTGGCCAATGCCAGCACCAAAGCCCTGGCAGCCCAACTTGTGCTCACGATTTCTGACCGAGCGGCCCTGGATCTTTTGCCAATGGAAAAAATTGCCAAAGCCGCTTCTTCCGAAGGGGGGAGAGCGCTCTATGCCCACGTCTTGCAGGCCTTTAACGGTGCTCCTCCTGGGGGCAAGGCCCTGAGCATTGTGGCTGAAAATATCCCTTTCAGCTCTGTCTTGCAGTTTTTAAATACCCGATTGAACCTCGATCCCCCCCATGAATTAGGCACCCTTGACAGCGAGGCGAGCCATGTTCATCGCTTGGTGCAGAGTGAATTAACGGGGTTGAAAGGACTGGATCAAAACCTGCTTTTGCGCTTTGCACATATTTTGGCCAATGAGGGCAGCTTGCAATCCATGGCCGATCTCAGCCGATTGACTCAGACCCTCGATCTTTCGACCCACAAACAGCTCTTAACGGAATTGCTGGCCCAATCTGACAAAACCCCCAATTTGACAATTCCGATTGCGACCTTGATTCGCAATGCCTCGAAAATGCCCGATTTTGGTGCTTGGGCCAAAGATGTCGATCTGAGCAAAGCGGCAATACTTTTGGCTAAAACCAATGATACCGGGGGTCTGAGCCATCTGCTTTCTGGCTTGATTCGCGGCCAAGACGTGCCCCCAGAAAAATTTGCAGCCATCATTGCCCAATTGGAGCCATCCATACTGGTAGGCACGCTGAATCAACTGCCCAAAGAAGAGGTCAAAGTGCTGTTTGACCAACTCAGCGATGCCGAACGTCTAACTGTGTTTAAACAGGTAGTTGCTGCACAAAACAACGACTTTACCAATGGCATGGGTTATGCCCGCATGCTGTTAAATATCCCCGACGGGGCGACCCTCAAAGAGGCGGGCAGCAGATTTAAACTGCCGCCCAACGCCGCTGCGCTCATCGACGTTCTCAGCAGCCCAGATCTGCTGGCTAAATTGAGTGAGAGCAATGGTGGGGCTGAAGTCGTCTCCTGGATTGTGGCCTTTGGGGATCGGGGTCAAAACGAAAAGGCCTTTGAATTCTTGCAAAAGTCCAACAGTTGGCTCAAAGACCACTCAGATGTTTTGGTGGCAGCCTTTGAACTGGCTGACAAAGGCGGGCTCAACGACTCCGATCTCAAAGGCAAGCTCAGTGCCAAGGCTCTGTATTTTATGACCGGTCCACTCAACAGTGGGGCAGATGCCTTGGCCGAATGGCTGGGGGCCAATAAAGAGTTTAGTCAAAACATCAAGCTCTTGGCGCGCTTGGCCAATTTGACCGATTCTGAGGGCAAGGCCTCGCTGATCAACGGCTTGCTCGATAATAAGACCTATGATCTGCTGTTGGTCTCGTGGAATGCCGAAGAGGTAGAGGGACTGATAGACCAAATTTACAGCCAAGATCCTTCAGCCGCGCTGATCGTGCATATTGAACCGAATCGTTTTCAAGGGCGTTTTGGCAAACATGCTGACGTTGCTTTGCAAACAGTGCTCAAGAGCAAAGAGGTCGACAAAGACCTCTATCTGGCCAAACTCATGCCTCTGCTCAGTGCTGAACAGATCCGCAGCTTTGTTACCCAGGCCCCTCCAGAGGATCTCAAAACTGCGCAAAGTACCTTATTGACCAGTTTTGGCAAACTCGATCCGGCCCAAGACGGAGATTTAATTGTCAAACTGGCTCAAGCAGCCAATTCCGGCACTCGCTCAGATATCTTAAAAAAATTATTGAGTTCTACAGACAACAACGGCTTGGTCTTGAAAGTGTTGCAAAAGACCGTGCCGGTGGCAGAATTACTGGACCGGATGGATATGGGCGTCTTGGCTGCCCGCTTCAAGGATGATCCTGCCCACTTGCAGGGGGTGTTGGATTTGGTCGAAAAAAGTGGCAAAGTGGGCCGTCTCAAAGAATTCATCGAAGGCCTGCCCGCCTCAGCCCTATTGGAGTCGCTGGCCTACGATGCTGGGATCTCGGACTTTAAACCCAGCGGCGATTTGCAGGTAGATATTGCCAAATTATTAGCTCAGAGCGACCTCAAAGGTCTCGGATATAGCGTGGCCCCACATATGGACAAACTCTTCCGAGAACTTAAAGCCAGTAAAATGACCGTGGGCGCAACAGATATCGCCGCTTTGGTCTCATTGGCAGGATTTGTTTCAGCTGGGGATCGGGCCAAATTGCTTCAAGGGGTCTTGGGCGAAACCGTGGTGGACGACGCCGATGCAGCCCTGCTCGAAGGGGTGCTCAAAGCCGCCAGCCCGGCTGACTTTAAAGCCATTTTGGAAAATATGGGTGAAAGGGCCCTCAAGGGTCTCGGTGCAGAAGTGGCAGAAGCCAGCGATTCTGGACTGATGATTGACCTTCTGCAGCGGCTGGCTGCCAGCCAAGATTTGACCCTGTTTAATGCCATCATTCAAGGCGCTTCCCCGGGCGATTTGGTCAAACAGCTCTCAACTTTGGCCCCAGATCAACAAGCCGCACTGCTTGGCAGCTTGAGCGAAAAACAATACCTGTCTTTGGGTCAACAGGTGCTCAAAGCGGGTGATAAAGCGGCCTTGGATCTCTTTTCGCGCATGATAGGCCAGGCTGAGGGCACGGCTTTTCCACAGAAAAACCCCGCCTTGCGTGGCCAGATGTTGAGTCAATTGGCCGACCAGCTCACGGCTTTTAGTCTGAGTGAAGGGGGGGATAAAGCCCTGACCTGGATCATTGGACTCAGTGACAAAGCCACAGTTGACAAAGCCTTTAAAAACTTCAAAGAGGGTTGGGCCAATCGCGCAGATATTGTGGTGAGCGCAATTCAATTGGCCAAAAAAGAGGGAGTGCCCCTCAAAGAGCGCCTGAGTGGAGATACCCTGCGGCTGATCATGCCCAGTCTGAACAATTCCTGGGATTATCTCAGTTCCATGGTGGGCAGCAAAGGATTTACCGAGAATATGCAGCTGATTCAAGATTTGGCTGCCTTGACCGATGACAAAGGCAAGGCACATATTGTGAATGGCCTGATCGACAAAAAGACCTTGGATTTCTTTGGCTTGGGGTATCAGGCCCCTGAGGTCAAAGCCACCATTGCCAATCTGGTTGGCACGAGCAAATCGTATGAATTTGTTTTGAACCTCGACCCCAAAAATGTGGTCGCGTATTTTGAACCACATAAAATTGCCGACATGTTAAATACCCTGGCCAAAAGCCATGAAAAAGGCAAAGACAAAGCAATACAGGGCATTATCACTGCAGCTCAGAGCATGTGGGGAAGCAAAGACCTGGCCACCACCCGCGCCTTTATTTCCGATTTTGTAGGCAAAATGGAGGCCAAAGACATGATGACCCTGCCCGGCTCCATGCGCCTGATGTTTGACACCCTCAACAGCCATTCGGGCACCATCACCCCCGATGATTACAAAGCCATGGAACACCTCTCTCTCGGGGTTGACGCTGCAGGCAAAAAATACATGGTCATGCAGATGCTCTACCGCTGGAAGAATATCACCGACTTTGTCGTAAATGAGTCCGAATTGAAAACAGCCGTGGGCATTCTTGGCAAAGATCCCAAAGGGGTCATTGCCCAATTCAGTGAGGCAGAAATTGCCGAACTCGTAGGCAAATTCAGCGGCAGCAAATATGCGGATAGCTTGCTCGATCTGTTTGAGAAAAATGCGGAACCTGCACAATTGGAAAAAATCTTAAAACAATTGCCTCCCGATATGATACTCAAATCCCTGGCCCAAGACAGCGGCCTCAGCCAGAGCGTCGATGCCGATCCACTCCAAAACCTGAAAACCCTTTTGGCCAATGGCGCTCCCAAAACGGGTTACGATATCCAAACCCATTTGCGCGTATTGATCTCCAAATTGGATCTGACCCGCTCGACAGAAGCCGCCCAAGCCCTGACCCAGATTGGCGATCGGGCCACCCAGGTACAGGTGCTCAAAGACCTGATCCCCCGCGACTATTTCACCTATGTCATGCGAGGAGAGCATGAAGACGCCATCCCCAATGTTCGCGATGCCGCCCAGCTCAAGCTGATCAATTCCGTCCTGGGCCGCCACAGCGGCGCGGATTTAGATGCGTTTATAAAAGAGATAGGCCCTCAATTGAAATTTTTGGCTGCCTCGGGTGAATCTTATAGCAAAGAGGTGCGGTCCGAATTGCGCACCCTTTTGCAAACCCTCAGCCTGGCCAAAGACCATACCTTCCTTCAAGACTTTGTCAAAACCCTGCCTCCGGCGACTTTGGCCGATCTCTGGGAGGGTCTGGGCACTTCTGCCCAAACCGAGATGATGAAGACCCTGAGTGATCCCGACCGCAAGGTCCTGCTTGAAGGTTTTGTCAAAGCCGGCAAAATTGGCCCTGTCAAAACCATGATCAATGGCATGGATCAACTTGTGGGGGGTGGCAGCGGGGTCAATCGCGATGTCGACGACGCCACCAAAACAGAGATGTTACAATTGCTCTCACAGAATTTGGGTCGGTTCAAAGCCACCTCTCAGGACATGGCCGAAGCGGGAATGTTGCTGGTGATGAATGCCCCCAAACCGAACCAGGAAGACCCCAATGATCCCGCCAATGTGTTGCTCGATCAGGCGTTTAAAAGTATTTTGGATTCGGGCTATTTTGGCAATGGGGCCGAAGCGGTCAAAGAGATTATCAGGTACACGAAAGAACATGCCCCACCGCCTTACGAGGGCATGGCCCTCTTGGCGGGCAAACTCAGCCCCCGCGCCATGGGGTATGCCACCGATAGCCTCGACAGTTTCTGGACCTGGATGACCAGCAACCAAGGCGATGCCGAAAATGTGCAATTTATCAAAGACCTGGCCTGTGCCGCCACACCCGAAGGCAAAGCGGGCATTATCACAGCTCTGATGGCCCATTGGACCACCGACAGCCGCGAAAAGGTCATCACAGACATTCTGGTGGGACGCAATGGCCAACAGGTTCTCAAAGGTCCTGAATTTGCCCGCATGGTGAATAAACTCGACATAAATGCCCTGAGTGACGAACTCGAAACCCCGAGTGAAGCCGGCCAGTTTTTGGCCGCCCTGATCGACCGCTATCCCAAAAATGCAGGCGACCTCAATCTCAAGGTGCGCCAACTCTTCAGCGATTATTCGACCATGGCCAATTCGGGGGCCGCAATGATGGCTTCGATGCTGAATACACTCGAAAAATGGTATCCCGATGGCAAAGGCGTTCACAAGGCCCTGGCCAAATTGGACAGCACCCCTGTAAAGACCTTTTTGGAATATGGCAATAGCATCGTGCTGGACCGCTTACGTGGATATATGAATTTGGACAATCCCAGTTCTTGAGGCCTTGAGTTTGTCTTAAAACTTAGGGCAACCAGTCTTGATGCCAGTGCTGCTTATCTTCCCAGATGCGTAAGGCACGGATCCCTTGCTGAGCAGTCAAGGCCCTGGCTTGTTCGATGGGCAACACCAATAAGGCTGTAGAGAGCGCATCTGCTTGGGCGGCAGTTTCTGCGACCACTGTCATGCTGCCCAGATATATTGCTGGGCGGCCTGTACGGGGGTCGAGAATATGGCTAAAACGCACTCCAGCTTGCTCAAAATACTGCTGGTCGTCGCCACTGGTTGAAAGGCCTTGATCTTTGAGCCAGAATGTATTTAAAACATGATCTCGGTCGCGGGGATGACGCACGGCCACGGGCCAACCCCTGGGAGAGTGAGCCGGGGAACCGAGAAAATAACTGCTGCTATCACAGCTTAAAGAAGCCACAGATATCCCACGCTTGCGCAGTTCTGTGGCCGCCCGGTCCAAGGCGCGTCCTTTGCCAATTCCTCCAAAATCGAGTTTCATGCCCTGCGTTTTGAGTTGCAATCGGGGTGGGTGATTCAACAGCCCAATTTTTTGATATCCGACTTGTTGCCGGGTTTTCTCAATCTCACTGTCGGTGGGCACATACATAGGTCCGCCACGAAAGCCCCACAGCGACAGCAGGGGCCCCACAGATATATCAAAGGCCCCCTGGGTAAACTGAGCAAAATCTAAGGCCTGCTTTAGGGCGTCATAGAGTTCCTGAGTTATAACAACAGGCCCTGGCCAAGCCTGAGCCAAAGCTTGGTTCAATTCACTGTCGGGCAGATAATCTGAAAGCAATTGATCTTGGCTGCGAATCTCCGCCAGAGCGGCTTCTGCGGCCTCTGCGGCCAATTGTGGATTGGGATGCATGACTTTGACCTGAAAGACTGTGCCCATGGCATAATTTGCACGCGTGAGCAGCGCTGCATGTGCTTTTGATAGACTGGCCCCTGCAAAAAACACCCAACAAACTGCAAAACAATGCAAAAGCATTCCAGTTTTGCGCCCTTTAACCCTCAAAAAATTCACAAGTTAAACCGCTGAGCCAGATTCGGAATGGGCTTGAGTTGAGGCGGCTCGTTGCATTGTGAGCTTTTTTTTGTGCCGGGGCCGGCGGCTGAGCCAGAGCCCACTTAAAGAGAGGAAAATCAAGCTCAGGGCCACTGCGTCATAGACCAAAATGCCCCAACTGCCGCCAAAACGCCCTGTGTGTAAGCGCCAAATCAGATCATGAAAATCGATTGCCTGTTTACCCTGGCCCTGAACCAAAGTTATTTTTTGCCATTGGCCAAGACCAGCATCACCTGTGGGTGAGGCGATGTACAAGGCCAATTCTGTTTTGAGATGCAGGGCCGAACCTGCACCCAACCACATTTTTTGGATATATTCTCCAGCCACAGGATTAAAGGGCAGTGGGCCAATTTCTTCCCAGATTTCGCCGCCATCGTCGCTGTAAAATACCCCGACCTCGCGCAAGGCCAGCCAAATCTGGCCCTGTTTGGGGCCCAGTACCAAACCCACGGCTTTTTCGGCGGGAAGATAGAGTTTGAGTTGGCTCCAATTTTTTCCGCTGTCTTGGCTTTCATACAGGGCTTTGGAATCGGCAGCCAATAAATGGCCTTTCACGTGAGGATCGCTTGCCAGTAATTGAGCCTGATCCAGAGAAAAAATGGATGTTGAGACGGGTTTGAGAAACAAGGGTTTCCACAGATCACTGTGATTGAGCGCCAAAGCTGTACCCGCCACGATCAGCATAAACAAACAAGAGAGAATCCCCACCCAGCGGTGTAAGCTATGGGCCATGCGCCGAGGGAAAGGGCGGATCATTTAAGCACCACTTCTTCGAGCAGAATAAGCGCTTTGCGCACCCCAGCCGCAATTGACCAGGAGGATATGGTTGACCCTGTTAAATGAATAATATCTGTGTTGATTTCCAGCGGATCTTTGCCTGATTTGCCTTTAAATTGATTTAAAAAGCGACTGCGTTTGACGCCATCCCCTCTGCGTTCTCGGTAGACCATCACCGCCACTTCGCTGATCTTGGCCTGAGGCGTGAGCCCCACAATAAATGTAATCGGGAAATGTTTTCCCTCCTCGTCCAAGATCAGGGCATACCTTTCGACTTTTCCATTGCGCAGTCCCGCCCAATAATTGAAGCTGTCTTCAGGTAATTTGCGTCGCAATCGTTTTTGGATGATTTTTTTTTGCTCAGCAGAAATAATGCGATGGTGTTTTTCGAGTTTTAAATCGCCCATAATCTGTTTGAGCGCATTGGCCTCACTGAGATAGACCTGTTCGTAAAATTCAGGTTTTTCGGCTGCTTGCATGCGGTTATTCGGTAAACAGAGCGTCAAACTGATGCTGAGCAATCCCATGCAAACCAAACGATAGATCTGAAAACTCATAATTTTTTACCCATTGAAAAAACTTAAAAACCCACTGCGACTGAAGCAATGAATTGGTTATTCGCTGTCTCTTTGCTGAAATCACCGCTCAAAAAAGCCTGATTTTCTAAATTCCATTGGTATTCCAATTTTAAAACAGTATTGGCAATGGGTCGGTAATTTACCCCCAAGACAAGTTCCGTGCGATCATTTGCATTGAGAACACTGGCATCGGTGTCGACTTGGGAAATCCGGCCAAAGACTGTAAACACGGGATCAGAAAAATCCAACCCCAAAAAACTCCCTTTGAGAAAATCCGGAAATAAGTGGTAATGACCTTCGAGATAATATCCCCACATAGGGCCATTCAGTGCAATATCTTTTTCGCCTACTTTATAACTGGTAGGAGAATGAATCGCCACGCCGCCTTCGCCGATTAATTCAAAAGGTCCTGTGCGCCAATTAAAATCAGCCACAAACAGCCCCAGGTGTTTTTGAGCCTGAGTATCAAAGCTGGAATAATAAGCTCCCAAGCCAAAATCCAGGCCTATAAACGGACTCAAACCCACACGCGTGGTAAAGGCCTTTGAATTATTATTGTCTTTGGACAAACTTGGCCGGGCCCGACGCAAACCATTTCCGTCTTGTAAATTGTCGGTTAGGCCCTGCAAGACATAAGCCTCATAAAAAACTTCCCAATTGTCATCGGGGTAAATCGTACCATAAAAACCGGCTCCCGGTTCCATCCAGGTACTGGGCACTATCACATTGGTAAACAGCGGGCGGGTGGTGGAATCACGAAAGTCCGAATCATGTAAAACATTTAAACGGCCAATGGGAACCAAAATGACTCCACCTCTGAAGATCAACCAGTCTTCAATTTTAAGATCGAGCATGCCCTGTTCAATTTTGAGTTCACCGTCGTTGGTTCCCCCGCCAAGCAATCCCCCGTGCTCAAATTCAATTTCTGTATTAAAAAAGATTCGCTCGTGCAGGAGCGAAGACACCTGAAGAATTAATCGGTGGTTATCAAAAAAGGCCGGTTTTCCATCAGGGAAAAAATACTCTGTGTCAAAATAGCCCCCAACACTGGTGCCACCGTAGCGATTTTTTCTGGTAAAGGCCGAAATATTGCGGCCCCCGATCGTCATTTTGCTTGAATTTGGAGTCGATTCTGAAAGGGTGTCTGCTGACGGTTCTTGGGTTGGCTCAGGCGCATCTGTGTTTTTATTCACCTCGTCAGCGGGTGTTGCCTCTAGCGAATATAAATGGGGCTCCTCCTGTCGGGCTTGGGCGTGTGAAGTGAAAGGGTTTGTCAAGACAGCAGAGAGAGTCAAGAGGGTGGCAATGATACGCAACATGGAACTGTTTTCCTTTTCTGAGTTCTGGATAAGCGCTTGTTAATCCCAGGGGCTCAGTGTAAGTTAGATAGTTATCTATAGTCAATAATAATTGATGATTAAATACCATTATAATAGTATTTATTAAACGTATTTACATTGATTAAAATTAAATATATTAATGTTTTTAACTTCATTCAATATTTATTTATAATTGTTGGATATAATAATTATTCAAAGGCCTTTTTCCCTCTGTTTAATTTCCCGTAAGTTGTCTTAAATTTGTCCAGAAGTCGTACAGGAGCGGTACAATACACACCAGATTTGGTGAGAGGTTGGCGAAAATGGCGGGTTTGTTTCACGTTTTTTCTCGGGTCGTATTTTTGACGGTACCCCTATTGCCGATCGTGATTCATTTTCCAAATTCCGCATCTGCAGCAGAGACCAAGCCAGCCCACGACACCTTGCGGCTGGTGGTTTTGCCCTTTAAAAATTTAACGGGTCAAGCCGATCAAAACTGGCTTGGGGAGAGTTTCTCCGAAAGTCTGACCACCTCCCTGAGCCAACGTAGTCAACTCTCTCTGATCGAACGCAGCCAATTGGAGTTGATTTTACAAGAACAGGGATTTAGCCAGAGTGCTTTGGCTGACGAAAGCCAAGCACCCCGTTTGGGTAAAATATTGGGGGCCCGAAAATTGCTGATCGGTTCATATCAGCTCGTGGGTCAAACGCTCCTCATTCAAGCACGGCTTGTCGATGTTGAGACCGGCCAAATTGCCGAAGGGCAAGCGGTCAGGGTTGAAGGCCCGATTGAGAATCTTTTTGCTCTCCAGGCCCGGCTGGCCGAAAATTTGCTGATCCGCTTGGGGGTCTTGCCGAGTGCCTCAGAACGAGAAGCGCTGGAGCTGAGTCTCAAAATTTGTAAAAGTCCTCAGGTCTATGCCCAATACCAACAGGCCCGGATTTTGTTGCGCATGATCTCAGACAAACATCTCAGTCATGCGATTGAATTACTCGAAAAAACAGTCGCAACTGAACCGGATTTTGTGGAGGCCCAGGTGGCTCTGTCTGAAGCTTTTTCACTTCGCAGCCGGATGCGGCGCTTTTATGCCTCGGCCCGCAATGACGATTTACAACGGGCCCTTTTTCACGCTCAAGAGGCCCTTAAACAAGGCAAACAGCTCGAAGCTGTATACCGTGCTACCGCACGTGCCTGGCAGGCCCAAAAAAAGAGCGAGAATGCCTTGCAGGCGATTCGCAAATCGCTGGAAATCAACCCCAATGAGACAGATAGCCTACTGGCCTTTATTGAAATTGCAAGTCATTTGAACCAACCCTCTGAGCAGATTATTCAAGAATTGCAACGCTATCAACCCCAGAATAGCCAGGATCCCTGGGTTCAGTTTTCGCTCGTCACGCTGCTGATGCGCCAACTCAAAACTCAGCCCCAGGCAGATTATAGTCAAGTTCGGCAAATGCTTGAACACATCCGTCTGCAATTGCCAGATCTCGCATATGTGCCCATGAAACAAGGTGAACTGGCCTTGCGCACCGATCAGCCTGACAAGGCTATGGGCTATTATCAGACCGCTGTGGCAATGGAGCCTGACAACTATTTGCTCTATGCCTTTGCCGGGGTCTCCTTGGTCAAACAGGCCCAATTTGCTGAAATTGCAGAAAGCTGGTTGAAAAAAAGCGTCAGTCTAAACCCGGAGTTTGGGTATAATTTGGCTTTTCTGGGGCTCTTGCATTTGCAGCGCAAAGACCATCCCATGGCCCGACAATATCTGCTTCAAGCCCTGGAAAAACTGCCCGATAGTTCTGCCGTGTATTCTCTTCTGGGGTTTGCGGCCATGCAGCAAGATAACTATCTGGAGGCTTACGCCTATCTGCGTCAGGCCCTCAACAACGATGGCAAGATCCCCGGCGAAAATATGGAGCGGGGCAGTATTTTACAATCCCTGGCTGCTTTGGCACTTCTATTGGAGAAACCCGCTGAAGCTATCCAATATTCCAAAGAGGCCCTCTCTGCCCCCGATCGCGATCCCGTTCAAGCCCTGAATCAATTGATCAAAATTCTGCTCAGCCAAAACCAACTTGCAGCAGCCCGACAGGAATTCGAAGCGCATACAGCCCGCACTGGCCAGCCTTTAAACGAAGCTGAAAAGCAGATTTATGCCTGGATATATTTGCGTGAAGAATTGCAAAAAGACCCCAATAATGTGAATGTGCTCAATGACTTGGGCCGTTTGGCCTTGAAAGAAAAAGACCCAGACGAAGCACTCGATTACCTCGAAAAGGCCATTGCTCTGGCCCCCGAACACCCGTCTGTTATGTTTAATTTGGGTTTACTTAAACTCCAAACCCAGGACTATGCAGAAGCTGCTGACCTGTTTAAAAATGTACTCACTGTAGACCCCCATCATCCCAAAGCTGCATTTAATTTGGGCAAATCTCTGCAACACCTGGGTAAAAAAGCGGAGGCCAAAGCCATTTGGACAGATTTACTTAAACTTCACCCCGATGATCTTCAGGTTTTAAAAGCATTGGAATCTCTGGAGAAATAACCGTGAAAATTGTCAAAAAAGTCAGTGTATTTTGTTTTGCAAGCCTGGGATTTTGCCTGGGAATGGGTAATATCCCTGAATTCACTCAGGTCTTGGCCCCAGCATTGGCCATGAGCCAATCGGCTTTTTCTGAACGTGTTTTTGCCAGAGCCCTGGTCTCTGGAGATGCACACGCCACAGAAACCTGGTTGGCTCTCAATAACCAAAGTCCACAATTGTCTCTTGAAGTGGCTCCAGCTCTTCGTCTACATCCGATCAGCATCGTCTTAACCCGCACCCCTTGGCAAAAGCAAACAGAGATGCTTGAGCATTTGCTCAAATGGGGCGCAAATTTAAATTATCAAGAGCCTGATTTGCAATTTAAAACCCCATTACATTTGGCTCTAGAGATTGAGGTTGAAAGCCAGGCCAGTGAATTGGTCCGTTTTATTCTCAGTCATCATGGTCAAGGTGCCCTCGGAGTGATGGATAAAAACCAAGAGACCCCCCTCGATCTGGCACGTAAGCGTTATCCTGCTTTGGCACAAAGCCTAGAAAAATTTCAATCGTTTCAACTCAGCCCGATGGACCTCTTGTACCCCCCGACAGCTTGGGCCAGAGGGGAAAAAGCCCTCAAGCGCTTTGAACAAGAGCAAATTTTGTTTGATGCTGTCGCAGAATCACACCCTGGAAAATTGCAAGGGGCTTTGCTAGCGGGTGCCTCTGTTACAGCCCGCAGTCTGGAACAAAAATGGGAAACCCCTTTACACAGTGCAATTGTCCTGTCTGAGTCCCCGCAAAAAAATGCTTTAATTCAATTGCTGCTGAATCAAGAATCCGCGCGTGAAGCTGAAGATTGGCAGGGCAATCGGCCTTTACACGTGGCGGCTCTCAAAGGCCAAGTCAAACTCATGGAAACACTGCTTAAAATGGGAGTGGATCTCAATTGCCGCAACCAATCTGGTCAAACCCCTCTGGCTTTGGCTGCCTTGGCCGGCCAAATAGAAAGTGTCGTTTGGTTGGTCAAGGCCGGCGCTCAAAAACAACTTGCAGACAGTTTGGGGCAGTCGCCCGCAGACATTATTCAGAAAAAATTAGAGCAGCCAGAACTGTCTCCACAAGAGCGACAGACCCAAGAAGCGATTTTGAAATGGCTCTGACCATTCCCCTCTTGAACAAGTCGGGGTAAAATAGGGATTATGACTGAAAGCTTACTGCCATGAGAGCTGCGACACGCAGTATTTCCATTGAAGCGCATCCTGCCTGGGTCTTTGAATATGTTTCAAATCCAGCCAATTTGCCGCAGTGGTCGCGTTCTTTTTGCCTCTCTGTCACTCAGCAAGACGAAGCTTGGATCATCGAGACGCCCCATGGACCTGTTCAGGTATATATCCAGGCCTTTTCAGACAGTGGCGTTGTTGACCAATATCTCTTTCCCAGCCCCGAAGTTCAAGTTCATATTCCCATGCGCGTTTTGCCCAATGGAAGTGGAACTGAATTCATCTTTACCCTCTTTCAACCGGATGATATTTCCGATGAAGACTACCGCCAAGAAGTCTATTGGGTTGAGCAGGAGCTAATGATTCTGAAACAGGTCCTGGAAGAATCCGGGCACCTGCAGGCCTAAGGAGCACATTTATGCCACAAGCCCTTTTAATCACTCAATGCCTCCAAAACGATTTTGTTAAACCCCTGGCCCCTCATGAGGCTTTGCCCAATCTCCTGCATATTGGCCATGCTGAATCTCTGCGCTTAATGGGCGAAAACCCCCAATTTGGGCCTGTTTCACGCGTTATTGACTGGGCTTATGCCCAACCTGATGCCAGTCTGCGTGTCATCCATATTCGCGATTGGCACGACCCGCTTGATTTTCGGCAGTTTAATCACATGATTCAATTTGGCGATCACTGTGAAAAAAACACCCATGGTGCTGGTTTTGCCTTCTCGGAACCAGATACCGACAAAGAAATTGAAATCGTGAATACCCTGACCCTGAACGATTTTCATGAGACCAATTTGGCCAGCCTGCTCGAAGGCTATCAAGGTCAGAAAGTACGTGTGGGTCTCATGGGGGTGTGGACAGAAGCCAAAATTACTTTTTTGTCTTATGAGTTGAGCACCCGTTATCCCGATTTTGAAATTGGCATCTGTTCGGCTTTAACTGCCAGTTCTTCACGGGCTCAACATTTTATTGCCCTTGAACAGCTCGAAAAACTGCTGGGGGTTAAAGTTTTTGCCTCAGTGGCTGAATTTATTCGCTTTATGGGCGGGAATACCAGCCAAATTCCTCTGACCGGTTGGATGGATGCCCGTCATCCTGTGCTGGTGCTTGATAGTCTGCCAGCCCTCGAAGACACCGACAGTAAGCTACTGCGCTATTTGTTTCGCGATTCGCGAGTAGTCAAACTAAATCGTCTGGATGGTGGCTTTTCAGGCAACGAAGTGCTTGGCAGTACCAGCACAGATATTCATGGCCATAAACAGGTGCCTCACGTTGTCAAAATTGGTTGGAATCATATGATCGGGCGTGAGCGCACGGCCTTTGAACAAATTGAGTCAGTGCTTGGCAATAATGCCCCGCGTTTGGTGGACTTTGTCGAATTGGGCGAAAGGGGCGCACTCAAATACCGGTATGCTTCGATGGGAGGGGGCTTTTCGACCACCTTCCAAAAACTCTACGCCCAAGGAATGAGCGACGAAAAGATCGCAAAAGTGCTGGAAACTGTCTTTAGTGAACAATTGGGACGTCTGTATACCGCTGCCAGCTATGAAAAATGCAATATTTTGGAGTATTACCAATTCAGTGCACAATGGGCCCCGAATATCCGCCGCCGTGTCGAAAGCCTTTTGGGTACGGTGAGCGGGAGGGAAATTGAGATATTGCCTGGTAAATTTACACCCAATTTGATTCAATTTTACGAACAGGATCTCGAAAAACTCAAGTCCTTCCACCGGGGCGATAATTGTTATATGTCCTTTGTTCATGGCGACCTGAACGGTGCAAATATTATACTTGATCGACAAGAAAATATTTGGCTGATCGACTTTTTTCACACCCATCGAGGCCATGTACTTCGGGATTTGATCAAACTCGAAAACGATCTGCTTTATATATTTAGTGAACTCCAAGACGAAAGAGAATTGGCAGAAGCCCTGCACTTCAGTGAAATCCTCTGTCGAATTCAAGATTTGCGCGCTCCGCTGCCCCCCTTGGAAGACACAGGCCTGACTGTACCTGCGTTACAACGGGCCTATCGGGTCACACAGATTCTGCGCAGCTTTTATCCTGAGCTGATTCACTCCGACCGCGACCCACTCCAGGTCTTTGTCGGCCAGTTACGTTATGCCGTTCATACCCTGAGTTTTAACGAGGCCTCTGATCTGCAAAAAAAATGGGCCCTGTATACGGCTGGTCTTTGCTGTGACCGGATCCGTAACCACCAGGGTGGCAGCCGTGATATCTGGGTAGACTGGCTCCCTGATGCGCACACGGGTTCGGGTAAATTGGGATTGACCCTGTTGCCAGGTCGGCGCGATGTTTTGCGCTCGATCGACAAAGATCTCAAAACCCTAAAAGATACTGAGCAGGCCACCCACCTTGTCTCTTTGCTCACCGCAGATGAGTTGATGCGTTATGGTGTGCCTGAATTGCATGAAAAATGTGCTGAAATGGGGATTGAGGTCTTCCACCAGCCGATGTTGGACCAGCGCGTTTGCAGCCCCAAAGAAATGATTGGGCTTTTAAATTGGATAGAAATGGCCCTGGATCAAGGGGGCAAAGTGGTTTTGCACTGTGTGGGTGGGCTTGGACGCTCGGGCACCGTTGCCGCCTGTTATTTAAAACAAAAAGGGTTTAGCAGCGAACAAGCTCTGCATCAGGTACGTCAAACCCGCTCTCCCCGCGCTGTGGAATCCACTGAACAAGAAGATTTTCTCAGGGATTTTGATCCCGCTTGTTGATTAAAAACCTGCGTCGGTTCAGTTTTGTTGATCGTCTGCGGCGTCTCCAACGGGTATGGAAATACCAAATCGTCTCCGAAGTCAGCAGGTATTGGCAAGAAAATCGAATTTTGAATGCCAATCCAGAGTTTTCTCTGCTTTTGGGTGCTTACCGTCAAATTTATGCTGATTCAGCGGCAGCCAATTTGGTCTCTTGGCTGGAGCGTAAAGATAGCTTTCGGCAGGATGTGGATGATTTGACTTATGGAGAAACCCCATTTACAACTTGGTTAGCGCTGATCCCTCTGATGCAATTGCAGCCCCATGAAAAATTTGCTGAATTGGGGTGTGGTACCGGCATTCTCAGTCTTTATCTGAGTTTTTGCCAGGGTGTCAGTGCGACGGGAGTAGATACCATAGAAACATTTATTACAAACGCCAATCAATTGGCTATGCAGTTCCAACTTCCTGCCGAATTCAGAACCCTTTCGGTCTTGGACCTGGATTTGAATGAGTTTCAGGTGATGTATTGTGTCGCGACTTGCTTCAGCGAGGCCACGCGAAAAGCGCTTGCCCTCAAAATGGCTGATTGTAAACCTGGAACGCGTATTTTAGTGGTGACCCATGAAATGGAGCATCCAAGACTTCAAAAACAGACGGAGTTAAAGCTGCCATTTACTTGGGGCCGAGATACAGTATACCTGTATGAAATTCAAGCCGATCTTGAAGTCTAAACTGGTGACTTGGCAAAGGCCTTTTTAAAGCGTTCAAATCTGGGTCTTTACTGAAAGTGACTGTTTAAATATCACTTGGACTGGGTTCCCAGTTGTTGCGAATCGCCCAATCTTGCGCAGAGAAATAGATCAAATCCACGGCTGGGTCTTTCACTTCAGGGTACATTTTTCCATCGACCAAATGCATTGCCAAACGCAATTTCAACTCGGCATAAGCCGCTGCCATCAATGGATGGGCCCGCAAATAATCGCGAAACACCAATGGGTAGCGCTGGTTGGGTCTGCCTTCCACACGCACATGGGTATTTGTACTTCGCTGGCCAGGGGGCGGTCGAAACAGCAATTTGTCCCAATCGCTGACAGGACCCTTTTGCCCAGGTGGGGCATGGTCACGCCAAATTCCATCGGGCAAAACATATCCCAATTGACACATTTTCTCTGTCAGTTCTTCAGACAAGGCACTGACTGTGATTTGCACATCAATCACATCTTTGGCCGCCAAACCGGGCACCGAAGTCGAACCAATATGATCAATGCGCAAGGCCATTTGCCCCAATCCTTGCCGCAGTCTTTGGCCAATCTGTAGAAATTCATTTGACCAGCTTGGCTGGTAGTTGATAATTTTAACGGGATTGAGAGGGCTGAGGTTCATAAGATTATCTCATCATCGTTGCATTGGGCGGATTGAAAGGCATGCCAAGCATCGATACCACCTTGTAAATGGACCACCTTTTGAAATCCTGCCTTGAGCAAAAGCTGTCCTCCCGCTTGAGAGCGCACCCCCCGCTGACAAAAGAGTAAAACAGGCTCACCCTGTTGCAGGCTGTGTAATTGTGATGGCAGTTCTTCTAAGGGCAGATGTCGTCCCGGAAATGCCATGGGCAAAGCATCTTCATGCAGATTGGATTCGGAAACGGGTCGTAAATCAAGAATTTGTAAGTGGGGGTGGCTTTCGAGCCAATTTTCCAGTTCTGAGGCCTGAACTTCCGGAATTCGCTGGCTCACGTTTTCCTGGCCCAGCAAGGGACGCGGATTGGGGCCACATCCAGGACAGTCAGGATCGCGGCTCAAGCTGACTTTTTCAAATGCCAGTGAGAGTCCCTCTATCAACAACAATTCTCCCTGGAGACAGGGTTGACCCAGCAAAAATTTGAGGGTTTCGAGGGCCTGAAGGGTTCCAACCAGTCCGGCCATCGCCCCCAAGACGCCACCTGTGTTGCAGTCCGGAATACTGCCATGACTTGGCAATTCGGGAAAAAGACAGCGGTAACAAGGCCCTGGAGACCCCAAAACTGAGAGTTGACCAGCAAAGCGGTATAAACTGCCATAGACCAGGGGTATCCCTGCTTGCAAACAGGCGGCATTGAGCCAGTAGCGCACAGGCAGTTGATCGCTGCCATCAACCACAATATCCCAATTTTTGACCAATTCAATTGCATTTTCAGCATCGACAGCAAGTGCAAAGGTTTGGATTTGAAGTTCAGGGTTCAACGCCATCAATCGTTCAGCAGCTCTGGTCACTTTGGCCTTGCCCAGATCAGAGGGAGTATACAAAATCTGGCGCTGAAGATTGGAGAGAGCAACTTGATCTGGATCGATCAAACCCAAATGTCCCACGCCTGCGGCAGCCAAATACAGAGCCGCAGGACAGCCGAGCCCACCAGCGCCCACGATCAGCACACGGCTGGATTGTAATTGTGCTTGTCCTGCCTGTCCCACTTCTGGCAAGCTTATTTGGCGTGAATAACGTGAACTGTTTTGATTTGACATTTGAGGTTCCTAACAATCTGGCCTGTGTCGGCTTTAAAGACTGTGTTGCAATTGCCAAAAATCTGAGTTCTGGTAATCTGTTTTGAGCAGGCTATACAGTTTCATATTGCGGAAAGACTCTTTAAAATAGACCCGCTCACGCAATGTGCCTTCGCAACTCCATCCCAGCTTTTCGAGTACACGCTGAGAAGGCACATTGTTTATTTCACATTGGGCCTCAAAGCGGTTGATCTTCATTTCGGAAAAGCCCCAATGAATGAGAGCCGTTAAAGCTTCGCTGATCAGCCCCCGATTCCAATAGGCACGATTGAGACTAAATCCCAACTCCACGCTGGCGTAGTCAGGCATCCACCAGACAATTCCAAAAAATCCAATCAATTGATTGTCTGCTTGGCAGACAGCCCATTCTAAATATTGCCCTTGGGCATAAAGATCGAGCGCTGCCTGTATATACTCTTCGGATTGGGAAATGGATTGGTGAACGTCCCAGCGGTTGTATTTAGAGACTTCTGGGTCCGACATAATCGCAAACAGGTTTTGCTGATCGCTTATTTCGAGCGGACGAAAACGCAGGCGTTCTGTCTGGACCTTGCTAAAGCTTTTGAGCAGTTCGGGAATATCTTCGTAATTGGGAGAGCTGGGGAATTGAGACATCGCTGTGTGGTGAACCTGCTTGTGCAAATTGTTTCCAGCTTAGCCCAAAGTTTCACGAAAGTAAATTGGCTACGTATAATTTGCTTGCAGAAAAAAGTGAAAAGCGACGTGAATGCGTTCAGGGTTTGAGATCTGGTTTTTGAGGCAAAGCGGTTGTCGCTTGTGGGGGACTGGGTTGGTTAATCCAGTTCATCAAGTCACTTAAGCGGGTATATAAATTTTTCTTAAGCATTTGTTCATAATCGTTGCTGTTTTCGGTCTGTTGCATCAATGCGCCAAATTGTTTGGCCAGGGGAATCCTGGGGGGTTTAACAGGGGTATACAAACGGGCAAATTCACTGGGACTAACCGCAGGTTTGGCAGGCGCAGCTGCCAGACTTTCTACAACTCTTGCGACAACTTTAAAATCCTCCTCGGGTAAATTTTCAATCAGGTCTAGAATCCGTTCACGTGATAACATAGCTTTATCTCACACCTGTTCCTGAAATTGTAAAGTCAAACCTGCTTTACAATTCTTAATGTTATCACACAAAACTTAATATCAAAAGAGCATCTGCTTTTTTTCTTTGGACTGACAGATTTATGAATCAACCTTCCAATCTCTTTTTCTCTGAAAGGCTTCAAAAGCAAGCTGAAACTGCTTTGTCTTTGCAGAATAATGGACAATTACAACAAGCACGTGATATTTATCTTAAAATCTTGTCCGAACGACCCGATTTTGCTTCAGTCAGTTTTAATTTAGGCTTGAGTTATTACCCTGACCGAACCTCAACTGGGAAGGCCATTTTTTGGTTTGAACAGGTCCTTCAATACCACCCTCATCATCTCAAAGCCCGGATGCTCTTGGCAGAGTCCCTTTATTGGAATGGTGAGGTCGAAGCCTCATTGCGACTGATACTCAAAACCCTGCCCGAGACAGACCCGGAATTTTTTCAGGGCTGGAGCCAGACCGAGCAAAGACAGCTCCGAAATAGGCAGTTCATGGCTGAGTCCTGGTTGCTCAAGTGTATCTATTCCCTCGGTAGTTTTGATGATCGTGATTTTTTAAAGGCCTTGCGCGCCTGGGGGCAACGTTGGGCTGATCCCCTGACACCCACAGCCGAAGCAGGCACTTTTCAATTACCCGAATCGGGCAAACCTTTGCGAGTCGGGTATTTTTCCCAAGAGTTTGGGGGCTTTTCTTCAGGTTTTTTGATGTTGCCTCTTTTGTCCCACCACAATCGCCAGCAATTTGAATTCATCGCCTTTGCCGATGGCAATCATTCGGCCGAGCAAACACAGCGCTTCCGCTCCTATTTTCATACTTGGCACGATGTTCATGGTCTCTCACCAGATGCTTTAGTGGCGCTGATTCGGTCGGAAGAGATTGCAATTCTGGTTGACTTGGCGGGTCACACTCACCCAGAGGCCCTGTTGAACTTTGCCCGGAAACCCGCACCAGTGCAAATAACAGGCCTGGGTTTTGGCACCCCTGTGGCGATTCAAGCCATGGACGGATTTATCAGTGACGTCCAGATTTTTCCAACAGACCTTCAAGACTATTTACCCGAATCTGTCTTTTACCTGGATTCCGCAATCCATTGGCAGACCCCACCTCAACCGATCGCATTGCGGGTGCCGGCCTCAGATGTACCCTTTGTCTTTGGCTCAGCCAATGGCTTATATAAGCTGGATTTGCCCTGTTTAAAACTGTGGGCAGAAATCCTCAAACGCTGCCCTGAAGCTTTGCTTTGGCTCAAAGCGGCCCCTTTGGCCTGTGAGCTCAGTGCCAAACGTTTAATCCGCTTTTTTTCCAGCTTAGGGGTGGCTCCTGAGCGTTTAATCTTACAGGGAATTACCCCACCGGGACAGCACTTTGACCAATTTTACAATGGCATTGACCTGGCGCTCGACCCTTTTCCTTATAATGGCGGCGTCACCAGTTGTGATGCGCTTTGGATGGGCGTTCCTGTCTTGAGCCTAAATGCGCGTAATCATTGCGGGGCCAGTATTTTAACCAGCTTAAACATGACCGAATTTTTGGCGGCGTCTGAGCAGAGCTACCTTGAAAAGGCCTGTAGGGCTTATCAACAGCATATGGCTGATCCCACATCCTCAGTTTCGCGAAATCTTTCAGCCAAAAGGCAATTGCGCGAACGCCTGCAGGCTTCACCCATATGTCAAATGGAAAATTATGCCCGTCAGGTTGAATCCGCCTATCTGAAGCTGTGGCAGCGCTACCTCACTCAAAGAAGTGCCGATTAGGGCAATTCTTGCAGATGCCCGAGATAATTATTAAACAAAATCTGCCGGTATTTAGAATTGATATGCCAGAAATGAATGCCGGTATCCCCTGTTGCCAGGTAGATATTCACGTCTAAAGACAGATTTAAAAATGCCCGAAAGAGCATATTGATGCTGCCGCCATGGGCCACAATGCCGACCCGGTGGGCAGGGGGTGAACTGCAAAGTTCTGAGAAAAACTCTTCAATCCGGGCCCGAAAGGCAATGTCAGACTCTCCGCCATGAATCTGTTCGTGTGGGCGACGACCTTCGGGGGGATAGGGGTACCTCTCCAAAGCTTCTGAACGCAACATTCCTGCCAATTTACCATTGTCGCGTTCCATTAAACGTTCATCACTGTGTACCTGCAATTGCAACGGACCTGCGATGATGTCAGCGCTTTCTCGGGCCCGCTTAAGGGGGCTGCAAATCACATGTTCAAGCGGATATTTGCGGTAGAGAAAAGCGGCGGCCAAACGGGCTTGGTATTTGCCCAATTCAGTCAGGCTAAAGTCAGCGCGGCCTTCGTGTCTTTCTTCGAGGTCGGCCTGGGATTGGCCATGGCGGATGATCAATAATTCCATCGGGGTTAGCTCTGTAATTGGGCCAGGGCTTCGCGGGCTTGGGCATTGCCCGGACTTTGGCTAAGTAAGTTTTGCCAGATCTGACGGGCTTGTAGGGGCTGGTTATTGCGCAAATAAGCCAAACCCAGATTGTATCGGGCTTTTTCATGTTCAGGGTGACGGCTCAGCAGGGCTTCAAAAGCGGCAATGGCATTGGGCCATTGCCGTTGGTAAAACAGGCTGAGTGCCAGGTTGTATCGCAGGATCGGATTGTCACTGGCGATGTCCAGAGCCTGACTAAAAAAACGGCTGGCTCCTGGGTAATCACCATCCATGAGGGCGTAGCGGCCCAATTCACTTAAAAGTGCCAAATTGTGTTGCTCTGGATTGGCCAGGGGTGGATAACCACTGCTCAGTAAGTAGCGTTCAAAGGCTTGACGGGATTCATTTATCTGGTTCTGCGCTAAATAAATGCGAGCCAGCTTGAGATATGACCATGCTTTGTGAGCCCTGTCTTCGCCCGTCGCAAGGGTATAATAGCGGATGGCTTCAGCCGTATTGCCCGAATCCGCTTCTACTTCACCCAGTTTAAAATACAAAGCCCCTTTGGGAATTTGTTCAGTGGCATCACTGCCAATTTTTTGCAATGCCATCAGTAAAAAGGGGCGGGCCTGTTCATATTGGCGACGGGTAAAATGGCTTTTGGCACGAACAAAGGCCAATGCGGCATTGTCGGGAAAAATAGCCTCGGCCTGTTTAAAATAATCCAGGGCCAAATCGGTTCTGCCATTGCGTGAATGGAAATAACCCAGCGTCATTTGACTGTAGCCAAACTGGGGGTTAAGAGCAATGCTCCGTTCTAACCAGCTTTGCACCTGGGCCTGTTCTGGGCCGCTGAGTTGGGCCCTTGCGGCCAAAAAATACAACAAAAAATTATTTGGGTCAAGACCAATTGCCGATTTAAAGGCTTCATTTGCTTTTGCATAGTCCTGATTGAGAACATAGATTTCCCCAATTCTGAGGGGAATCATGGAATAGTCTGGCAACTGGGTCTGGGCCTTGCGCAATAAACTGAGTGCACTGGCTGTTTGGGGCTCTAGAGCCATTTGTGCCTGTTTGAGGTAGCGGCTCCCCAACGCAAACTGCACCCAGGGGTTGTTCATGTCTACTCCCAAGGATTCGAGTTCTGCCTGTTGTTTGATGGGATCTGCTTCACTGAAGCGCAGATAGGCCATAAGGCTGTCGATGTCTTCTGGGTGAGATTTAAGGGTCTCGCGCAGGGTTTCAAGGCCTTTGCTGCGTTCTCCTCTGGCGATATATACATTGGCAAGGGCCGGATAAACTTGAGCGGGTGTAGCCCCTGAATTGAGTGCCTGTTGGGCCATTTGCAAAGAACGATCAAGCAGTGCCTGTCGTTCAGCGGGAACTTCCGTTTCTTGGGCTCTGCGGGCCAAGATATCTGCGGCACTTGCCTGGGCCGCAAAAAAGAGTGGATCCGCTTGGAGAGCGCTCTCCAAAAGACGCATGGCCGAAGCGAGATCTGCATTGCTGCCACGCCGGGCTTGGTCGATGGCTTGCATATACAAGTTAAAGGCGCCACTATTGCCCGTGAGCGTAGGAAGGGTTAAATTCGGACTGATTTTGAGGCTGTTTAAAAACCGATTGGAGAGTTGGGATTGAAGTGCCAATACATCTTGGGCTGGGCCTTGAACCTGGGTGGTTAAGCTGGGATCAATTTGACCACTGACAACGTCCACCACGCGGGTATTGACCACCAAGGTCGGGCCAATTTTTTGATAATTGCCAATTAAAACTTTGGTAGCACCTAATATTTTGCCGAGTTCTGGTGCGGTCTGAGGGTCGACAAAGGCTGACTGGGTAAAACTCTGTTCTTGTAAAACAGCTTGAATCTGACTGCGTTCAATGACCTGCAAACTATTCACTTGGGTCAAGCTCATGGTCAGGCTTTCGGAAAAACTTTCTGCCATCCAGGCATCTTCTGGCATACGGGTGATATTTTTAAACGGCAAAATGACCATGCGCATCGGTGAGGCGTTGTGAGGGGCTTGAGTGGCTGACTTTGGTTGCGCTTGGGCCTGAGAGGGGAGCTGTGCCATTTGGAGGGGGCTCAGCAACAAAAGTGCCAAAAGGGCCTTGCGGTAGTCCTTGGGCTCGTTGGGGAAGGAGAAGCTTTTCATGGTGGGCCTCGTATTTAACAGACGTGAGTGTGTCTAAAACAAAGATAACATGTTTGGGCCGTTTCAGCGTCCTTTCTGCGAGACGAATTTGGGATTCTGTGCTATCCTGAGGGATGTCCTGAGCGGGCTTCCGGTCAGGAAAAAAGAACTTTATAGATGCTTAAAAAGGAGCCTCCGCGTGACACATCCGACACTGACCCGTTTACTGGCCCAAAAACCCTTTCTCAAAGTGATTGCCGGGATTGAAAACTTTAATGCCGAGGAAATTCGGACCGTGGCACAGGCCGCTCAGGGCAACGCTGTTTCGATTGACCTCTCTGTTCATGCCGAGAGTGTCAAATGGGTCAAAGCCAATACGGATCTCTTGGTTTTTGTCTCTTCACTTTCTCCCGCTGAGCTTGCGGATTCCCTCGAATGGGGCACCGACTTGGTTGAACTGGGTAATTTTGCTCCCATTTATGAACGGGGTGCTTTAATTTCCCCCGAGATGGTTTTACAATGGACCCGCGAATTGACCACTTTGATTCAGGGCCGTGTTCCCGTCTGTGTGACGGTTCCGGGTGTACTCGATTTACAAACCCAAATTGATTTGGCCCGCCAAATCGAAGCTGCTGGGGCCGACCTGCTTCAAATTGAAAATATTTCCGGCGATCTGAGCCATGTGGCAGCCATTCGTGAGGCTGTTGGCATTCCTGTTTTGGTCAGTGGCAAGCTGCATGCGGGTAATCTGACTTCCGCGATTGCGACTGGCGCCCAAGGCATTGGTGTGGGTGCCGCAATCCGTGCTGGTGGCGATCTCAATGGCATGAAAGCCATTCTGGTCGAAATTGCGTCTCAGCTCCAAGCTGCCGCAGTGATTTAATTTCTGTTTTATCCCGGTGGGAATTCTCCCACCGGGTTTGAGTTCGTTTAAAAAGATTCAAAGGACACTGCGCTTTGGAAATTTTGCTGGTCAGACATGCTGAATCTGAAGGCAACCTGCGGGGCGTCATGCAGGGCCATGTGGATTATCCCCTCTCTGATCTGGGCCGACAACAGGCTGTCTGCGTTGCTGAATATCTCAAAACCCACTATGCTCAAGCTGCACCAGATTTTTTTCTGGCCAGTCCGCTTAAACGTGCTTACCAAACGGCAGAGACCATTGCTCATGCACTTTCCATTTCTGACATCCTAACCGATGCGCGCCTTATTGAGGTCAGTTCAGGGATTTTTTCAGGGCTGACTTGGTCCGAAGCCCTGGAGCGACACCCAGAAATCTGTGCCAAGTTTAAACAGGTTCGCGACTGGAGTGCGGTACCCGAAGGTGAATCCCGTGAATTACTCTGGGACCGCGCCCGCGCTTTTCTCGACCAAATTGCAGCCAACCACCCCCCCCATTCTCGGGGTGTCATGGTGACCCATGGTGGTTTTATTCGGGCGCTTTTGGGGGTCGTGGCTGGGGTTTCACCGGCAGAGAATGTGTTTATCTGTATTGACAATACCTCTTTGAGCTTGGTTGGTTTGGAAGGTGCTCGCCGCTATATTCGGTATGTTAATCGGACCCAACACCTGGCTGATTGTGAATTCAGCCCAGATTTTGTGCCTAAATGATATCCGTACTCAGAGCTTGTCTTTCGTTGGGAATGGCTGTCAGTTTTGTCTATGCTGTTCCGCTTGCGTTACCCTTACAGCCGGTTTATGCTGCCTACGGTCTGGCTTTTTCCCAGGAAACTGTTTTTGCTCCTTTGGGAAAGCAGCGCGAACGTTTTGACAATACAGGGAAACGTATTATTGCCTTTGGGCGTGAAACAACCGAATTTATGGGGCTGGCTGGTTTTAGTGACCTCTCCCCCAATTGGCGCTTGCTTTATGGGCTGCAAACGGCATTGGCAGGCTACCCCCTGTTTAAATTCAGTGGCAGTTTGGCCTTTATGATTAACACCCCATATAACTTGCCGATGCGGCCCTATCTCTTTCTGGGACTTGATCCTCTGGTTTCCGCAAATCCGGATTTGATGCCGTTTGGACTCGGAAGCCATGGGGGATTTGGGGTGGAATACAGTTGGAACAACAGCTTGCACCTCAACCTTGAAGTGCGAAGCTATTTTAACAGCCCATATCAGGCCAAAGAGACAACTGAAATAGCACTCTGGCCGGGTGGGACCTTCAGTTTGGGTGGGCAGGCCGGTTTCTTTTTTTAGATATGTGTGTGAGGTAAGAAGTTTAAAATGCATATTGGATACCACCGTTGGTGGAGTTCCCAATTGGGACAAGAGATGGAACTCAAGGTCTATGGCAGTACTGGCAAACCGATGTTGGTCTTTCCGACTCAAGAAGGGCGCTTTTTTGAATTTGAGGACTTTGGCATGGTTGAAGTCTGCAAGCCCTATATTGAATCGGGCCGCTTGCAAATTTACACAGTCGATGGCATCGATGCCCAGAGCTGGACTCACCCTCACATGCCGGTGCCAGCCAGAGTGGAACGCTACGAGCAATACGAAAGGTATGTCATCCAAGAGGTTTTACCATTTATACGGGAAAACAATCCTGGGCATCCCGAGCGGATTTTAACCACGGGTTGCTCTATGGGGGGGTATCATTCGGCCAATTTCTTTTTTAGACACCCTGATGTCTTTGATTCGCTGCTGGCCATCAGCGGCGTCTACGACTTGCAACTGTTTATTGGTGATTATATGGACAGCCAAGTTTATTTCCACACACCCTTGTTTTATCTGCGTGGCTTAAAAGACCCAAAACAACTCAAGCTCTTGCGGGAAAGTCAGATCATTGTTTCGGTCGGCCAAGGGGCTTGGGAAGATAAAATGCTTGAAGACACCCACCAATTGGAGCGGATTTTGATCCACTTGGGCATACCGGCTTGGATCGACTATTGGGGGCATGATGTCAATCACGATTGGCCTTGGTGGCGCAAAAAAATGAACTATTTTTTAATGCATCTCAAGATTTAATAAATTAAAGATGAACTTTGTTCAGCTTCTTTAAAGAGCAGCCGAATCTCTTCACCGCTGATTTTGAGGAAGGCCTCGACCACATCGGGGTCATACATCTTGCCACTGTATTTGATTATTTCTTCACGGGCCACTTTATCAGGCAGGCCCTGGCGATAAGCCCGGTCACTGGTCATGGCGTCGTAGGTATCTGCCACCGCCAAAACCCTACTGCCAATTGGAATTTCTTCTGCTTTGAGTTTATCCGGATACCCAAACCCATCAAAACGTTCATGATGGTGGCGCACCAACGGAGCGTGGTCACTTAGGCACTGTACTGTTTTGAGCAAGGCTGAAGACATGCCCGGATGAGCTTTGATGCGGCCGTATTCAATATCGGTTAAGGGACCGGGTTTGTCTAAAATGCAGCGAGATATGCCAACTTTACCCGCATCGTGTAAAAAACCTGCACGTTCAATCGTGGATGCCTCCTCCTCAACAAAGCCCATTTCAAGGGCAATCCGGCGCGAGAGGGCACCTACCCGCAGAGAGTGGCCTTTGGTATATTGGTGTTTGGCGTCAATGACATGGGCGAAAGTTTTGAGTGTGACCTTAAAATAATCGACTTCGACATCCAACAATAGCGCCAAATCCACAGCATCTATCCCAAGCTCTTGCCAAGCCATTTGGTTAAAATTGCGTGCGCCCCAGAGCTCTGCCTCTGCGAGCATTTTTTTGAAATACTGGATTACATCCGGCGAAAAGCGTTTGCGCAATACTGGGCTCAAGCGCTGGCTCAGGGTTGACTTGTCCGCGTAAACGGAACCTGCAACATCAAAGGTGTCACAGAGACCCAGAATTTGGGATTCTATAGGAATATTGTCAGCTTTAAGCCTGTCTGGGTAGCCAGAACCGTCCCACGACTCATGGTGAGAGCGAATAATCTCACCTGCCTTTTTGAGGGTCGGTAAGTGGGAGACGATGGCTTCTCCAATTAAGGGATGGGGGCGAATATACGGATTGTCTTGCCACTCAAAATAGTCATAGTCTTCGGTTTCTTTGGGAAACCCCACCTCTCCCACGTCGTGTAAGAGGCCCGCATAAAAAAGATTGCGCAGTTTGTCTGGGCCCAAACCCATAAATTTGCCCAATTGCACGGAGCTGAGAGCCACATTATACCCATGTTGAGCATCGTAACCTTCGGCCAAATCGATGACCAAAGCCAGGGCTTTGATAATATCTTTGAACTGTCGCCGTTCTTCACCGCGGATGAATTGAGAAATCAGGGCATTATTGCGGGGCATGGTGGGCCGGAGTCAACCTCTTTGATACATTCACTCTGATTGTAACACAGGGGTCTTTCATAAAAATACGGAATACCCAGACTGTGGCTCAGGGACGAGAACAGAATCTCAACCCCTGCGGGATTATTCTGCACCTTCGACGTCAAATTTAAAAAAGGTTTTACCCATAATCAGCTCATCTGCATGTTTGATTTCTTGGGGTTCACCCGGAATCAGACGTGGACCGCGATTGATGTAAGTCCCATTGAGACTGCCCATGTCTTCAAGCAAAAACTTGCCCTCTTGGTACAAAATACGGGCGTGTTTGCGGGAGATTTTTGCTTCGATATCGTCATTGGTGAGGTCGATCTCAGGGAAAGCTCCACCATCGGGGTCCCAGCGTCCGATTGCTATCACATCTGTTTCCAGATGAAATTCTTTCCCTTGGGTGCCTCCCCGGGTGATGGTCAATTTGGACTTAGGTTGTTTTGCTGTATCTGTCAAGGTTCGAGTCCCGTTCTAATACATTAATACATATAATTATGCGTTACTTTTGGCGTTTCATCTCGACGAGTACTGAGGGTTTGTCTGTTGCCGAATATGATAAAAAAATTTTACCACAGAACCAGTGCAAACGACATCTCATGAAGTAGGTTTTAGGTGTTCGGCTTGCGGTTTTAGGCAAGGAGTCTGTTTCTATTCACCTGTCACTTAATATCTAGAACCTTATTCAGAGCAAGGTATAATAGGCCTAACTGCTTCAATCAAGATTCCGTGAATTTCGGCAGGCTGAGAAAGGTGTTGCATGACTTATACTCTTCCCTACAGTGAATGGCTGAATCTTTTTGCTGAGCCAGCCCAATTGGCATTAATCGAGCAATACCAAGCGGGTCTTGAACGCGAGGCTTTGCGTGTGGGGCCCACTGGGACTTTGGCTTCGACAGAACATCCCAAGGCTCTGGGATCTGCCTTGACCCACCCAGAAATTACCACAGATTTTGCCGAAGCCCAATTGGAATTGATCACACCGCCATTTCAACAGATTGAATCACTGCTTGATTACCAAACTCGCTTGCATGCTTTTGCCGCCCAAACGATGCCTGCCAATGAACAAATCTGGTTTCAAAGCATGCCCCCAGCACTCCAAGAAAATCAGATTCGGATCGCCCGATTTGGCTCTTCGCACCAGGGGCGGGTCAAAGAGATCTATCGCAATGGCTTGGCCCACCGCTATGGAAAACAAATGCAGGTCATTTCTGGGATTCACTTCAACTATTCTTTCCAGATGGGCTTTTGGCAATTTATTTATGAGCAGGTGCAAACCCGTTCCAGTCTTGCGAATTTTATTTCTGAAAATTACCTCGGTCTCATGCGCAATTATCTACGCCAAAGCTGGCTTTTGGCTTATCTGTTTGGGGCAGCCCCCCTGGCGGATCCTGTCTTTGAGGCCCGTGAGATGCCCGAAGTCATTCGCGATCAAAAGGCCTTATATGGCCCGATGGCAACTTCGCTTCGTATGAGCCGATTGGGTTATGTCAATTCCAATCGCTGCACCTATTCGATCAATTACAACAGCCTGACGGAGTATTTGGCTGGACTTTACAAAGCCATCAACAGCGAATGCAGCAGTTTTTTGCGCTTTGGCAGGACGCCTGGGGGTGAATACAAACAACTGAATGCCCATATTTTACAGATCGAAAATGAGCATTATGCGCTGATTCGCCCCAAGCAACCGCCATTGCCTGGAGAACGGCCTTTTTCAGCTTTACGCAGCCGGGGCATAGGCTATGTCGAGGTTCGCGCATTGGATGTAAATCCCTTTGATGTGCTGGGCGTTTCTGCGGATCAATTGAATTTTGTCAGACTCTTTTTATTACATTGTTTACTCGATCCCAATCCACCCATTGGTTCTGCAGAACTTGAATTGGTAAATGAAAACCAGCACTGGGTCGCCATTCAAGGCCGCCAACCAGGCATGAGACTGTTGCGCCCAGAGGGCAGTATTTCTTTAAAAGACTGGGGTTATACGATTTTTGAGGCACTCGAACCGCTGGCTCAAAGTTTGGATAAAATCCACGAAGCTCCCCTCTATGGACCGCTTTTGGCCCGTGAAAGGGCCAAGCTCGACGATCCTGAACTCACACCTTCGGCCCAGGTTCTGGCAGATTTTCAGCGCAGTGGAAACGCATTTACAGAGTGGATGACAGCCCGTTCCCAGGCGCATATGAACCAGTTAAAAGCCCATAAAATCTCAGATTCTGAGGAAATGGCTTTTAAGCAAGTTGTTCAAAACTCTCTGAAAAAACAGGCTGAAATTGAAGCGACAGAGACCGGGAGCTTTGAAGATTACCTCGCAGCCTTTCTGCGCATCAAAGAATGGGGCTTGGATGCTTCGGATTCTACATCAAGCGCTTAAAATCAAAGCGCTTGAACCCAAGCCATTGAATGTGTTTAATTGGAAGTAAGCCCTGTTGGGCAATTTCAGGAGGCAGTTTAAATGAGTCAGGCAGAATTTCAAATTCGCATCGATCCCACAGGCGAAATTCTGATTGAGGTGATGGGCGCTCAGGGTCCGGTCTGTACAGATTTAACGGCTTTTTTAGAGGATGCTTTGGGAACAGTTCAGGAGCGGCGGTTTAAAAGTGAGTATTACACCGGACAAATCCAAACAGATAATCGGGTCCAAAACCAACAGTATTGAGATCTTCGTCGATGATGATGGCGTTGTCACTTTTACTGATTTGCCTTCAGAACTCAAAGAAGTGGTTGATCTCCTGAGCGGAGTCAGTGTGCCACAGCCTCTACATGAACCTGGTCAACAATCCCCAAAATGGCCTGATCAGCGGGATTAAACCAGCCTGGAATACCCAGGGCAGCCTCACGTCCACTTTCGATAAATACGAGATCACCCACACCTGCTTGGGTAGTGGCATCAATTGCAATAAATGGAGCACCTGTGGGAGTGTTCTGAGCGTTTACTTTTTGAACAATCATCATTTTGATGCCTTTGAGGCTCTCTTCTTTGCGGCTGGCCACCACATTGCCCACCACGATTGCCAATTGCATAGCTGCTTCATCCCTTTCATATTCAGTGCAAACAATTTGAGGCATCTTACCACGACCCTCTGCCTATAGCCAATTTCTGGCCCAGGTCCCCCTTTCAAACAGGGCTAAATACTGCCAAAGTGGTACAGGTTTGTTAAAGTAGAGCCTGATAGAGCCAACCCAAACAGGATATTTACCATGCTTGAAATCAACAATCTCACACTTGAATTTGCCGATCGCGTCCTCTTTCAAGGGGTCAATTTTCAACTCTTTCCAGGCCATTGTTATGGTTTGGTTGGGGCCAATGGCACGGGCAAATCTACTTTACTCAAAATTCTCACGGGCCAGACCCAGGAGTATAGCGGTCAGGTCAATTGGCCCAAACATGCTTCCTTGGGCTATTTGCGTCAAGACCATTTTGCCTTTGAAAATTGCCGGATTATTGATACTGTCATCCAAGGCCGGCCCAAACTCTGGGAAGCCCGATTGGTTCAAGACGAACTCTCTCGCAAGCCCCAAATGGACTTACTCGATGCCGAACGGTATGCCGAGGCCGAAGACACCATTATTCAATTGGATGGCTATAGTGCAGAAAGTGATGCTGCTCGCCTGCTCGATGGTTTGGGCATTCCAACCGAATTACATGAACAGCAGCTAAAAACCCTCTCTGGCGGGTATAAATTGCGGGTATTGATGGCCCAATTGCTCTTTAGTCAACCCGAGATGCTGCTCTTGGATGAACCTACCAACCACTTGGATATTTTCTCGATTAAATGGCTCGAAGAACATTTGCGCAGTTTTCCGGGCCTCTTAATTGTCGTTTCCCATGATAGAGAATTTCTCAATGCTGTCTGCAGCCATATCTTGGATATCGACTATGGCACCATCCGTATGTATACCGGCAATTATGACGCATTTTTGGCCGCCAAAGAGCTGGCTCAAGATCAGACCGAACGGGCTATTGCCAACCAAGAAGAGAAAAAAAAAGATATGCAGGCATTTATCTCGCGGTTTAAAGCCAATGCGAGTTGGGCTTCGCAGGCCCAATCGCGGGTCAAAAAACTTGAAAAAATGGAAGATATCCAGGTCATCCCCTCTTCCCGCCGCTACCCGACCTTTGAGTTTAAACCCAATGTGACTTCGGGGCGCATTCCCCTGGCTGTTCAGGGATTGTCTAAATCCTTTGAAGACAAACAGGTCATTCGCAATTTGGATATCGAAATCGAACGCGGCGATCGCTTGGCGGTTATTGGTCCCAACGGTGTGGGCAAATCCACCTTGCTCAAAATCATGATGGAGCTCTTGTCTCCCGATTCAGGCAGCGTAATTTGGGGCCATGAAGCGCGCCCCGGATATTTTCCCCAAGATTATCACGATTTACTTACAGGCAACCAAACCTGTTTTGATTGGCTCTATGGTTTTGATGCCACCGCCCCCGTGGGCCAAATTCGCAATTTGCTGGGACGAATGTTGTTTTCTGGCGATGATGTGAAAAACAAATTAACCATTCTCAGTGGTGGCGAGGCAACCCGCCTGATCTTTGCCAAATTGATGCTTGAACCCAGCAATGTTCTGCTCTTGGATGAACCCACCAATCACTTGGATCTTGAAGCCATCGACATGTTGACCGACGCCTTGGCAAAATACACAGGTACCTTGATCCTGGTCAGCCACAACCGCTATTTTGTTTCGCGGGTGGCAACCCGAATTCTCGAAGTGAAACCCCAAGGCTTTCTCGATTACAAAGGCACATATGCAGAGTATCTCGAAAAATACGGCACAGATCACCTCAGCCGTGACGTTTCGCTTAAAGAACGTACAGTTTTGAGCAAACAAACTGAAACTGCCAAATCAGAAAAACGAGCGGAGAAACAGGCCGCATCACCTGCTCTCAGTGGCAAAGAGGCTTACGAGGCCCAAAAGGCACTTAAACGCAAGCGTCAGCAATTGGAGAAAAAATTGCCCGCTTTCGAAAAAGCCTGCCAAAATCTTGAGGCTTTGTTGGCGCAAACAGTGGATGCCGGCAAAAAAGCTGACCTCGAATCTGAATATGAAGCGGCTTTGGTGGTTTGGCGAGAAGCCCAGAACGAGTTGGCTTCTCTGGTTTAAGAATTGGATTTTAACAACTTCAGATTGAGTCGAGAATCTTCTATACTGGGAGTATGGAAGATTCCCCTCAGTTAGTAATTTCTCGTGCAAGCACTCTGCTTAACCGTGTTGTAGGGCCCGTATGGTCACAGGCCTTGCGCCGCAATGTTCAACAATTTGGGCGGCGCGATCGCTTAGGCCTTGCTCAATGAGTCAAACAAACAGTGCTCCTCCTGTTTTAAGGGCGGAGGCGATTGGCAAAACCTTGGGAAAACAATTATTAACCCCTGTTTTATATGATGTCAGTCTCCAGGTAGAAAAAGCAGAATTTGTGGCCTTAACCGGTCCCAGTGGCAGTGGTAAAACCACCTTGCTGTACCTTTTGGGGGCACTCGATCGGCCGAGTCAAGGCGAAATCTGGGTCAATAACCAGCGCACATCTCAAATGAAAGATCCTGAATTGACGGAATTGCGCCAAAAAGAAATTGGCTTTGTCTTTCAATTTCACTTTTTGTTGCCTGAATTCAATGCGCTAGAAAATGTCATTATTCCTCAGCTTTTAGCGGGAAAACCCCGGCATCTGGCCGAAAAACGGGCAAGTGACTTGCTCGAACGTGTGGGCCTCAGCCATCGGCTCAAACACAGGCCTGTGGAGTTAAGTGGGGGAGAACAACAGCGTGTGGCCATCGCCCGTGCCCTTTGCAATCAGCCCCCCTTGATCCTGGCCGATGAACCCACAGGGAATCTAGACACTGAAAATACCGAACAGGTTTTTTCGCTTTTACATGAACTCAACCGGACTGAAGATTTGGCAATCGTTTTTGTCACCCACAATCTTGACCTCGCAGCCCGCAGTCACCGCACGATTCAATTGCGCGATGGTCGGGTTACTTCGACGGGAGTTGCGCCTGCTGACAGGCCAAAAACGTCGGCCTGAGCGTGTCATTTTGGAGCAACAAGACCTGTTGCACTTTAAAAATGGCCCATTTCTCTAAAGCTGCGAGGTCTTGGCTTTTGATACTCTGCAATTGACGCAGGGTCAGTGGGGCCACATAAACATCGGGTCTTTCAGGGCTATCAAAAAAATCTCGGTTTTGCAATTGGGCCAATAATTGTACCAAATATTCCAATTGAAACAGCCCCTCTTCTGAGTTGGGAGTCGAATCACTGATGCCCAAACGCAACAGGATTTCAGCTTTTTCATCTCCCAGGACTTCGGGTTTACTTTTGCCAAATTCATGTAATTGTAACAATGAGCTCAAATGACCCTCTAACCCTTGCCAAGCCTGCAATAAATCGGCTTTTTCACCTAAAAAATGGGACAAGGTACTTTGGCTTTTTTCCAAATGTTTGATCTGCCTTTGAACTTCCAATAATTGGTTTTTGAGTCGCAAATAGCGGTTTTCGAGGTGGCGTTTGCCCAAGCGTTTTTCGAGGTTAAGATAAGGTCTGCCGATTAAATGCAAAAACCAAGGCTGAACCTGCATACTCAATAATCGCATTTCATTTTCCATTGCTTCGAAAATGCGTGCATTTTGCTCCAAATAATGGTATGTCTGGTGTAATAGCGCTTCAAAGGAGGACTGGTCAATCAGGTGCCTTTCAATAAAACGCTGTAGCTCCATATGACGCATGGGCAAATCCAAGGCCTGAAGGCACAGTTGAACATGTAAAAATGCCTCGGGATTGTCTAATACTTCCTGTTGCATGCGGTGGATAATTCGCAGCCAGACGAGATTCTGAAGCATTTTTGCCTGCATGCCCCATTCTTTGAGGCGACGCAAGGTGGGCAGCGAAAAAAGCTGAAAGCGGCTGGCCACAGAAGGGGCGCGGCTGCGGATCAGTTGTTCAAAATCCGCAAGAAATCCTGCGAGTTTTTCGAGTTTGGCAGCCGTTGTTTCGGGGGAAATGCCCTGGGTTCCAAAGGTGTCTTCGATGATTTCCATTTCCCGAGCCAGTTCATCGCTGCGGGTCGATGTTCTGAATTTGCGGTCAAAGGCTTTGCGCACCTGTGCCCGGTTCAGACCATGGGTTATTTTTTCTTCATCCAGTGAGATGAAATCATCAAAGAAGAGTTGCGATTCTTGCTCCCAATCTTCACCATCTTCCGGTTTTGAGCCTTTTTTTCGGCGCTGTTGGCGCTGATAGGTGCTCTGACGGTAAGGGTCTTGACCCGAAGAAGAAGCGTTAAAGATTTCAAACAGCCGGTTTTTAAAAGGCTGAATAAATGAATCGCGATCGCTCAAGCCAAACTCCTTTCATATGGGGGTTACCCAAACAGCATGGTAACATTGATGCGCCGGTTTTCATAACCCTGTTTAAATTGGGGGGGATCCGTGCGGTGGAATAGCTGTGAGTTAAAAAGCACAGCCCGGTTTTGGCGGTGAGGTATTTGTGTCATTTGTGCCTTGGAATGCAAGAGATAGGCTTGAATACGTGCCTGACTGGCTTGGTCATTATAGTCTTGAAAGTTCCAGTTTGAAGGAGCACAGCAATCGTAAACCTGTAACCCTCCACCTGCAGGATTCAGATTCGCGCAGTCAGGTGTAAGCCAAAAGTTGAGGTTGATTTGAGCTTGATCGGCATGTAAGCGGATTCCCTGACTTGATGAACCATATTTAAAGCCCCAGAGATAATGCAGGGCTTTGTCTCCCAAAATTTTGGGAAAGGCCAGTTGCAGTGCCTCTGCTATTTTTAAGAGCAGAGGAGAGACAAAACCATCATCCATAAAGGCACCCAAGTAGCCCTGGTTGGCATAATAATCGCGCCAAAGTGTGGCACCCAAACAAAATTGCCTCAAACTGGTTAAAGCCTCTGGGCTGAGAAAGTGATCAAACCAAAGCAGGGGAACAGACGATTTTAAAAAGTTGTTTTCAAGCACTTCAAAGTTAAGCTCAGGATTGAGAACCGGCCCAATAAAAGCAGTTTGAGGCCAAAAGACGGGAGCGTTAAAACAGCTTTTTAACAGGGTGAGATGCTTGGGGGAGAGATGTAAAACTTCACACCTCTCCTCCGTCAACTGGGAGAGCAGGTCTTGTATGTCAGGTAAACAGGCCTGTGCTTGTTTTGGCAAAAGTCCTTGTTGATCGAGCCAAATCCACTGCTCGAGATCGTGGACCCATTTATCTCTGCTCATTTCAGCAGGTAAAGTAGATAAGGGACCATTACTGGGCAATAATGTGTGCCTCGAATCCAAATCAGTCCAAGGTATTCCCCGTTGATATTTAAATGCCTGTTGGTAATAACTTAACGCTTCAGTGTAGTTCTGATTCTTCAGGGCCGATTCCGCCAACCCGTGTAGGGCTGATATTCGCAATGCCGTTTCGCGTGTTTTAAAGTGGGGATCTTCTGGGAATTGAACCAAAGCAAGCTCGAGTTGCTTGAGCAACTCCTGCCAAGACTGCATCTGGAATAACATTTGCAGCAGATTAAACCAAGCACTGAGCTGATTTGGATTCCATTTCACAGCTTGTTGATAATAGCGCAGTGCTTTGGCCTCTTGGCCCATATTCCTGAGCAAATGACCTGTTTGACGGAGATAATCCGGGTGCTTGGGACACAATTTTAAAGCTTGTAAATAGGCATTTAAAGCCGAATCGGGCTCATTCTCAGACCAAGCCAAACCCAAAAAATAATAGGCATTGGCCTGGTCTGTCATTCCCGCTTCGCCCATTTCTTGGGCTTGAGCCAAAACTGTCTGAGCAAAGTGCACCAATTTGGGCAATTGTTTTGCTTGCAAAAGCGCAACAGCTGTTTCTAACCAATTGGCGGAAATGCGCATGGCATGCTCCAGGGGGGAATGGGAAAAACGATTTAAGCGTCGACCACTTCTACGACAATATGCGGATTGCAGCGGTAGCCGACGCCTCTCACTGTCTCGACATGAGGGGGCTTTTCGGGGTCAACAATGATTTTTTCCCGCAGACGGCCAATATGCACGTCGACAGTGCGGTCACTGACATTGGCATCGTCATGCCAAATGACATCAAGAATATGTTCACGGGTAAAGACCTGTCCGGGACGAGAGGCGAGCAACATCAAGATATCAAATTCTTTTTTGGTCAATTGCACTTCGATTTTTTCGATAAATACCTGGCGTTTGAGCACGTCAATAAAAAGATTGGCGCTGATTTCACGCTTCTGACCACTGGGGGTGGCAGGTTTGGGCGGGGGTTGGGTGACGCGACGCAGCATCACCTTGATACGCGCTTTAAACTCGCGTACATTAAAGGGTTTTGTGATGTAGTCCTCAGCTCCTAGTTCGAGACCAAGCACCTTATCGAACTCATCGGTCAGGCCCGAAAGAAAGAGCACTGGGATTTCAGGGTATTGGCTCTTAACACGTTTGCAAAAATCGAGTCCACTCATGCCAGGCAAGTTGATATCAGCAACTATGGCTGTGGGCAGGGTTTCTTCGATGATTTCCAAACCCCTTTCGGCAGTGGGGGCTTTCAGCACTTCATAGTTTTCTTCCTGAAGGATGCGTTCCAGGAGTGTTAGGATATCGGGTTCATCTTCTACAACGAGTAATCTTGGACGAACAAACACTTAAAAAATACCTTGTAACCCTTTATTTCTTATTATAGCCTATCAAAATTGCAAAAAAAATGAAACTATAGCTCACAAATGTAAATCAAGAATCAAGCAGGCTTCTATCGGCTTCTATTTGAATAGCTATTTTAGCATAAATTAAAAACCTGCAAAACCCCGGCCAAGGCTTATTTGTATACCCTGGAGGCTTTTTCCCTGGTATATTGCTGGTATATTGCTTTATTGTTGCCGCGAATGCGAGGAGAATTTTTATGTTTTATACCCCCGCCTCTACCTGGAGCCAAATGCTCAAAATGGGTGAAATTCAACCCTCTGACATCATACACATTTACCAAAAACGCTCTGAAGTTGTCGAAAAACAGATTAAGGGGTTTTTAAATTATTTTGAAACCCCCGTGCGTCTGAACAGTGGCCAATCGGATTTTCAAGATATTCCGATAGTCTTCAAAGATAATATTTGTTTGGCAGGGTATCCGACCACCTGTGGTTCTCGGATTTTGGCAGAATTTGTTCCTCCATACCAAGCCACTGTCAGCCAAAAAGTCTTAAATGCAGGTTTGCCGATTTTGGGCAAAGCCAATATGGACGAATTTGCCATGGGCTCATCGAATGAAAACTCGGCCTTTCACCCAAGTTTGAATCCCTGGGATCTTGAGCGTGTGCCTGGCGGAAGCAGTGGCGGTTCTGCCGCATTGGTCGCAGCAGGCTCAACACCCTGGGCCCTGGGTTCGGATACCGGCGGAAGTATTCGTCAGCCCGCAGCCTTTTGTGGCGTGGTAGGTATGAAACCGACGTATGGCCGGGTTTCGCGTTTTGGCTTGGTGGCTTATGCCTCTTCGCTTGACCAAATTGGTCCCTTGACTTTGACTGTGCGCGACAATGCACAGCTGCTCAATGTCATTGCTGGCCACGATTCAGCCGATTCCACCTCACTTAAATTGCCTGCTGAAGATTTTGGCAGAGATTTGGGCAAAGATATTCGGGGGTTGAAAATTGGGGTGCCGCGCGAAATGCTGGCAGAGGGTGTTGATCCGGAAGTGCGTACTGCAATAGAAAAGGCCTTGGGGGTCTTTGAAAGTCAAGGCGCAATCATCGCAGAGACCAGCTTGCCGCGATTAAAATATGCACTGGCAGCTTATTATCTGATCGCCACTTCCGAAGCCAGTTCAAATTTGGCGCGCTTTGATGGCGTGAGGTATGGCCACAGGTCTGCCCGTGCTTCAAACCTGGTAGAGATGTATACCCAAAGTCGCAGCGAAGGCTTTGGGGATGAGGTTAAACGCCGGATCATGTTGGGGACTTATTCTCTCTCCTCGGGTTATTACGATGCCTATTATAAAAAGGCCCAACAAGTACGTACCCTTTTAATTCAAGACTTTCAGGCCCAATTTGAGACCTTTGATTTTCTGATTTCGCCCACTTCACCGATTACAGCTTTTCGCCTCGGTGAAAAACAGCAAGATCCCTTGAGCATGTACCTCACAGATATTTTAACTGTGCCCGTGAATCTGGTCGGTATCCCTGCTCTTTCTTTGCCCTGCGGCTTCGACAGCCAAAACCTGCCAATCGGATTGCAAATCATGGCGAAACCCTTGGCCGAAGCAGCCATCTATCAATTGGCCCAGGCCTATGAGTCAGCCACTGATTGGCATATGCGTCACCCGGAGTTGTAAGCATGTTAGACACCGCGTTTGAACCGCTTCCCCATTTAAAGCAACGCCAAGCCATTGTCAGTACCGTGGGCATTCCTCAGCACTGTATCCTCTGCAATAAACACTTAAATGATCCCCAAGATGAGCGCTTGATGATGATCAACGAAAGTGGGGAAGCCGTGGTCTGTGTTTTGCCCTGCCATTTCTGTGCCAACTGTCCTGCTGTCTATCTTGAAGAGTCGGCCCTTAACCATGTGGCGACTTTGTTTGAAATGAATCCCTATGCAGTGGTCGGTTTTCTCGACTATTCTCAGATTCCCCTAGACAAACAGGATCTGCCTTTGGGGGAAGATCCTGATTTGCCCGTGCCCTTGGTTGAATTTACATCTGTTATGCCACTGCAAGCGGCCCAACTTAATCTCTAACTGCGTTTAAGGTGTCTGTTTGGCCTTGATAAAGGCATAAGTCAGCGTTCTGTAGACATTGATTCGGCCATAGCCATGGTAGGTGTCAAAGCCTTTGTCCCCCATATCATCTGAGGCCTTTTCAATCAGGTATTTGACTTGGTTGGGAGCCAAGTTGGGCAAGACACTTTTGACCAGAGCTACGACCCCAGCGACTGCCGGTGTCGCCATAGACGTGCCATTCCAACCGATATACTTATTGCCAGGCAATGTGGAGACAATATTGACCCCCGGTGCCAAGACCGACAAATGCGGGCCATATTCAGAAAAGGCTGCACGTTTATCGTTGGTATCGGTGGCTCCCACGGCAATGATGCCGGGAAAAGCAGCTGGATAATTGATGGTTCCATTGCCACTATTGCCCATGCCAGCCACCAGCACCGTGTTTTTTGAGAGCGCATAATTCATGGCATTTTCGATTGCTGCTGACTTAATCGGACTGGCAAAACTCATGCTGATGACACTGGCTGAGTGGTTGGCTGCATAGGTAATTCCCGCCGAAACACCCGCCAAGGTGCCCAAACCATTGTCATTGAGAATGCGGATTGACATGATTTTGGCTTTGGGTGCAAACCCAGCAATCCCAATCCCATTATTGGTTGCTGCCGCAGCAATCCCGGCGCAATGAGTCCCATGGCCGTGGGTATCTGCATTTTCGACCTTGCCAGCGAGGGCGCTGTAACCCTGGATCATTTTGTCTTTTAAATCTGGGTGAGTCCCATCGACCCCTGTATCAGCAATTGCAATGATGGTGTTTTCACCCAGACCCTTGCCGCCCTGTGCCAGAGCCCAACCTTGCTGGGATTGGACTTTGACGTGTCCATATTGAAATTTTAACAGGGGATCATTGATGGGATAAAGGGCGGGTGGTGGGGCTGATTGGGTTACGCTGACAATGCTGTCAGGCTCTACAAATTCGAGCTTGGGATTGTTTTGAAGGCGCGTTAAGCTGAGCGTTGCATCGGCCAAGTCGAGACTCTCCACCAATATAATTTTTTCACTGCGTTGGATATGCCCCACCAATTTAACCTGGGCGTCTGCCAAGGTTTCGGCCATTTCAGCATCATTCAGATCTTTAAATTTGACAATAAATCGTCCGGGCACCTGATCTCCCGCTTGGACGTTTTGCTCAGATTTGACTCCAAAACTTTGAGGCATCAGCGAATCCAATTTAAGATCGGTTTCTTTTTCTAAATCAGAGGGAACCTGTGACTGAATTGCAGAATATCTGTCTGGACTTGAACTTGAAGGTGCGCTGGTCAAGGGGGTATTTTGACATGCGGTGGTCAAACAACAGGACAAAGCCAGTAGACGCAGAGACAATTTTGATTGATAAGACATATTAAAAAGACTCCTTAGAATGATGAATGGGCAACCCGGCTGACTCAAAGAGTCCCGTGGCTTTGCGTCCCCACTTCGCAGTGGGTTTGCCTTTTTCCTTTAAGGAAACCGGATGATTTCCGATCAGGAGGTGTAAAATACATACTTTACATTTCTTAATATAATTGTATTTTAGGCCAGTCAGTTATGAGCAGGCATACCTTAAAAGTGCATCCTAGAGCACAACTCAGCCGTACGGGCCGTCACAGGACACATCTTTAGTTGTGTATCCCTGTTAAAATAGGTTTTGCAATGATAGAGAAAAAGGAATAGTGTATGGCCCCCAAAGTTGGTATGAACCAAGATCAATTTCAACCCCTCTCGAAAACCCCCAATTGCCGCTCATCGATGGCGGATCCACAAAATTCCACTTATTATGTTGCCCCCTTGACGTATACCTGTAGCAGAGAAGCTGCAAGAAACAAATTAATGGCTGTACTTAAAGCCCTGCCGTTGACTCACTTGGTCAAATCTGATGAAAATTACCTTTATTATCAGTGCCGTACCAAAGTCTTCAAGTTTACGGACGACGTTGAATTTTATTTTCCTGAAGCCGATGGCTTGATTCATATGCGCTCGGCTTCACGAATTGGCTATAACGACTGGGGCACCAATTTGCGTCGCTTGGAAGGTATCCGGGCTGAATTTGCAAAGGCCTAAGCCTATGGACAAGACAGACAGATTGAATAACGCTTTTAATTTCTCAAGCTTGTTGGCTGATGCTGAGATCCTGCGACCTGGCTTGTGTGAATGGCGCCGCCATATTCATGCCTTTCCCGAACTCAGTGGTGAAGAAGTGGAAACGGGCAAATATGTGGCACAGGTTTTGGCCAAAATCGGCCTCACTGAAATTGTCTCAGAATACGCCCAAACTGCAGCCGTCATAGCCACCATTCAAGGTGATTTACCAGGACCTGTAGTGGCTCTGCGGGCCGATCTTGACGCCCTGCCGATTCTTGAAGGCAATGATGTGCCCTATGTCTCTCAACATCCTGGGGTCATGCACGCCTGTGGCCATGATGTACATACCTCCGTTTTATTGGGGGCAGCCCAATTGCTTTGGCTGCGGCGCAGTCAGATCAAAGGCCAGGTTCGCCTGATTTTTCAACCAGCTGAAGAGCGCTCCGATTGTTTGGGGGCCAGCCATTTGATTCAAGCGGGTGTTTTGGCCAATCCGCCTGTAGAGGCGATTTTTGGACTGCATGTCTATCCCGATTTGCCAATTGGCACAATGGCCACCCGCCCCGGACCGATGATGGCCTCAGCAGATGTCTTTCAGATTACCCTCAAGGGCAAAGGCAGTCACGCAGCTCGGCCCCACCATTCAATTGACCCCATTTTAATGGCGGCACAAGCCGTGAATGCTTTACACCAATTGGTCAGTCGCCGGGTCGATCCTTTTCAACCTGCTGTGCTCACCATTGGTTTTATCCAGGGCGGTGCCGCCGAAAATGTGATTCCGGAAGCTGTGACCCTCGGAGGCACCGTGCGCACACTTTGTCCGCAGTTGCGAGAACAGTTTCCGCGTTGGATTGAAGATCTGTTACAAGGGGTTGTAGGTTCCCATGGGGGCAGTTTTGAATTAAATTACCAATATGGCACTGCCCCTGTGGTCAATCACCCAGATACGACCGCGTTTGCCTTTCAAACGCTCCGCCAATTATTGGGGTTTGATCAGGTGCGTTTGTTGCCCGAACCGAGTATGGGTGGCGAAGATTTTGGCGCTTATTTGCAGGCAATTCCAGGCACGTTTTTGCGTTTGGGTGTGCGCTCGCCAGAAAAAGCCAAAATCCCAGGCCTGCACAATCCCCATTTTGACATCGACGAAGCGGCTCTGCCCGTGGGGGCTGCTGCTTTGGCTGCTTTGGCTTTGGCTTGGCCAGAGAATTAAGCTGAGCGCATTAGGGGGTTTGAGGGGCTTTCGCTGGCCGGGCCTCAAAATGATCCCGCAAGCTCAGGGCCGCATTGTGGCTGTCTTCCTGCCATTGTAAAACAAACGCGGCAAAGGCGGCTTTGTCGTAGGCATCAGGTGTCCAGGCATTGACCATGAGATACTCGTTGCCATTGCGGTGTTTGTAAATAAAGACCTGGGTCATTTTCACCTTGTCGGCGTTCGTTGCGTTGATTTCTTCAAAGAGCTTCAGCCGATCTTTGAGGCTCTCTGCTTTGAGTTTAAAATTTAAGCTGAAGATCAGCCCTTTGCCCGAGGGAATCACCACAAAATCCCAAAGGTCTTCTTGTTCATGGGTCACAGTGATATAGGCTTCGTCTCCCGCTTTTTGCGCTTTACACTGGTAACCGAGACCGATCAAATCAGCCACCATTGTTTCACTTGCTGGCGGCAATTCAGTCGCAAATGCGGGCGAATTTACATTTATTAGCAATAAGGCCAGGGCGGCAACAAGGCATTTGCGCATGGTTAAACCTTTTTCAAGCACTCAATTTTAGATGTATGCCAGAATCCTAGCTCAGTCTGGATCAAATTTCAAGGGGACAGTTGGGGCTTAACTTGTTGGTTAGGCCCAATTTGAATGCCTTCAAAAAGCAAAAAAGCAGAGGTATACTGCAGTTAAGAGTTATCTATATAGCCAGTTCAAATCTGGTAGGAGAAAAGACCCCCATGCAAATTACAATTGAAGACAATGCCAAAGAAAAAATCGCCAGCATGTTGCAAGAAGAATCCAAAAGCATGAGCGCCTTGCGTATTCGGATTACAGGTCGCAGCGCTCAAGGGTATCAACATGCACTTTCTTTGGTCGACCCTGGTCACGAAAAGCCCGAAGACCTGGAAGTCACCTCGGGCGAATTGCGGATTTTACTTGACCCGAAAACCGCCAAAAATATAGAAGGGGCTCGGATTGAATTTGTTGACGACATGTATGGCGGTGGCTTTAAAGTCAACAACCCCAATCTCCCAAGCTGGGGACATCCCCTCGAACAACAGGTACAAGAACTCATCGATACCCAGATCAATCCCTCTCTGGCCAGTCATGGGGGCTATTTGGAATTGCTTGAAGTCAAAGAAGACAAGGTTTTTGTCCATTTTGGCGGTGGCTGTCAAGGGTGTGGTATGGCCAGTGTCACCCTTAAACAGGGCGTAGAAAAAGCCATTCTTGAGTCCATACCCGAGATCAAACATGTCATAGATACCACCAACCATGCAGAGGGAGATAATCCCTATTATCGGCCTGCGGCCCCCCATCACCATTAATTTAGAAAGCGCTTATGCACAAACGCGATCGATCTGCCTCTCTGCGCCAGTCCCAAGCCCAACTCTGTCGACAGTGGAGCCTGGAGGATTTTTTAATTCAACTTGAAGCGGCGGATGTGACACGGGCCTATTTGGTCTATGAAAATGGGGCCTTTCGGCTCTCTCATCCCACACTTTTGCAGCCCTTGCAGGCTTTTTTTGAACTCTCTCAAGATTTTTCAAGTCACGAGGGTGTCTTTATTGGCCGGGAAGCAGGCATTGATTCGCTCTTTTTTGCGTTTGTGCATGATACGAGGAGGGGCTTGGCTCAAGGGGGCTTGCGCTTTACCCGCTATTTAAATTTAGCGGAATTGCTCGTCGATGGTTTGCGACTTTCCCAAGGTATGACCCGTAAAAATGCCTTAGCAGGCCTGCATTGGGGCGGAGGCAAAGGAATCATGACCTTGCCTTCTCGCTTCACACACCCCCGTGAATTTGAACCCAGCCCTGAAAGAGCTGCTTGTTTTGAGGCCTATGGCCGATTTGTTGCCTCTTTGGGTGGGGTCTATTATACGGCTGAAGATGTGGGCACCAACACCCAGGATATGACCGCTCTCTTAAGTCAGAATCGCTTTACAACCTGTATCCCCCCCGAACGGGGTGGGAGCGGCAATCCTTCACCTTTTACCGCCAGAGGCGTTTTAAGGGCCATGCAGGCCGCTTGGCTTTCCATTGCTGGCAGCGATGATTTGCGCGGGGTGCGGGTGGCTGTACAGGGCACAGGCAATGTGGGAGCGCCTTTGATTCGGGCGCTTGACGATCTCGGTGCAGTCGTATTAATTGCCGATGTCAACGCCACTTCGCTTTCTGAAATGTTGACCGAGCGCCCCCATTTACAGGTAGTGGATCCCCCTGAAGCGATTTTTGATGCCGATGCAGATATCTTTGCACCCTGCGCAATTGGGGCCCAAGTCAATGTTGATACCATTCCCCGACTCAAGGTGAAGTTGGTCTGCGGAGCTGCCAATAATATTTTGCGAGAGCCGGAGGCCGATGCTGAACGCTTAAAACAACGGAATATTGGCTTTGTACCAGACTTTATTTGCAACCGAATGGGGATAGTCAACTGTGCCGATGAGTGGCAGGGCTATTTGGCCGAAGACGTTCAATTGGCGGCAGAGCGGGTCTTTCCCGACACACTTCGCGTGTTTAATTATGCCAATAGCCGCCACTGTACCCCGACCCAAGCCGCCAATGATTTGGCAGATATGGCTGCTTGTGAGTTACACCCACTGCTGGGACATCGCGGTCGCCGCCTGATTGATCACCTAATGGCCTCGGGTTGGGCCAATGCCAAACCCAAATACAAAAAAAAGTCAGGATTTGAACCTGCATTTGTGCCTACCCTGGACGAGCCGCCTCTTCGCTTGCTTTGGGAGCGAGAGCGATTCTATGGGGGTAAAACGCCCGTTTTAGCGGCTACTCCCATAAATACAGCTTCAGCTCCAGATTTGGGTGGAATTATGTCTTCCGTGTTATTGGATATAAAATCCCGCTCCATTCACAGACACCATCAACACACCCCCCGACGGGTCGTTGGCAGCGAACATGGGGGTTTGGCATTGCAATTGGCAGTGGAGCGCAATTCGCCTTATACCCGCGAGGAATTGGGCCGCGCAGAGTTTTTCTCACTCTGTCGTGACCATTATTTCCGCCACGAAGCGCTCGTGCGCGAACAATTGCAGCAGACAGGCGCCGGTTTTGATCCTGAATTGTGGCAGAGCCCTATCCGTGATGCGGGACGAGAAACCGTGGACGCTCTCTTTCAATATTTGTTCAAGGCTGGATTGACTTATGAGCAGGAGTGTATTGCTTACCACAGTCCAGCTTCATCGTCAGTATTGGTGGCTTCGGATTTACGCAGAGGCACCCACCGTGTCCGCGCGCGGTATTTTCTCAAGGTGCTCAATCTCGAACAACACGAAGCCGAAGTGGCGTTTTATTTCCCCGAATATTTACCGGGTGTGGTGGCTTTGGGAGTGCATGACGAAGGGCCTTATGCCCATTGGGCAGGACAAGAAATTAAACATCCCCTCTATGCTCACAAAATCCCCGTTATATCTTCATTGGAACTCGAAAATGATTTGGAATTTATTGTCCCTTTGGCACGTAAATACCATGAACGTTTGGCCCGTGAATGGCAGATTTTACCCGAAGTTCAGCTCTTTGACGCAGATGGACGGGTTTCGGCACCTGGCTATGAAAAACTCAGTGTCAATGAAGCACGGGAGAAAATCCTCTCTCAGTTGCAGGCACACATTCGCACAGAAACGGGCGATTGGTCGGTTGAAATGCTGTATTGTTCTCGTTCGGGGGTGAGTGTGATCCCCAGATACAGCACGCAGCTTTTTGTCAAAATCGAAGATGCTGTACGCTTACTTTATCGGAGTATTAGCGAAGATGAAGTGACATTCAGTGCGCCCCTTTGGAAGGAGCGTATGCTTAAAATCCTTTCTCGGTTATCCGTCTGGTGTATTTCACGCCAATATTGGTGGGGCAACCCCATAAATAATAGCGAGAATGTCTTTTCGACTTGGTTTTCGATGGCAGCCTGGGCTTTGCAAGGCGCAGGCTGGCCCAACAATCCAAAACCCGAGCCCATCGATGAGGTCTTTGTCGATGCTGAATGGCTCTTTCGTTGGATTGTCCCTTCGCTCTTGGTGGGGGTAATTGTGAGCGGGCGTCCGTTGTTTAAACATGTCCATGTGCACGGAACCTTACATGTGATGGAGCGGATGTTGCTCCCCCAAGCGGGTATGGAAACAAGTGAGGCTGGGGCTTTTGACGAAACACGTTTTATACAGCGCATGGTCAAACGACCGATGAAATACCGATTGGGCAATGTTGTGGAACCCGTGACCCTGATTCGCCGCTTTGGGGCTGATGCCCTGCGTTTGGGGTATGTCTTTTCATTGACCTCCCATTCTCCAGAGGTTGCAATGCTTTCTGAAGATCGGCTGCGAATGGCCCGCAAGACACTGCATGAATTAAATACCAAGGTCAGTGGTTTTTTTCAACTGGCACCCCGACAGGCCTTTGACGGCGTGCTTTGTGAAGCCTGGCAGGCCGAGGATCAGGCAATCCAAGCCCAGGCCAGTGCTTGGCTAGAACAAGCCGTATTGGCCTATGGGTTGAATCAATTTTCCGAAGTGGGAAGTCTTTTGGTTTTAGCGGTCAAAAGTTTAAAAGACTATATCAATCGGGTAATTGAATCCCGCCGTGGCCCAGATTTGAGCAGTGCAGTGCCTGTGGTGAATGCTGTTTTGGCAGACTACGAAGCCGCATTTGCTCCCTTATGCCCATTTTTGTTTCATAAATTACAGCAGTGGGTGAGTATGCGTGCGGGTGCCATAGAACCGGTAAGGGGTGAACCAGCAGGTTTGCAAATAACTCCATTTAACAATAATGCAACAACTTAAAGAGGGTATAGCATGAATATGCGTTTTTCGGGAGCCAGTATGGGAACGATTTTAAGTTTGACACTGTTTGCCTGTCAACCCACCAATCAGCCCTCCCAACAACCCAGTCCCAGCCGTTCTATGCCCTCTGCCAGTGCCACACCCCAGGTGCAGTCCAGCGCCTCTCCAACAATCCCATCAGTGGGACCCGTTTCAACCCCTTCACAACCCATGCCACAACTCAGCGGAAATCCCCAGATTTCTGTCCCAGTCAAACTGCCTTCAGAGGTCAGTGCTGATGTCAGTTTTCGCCAAGATATTGTCAAAATTTTGGCGCAGCTTGTCCCGGATGTCAAAGAGGAACCTGTGGTGACTGAAATAACCCGGCAACATGCCCTGCAAATTGCCATGAATCCCAAAGACACAAACTTCAAAGTCCTTGCCAATTATGAGCCTGTGGCGGCCTCTGGTCTACAGACCCTGATTTTGAGCCGGGGCAAATACCCTTCAGACAATCTTTTAAGCGCTTACTTCTCTGACTCTAACCGGGAGCGCCTGTTGCAGCGCTTTCAACAACAGGTTTCAGACTCTCTGGGCGTTTTGCCTTATACCCATTATGGCGTTGAGGTGTTGCGCAAAGACTCCTCTTGGTTTATCAGCTTGGTCCTGCTGACTGAAATCATTGGACTCGATCAGATGGCTTTGACCTATTCAGGCCCTCAAAATCTGCTGATCAAAGGTCAACTTTTAAATGACCGCTACAGCCAACCCGAAGGATTGGTTACGCTGCCCGACGGCACGATTGAAGAACTTAAGCTTACATCCAGTGGCAAAGCCTTTGAATTGCCTTTAAGTCTCAAAAGCAAGGGCTATTATAGTTTTGAAATCAACGTCACGGGCCCTCTGGGCCCTCAACCTGCCACGAATTTTGTCTTGGCTGTGGGAGTGCCCTATCCACAACCAGACAACGCCCCTGTGCCCTCGCCTACGCCTTTGCCTGATTTGACTCAATTGCGCAGCCGTTTGCTGGAATTGATCAACCGTGATCGTCAGGCAATGGGGGAGGCCGTGGTGGCGGCGGAGTCCCAATTGGACAAAGCTTCTCAATCCCATTCCGAAGAAATGATAGCCCAAGGTTATATTGGCCACAATTCTCCGATCGTGGGGACCCCGCAAATGCAGGCCAATCTTTTTGGTGTCTCTGAATTGGTTGCCCAAAATATTGCCATCAGCCGCAGTCTCGAAAATTCCCAAAAAGAGTTGATGAGCAGCCCCGGGCATCGCAAGACCATGCTCAAACCCGATTGGACCCATGTTGGTTTGGGCGTGGCTGCCTCGCCGGATGGCTTTTTGTATATTACCCAAAACTTCTTTGTGCGCCGTTTTGAGTTGGATGCTTTGCCCGCCAAAGTCAAAGTCGGTGAGACCATTCATATCAAAGGCAAAGCCTTAAAAACAGTGGGGGCGGCTGGGGTCTTTGTCAATGGCGCCATTCAAGGCAGCCCCTTGGATTTGGCCAAAACCACCAGCTTTGATATCCCTGTGACCTTTTCCCAGGTCGGTAAACAAAATGTACGGGTAGGTCTGTCTGACCCACCCGTCAACAATGCTTACCAATTTACCTTTTACAATAATTGGAATTTAGAAGTGATCCCTTAGACCTGATCTTTCAAGCGATCAACTTCCGTTTGATCTTTTCTGCTAATCGCCAGGTTCAATTCTCGCAATTGGGGGGAGTCCAAAGCGATGTCTGTGAAGACGGGATCCTGAAGGGCCTCTGTCATACTCAGACGTAAATTGGGGTTGGGGTGGGTCAGGCGGTTGATCAGCGATTCAATCGGGGTCAGTTGATCTTTGTCGATCATGCGGTGATTGTCGTCGCTGCCAAAGTCGATAATTCTTTGTGCCACATTGACCTTTTCAGTTGGTTTATTGGGATCAGGCTCTTTAAACGGATTGGGTCCGATCAACATTTCATACATCATCATGCCAAAGCTGAATACATCGGTTTTATTATTGGCAGTTTTATTTGAATCATGAACCTCAGGTGGCATATATTCAGGGGTTCCCAGTGATTCAGAGAATTCCCCTCTGCGCGCTTCGCCGAAATCAAAGAGTTTGGCCCCCCCCTCTGTTTTTAAGACATTGGCGGGTTTGATATCCAAATGGATCAGGCCTTGCTCATGGGTGGTTTCGATCGCTTTGGCAATATCTCTCAAGTCTTGAAGTTTAATCAGGTCTTGGGTTTTGGAGGGCAACTGGGTTTCGGGCAAAGTGGTGCTTATAAATTTATCCATATCTCCATGTTCTCCCACTTCGAGTACCATCATCAGTTTTTCTGAATTCAGGGCCTCGTATTTGACCAGTCCAACCAGTCCCAAAATATGTGGGCTATTGGTCATCCCTGCGATATAGTGGCTTTGCCCCTCTTGAACCATGCTCTCCCAACTTTTGGTTTTATCCAATTCGGAGCTGATTTTGAGAATGTATTCTTTACCTTTATCATCCGTGGCTTTAAAAATGCTGCCACCGCCACCTGCGGTTAAGAATGTGACATGGTCCAAGGTTCTGTCTCCCAAAACCACTTTGGTGGGCTGCCCCAAGGCGCGGTCGGTGTCTTGCACTTCTACAACCCGATTGGGCATGGGTATGGATTCCAGCCCTTGAATGATATTGTCCACCAGGCCTTTTTTATTGTCGGAGAGGAGGGAGTACAGATCCAATTCGGGTTTAACAGGTTTGGTCAAACTGCTTAAATCCGGAACCATAGCTGTTTCGCTGCCAAAAACTTTAAATTGAACATTGTCTTTGAATTTGGGCAGGGCATCTTGGATTTCTATCATCCGACTTTTCAGGATTGAGACCTCTTGTTTCCAGTTTTCATCGCGATTCGGTTTGTCTACAAAGTTTAATTGACTCAATTGTGCCTTAATTTGAACGGCCTCATCATACAAAGCCATTTTTTGTTGGTATTCTTGTATTTTAGGCTCAAATTCGAATTCAGCCTGTTTAATCAGGTCCCCATATTTACCTTCTCTCATCCCGGAAACAGATTTGATCACCTCATTGCGAAACTCGGTTTTGGTTTTGGTGGTCATGTGGAAGACTAAATCGCTGTGCTGACCATTCTTGACTTTGTTTACTTCTCCCTGCATCAGCCGAGAGGCTTTGGTTTGGGCCTCTCTGAGCAGAGAGCTATTGCTCTGTAGTCCTTTAAAAAAGTGGCTTTTCGATTTAAAGGCTCCGCGTAGTCCCTTTTCTATACCCGAAAAATTCGTTTTGAGAATGTCTGAAATCGAATTCATGCCTGTATTGTCTTTGGGAGGCATTGGCGGGGTAGGGTGTTCTTGTTCGAGCATAAGTTGGCTGATTTGGCCTTTATTACTTTGAATAACTTTGGAAGGGGTTTTTTCAATTTTTTCTTCAATTTCTTCGGGCTGGGGCAGGGGAGGAGTTTGGTTTGTGTTGGTTGTTTTGAAAGCTTCAGGATTGGAACGGGGAGTGGTTGTTTCTGTCACCGTATCTTGGGTCGTGATTGAATTGCTGCTGTTTGAGCGGTTTAAGTCATTCAATTTGGGCAGGGGTTGGATTTTGTTCTGACTGGGAATGCGAGTGAGATCTGACATAGATTTATTTCCTTTTGGTTTGTTTGATTCATAGATTTACTATAACAGCGAATGTTAACAGTGTCAACATATATTTCTGAATGTATGATCCTGCTTTTTTAAAAACTATTGCAAAAGCTGAATGCGTGAGCCTTCTGGAAATTTTTGAACTTCAATGCGGGTTGGAAAGAGCGATTTGAGATCGTCGACATGGGTAATTACGAGTATGCAAGCGTAGAGATTGGAGACGGCATTGATGGCTTCTACCAAGCGGCTTTTGCCCTGGGTATCCTGGCTGCCAAAGCCCTCGTCAATCACCAGAGTCTGGAGTTTGGCTCCTGCGCGGCGGGCCAAAGTGCGTGAGATAGCCAGGCGAATCGCAAAATTGACCCGAAAGGCCTCACCTGCACTGAACGTCTCATAGCTGCGTGTGCCCAATTCATCGCTGATAAAAATATCCAGGGTTTCACTTAATGCGTCCCGTGATTTTAGCGATTTTAAGGTCTGAAATTTGAGGTGCATTCTGCCCTCAGTCATTTGGCTGAGTAAATCATTGGCCGCCTGTTCAATTTCAGGCAGGGCGTTTTCAATCACCACTGCTTGAATGCCCTTTTGACCAAAGATTTCGACCAATTCAGTATACAATCTGTGTTCATTTTCTAAGCCTTGGAATTGACTTTGGTTGGTGAGCAATTCCTCTTTTAGAGCCGACATCACACTTAACTCTTTTTCGAGGGAAAACAGCTTGGCATGTAATTCTCTCTCCCTGTTTTGAGTCACTGAAAGGGCTGAAAGCAAGGGCGTTAACTGGGCCGAGAGGGCTTCTTGGCGGGCATTTAAGGCCGGCAGTTCCGCCAATTGGGTCGTCAATGAAAGGGCTTCGCTCTGTAAATGTTTAAGATCGTCTTGTAAACGCTGTTCCTGAAGCAAAAGTTGCTCCCAAGACTCTTGGCCGGCTTTTAAAGCCTCCCATTTCTGTTGGTAAACCCGCAGGCGCTGTAATTCAGCTTTGTTTTGATTGATTGTTTCTGGTAGGTGTGCCAGAGGACGTAATTGGTCTTCAAGATCTGAGATTTTTTTGCGAATTTCCCACCCAAAGGCTTGGGAGAGATAAGCCTGTTCCAAGGCTTCTGACTCTGCTTTCGCTGCATTGAGCTGCGGTAAGAGCCTTTTCATTGCCTCCTGGGCCTTGACCAACTCATGATGGCGCACTGCTGCAGCTTGGCGATGGCGCAATTCTGTTTGGAGTTTGAGATGCAGGGCTTCACTGTATTCAAGCTTTTCGATACGCTCTTTTAACGCATCATGGATGGTTTGCTCTGTTTGCCAAGCTTGTGACTCTTGCCAGCACTCAGCACTTAGCAGGACCGCTTCTCTTTCTTTTAAAATGAGTTGCAGATCCTGCAATTTTGCAGCTTCGAGGCGGGCCTGTGCCAGTTTCTGCAAGAGCCCATCTTTGTGTTTCAGTTCGCGGGTCAAACGCACAAACGCATGGCGACAATTTGCAGCCAGGGCTTCATTTTCAATGCTTTCACGCTCAAGAGCTTCCCGTTCTTGGTGGGTTTTTTCCAAATCCAATTGGTATTTATTCAGCAGCAGAGCAACATCATCTGGACTGAGCAGGCGTTCACACAGTGGGCAGTGATCTGCCGCGTGGTTTTGCATTTTGCGGGTTTTTTCGCCAATCTCAGCTTGGATTTCTTGCAGGGCAGTTATTTTTTCGGCCAAACTCTGGCTGAGGTGTTTGCAACTTTGACCTTTGGCGGTGACCTGCTCTAATTCGGACTGCATCTGCTCCAGATTTTCCATATCTGATTCAAGTCCTCTGATCGTCTCAGTTAAGGGCTTGAGCTGTTCCAAGCTTAATCGATCCGCTGACAATTGGGCTTTGAGCCGTTGACATTCTGCGGTTTTTTCAGCTTTGAAAGCCTTCATTTTTTGGGCTTGTGACCAGAGCTCTTTTTCCAATTCCCGATACACCCTGGCCTTTTCCTCCAGGCTAATGGCCTCAGCTTGGCAATTTTGTAAAGCCTGCCAATCTTTTTCAATCGTTTCACATTCTGCGAGCAGGTTCAGCCACTGTTTTTCTTCTTTGCGCAAATTCTGCAGGTTATTTTTAGCCTGTTGCAATTCTTTTTCTTTGACATGCTGGAGTTTTAACCATTCGTTTTGATCTGCTCTCAAAACCTCTTGCTGATGAAGGTAATCCGTGTAGAGCATTTCAAGCTGGTCTTGCTTTTCGATCAAACTTTGCAGGAATTGATAGCCTTGGGTTATCGCGTCCTGTTGATCGATTAATTTTTGGATTCGGCTTTTTTCTTGGCTAAGGGACAATCTGTCACTTTCTTTTTTTTGCAATTCAACACTGAGTTGTTCTTGGCGGTTGAGGGCATGTTCGAGCTGCAGACGGGCTTGGTTCAATTGCTGTTTTTCTGATTCCAATTCTGTTTGCAAACGCAGTTGATTGCTCAATGTTTCACTTAAAGTCTGGTATTCCTCTTTCAAGCTGAGGTGTTGGTCTTTTAGAAAGAGCTCTGAACTGAGTTGTAATTCAATTTGTGTGATTTGGCCCTGGATTTGCTGTTTGTCGAGCAAAAACTGATTGCGTTTGGCTTTGGCTTTATCTTGGAGCAAATCATACTGTTTTAAATTGAGAATATCTGCCAAGACTTCTTTGCGCTCTTTGGCTGAACTGGTTGTAAAAACATCGGCTCTTCCCTGAAGAATAAAAGAGGAATTGATAAATAGCCCATAGTCCATATGCAAGGTGTTTATTATTTCGAGTTGGGTCTTGGTGACAGATTTACCTGTGAGTGAGCGAAAGCCGTCATCGGATTTGACCTGAAACTCCAAGGCTGCTTTGCCACTGGATTTGCCTGAGCTGCGCTGTTTGCTGCGCAATATACGGTAAGTTTGCCCTTCCAATTCAAAGCTGAATTGGACCTGTACCTCTTGGGCACCCAACCGAATCACTTCCTCCGAAAAATTTGCGCGTGATTTTTCAAAAAGCGCCCAAGTCATCGCATCTAAGATCGATGACTTTCCGCTGCCATTGGGCCCGGAAAGACAGGCGATTTGAAACTGACTAAAATCCAGGGCCAGATGTTCATAAGCCATAAAATTGCGGGCTTCAAGTGAAAGGGGAATCATGTTGATTATTGGCCTGATTTGGACGCAGGTTTGAAAAGCAAGTCGGCATTGCTTTCAACCACATAATACCAACCAATTGAATTGAGCCGGGTATAAGCAACCAACAGGGCAGATTGATTTTTCCTTGGGATCACTGTATGCCCAGAGGGCTTGTGTTTTAAAGCCGTTCGAATTTCCTTTATGGGATAGAGGGTTAAAACCAGTTTGTCAGCGGGACTTTGGGCTTTTGTTTCTTTGGTTTGAACCACAATTTCACCCAATTGATTGAGCAAATAAATATTTTCAATTCCCTGACTGTGGGCCATGGGCAGCAGATTTTTCAGCCAATGGGCCAAGCTGAGCTCAACCCCAGCCACACCCAGTTTTTTTTCATTGCGGCCATAGAGGCTTTGTACACAGGGCAAAAGCAGGCCCTGACCAGAAGCGTCGAGGTAGGGTTGACCCCAAACAACGGTATTTTTGCCTTGGGCCCATTGGTACCAGGGACGTTGGCGCGGATCATAACTTTCTTTATAACCCCCTTTGCCAGGGTAGGCAAAGTGCAGACCTTTTTCCAAGCCGATATAAGCCCAAACCAAAGGCAGCCCCGTGCTGTTGAGCGCATTTTTCAAGGATTTTGAATCAGACAAAGGGGGAGTGCTGCTCTCTTGAAAGAGATTTTGAAAGGTTCGGGTTATCGCACTTAATTGAGCCAGCTCTTGGCTCACACTGGCTTTGTTTACCCCCGGTGCCAATTTAACCCCTGCCCAGCCAGCGCTGATTTCCCGGTGATAGGCCTGAGAAAATGCAAAATCGGGAGGAGAACTGGTGGGACTGGCAAAGTCTGGATTGAAATAGACCTGTTGGAGCAGGGGGCTCTGGCTGGGGAGCGGAGCATTTAAGCTGACCTCAGCAGCAGAAACCAATTTTTCCAGCAAACTTTGGATTTTTAAAAACTCACTGTCGAGGCGTTGGCTTTTGGCTGCAATCTGGGTCAAATGGGTACTGAGTACTTTTTCGCGCTGATGGGATTTTTGGATTTCGATCTGTTGACGCCAAGTCATGGTCACTGTTACCGCAGCTGAGAGCCCCAAAAGGGCCATGACTGTCAGAGCTGTACCTCTTTTGTGCTGCTCTACCCAACGCAGGGATTTGCGCAACCAATTGTCGGGCTGGGCTTCTATTTCCTCACCCCTTAAAAAGCGGCGAAGATCTTGGGCCAAATCACCTGTGCTCGCATAGCGTTGCTCGACTTTGCGCCCCGTGGCTTTGAGAATGATCGCTTTTAATTCGGAAGGGATTTTGACTTTGGGATTGTAATGAATAAACGGGTCGAGTTCCGCTTTCAGAACTCTTTTTAATAGTTCAACCTGACTTTTGGCCGTAAAAGCCGGTTTGAGAAATACCAATTCATAGAGTATCAATCCCAAAGAGAATTGATCACTGCGGCCATCCAATTCCTGATTTTTTCCTGCGGCCTGCTGGGGCGACATATATCGCGGGGTGCCGACGATTTGGCCCATTTGGGTTTGGTCACCGAGCAAATCATTACTGACTTTGTGGCCCAAATCTATTTCTTCTTCAGTGACGCCATCGCGAAAAAGTTTGGCGATGCCCCAGTCCATGACATAGACCTCGTTATACTCACCAATCATGATATTGGCGGGTTTTAAGTCGCGGTGAATGACCTGTTTATTGTGGGCATAGGCCATGGCGTCCAGGACCTTGAGAAAATGTTCCAAAAGCACTTCGCGGGTGTGTTCGGCATCGGGCATTTTGCCCTGATCGTAAAAATCGCGGGTTTCCTGAATCAATTCTTTGAAGGTTTTGCCTTTCACCATCTTCATGGCATAGGCCAAAGATCCATCGGGGCGAATATCCAAATTGTAAATGGGGACGATATTGGGGTGATCCAGCTGGGCTGTAATCTGCACTTCATTGAGAAACCGCCGCAGGACCCCGCGGTTTTGGGCCATTTCTTGCAATAATTGTTTATACGCAATCACGCGCATCAAATCTTTGTCTCGAGCCCTGTGCACCAGACCCATGGCTCCTTGGCCGAGCAGTCCTAAAAATTCATATTGTTCAGAGTGCTGGGTGTGGGTGGTTCTCACGGGGGTGTCTTGCAATTGTTGTTCAATCAGATGGGATTGGCTGAGCAAGTCAATATGGGTCACTTCGATCGGTTCGAGCAGATGAATCTCTTGCAATTCGCCTGCGGTAATGGTTTTTGTTTCAAGCAAATACAGCGCAAATTGATCCATTTTGGCATCTGGATGATCTTCCCGAAAGGATCTGTACAGGCTTTCCAAAGCCGCGGGGGCTCTGTCACCCAGGACCGTTTTTATATCCTGCAGATTCACATGGTACCTGCCTGCCAAGTTGATCCAGAAACTGAAAACGCCCCCTAAATGAATTGAGGAGGCGTATGAAGATAGCACAGGCTGGATTCGAACCAGCGACAACTCGGGTATGAACCGAGTGCTCTAACCAACTGAGCTACTGTGCCAAACGAAGGCTATTATACTCTGGAATGATTCCAGGGCAAAAGGGGTTTTTAAAATTTTCTCTCACATCTGCTCTACCAAAATTGTCAATTGTGGGCAGAATCCGTTATGCTGAAGTCATGACCACACCTGATTTTTCCCGCGATTTAAAGGCGCTTGAGCAACTCGTTCCCGAGGAGCCTTTGTACCGCAACCTATTTCAATTGGCATTTGCAGAAGCGCTGGAGCATGTGCTGTATATTGGGGTGCAGGGGGATTTGCAATTGCTGCAGACCCTGATTGCGGCCTGCAAATTGCGGACAGACAAACCCCATATCAGCCTGATTGAGTCTGATCCCAAGCGTTTTCAACAATTGAAAGCCGGTTTGGAGCAAGAAATCGACTTGGGTATGTATCAGGGCTATAGCCAAAGTCAGTCTTTTTACCCTGATTTGGCCCAGTTGACCCAATTTTTTCGCACCCAAAAATCGGCTTGGCACCAATTTCCGCTAGATTATTGGTTAGATAAGTTTCAGAGTGAGCTTCAGGATTTTGCTGCTCGGCCGCATAGCCAACGCGGTCTATTGAAACAATTGGCTGAGCAAGACAACCTCTCTGCACCGGATATGTTGATTCTCGACGGCTCGGAATACACCTCTCAAGCAGATTTAGCCTTTTTTTCTAAAACAAAGTTAATTATTCTCACGGGTGTGAGCAGTTATCGCAATTTCGCCAATTTTCAACGTTTGGTGGACGACCCAAACTATTTTTTGCTCTCCCAAAATGCACAACAACGGATGGGGTTTGCCATTTTCAAACGAAAGCCTCTGTTTCAACAGGGCATCAGTGTTGTGATTCATACCCGCAATGAAACCGCCAATATTGAGGCCTGCTTGAAAAGTGTGGCCTGGGCCGATGAACGCATTGTCATCGACATGTTCAGTGAAGACAATACCCCTGATTTGGCTCAAGCTCTGGGAGCAAGGGTGGTACCCCATGTGCCCATCTATTTTATCGATGAGGCCCGCAATTTTGGTCTTTCTCAGGTGGCATATGCCTGGACACTGGTTCTTGATGCCGATGAGCGGATTCCTCCCGCTTTGGCTGAACAATTAAGGTTTCTGAGCCAGAACCCGGAAGGGATAACTGGGTTTTGGTTGGCCCGGCAAAATTGGTTCTTTGGCCAGTGGATTCAACACCTTTTCCCCGATTACCAAATGCGCTTTTTTGCCAGTGGCAAAGGTGCTTGGACAGGGATGATTCATGATTTTGCAAGGATTCAAGGGGAGACCCGTCACCTGCCAGCTGATCCCGCTCTGGCGTTACAACATTATTCTTATACTTCTGTGCAGGATTTTTGTGAACGCCAGATCTATTATGCCCGCAGTACTGTCAAACAATACATGCAACTCTCTCCTCAAATCCAAATCGAGAGCCAAGCGATTCGCAAAGACTTTGAGCAAGACCTCGAAAAACTGCTCAAAAAGCTCAAATCAACCCCGATGGACGATGTCAACTGGCTGACCCAGACGCTTTATCTCTTTTCCAATTATTTGACGGGGGCCTCACTCTTAGAGGCGTTTGCGCCCAAACAACACTCTGACATCTTTTTAAGCGCTTATACTTACCTCAAAAATGGCATCAAATACGATTATCCCTTTCGGGAGAGTATTCGTTCAGTGATTTCACTTTGTGACCAATTTGTGATCTGTTATGCCACAGACTCCGAAGATGATACGCTGGCTGCTTTGCAAATATTGGCATCTGAATTCCCTCAAATTGAACTCTACCCAAGCGAGATTTGGCGCCAGAACCGTGGTCACGAAGGGGAGGTTATTCGCAAAGCTGCAGAAGAGGCCATGGCATACTGTAAAGGCGAATGGCTCTGGCATGTGCAAGCCGATGAGGTCTACCATGAAGACGATTTAAAGCTGCTGCGTGAGCAACTGTACTCAGCAGGGGCTGAAAGAATTGATGCTTATCGGTTTCGCATCTTGCATTTTTATGGCAATTACACCACCTTGATCAAAGAAAGTGCCCAAGAAATCGGCTGGTATCAACGTTGTATTCGCTTGACCCGTCGGGGCAAGGCACAACATATCAAAGACGCTTGGACACAAATACTCAATCCCGGTGATCCTGGGGTGGTCAAAGATTTGGACATCCGGATTTTTCATTATGGCCATGTGCGTGAATCTGAAGCCATGCGTATCAAAATGTCTTATATGGAAAAGCTTTACGCAGATTTGCCAGACAATTATGAGGTCTGCTCAGAAGGGGAATTCATTTATGATCGCATCCCAAGTGCTTACCTGACCTCTTTTGAGGGAGCCCACCCACAAATTATGCGCCTGAGAATGGCCCAGGCCCGACTGAATGAAATGCAAGCGCTGCGAGATAGCAAGAAGGGTAAACCTCGGGTATTGATCTTATCGCGGCATCATCAGATCAAAAAAGGCTTTGGAATTAGCTTAAACGAGGTCTACGGAACAGGTATCTTGCAACGCTATTTTGAGCTACATCATTTGGCGTGGCATTACCACGAAGCGGATACGATCATGGATGGCGTGCAGGTCTATTCGACCCGTCCCGATGATTCGCTTGGGTTACAAAGACTCAAGCACCTTTTGGTCATGTTAGAGCCGGATGTGATTTTGCTGCACGCAGATATGCATTTTTTCCCAGCTTTTTTGCCCATTCTTGAAGCCTGGCAGGGCGCTGTGGTGGGTTGGTTTCCGATCGACTATGCCCGAGACCAAAACCCCAGTGCACTGATGCCACTGCTCCAGCGTTGTAATCGAATTGCCAGTTTGTCTCGTTTTGGCGTGAATCAAATTAAAAAAAATTATCTGGGCCCCTGTGAGGTGATTCCTTTGGGGGTGAATACCGAGCGTTTTCTCCCGGTGATGTCCTCTGATGATAAGTCCCAATTGCGCAGGCAATTGCAATGGCCAGAGGAAGCCTTTGTGTTTCTCATGGTCGGCAATAATTTTTGGCGCAAAGGAATTGAATATGCCATAGAATCTTTTTATCAATTTAAGCTCAAGTTTCCTGATTTGGCCAAACAGGCCTTTCTCTATCTGCATACCGAAAATGCCGAAGGTTTAAAAGAGCTTATCTCTGTCTACCGCCTGGGTGAATCGGTGAAGATCAGCGAAAATTTTGATCCCTACCAACGGCCCCTGAGTCAGCAATCGCTTTTGGAACTTTACCAGGCTTCAGATAGCCTTTTATTGACTTCATTGGGTGAAGGATTTGGAATGCCCCTGATCGAAGCTCAGGCTTGTGGACTGCCTGTCTTGGCCCCAGATCACTCAGCAATCCCCGAAGTTGTTGGCGAGGCGGGTTTGTTGATCAAAGCCCCGCAAGTTATTTGTGGTCAAAGTGCTGATAGCATTGTTTGGTTGCGTGTGCCCGATCCTTTAGATGCGGCAGAAAGAATGGCTGAACTGATGACAAATCCCCATTTAAGGGCAGAATTATCCATGCGCGCTTTGCAACAGGCCAGGGCCCAGACTTGGCAGATGACCACTTGGCTGCTTGCAGATTCCCTCGGACAATGTCATGCTTTTGGACGACCCGTGTTTGAATATGAAGAACCCCGGATGATTGCAGTATGAAAAAAGAACTAACAATTTTATTTGTCCAAATGGCTGAAGACTCTTTTGATGAAGTCTTACTCTTGCCACGATTTATAGCGCAAATGCCTGTCAATAGCCGTTTTTATGGCTTGGTTAATTCAATTTCATCCTCATTTGCTGCGAGTATCTCTGGACTCTCCGTTTCGTTAATGACCGAGAATCAAGACAATAATCTCCACGATTTTCAGGTGATTTTTAAACACAAAAAACCGGATGTGATCATCCTTTTGGACCTGCATAAATATTTTGTGACCCCTGCAGATATCAATTTTTTACCGATCTGGTTAGACGACCCCGAAGTGCCCATTCTGGCTGTTGATTATTTTAATTTATTGGAGTACCACGGTGGGGTCTTGCAGCTCAAAGCGGGGATCGATCTTCCTGCATTAAAAGATTTGGCCCGACCTGAGCCTTTGTCTATCCAGCCATTTTTACTCAAGCCCTCCCCTCCCATCTTCCCTTCCGATTTAAAGGGAGAGCAGGAGAAGGTCTTCCTCTGGAACCCTGTTGATACCAATTTTAAAGTCAGCCAAGAGAGTCACCGTGAACAATTGCGGAAATCTTTTCAACTTAAAGAAGAGGATAAGATTGTCACAGTGGTCATTGACCCGCTTTTGTTTATGAAATCGATAGAGGTTTCTCTGCTCGGCTTTTTTATGGTCTTGATTGAAGTTGTGATCTATTATTTGCGTGGATTTCCCCAAACCCGGTTTCATTTACTCTTGGTGGGCCTCTTTCCACCACGCGAAGAGACCAACAAGATTCCCGATGTCAATTTGGATGTGACTTTTTTTAGCCATCTCACGGAAGACAATTACCTGACTCTTTTGGCCGGCAGTGATATGGTCTTTACCAATTCAGATCATTCTTTGGTTTTGTTGGATACCATGGTCGCAGGGGTACCTGCTGTGGTCATGGCCAATAGTATTATTCAAGAATTAAATGAGGACCAAACCCGCACCGTACGTTCCTACTTTCAACCCGCCCCGGTTTTGTATGATTTTGTCCATTTGATGCTGGACCTCAATCAATGGACGGCTTTTCTCCCGATTTTTCAGTTTGTGAACTATCCCGCTGCTTACAGTGAAATTGGTTTTCCCGAACCCGGTTTGCATTTTCAGGGCTTTATGTATCATTTGATTGATACATTTGATGATCTGAGTACCGATCCAATTCTGGAAAAATTGCTCTATGATCAGGAATATCTTAAAAATTATAGAAATATGGCTCAAAAGATTTTGAATGATGAACAATCTCTATTCCTCTCTCAAATCCTCGCTCGAATCACTGAAAAATAGTGATTCAATTCATTCCGTAAAAGTGCGCTTGGAACGTCTCTTACCCGTGCCCACCGCTTCTGAGCCAGCCCAACAGGTGCCTGATCCGGCTTGGAGCTATCTCAAAGGTGATTTTTTTCATGCACCCAAAGGCTGGAGCCCCAATTCTCCAGATTTATACCCCTATTACAGGATCGTGTTTTATGGTCTTTTGGTGGGTTTTTTCCTGTTTGTATTGGTGTTGACGTCGCTTTTTCAAGGGAATGCCCCCAAAGAGGCCAAGCTCTTTTCTCAGACCATCGACACTCTGAATAGTCAACCCGAAAAATTTCAGGAGCAAGCCACTGCGTTTTTAAATAAATATCCTCAAGGGATATACAAAGACAGAATGGTTCAACTCCAGGCTGATATCGCCAATCGTCAATTCTTACAGGCCCTCAACCTGGCACAGCGCCAGCCCAATTTACCTTTAAAGTTACAAGCCTATCAGGCGCTATTAAAACAACAAACGCCCCCCTCTCCTGAGATGCAAAAAGAACTGCAAGCAACCATGGGGAAATATGCCAAAATGATCGAGGGGTATGAAAGCCAATTGGGCAAAGCCCGGACGTATAGCCAAAAACAATATTATACTTCGAGTTTGTTGCTCTTAAGTAAATTGGTAAAAGGGGGCCCCCAATATGGGCACCTATATACCGAGGCCCAAGATTTACTCAACCGCACATCAGCCAAAAAAATTGACTATTTTTTAGTCAAAGGCCAATTGCGCAAAGCCCGAGTGGCACTTCGCGATGCCCAAATTCACGGGGTTTCCAGCGATGTGATTGACTCATTGGCCAAAAAAATCAAAAGCCTGGAGCAGTTGAAACCGCTGGGGAGGTAAAACCTACAGAGGCAAACCTAATCCAATTCAATTTTGAGATTTTGATTTTGAAAACTATTGACATAGACCAAAAGCCGTTCGAGAAAGCTTTGATAGGTCAATTCGCGCTTTACCAGCGCTTGTAAATCTGCTCGGCTGATAAGATACAACGCTGTTTCTGTTTGGAATTTATCCAAATCGGGATTTAGGGTTATCGCAGCATCTGTATGTGAGCCTTTTTTATAAGTGGGTGCCTCAACCCGATAGGAGATCACAAAACCCAAATATGCAATTGCTTCAGTATTCCATGATTGCAAAATGGACTGTAATCGGGGTGCAAACAGCGTATCAAAAATAAATTGGGCTCGCTTTGCGATTGAGAAATTGAGATATGACAAAGTGGTTTTGTGCCCCAAATGGGTGAGTACCAGACCCGGCTGATTGTTTACGTTGATCATTCGAGCGGGGATTTGATTGGATTGGGTCAGGGTATCGATGGCTGCCACAGGAAAAACAGGGGTGTATTTTTCACTAATATATGATCTATTGATAAAAATGACTTCGTTCTGAGAAAGCAATTTTAAAAACTGATTGATCAGCGATTTATGCGTCGTAAGCAATGTGCCTTCAATGGTTTTATTTTCCTGAAAAGCGCTGATTTGTGGCTGCAATTGATTTGTGAACATGACGGCAGGAATCTCGTTGGCTCTGACAGGATTCAAGTAGGGATCCTGGGCCAAGGTTGTCTTGAGCAATATATCCTCCACACTTTCATTGAGCAACTTTAAACTTTTGGTTTCTTCTGAGATCGGAGGCAGGGGTTTGATTAAATCACTGGGCCGCTGCAGCGTTGGTAAAGCCGTGTTTTCGATTTTTGAGTTTAAATCGGTTTTGAGAGGTAGATTTGTTTTCTCTTTGCTTGAAGGCAATTCCACATCTGGTTTTGGAGCTTCTCCAGGAACAGAAGGCAATTGACAGGCTGTGAAGATAAAAATAGACACGACCAAGGCTGTGAATTTTGAAGGATTTAATGATTGTTTCATTTTAATTTTGCTCCAATTTCTGCTCGAGTTCAGCCACCCGCTGCACCACATCTACAAAGCTGTCGGGGTTAAGCGACATACTGTCGATACCCGCCTTGACCAAAAATAAGGCAAAATCCGGATAATCACTGGGCCCTTGGCCACAGATCCCGACTTTGATGCCCACTTTATGGGCTTTCTCGATGACCATTTGAATCATCGTTTGAACAGCTTCATTGCGCTCATCAAAGAGATGGGCCAATTTGCCCGAATCACGGTCCACGCCCAGAGCCAATTGGGTCAGGTCATTGGAGCCAATTGAAAATCCATCAAATTTTTGAGCAAATTGTTCTGCCAGAATCACATTGCTGGGAATTTCACACATCATGTAGATTTTGAGATCATCTTTGCCCTGTACCAGGCCATTTTCAGCCAAGACGGCTTTGACTTTGTCGGCCTCTTCAAGGGTGCGACAAAAGGGAATCATGATATAGACATTGCTGAGTCCCATCTCTTCACGCACCTTGCGAATGGCTCGGCATTCCAGTTCAAAGCCTTGGCGGTATTCAGGGCTGTAATAGCGAGAGGCCCCACGAAAGCCCAACATCGGGTTTTCTTCGTGGGGTTCATAGGCCTTGCCGCCAATTAAATTGGCGTATTCATTGGTTTTAAAGTCACTCATACGCACGATAACAGGGTGTGGGTATTGCGAAGCTGCAATTTTGGCGACGCCATACGACAATTGATCGACAAAAAAGGCCTTTTTATCGCTATAACCGCGTGTCATCTGCATAATGACTTTTTTGGTGTCGTCATCGGGCAGGGTTTCGTAGTCCACCAAGGCCATGGGATGAATTTTGATGGCGTTATTGATAATAAACTCCATGCGCGCCAGGCCGATGCCCTTGCTTGGCAGGCGCCGCCAGCGGAATGCCACATCTGGGTTGGCAATGTTTAACATAATTTGGGTGCGTGTTTGCGGCACATTGGTCAAAGCCACTTCACTCTCTTCAAAATTGAGCACGCCATCATAGACAAAAGCCTGGTCGCCTTGGGCACAAGAGAGCGTAATGACCTGATCGTGTTTCAGAATCCGGGTGGCGTTGCCTGTACCCACGATGGCCGGTACCCCGAGCTCCCGGCTAACAATCGCCGCGTGGCAGGTTCGGCCGCCTTGATCTGTGACAATCCCAGCGGCTTGGGTCATGACAGGCACCCAATCCGGGTCTGTCATTTCAGTGACAAGAATCGAACCTGGGACAAATTGGGCAATGTCTTCAACATTTTTGATCAGGCATACCCGGCCAGTGACAATCGAATCACCAATGCTCAGACCTGTAACGATGGGCTTACCTTCATCCGTCAAGGTATACGATTTGAGCATTTCCACAGTTTTGCGTGATTGTACGGTTTCGGGCCGGGCCTGTACGATAAATAATTCACCGCTTTCACCGTCTTGGGCCCACTCTATGTCCATTGGCTTTTGATAATGTTTTTCGATAATACTGGCCCAGCGCGCCAGTTTGAGGATTTCTTCGTCAGAAAGGCAAAAATGGGTTTTTTCTTCGTAGGAGGTATCGACAATTTTGGTGGTGCCCACGCCGCCGACTGAGTAAATCATTTTTTTGTCTTTGCGGCCGAGTTTTTTGGTCAGAATCGGGGTTTTGTCTGCCTGATCGAGCAGGGGTTTAAAGACGATAAATTCATCGGGGGTGACCATGCCCTGCACAACGCATTCCCCGAGGCCCCAAGCGCCTGTAATGGTGATTATATTGGGGAATCCGGTCTCTGTATCAAGGGTAAATAAGACACCTGAACAGGCAATGTCTGAGCGCACCATTTTTTGCACCCCAATGCTGAGGGACACATCCAAGTGGTCATATCCCTTTTCCTCGCGGTAGTGGATGGCACGGTCGGTGAAAAGTGAGGCAAAACATTTGCGGCTGGCTTCGAGAATGCCGCCAATGCCTGTGATATTTAAAAATGTTTCCTGTTGACCTGCAAAGCTGGCGTCAGGCAGGTCTTCGGCGGTGGCTGAGGAGCGGACAGCCACGTCAATGGTCTCTTGACCATACAGTCGACTCAGTTCGGTATATGCGGTATCGAGGTCCCTGACAAAGTCTTCAGAGAATTGGGTATTGAGGAAGAGGTTGCGTATCGCTTTGCCTGTACTCTCTAAAGAGCGGCTGCCCGATTTGAATTCGCCGATTAAGAGTTGAATTTTTTCTGACAAGTGGTTATACTCCAGAAAATGCCGATAGGCATCAACAGTGGTGGCAAAACCATTGGGCACCTGAATATTTTTGCGGCTCAGAAGGCGTATCATCTCTCCCAAAGAGGCATTTTTGCCTCCCACGACGGGAACGTCGTTCAGACTCAGGGTATTAAAAAAACGAATAAAATTAATCTCAGTGGTTGTCATGCGGGCCCTCCCAGCGTTTCAAAAGGATATTTAATTATACAGGTGAGCACGTCCTTTGGATTTTAATCTTCTCTTGGTCAATTTGCTCGCGGGCAGTCTGGTCGGTTATGTGACCAAATCGCTGGCGATCAATATGCTGTTTAAAAAATACCCCCTGATTGGTGGGGCTGAGATCATCAAAGACCGCGAAAATCTCGAAAAAGCCATGAGTTGGCTGGTCGAAGAGCGTCTGATCAAACCTGCTACCTTGCTCGAAGAGTTTCAAAAAGAGGCCTTTAAGGACTCTTTTAAACACCTGATTCAGCACATCTTACACGAGAGCTTGCAAAACAATCTGAAAGAACTTACTCAGATTCAAGATCTGCAAGGGTTTACTGAGACCAGCCAGAATTTACGTGATTTTTTGCTGGAAAAACGCGATGAAATTTTACCGGTCTGTATTGATTTGCTGTTAGAACAACTTCAAATTGACGATTTGCAGACTCCAGAACAATGGGCATATTTTATTCGTCAAATTTTGGCTCAAAAAGACTTGATTGAGCCTGGTTTACTTGAAAATACGTATATTCAATTTCGTCAAGAATCTGAAGCCATCAAGTTGGGAGATATTCTCAGTGATGAACTTTTTTCCCATCTATTAAGATCTGTTTTGCCCGCAGACCTTGAAGCCCTCTATCCAGAGCAAGAGCGTCAAAATTTGGCGGATCACTTGCAGAAAATTTACCAGATATTCTTTGAGGGGGCCGACTGGCAAGCTCTCAATGCCTCTTTTCAATCCCTGTCTTTGGCCCAATTATTGGCAGGCACAGATTTTAACCATGGTTTAGAGCGATTGATTCAAACTGTTTTGACATTTTTGGATTCTGTTAAAGGTCAATATTTGCTCTTAAAAATTATGATGCAAATCATTCATTTACTGAAACAAATGGATGTGCCTCTGTCTGACTTTTTAACAGATCGGCTTGAAGACCAAGCAGTAACCTTAATCGAACGCTATTTGCCTGAAATCGTCGAAGTGTTAGAAAATTGGTTAACCGAGAACAAAGTCGAACTTGAAGCCATGATTCAATCTGCCATTGGGGCCCATTTGCAGTCAGAAAATCTGGTCAAACAGATGATTGGCAATATTTTTGGCCAACAACTCACTGCCCGTTACCAAGTAGTTGAAAACACATTGCAAGAGATCAAAACCCTTTTAAAAGAGCAGGGGCCAGGTGATATCGCCGCAATGGTCTCGCGTTTTCTCAACCACACCCATCTCAATGTGTTAGCGGGCTATTTGGAAAAATACATCCTCAATGAAAAAGCCTTGGTGCAACTCTGTTTGGAGATGTTACAAAAATACCTACCCCGCCTCAAAATGAGCAGTTTGCAACATCTTTTAGAACAGCCTTTGAGTCATTTACCGATACTCAATCAGCTCAAATTAGAACATTTGGCTGAATTGGGCTTTCAGGGTGTTTTAGACTTTTGTAAAACCCGAATATTGGGGCAAAATGGGGGAGGAACTCTGTTTAAAGAATTGGTCAAACCCTTTTGGCCATTGTTAAAAGGATTACCTTTGGCTTTATTTTTACCAGAAAAACCAGATGTTTTGCTTAAATACATCCAAGAAATTGGTTTATCTGAGGGCTTTTCAGATGTTTTAAGTGAAAATTTACGTTTAGAACAGTGGGAACTATTTCAAGGCAGATCATTGGGGCAATTATTGAGCCCTGGTTTAAAAAAAGCTCTGTCATTTACCCTGTCTGAGTTTTATTTGCAGGTTGTAGATCAGGTATTGCTGTCTTTAAAACAAGAAAATATCCGCCAAATTTATACTTCAAGTTTGAATATTTACAGTGAACTCAGCCAAGATCCTGTATTTATGGAACAATTGACCCATACTTTGGTAGAGTTGATGGTCGGATTGATCCGCGACAATCACATGCTTGACGGTAAAATTTATATTGCCATTAAAGAGAGTTTCTCACGTTTTTCTGATGATGAACTCAAAGCTGAAATGGACAGCTTTATGGGCGGTGAGTTGCAACCCATTAAACTTTTGGGGGCATTTCTGGGAGCCGCTGTTGGTGTAGGTATGTGGTATATGTCGTTTATCCCTGGTTATGGACAATTTGTAAAAGGCAATTGGGCGCTGCTTTCATATTCTCTGTCTTATGCTCTTACTGAGGTGGGAACCAATTGGATGGCAATAAAAATGCTATTTAAGCCTTATAAAGCCCATAAAATACCTGGAACCAATTGGAATTGGCCTTTTACCCCTGGAATTTTTCCAAAGAATAAATCAGCTTTGGCAGATAGCATGGTCAATTTTGTCGATAAAAAGCTGTTGTCCAAAGACAATATGGTCAAAATATTGGAAAAATACCATCCTGCTTGGAAAAAAGCGATTCGTCAGGTTGTTGCTCTCGATGATTATGCTGTTATTCATCAAACATTGCAACAGTATACCCGCGAACAATATCCCCATTTAACCCCACTTTTATTAAAATTGGGCTTTGCAGAACTGGACCGCCACCGTTCAGACATTGCAGATTATTTTATGGCCGAGATGCACCAATTAAAGGATTTGTCTTTGGATTTTAGCCCAATCTTGACTGAAGTGAGACAACTCAGTCAGAAAAATCATCCTACTTGGATCCCGCTTATGGTTGAAAAAGGTCGATTGATTGCCAAACAAATTAAAGCCCCTGATTTTCCAAGTTCAACTTATCTTTCAGCGATTCTACCTGGTCTTTTACAAAATTTCTTAGCTCCCCATTATTTGCCTGAATTGCGAAGATCGACCTTGCAGGCCATTACCAATCCTGCCTTGGCAAAACAGCCTTTGAATCGTTTTTTATCGACCTTATCCATTTCTGAAGGCGTGGATTTTTTATTTGAACTCTTTGCCTCTCAATTAGAAAAACCAGAAGTCCAAAGCCATCTGATTCAATTGTTAAAAAATTCATTTGCAAAATTAGAAATTCCTGCCGACAGCACATTGGGGACTGTGTTTGAAGGCCGTCTGTTAAGAAGTATCTTACAGGAATCAGATTTTATCTTTGACTCATTTTCTGACTATCTTTTGGAGTTGGCCAAGAGTAAACGCAAAGAAATTACCCGCTTAATTCTCTCAGATATTGAAACCAAAGGTGTGATGGAATTTATGCTTTTGACGTTTGGGGGTATCCGAGAAGATATTCGCAAAGTTGTGGCCGTTTTGATCGACGAAGAATTGCCTGTCTATTTGCTCGAAAAACGAGAGCAATTACAAACCCTGTTTGAAAGTCTGATCAAAGACCGAGTGGCTTTGATTCCACTAGCAGAATTGGGATTAACCAAGGATATGCTCAATTTAGAAAGAATATTTGACATTTTACGCCATTATAGCCTTGAACATCCTGCATTAATTGTTTTAATTAAAGAATTAAGTGAAGCCATAGTTGGTAATACTTTGCATTATTTAAATCTCCAAGATGTAGGTTACATCCTTAGCTTGCAATCTGAAGAAGCTGTTTATACACGAATTCAAGACCAAGCAGAGATTTTACAGCTTCTTTTAGAAGCACAATGGCAAAGGCATCAAACCAGTTTAATGCCTGAATTTCACCTCTTTTTTGAAAATTTGGGCGGCTCTTTAACCAATCAGGCTTTGCCAATTTTTGTCGAAATACCTGAAAGTTTGTTAAATGCTGGGGCTGAACAATTGTTTTTCCAATTTAAAGACAGCCCAAGTCTTAATCAGGGGATACAAGTCCTGAGTCAGAAATTATTGAGTCAAGATTTGACTTTACTTTTAAAACCCGAATACTTTAAACGGGATATTGAAAAGGTCTTGTCCAAATTGACTTGCCCGGATGTGCCAGGATCGCGGCAGGTTCAATTTCAAACTCAAATTCAAACACAATTTGAACCGCTGATCCTCGAATTTGTAGAGGTTTTAAATGAAACCGTCGGGGATGAAACCCAGGAAGTCGTAGAAGAAATTCTGGTGAATAGTTTAATTGACAGTTTGCGGGTGAATAACCGTGAATTATTGGAGCCGATAGATTTTGAATCAATTGTCCGTCGCGAAATAGAGGTCATGGAACCCGAACGAATTGAATCGCTGTTTGAATTTGCCCAACCTATTTTTCGCTTACTGGTTTGGTATGGCGCCTGGGGTGGGGTGATTGGCTTAATTGTGGGAGTTTTTGAATGGCTGCGATAGAATAGTATAAGACGTTTAGAAATTAAGGTAAATTTATGTTGTTTGAACAAATTAAAAAAGATCAGCTTACGGCCCGCAAGAACAAAGAATCAGATAAAGCCCTCTGGCTTTCCACCTTGATTGGTGAGTTGCAGCGGGGAGAAAAAGATTTTAGCGATGCCAAAGTCTTGGGCCTGATTAAAAAGAATCTGGAAAATCTGCGCGAAAATCTCAAACACAATCCAAACTCAGAATCGGCCCAAAATGAAATCGCCTTTTTGGAAGCCTATCTGCCCCAGCAAATGTCCGAAACAGAAATCCAAACAGCTGTACAAAAGTTGATTGCTGAAGGCGCTACCAATATGAAAATGGTGATGACAGGATTGCAAACCCAGTACACAGGATTGTACGACGGTAAACTCGCTTCGAAACTGGTAAAAGACGCACTGGGGTAGCCAAATTCGGCTCCCTTTGACGGGCTCAGGGAAACGCTCAGTGAGCCCGTTTCAAGCTGAGTCTGCTTTTTTATTTGCTTAATTTTGAGCGAAAGGGGATTTGGAACAGTGAAAGTATTAGGTTGTTTTTTTAAGCTATGTCTCACCCTGACGTTGATAGCGGTTCCCTTTCAACCTGTTTTGGCTCAGGAATTTTCGTTGGCTGAAAGCCCACCCATTATTTTGGAACAGAAAAATCCTGAGCTTGAATTGGCCTTGTTTAAAGAAAAAAAAGATCCCTGGCCTGCGGTTAAAGTAAATTTTGTTATTCCGTTTGGGCTGGGCTCTTTTCTTCAGGGTGATATGATGGGTGGTGTTGTCATTCTTGTTTTAGATGGATTGAGCACAATGAGTCTTGTTGGTGAGTTTGTTATGAGTAAAGGAATTGATAGACCCAATAGAGGAGGTACTAGAGTTATTTCGATTCTAGGTTTTTTTCTATTTTGGGGGTTTGGACGTTTGGTGGGATTTATTGCTCCACACATGCATTATGAGTCAGAATTAAAAGCCTTTATCCAAAAACAAGAAATCGAAGATAGTAATTCTAACCAGAGTCCAGAAACCCTGTCTTTGCTCAATTTGACTTATACATTTTAATGTTTCGTTCAAGTGAATGAAACACAAATGTCCGCTGAGCGGAGTCGAAGCGAGTATTACAAATCCAAGTCAGAGATCCATTCCCCATATTTTTCCAGATAATCTGGGAGTGAACGAATTTTATCCAAACCCACAGTATCAAATTCATCCATACCTGATTTGGCAATTACACCTAAAAAACGAAGCGCTCCACGAATAGTGTTGATCTGTTCTTCAATCAAATCAGGGCCAGAATACAACCTTGCCCATTGCGAACCGATTCCGCCAAAATAATCGGTCACAATGATGGTAAACAGAGAATGTGAACTGGCTGTGATTTGAGCGTTTTTAATGTGTATTGCCAATAGGCTGAATAATAATGATTGATGGGAAAGAGATTTAAATCAAACCCCAGGGGAATTGCAAAAAGATCATAGGGTTTTGCGACTTGGGGCTCAAAGTGGCCTTTTAAAATAAGTCCTGTGAGATTGTGCGACATTTTTTAACCCTTCAAAAAGAGTAAGACAACACCTCTTCAGTTTAAACAAAAAATACCCTTCATCGGGTATTTTTTGTTTTTACAGGCTTTCAACTCCCTTAAATTCATTTTACCTACAATAATAAACATTATTGTATATGTAGAACCCCCTTTTTAGGGTGTTTTAAGCGCTTATATTGAATAACTTGGCAATATATCTTTACATTGTCCTCTGAAAAAAATTTTTAATGTTCAATAATTTGTTAGCTCTATTTAAAGGTTTAAAATTACAAATAATATATTTACTCATAAATATTATTTATTCTTCTTAAAAATAATCGAGTAAATATTCATATAAAAAGAGTGCAATTTTTTACTATAAACGTTGAAATTGTTTAATCAGAATTATTTTATTTACAAATATAGCTGAATTTAACTTAAATTGTCAAATCAATACAATTCGATAACCAACGCAAAATAATTGCATCGATGCAATTATTTTTAGGGTCTCTACATATTTTTATTGATAATAACTCGTCTCTTATATTTTGACGAAAATACTTTAATGATGAATATTACTCAATCAAATTTTTTTAATCAGTAATTTGTCCCATTTAAATTCAAAATAAAGTTTTAGCCCTCAAAAATAATTGAAGAGCCTTATTTTTTCAAGCCTCTGGTATAAAATTGGGTTCTTTTTTTTGACGCATCTCTTTTAAAAGAAATAAACCGCTTTCTCACACACAGGAAGAAAACGGTTTTTGGAGATTCAGATTTTAGCCAAGAAAAAACCCCCTTCGGTAAAAATACCGAAGGGGGTTTAACTTATATATCGTTAAGGAGCAATATATTTAGAGGCCATCCAACCAATGGTTCCTTGACTTGTTTTGATTTGAGACCAAGTTAAACCATCAGCCGTAACTGTCGCACCCTGCAGCACTTCAATTTCAGTATCTGCTGGCAATGTGGTTATTAAGGCTTGAGTCACTGAAGGACCTGAGCGCAAACTCACGCCTGCAGAATTAACCTTTTTTAAATTTCCGGCTACGGCAGGCGTGGTGCTCGCTGGGGTTTGTAGAGCAGGGTCAACAGCTGTTGCAGTGGTTTCGGTGGTAACAGGAGTAGCGGGATCACTTACGGGGTTTTCTACAGGTGCAGCTTGTGTTGAACTGCCCGTTTGTAAAAATGCCGCAGAAACCCAACCGACTTGACCTGAAGCGGTCTGAATTTTGGACCAGGTATAACCACCAGCGGTTTGAGATTTATCTTCAAGTACTTTGACCTTTTCGTTTAAAGCCAAACGGGCCAATGATGAAGATTGGGTACTTGCTTGTTCACGTAAGTTGACGCTGTTTTTCAAAACGGTGGCTTCGAGAGAGGCAACAGGAGCAACAGCAACAACCGGGGCCGTCTCTGTTGTTGTGGCCGTTTCGGTGGGGGATTTGGCTGGGGTTTGAACCACTTCTTGTTGGGCAGGTGGATGAGTGAAACGCTCAATTAACTTCATGATAATTGGCGTAAAACAAATAACGCCCACTAAAATCGCCAATAACAATAGTTTATTTTGATAAACAAATCCTTCAGGTGGATTATCTCCATTTTCTTGACCTTCTGAAGGATTTTCAGAATATTGATCCATTTGCGTTTTTTCTTCTTCCTGAAGCATTTGCGAGATGGTTTTGATATTGACCTCAATCACTTCCAGGTCATTTTCATTACTGGCATATCTCAATGCCTGCTTCAATTCTTTTAGGGCCTGCTGGTAATTTCCAGCCTGATAAAATTCATTGGCTCTTTGATGGTAATGGGCCAGCATCTGTGTAGGGGTATTTTCTGTTTGGGTCGTGTCTTGTGAATGAGGGGGTTGATTCATGCCAGGGGGATCCTTTACTATTTCGATCGTTCAACGTACGCTACTATATACAATAGGTAATATAGAGGGGCATCGGAAAGGGTAAGTATCACATCTTCAGCATAACAAACCCAATTCTTTTCTCAAAGTCCCCTCGCAGCAACTTTTAAGATTAATTTTATGAATCTCAATCCCTGGATCCCTGTCTGTTCTTCAGCCAAACTTAAACGCGAAAAACGTTTTCTCTTTCGCCACCATCAAAAGCAATATTTATTGCTTTCAGTCGCCCATCAATTTTTTGCAATCAACAATCAATGTCCCCATCAGGGCTTTCCACTGGATACAGGCATGATTGACGCTGAGGCCTTAAATATTACCTGTCCGTATCACCAATGGAGTTTTGACTTAAATACAGGCCAATGTATCCTCAATTCTGCGTTCCTAAGCACTTATCCGATAGAAGAGCGGGATGGCCAAATTTGGATTCAGATTCCGTGTTAAAATAGGACAGCCTAAATAGCTTAAATTTACAAAGGCAGAGATATGGGATTCCTTGAATTTTTGTTTGGTAAACCCCAACGCAAAGACATCTACCGGCAAGAGGTGGCCTTGCTGCCGACTGGCGGCAAAGCCCTGAGCCGCCAAGCTTCGATTTTGGATCTCAAGGTTGGCGGAGTGGTCACATATGATACCACCGATTTTATAGTTCGCAACCGCCATGTCTATGAGTCCCATGGTTTTGAGTGGTATTCATTTCAATTGGTTGATACGGTGACAGGACGCAAACTCTGGATTGACGCTGAAGACGACGATGAACTTGAAATTGTTGTCAATGAAACCGTTGAAATGGATTTAGACTTGCCCATTCCCAATCGCATCAATTGCCAGGGAAAGTCGTTCAAACTTGATGAACATGGTTTTGCCAAGGTGCTGATTGAAAGTGAAGACAGTACCCCCAAATATGCCCAAGTTGAATATTGGGATTTTTATGAAAGCAGTGATGAATGGACCCTGGGCGTAGAAAAATGGGGCGGTGAAATTGAAGTCAGTTTGGGACGTTATATAGAGTCCTATGAAATTGAGATCCTCTCAGCAGGAGCAACACATGCCTAGACTGGTCTACTTCTTTATTTTCCTGGCTGTGGCCATCATCCCTTTTGCTCTTTTTGCATTGCTCAATAATGCCCCCTCCGGTTCACAACGTTCGGGCTCTTATTATCACAGCCGTGGCCCTTCATTTTATTTTTTACACTTTGATGATGACGGCTATCGTGGACGTGGTTTTAGTTCCGGAGCCTATCAAGGTGGCGGATTTCGTGGTGGCAAATAATTCAATTTTGAGGAGTCTCTAAATCATGGAAGAAATGCGTGCATTAACCCCCGGTGTACTTTTGGTCTCATTGATCTACTCTATTTTGGGGATGATTTTTTTGATGGTGGCTTACAAAGTCTTTGATGTCGTCAACGCTTTAGAATTCACAAAAGAACTCGAAAAAAACAATCAGGCTTTGGGCACAGTGGTAGCTGGCTTTTTTATTGCCATTGCCATCATTATCGCTGCAGCGATTCACGGTTAAATCATGAAAAAACAGCTGAACTTGCTGGCGCTCACTTTGTTTTTGAGTACCGGCACCCTCCCGGCTTGGGCCGATGACAATACCCGTGCTTTTTGGCCTCAATCTGTTCCCCTGCCGGCTGTGGCCCTGGTCGATGATTCCAGTGCCTTGGGTGTTAACCCCGGTGGCGTGGGAGCCAAAGATCTGTTTGAACTCTATTTCAGCAAATCACTCAACCCCAATAACTCAGGCCAATTCAGTGCTTATGCGGGTATTCCCAACCTCTCCATTGGTTATCAGCAATTTCAAGCCAGTTTTCTCGGTGAATTGCGCCGCTTTTCTGTAGGTTGGTCTTATCCTGTACAAGACTATCTCTCATTGGGATTGGCTTATCATCTCACCCAAGACCTGGCCAATGCAGATACAAACCTGCACTCCTTTGATCTTGGCCTGCAATTCCGTCCTGTGCGCTTTTTATCGATGGGATTTACAGCCCGCAATTTAAATGCCCCACTTTTGCAAACCCGTCAAATCCGCCGCAGTTATCTTGCCGGATTGGGCATTCGCCCCTTTGGTGAAAAAATCACCTTAACAGCTGACGCCCAATGGGATGAAGGGGACAATGTCACAGATATATCTGGACTCTTTGGCTTTGAAAGCGAACCAGTCGATGGCCTCTTGCTGCGCGGCTCAGTGGATCTCAAAGGCCAATTTTTGCTGGGTCTCGGCTTGCAATTTAACCATATTAACCTCGGCTATTATCACAGCCTCAACGGCACCCCCAATCAGGATGGGGCCCATCTCAAACTGACCAGCAGCACCTTTAGCAACGCGATTCAACAAATAGGCAATCACTTTGCCTATATCGACCTGAACCAGGGGCTCTTGCTCGATTCAGGCGAACCCAATCAACCCCTTTTGAGCCGCAATCAGCCCGTTTCGTATTGGAATCTTTTAAAACAATTGCACCAAGTTGAGACCATGCCCCGCTACAAAGGCGTCATTCTCGATGTTAGCTCGCTGCGCGCCGGATTGGGCACAATTGAAGAAATTCATACGGCCCTCAAACGGGTCAGGTCTGCAGGCAAACAGATTATTGTCTATCTCAAAGATGGCGGGATGTCAGAATATTATTTTGCCTCCTTGGCAGATAAAATTGTCTTACATCCCATGGGCAGCCTTCATTTAAAAGGCTTTGCTTATGTTTTGCCCCATTACAAAGATCTCCTCGATCAGGTTGGTGTTGAAGTCGAATTTATCAAGGTGGGCAATTATAAGACCGGCTTGGAATCGTATACCAAAAGTGAGTCTTCACCTGCGACCTTGGAGCAATATGGCGCAATTCAAAAAGACGATTTTGATCGCTATCTCAGCAACCTCAAAAATACCCGACATCTCAGCGATGTTGTCATAGATAAAATATTTCAAAAGACCCTGTTCACCGCAAGTGAAGCCAAAGAAGCCGGCCTGATTGATGCTGTGGCCTATATCGACGAAATACCGCAATTGGCTGCGGATTTAATCCATCAACCCAATGCTTCGTTTGAAGACATCAGCCGTACGCGCTTTCATGAGCGCTCCTGGGAGCCCAAAGACAAAATTGCTGTCGTCTACGTTTCGGGCAGTATTGTCGAAGGCCGCAGTGGCAGAGGGCTGCTCTTTGGTGAAGAATTTGCGGGTTCTACCAGTATTGTCGAGCAGATTTTAGCACTCAGAGCAGACCCGCAGGTCAAAGGCCTGGTGCTCAGAGTCAATAGCCCCGGTGGTTCTGCTCTGGCTTCCGATGAAATTTACAGGGCACTCCAACAGTACAAAACACACACCAAAAACCCTGTGGTGGTTTCAATGGCCGATGTTGCAGCTTCAGGTGGTTATTGGATCGCTTTGGCCGGAGACAAAATTTTAGCCAATGCCAGTACCATGACAGGAAGTATTGGCATCTATGCTGGAAAAACCAATTTTAAAGGCCTCTTTGACCTTTTGGGTGTCAAACACACGGTGATCAAATCCAGTGAAAAAGCCGATTCGACAGGGGAACACCGTGGCTATACCGAGGCCGAACGGCAAATAGTGCAAAACAATTTACGCGAATTCTACCGCATATTTTTGGAGCGGGTGTCTGAAAACCGCAAACTGGACTTTGCCACCGTTGAACAAGTGGCACAGGGCCGGGTCTATACCGGCAAACAGGCTTTGGACATTCGCTTGGTAGACCAAATCGGAGGGCTCTCTGAGGCCATCGAGCTGACCCGCAACATGGCCAAAATCAGCACCCAAGAGGTAGAAATCGAACATCTGCCAGGCATGGGCAATTTTCTCACACAATTGCCTGAATCCTTGGAAAATGCAGCCTTACAACCTGCTCTGCTGCCTCAAATCAAAGCAGCAATTGAACGGGTGATTCCCAACGCCAGTTCCGTCTTGGCAGTCATGGACCCATTTGAAGGCCGTTAGCTTCGTAACCTATTCTGTATTTCAACCACGATTCGCTCAGCGGCCCCTTGAGGGCCAAAGCGCTCCTGGCTGACGGCTTGGGCCTGTCTATGGGCGTTTTCTGAAAATGCAGGTTCAAAGAGCAAGCGCTTGAGAGTGTAGACCATTATCTCAGGATGGCATGGGTCCAGCCAGTGCAGGGCTGGACCCAATAAACGGGTTTGGGCCTCTGCAAAACGGGAGGTATACTGCAGACCCTTGCCACTGAATGAAAGTACCGGAATACCCAAACCTGCAGCTTGTTCATTGGCGGTCCCTGCCAAACCAATTAAAATCTGAATACTTCCCAAAATTGAACCCCAAGCCCCTTGAAAAAGGGCCAGGCGAGCGGCCTCTTTGCGCCAAAAAACGCCTGTTTTTGAATCTGGGACTTCCTCTTGTTGCCAGCCCTCGACCCGCAAAACTTGCTCAAAAGCATGTTTTGAGAGACCCGGTGCCAATGCACAGAGATAATCCACTGGCAAATCAAAACCAGCGGATAATTGTTTCAAGATCAGACAAAAATTTATCAGGGCATCGCCATGGCTGCCTGGGGCCAGGCCCACAGCCATTCGCCCTGCTTCTGTATTGTATTGCCAATTTGAATCAGATTCGAGGGCATCCAGCATTGGGTTCCCCAAACACAAAGCAGGTAGCCCTCTGCTTTGCAATGCCAAAGCTGTGAGCTGATCACGGGGAAAGATTCCCAAACGCGCGGATTTCAAGCCATAGCGCTGCAATGGATCATACGTGTGGCGGCGACCAGCGGTATAATAATCGCTCAGAGCACAGCCGACAAAAGCAAAAGGCCGCCCACAGCGCCAAGCAGCGGCCACTGCAACAATATCTCCGACGGCAATCACGGCATCTGCTGGCGTGGTTTTGAGCAATTGCCAAGTCTGAAATAAATGGTCACCCAAACCTGCACGAAAATCTTTGGCGAGTTTAAGCGGATTTAAATAGGCAAATCCCTCAGATGGAGGTGAGAATTGCCTGGGCAATACGGGTATCTCTGCTTCCGTGTAAAAAGTGCCCTTGCCCACCAGCGCCAATCCAGACAAAATATCCTGGGGACGGGTGATGCGCCACGTCTGGGCCAAGACCGATGCAATTTTGTCTTCGCCACTGCCATTGCTCAGAAACAAAATCCGCAAAGCAGTATCCTTGGCGGTCAAGTTTGAGCCTCGCGATTTGAAAGCCCTGGAAAATAGGCCTTGAGAAGTTGAAGATAATCAAGGCTGTATTCAGAACCGGGTGATGCCCCCTGCCTGACGATCAGGCGTTCGTTAAAAGGGTTGAAAGGCAAGCGGCTCCAGGCACTGAGCAGGCGTTTGGCGGGTACCCCCACATGCCCCGCAACCCAACAGAACCGAACGGGTGAAAGTCCCAAGCGCAGGGCCTCTGCCAAGAGCTGAGCCCATTCTTGAACGGGCAGAATCAAAGCCAATTGGCCAGCGGTGTTCAGTCTTTGAGAGGCAAACGCCAAAATGTCTGACCAATGTAGGTCGATCTGGCTGCGACCACGGGCCCGAGCGGCTTGTGGAGAATGACTTTGCAGCGGAAAATAGGGGGGATTGGAGAGGATCAGATCAAAAGCCAGATTTTCCACACCAAGATTGCTTTGAGCGGAATAGACTTGAAGTGATTGTAAATGCAAATGCAAACGGTGAGACCACTGACTGGCTTGAAAATTCACCTCTGCAAGCACCTGGGCCGTGGGGTCGATTTCCAAAGCATGAATGGCTGCATTTTGAAAGCGTTGGGCCATCATCAAGGCCAATATTCCTGTACCGGTGCCAATATCCAACACTTGAGAGACCTGGTTGGGTTGTTTTAAAGCAGCACTCCAGGCCCCCAAGAGCAGGGCATCGGTCCCCACTTTTATCGGGGCCTGGAGCTGAGAGAGGCTGAATTGCTTCAGCCTGAATATATCCTGCTCGGCATTCAGCCTGGGCATCTAGGTCTGAGCATATCTGTGTTTAAAGTCTTCGCCAAAAGCAATCAGGTGGTGCAAGATACCCGGTTCCATGGCTGAATGGCCAGCATCGGGCACAATTTCCAATCGGGCTTCGGGCCAGACCCGATGCAGATCCCAAGCCGAACGCACAGGGCAGACCACATCATAGCGCCCATGTACGATGTAACCCGGAATCTTGCGGATTTTTTTAGCGTTTTCTAGCAGGTAATTCTGGGTTGGGAAAAACGAATCATGGCTAAAATAATGGCACTCAATCCGGGCAAAGGCCAGGGCAAATTCCTCCTCATCAAAAGCCTCTACCAAGGCAAGATCGGGAATTAATTTCGAGGTGGCAGCCTCCCAGGTGCTCCAAGCCCGCGCAGCTTCGAGCCGCACAGCGGCATCAGCGCTGGTCAATCGGGTATAATAGGCCTTGACCATATCTGCCTGTTCAGCAGGTGGAATGACTGCTGTGTATTTCTCCCAGGCATCGGGGTAGAGCCAGGAGGCGCCCTCTTGATAAAGCCATTGAATTTCGATCGGCCGGCAAAGAAAAATGCCACGCAGGATGAGCCCCAATACCCGCTCGGGATGGCTGATCGCATAAGACAAGGCCAAAGTGCTGCCCCAACTGCCACCAAAGACCAACCATTTTTCGATGCCCAGATGCAGCCGGAGTTTTTCGAGATCGGCAACCAGATCCCAGGTGGTGTTCTGCTCTAAATCTGCATGAGGTTTGCTTTTTCCCGCCCCGCGCTGATCAAAGAGGATAATTTTGTAAAACTCTGGGTCAAAGAAGCGCCGGTATTTGGGCTGTACACCGCCACCAGGCCCTCCATGTAAAAAAACCACAGGAACACCCTCCGGGTTGCCGCAAACCTCATAATACAGGCTGTGTCGCTCCGAGACGGGCAAGTAATCCGTCAGATTGGCTTCGATTTCAGGAAAGAGGATATATTTGTCATCGGCTTTCAGCGGCTGCATCTGGGTCTCCTGGTAAAAGGTATTTTTGACAATGTACCATGAGCTAAGCGCGTTCTAAAACCATCTCGACTGAGTCACTCAAGGAGCTTGTCACCCATGAAAAACACACAAGAACCCACATTTTGGCAATTATTTGGCCTTTCACTGGGGCTCTCACTACTGTGCACAGGCCTGGCTGTCTATTGGCAGCGCAAAAAAAAATCAACTCATTTAATCCAGAAATCCAAATAAGCACTGATTTTTCCAGCCAAAAAATAGGGAAGATTATAAAGGTTAAAGGTGTTGCCTGCAGGCGTCACACTCTCCTGAATTTGATACGGCCCGTGATACAGGCGCACAGCCAAGGCATGCGGTGCCACATCGATAAATTGGTGCAATGAGCGCAATGTACCTGATGCACCCGCTTTGACTTCTATCGGGATGATGAACTCACCGTGTTGTAAGACAAAATCCACTTCCGCATTGGACTGTTTCTTCTCACGTACCCAAAAACACAGTTTTTGTAACGGATTGACCGCCTGGGCCAGCATTTCCTGACCGACAATATGTTCAGCAATCAGCCCTCGGTAAAATCCGTGGAGATTTTCTTGGCCAAAATAATGGTTTTGAAGCCCAACAAAATAATTAAGCAAACCCGTATCCAAAAATTGCAGCCGGGGGGATTTTTTAAAATCAGGCCTGATCGGAATCTCAATATCTGTGCTCGGATAGAGCAGATACAACAATTGGGCGCGCTCAAGCGTTCGCAGCGCTTCCCCTACTTCTCGGGAACCATAATCCGATCTGCCAAAACCTGCAAAGTGAATGCGTGAACCAGCTTCATAAGGGGCTGTTTCAGCACAATGTCTTAAGATATGTCTGGAAGTAGCATTGCGAGCATATTTGGGGATATCATCAAGATAGGCAGTTAATAGAGATTGGTAATGACCATTTAGCGCCATAATTTGGCCCGTAACTTGGTAAGAAGCCACAATCTCTGGCATACCTCCGATGAGTGTGTATTGATGAAAATGTCGGAACAAGGTTGGCAGGGCATAATCTGGGCACGGCAGAGTGTGATAAGCCTCAAGCGCTTGCTCGTGCCCCATGGCTGCTAAATATTCCTCAAAGCAGAGGGGCTTTAGCCAAAGCATTTCTACGCGCCCGACAGGAAAAGCAACTTCTTTTTGATCCAAGACAACTTCGAGCAGCGATCCAGCAGCAATCACATGGACCTCGGGCAGGTTTTCATAAAAAAAACGCAATTGCTCTACCGCAAGCGGAGATGCCTGTATTTCATCAATAAAAAGCAGAACCTTGCCTTTGGGTGTCTTTTGCTTGGCCAGTAAAATAGCTTGATAAAGCGCTTGAATCGAGAGGGAGTGTTCAAACAACTGGGCGTCTTGTGTTCGCTCCAGATTTAACTCCAAATAAGTATCAAACTCACGGGCAAAGAGCTGTACCAACGAAGTTTTACCCACTTGTCGGGCACCACGCAAAACCAATGGCTTGCGCTCCTCTTTTCGTGCCCAACTCCGCAAATCTGCCAAAGCCCGTCGTTCAAAGAGTTTATTTTTTGCCACAAAGTCAGCCTATTTTCTGATTAATTTTGTTACAAAGTCAACCCAATTCTCCTAAAACTTTGCCACAAAGTCAACCTAATCAGAAAACCAACTCCCTACAATGTGTGCAAAAGAAAAAGGGAAGCACCCTTTATAATAAAGAGCCTTCCCCCCTGCAATGATCCGTGAATCACAGGAATAATCAGTGAACCACTTGTCTGAAGGTTCAGCTACAGAGTTGCAAGCCAACCTTCCACTGTATGATTCATCTCTATTCAAACAGATTTTTGACAAGCTGCCTTTGATAGCAGTCAAGGCGATCCTTGATTTCGATCAAGCTTTTTAGAGACCCCATCTTCAAAGCCCACCCAAGCCCAATGCCAAGCACGGCTCACAGCACAGGGGCGGGCTTGTATCCCCCCAAAATAGTGCTACAATTTATGGGGATTTATACCATTTAAATAGAAGAGGTAGACACATGGCTCGCAATGTCCGTTGTGGTTTGATCCAAGTAGGAAACAAAGTAGATACGGAGGCCTCCTGTGAAGATCATCGCAATGGCATGATCGAAGCCCATTTGCCGTATATCGAAGAAGCAGCCGCCAAAGGCGTACAGATACTCTGTTTTCAGGAAGTCTTTACAGGCCCTTATTTCTGCCCTTCTCAAGATTCCAAGTGGTACGGCCTGGCAGAAGCCATTCCCGATGGCCCGACCACCCGCCTGATGCAAGAACAAGCCAAAAAACACAAGATGGTGATTGTTGTTCCTATCTACGAAGAAGAGATGACAGGCGTCTATTACAATACCGCTGCTGTGATCGATGCCGATGGCACCTATCTGGGCAAATACCGCAAAAACCACATTCCCCAAGTCAAAGGGTTTTGGGAAAAATTCTTCTTTAAACCCGGAAATACCGGCTATCCCGTCTTTGACACCGCTTATGGCAAAGTCGGCGTGTATATTTGCTACGACCGCCACTTCCCCGAAGGCGCACGCGCTTTGGGCTTAAATGGCGCTGAAATCGTCTTTAACCCTTCCGCCACCGTGGCCGGATTAAGTGAATATCTTTGGAAGATTGAGCAACCTGCCCATGCAGTGGCCAATGGCTATTTTGTTGGCGCGATCAACCGCGTCGGCACCGAAGGCCCCTGGAATATTGGCGAATTTTACGGCCAATCGTATTTTGTCAATCCGCGCGGTCAATTTATCGCCATGGCCAGTCGCGACCAAGATGAATTGGTGGTTGCAGATTTGGATCTGGACATGATCAAAGAGGTTCGCGACCTTTGGCAGTTCTACCGCGATCGCCGTCCCGATAGCTACGGCCCACTGGTAGCTCCCTGAATCCCTTTAGAAAAATTGAATGGACGGCTCCCGCAAGGGAGCTGTCTTTTATGTATTCAAAACAGCGTCAAAAAAGAGGTAAACCATGAACACTGAAGAATTATTGGCCCGCCGCAAAAAGCACGCCGCCCACTCCAATTTACATTATTATGAAAAGCCCTTTCACCCCGTCAAAGCCCAGGGTACCCGCATTTGGGATGCGGATGGGAAAGAGTATCTTGACGCCATTGGTGGGATTGTTTCGATCTCTGTTGGCCATAACCATCCCAAGGTCAAAGCCGCCCTCAAAGCCCGTTTCGACGAGGACGGCATTCAACACCCCAGTGTGCTTTACCTGAGTGAGCCCCATGTCCGACTCTGTGAAGACCTTGCTGCTGTTTCACCTGAAGGCCTGGAACACGTGATGGTAACCAATTCAGGCTCTGAGGCCAATGAATATGCAGTCATGGCTGCCCGTGCCGCCACAGGTGAGCGCACGATGTTGGCGCTCAAATTGGGCTATCACGGCGGCACCCAGCTGACACTGAACCTCTGCGGCCACTCCACCTGGAAATTTAAAGGCCAGCCCTTTGGGGAAGTGGCCCACGCCATACAGCCCGACTGCTACCGCTGCCCCTTTGGCAAAGAAAAAACCAGTTGCGGTTTAGAATGCGCCAAAGAGGTCGAAAACACGATCCAAACCGTGACCCATGGCAAAATTGCAGGCATTATTGTCGAGCCGATTCAGGGTGTGGGCGGCTTTGTTGAGCCCCCTGTGGAATACCACGCTGAAGTCTACCGGATAGTCAAAAAATATGGCGGGATGTATATCTCCGACGAGGTTCAAACCGGCATTGGCCGCACGGGTGAAAGCTTTTTTGCTATTACCCAAAGTGGCATTACCCCGGATATGATCACCATGGCAAAAAGTCTGGGGAATGGCGCCCCTGTGGGTGCAGTTGTCATGAGCGAAGAATGTTCAAGTGCCTTGGTGGGCAAGACCCACTTCAATACCTTTGGTGGCGACCCTTATCAAGCCCTGCAAGCGGCGATGACCCTTGAAATCATGGCCGAAGAAAACCTGATGGAAAATATCAAGGTGCAGGGAACCTTCTTAAAAGAGGGACTTTTGGCCCTGCAAGAGAAGTACAGCTTGATTGGGGACGTGCGTGGACGCGGTCTGTTGGTCGGGATGGAATTGGTAACAGACCGCGAAACCAAGGCCCACGCGACAGCTGAAACCGCACGAATGATGGAAGAAACCCGCAAACGCGGCCTGCTGATTGGGAAAGGCGGCCTTTTTGGCAATGTCATTCGCTTGGCACCTCCATATACAATAACCCGATCTGACTGTGAAGAGATACTCAGAATTCTAGATGAATCTTTCCAAGCTTTGGGTTAAAAAACGCCTAAAAATGGCAGCCAAGACATGGTAATGTCCTTTAACAAGATATTGGTCGCCAACCGAGGGGTCATCGCCCGTCGGATTGTGCGCACCTGTCGGCAGCTGGGCATTCCCAGTCTGATTGCGGTTCCCCCTGGAGATCCAGAAAATGCCTGGATCTCAGGGGCAGATCTGTGTGTCGAAATCCCAGATGCGCCTCCCTTTTCGGGCTATCTGAATGGACAAGCCTTGATAGATGCCGCGTTGAAACACCAAGCAGCAATCCATCCTGGTTATGGTTTTTTATCTGAACGTGCAGATTTTCGTGCACTCTGCGATGCCCAGGGCGTACAGTTAATTGCCCCTTCTCAAAAAGTCTTGGCCTTGGCGGGCCACAAAGCAGCTTGCCAAGATTTTTTGAGCCAAATTGGCATTCCCCTCATCCCGCGCTTGAACCTCGGCGATTTAAAGGGGTCAGAACTGGAAACTGCCTGTAGGGATTTTGTTACAAAAGGCAGTGCCGAAGGTGAAGCCATCGGCTATCCGCTTTTGCTCAAACCGGCCCGAGGCGGTGGGGGCATGGGCATGTATCAGGTCAATGGGCCAGATAAACTCTTGGCAATGATTGAACAGGCCCGGCACTACGCTCTGAGCCATTATGCCGACCCGGCTTTGATTTTAGAAAAACTCCTCCCGCAAGCCAGGCATGTTGAAGTGCAATTAATGGGTGACAGTCACGGTCATTTGATTCATCTTTTTGAGCGCGAATGTTCCATGCAGCGGCGCAGGCAAAAAGTGATCGAAGAGGCCCCAGCTGGGTTTCTCAGCAAGTCTGAACGCGAAAGGGTTTGGCAATTGGCATTGCAAGTGGGTCAGGCCATTGGTTTGGATCAAGTGGGCACTGTCGAATTTCTCTGGCAAGCCGGCCAGTTTTATTTCCTGGAAGTCAATCCCCGGATTCAGGTCGAACATGCGGTGACCGAAGAAATCACAGGTGAAGACCTCATTGCGTGGCAAATTCGAATCGCCCGAGGAGAGGATATTCAGTCAATCAACCCCATGACACCCAATACATGCAGTATTGAAGCCCGAATTTATGCCGAAAATCCCCTCACAGGTTACCCCTGTACGGGTCAAATAATACATCTGCATTGGCCCGATGGGGCGGGCCTGAGGATCGAATCGGGAATCCAATTGGGCAGTGAGATCTCTCCCCATTTTGATCCGCTTTTGTTAAAAGTGATCAGCCGAGGAAAAAACCGAGAAGAGGCCCGCTTAAGGCTGATTCAAGCTCTCAAAGAGTTGCAGTTATTGGGGGTCGAGGTCAATATCCCAGCCTTGCTCCATGCCTTGCAAGGCCCAGATTTTCAAAGTGGCAATTACCACACCGAAACGTATGCCAAAGGCTTGAATACACTGCAGGAAAAGCCCCTACCAGCTTTTGCTCAAGAGCTCCCCCAAACGCTCAGTTTAAGCCCGACAAGACGTTTGCCCAGCAACAACCACGAAAATGCCTATTGGCGTCCGGCATTTGTAAAATAATGCAAAACAAATAGCGTGTAAATGTCTATCTTATTCACCTCCCTCAAACAAATTTCCCTGGGCCACGGCTGGTATCGGCTTCAATTTCTCATGCAAGAGGAAAGCGAATTACGCCCCATTAGCCTGCTTATTCAGCCTGGTTTGGGCCAGGTTGAATGGTTGGGCCAACGGTTTATGCTGGCTGCGTTGAAGGCCACCGCGCCGAGTTCAACCGAAACAACGGTACAAAGTCAGTCGAAAATTCGCGCTCAGATGGCCGGAACCGTGTCCGAAATAGCGGTTAAGCAGGGGGAGCGTGTTGCCGAAGGCGATTTGCTCTGCATTCTCGAAGCAATGAAAATGCGCCTGGAAGTGACTTCGCCTTGCAGCGCCAAGGTCCAAGCACTCGCTGTCAGTGAAGCTGAAACAGTCAATCTTGGGCAGTTATTGGTGCAACTTGAAGTTTCTGGGCTCAGCACGGCCCAGGATTAATCGCTTCAGCCGACAGAATGGGTGGGTGAGACTCCCACTTCGTTGATCCAGAGTTCAGCCTCAGCTTTGTCTGGGTGCAAATAATCCACAGCTGAGACAAACCCAATCATCAGGTCGGCATCAAAGGCTGTAATCCAATGATGTCGTGGATCTGCTAAAAAATCTTTGCAACGTTGAGGCAAAACAGCATGGTCAAAAAGGTCTGCATCAATGTTTAAAACAGCGGCATCTTCAAGCTTCAGGATTTTAATTTCAATGCTCATTTTACATTCCTTTCAGGGAGATCTCCCGTTGATTCAGTCTACCCAGTGGGTGAATCCCTTCCCATCTCTTCATGTTTGGGTAAGCAAGATGGTATGATGGGTTTACGAAAAAATGCTGGCATGCAGACTGGAACATGAATAGGAATAACGAATCATGACTTCTCCTTTTACAGCAGAAGAAATCCGGACTGAAATCCAGGATATACTGGTCGGATTGTTGCAACAGCACACCGGAAAAGAACTTCACAGCAGTTCTCCTGAGTGGCAGGGCCTCAGCCAAGAAATTAAAACAGTTCAACGGGTACTTGGCAGTCAAGAAGTGGCCCAGGTGCGCATCGACAATCTTGCGGGTCAAACCTTTAAAACCCAATTACAGCGCAGCAGTATTGAAGCTTGGATGCGCCTCAATGCCCCGCCACCAGACTATGTTCGCCCGCCACAACGTTGTCCGGGCTGCAATAACCTGATGCTGGATAAATGGACCTGCGGTTCTTGTGGCGTTGAATTGGTGAGCCCTGAGATCAGTGAGCAATCTAAACGGGCTTCTCTCGATCCCCGTGGCGCGTTGCCAGTGGGCTATTTGCTTTTGGCGGATCCCAAGCGTCGGCGTGTGCTCTTTGTCCATGTGCCAGCCAATCACGAGATCGTCTGGCAAATCAATTTTGAAGAGGCTCTTTGCCAGGAGCCCGTCTCGGCTCAGTTTTTACCTGATCATCAGATCTTAATCACCGATCGCAAAGGCCACCGGGTCTTTGTTTGCAACCGCTTTGGTCGCAAGAGTTGGACCTATGACAATGCGGCCACAGATCACCATGCCCTGAGCCAGCCCTGCAAAGCACTGTTTTGTCGCGGCCCAGAAGGGCAACCCAGCTATCTGATTGTCGATCAAGGCAATCACCGCGTTTTGCAAGTAAATGCCCAGCAAGAAATCGAGTGGAGCTATGGCCTGCGTGGCCAAGCGGGTAAAAATGAGGGCTATCTTGACAGCCCTTCGGATATTCAGCGGACGGCCCAGGGCACCTATTTGATTACCGACACAGGCAATCACCGCATCATTGAGATCAATCCGATTACACAAAAAATTGTCTGGGAAGCCAATCCCCGTGAAAAATTAAAATTCCCTGTGTCAGCCCAGCGGCGTCCCAATGGTCGAACGCTCATTCTCGACGGCGGCAATCACCGCATCATCGAAATTGATACTTCTTCCAGTCTCTTGGAAGAATGTGTTTATTTTAAAGCCGAAATGGATCCCCGTTTTCGGATTGATCGCCCCCTGGGGCTGATTCGCCGTGAAAACCAAAATGTCGTGATTCAAAACGAAGATCGGGTCTTCGAAGTCATGTTATTGCACAAACAATTACAGTGGTTTTCGCTTTTGACCGACCTGCGGCTTAAACATTTTTCGCGCATCAGTGAAATTCCTTCGGAATCAGTCTCGGTCAAGTCTTCAGCCCCAACCCTGATCCGCTCTTCTTTTAATTTACCCGACACCCTTAAACGGGTCTCTGTTTTTCAAGACGCGCCTGCTGATTTTTTTGACAAGATCAAGCTTTGTCTGCGTTTTGAAGAGCATCCGGCGGGCAAAATTCTGGTGCGTGAAGGACAACGGGGCGACACCATGTACATTATCCGCAGGGGTACCGTTGAGGTTTTAAAAGACTTTCAAGTTGTGGCCAGCTTACACGAGGGTGAAATCTTTGGTGAGATGGCCCTGGTGCTCAGTGAACCCCGCAGCGCGACCGTGCGGACTCAGTCGACAGCCCAATTGTACAAATTGAATAAATTGGCCTTCGAGTCAGTGGTTCAATCCTATCCAGAGGTGTATGAGCGCATCAAAAAAATTGCCGAAGCCCGGCGTGCAGTTTCAGATATCAAAGCCAATCCAGAACACCAAGGTACTGAACGCTTGCAGCAATTGGTGGAATCGCACAAATCCCGTCTCCAGGCCCTGCGCAACACCCGACTCAATCGGCCCAGCCAAATGAGCACAACCCCAACCCAGGCCCGTTTGCTCTATTCAGCGATTGAGCAACATATCCTGCTCGAAGCAATCGAACAGGCTTATACGCCCCTGGAAGTCCATGTCAAAATTCACCCGCGCTGTCGCATGAAGTCGGTGCGAATTTCACTGTTGGTGATGCTTCTGGAAAAACACGGCACGGTTATCAAAATGAACCCCAGCGCCGACGATATCCTACAGGAAAAACTGGATTTGGATGTTTCTCTGGCACTTGTGACGCGGAGTTCCCGCAGCGAAATTCTCGAAGATGCCTCCTCAATCGCTGAGATTGAAGAGGTCTCTGTCTTACCTATCAATTTGTGAGGTACCCGTGATCAAGATCTTAATGGCTGGCGCCACAGATGTCGGCAAAAAACGGACCAATAACGAAGACACCTTCTTAATTCTCACCCCCGAACAGGTGCCCGATTTGCCCTTGGATGCCCTGATGTTGGCCGCTGACGGAATGGGGGGGCATCAACGCGGTGAAGTGGCCAGTGGTATGGTCAGAGATATTTTTTCTGAATTATTTTCGGGTCAATTGGCAGAATTCCTATCTGCGTATGGGATCGACTCATCAGAGAAGCTCTTGAACATCTTAATTCCCGAAATCCACGCCAATTTGGCAAGTTTATCCGAAGAACAGGCCGAAGCTGAAAATCAAAGAGAAAAAATGGGAACCACTTTGACAGTGGTCTTGGTGCATGGCATGAACATAACGGTTGGCCATGTTGGGGATAGCCGGGCCTATTTGGTGCGCGAAGACATGATTGCCCAATTGACCGAAGACCATACCATGGCCCATTTATTGGTAAAATCTGGCAAAATGACTGAAGCTGAAGCGGCTGCCAGCAAATACCGCAACGCTTTAAGTCAGGCCTTGGGCGCCAGTAAAAAAGTCAAACCCGAAGTGGCCACTTATCCATTGGAGCCTGGAGACAAACTGATGCTCTGCACCGATGGCCTGACCCGCCACGTCCAAGACGAAGAATTTGTAGAAATTTTACAAAACAATGCCCCCGAAGCAGCCTGCCAAGTCCTGATAGATCTGGCAAATAGTCGGGGTGGTAAAGACAATATAACCGCAGTGGTGGCCCATTTTCCCGCCTAAAAGCGTTGTGGCCTCAGTCGGCCTAAAGATACTTAGGAGGTTCCTCAGATGAATGTCAATTTTCAGGATCAGCGTATTTTGGTGACCGGAGCCTCAGCAGGCATTGGTCGGGAATTGGCCTTACAACTGGCCGAGAAAGGACCCAAATGCCTGATTCTGACCGCCCGACGCGAACAGATGCTGGTAGAGTTACAGGCTGAAATTGCCCAAAAACAACCGGGGCTCAAAGTGCTGATTCATGCCTGCGACCTGGCAGAGCAAAGCGAGATCGATGGTCTCTTGTACTTTATCAGCCGCGAGGCAGGGGCTGTCGATATTTTAATCAATAACGCGGGGATGGGTGATTATGGCCTGTTTGAGAACAGCAGTTGGAAAAAAACCGAACAGATCTTGCGTTTAAATATCGAAGCCCTGACCTATTTAACCCACAAACTCGTGGGCCCGATGATAGCCCTTAAACGCGGTGCAATTCTCAATGTCAGTTCGGGTCTGGGATTCTTTTTTATGCCCGGCATGAGTGTTTATGCAGCGACAAAACACTATGTAACGGCCTTTACAGAGGCTTTGCGCATCGAACTCAAAGGCACTGGGGTCGTGATCTCACAACTCTGCCCAGGCCCAGTTGTAAGTGAGTTTGCGCAAGTTGCAGGTAATTCAGATCTCTTGGCCAAAGCCCCTTCTGGTGCTGTAATCGGTGCAGAGCAATGTGCCCGCGAAGCTTTAATGGGATTTGCCAAAGGTCAGGCGGTCATTGTTCCAGGTGATTTGATTCGGATAGCCACTGTTTTGGGCCAACTCGTACCTCGCCCCTTGTTGAGATGGGTCTTGGCCAGCACCCGTGGCCGCATGGTCCGGCGCGGCCAAACACCAGAGCAAGCACCAGAGGTAGCCAAGGCATGAGCACAGCCGTGAACAGCGAACGTCACCGCATTCCCCTCAATGAGCAACTGGTTTTGCTCTACCACCGCACCCCAACTGCTGCGGGACTCGAAGCCACTTATGCTTTTCCAGTTGGCTATGCCCGTGGGCCAGAGGGCCTTTGGCATGCATTTTTCCGACTCTTACAAAGACAATTGCCTGCGGGTTGGACTTCCAGCTTTGAAAGCACCCCAGATTGGACCTTTTTTTCGCTACAAGCAATGGCAGAAAACCGCGAACGCTTTTATGAAATTTTAAAGAGTTTTAATCAGCAAGAACCCAATTTGGTGGCTTGGCCAGATTTACAACAGGCCTTGGTTCAAGAAGCCCAATTTGAACAAGCCAAACCCGAAAAAAAATTTGAAAGTGCCTTTTTTAAACTGGCTTTTCCCGACACAGCATATTCTCGCTCACCGTTGGCCAGTGCAGAGACCTTTGCCCATTTAAGCGCAGCAGAATTATTACAGGCCAGCCAAACCCTCTTTGGCCAAGGAACTATCTACCTTAAACTCAGCGACGCTCAACCTCTGCCCAAAGCATTGCAAATGTTGGAGACCTTGCTGGAACCAGCCGAACGTTTACAGCCAAACCCATTGGCAATTCCCCTGAATAACACCGAATCCATAATGGAAACTTTGGAACACAATGTGCCTGGAGGCTGGGTTTTGCAAGGATTTCGGGTGCCCGGTCTGCTGAGTGAGGGTTGGATGCACGGGTTGGTTTTGCAACACTGGCTTGAACAGGTCTTGTTGCTCGAAGGGCTGCCCGAAGGGATCGATTCTTTGGAGTGCCGCTGGACCCCTTGGATGCAAGGTGGCCTGCTCTATGCGGTCTATCATGTCGCCCAGGCCGCTGATCTGGAAAAAGCCAAATTTCACTTTATCGAATGGCTCTTACAGGCCCGAGAAGGGTATCTCACCCCCCGGCGCCTGCGCAAAGCAATCCACAGTTGTCACAGTGACTGGTTACAAGCCCTGCAAAACGAGCGTGGCCTCTCCCCCGTGCTGCGGATCGAAGAATGTTTACACGGCAGCAACCACTTTAAAAACCGCTTACAAAGCGTGAGCCAAGACTCACTCAAATCTTTTTGGCGGCAATACTTACAGGCCGACAATTTGGTTACACTCGAAATACTACACACAGCCGCTCGCAAACAGCGTTATCGCAGTTTTCGCGAACATTTTCCGGCCCTGGGCTACCGACCGACACTGACTCCCACCCCGAGTCGCCCTGCCAAAAGTTTAAGTACGGCCCAAAAGGTCGATCTCGGCCAAGACAATTATGCTCTTTTGCTGCCGCTGAATCAAAGCAACGCAATGTGTTTGGGGGCCTGGTTTGATCAAGGCAGTCGCCATGAACGCATGCCAGGCGCAACTGCATTGCTTTTCTCGCTTTTGGCCCAGCGTTTTGACCGCCTATTACAACAACAGGATTCAAGTGGGGCTTATCTCTCAACCCATACCCTGCATTGGCATGTGGATCGGGATTTTTCGGGTTTTTATTGGCGGGCTCCCGCCCATGAATACCGCCAAGCGTTGCTTCTTTTTCGCCAATTGCTTGATCCCGCTGCGCCTGAACGGGCCGTTTTTGATCGCTGTAAACACCAATTATTGGCTCAAGCGATGTCACAACAGCTCGATTTACAACAAGAAGCTGAAGCCCGGTTCTTTCAATCGGGTTTTGGCAACCACGCCTATGCCCGCCCGCCTGCTGGAGACTACTTCAGCTTACAGGCCCTGGCCCCAGAAGACATTCAACAGGCTTGGCAAGATCTCTTTGGCTCAACAGGGTTCCATCCTCTGCTCACGGGGTCTTTGCCCCAAGAGTTGGCTGAAGGTCTTTTACCCGAACTCTTCAGCCGCCAAATCAGCTTAGAGCACACAGCGACTCAGCCAGAAAAACCGCTGCTGCTGCGCAGAGGTGAGATTCAAATGGCCTGTGCCACCCCTTTGCCCTTGCGCCTGGAAGGCAGAATTTTTGCCGATCCCCTGCCCAGTTCGGAAAAAGCCAGCTTGGTTTTAATCGAGACCTGGCTAAAGCAGACCCTGGGGCAAATGCATCCAGGCTTGGGTCAATTTCAGATGGCCTGGTTTGAGAAGGCTTGGTTGTATCAACTCTTATTGCCAGATACCCCTGAGACCTATCTCTGGCGAACCCAACTCAGCGAAACCCAGGTACCTGAGTTTGAAATTCAATTGCAAAATGCAGCCTTTGCTCTGCGTCATCTCAAAAGCGACTTGCTCCGACTCTGGCCTGCTTTGGCTCGCTGGGAGGCCCTTGGACTGGGGGCATCAAGCCTGCTCGATTTGGACAAAGAAATGCTGGTACTCAGGCCTGCCCAGGTGCAGGACAGTCTTAGGCAGTGGTTTGGTGAGCGCAATGAGTGGTTGCAAATTCGCCTCAAGGCCGAACGCTAAACAGAAATAAGGAAGAGCCATGGAGTTTTTAAAAATTTACCTGTCTGCAAGCATTAGCAACAGCCCCAACAATGCCCATGTGGCAGGGCTCTTGCCCAAAGAGCAGTTTTTTATGCATTTGCCCCAATTGATCGTGCCCGACCAACTCAATCACACCGAGTTTCCCCTGCATGTCTACCAGCAATGTATTGAAATGATGGAAGACTCCCAGATTGGCTTGGTCATGTTGGATGCCTTCGGCCGCGACTGTGCCTGGGAATGCGGCTGGTATGCGGCCAGGGCTGAAAAATGCCTAATTGCCTATGTACAATCGAGCAGTCTGTTTTTGCGTGATTGGATGGTCAAAGGGGGGCTAGATGCACTGATTACCACAAATCCCCGGCTCTACGCCACAGCCCAAAACAATCCCATTTTGGCCACGAAGCCACTCTACCTGATTGAAGACGAAACAGGTCTGCCCGAAGCCCTGCAAACGGCGTATTTGGGTTGGCAAAAGCGCTCAAAAAAGTCTTGAAATAGGTTAAAACAAACAACCTTTTTTGTTCGAAATCTTGCAAAAAGAGTTGTTGGATCTCTCAGTGGGGAAATTGATAGAATCAAAGCAATGATCAACCCCCCTACTTGGAGAAACACATGAACCTGACTGTTAATCAGTCACAGCCTTTCACCGCTGTGGCAAAATCAGACGTCTTGAAAAATCAAGCTGTCAAAACGCATCAACCGGCTCTGTCAGCCAGCACATTCAAAGCGGATATTGTCGAGATCAAATCGGGCGTTTTACCCACCCTTTTGGGTGTGGGTGGGGGCGCTTTGGCTGGCGGTCTCTTATCTGGCGCCAGTACGTATGCAGCAGCATTTATGATGGGAACAGAGAATGCCGAATTGGCCATCATTTTTGGTGGCGCCCTCGGAGCCGTTGCAGGAGCAGCAACGGGGGGTGTTGTGGCGAATATGACCAACGATAAACGCAAAGCGGCTTTGTATGGCGCATTGGTAGGAGGTGGCCTGGGACTTGGCTTGGGTCTGGCGGGGGGAGGCATCCCATCTGCGGTGACCTGGGGGGCATTGGGAGTGGGTGCAGGTCTCGGCGGAGCTTATGCCGGCGCCGCTGTCGCCAAGCCCCAATAGTCAATAGAGCTGTATAAAGTTTGTTATTATTGGGGATGTGAATCAGACTTTTATACCGAAATTTAAAGCGAAATGGATTCGCTGTTTTATGGCTGTGAGCACACATTTGGATCTTGCCAAAGCGGCTCACAGCCTTGGACTATCCCTGCGGTCTCTGATCCGCAATTTAAACGAAATTGAAACGGCATTGGGAGTCAGACTTTGGATTCCCCATGGCCGTGAGCAGCTGATATTGAGCACAGAAGGACTGGCCTTGCTGCAATTGCTCCAGCCTGTGGTCAAAGAATTACAAGAGTTTGCCGAAATCTCTCTGGCAAAGACGCACGCCTCTTCAGAATTTAATTTGGCTTGGTGCGGTGCTTGGCCCATTACACTGCTACCCGTTTTGATTGATAAATTGGAAGCTGAATGGCAGGGAATATACCCCATCATCCGTCGCCTAAATTGGGCATATGAAGTAGAACAAAGGGTCTTAGATGGGATTGCCGATTTGGGTTTGAGTTGTCGCCCCCCAATTCAGACAGAATTGGCATATTGGGCCGGCCCCGATATCCCTTATGCCATTGTTGGCAAACAAAAATTACCCAACGCCCCCCTTAACTGGAAAGAACTGAAATTTGTAACAGGTTTACAAACAGAGTTTGGAAGTATTCATGGATGTTGGGATGATAAGCGCTTTCCCAGGCAGATTATCATGCGTACGGAAGCACTGAGTCCGGTATTGGATTTGCTGAGCACAGGAGACGCTGTGGCTTGGCTTCCGCTCTGTTTGGTCGCGGAGTTTATTCAAGCCCATCAATTAGCCATTGTGGCTCCGCCTCCGCAGGACCGATTTTTAACTCCGCATTTAATTTGGCGCAGAGATTCTGAGCACAGTGAAATTCAAGTACAGACCCGGGAAATTTTGCAAAAAAGTATCCAGCGAGATTTGCAACGATGAACCCGAGTCTTGAATCACTCTACTATTTTTTTGTCTTGTCTGAATCCTGCCATTTTAGTGAAGCGGCTTGCCGACTTTATGTGACCCAACAGGCCCTGAGCAAACGAATTCACCAACTTGAAAGCCAACTCGGGATTCAATTATTTGAAAGTCAAGGCCGACGACAGGTACTCAGCCCTGCTGGCAAAAAATTACAAATTAAAGCCCAAAAAATTTTTAAGCAACTCCAAAAGTTAGAAGATTATTTTGGTCAAGCAGATTTTCAAGCTGACTCCCACATCGTGCGTATGGCTGCACCTTTTTTCCCGCGTTTACCCGTCATGCCAGTGATCAAACAATTACTCAAAGCCAATCCCAATCTCAGTTTTAATGCTGATTCCAGCCTCTCTCCAAACGCCATGGAAGAGAAATTATTAAAAGCTGAACTCGATTGTGCCTTTTCTTTAGTGCCCCCACATTCCCCCAAATTGGCTTATGAACGCATCTCTCAACGCAAATTTTTGGTTTTGAGCCACCCAGGTTTTGCAGGGCTAAAATGGAATGAAACCGCTTACATCCAATTCATACCAACGATTGAGGCTTTGCGGCCCCTGTTTTGGCCCCGCGAAATGCAATCTCAAAGGGTCTGCGCTGAAGCTGACTTGGAAAATGCACTCAGTTTGTGTGAGCGGGGACGAGGGGCCCTCTATTTACCTGAATCGTTTGTCAGACATCGCTTGATGTCGCAAAGTTTGAGACAATGCCCCCATCCGCCTTTCGAACATTATCTATCCACCTACCTGATCTGGCGAAAGGATCTCGCCGCCTCAACTTTGCAAAGTCAATTTATTCAAGCCATTTTGGCGCGCCGAGACAGTTAAAGAGGAAAATCTGTCTGAATCTTTGATTGAACTTTGTGCTTTGCGCAATCTGGGATTGCTTAACACTCAAATTGCAATTGAACTGGATGTCGAAGCTTTAATGGCGGGCGCTGACAGCCCATCATTGCGCTGCTTGGTTGGGTGTTATCCAAGGGACACTTTGGCAAATGTCACACCCTGGCTGGACGCAGAACCTATTTAGAAAAAATTGACACTTAGCCATTTTTTAAACGTATCAAGGTTTCTTCAAAGCTGCGCAGCAGCCCTTCGAAAAAACCGGGATTTTGCAATTCTTCGTTGATCTCTTGGCGCAGGGCCAAAGCCAAAGGAGCCAAACCGCTAAATTCCTGACCATAGACAGCACTAATCACTTCTGGCCATTGTTCCAGTGCCGCCCCCGGATCTGTGCCATCGCGCAATTGACGCAGGCGCATACCCGTATATATGGCCAACAGAGCAGCGCAATGGTCTTGGGTGGAGCCCTTTTGCTCAAACAGTTCGTGGTAAACACTGGTAACCCGAATCGTGAAGTTGGCCTGGGTGACATAGGCCAAAAATTGGTAGATAAAACAGCGAAAGATTTGGTTATCTGACCCGTCGTTGAGTTCAAGTCTAAAATCTGAGGCAAAGTGGCTGTCGAGGCCCGGATCAGTGGTATCGTCGATCTTACCCGCATAGCCAGCTTGCCACCAAGCCTGAGTAATCACCTCAAAATCGGGCAATTTGAGGTCTTTAAAATCACTTAAAAAACTGTTTACAAGTGGGTCTTGAACCACATCCAAGCGGATCTGGTCAAACCACTGCAGGTATTTGAGCGCAAAAGGCCCCAAAATCACCACAGCCAGGTCTTGCATGACACAATCAGAGGCTTTAAGGGGGTCGTGTAAACCCCAATAGGGCAAGAGCGCCTGTTCTACCAATTGCCTCCATAAGGCAACCCCTGGAACGCCTTGGTCGCGCAGGGCCCAGGCCTTGGCCTGCAAATGGACAATGGCAGCTTGGCGCGTCGTTAAATCTGGGAAAAGCAACATCAAAGCACTTAAACCGAATTGCGGTGGGCACTCATCTCTGCGTCGATACTTTCACGCAGATTCATGAGTTTGAGTGCATATTGTTCCAAAGCCTGATCTTCAGTTGTCTTGGGCAACCAAGCGGGCACTTCGACCCGCTCGCCTTCGGCATTGACCGCCACAAAGACAATGATGCAATGGGTGGTCTTCTGATAGACCCCATCCCGGGGGTCGCAGGCCATCACATCCATCGAAAGATGCAAACTTGTGCGCCCGGTATATATCACCCGGGCTTTGACCTCGACCATATGCCCGATTAAAATCGGCTTGTAAAAGCGAATCCCACCGACATAAACCGTGACGCAGTATTGACCCGTCCAACCCACAGCACAGGCATACCCGGCCTGATCTATCCACCTCATCACGGCCCCGCCGTGCACTTTGCCCCCAAAATTAACATCGGTGGGCTCAGCGAGAAAGCGCAGAGTCAGTTCACGGTTGCCTGCCACTGAAAATTACCGCTTGGGATTCTTTTTGCGGAAACGGATATTTTTGGGTGTGACTTCGATCAGCTCATCGTCTTTGATATAAGACATGGCCTCTTCCAGGCTCATGTGACGGGGTGGCTTGAGGGGAATCAAATCATCTGAACCCGAAGCGCGCATATTGGTCAGCTTTTTGGTCTTGGTGACATTGACGGGCAGCTCTTGGGGCCGGTTGTGTTCACCCACAATCATTCCCATATACACTTCTGCACCCGGGCCAATAAAGAAGAAACCCCGGTCTTCCAGACCTTGCAGCGCATATGCGGAGCAAGTACCGGCCTCCATGGACCAAATTGCACCATTGCGATTGTGTTCAAACTCGCCTTTAAAAGGTTTATAAGACTCAAAGGTGCTGCTCATAATCCCCTCGCCTTTGGTCAGGCGCAGATATTCTGCTGCAAAGCCGATCAGGCCTCGGGCGGGAATCGAGAAGGTCAACACCGAACGGTTTTGTTCGCTGCTCTCCATGTGGCTCATTTCGCCCTTGCGTTTGCCCAGGGCTTCGATACAGGAGCCGACATAATCAGCGGGGATATCCAACATCAGGGTTTCGAAGGGCTCCATTTTTTGGCCCTCAATCTCTTTGATAATGACACGCGGACGGCTGAGCTGAAACTCATACCCTTCACGGCGCATGGTTTCGATCAAAATGCCCAAATGCAGCTCACCGCGACCTGAAACATAAAAGGCATCAGTGGTATCCCCATCTTCAACGCGCAAGCTGAGGTTGCTCAGGGTTTCGCGATAGAGGCGACGGCGCAGGTGGCGGGTGGTGACAAACTCCCCTTCACGTCCAGCAAAAGGGCTGTCGTTGACCGAGAAGGTCATTTGCAAGGTGGGTTCATCAACGATAATCGGCGGCAAGGGCATGGGATTGTTAAGATCTACCAAAGTTTCGCCAATATACAATTCACCCAGACCACTGAAGGCGACGATATCACCAGGCAGGGCCTCGGAGATTTCGTAACGTTTGAGGCCTTTAAAGCGGTAGAGCTTGGCCACGTTGACCTGACGCACGTTCCCTTCAAGGGTCGCCACACCTATACGGTCATTCAGTCGCAATTGGCCCTGAACCAAACGGCCAATACCAATATGTCCAACATATTCGTCGTAATCAATATTTGCGACTTGTAATTGCAGGGGCTGATCAGGGAAGGTAATAGGGGCAGGAACCTGTTCGACAATCACTTCGTAGAGTTCTTGCATATCTGCGTGGGGATGGTCAAGATCCCGCATGGCGGTGCCTTGCATGGCAGAGGCGTAAATCAGGGGAAAATCGCATTGTTCATCGCTGGCACCGAGTTCAATAAACAAATCCAGGACTTCGTCAACCACTTCGGTGGCACGGGAGAAAGGTCTGTCAATTTTATTGACGACCACAATAATCTTGAGTTTTTGCGCCAGCGCTTTGCGCAGTACAAAACGGGTCTGGGGCATGGGGCCTTCGACGGCATCGACGATTAACAATGCGCCATCGACCATGCCGAGCACACGTTCCACTTCGCCGCCAAAATCTGCGTGGCCAGGGGTATCAACAATATTAATCCGGGTATCGTAATAGTCAATTGCGGTGTTTTTTGCCAAGATAGTGATACCACGTTCGCGTTCAAGATCGTTGGAATCCATGACCCGTTCTGTGAGTTTTTCGTGGGGCTGGAAAGTGCCGCTTTGGCGCAGCAGACAGTCTACCAAGGTGGTTTTGCCATGGTCGACGTGGGCAATGACTGCGACATTACGCAGGGGAAGGGTGGAAACAGCAACGGTCATAAAGGTATCCTTTTGAATCAAGCGGTTTGGTTTATTTTTGTTTGAAAAGACATTATAACAAGCTTAAGAACACGAATTAAAGGGGATAGCCCAGGCAAAACCCAATGAAAATGCACATGCCCCCGGAACTGTGTTAAGGTTGTAAACAAATTTGGACTGGCATTGGAAGCATGAAAGAACTATACAGCCAAGAATTCCCTTCACAGAACAACACAGAAAATCCCCCCCTGGCCATCTTACACGGCCTGTTTGGTTCGGGTCGGAATTGGCTGACCATCGCCAAAGAACTGTCAGATCAGCGCGCCGTTTGGTTGGTTGACCAACGCAACCACGGCAAATCGCCCCATCAGACAGAAATGGATCTGGATCTGCTCTCGCAAGACCTGCTCGATTGGCGCCAAAACAAAAATTTACAATCCCTGAGTTTAATTGGGCACTCGTTGGGGGGCCAAGTTGCCATGGCTTATGCACTGCGCTATTACCCCAGTTATCTCAGCCACTTGATCATTGTTGATGTGGCGCCAAAGGCTTACGACCCCGATCGTTTTAAATTTCTTTCAGATCTCAAACAGTTGCAACTCGACAATTTACACAGCCGGGCCGAGGCCGATCAGCTTTTGCAAGCAGCCATTCCCGACCGTGAGACCCGCCAATTTCTGCTCTCCAATTTGATCCGCAACCCAGAGAACCAATTTGTATGGCAAATGAATTTGGGGGCGATTATTTCACAGTTGGAGGTCCTCAGTCAAAGTCCTTTGAGTCTCTTTGATGAAGCCCCAGAACCCTTTCAAGAATGCCCCGTGCTGTTTATTCGCGGGGGTCAATCAGATTATATCCAGTCAAGCGATGAGCGGGTGATCCTGAAACAATTTCCCGAAGCAGAAATAATCACGGTCCCAGAGGCAGGACATTGGGTCCATTACCAGCAACCAGAAGCGTTTGTGCAAATTGTCAGGGACTTTCTCAAGCCCTGAGTTGCAAATGGTTAAAGCTGCATCTGGGATTGCCCTAAAACCAGGGAAGAATCGGCTTCGACGACAAAATACCAGCCCAAACTGCTCAGTCGGTAATAGACGGTCAAACGCTTGTTGCTACCAAAATCGCTGGTGAGAGTGCCGCTATTTACCTTGTCCCGGATCGCTTTAACCACCTCCGGATTCGCATAGGGCCGGGTCAATAATTGCTCGTTTATCCCCAATCTGCGCTGGGGTTTGAGCGCATCGCCACTGCGCAGGATCACATTTCCTGCTTCGTTGAGCAAATAGCTGGTTTTGACAGCGGGCACATCGGGCAAGCGCAAAAAGGCTTTATCGAGTACGTTAATGCGGATATCCAAGCCGACCGTACCCAAAAAATGCTGGTCTGCGTTAAAAATCCCCCGGGTACAGGGAATCATCAGCCCCCCGGTCTCTCCGGTATCGTCGTAAGGCGCGCCCCAGACGATTTCATGGCGGTTGAGCGATTGTAAATAATAGGAACGGGCGCGCGGTTCATAGCCATCTGCGGTCTCCTCTGCGCCCGGATAAAAATATTCAATGCCCTGTTTGAGACAAATATAGGCCCAAATCACAGGCACACCGCGCAAAGTTAATTGTTCCCGCCATTGCTTTTCAGACAGGGGTTTGCCCTCGAACCCACTCTTCATTAAAACCGTTTTTAGGGCCCCACGCAGCGGAGCAACACGATTCAACAGCGGTGCGACCGATTGGGGTGTGACCCCTGGTGAAAGTAAAAACACGGGCCAATTTGGGCTGATTTCCCCTTCGTAATAGGGTGAGTGCATCAAATCTGGGGGGTCGAAGCGTTTTTGAGGGGGTTTGACTTGGGGATCATTCAGATACCAAGTCTCTTGCCCCTGTTCTCTCTGGCTCAGGGCATAGGTGGTGGCCTCCGCCAAGCCCTGCACCAAAGCCTCCATTTTTTGGAAATGGCTGTCGAGCCGTTGGCCCTGTTCTGAAATTCGTGCAATAAATTTCAACATGGCCGCTTCGCGCCGTCGGGATTGCACAAGTTTTTGCTGGCGATCTCCCAATTCCCAAATCACAGCCCCAGAGGCACAGAGCAAAACCGACAACAAAATCATCAGCGACAATTCTCGGTGTCGCCCAACCCAGCGTACCCCTCTGCGCCAAACATTGTCGGGCCGCACCACAGGCGCTTCGCCCCTAAGATAGCGGCGTAAATCTTCGCTAAAGGCTTTGACACTGTCATAACGCTGTTCAGGCTTGCGCTCGGTGGCTTTGTCGACAATCGCCATCAACTCAGTGGGAATTTGGCGATGGGCAACGTAGGCCCGCCAGGGTTCTTTTTCTGCTTTAAGTACTTTTTTTAAGAGTTCGACTTGGCTTGTAGCTGAAAAAGCAGGTTTAAGTGTGATCAATTCAAACAGAATCAGGCCCAAGGAAAAGAGATCACTGCGGCCATCTAAATGGGCATTTTTTCCCGCTGCCTGCTGGGGTGACATATAGCGTGGCGTGCCTAAAACTTGGCCCAATTGGGTGGTTTCTCCCATTTCTTCGCCTTCAACCAGGGGGGGCTGAATCCAGTCCAAAACGGAGAGGTCTTGGGTATTGGGGTCTTCGCGCATGACCCGCGCAATCCCCCAATCCATGACATAGACTTCGTTATAACGTCCAAGCATTAAATTGGCAGGTTTGAGATCACGGTGGATCACGCCTTTGTTGTGGGCATAGGCCACTGCATCACAGACCTTGAGAAAGTTTTCCAATAATTGAGACAGGTCATGTTCAAGATCTGGTTGCTGACCCTGGTCATAAAAGGCGCGGGTCTCAGCCATCAAGGTTTTGAAGGTTTTGCCTTGCACCAATTTCATCGAATAAGCCAAAGAGCCGTCACTCTGAGCTTCCATGCCATAAATAGGTACTATATTGGGATGATCAAGTTGGGCTGTGATTTGGGCCTCGCGCAAAAAACGTGCAGTGGCAATGCTGTTGTCTTTGCCCAAGAGCTGTTTGTAAGCCACCTTGCGTTGCAGGTCGCGGTCACGGGCCAAATGTACCAAACCCATCGCCCCTTTGCCCAACATGCCCAAAAAATCGTAGTGGGAGCGAGCAATTTCTGTCGAGGCAGGGTTTTCTGTCGCGCCCAGTTCCAACTTCGGGTGATGCGCCAAGATCACCGTTTCAACGAAGGCTTCACTTTCGTCTAAGGGCGTGAGTTCCAACTCATCGCCAAGGTAGATTGGCAACCCAAAATCCATGGTTTATTTGCGCCTGCCAGTGTATTCACTGAAAATCACCCCATTGCCATCGCTGTCGGTGGCATAGACCTGCAGGTATCCCGGATGGGAATCCAGACCAGATTTGGTATTGATCGCAGGCACAATCGGAAAACTGGATTTCTGATTCTTGAGATACTGAAAAGTGTCCTGGGCGGAATGCACCCAGAAGCTCACATAGCCATTGGTTTTATTCGGTCGGGGCAATTGATCCGCCTCGACATCAGCTGTATAGATGCCAAAAACACATTTATTGCTCCAATAACCGCGCCAATCGGTATCTGTATAGGGTTTACCCAAATCCAGTGTTTGTGTATAAAATTTTTCGGCACGGGCCAAATCCGGGACAGGGTAACCGGTATAGTCCAGCTCGAGCACAGGACGTGAGGTGCTGTTGTTTTGGACGATCATGCTCTGTTTTAATTTGAATTGGGCATCAAAGATTTGGCTGACAAAGGCTTTGTCTTGAAAAGCATGATCTCCTGTGCCTTTAAGAGTCATGGCATAACTCACCAGCGTATCTGTGCCCATTTTGCGCAAGGATTGCCCAGAAACAGACATCTGGGCTTTGAGGCCCTTGGGCCCGCGATCGTATCTGGCCCAATAGACCGAATCCAAAGCCTTTAAAATAGCTGTTTTTCCCGATTCAAGCCCACGCACACGGGTGCGATTATCGTCAAACCAAGTGGTGGTCGGCCCCAAGAAGTTACCCAGCGCCTGTTTGTCTGTGCGCAGCCAACTTTCGGCCAGGGATTTCGCAGCACGAATGGCTGGGTCATTACCGAGAAAACCAGACACTTTTGGCTCTGCATGGTTGTCTGAACTGAGAAAGACTTTTTGCATGATCACAAAGAGATTGCCCGCAGGATCTTTAGAGATAAAATAGGGGTCTGGCCCTTGCATTTTAAATTGGTTGTCGGTTCCTGCCAAAAATGGCACACCTTTGGCTTTGAGACGCTCACGCTCGGCCTTGATATCAGCGACATAAAACAGACCATAACCATTGGGCCAGCCCTTGTGAAGGGTGGTTAGGCCATCTAAGCGCTTGGCGTCGAGTACAAAATGTGAACCATTGAGATTAAATGCCACCCGGTCGGGGGTGCGCAAGACGGGGTCCCCCATCAGCGGTTTGTAAAATTGCAGGGCTTTGGGCAAATTATTGACGGGATAAACAAAGTCAAACTCAAAATTCTCTTCACCGGGGCTCTCGTCTTCAATTTGGTAATTGAGACTCCAACTGTCGATCATCTGGGTGAGCTTCCATTGCCCTGCCTGTTTGGCAAAGGTCATCAATACCAGGCCCTGATCGTCGTAATTCCAACGTGAGCCCCCTTCAATTTCAACCCAATAACGCAGGCTCGCTGTGGTTGGTGCAGCGGGATTGTCGACGGCAATTTCGAGCTTTTGCAGGGTCATTTTTTCAGAAATTTCCCGATTGGGTCGCTCAAAGGCCTGCCACTCTTTATCGAGCCCGCCAATAAAAGCGGCAGCCCCTGTTTGAACCCCGCCCGCTCGGTGGCTCATACGCAACAAATCTTTTGCCACCGCCTGTGCCAATTTGGCTTTGTTCATGTGCAGATAATGCTCCCAATAGGCCTTGAGAGCCGCGGTTAAAGCCGCTTGGTCTGACGACTTGGCATTGCCGCCAGAGATTTGATCCGGCTTTAAAATTACCTGGGCGGGAACGGTTTCACCCGCATCGGAATGGTCTGGGGCCGACAGGGCAGATAGGATTGGGAAAGTGATGGGGAGTGTAAACAGGGAAGCGGCCAAGGCAAAACGGGAAAAAGTCAAAGCCATAAACATAACTCCTAAGCGGGTGATGGGGTGTGTATCATTATGCCTGATTTAGTTTGAATAACAAGACGCGTTGGATATCTCAATGCCGTTCATGATTCATTGAACGAAAATTGGGGCTGTGCCGTTTGATTATTTTGAAAAAGAACTAGAGGCCATCTGAACTTGCGGCAACCCGCAAGCGGGCTTCTCGAACCTTGTCTTTTTTGCTTTTGCGTTTGCCTTTAACGGGCAGCGGTCCTTTGTTTGGGACTGCAGCCTCGTTTTCAATCGGAGAATCAGTCGGTTCAAAGCCTGGGATATGTTCCCTTTCGAGCTGAATACCCGCCCGCTTTTCAATCAGCTTAAAATGGGCAGCGCTCTCTGCGCTGATCAGCGAGATGGCCATGCCCACTTTACCCGCACGGGCCGTACGGCCAATGCGGTGGATATAGTCAGCGGGAGAGCGGGGCAAATCGAAGTTCACCACATGGCTGATCTCCTCAAAATCCAAACCACGCGAAGCGATATCTGTGGCAATCAGGACCTGGGCACGTTTGTTTTCAAAAAACTGCAGGGCCGCAACCCGCTCGATTTGGTCGAGATCGCCATGAAAAGCCACCGCTTTGAGTCCGTCTTTTTTGAGTTTTGTGGCCAAATTTGCAGCAGCACGTTTGCTGCCAACAAAAACCACCGTTTGTGCCCAATTTTCTGTTTTGAGCAAATGGCGCAATAAGCGCCCCCGATTTGCAGTATCCACTTCAATCACCCGCTGTTGGATCCGATCAAGGGTGGGTGCTGCCTGCTCGACGCGAACAGGAATTGGATCGGTTAAAACTTTCAAGGTCAAAACTCTAACTTTTTCTGGAAAAGTAGCTGAAAACAGCAATGTTTGGCGTTTGTTGGGCAGTATCTGCAACAGTTTTTCAAGCTCCTCAGCAAAGCCCAGCGAAAGCATTTTATCCGCTTCATCCAAGACCAAAAGTGCGAGTTGATGCAGATGAATTTCTTGTTTACCATACAAGTCCAACAAGCGACCCGGCGTGGCAACAACAATATCGGCCCCCTTACGCAAGGCATTCGTTTGTGTCTCAGTCTCTTCTCCGCCGATAATGGCGTGTATGCGTGGTTTGGGTGTGAGAAATTGACCATAAGAGCCAAAAGCGGAGGCCACTTGCAAGGCCAATTCTCGGGTTGGAGTCAGAACCAAAGTGTGAACATTGTGTGAGGCTTGAGAGCCGGATTTGGCATTGGCATCGGCCCAAAACTGCAGAGCGGGCAAAGCAAATGCAGCCGTTTTGCCAGTGCCTGTTTGGGCTTGGGCAAGCAAATCATGTCCTGCCAGAATCAAGGGAATGGCAAGGGATTGAATGGGGGTGGGAGAGGGATATGCGGCTTTGTCGAGCGCACGAAGCAGGGGTTCAGGCAGTTCAAGAGACTTAAATGTCATGGCGGCCCTTTGTCTAAATTTGGTTGATAAAACTCAGGTGATTCAGAGGCATTATACTCCGAGTAGCCCTTTTGATTGGCTTAAGAAACCCTTCAGACCCTGTTACCCACTTAACACATCCTGTCAAAATACACAAAATTCATAAAAAAACAAAAATTAATCCAAATAATATCGCTAAAATACAGTTGGTTTTGTAACCCCAATAATTGGAAAGAAATGTAACACACGTTTTGATTGATTCAGAATCCAAAAAAATCCTGGAAGATACCTAAAAATATTGGGAAATACCAAAAAATTAACAAATAATCCAAAAACACAAAAAGTAAATTTATTTGACTGAATTTTCGTCACATTTAAATAACAATTGCGTTCACAAGCCCCGAGACGAAAAAAATTTCCGACAAGCCTGAAAGCTTGCGTTTATCTGCATTTGGGTAAGTTGGATTAGAATTGCATTCTTATCTAAGTACTTGCCGCATTTGTGGCCCAAGGGCCATAATGCTCAACGGCTGAAATTTGCCTTTTCTTTAACATTTGTTAAGGATCCCCCTGTTGGAGGCAGGGAACAGAAAAAGCAAACCAGAGGTAAGAATAAATGAATCGTATCACCCTTACACTACTCGGGCTGGCGCAATTTTGTATATTGCAAAGCGCATTTGCCGCACCGTCTCCGAACGGACCCCTGCCAGAAACCGAAACCCCCACAGAAAAAGTACAACTTGCATATATCGATGCCCGCGAAGACAGGGCCGACAGATTAAATTCGATTGAGCAAGCACGATTGGCCGAAGCCCTGCGCTCGCCAAGTATCTCAGAAATACAGCAAGGGGCACTTTTACGCCTTGGCCAACAGGGGCCAGCAGTAAAAGAAGTTAAAGACCTTTTAAATAGCCTGGGATACCCTGTTAGCCAGGATGATCAATTTGATCGCACCACCCTGAATCAGATTGGCCAATTTCAAGAAAAACACAATCTGGTTCCAGCCAAAAGTCACTATTGGGGCATTGTTGGACCTGAGACCCTTGAAAAACTACAAAAAACATCTGGTCGGGGCAATTATAATCCCCGCTTTGGACAGGCCCTGGTCAACTATGCCCGCTCGCGCGTGATCGGCACGGAAAGATATTGCTACCGTTTTGTCGCTGAAGCAATCCATGCCTTTACAGAGCCATTTTTGATGGGTTATCACGCCTATATGGCCGCTGATTATCTGGCCAAAAGTCAATCTTTTCATGAGATCTTTCCCAGTGTCAAAGTTTTGGAAAAATTGCCAGCTGGGGCCATTGTCGTCTGGGGCAAAGGAAACTCCCGCTCAGGGCATATCTCGATAGCGGATGGTCAGGGCAATGAAATTTCCGACCATATTCGCCCCCAAATGCTCTCTCATTATGGTGGAGCCCCGTTCCGGGCCTTTCTCCCTGTCGCAGCAAAGATCGGCAAACAGTAGTCTGAATCAAAGGTAAATTATGAAAATCTTCCCAATTGTCTTGACCCTGATCTTCATTGGCATGATTGTCCTTTATGTCTTCATAGGTCGGCTGGGCGGGGGTGAGCAATTGCAGCAAGACAAAGCACTGGCCGCAGAAATGGAAGGGCGCGAAGCCTTAACCCAATCCAGAGCGGATTTGGCATTGCTCTACTTTGACAAAGGGCTCAAAGCGCTCAAAGAAACACCGACAAGCCCTCAGCTCAGTCGTTTATGGGCTGGCCGTGGCGATGCCTTGGCTGCCCTCAAACGCTGTTCAGAGGCAAAAATCGCCTGGTCTGAAGCCTGTAAAAGGGGCCAAGCCATGGCCTGCAAAGCCGTCTGTAAGGCCCAAATGCCTGCCAAGCAATAATCCAACTTGGCACTGAGAAAATTGGACTTAACTTTCGAGCAGGGCCAGCAAGTCTTCGGCTTCGATCCGCAGTGTTCCATCGGCCTGCTCGCTGTAGATGCCCTCACTCAGAGCGGCTTTTTTCTGTTGTAAGAGCAATATCTTTTCTTCAACAGTCTGCTCACAGATCAGTTTATAGACAAAGACAGGCTTGTCTTGGCCAATGCGCCAAGCCCGGTCGGTGGCTTGGTTTTCGGCAGCGGGATTCCACCAAGGATCATAGTGAATTACGGTATCCGCGGCAGTCAGATTGATACCCACCCCACCGGCTTTGAGTGAAACCAAAAAGACCGGTGCTTCGCCGCGCTGAAAGGCATCCACCACATTTTCGCGCTTACGGGTCGCACCTGTTAAGCGCAAAGAGGGAATATTCTGCTTTTCCAAACCGGCTTCGATCAAATCCAACATGCTCACAAATTGCGAGAAGATCAAAATTTTGCGGCCTTCTTCTACCATTTCGGGCACCGTTTCGAGCAACCATTCGAGTTTGGCCGAATCTTTGACTTTTTTGGCTTCGTCCAATTTGGGCAAGCGGGGATCACAGCAGATTTGACGCAATTTAAGCAGAGCGTCTAAGAGCACAATCTGGCTGCGTTTAAGGCCAATTTTCCCAATTTCTTCACGCACACGGGCATCCAGAGCCACCCGGATGGTTTCGTAAAGATCGCGCTGCGCACCACTCAGGGCCACATATTGAACCATCTCGCTCTTGGGTGGCAAATCGCGGGCCACTTCTAGTTTGGTCCGTCTCAACAAAAATGGGCGCATACGCTGGCGCAGGGCATCGGCGCGAATTCCATCTCCCAATTTTTCAATCGGTGTGCGGAATCGGCGGCCAAATTCTTTTGAGCTGCCAAGAAAACCGGGCATCAAAAAGCGGTAAATCGACCAGAGTTCGTCGAGGTGATTTTCGACAGGGGTGCCACTCAGGGCCAGACGATGTCTGGCCTCGAGTTTACAAACAGCCTGGGCCGTTTTGGCCAGGGGATTTTTGATCATCTGGGCCTCATCGAGAATGAGCAGATGAAAACCCTGGTCGAGGTAGTGCTCCAGGTCGATGCGAATCAGGGCATAAGTGGTTAAAATTAAGTCTGCATCTGCCATTTTGACAAAGTCTTCGGCCCGATTGGCTCCATGTAAGACCAAGACCTTAAGATCGGGGGCAAATTTTTCGGCCTCGCGGCGCCAATTGGGAACAACACTGGTAGGGGCAATTACCAAGGTGGGTTTATCAGCTCGGCCTGAACGTTTTTCAATCAGCAAATGGGCCAGAGTCTGAATCGTCTTACCCAAGCCCATATCGTCTGCGAGCACACCATGGAAGCCAAACTCACGCAGGAATTGAAGCCAATTGAGCCCCTCCTGTTGATAGGGACGCAATGTGGCATTAAAGCCCTCTGGCACCTGTACCGTGTCGAGCCCGCCAAAATCATGCAGACGACCCGCCAATTTGCGCAGATGTTCGCCCCCTTGCCAATGCAGGCCAGGATCATTGAGCAAACTGCCCAAGCCCAAACCTTGATGCCAGTTCAGACGCACAGAGCCATCAGGATTGAGGCCTTCGTCATCATAAAGTTCAATCAGGGTGGCCAACATGCCTTTGATGCGGCTGGAAGGAACCCTCAACCAACGCTCTGTGCCCACGGGCAATAAGAGAAATTCTTCGTTGGACAGGCGTTCGAGCAATTCTTGGGGTTCGTCGACCGATTGCAAAAGACCTTCAAGCAAAGGCAATAAATTGACCTGTTTGCCATCAATTTCAATACCCAGACTCAGATCAAACCACTCGCCTTTTTCATCATTGCTGATACTGGCTTCCCAGTCACTTTCGCCTGGATACACCTTTAAGCTAAAGTCTTCGGCCAAAGACACGGTCCAACCCAAAGACTCCAATTCAGGCGCGGAGACCCGCAGCCAGTATTCCCAAGCCTGGGCTTGGGCCAAGGCCCCATCCCCCGGCAAAACGTGAGTCACGCCATCCCCCACCGCTTCGAGGCAAGAGTCAAGCAATTGTTCGCGGAAGCGTTTTTCGGCTTCGGGTTCACGTTGCAATTGATAGGTTCGGCCCTTTTGTTCGAGGCGCAAGGATTGATTTTCATTGGTGGGGTTGAGCGTCACCCCTGAATAATCAAAGGCCAACTGGGCAACGTAAAGAGGATCACGGCCTTCACGGGGCAGCCCTCTTAAAACAAGCATGGGCTCAGGTTCAACCCCCACAATTTTTTTGAGTTCGTTGCGGGCGCCTTCGGGCAATTTAAGTTTGAGGTCGGGCACGAGTTTAAGCAATTCGGCATTGGCAGCCTCGATTTGACCTTTGGGAATACTCGGTGCTTTGAGTAATTCTTCGACCAGACCCGGCGCCATTTCGGTTTCAAGCGGGCCGAGACTGCGTGTGCTGGCATCAAAATACCAGGGCCCGTCGATCTGAAATGCCTGTTTGACAGGCGGGGTACTGATGGCGTGTAATTGCCAGCCTTTGGGTGCTTGGCGCCAGGCAAAATCCAAGGGACGGGATTCCCCCTGAACCAGCCGTAAGCCATCGGGACTCTGCATGCGACAGCGGCCACTGGCCAACATCAGATCCAAAGCCAAGGCCCCCGTACTGCCTCTGAGCACCAAACTGGTCGTCGCAGCGGCAGCAGGACCGGGGTCGGCCAAACTCATCAAAAGCCTGCCAATTTCTTGATCTTCGGGGGTGTGACGGGTTTGCGGTCCCAGTAATTTGCTCAAGGGCTCGGGACGGGTCAAACGACTGCCATTTCTGCCCCGTTTCGAGTCAAAGGTACGCAGATCAATTTTGGCCTGGTCCCCCACAATCGAGAGCACATACAGCAGACGCAGCGGTTGGGGACGATCGGAGTTGATTTGGGTGACCTGCTTGCGCAGACGCCCCAACCAGGCTTTATAGGGCTGTGCATTTTCGTTGCGGTTTTGCCCACGGTTCTGCGTCGCTTGGGCTTCTGGCCGGTTTTTGCGGGCAGGGCGGTCAACTTGTTGCCGTTCGGGTTGAACCCGAACGGGCTGATAGGGTTCGGGCTGATAGGGCTTCTTGGCCGCAGGCACAGCCACACGGTCTTGACGGGCCAACCAGGCATAGCCCAAGGCGGCACAATGTTTGCAGTCAAATTCAATCGGGCAATTGCACTGCCCGGTCATATTTGCGGGACGGCTCGGGTCAATTTCGAGCGTGACCTCATACGGAAGCTGTCGGCTGCCTTTTACAAGGCCGTCGACCAGCGTCACGCCTGGTAGGGTCTGGCAGTCAAAATGCAGTACGCGGTCCTGGCACCAATAGGTCCAGCCTTTGTCTGCAGCGACTTTGCCGTAGGCTTTTTGGATTATGTTTTCGATTTTCGATAATGTCATCTCGCTTCAGTGTAAGGGAGGAGAATCACTTCAGCCAAGCAGAAAGAGAGAAAAGGTTGATCCTGAAAACAGAATTTGAAGCTGTCACAACAAAACTGCTAAAATTCTAGGGTATGTTTAAACAACCCCATTTGCGTGTCCCCCTACTTGAAGCCTGCTTTCATCTGCTAAAAACACCCGATGCAGAACAGGCCCCTGAACCGATGAAAAGTGCCCAGTCTCTGCTCTGTGCCTATCTACTCGACCAGAATGAATTGTCTCAAGACCTCCCCGCACTTGAAAGCTGTTTACACAATCTCACAACCCACCCGGATCCGATTTGGGTGCTCGAAGCCCGCTCCTGCTTGGCTTTGGTCGCATTAAAATATTGCCGTGAGACGGGTTCTATCTCGCGTTTGGGGCCCGCCATCCAAAAAATTCTGAGACAATTAAAACGGGCAACAGCCAATTTTAAAGGCAATTATTTGCCCGAAACCAGCCTGATAGAAGCCGAGCGGGCCCATTGCCAAAATAAAATCCCACTGGCCATGCGCCTGTATGATCAGGCAATTGAAGAAGCCAAATTGCACCATGAACCCCAATTAGAGGCCTTGGCCCATGAACTCGCTGGACAGTTTTATGCAGCTCTGGGACATTTCCGCATTGCTGAAATCTATTTGCTGGCTGCTTATCAGATGTATATCAATTGGGAAATTGAAGTGCTGAAATTAAAACTAGAAAAAAAATTCCCTTTTTTATTAAGTGCGCCCCAGCGCCTTCCTGATCCAGACGATCGCCCCCCCAGTCTGGCTGAAATCAAAGCCGAAGATCTCGATCTGGTTAGCCTGATGAAAGCCTCTCAGGCCCTTTCAAGCGAAATCAGTTTGAACCATTTTTTAGAAAAATTGCTGACCTTGATGATGGAGTATTCGGGGGCTCAAAAAGTGTCTTTACTCTTGCCCGAGGGGGGCACTTGGTGGATCGAGGCACACGCCGAATGGAACAAAGATATTTACATTTTGCACCAAAGTCTCTCCAAAAACCGCATGGTCTCTACAGGAGTGGTTGAAGCGGTGATTCAGAACAAACAGCGGGTGCTGATCAACGATTTAACAGCGGATCACCCCTTTAGCGAAGATGCTTATTTATTGGCCTGTGAACCGGAAGCCGTGCTCTGTCTACCGATTCTCAATAAAGGCCAACTGAGCGGTGTGCTCTATTTGGAAAACACCACCGAGGCCGGCCATTTTAGCCCCCATGAACTGCAAATTCTCGAATTGCTCTCCAGTCAAGCAGCGATTTCACTTGAAAACACCCGTCTTTATCACTTGATGCAATCCCAGAACGTAGATCTTGAGCAAAAAGTCTCACAACGCACGGCCCAATTGGCCCAAGCCAATCAGGCCAAAAGCCAATTTTTGGCCCATATGAGCCATGAGATTCGGACACCCTTAAACGCGATTATTGGCTTCTCCCGCCTATTGCGCAATGCCCAGGGCTTGGCCACTGAACACCTTGATAAATTAAATATCATTGTCAACAGTGGAGATCACCTGCTCAAACTCCTCAATGATGTTTTGGAAATGGCAAAAATTGAGGCAGGCAACCTGGAATTACATGAAGACAATTGTGATCTGCAGGTGTTGGTTCACGATTTGCAGGAGATGTTGCAATTTAAGGCCCAGGCCAAAGGACTTGAACTCAAAGTGGAAATGGCCCTGAACACCCCACGCCTGATTCGCTGTGATGAAAAGCAATTGCGTCAAATTTTGATCAATCTTCTCAATAACGCACTCAAATACACCGAAACGGGCAGCGTCAGTCTTAAGGTCAAGGCACGGGCATTGCCAGGCCCGCAAGATACCAACTCAATTTTAGGGTTGAAGATACGGGCATGGGCATTTCAGACGATCAGATTGAAAGCATTTTTCAGCCATTTGTGCAATTACAAAGCCAGGGACGCAGCCGCGAAGGGGTGGGCTTGGGTTTGGCCATTAGCCAACAATTGATTGAAAAAATGGGGGGTAAATTGGAGGTGCAGAGCACCCTGGGCCAAGGTTCTCAATTTGAATTCCAGATTCCTGTCTGCCTCAGCAGCCCCAACCAACCAGCGATTCATCTTCAAAAAAAAATCCTGGGTCTTGCCCCTGATCAAGGTGAAATACGGATTTTGATTGTGGATGATGATGCTCACAATTGCCATTTGCTTGAACAGTATTTGTCTCCACTGGGCTTTCAAATACAGCTGGCCGAAAATGGTCAGGTCGCTGTTGAAAAATATAAATTTTGGCAACCCCACTTGATTTTGTTGGATATGCGTATGCCGATTATGGATGGCTATCAGGCCGCCCGAGAAATCAGAAATCTGATCAAAGCGGGCCATCCAACAACGGTCATCGTGGCAGTAACCGCCAGTGCGTTTTCTAATGAACAAGCCAAAACCTTGGCCGCAGGCTGTGATCTGTTTGTAAGGAAACCTGTCCAAGAGCAAGAAATCTGGAATCTGATTGCAGAACAATTGGGTTTGCAATACCGCTATGCTGAAGACCCACAACCGCAACAAAAAAACTGGGTTGCCCTACTCTCAGCCATCCCCTCCCAAAAGCTAACCAATCTGCGCGAAGCAGCTGAACTGGGTTATATGGAGGCCTTGGAAAAGGCCATTGTAGCCATATTTCCCCACAGCCCTGAATTGGGTCATTTACTCAATCAATGGGCCCAGCAATTCGAATACAGCGAGATCTTAAACTTATTGAGCGATTCACACCTCTCTCAGAAGCCTGTATTATGAATGGGAATTGAAATACAGGAAATCCCATGGCTGAAGATATTGTCCTGATTGACGACAACCCCCATAATTTGCATCTTCTGATCAATATTCTCAAAGAGCAAGGCTATTTGGTGCGCCCATTCACTTCGGGGAGACAGGCCCTGAATGCGATTGGAAAAGAAAAACCCGATTTGATTCTGTTGGACATTCGCATGCCTGAAATGGATGGTTATGAAGTTTGTTTGGCCTTAAAAAGTCAGGAAAACTTAAAACAGATTCCAGTCTTGTTTATCAGCGCCATGCACGACACCGAAGAAAAAGTAAAAGCCCTCAAAGCTGGGGCCGTGGATTATATCACCAAACCTTTTCAAGAGGCCGAAGTTTTGGCCCGGATCGAAAGTCAATTGACGATTCTCAAACAGCGCAGGCAATTGGAAAGTATTCTCAACAGCTCCCAAGATGGCATAGCAGCCTGTGAAGCCCTGCGCGACGAAAATGGCCAAATAAAAGAGTTTAAATGGGTCCTGCTCAACGCCTCAGCAGAAAAACAATTCGGTAAAAACCCGGAAATTCAAGCAGATGGACTGTTTGAAGACTTTGTCACGGTTGTCGAAAAAGGGGAAGTTCTCGACAAAGAGCTGTTTTTAGAGCAGAAACAAATATGGCTGCACCTCAGTGCGGTCAAACTCGACGACGGTCTGGCGGTGACCTTCCGCGATACCACTGAACGTAAAAATTTGGAAATAAAATTGGCCCAACAGGCCCAAATGGACGGTTTAACAGATATTGCCAATCGGCGCTTCTTTGACCAAATTTTGCAAAAAGAATGGCAACGCTGTCTGCGCAATGGCATGCCACTGGCCTTGATTCTTTGTGATTTGGATTATTTTAAACATTACAACGATCACTTTGGCCATTTGCAGGGCGATGACTGCCTGATTCAGGTTACCCAGGCCTTGAAAAAAGTCATCAAACGACCCGGTGACATCTTGGCCCGTTATGGGGGAGAGGAGTTTGTTGTGCTTTTGCCAGAGACCCCTTTGCAAGGGGCCTACCAAGTCGCCCAGGCCATGGCAGAAGCCGTCCACCAATTGGCCTTGCCGCATCCAGAGTCCCCCAAACACAAATACGTCGCCCTCAGTCTTGGCCTGGCGGTGGGTATCCCCCGCTCAGAGAAGACCAAAGAACAATTACTCAATGCGGCAGACAAAGCGCTGTATCAGGCCAAAGATCGCGGCCGCAACCAAATCTGTGTTTTTGAAGACTAATTCAGCATTTGAATGAGATAACGCTGCAACAATTCGGGTTCTGGAGCGGGGCAAAAATGCCCCTGTGGGTGCAAGAGGGCATCCGCATTTTGGGTATCAAAACGAATCCCCGTGGTTTGAAAGAGATCGAGGCTGCGCAGTTGTTTGTATTGTTCTTCACCCATCAGGCGACAGAGGGCCAAGAGGGCCGAGGCACTTTCGGGGCCTGTGCAGCTTTGCAAAGCCGCCTGCATACGCAAATGCCATTCAGCCCGGGGCAGACGCTCCAAACGCACACCAAAGGCCTGTAATGCCGTAAGCCATTGCCCCAACATCAGGGGTTTGGGATTGGCCAGATGGAACGTCTGAAGTCCTGGCATGGGCTTTTTGGCAATCGCCAATAGAGCCCGCGCGGCGTAATCCACAGGGGTTAAATCCAGGGCCCATGCAGGATCAATGTCTTGAGGAATGCCCCCCAGATTGACCAAACCCTGAGTCAGCCACTGGAACCAGTCTTTTTCAGGAAACCAGCCAAACTGCGTGTCGCCGGTGATCAAACCCAAGCGGTAAATATGCAGCGGACCCGCTTGGCCGCCACTTTGGCGCAGCCATGCTTCTGCCGCCCATTTGCTTTGGGCATAACCGCCAAACAAATAACGGGTCTGTGAGAGATCGTCGTCTTCATAAGCCACACCTTGATTGCAATCACTGCCGACAAAGACCGAAAGTGTCGATACGTAATGTAAGGCTTTGCTGCGACCTGAAGCCTGTAATTTAAGCGCCGTCTGAGTGCCTTTTAGATTGGGCTCTTTGAGGCGCTCATAGGGCTCACTGAGGTGGACCCGCGCTCCACTGTGAATAATCCTGTCAAGGGCCAAAGCCAAGCGTTTCCAAGAACTATTTGGCAATCCCCATTGCTCTGCTTCGAGATCCCCACACCAGGGAACAAGCCGTTTGACCCAGTCCTTTTTGCAAGCCCCAGTGCTGTTGAGGGCCTGTAATAGCCGGTCTAAACCTTCTTCAACATTGCGGGCCCGCACCAAGCAGTGAATGGGGCCTTTGCCCTCTTCTAGCAAATAGCGCAAGAGCCAACGCCCCAAAAAACCAGTCGCTCCAGTTAAGAGGGTCTCCCCTTTGCCTTTGATCAAATGGTTTTGAGACTGAGCCAAAAATCCTTGCCAGGAAGGGCTGAGCAGGGTGTCGGGCAATAATTGTTCTACAGGCATGCCACTGGACTCTGTTTGGTGTTGAACCTGCACGATTTGACGTACGGTATCACAGGCATTGAGGCGTTCGGGGTTGAGATGAAGGCCTTGTAAACTGCAGCGGGCCAAAAACTCCAATTTTTGCAAGGAATGTGCGCCCAAAGCCTCGCTGGCATTAAGAGCAGGACGATGTAAAATTTCTCGCCAGAGACTGAGAAACAGAGCCTCTTCGGGTGAGTCGATGGATTCAGATGAGAGAGGTGTCCCAAATTCTAATTTTTGCAAGGCGTCATAATCTGTTTTGCCCGTGGCAGTGAGAGGCCAGTCTGCAAGCTGAAACCAGCGCACGGGAAGCATCCAGTCTGGCAGGCGCGATTTTAAAAATGTCTGCAAAAGGCCCTGATCACAAGGTTCAGGCGTTTGGGTTTGAAATGCCACACTTAATACCCCATCTGCTGGCGCGTCTGCATTATTTAAAAAAACGGCCACTCGGCTCACGCCTGGCGCTTGCAAAAGCACAGCTTCGATTTCTTCGGGTTCCAGACGCTGGCCATGCCATTTGATTTGGCGATCGAGGCGACCGCGAAAGGCATATTCCCCGCCTGGCAAAAGCTGAACCCTATCGCCACTGCGGTAAAAACGCACCCCATTCAGCTCGCGGAAACGTTCGCGGGTCAAACGTGAAGCATTGACATAACCCAAAGCCAAACCAGGACCACTGATCCACAATTCTCCATCTTGCCCTTCAGCCACGGGGGTTTGATCGGGGTGTAAAACCGCAAATTCGAAGCCAGGCAAAGGCTGGCCGAGCAAGGGCACTTGCCAGTGTTCGTCAACGGTGCAGAGTGAGGCACAAATGGTTGTTTCGGTAGGGCCATAGACATTGATCAGTTTAAAATGTTCAGACCAAGTACGCAGACGGGCTGGGTCACTGGGTTCCCCTCCGAGAATCAAAGTCTGAAAAGAGCTAGGGAAATCTGAAGGATTGAGCAAAGGCAAAAGCGAGGGAGGCAAATCCAGGTGGGAAATCTGCCACTTTGCAAGCGCCTGTTTTAAGCGTTCCAAATCTCTTTCAAGACCGGTATCTAAATAGAGGGTGGCACCGGCCAAAAGGTTGGTTCCCAAATCTGAAAGAGAGGCATCAAAGAGCGGTGAGAGCAGCCAGAGACTGCGACTGCCAGGCCCCAGTCCAAACGCCTCTATTTGAGCTTCTAATACCGGCAAAAGGCCCCGGTGGGATAACAGGACCCCTTTGGGAAGACCAGTTGAACCAGAGGTAAAGATCAAATAGGCAGGGTCACCCTCTTGCAGAACATGACTGTCTTTGAGGGGCTCAGTATCAGATGCCAGGGCCAAATCAAGCCAGCGAGAAAGCGCAATCCCCGCTGGAGGGGAACCTTGCCCCAAAACAGTGGCCAAGGTTGCATGTTTGAGTTGCCACTCCAAACGCTCAGCCGGGGCCAACAGATCAAGCGGTGTAATCACCATCCCTGCCCGCCATGCCCCAATCAAGGCAATGATCCATTCCAAGGATCTGGGCAAACAAATTCCCACCCGTTCGCCAGGTTGCAATCCTGTCGAACCCAAAAAAGCAGCTACCCGTCCTGATTCTTCCCAAAGCTGGACATAACTCAGCGTGTGGGTTGGACTGACCAAGGCCAAGGCTTTTGGCTGAGACAAAACAACGTGATAGAAGGCGTCAACGATAGAGCGGAAATATTCACTCATTGCCATGCCGCCAACGAAACAAATTCAGGCCAGGTACTGCCCTGAGAGCGATTGTCTGTTTGTGGGGTTCCCCGTTTTTGGATAAAATCGCTGCGACATACCAAGCGCAAATCAAGGCTAAAGCGAATATTTTCACCGTTATTGGGCAAAGGCTGATGCAGGTGGGAGCCCGAGAACAAGAGCCTTTGTCCTGCTTCACAGGCAAAGCCCAGAGGTTCCTCCACTTGCAATTCCAAAGCCTGAGGATATATAGCAGATTCAGGTTTTTGTAGGCTTTGCCAGCCAACGGTGGCCCGCCAATGTTCATAGTCAAAGGACTCTGAATTATTTTTAACCGCTCTGGAAAAGCAGTCAGGGTAAAAGACAAAGGTCTGGGTTGCCGGATAATCCCCCAAGGGAATCCAAAGATTGATTTGGGCAGGAGGGTTGGCATACCAGGTATCGCGGTGGGCTGAAAAGGCATCTGTTGCGGCAGACAATTGATGCATTTGAGGCACAATTGCGCGAAGCCTCGGTAAATCCACAAATGGCAGTTCTGGCCACTTCAGCTCAGTTGCCAACTCAGTCACAATTGTGGCCAATACCTTTAAAATCACCTGATCTGTGTAAAGTTGCCTGCGCAGGTGATGAAGACGGCCGCGCAAGAGGTCATTTGCCAAAATGTGTTGGGCAGTGGCAAAAATAGGGGCCGGAAAAAGGGCTTGTTGGAGTCGGCTGTGCATCCCTTGAACGAGCAGCCCAGTGGTTGATGTGGCGTTCAGTAAGGCAATTTCACCCCGGTAAAAGGCATCAGGGCGCAACCCATTCACACCTTGGCTGGGGGGAAAACTTGCTTTCAACACCTTGCTCACACAGGCCGCCGGGCCAAACAGATACAGCGGGGAGTCTCAAACGAAAGTGGCTCCCCTGCTAAACTACCAAAATAGTCAATCAGCTCAAAACCACTTGCTTTGAGCAAATCCCCCAATTGATAGGGCAAATACATACGAGTGCCAGTTTGGTGCATCAGACGGCGCTCTGCATTGGGATAGATGAAGGTCCAAAGTTGGTTCAACATGCCAGAGGACAGATCTGGGCTGGATTCCCGAATCACCTCTACATCTCCTTCTTGAGTCTGATGATAGGTAATCATGGTAGCGCGGAAATGTTTTAAAACATAGGGCAGGTTGAGAAAATCCAAGAGAAAATAGCCTCCGGGTTTGAGCGAGGCATAGGCCCTTTCCAACATCAATCGGTTTTGGCGATCATCGGGGGTATAGCCAAAACTGGTATGCCAATTAAGCGCAGCATCCACAGGTGTGGGTGAGACATAGCTAAATGCATCAGCTGCAACAAAGTGGCAATTGCCAAGATCCCCCAAGCGGGCACGTTCTTGGGCCTGTTGAACATAGCTATCACTTTGATCAATGCCGATTACAGAAATCCCTCTTTGGCCCAGCAATAAGCTGATATTGCCAATCCCACAACACTGATCCAAGACAGTTTGCCCCGACTGCAATTGCAACTTGTCGAGAATGAAGTCACAGGCGGCGTTGAGATAGTTGAGATCCAATTGAAACATCGCTTCGGCATAGTGATTGGAATAAAAGGTCTCCCACCAGGGAGCGGCTTGGCTCATTGTGTACTCCTGTTTGAGAAAAATAATTGGTGCATCTGGCAAAGTGAGGACAAGAGCAACAAAGGGGGCTCCCAACTCTGATGTTCTATTGGCTGCGCATTCGCCAACCATTTGAGGCGCAGGGCCAAAGCTGAAGCATCGACAAATTCGGGCAACGGGGCCGGGAAAAAGGCTGCTTGTACAGATGGCTGGGCATGTGGATTGGCCTGTAAACTGTGGGACAAAAGTGAGGGCGCCAAAAAAGGCACTTTGGGACGGGTCAACACGGCCTTGGGCAACCAGGGTTGGGCCAATTGACGCAAGAGGGCCTTTTCCAGACCAGGGGCCATCAGTTGTTCTGGCGGCAGGCTCCGCACCCGCTCAAAGAGGAGATGATCGAGAAAAGGCAAACGCCCCTCCAGGCCTTCGGCCATTTCAGCCCCATCTCCGACAGTGGGCAAAATATACCCGGCCAAACCCAGTTTGTTCCAGAGATAGAGCGATTGATGAAGTTGATGACGCCCCTCCAGTGCCTGGGAAGGAAAAGCCGCCAAGAGCCGCTTTTGCATCTCTAACAGGGGAAAGGCAGAGCAAAAATCAGGATTGAGTAAACTGCGTAAGCGCAAACACAAAGCCGCTTTGGCGCGAATAAAAGTGGGAACGTGTCCCCATTCTTGCTCTAAAATGGAGAGGTCTGGCTCTTGCCCCAAAGGCAAATGCATCCCCTTCAAACCTGAATGGCGGTCTCCACCGGGATACAGATCTGCGAGTAAATGCGCGTAGCCGCCAAAGAGTTCATCGGCCCCTTCCCCTGTTAAGACCACTTTATATCCTTTCGTGCGGATGTCTTTGCAAAGTAAACGCCGGGCAGTCACATGGGGGTTGATACTGGGCCCTTCAGTCAGACGGAGAGTCTCTAACATGGCCTGCTGGAGCTTTGGGAAATCGAGTTGCAACGTAGACAATGAGATACCCAAGGCATCTGCAGTGGCCTGGGCCAATGGACCTTCATCTCCTGCCCAGCCAGGAAAGCCCACACAAAAGGCCTTAGATGGCGCATTTTGATTGAGCAACGAAGTGATAATACTGGAGTCCAGGCCCGCAGAAAGATAAGAGCAGATAGGCAGATCTGCCACCCGCCGCAATTCAACTGCGGTCTGGATTGCCGATTGCAATTCAGGAATCAGGCTGGCTTCTGACTCGGGTCGCAGGTCGTTGGTTTCGGGATAGTCCAAATCCCAATAAGCAAAGAGCTCAAGTTGCCCTGAGCGCCAACGCAAACCATGGCCCGGTGGCAATGCCTGAATGCCAGCAAAAAGCGACTGTTCTGGCAGAGGGTATTGAAAGCTACAAATTTGAGCCAAGCTGTGCATGTCCCATGCGGGAGCAACGCCCATCGCCCAGAGTGCAGACGCTTTGGAAGCCAAAAGCAAAGTGTCTGCTTGCCTGGAAAAAAACAGCGGTTTAATCCCAAAACGATCGCGCAGGGCGATCAATTCTTGTTTTTGGCCATCCCAAAGCAGCATTGCAAATTCTCCGCGCAAAAAGCGCAGACAATCCAGACCATATTCAGCATAGAGATACAGCGCCACTTCGCTATCTGATTTGGTTTTAAAATGATAGCCTTTTTTTTGCAAATCGGCGCGCAAAGGCTCCACACCATAAAACTCCCCATTAAATACCCCACTCAATTGTCTCTGGACACAGTGCAGCGGCTGCTGCCCCCCAGCAAGATCACGGGTTGCCAGCCGGGCATGGCCCAAACCCACAAGCTGGTTATCTGAGCGCCAAAGCCCCTGGCCATCGGGCCCACGGGTGCTTAAGGCTTCGACACCCGCTGCAAGTTGGGCCATTGCAATGGCTTCTGTGCTGATCAATGCGATCACCCCACACATCGCTAGGGCCAGCTTAAAAAGATTTTAAGGGTTTCTCCTGCTTCAGCGGCGTCTAGCGCACTTTGCCACGCCTGAGCGGGATAAACCGGGCCAAACAAATCTTGTACCTGCTCTGCATGATCGGCTAACCACTGCAAAACCCAAGGGAAGGCAGCATAATAAACACCTTGCACACGGATTTCTTTGCGGATCAAAAGTTGGGGATCAAATTGCAAGGTGGGCAAATGACGCGATTTGAGCAAAAGCAGTCCCCGCGGGCGCAGGGCTGCGATCAGGGGATCTAAACAGGTGTCACTCAACCCTGTTTCAATTAACCAATCAAAGCCATTACTGGGTAAATCTTGGGGTTGGCGATATAGTGTTACACGCTCAAAACCCTGGTTGATTAAAAGCCGCAAGCTCAATTCTGCAATTCGGCCTTGACCAACAATAGCACCGAGCCCATCTGGGTGAATATCTGCTTTAAGAATGGCTGCGGCTGCCGCCACGGGTTCACTGAAAGCAGCTGTTTCCCAACTCAATGTGGTAGGCCAGTGTTTAGGCAAAGCATAGACCTGCTCTGCAGGCAAACAAACAAATTCTGCAAACGCCCCTGAGACATGCAGACCCAACATCTTGCCGCGATAACAGCTTTCAGTCCTTTTTTCCTTACAGGCCAAACAGCTTCCACAGGGCAAAAGTGGCATCGCAGTCACAGGCATTCCCACATGCAGGTCAGGCACCTGATCACCGATGGCAACAATTTCACCTGCAAATTCATGGCCCACAATCAGGGGTTCCGGGGTGACCAATTGAGAACGCATGACAGCCAAATCTGTGCGACAGATACCGGCCATTTTAACGCGTATCAGGACGTGATTGGGAGCGTCACAGGCGGGCCGAGGGGTCGTTCGCAGCTGAACTTCACCCTTTTCTTTGATTAAAGCCAACATCTCTGACATTTGCCCATCTGCCTTTCATTCAACATCAAGTATACCGGAATCTGAAGACCATCCGCTCGAATATATGTACATTTTACACTAATTAACCTCAAAAAATCCAGCTTCTTTTTTCAACTTTGTTGTCTGAATAATTTCACCCCCAGGGATTTCATGGCAGAATGAGGCTGTGAACAGTTCCATCCTCCTTTATGTCTAGAATGATGGTAACTGCTATTAAAAGGAGTTGTTGTGAAAAAGCGCATGTTTCGTGCCCCCCTCTATTTGGCTCTGTGTTTTTATGGTTGGCTTTTAACCTATGCCGCATCCCCTACTCTGGCGAACCCTGTCACACAACCTGACTGGCCCATGTTCCAACAAAATGCCAGCCATACCGGGCAGGCCCCCTCCAGTCGAAGCATTCAAAACCCGATCATTCGTTGGAAACAACCTGTGGGCGTAGCAGGTTGGCTCAATTCTCCGCTGATCGCGGATGGACAGGTTTTTATCAGTAGCTCTGGCTATCTTTGGCAAATCCCCGATTATGAAGCGGGAAACGAAAGTGACAGTCTTTTGACCGATGGGGTCTATGCCTTTGATCTTAAAACAGGGGCTCGCAACTGGTATGCGCCAGCTCGCGCGGATGCCAGCGGCATTGCTTATGAAAAGGGGCTGATCTTTGCCACGGGTGATGAAGGTGCTGTATGGGCACTTGATGCCCGTTCAGGTGAATTAAAATGGCGCCAAGAATTGGGGGCAGAAACCTACCAGGTTTTGGTTCACAACCAAGTGGTCTATGTTGGCACTGCCCAGGGGCTGTTTTTTGCCTTGGATGCAAGTTCGGGCAAAATCCGTTGGAAAACAGCGTTGAAAGGCAGTATTCGTGCTGGCGCTGCGCTGCAGGGAGATCGGATTGTGGTCGGCACGACGCAGGGGAAAATTTTTGGTCTCAATCTCAAAGGGAAAATCCGCTGGGAAAAAGATATCCTCAGCCTTTATCCAGAATATGTCAACGAGCAGTACCTTACACAGGTAGAGATCTATGGCTCAGCCACCTTGTATAAAAACAGTGCAATTATTGGTTTTGCTCGCGAGTCGCTGTATCCCACCCCCGCTTTGGTTCGTTTGGATTTGCTTACGGGCAAGCTGATCTGGAAAGCCGAATCTGATGGCGAGCGCCAAAATTGGGGAAATATTCGCACGTCCCCTGTTGTGTACAAAGATATGTTGATCTATGCCGAGCCTTATTCCAACGAGGTGATTGCTGTCAATGCAGAATCGGGCAAAGCCCTCGGCAGTACGTCTGTGGGCGTACCCATGCTGCCTCAATGGGCCTCTCCCGCCCTGAGTGGTTCGATGGTGATCATTCCCCGTCACGATGGGGGGTTATATACCCTCGATGCAGCAAAAGGCGACCCCGGTTGGGCCCTGTATCTGGGCGAACCAAAATTGGCCGGCAGCAAATTTCCAGAGGGGATTGCCAGTGGCGGTGGAGCAACCTATTTCCATCCCACCATTGGGGATGCCATTTTTAGCTCACCTGCGGTTTCCAAACAGGGGTATATTTTGGTTGCAGCGGGAGGGTATCTCTACTGCATTGGCGATCAAAACTGGTAAAACCAAATCGGGTAAAATCAAAACGCTGAAAATCCGAATCCAATTCCCAAATAAAAAAGCCCCTCGTTTGAGGGGCTTTTTTTCTAAATCATTTATTTCTTTTCGCTGGCGTAAGTTCCGGCCACGCCACCAATTAAACCACCCACAGCACCAATGGCAGCGCCAGTAGCAGCGCCATTTAAGCTGCGACCAATCGCACCAAGGGCAGCGGCACCCGTCACAGCACCGGTCACAGCGCCCAACAAAGCACCTTTCCAAGGGCTGTCGGTGACTTGGGAAGCCAAGGCGCCAGCGACGGCACCCGTCACGCCAGCAGCGGCAGCGCCAGTACCGGCCAAATAGAGAGCAAATACCTTTTCAACCCCATTGGAGCTACCAGCATAGATTAATCCGGGGATACCGACAGCACCAGCAGCAATTAAACCACCCCGCAGAGCGCCATTGACAGGGCTTTTTTTGAGTTCGAGGCTGTCCCCTTTGAGTTCATTCAATGAGGGGCTGGCAGGGGTTTCGGGTTTCTTCGGGGCCGCAGGGGTGGCGGTATTTAAAACAGTTGTCGCGGTATTAACGGTATTGATATTCATTCTAAAAAACTCCTCTATTTAAAAAACACTTGATTTGGATACTTACTTATCCGCCAATTGACGCCAAACAATTCTTATCTAACGGATAAATGAAGGTAAAGAAATAGTTAATTGAATTCAATTGGTTATTTTTCAAAGAATTTTTATTCGATTGAGGTCCGAAATATTGGATCACATGTTAAGATAAATAAACTTTTGCAATTAAATTCACTCATTTGCTAATAATTCACAAATAATCATGAATACACTTTTAAAAGATAATTTCGCTATCCTCAAACAATTTCACCCGGACACGCTAACTGTCTTAGATGTTCTAACACCTTCAGCAGAATTTCGGTTGAAAGGGACCGAGCAACAGCCATTGCTTGGATTTTCCACACAAACATGGGAATTATCCGAGGCATTTCTCCCACCGTCTGGCGTCAATTGGGGCTATGTGGTTTATGGTTTGGGCACGGGTGAGTATTTGAAGCGCTTGCTGGCTCATAAACTCCCTGAAGTGCCGATCTTGGTCATCGACTCTATGCCAGAACTGGCCTTATTTTGTTTGCAAAATTTTGATTATCAAGCGATTCTTAGCCACCCCAGCTTGACCTATCTGGTGGACCACCCTACGCGCTTGAGCCGCCCATTACATAGCTATCTCAGTGGCAAACGCGATTTGCTTCAAGTTCAATGGCTGAGCAATCCGTGGGTGTCCCAATTGGCATCAGATCGCCAGGATGCATTTTATTTTGAGGTCTTTCAGCAGTACCAAGCTTACATCGCCCAAGCCCCGACTCAAGCCAAGCAAGCACTGGCTTTGCTCTATCAAAAAATGGAAGCACCTATGCAAAAAGCTTATGCCACCTACCCCTTGAGCTGTCCAAGCGGCTGTGCAGATTGCTGCAAGATGGGGAATGGCTTTGACCTCTGTATTCGCCCGCTGGAATGGGAAATGATGTTTGAAGCACTCAGCCAAGGTTTTCCCCCACAAGAACAAAATAGACTGATAGCTGAGATTGTCCTCTACTTGGCTAAAAATGTGGATTATATCAAAAAAACCCTGTTCTTTTTTGATGAGAATCTCGATCAATTGCAAACTGAAAAGGGCAACCAGGCATTTTACAAAGTCACCCAAGTCCTGCGCCAGGACCCTTGCCCGTTTTTAACCAAAGCTGAAACCTGTGGTATTTACACACACCGCCCACTGAGTTGTCGAGCCTTTGGCAATAGTGTTTTTTCGCCAAGCCAACCCTATACCTGTGGCAAAGATCAACCTGTCATGAAACTGATTTTGGCTGACGAAAAGTCCCCCCATTGCCTCTTGGACGGGGGGACCCATTTATCTGAATTACAGACCCTACACAGCCATTATACTTACGGGCATGTGATATACGTCTGGCTATTTACCCATTTGGATTTTGAAAGCGAAAACTGGATTGAGGCAGTGCGCTTGGATTATCACCAATTTAAAAGTCTGGTAGATGATCCTGAACTGCTACAAGCCCAGTTTCAGGCCCTTCAGACCTGGGCCCAAAAACTGGAAAATGCAGATCCTTAGTTTTTGATTTTGTAACCTGTTTTAAACAGAAGCCACACAGTCAACAAACACAGGCAAAGAAAGAAAGAGATCATCGTCAGGCTCAAAGTCACACCGACATCCGAAACCCCATAAAAACTCCAGCGAAAGCCGCTGACAAGGTAGACAATGGGGTTAAACAGGGTCAGCTTTTGCCAAAACGGGGGCAGCATATGGATCGAATAAAAGCTGCCGCCCAAGAAGGTCAGGGGGGTGATAATCATCATGGGAATAATTTGCAATTTTTCGAAGCCATCAGCCCAAATCCCAATTATAAAGCCAAAGAGACTGAAGGTCAGTGATGTCAAAATCAAAAAGATCGCCATCCAAAGCGGATGTAAGATCGTAAAATCGACAAAGAGCCGCGCTGTGGCCAAAATGATTGCTCCCAAGATGATCGACTTGGTCGCTGCAGCGCCCACATAACCTGTGACAATTTCAAACGGCGAAACAGGCGCAGATAAAACCTCGTAAATCGTGCCTGAATATTTGGGCATATAAATTCCAAACGAGGCATTGGAGATACTTTCGGTTAAAACGGAGAGCATGATCAAACCCGGTACAATAAAAGCGCCATAACTTGTGCCATCGATCTCGGTCATGCGCGAGCCAATTGCTGAACCAAAGACGATAAAATAAAGCGAAGTAGAAATCACAGGAGAGGCAATGCTCTGAAAGAGGGTGCGAAAAAAACGTGCCAATTCAAATTGGTAAATGGCCCGAATGGCATAAATATTCATTTTGTTTCTCCAATTAAGCGCACAAAAATGTCTTCAAGCGAACTCTCACTGGTGTGTAGGTCTTTAAAATCAAGATCCAACTCCCCCAATTGTTTGAGCAAGGCGGGAATGCCTGTGTGTTCGGCCTGGGTATCAAAGGTATAAATCAACTGGGACTGATCTTCTGATAGTGCCAATTGAAAGCCTTTCAGAGACTCAGGCAGGACGTGTAAGGGGGCTTGTAACTGAATTGCCAACTGCTTTTTGCCCAGTTTTTTCATCAGCGTCTTTTTGTCTTCGACCAGAATGATCTCACCTTTGTTGATCACCCCAATCCGATCTGCCATTTCTTCGGCTTCTTCGATATAATGGGTCGTTAAAATGATCGTGACCCCTTGCTCTCGCAGGCGGCGCACCATCTCCCACATCTCACGGCGCAATTCGACATCGACACCCGCGGTGGGTTCGTCGAGGAAGAGAATACTGGGTTCGTGTGAAAGGGCTTTGGCAATCATCACTCGCCGTTTCATGCCCCCAGACAAGGTCATAATTTTGCTGTCTTTTTTCTCCCAAAGGGAGAGGTCTTTGAGGACCTGTTCGAGATAGCTGGGGTTGGGGGCTTTGCCAAAGAGACCACGGCTAAATTGGACCGTGGCCCAGACCGTTTCAAAGATATCACTGGTCAATTCCTGAGGCACGAGCCCGATTTTCGAACGGGCCATGCGGTAATCTTTGACAATCTCAAAATTATCCGCTTTGACAATCCCCGAACTGGGGTTGACGATTCCGCAGATAATACTGATTAGGGTGGTTTTGCCTGCCCCATTGGGGCCGAGCAGGGCAAAAATTTCGCCCCGCTTTATCTCAAGGTCGATCTGTTTTAAAGCCTGAAACCCAGTTTTATAGACCTTGGTCAGACCTTTCACAGAAATGATTGAATCGGGCGTATTTGCGCGCATTGAATATCCTGACATCGAATTTCCTGACATAGAGCGGATCACTGCTTTCATGTTGGAGTGTATATACAAACATACGGATTGTATGTCAATTGTACCGCTTTTGTTCAGATATTGCCCAGGTCTTGAAGGTAAATTGTATCGTGGTTTATAGTGTAAAAAATGAATCACAGGAACAAACCATGTTAAACAAAAAATTGCTAAAATCTCCCAAGTTTTTGATCGGATTATCAGTTTTTGTTACGCTGATTGTTATCGGTGCTCAAATCCCCTTTTCACCTGCAAATTCGGTCGAAAAACAGACGGAAAATCCCCATCATGATGCGGGACATGAGACAAAAAACATGGCTAGCCAACAATCAGCCAACCCCCCGGTTGAAAATTTAAACCCAGCCAAAGGTGCTGAAATCGGCAGCAGCTTTGAGGCCTTTCTCAGCCCCCATCAGGAGCCCGACGAAGAAGTCAACACCCCAGAACTGACCCCAAAAGAATTTAAATCCACAGCCCCTTCACTGGCCCGCAAAGACCGCAAATCCCGTGGACATGGCAGCTTGCGTTTTAGCAAAGACCTGAGCAAAGCCTATGTCGATGTCAAATTGGAGAACGTCGATCCAGAACAGGTGGTCATGTTCCACATTCACTGTGGCAAACCGGATATGCTCGGGCCTATTATCGCCGATTTTGGCGTTCAAGGCAGCTTTAAACAGCATTTTAAGCATGGTCTCTTTTCGCTGCAGCTCAGCAACGAAGACATCAACAAAACCGCTCACAGTGGCCATAGTATTGTCAGTGCCTTTACCTCAGGTTGCCCAGTGGTGCCTGACCAACCGATTTTTGGCAAGGTCAAGACCCTTGCTGGCATGGAACATATCGCCCGCCGCAGTGAACTGTATTTTAATCTGCACACCAAAGGACAGACCTTTTACGGGGATATTCGGGGACAATTGCACCCTGTCAAAAACTAAAAATACAATGGGCTCTCTAAATTGACTGCATCCAGCGCTTTAGCTGAGCCATGCCCGCTTCCGTCGAGATCAGAGGTTCATAGCCCAGATCACGGCGGGCAGCGGAGATATCAAACCAATGTGCAGTTGAAAACTGGCTGACCATAAAACGGGTCATGGGAGGCTCACCTGGCAAATGAAAAGCCCGGTAGACCGACTCCAGTACAGAGCCAGCCAAATGAGCCACGCGCAGGGGTACCCGGCGAGTCACGGGTGGCAAGCCCGCCGCGTCCAAAATCCGATTGACAAATTGTGAAACCGTTTCAGGCTGATCCTGGGTAATAAAATAAGCTTTGCCCGCAATTGGAGCACCCGGTTCGAGTTTGTTTAAGGCCAATAGATGTGCCGTAGCGGCATTTTCGACGTAAACCGTATCAATTTTGGGATCGCGTGTGCCAACCAGACGCAAACGACCCGCTTTGGCGCGCGCCACCAACCGGGGCACAAAATGGGGATCCCCCGGCCCCCAGATGATATGCGGCCGCAGCGAAACAGTGGCCAGAGACTCACTGTTGGCTTGTAAGATCATCTTCTCAGCCAGCGCTTTGGTTTGGGGATAAAAGGCCTCAAAATGGCTGGGATAGGGCGTACTTTCATCTACGCCTTCAAGGTCTTGGCCATTGTGTACGACGCTGGGTGAACTGGTATAAACCAATTTGGAAATGCCCGCCTGCTGACAGGCTGAGATTACGTTTTCGGTGCCGCGCACATTCGCACTGTGGAAGGATTCATAGCTGCCCCAAATACCGGCTTTGGCAGCTACATGCACTACAGCCTGGCAGTCTTTGAGTGCTGCAACCAAGCGATTGGGCGCATCAAGATCGCCTTGGCGGTGTTCAACACCCAAGGCGTTTAACTCAGGATAAACACCGCGAGAATAACTGACCACATCATGGCCTTGGGCGATCAATTGCCTTACAATCGCCAGCCCCAAAAATCCCCCCCCACCTGTGACAAAGACTTTCACGCTGAGACTCCCAAAGCCAATTTTTCTGTGGCCCAAGGGACCAGTTTTTCGCGAAAAATCTTGGAGTTGTGGCGAATATCCACAGGCAAAGCAGGGTGAATTAAAAAATGCCGAATGGCGCGAGTATGTGGGTATTTTTGGGCCAGGTCTTGTAAATCGAGGATGATCTGATTCTGCGATTTGCTGGGATTTTTTTCGAGTTCGACACAGACCACGGGCATGATCTGACCAGGCTCACCCACGCCCACCAAACCCGTGCGATACACATCGGGATGGGTATTAAAGATCGCCTCGCAGGGAATGGTGTAAAGCGTTTCTTGCGGCGTAATCACCCGATGAGACTTCCGGCCACAGAACCAAATCCGCCCTTGTTCATCGAGATACCCCAGATCGCCCATGCGGTGGCGCACGCGGCCATCACTGTCTGCTATTTTGGCCAAATCAGTTGAGGCCTGGCGGTTAAAATAAGCGGTGGTCACGTTATCACCTTTGACGACAATTTCCCCCAATTCGCCCACAGGCAGGGTCAGGGAATCATCCCATTCGGCAATTGGTGTATCGGTAATGGGGATGATCACCACTTCAACCCCGTTTACAGGCTTGCCAATGCAAACCCCTTTGCCCTCGCGGGTCAAAAGCTGGGTTTCACCCAGAATTTCGTGGCTGCTGATGCTGGCCACGGGCAGACATTCAGTTGCACCATAGGGCGTAAAAATTTCGGCTTCAGCAGGTAAAAGGGATTGCATGCGTTCGAGGGTCTGCCAGGGTACAGGCGCACCCGCAGAAAGCACGCGGCGCAGCGAGGGCAATTGAATTTGTTTTGCTTGGCCTGCGCGGCTGATGCGGTTGAGCAAAGCAGGGGATCCAAACATATGTGTGACCTGAAAGCGTTCGATGGCGTCAAAAATAGACTCAGGGTTAACCAGCGCCGGTTTGGTGGGGTCCATCCAGGGCACAACCGAAGTCATGCCCAAAGCGGGGTCAAACAATGCAAAAGGTGGAAAGGTGGCCAAATCAACCTCTCCAGGTTGAACCTGATAGGTTTCACGGATCCTTTCAATCTGGGCCAGAAATTGCCGATGTTGGTAGACAACCCCTTTGGGAACGCCTGTACTGCCGCTGGTAAAGAGGATGGCAGCCAGATCTTCGGGAGCGGTATCCGCCACGCCTATCTCAGGCGATTTTTGGCCGAAACGGCGCAAATCATTTAAACTGGAACCGCCCCAAAAGAGTTTGGGCCCAAGTGTCACATTCATTTTGACGGTGTCTTTGCCCCAGCCCAAGATTTTGCGTGCCACATGGGCCTTGGTCACCCCCACAAAGGCCTCCGGCTCAGCCTCTTGCAAACAGGTTTTGAGATTGTCGAGGCCCATGCCAGGATCTATCAAAACGGGCACAATCCCGGATTTTAACATGGCAAACATCAGGGCAAAGAATTCCAGACTGGGAGGCACCATCAAGACGGTGCGCATCCCCCGCACAATCCCCCTATTTTTGAGGCCTGCAGCCAGCACCTCAGTCTCCTTGACCAGGGTCTCAAAGCTGTGGTGGGTATACGATAAACGGCCCTGGCGGTCGGGTTTTTGCGCCAAAATAATCGCTGTGGCCTGCGGTTGGGTCTTGTAAGAAGCATAAAGCGCTGTTGCAATATTGGCGGGAGCCGAAAGTACCGAAGTCATACCAAGGCCTTCATGAAAGCACGGGTTCGGGTGCCTTTTGCCCCATAAACGCTTGCACCAGTGGCACAATCTCAGCAGCCATGTCTTCAAGCACATAATGGCCCGCTTGGGCAAAGCGATGGACTTCAGCCTGGGGCAATTTGTCTTCAAAGACCTTGAGGAAATCGCCATCAAAAACAAAGTCTTTTAAGCCCCAGCAGATCAAGGTGGGCAGATGGCGAAAGCGTTCGAGATTGTCTTCGACTTCGGAGACCAGAGCATAAGCCGGGTCTTCTGGGTGCAGCGGGATATCTTGAACAAAGCGCAAGGTAGCAATACGATTGGCTTTGGTGTTGTAAGGCGATTGGTAAATTTTGCGTAATTTGGCCGACATCGGGTGTTCGGTGCAGCCCACCCATGACGCCGCCACACTGAAGGCATTGAGGTTTTCGATTAACCAAGCGCCCAGGCGGGTCTGGCGGCCCAGCGCCAATTGCCAGGGAATTTGGCGTTTGCTGGAGGGCAAATGAAAAGCGGCAGTATTAAATATCACCAGGCGTTTAACCGCATCCATGTGGCGCAGGGCCCAGCCCAAACCAATTAAGCCCCCCCAATCATGCACGACCAGAGTCACATTTTTGTTCACCCCCAGGTGATTCAAAAGCGCTTCCAAATCGTCGATGCGGCTTCCCAGGGTGTAGTTATATTGGCTGTCATCGGGTTTATCAGAATAACCGCAACCGATGTGGTCGGGCACGATACAGCGAAAATGGGGGCTGAGGGCCTTGACCAGATTGCGGTAATAAACAGACCATGTTGGGTTGCCATGGACCATGACCACTGGGTCTCCTTGGCCTTGATCCAGGTAGTGGTAATTGAGTCCATTGCGATTGAAAAAATGGCCATGGTAGAGAGAAATAGGTTCAGACATCAAAAATACTCCGAATAATCAAACTGTTCCAGCACCTGCTCAAAAACCTTGTAACTCTTCTGGTTTTCGAGGACAAAAATAATTTTGCGCAGGTGGTTTCCGGGAGAACTGACACTTCTGGCCAGCTCATCGATCAAAATTTCGGCAGATTTGTCCAAGGGAAATTTGCCGATGCCCGTGCCAATCGCTGGAATGGCAAGACTTTCTAAGCCTTGTTCTTGGGCTTCTTCGAGAATCGAACGCATGGTTTTGCGAATTTTTTTGGCACCATTGGTGCTGGTGGTTTCTACGCTAAGGGTATTGAGCACATTTTTCGCCCTGAGAAATTGGGCCTGGGTCATGACCACCGCTTTGTCGCGGTTTTGACCTGTAAACAAAGTAGCTTCGAGGTCTTCAGCACTGTTTAAACCCGGTTTTGGCTGGTTTTCCAAATGGGAAAGTGCTTTGCCCGTGACATTGATCAGTCCATCGACCTCACAGGCCATAATATCCCCTTGCAGCAAACGCACGACGGCAGGGCCGATTTTCCGTTCTTTCACGGCTGCAGTGTTCCTTGTAAGTTCAAAATCTTTAATGGCTTCGTTAAAAAATCAACGAGTTCTATTGTACACCCATTTCTCTCAGACAAGCGCAAAACCTCCCCCTTTACCAAAGAAGGGGATATGTTATAGTGTGTTTACCTTTTTCTGGTCTGGCCCCAATTAAAAGCGCCTTTTATTAAAAAACAGGCCCGGCCAAAAAAGAAAATAGGGGGGAAGTTATGAGTACCGGTCAACTGCGTTTGGATCCGGAACACCAAAGAGGCAACAGTGGTGTCCGCAAGAAGACCCGCAGGTCGCGGGGCCGCATGAGCATTTTGGCCTGCACATCGGGCAGCGGTTTTGCTGACCGTCTGGTCAAGCATCTCGACGATTTGCTCAATGAGCAATATGGTCATCAGCGCTGGGAAGACACCTGTCGCCGCTCGGCCAAAGAAATATTCTTTTCCAATCACGAAGTCAAAACAGTGATTACCGAAAATATCCGCGGCGATGACGTGTATATTGTGCAATGTATGGACGACCCACTGACCCGTGATCTGGCCGATCCAGATCAGCGCCGGAGCATCAACGACAATTTAATGGCACTCTGCACCGCCATTGATGCGGCTTACAATGCCGATGCCCAAACCATCACCGTGATCATTCCCCAATACCCTTATGCCCGCCAAGAGCGCAAAAAAGAGCGGGAATCCATTACCGCTCGCCAAATTGCGATGTTCTTAGAGGCCTCAGGTGCCGATCGGGTGATCACCTTGGATATTCACGCTGAACCCGTGGAAGGTTTTTTCAGGTCAGCCCATTTTGAAAATATTCATGCTTCTGGGCCCATCACCAAACATATCAAACAACATTACGATCTCAGCAATTTAACCCTGGTGGCCCCCGATGTCGGAAGTGTGCAGCGTGCCCGTCACTATTCACTCACACTTGGCACAGATTTGGCGATTGTCGACAAACAGCGGGATTATTCGCGGCCGAGCAGTATCGAGAGTGTGAGGCTGATTGGCAGCGTGAAAGATCGCAATGTCTTGATCATCGACGATATGATCGCCACAGGTGGCACGATTATCAACGCCACCAAACTGCTCAAAGAAAATGGGGCCCAGGATATTTATCTGGCCTGCAGCATGCCCTATTTTAATGGTGCCGCTGTCGAAAAACTGGACAAAGCAGTGCGCGAAGGTTATATCAAAAAGGTGATTGGCACAGACGCCGTCTTTCACGGGGAAGATTTTTTAAAAGAAAATCCCTGGTATGACGAAGTCTCTGTCGCCAAACTGTTTGCCGATGTGGTGTTTAGAATCAATCAGCGCGAATCGGTCAGTGAATTGCTAAAATAGGGTTGAGATGACGCCCTTTGAAAGCTAATTGTTTTTCCTAGTTTTCCTGCGACAAGTCCCTTGTTTTGGAAAAAGGGATAGGTTTATAACGAGACGTATTGACAACCTTTCATTTTCATGTTATCATAATGGCCTTAGCTTTTCCTATTTTGAAAAGACTAAAATTTTAACAAAATGAAAAGGTCAATATAATTAAAAAATGAACCAAATTAAAGTCGAATTTGAAAAAAACATAGCTGGGACTTTGATTCTCCTTGATAAGTTTGACAGCTCATACCAAAAATACTCAAATAATCAACATATCATATCAAATCTAAAGCAAGGCATTCATTTTTTGAATGAATTTATGTTCCTGTAATTTTCCAATACATTTCAATAGAACAAACATGCTAAATTCAATGGTTCGGACATTTTTTTGAGGGGTGTTCTAGGCAGTGACTGGGTTTGAGCCAGGCTGGGCGAATTAAATGCAAGTTAGGGTACCCCCTGACTTTGATTTAAATGCTCTGGGCCGAGTAGGGCCTTTCCAGGAACTAGTCATAGCCTCATTTCCGCCTCCCAAAATTTGTCCGGAGTATTGACAAACAGGAGGTGCCCACAAAAAAAATTTCCCTCAACTATTTCAAGCATCTTTGCACCTCATAATTTCTCCGAAACCACAGATCTTTGCTTGCTTCGTTTAGAGCTGAAAGCCAATACAAATGGAACATATTGGAGTATTTTTCAGGACAAATGGCGTTTGTTAGCAAGGCTCTTTGATGAACTCGAGTAACATTTGAGGAAAAAAGAAGGATATGAGTCAGACTATGGTTGCTATGCGGCCTGAATCACCCCTAATATTTGTATATATCACTAATTTCAAGGTATACAAGAGAAAAAGCCCAGAACACTCATTTTATTGTTTTTTTTACCTAGGAAACCTACAAATTTACCCCACATATACCCGTCTTGGCTTCCCTTAATGCTTACTCCAGAAGCAGTGTCAAAATCATCAAATGAATTTAGGCTTACGTTTTCAGACACATATAATGCAATAATTGAACCTCCGGCAAAAGTTCCAATATATTCTCCAGGCTTCAATGATGGAGTCGATACGAAAACTGCATTTTGTTTATAACTTGGATATTCATAAAATATTTGAGCATATGAATCTACATTACTATATTTGAATGGAACAATAGACTGATTATCAAATTTTTTTACTTTTTCTGAATCAAAATCATTGCCTATTTCTTTGTTATGTCCAGGTGTAACCCCAACATATGCTCTACATTTGTTGATTCCTGTTGGAACTGGGTATCCTGCTGGAATAGGCATATTTATGCTTATGTTTGTGCCTGATGGAACATTGATTTGTGGCGTGGAGATTGAATTTAACACTTGAGATGGGTCTGAAGTCGCAACAATGGTAGGTGTTGCCGTTGGAATTGGAGTTGTTAGAACGATTGGCACAGCAGTTGGATTTGGGAATACTGTTGGGGTTGGGAGAGGCGTTGGACTAAGCTTTGCTGATGGTTGAATAGTTGGTGCTGAAGATGGTTGTGTCTTTTGCTGTTCGATATAATCATTCAGAGTTTTGCTCAAATCTTTTAAGATCTGAGAAGAAGATGTTTGTGTTGGTGGACTGCTACAAGATGTAACGCTCAAGACAGCCGTTAAAGCTATAAATCTTTTCATGAAAGCGTCCTTTCTAATCTTTTAAATACGACGCATAAACTCACGGTTTATTGTCACTATATTCTAGACGCCAAAGACAATCAGCTTAACACTGAAGGTATGGACAGTCAAGATGAAATACAAAAAATGTTTGGACGTAGACTATGGCTCATTCGTGAACGCTGTGGAATTTCGCAAGAAAGACTTGCTTTGCTTTCTGGGCTATATAGACCGTATGTTTCAGCTATAGATCGGGGAAAGAAAAACCCTTCACTGCTTAATATTCACCGCATAACAAGCTCATAAAATGTCACTCCAGCTATCTTTTTAATATCAGACGAAGAATTTACTAATGAACTTGAAAAGATACCCATGATAGGGATTAAAGTAGGAAGAAAGCCTAATAGCGCTTGATTCATTGGTTTAAGCCAGCCAAATAACTCTATTAAACTTGCAAACAGCCCAGATAAATATGTAAAAATGTTTATCTAAACACATTTTTAATGATAATTATATGATTTAAGTGTTTTATTGGCTTATTTCAGGCCATTCGTCAAGGATTGGAAGGCCTTGACATCTTCAACTGCTTGCCGAAATAAAACATCTTTCATATAGGTCTGATAAGGGATGCCTATTTGATCTGCAGCCCGCTTGATCAAATCCAATTGGTTTTTTTGCCAGCGAAAATTGATCCGCACTTCATCGGTCTGCAAATCGGCTTCTGCCTGAGCAATTTGCGCTTCGATTGCCACCATTTGTTCAGGCGAAAATTCTTCAGGTTCCAAAACTTCATAGGACCGTTTCTTAGACATCTTTTCCTCCTGTCGAATACATGCCACCAGATAGATTAACACAGGTCATAATCAGGACTTTTTTGCTGGTTTCATCAATCCATCCCCAATACAATAAATGTGTTTGATTGCGGGTTTCAAATCTTTGACGCAGAACATTCCAATGCGTTTGGGCGTTTAAGCTGTCGTCTTCTGCAAAGAACACATTCAAGACGTCATCGGGTGTTGTTAGATGTCGAACCGTGATATGTAATTGTTCAGGGTCTTCTCTATCCCAAGCCAAATAGAAAGTATAATCGCTATATTTAATGCGATACATGGACTTTTTCTTTGGCTGATTTGACATAAATCCCTCTGATCCCATCATAGAGATTTTGTGGCAAAAGTCAATACAAATGGATGAAAAGACACAGGGCCAGCAGGCCTACTTGCTCTCTTTTTTGCTCGCCATTTGTTTGATCGCTTTGGAGGTCTTCACAATTCTGACGACATTGAGCACATCACTCATGGCACGGATCTTCTGAATAATCCCCTGCAATTGTTTGATATCTGTGACCTCCACAACCAGATCAATGGTGGCGGTTTTGTCTTTGTGGGTGGCCACATTGGCGGCGAGAATATTGATTTTGCTGTCTGACATACGGGCCACGACGTCTTTGAGCAGGCCCCGGCGGTCAATGGTATAAATCTGCAATTCAACAGGATAAAAGCTTTTTTCGACCTCTCCCCAGCTCGCAGGCAAGAAGCGCTTGGGGTTGACCTGCCCCAAATTGGAGCATTCTTTGGAGTGCACTGCCACCCCTTTGGTGCGGGTGACTACGCCAACAATCGGCTCACCGGGTACTGGCAAACAACAATGGGGGAAAAAGACAAGAACGCCCGCCTCACCACCAATCAAAATGCCTTTGCCTTTGACCTCGCGCCGCCGCTGTTCGGGGGAAACGGTCTGGCCGATGATCATTTTGTCGAGCACATCCGGGTTGAGGGGCCCGGTTTTGATCCGATTGAGCAATTGTTTGGGCGTGATTTCGCCATAGCCGACTGTGGCGATTAAATCTTCAACACTGTTGCGGTTGAATTTTTGCGCCATTTCTTCGAAGGTTTTGGAGCGAATATAATGTTCGTAATTTTCTTTGCCAAATTCGGCCTCAAGCAATTCTTTGCCCCGTTTGAGGCTGTCTTCGCGGCGCTCTTTTTTAAACCATTTGCGGATATTGTTTTTCGCCTGGTTGGAGACGACAAAATTGATCCAGTCCAGACTTGGCTGACCATTTTTGGAAGTCATGATCTCAACCTGGGCCCCGTTTTCGAGTGGGGTGGGCAAGGAGATCATGCGTCCATTCATTTTGGCCCCAACGCAGCTATTGCCCACATGGGTGTGAATCCGGTAAGCGAAGTCGATCGCCGTCGAACCCTTGGGCAAGACATGCACATCACCGCGCGGGGTAAAGATATAAATGTCCTCTTCAAAGAGATCGCTTTTGACATTGGACATAAACTCTTCTGCGTCTTTGAGGTCTTTTTGCCAATCAATCAATTGGCGCAGCCAGGTCAATTGCAAATCGTTTTTATTGCGTTTGGGCTGATTGCCACCCTGTTTGTATTTCCAATGGGCGGCGATCCCGAAATCGGCAATGCGGTCCATATCAAAGGTGCGAATTTGAACCTCAAGTGGATGACCTGTCTCGCTGATCACCGTGGTGTGCAGCGACTGATACATATTCTGCTTGGGCATGGCGATATAGTCTTTAAAGCGACCGGGAATCGGCTTCCAAATCGAGTGAACCATGCCCAAGACCGAATAACAATCGGCTTCACTGTCCACCAAAACACGGATACCAAAATAATCGTAGATATCTTTGAAATCTTTTTGTTTTTTGGATATTTTATTATAAATACTGTAAAAATTTTTGGGTCTACCAAAAATTTGAACTTTTTTGGTTCTTTTTTTGCTGTCTTCCCCGTCAGGACGCGGCTCACCGTCGATAAAAAACTCGGTATCTTCATCGAGCAAGGCCTCTTTGAGCTGAACCAAAGTCCGGCTCATAACCTCTTCGCGTTCCACGCGTTTTTGGGCAATATATTGCGCGATGCTCCAATAATAATCAGGGTAAAGATAGCGCAAGCAGAGATCTTCCAACTCCCATTTGAGTCGGCCAATCCCCAATCGGTGCGCCAAGGGTGCAAAGATATCGAGGGTCTCCTGGGCAATTTTTTTCTGCTTGTCTTCGGACATATGATCCAAGGTGCGCATATTGTGCAGACGATCTGCAAGTTTGATAATGACGACACGAATGTCTTGGGCCATGGCCATGAACATGCGCCGAAAGTTTTCAGCCTGCCGCTCTTCTTTGGAAGAAAAGGAGAATTTACTCAATTTGGTTACACCATCCACCAAAGCGGTGACGGTTTCACCAAAAGCGGTCGTCATTTCAGCATGGGTAAAGTCGGTGTCTTCGAGGATATCGTGCAAAAATCCAGCAGCAATCATTTCACCGCTGGCATTGAGCTCAGTCAGAATCAGCGCCACCTCGTAAGGGTGAATGATATAAGGTTCCCCGGATTTGCGCTTTTGCTCTTTGTGCAACTCGTATGCCGCAAAAAAAGCCCGTTCAGCAAAGGCAATGTCCTCTGTTGTGGCATAGGCCATTTTTTCCACCAAATGCTCCAAGAGCGAGGCCACATAAGGGGGATAAGAGTTAATCGGAATTTCCCCTGGCAGGGGCAAATATTTCTTTAATACTGAATCAGGCTGACTGTCTTGCAATTGGGTATTTTCTCCCGCCCCTTGAGGAATGTCAGTTCAATCGCAAACAAGGCCCCCACAACCTGGGCACCCAGTTCTTCAAGCATGGCCAAAGCCGCCGCAGCGGTGCCGCCCGTGGCCAATAAATCATCGCAGATCAAAACTTTATCGCCGGGTTGAATTGCGTCTTTGTGAATTTCGAGCACGTCCGTGCCATATTCCAGGGCATATTCTTTGCGGTAAGTGGCACTGGGTAATTTGCCCGCTTTGCGCACGGGCACAAAGCCCGCATTGAGCAAAAACGCCAAAGGCGTACCAAAAATAAAACCCCGGGATTCAATCCCGACTACATGATCAATCCCTTGGTCCTGAAAGCGCAAAGCCATTTGATCCAAAGTGAGTTTTAAGATCTTGGGCTCTTTGAGCAGGGTGGTAATATCTTTAAACAGAATACCCGGCTTGGGGAAATCGGGCACATCGCGAATATGGGGAACCAGCAGCGCTTGGAGTTCGTCATCCGGTATCAATTTCATGATCAGCCTTTCAAGAAAGCACGTTATACCTATTGTAACCCGTTCCTTATCATAGGCCATCCCTCTGCGATCACACAAGCAAGAATTTTCTTGGTTTTTTTAATGCAACCAGGTTTGAAAGGCCTGAAAAGACCGTTTGCACCATTTTTGATGTTGGCTTTGAGCGGCATTAAAGCGGGACAAATAGGCCAAGAATGTGGGGCTATCGCGAAGATCCAAACGGCCATGATGCAGTGCAGAAGCCCCTTCACGCAGATTTAAATCTGACAAACAGGCAAGCAAGAGGCGGGCCCGCGTATGTGTTAGGGACAAAGCTTTAAACAAGTGTGTTTCTGGTAGTTCATCGGCCCCCTGTGCTTGAAACTTGGCCAAAACCATCTGAACCTGTTTCAATTCCTTAAAAGTGGGGGGAGGAGCGAGGTTCAACTCAGTGGGCAAAAAGGTTAGTTTTTCAGGCTGGGTGCAATTCAAAGCCGTTTGAAAAACACCTGAGTCACTGGGCAGCCAGTGGACGATCAAATGGCTACAATACAGGTTTTCCCAGGCCATGCTGTGCCGATCCTGGTTCAAGAGATCCGCCGGAGGGCACAAAATCCAAGTCTGTGAGTTAATTTCCGGGGATAATGTGGCAAAGCGTCGGCCATCCACCCAACTGCCTAGTGTGGGTGTGTACTCACCTGCCAAGGGGGCTAAATTGACATAACGGCCCGTGTGAGGATGAAAAAAACAGATTCCCAAACCCACCTCATTTTCAGCAGAGACCTTCAACGTTTGCCTGGGAATGGTTGGAACAAGGACCGACTCCGCTGAATGGGGTTGAATTTGTTTTAGTTGTAATTCAAGACTGGTACGGCCTTTCCAGGTATTTTGTTGCAATTCGTAATGCAGGTCAAAATGGCTGTGTTCAGCCAATTCTGGTCGCCACATATTCCAACCTTTGAGCTTGAGTCCTGACGAAAACTCAGCAAAGAGATGCACCCCTTTGCGATCGGGGGCGACCTTTTGCAGGGGCACCTTGCGAGCGACAAAACTGGGCAAGGGGTTGCCCGCGCCAAAAGGCGCCAGGCGCTGCAAATCCTCCCAGAGCTCGTCATTGACAAGGTTGAGGCTGAGTTCGAGTTCGGCCATCGGTCTTAATTGCGGCGAACCCAAAGCTGTGTAAAAGTCTCCCAATCGCTGTTTGAGTTCATCTAATTTTGAAAGTGAGATCGAAAAGCCCCCAGCCTGGGCATGGCCCCCGTATTTGATAAAAAGGTCATCACAGCTCTGGAGTGCATGCAGAACATGAAAACCTTCAGGGGCACGAACAGATGCTTTGGCGATCTCCCCATCAATGGCCATCAAAAACACAGGGCGGCCATAACGTTCGACCAATTGGGAGCAGGTGATCCCCAAAATCCCAAATGGCCAGCCTGACTCCGCCAGAATCACAGGCCCGCTGGGCAATTCAAGATCCAATTTGGCTGTTATTTCGTCTAAAAGGGCCTGGCCCATTTCCCGCCGGGCCTGATTAACCTGATTGAGATTTTCAGCTAAGCTTTCAGCTTCATCATGGTCTTCAGCCAATAAGAGGTCCAAAGCAAGCATGGGGCTTTGCAATCGGCCCGCCGCATTGAGCAGGGGGATAACCCGAAAGGCCAGGGCCGTTTCATCCAGTTCTGAGGCCCGGGTCTGTTTTTGCTGAAGCAAGGCCAAGAGGCCTGGTCGTTGGCTGTGTTTGATCTGTTTTAAAGCCGCTTTGACAAGACTGCGGTTAAAGCCCTTTAAAGGGGTCATGTCAGCAATGGTGCCGATGCCCGCCAATTCGAGCCAATGGTCCAGAGGCCGATTGCAGGCAAAATGGGGGTAAAGTAGGACGGCCAGCCAATAGGCCATGCCCACCCCCGATAAATTTTGTAACTCTGGAATTTTGAGCACCTCGGGATGGAGTACAAAGTCTGCAGGAGGCAACGTTTCTCCCAATCCATGGTGATCGGTAATCACCACGTGCATCCCCAGTTCTTGGGCTCGGGCAATTTCTTTCTGATTGCTGACGCCACAGTCAACGGTGATCAATAATTGCGCCCCCGACTCGGCAAATCGCTCCAGAGTTGCCAGATTTAACCCGTAGCCCAAGGAACGGGTGGGCAAAAAGGGTTCAACCTGAAAACCACTGCTGCGCAGGTATTCGGTCAAAATGGTGGTCCCCGTTAGGCCATCGGCATCATAATCGCCATGAATCACGATCAGGCCTTTGCGCTCATAGAGCGTGCGAAAAAGTGCCACCAATTCAGCTTCAAAGTCTGGGCGGGGCCAATTGAGCACGGGGTCAGATTCTAAAAATTCCTTTGCGACTTCGGGCAAGTCCAATTGGCGATTGAGCAATAATTGCGCCAAAAAATGCGAGACCCCTGCCTCTTTGGCAAAGTTTGCGACATTTTGATGTTGGGGAGGGAGCTGTGGCGAACGCCAAGTGGATGCCGTGGGGATCATGACTTGGCCTGGCATTTAAGCGGTTTGCAAGCCCGCGAGTCGCCCAAACGACACGCCAGTTGAAGGTCTTTGCGGGCCTGTTTGCAGGGGCCCAGACGGTTGAGCAATAGTCCCCTTTCATACCGTGCTTGAATATGTTCAGGGTTTAATATCAGGGTATTTGAAAAGGCCTTGAGCGCTTCACTGGGATTTTCTGCAGCCAATTGCAGTCGTCCCCAGAAAAAATGGCTTTCAGGCAATTTGGGATTGAGGGCCAGGGCTTTTTTGAGATCGGTTTTGGCCAAAGTTAGATTTTTGGCTTCGAGCCAACTCAGCCCACGATTGGCCCAGAGTACCGCCTCTTGGGGATGTTTGCGCAATGCCAAGTCAAAATCAGCGCGGGCCACGGCTGTTTGTCCCAGGCGCAGCGAAGCCACTCCCCGCTGGTTCAAAGCAGTCAGGTCTTGGGGATAGCGTTTGAGAATCGAGGTCCAATCGGCCTGGGCTTTGGCATATTGCCCGAGCTGTGTCCAACTATCGGCACGCAGGGCCAGGGCTTTGATCGAACCGGGATTCTCTTTGAGAATGCGGTTATAATCATCAATCGCTTCAGAAAAATGGGCGTGTTCGCGCAGCACTTCGGCGCGCAAATAATAGTCTTCACTGCTTTTGAGCGGGGCTTTTTTGAGTTTTTCCAACTCTTCCTGGGCTTCGTTTTTGACAGAAGGAATTTTGCCGCGATTGCCCCATTGCCCGCGTAAACTGGAGATTAGCAAGATCATCAAAAGCGCCACCAAACTGAGGCGAAAGGTCGGCGTGCGCCAGATCGGCAATTTGTTCTGGGGTTGAAGTTGGGCCAAAAGTTCTTCTGGGGTGGCTCTTTCACGTTTGTACATCTTACCACTCCAAAAGCGCGTGAGAATTCAGCGCCAGGGAAAGTTGACCGGATTGGTATTCGTGGCTGACATTGCCACGCAGGGGGCCATGAAAAACCGGCATTTGCACGAGACAGGCCTGGGCGGGTGTCTGGTTCAGGATCAATTGCTGACCATCCCAGGAACCTGTCACTTCACGCCACTGGCCAGGGGCATCACCGTCGCCGGCATCTTGCCAAACCCGGCCCAAAATGGTTTGATCGGGGGCGACTTTCCAAATCAGGTCTTTCCACCAGGCATCTTTTGTTGACAACGCCGGGGCGACCAGGGGCAAAGCGCTGCCACAGCGTTGGAAAAGCGGCATCTGGGCCAAAGGTGTTTCACACAGAATCCACTCCTGCCCCTGGTAGCGTTTGCCAGTCCAAAAATCCTGCCAAGCCCCCGCGGGCAAATAGATCGCGCGGCGGCTCTGGCCGGGCCGCAAGACAGGTGCTGCCAGCAAATCCGGCCCCAAAAGGCATTGGTCATGAATCTGCCAGGTCTGGGGATCATCTGGGTAAGCATACAAGAGGGGTCGCAAGAGTGGCTCACCCCTCTCAGCCGCCAGTTGCGCCAAACTGTAGAGATAGGGCAAAAGTTGGTAACGCAGTTCTAAAGCTGACCGAATCAGACTCAACCAGGGCTCACCAAATTGCCAAGGCTCTTGGCGGCGACTGCCTTTGCCGGCATGGTTGCGCATAAAAGGGTACAAGACCCCCAATTGGGTCCAGCGCAGCAGCAATTCACCATCACAATCCCCCGAAAAGCCCCCAATATCCGCGCCAACAAGGGGTACCCCTGAGAGGCCCAAGTTCATTAACATCGGCAAAGACATCTCCAAATGCTCCCAATAACTGCTGTTGTCACCCGTCCAAACCAGGGCATATTTTTGGATGCCCGGACAGCCCGAACGGGTCAAAACAAAGGGGCGACAGTCGGGTTTTCGGGCCTTGAGACCTTCCCAGGTTGCCATCGCCATTTGGTAACCATAGAGATTGTGCAATTCTGCGTGGCTGTGTTTGCCCTGGCGCAAATTTAAAGGCAACGTTTTGCCGGGGGTTTTAAACACCGCAGGTTCATTCATGTCGATCCAAAGTCCAGCCACGCCATTTAAACGGTAAAAATCCTGGCAGCGGCCCCACCAAGAACGCACTTCTGGTTGCGAAAAGTCTGGCCAAACAACCGGTTCGGGCCAAACCTCTCCCACATATTCGCGATCTTGTTGATCGCGAATAAAAGCCTGCAGCTGCCGACCACTCTCGTAAATGGGGTAGGCAGCCTCCTGTTTGACCCCTGGATCAACAATCACGACAGTGCGCAAGCCATGCGCCTGCAATTGAGCCGTTAATGCAGAGGGGTCGGGAAAGCGCTGTTTGCAAAAGCTAAATACTTTGTAACCCTCCATATGGTCAATGTCCAACCAGAGGGCATCCAAAGGCAATTGATGCTCCCGATAGCCCTGGGCGATAGCCAAGACACTCTCTTGATCGGGATAACTCCAGCGGCATTGGTGGGCACCCAGGGCCCAAAGCGGGGGCAAAGGTGCGCGGCCTGTCAAAGCAGAATAGGCTTTGACAATTTCCGCAGGGGTCGGGCCGGGAATCAGGTAGATATCCAGGGTGGGTCCAGCCGTATATACACTCATGCTGTCGGGGTCGCTATAACCCAAATCAAAACAACTGTACCAGCTTTCATCTAAATACAGCCCCAGATAATCGCTCTCACGGCGCAAGAGCATAAAAGGGTGTGATTGGTAGAGCGGATCAGCCTGGGGAGAGTGAAAAAACTCGTCTTTTGTCCAATTTCTCCAGATCCTTCCGCGTTTATTCAGAAAACCCGTGCGCTCACCCAGTCCATAAATCGCATCTTGTGGGCCGAGAGCCAGATTCAGACTGAGACCCGATCCCCAGGGCAGACCATCGCTGCCGTCGAGGGCCGGATGGCGCAAACCCGCAGGCGGCAAATTTTCTTGTCGGATAAAGGGCATATCGCAGGTTATGCCCAAGGCCTTTAAAAAGCCAAACTGCCAATAAAAGGGCGCGAGATTGAGTTGCAGACCAGGCCCAGCTTCGGCACTGAGAGCAAGGCCTGCGGGATTTTCTGAGGTTTGAAAGGGCTGAATACTTTGGGGCTCCAAGACCCAAGAGCTTTTCTGGCAGTCTTCAGGCCGGTGCCAGATTAACAACCGCCAGATCCCGCCTGGCAAAGCTTGAAAGCGGGCCTGAAAACGGCTACCTTGAAGCTCCAAAGCCAAAGCTGAAATCCGGTAGGAATAAAAAGACAATTGACTCATCGGATTCCCCTTTTTAACGCTGTCTCAATAGTCGGATCTTAAACAGCCTCACCCGCAGCAGTCCCCGAGGCCCAGGCCCATTGAAAATTATACCCTCCCAGCCATCCGGTGACATCTAAGAGTTCGCCGATCAAATACAAACCCGGCACATGACGCGATTCCATCGTTTTGGAGGAGACTTCGCGGGTGTCCAAGCCCCCAGTGGTCACTTCAGCTTTGGCATATCCTGCCGTGCCTGCGGGTTCAAAACGCCAGGCCTGCAAAGCCTGACAGAGACGCTCCCCTTCGTTGGCAGTGAATTGAAAAGGGGGTTTTGCAGGAAAATACAGCTCTTGCCAGGCCCGCACAAATCGTTTGGGCAAAAATTCATCCAAGAGAGTGGTAATTTGGGCTTGGCGCTTTTCTTTTTGCCATGCCAAAAGGGTTTGGGCCAAATTGAATTCAGGCAAAAAATTGATCGTCAGGGCCTGGCCCGGCTGCCAATAAGAAGAAATCTGCAAAATGGCGGGGCCACTCAGGCCAAAATGGGCAAAGAGTGTGTTTTCGCGAAAACGCGCGCTGGGCAAACTGACCTCTGTATCGAGGGCCAGCCCTCGCAATTCAACCAGGGCCAATTGGGCCTGAGAGAAAGTCAGCGGGACCAATCCTGGTTGGGTCTCTACCCGTTGATGGCCAAATTGTTTGGCGATGCGGTAGCCAAAGTCAGTCGCCCCCATTTTGGGAATCGAGAGCCCCCCTGTGGCCAGCACCAAGGCCCGAGCTAGAAACGTCTGATCGGGGGTATCGAGCACAAATTCCGACTCACCTTTGCGGATGCGCTGCACACGGACGCCTGTATACAGTTTGACACCGGCTTCCGTGCATTCCTTGAGCAGCAGATCCAAAATGTCTTGGGCCGAGCGATCACAAAAGAGCTGCCCCAGTTTTTTTTCGTGGTAGGGAATGCCATGGGCCTCAACCATTTCAATGAAATCACCAGGGGTAAACCGGGCCAGGGCAGATTTGCAAAAATGGGGGTTTTGTGAGAGGTAATTTTCGGGCCCAGCATAGAGATTGGTGAAATTACACCGCCCCCCACCTGAGATCAAAATTTTGCGCCCAGGCTTGGGTTGGTGTTCCAAAACCAAGACCTTTTTGCCCCGTTTACCAGCAGTCAGGGCGCACATCAAGCCTGCAGCTCCGGCACCAATTACGATCACATCCCAGATCTGTGTCAAAGCGTCAGCCTATTCTTCGTCGCCTTCGTATTCCAACTCCAGATAACCCTGGGCCTCCAAAGCAGCCAACAACGCACCCACGGCTTCATGCCCCATCTGCTCCTCAATTTCTTTGAGCAGGCCATCGAGCACCTCAATGCCCTGGTCTTCGAGCATCGCACCGACTGAATCCACCAACTCATCAGGGATATCAGGAAAATCTTCGTCAAAATGGCGACTGTCTTCGGGGTTGTCACTCAAGGGGCTGGACTGGTTAAGGGTTTGGGCAAAGACCTGAGCCTCAGCCTGAAATTCAGCAGCTTCACGCCCAAGCGGGCAGGGCCAGCGATGTACAAAATCATAGCCCCAAAGTGCATTGCTGCGCTGTTCAATTAAGATCGGACGCAGTTTTTCAACCCAATTCATGACCTGGCCGCGCAAGGCAGGTTTACACAGGCCACATTCCACCAGCCAGTCATAGACATGGGGCAGGCCCCAGAGCAGGGTGAAGGCGTCGAGTAAATCCCAATTGGGGTCAAATTCCAGCCGTTCAAAATAGGCATGCAGACGGGCTTCGTCAATCTGAACCAATTTTTCTAAGGAGGGCAGGGGATCCGGTGCGTCCGTCAACCACATTTCGAGGGCATGTTGAACCATGTCTCCCCCTGTAAACAGGTTGAGCCGATGTTGTTTGTACATCCAGCGACTAAAAATTAAACGGCTGTGAAAGAGGCCCAATTCAGGGTCCCCGTCGGCAAGTGCCGTTCTCAGGCGGTTGAACTGGACTTTATCTGATGATTCCCATTGTTCGCGGAAAAAAGCCTGTTCTTGTTTGGTTTTGATGCCCAAATCGCGCAAACCGCTTTCGAAGGGTTTCCAAGGCGGATCCACCCCTTCTTGCAGGGCATGGGTAATTTGTTCGAAAAGGTAATGAATGCGATGCTGCTCCAAAGAAAAGTCGAGTAAATCATCTTCTTCGAGCGCTTTTTTGCCCAATTTTTTCGCCAATTTATCCGCGAGTTCGGCGGCAGCTTTGGGATAACCATAATAAGCCAGACTTTTGAGAATCAAGGTATAAGGGGGAGGCACTTCCAACTGGGGATCGAGCCAAACCGCAAACAACGTCTCAAATTTTTCGGGTTGTTTGAGAAAAAGGGCTTCTTGGAGGTCGATCAAAGCTTGAATCCCACGAATTTGGGCATAAGAGGCAGGGGCTTTGGCTTCCAGCAAGGCTGTTAAGGCTTTTTGCTCGGCCAGAAGATTGTTATGGCCCAAGATCTGACTCACACTGGCGACAGCATAGCTGAGCACATCGGGCTCCAAGGCCAAAACGGGTTCGTTGAGGGTGGTGAGCAATAATTCATACCGGCCTTTGGGAGAGGCCTGTTGAAAGCGCTCCAGCCATTTTTCCTGTTTGTGTGCCTGAAAAGAAATGGGTTCTGAGGGTTCTGGGTGGGTCATGGCCTGCTCCTTGAAAGATCGCTGAATACATGCTATCACAGCTTGTCTGAGCCCAGTGAAAATGGGGGCTTTTGGAAATGGCTTTAGATCTGTGTTAGCGTAAAGAGCCAGCCCAAGATCAGGAGATACACATGAACCCAGACCTACTCAAAACAAAATTCAGTGCCTTTAGTCCAGAATTAATTTTGGCCTTGATCAGCGCAGGACGCCCCCTGAGCTTTGCAAATGAACAAGAAATATTGGGGCCGGGCAGCGAAGTCAGTTTGATTCCCTTGGTGCTCAAAGGCAGTATCCGGGTTTTGCGTGACGACCCCTCTGGCAAAGAAATTTTGCTCTATTATATCCAGCCAGGGGAATCTTGTGTGCTCTCCATTTTGGCAGGCACCAAGGCCCAACGCAGCCAAATTCGGGCCATTGCCCAGGCCGACACAGAGGTTTGGGTCTTTCCCAGTCATTGTTTAAAATTGTGGGCCCAAAACCATGCCAGCTGGAACCAATTTGTGCTGGAGCTGTATACCATTCGCTTTGAAGAATTGGTACAGGTGGTCAACGAATTGGCCTTCAGCCGGGTGGATGAACGCCTTTTGGATTTGCTGCAAACCCGGGCAAAATTGGCGGGCGGGACATTGATTCAAGCCACTCACCAGCAATTGGCTGATGAATTGGGCACGGCCCGAGAAGTGGTTTCGCGTCTGCTGAAAAAATTAGAACAAGAAAAGCGGGTCGAATTGGGCCGGGGAAAAATAATTTGGCTTGGGTAACTAAAGTTACTGAACAAAAATACAGTAGGGGGTATTCTATAAATATAAGAATGATTAAGAGGTAACACACCATGAAAGTCAATGAAGGAACGATCGATCGGGGAATACGCTTTGTCTTGGCCGCCACCTTGGCAGGCTATGGCATGATGACAGGTTCTTGGCTCGGCCTGCTGGCCCTGGTACCCTTGGGCACTGCCGTTGCGGGTTGGTGCCCACTCTACCAACTCTTTGGTATGAGTACCTGCCCAATTGAGAAAAAAATCTAGATTGTATCTCTTCAGAACAAGCGCCCCAAAAGCAATGCTGGGGCGCTTTGTTTTAGAAGGAATAACGGGTGAGCAAGAGCAAATCCTGGGCGACTGCGTTCCCTTGCCAAAGTGCATCTAAAAACAATAGATGATACTCGAACCGAAGTTGAAGTGGGGTACCCGCGATATGTAAATAATCCAATGATAGCGTGATACCCGCCTCCTTAAATAAAGGGGGTGTGACAGCTGGCTGAAGTGCATCTGGACGCCCCCAATTCGCGCCGAGCGATTGCCGTGAGGCCAGCAAGAAATTGATCTGATCAGCCCCGGGTGCACGCTGATACAGGGGCAGACTCAAAGCAAAGCCAATATTGGAAAAGGGTACATCACTAAAATTAAAGAGCCCCTGTTGGGTGGCAAAATTGGCACCCAATTGAAAATCAAGCTCAGTGCCCCCCAATTGATTAAAAAACATTCCCAAAGAATAGCGATCATAGCCGATGAAGGATTTATTGACCCCCAGGCTCAGTCCAAAACCTTGATCCCAGCCCAAATCAAGGGTGCCTGAAATTTCTTTGCGGGTAGGTTTGGCAAATTCCAAGAGATTGTCATTCAGATAGGCCATCGCAGAAAGATTCAAACGCATTGGAATAATCTCTTCAAATCCATACAGGTCAAGGCCCGTCACCATGTAGCCATCGCCAGATTGAGAGGGCAGTGCAAGGTGGTTTGCGCGAATGCTACAGGTATTGCCTTTGACAGAATGGTAAAAACAAGTGTAGTCAGGTAAAACCGCTCCTGGATAAATTGCACTGCGATCGATGGGGTTGTTTGCAAATTCTGGAGCAAAAATCTCACTACCACTTCGCAAATTGCCTTTGGCTGCCGCTGCGATATTCGTTTGTGAAGAACCCCCATTGAGGCCGATAAAATAGGCACCGCCTTCCCAATTGGTTTGAAATGAGAGTGCAGGCGAACTGGCTTGATTATAACGGTGGCTATCGGGATCAACCATCGAGGGGCTTAAACCGCCCACCCAATATTTATACAGACTTTTATCGGGCTGACTGGAGTGCGAGGGAGGAATCACCCATTCATTTGCCCCCCAACCCACCAAGCCATAGCTGTGGCCATTCCAAAAGGGTTGGTCAAAAAGGCTCTTTAAGCGGGTTCCAGGATTGAGATCCTGGCTAAAATTAAACAAACCCGCTTTGATTTCCAGTCCCAAATCGGCTTGGGGAAAATGCAACCAATCTAAATAACCCTCCCGAAAGAAAAACGAACTGGGTATAGCAGTGCCTTCATTGAGATCATGGCCACCATTGTTGAAAAAATAATGGTCCACAGGAAATCCCGAAACAAACTTCTGCTCCAATGTCGGTACCAGAATATCAAAGCCCGTAAAGACCTTGAGACTATCTGTCAGACCTGCTTGGAGTTGAAGTTGGGTGCGCACCTGAAAAGGGATTAAATCCTGTGTTGTCAAATAGCTTTGCCGGGGGCTGTTCAAGCGCTGGGGTTGTTCATCGCCAAACTCCAGTTCCGTCTGGGCGGCGACCCGATCCCGGTAGCGCATTTCAACTTGACCATGGACTTGGAAACGCTCTTGAACTGCGACACTTTGGATCAATTGTTTTATGTCGGGCCCCAAAATTGCCAGTGAGGCCTGGTTTAGATGGGATTGTTGAGCAACGGACTGATTCAAAGGGTCATTTTTTTTGAGCAATGGAATGAGAGACAAAGCCAATAAATCTTTGCTGGCAAGCCTTTGAAGTGGATACTCATCCAAACCCAAAAGAAAACCACAAGCATACCCTTTTGTTTGCCAACACTCGTCACTTTTTTGCTCCAACCATTTCATCAATCCCCAAAAGGCAATTGCCTGCTCATAGCGCGTGGCAAATTGGTCCCCCCGAAAAGTCTGATCCGGATAGAGGGAAAAAATGGCGTATTTTTCTGAGAGAGCCCTGACGGCTTCCAACCCCCAATGGTCCAGAGGCAGGTCTTTGGCTTTGGGTGGAGATGTTTGAGCTTGGGCGGTACCCAGACAAAAACAGAACATCCAAGCCCAAAGGGCCAAAATGAGCCGATTCACCGCCCCAAGAAAAGCTTCTGGCGCATAATGTGGAAAAAGTCGTTTTTCTGAAACTTGACCAACCGGGTTTTGTAAAACGAGCGGCTGATTTTGACAATATCGCGGTGGTGCAAAGCCAAATGGGCCTGCCCGTCGATGGTGATCAAGACCTCTTGGGTCGGCTCGCGCAGCAGCACCTTGACGGTGGTCTCTTTCCACTCGGGAATCACGACTGAGCGGTTAAACAGGGCGTGGGGACATATCGGGTTGATAATATACGCAGAGACATCGGGCAACATGATCGGCCCACCGGAGCTAAGGGAATAGGCCGTCGAGCCCGTGGCAGAGGCAATAATCAGCCCATCAGCGCGGTACGTGGTGACATATTCGCCATCGACATAGGTGGCCAATTCGATAATATACGAAAGGGGGTGGCGCATGATTGCGGCATCATTGAGGGCATGAAAAACCAGGCGCGGTTGGTAATTTTCGTCGAGCACCTCAATTTGCATCATCGAGCGCTCTTGAATCACATACTCCCCAGCCAGGAGTTTTTCCAGGGCAGGGTAGAGATCTTCGAGAGCCGTTTCGGAAATAAACCCAAGTGAGCCCGCATTGACGCACAACAGCGGCACCCCGTGTGGGGCCAAGAGACGGGCGGCATAGAGCACCGTTCCGTCACCACCGAGCACCAATGCCATTTTCAGGCGAACGTCGCTGGTGTCCTTTTCAAAGGCCTCATTGGAATCATAATGAGAGGCAAAGACATAGACATTTTCGCCACGGGCAGACAACCACTGGGCCACTTCCTGGGCAATATGCTGGGTGTCGCAACGGTAGGTTTTGTAGAGATTGTAAATGATCCCAATCGCGGGAACGGCCATGGCGCGTTGGATTCTCCTGCTTCTTTGTCCTGTGATGTTCAAGGGTCTGTGTGGCCCGTTTTGGCACCGGGATGGATACTGGCATTGATACTGGCAAGGTGTGATCAACGTACCAAATCATAACATACCTGATCCAGCCAGAGCCAGAGTTGGGCATTGTATGTTTGAGGATCAGAGTTTGGTTTATTGCCAAAGAAAAATGAAAATTAATACCTTATACCAATATCTCACTTGAGGGAAACCTGAATTTGTGAGGTGAACGCAATTTTACCGAAAATCAAAAAGTGGAATTATCGTTTGATAATAGGATTAAGTTCGATTCTTTTTCTACCCTAAATGGAGCGTCTTGCCAAGTGATTGATTGCTTTTTAAGCTTAAATTCACCAGACACATACCATACTCCTGCCGATATTTTAAATTCAGCCTTTCCATTTAAATCAGTTTGAAATGTGTAGTTTGGATAACCCTTTTTTTCCAACAATTTAAGCTCTTCAGCTTCAATGGTTTCAATCCCTTGATAAGCTTTTGCTTCCCATAACTCAAGCGAAATTTTATATCGATTAAAGAATTCTTTTTTTTTCAAATAAGTGATGTAGCACATATTTTTAGTTAAAAATGGGTCTATTCCCAGTGCTTTGGCTTGTTCTGTAACATCAATGTTTTTTAATTCTGGGTGACCTTCTATTTCAAAAGCACAACTATCAGGACTGGCTGGTGAAAATATTTTGTGATGATAATAGTCTTCATTTGGTTTTTCTACTGGAAAAGGTGAGGGCCCTGGTTGATTGTTTTCAATTGACTTTAACTTGATATCTTTTAACGTATAAGCACTCAACACAAATTTAGCTTGGGACACGGGAACAATTTCGCCACTGTTTAACAAAACTGAAGCTTTGAAAGAAACGGGTATTTTTTTTTCAAACATTGAATCACTCTGATTGGGGACTGTTCCACAGCCAAAGAGAATCAGTAAAACTAAAATTGACTTTTTCATTATGCTCAACAAATAGAGGATAGCCTTAGAATGACAAAAATTCCATCTCTTGGCAATAGAAGATAGCAGTGTTTGAATTTACTTTTTTAATCGAACAGATAAAATTCAGTATTCAAAAATACGTCAAACAATGGTCACTGATATAATACAAAACCCTTGCAAAGGATCCCTGCCATGAAAACCAGCCGTTTAGAAGCTTTCAGCGATGGTGTAATCGCCATCTTAATCACCATTATGGTATTGGAGCTAAAGGTTCCCCACGGGGTTGACCTAAACACACTTCAGCCCATGATACCCGTTTTTTTGAGTTATGTGCTCAGCTACATTTATTTGGGCATTTACTGGAACAACCACCACCACATGTTGCATGTCACTGAACATGTCACAGGCAGCATGTTGTGGGCCAATTTACACCTGCTCTTTTGGCTCTCCTTGGTGCCATTTGTAACCCATTGGATGGGGGAAAATCCCTTTGCCCCACTGCCAACGGCCCTCTATGGCGGGGTACTTCTGTTGGCGGCCATTGCCTATTTTCTCTTGCAAGGCGCGATCATCCGCAGTCAGGGCCCACAATCTCTGCTTAAACGGGCCTTGGGAGACGATATCAAAGGCAAGATTTCGCCGCTTTTGTATGCCTTGGCCATCGGCCTGGCTTTTGTACAGACCTGGCTGGCCTGGGCCGTGTATGCCCTGGTGGCCCTGATTTGGCTTGTGCCCGACCGGCGAATTGAAAAGGCCTTGCAAAAATGAAGCCCCACACGGACATGCCCAGCTGGGCTCGGGAACTGCGTTTGCACAATTTGGGACTGACGACAAGCGCCCAGTTTGAAACGCCCTTGAATCTGCTCACAGGCCTCGGCGCACTCCAGGCCCAAGAGTATGAAAACTCCCTCTGGGCCTTGGCGCTGCGCCTCAGGTCAAAGCAAAGTCTAAACCCAAGCTCCAAACTTGCTCAAGACCGCCGCAGAGCCCTGAATCAGGCCATTGCCAAGGGCGAAATTGTTCGCTCTTGGCCGATGCGCGGCACCTTACATTGGGTTCCTGGCAGTGACCTCAGTTGGATGTTGGCTTTGATGACACCCCGAATCTTGGCGGCATCTGCCGGACGGCTCAGGCAATTGGAAATCACCCCAGACGTGCTCACGCAAACGGGCGAATGCCTGCGAGAATTATTGGCTGAAAATGCCTGGCTCTCACGCCCAGAAATCCTGGCCGCTTTTGAAAAAAGGGGCATTGCCACGCATTCTCAGCGCGGCTATCATTTGCTTGGATATCATGCCCAAACAGGCCTGATCTGCCAGGGCCCCCCGCTCGGCAAACAACCCAGTTTTGCCCTGTTGGAAGCGTTTTGCCCCACGCAAACCCAGCTATCGTCAGAAGCGGCTTTGGCTGAGATCGCGCGCCGCTATTTCTCGGGCCATGGCCCTGCAACCGTTCAAGATTTGGCCCGCTGGACCGGACTCAGCTTGACCCAAGCCAGACAAGGCCTCTCAGCCATCAAAAATGAATTGACAAGTGAGACCTGGGCTGACAACAGCCATTGGTTTTATGCCCCATCCGCAAAAATGAGGCCTGTTGCTTCGCCCCAAGCCTGTCTCTTGCCTGCCTTTGATGAATACCTGATTGGCTACCAAGATCGGGATTCTGTCTTGGATCCTCAATTTGCCGATCTGGTGATTCCGGGCAAAAACGGGGTGTTTCATCCGGTCTTTTTACTCGATGGACTGGTGAGAGGCATCTGGAAGCGCCAAATCAAAAGAAAAAACGTCCAGATTCAACTTTTCCCATTTAAAAAGCTTGCAGATTCGGAAAGCCAAGCCCTGATCAGGGCAGTAGAAGACTATGCAGCTTATCTCAATCAGCCCTTTGAACTGGGCTTTCAGAGCGAAAGCCTTGAGTGAGCATCAATCGGGTGGCTTCGCTCTGGTGGTATGATGTTCTACATAACGATCCCCAACAGCAGGTAATCATTAAACGATGAAGGATCACGTCCGGGTCGGTCTGGCACAGATCAGCGAACAGCGCGGTGAGCACTATTATTTTCCCTATTCGGTGGGACTTTTACAGGCCTATGCCCAACGTTGGGCAAAGGCTCCAGAGCGCTATCAATTTTTGCCGCCATTGCACCACAGGGTCTCGATTCCAGAGGGAGTAGAGGCCCTCAAAGAGGTTAATATCGCCGGTTTTAGCACCTATATCTGGAATATCAAACGCTCCCTGGCGCTGGCACAATCCCTTAAATTAAGCCATCCTCAGATTTTGATTCTCTTTGGGGGGCCCCAGGTCCCCAACGAGGCTGAGGGGTTTTTGCGGGCCCATCCCTATATCGATGTCTGCGCGCACGGTGAAGGGGAAAATACCTTTCTGGCTCTGTTGGAAGCCTTTCCCGAAAACGATTGGCGCAGCATACCCGGAATCAGTTATATCGATCCCCAGGGAAAATTTCAGACCCATCCAGCCGGGCCCCGGATCAAAGACCTCGACAGCATTCCCTCCCCCTATTTGAGTGGAATTTTTGATTCGCTGCTCGAAAAATGGCCCAAGAGAGAATGGGTGGGCACCTGGGAAAGCAATCGGGGCTGTCCGTTTTCGTGCAGTTTTTGTGATTGGGGGTCGTTAACCCAGAGCAAGGTTTATCGCTATGATTTGGAGCGGCTCAAAGCCGAAATTGAATGGTTTGGCGCCAACCGCGTCGGCAATATTTTTTCAGCAGACGCCAATTTTGGCATTTTTGAAAGAGATGTTGAACTGGCACGGCATTTTGCTTTGGTAAGCCAAAAAACGGGTTATCCCCAATGTGTGCAAACCCAAACCGCCAAAAACGTCAAACAGCGCAATTTTGAAATTCAAAAGATTCTGGCCGATGCAGGTCTCAACTCCGTCACTTCTTTGGCGGTTCAAAGCACCCACCCAGAGGTGCTCAAAGCAATCAACCGGCAAAACATCTCTTTGCAGGCCTACCGCGAAATTCAACAATTCTGCCTCGACAATGGCATTTTTAGCTATACAGATATTATTCTGGGCCTGCCCGAAGAGACCTATGACTCCTTTGCCAACACCATCGATGATGTGCTCAATCACGGACAATTCAACAAAATCATCTGTTACAACGCCAGCATCTTGCCCAATGCAGAGATGGCCCAACCGGCTTACCGAGAACGCTATGGGCTTGAGAGTATCCAGATTCACTTTCCGGGCCACGGAGAGCCGCCTGATGGCATCTATGAATACCTCGAAATTATTGTCGCAACCAATACGCTTTCACGCGCGGATTGGGTCAAAATGCACGCCTACGCCTGGACCACCAATTTTTTGGTCTATACCCACAAAATGTTACAATTGCCCCTGCTCTTGATTCACCAGCAGACGGGCCTGTCTTACCGGAGTTTAATTGAACGCTTTATGGATCCAAAACATCTCACAGAATTGCCGCTTTTAGATGCTTTACAAAAGGCCCTGATCATCACTGCCCACAAATTGCAAGACGGGTATGTTCGCCAGGACGAAAACCCATTGCTCTATTCGATCAAAGATGGGGCTCATCTTGCGCCAGATATCGCCCTGCAATTGCGCTTGAGCCAAGAAAACAAAATAGTCGTTTTTTACCGCGAAGCCCACAGTCTGCTTAGAACCTATCTCGAAGAGGTTCAGGCAGATTTCCCTTTGGAATTGCTCAACGAAGCGATTGGCCTGAGCCATTCGATCTTTGAAGAATTGTTTTACAAACAGCTGATCGCAGGCCCACCCCCGATGGGTCATAAATCCCCGACCGAACTCTTTTTGCACTACAATCTGCGCGAATTTTTCCAGGCCTTGCTGCAGGGAAGCCGGATTCCCTTGCAGCGTAATGGCTAGACGTTGATTTCAGCAAAGAACGTGCCGCTGCGGGCCAAAAACAACTCGCGGGCGATCGTGGAATAGAGGGCATTGGCAGCATGGGCCGCCAACATGGGCAGGGTTTGGTACATCAGCGGGTCTTCGAGGCTGTTTTCGACATAGAGCCAGCCATAGCCCAAATCTCGGTGTAGTACCAATGGAACGAGGAAACCATTGCCAAAAATTCCCGCATCTTTGAGGGCCAGCGCGCTGGGATCTTCGGCTATTTGAGAGACAATCGCCGTTGCTGCGGCTTCGGTTTCGTCGGAATTGGGGTTGGTGCCTGTAAACAAGACATAGCGCCGTGAATCTCCAGATTCTTGAAAGGTTTCGAGATTCAAGACGGCCAAGTCACAAGGGGCAATCATCACCGCCGTTTCGAGAATGCGCTGCAGACTTTCTTCGAGCGCTTCGAGGGTATGCAAAGAGGTGACCGATTCATGCAAAAAGGTCAAGACCTCGCGGTGGCGCTGCAATTCAACCAATTCGTCATAGGCTTTCAGGGCCGTGCGCACGGCGGTATAGAGCCGGTTGGTTGTCAATTCGGCTTTGGCCAAATAGCCGTCGATATCATATTCTTCGATCACTTTCTTTTCGGGGGCGGCCCCTGGTTGGCCCGTGCGCAGAATAATCCGCACAAATTCGTTGCCGAGTTCTTGGCGAATCGACTGGCAGGCATCAAGGCCAGCAGTCGGGGTTTCCATAACCACATCGAGCAATATCACAGCGGTATCGGGGCGACTGCGCATAAATTCAACTGCAGCTTGACCCGTTGAGGCAAAGGCCAACTCCACCCCCCGATCGCGGTATTTTAAACTGCGTAAGCTCAGACGGCTGAGCGAGTGCATATCCGGCTCGTCGTCAACCACCAGAATCAAATAATTTTCAGGTAATGAAATCATGGGATGCTCCTTGCTCTTATGGATTCAAATGGCGCTTATCCGGCCAAATGTTCCTGCGGGGTAATTTGATGGGGAAATTCAACCGTCACAGTGGTGCCTTGGCCCAATTCAGAATCGAGGGTAATACTGCCGTGCAAGGCTGAAGTAACCAAATTGTGCACTATCGACATACCCAAGCCTGTTCCCCCTTGACCACGCCCAGTGGTAAAAAAGACGTCAAAGACACGGGAAACATCTTCTTTGGGAATCCCTTTGCCAAAGTCCTGCACCACAAGCCTGAAAAAAGGCTTATTGTCGCGTTCAAAACTGCTGAGTTTGACCAAAATCCGGCCACCTACCCCAGCGGGATAGGCATATCTTTCGATATTGCTGAAAAAATTCATCAGAATTTGAGACAGATACCCCGGATAACCCGTCCATGCCAAAAGCTCCACGCCAGGTTCAAACTCGGTCTCCAGGCTCAGGTGTGCCTGGCGGGCCTTGATTTTAAACAGGTCGATTACCTCTTGAATCAATTGCACAAACAGGCCCGTTTCCAAGGTATCCATAATCTGATTGACTGAAACACTTTTGAAGCTCTGAATTAATTTATTGGCACGGGCAATATTGCTCAGCATCAGCTGGGCCGCTTCTTGAATGTCTTCGAGCACATATTTGAGTTCGGGATCGGTGGCACGGGCCAAGAGATCGGGGGTCAGGTTCTCCGTGATCATGCTGGCTGTAACATTGACAATGCCCAGCGGGGTATTGATCTCATGGGCCACCCCTGCGACCATCTCAGAGAGTGAGCGGTGGCGGTCAATTTCCATCTGCGACTGCAAGCGCTGTTTTTCCAACATTTCGAGAAAGATTTTTTCATTTGAACTTTTGATTTTGCTGGTAATGCCCGCCAAGACATCCGAGAGCAATTCGGGGGAGGCGGAGAGCAAGCGCATAAAATTGGAGCGCTCAATCACAAAAAATTCACAGGGTTCGCCTGTGCGTACCGTGGCGGAACGGGTGCCACCATCCACCAGGGCCAACTCCCCAAAAAACTGCCCTTTGCGCAAGGTGGAGAGTTCAACTGGCTTGCCCTCAGGATCTTTGCCGTAGACCCGAACACAGCCATTGAGAATGACGTAGAGGCTGTCGGCCAAATCTCCCATCTGAAAAAGCACCTGATCGGCTTCTGTTTTCAGCGGACGACCCATATGCACCAGGTCATCAATTTGGGTATCGGTAAAATGATCAAAAAAGGGGACGCTTTTGAGAACTTCTGAGATCGACACTATCAGTCTCCTTCTTGCAAAGCTTCGAGAGTAATCAGAGTGGACTTGAGATAAGGCAGTCCCGAATAGGCACAGCGAACACTGCGGTACGACAGGATATTGATATACGAATCCTGTTGAATTTCGGCATGGGAATGGTGATAACTCAAATAGGCCATATGGCCTTTGAGCCGCGATGTGGGCTCAACTTTGAGAATCAAAGAGCGGCCCGTTTCAACATTGCTGACTTTGACTTTTTGGTCTTTTTTAAAGCCCATTTCATCGGCCAGGGTTTGAGAGATAAACAACGGCTTGTGTTTGGGCATATCCAGTGAATCAAGCACCTTGCTGGAATGAAACGAGGAAATCGCAAAACGAATCCAGGCCACATTGTCACTGAGTGTCGAACAGCCTGTATTGAGTACAATTCCATTGGGGATGCGCAAATCACCTTCTTTGGGCACAAAAAAGCGAAAGGGCACGGATTCGCGGTAAATGTCTTGAAAGGGTGAACGTTCACAGCCACCCTGACGGTGGCGGTTTTTGCCAACCCCACCATAGATCAAACTTCCGGCAGAGAGAATTTCGTCCCAGTTTAAAGGCATGCCATCGCTGTGTTCAGGCCTGCAGTAAAGCGGTCCCCGGGTCTCTTCCGTGCCCGTGAGATAGGCCTGAATGCGATCCCAAAGTTGAAAGCGGCTGACTTCGCCATTGATGCGCTCTAGCCCCCCACCCCAATTCCATTCCGGGGGCTCAAAACGCGACTGTAAATAACCCAGAGCGGAATAGCTGGCCAAATCGGGATGGCCCTCGCGGAAATCTTCTTCTTCGCGCAAAGACCTGGAAACCTCAGCCATGGTGTCGTAGAGCAATGTCGTTGCCGTGCGCGTCTCGGGTGGGGCCGTGCGCCGGGGAAAAGCAAGAGTCAAACGCCATTCGCCATTTTGGTAAAGCCGCGCCGAAGCCACCTCGGGAGCCGTGGGCAAACACAGGGCTGCATGGCGCAAAAAGAAAGGGCCGGGCATGGGATCAATCACCACCAAAGTGGTTTCTGGGGCGCTGAGTTTGTCTTTCCAACGGCCCCGATCTACCATCTGGCCCTCCAGGCCCTGGCCAATGCAAATAATCAGCTCGCGCTGACCGGCTTGGGTCGGAGTTGTATACTCCAAGACTGGCCGCATGGGTTCTTTGAGCAGACGGTGATAGGCATTTTCGGGCAGCCCCATGCGCAGGGCAGACTCTCTTGCCCCCACTTCGTTAAAGGGAATATTGCCAAAGAAACGATCCTGGGCCAAACCCTGTACTTGGGTCTCTTCATTGTGCTGGTAAGGTAAACGCAAAGATCCCCCACGGGGAGAGCCATCTGAGGCCAAACCAAATTTACCCAACATGGCCAGCAGATTATTCCACAGTCCGTGGCCGACGACCCCAGACGTCTGGGAAATCCCCGAACCCGCCAAATGCACAGGCACACTTTGACTTTCCACCAAACGAGCGGCGATGGCGCGAATGCCCGCCACCAGCCGCTCAGTATAGGCTGGATCAGGAGAAATGGTTTCAGCTGTGCGTTCAATTTGGAAGAATTCTGAGCGGGCCAGGGTTAAATATTGCTCCAGGCTTTCACGGTCACAGTAGTTTGAAATAAAGGATTGATCCACTGCACCTGGATAATTGTGAACAATTTCATGGGCCACAGCCAATGCCAAATGGGCATCTCCACCCGTACGGACCAATAAAACCCGTTCAGGTGCCAATCGGGCAGCCAAGATTTTGGCACTTTCAGTCACACAGACATCGACCAACCAGGCATCGAGATCTTCACGCAAGACCAATTGGTTAAAGACGGGCAAATGAGAGACAAAGCCATTCCAACCCGACATCAAGAACAATCGGTTGGGGCCTTCGAGGGCTTGTTCCAAGGTTAAAATCGGCGATTCTTCACCGGCCTGAAGCTCCAAGGCTCTTGCTGCAGCCCGCAAGCCAAACTCGCTGCTGCCGCTGAGATTGCGAGCGCCCAAAAGACGAAAGACCTCGTGCAGGGCAAATTGATCAAAATAATCAAGATCACCCCCAGCGTAAACCAAGGTGCGGCCATAAGGCGGGCGGTGAGATAAGAGTAAATCAGCCAAGCGTTCAATCGCGTCGCTGTAAAACAGGGGGACACGGCGGCCGGTTACATCCAAGACACTCGGGGAGAGTTGCATCGGAAAGAGGGTGGGTTGCTCACCCAAAGAGACCCGCAATTTGGCAAAGCCCTCTTCGGGCATTTTTTCGCGGATCACCCTTTCGAGCTTGCGGGTCATGCTGCGGTAGAGCAAAAATACCTGCTGGCCGCTGCCCTCTTTGCGGCTCCAACCTTGACTGGTTTCACGCAACATCACGGTATAACGCAAGTCTTCATGTTCAAGTTCAGCCAATATCACTGTTTGGGCGGCAGCAACTGGCCCCGGTGAGCTGACTTCAAGGTTGCCGTTGGCTTTGAGTAGTGCTTTGCGCTCCAATAATTGACCAAAATAATAGGTGCGCAGCACATACCAACCCTGCGGGAGGTCTTCGACAACAGAGGCACTGAGGCTCTCGACAACGTCGATATTGCCGGATATGCCGCCGCTGTAAAATGGCCAACTGAAAGACGTCCCATAAGCCTGATAACCTGCTGGATTGAGATAAGCGGGGATGCCGTTTAGCTCTTCCAACAGACCAGCATGCCTGATGACGGGAAGATGGTGATAGGGGGTTTTCATGGCTGTATAATCTATCCACTGTCTCTGCTAAATCTGCCCTGACAGTATAACAGACGCAATCAAGCAGGCCAAATGGGCAAGTCTATCTGCCAAAACGCTAAAATGTAGATTATGTTGAACCCAATTTTTAAGCTCTCGATCCTTTTGATCTGTGTTTTGCCCCTGCAGACAGGGGCTTTGCCCGTCCAAGCCCAGCCAACAGAAGCCGCTCCCCTGAGCGAATTCCAGCGCAAATATATCTCGCTCTACCAACAGGCCCAAAACCCCCTGGATGAATTTTTAAGCCGCTATTTTCAACGCGAGTTGCCCCGCTTTGACTATGTCCTTCAGGGCCTTGATACAGAGATCAGTCTGCCAGACTTTTTAAACACAGCCAGGCTGTACCAACAAGAACACGCTGGAGAACTTGCTGCTGGGCAAGAGACCCCCGATCTCAAAGTGGGCGAAAAAGTGGTGACCTGGAGTGAAACCCAAAAACTGCTCAATGCGGCGTATGTAATGGCGCCCCAATGGCAATTCAGTCCGATCCAAATCGGCGGGCCTGAAAAAAGCAAAGAAGGGGAAAAATGGTACCTCAGTTTTCGCTCGCAAATGACATTACAATTGCCAATCTACAGCCTTAAACAAGAAGGCCCCAAGGTCTTAGAACAATACAGCCAGAGCTGGGAAATCGTAAAACTATTGCCCATCGACAATCTCGATCGTCTGCGTGAGCGCATGTTATTCGAGTTGGGATCAGCCCCAAATCCCAGTGATGGAAAAATTTTTCTCGAAGAATTGCGGAAATTATCGCCGTTTGATCAGGTCTTTGCCCGGCTCGAACAAGAAGACCCTGCACCTGCGATGATGGGCATTGCAGCCAAAGCACTTGAAGCGGAATTGCAACCGGGTGCCCAAGTTGGAAAATTAACCAATCAGGTCTTGGAACTGGCCCTCGGCCAAATCTCTCTTTTTGACTCTGATCCGGGCAATAAAGTGAATCAACTTTTGGAGGGGGTCACCACCCTCTACAAAATGCAGGAGTTGGTCGCAAAATTGCGTAACAACCCCGAGTTTGCCGTCAAAGGCCAGGTCATGGCCCACGATCTCAAAGGGGATCGGGTCACACTTTCGCTGCCGGGGGGAGAAACACCCCAGAGCCTGGGTCTAAAAATGGATCATGGCTATAAAATTGTGGAATACCTCGGCCCTGATAAAAAAGTCAGTGAAATTGGTTTTCTCAAATTGCGCCAATTAAGTGAAAAAGATCTGTTGGCAGAACCGATCATTGCCCAGCGCAATTTTGAATTGGGGGATCAGTATTTGGAATATGCCAAGACAGATTTTCAGGTCAATTTTAGAGGGGGCATTGGCTCTCTTACCCTCGATCCGCGTTTGGGGCCCCAAGATTTCCAGCCTGAAGGTTCTGTCGAAATTCTCTATAGCTTGGCCCCATTTTTAAATTGGTCGGAAACCTACCTCAATCTCAATGGCAGCATGGGCATGCTCTCACAGGGCCAAGGCAATAATTCAAACTCTTTGGTGGCAATCACCCTCGAAAGCGGTTTGAGCAAGCGGTTTCATTTCCGCCAATGGGTATTCGATCTGGGTTTCAGAATGGGACAAATCAATGGCCAATTGAGCCAAGGGGTCAGGGATTTGAGTCAGAGCAATATAGGCGGCACTGCCTTTTTGGGTTTGGCCTACCAGGTGAATCCGGATTTTATCCTGGGTCTCAATGCGGGCTGGCGGTACTATCCCAGCACCTCAAAAGTCTGGAAAGAGGGGGACAAAAATATCGATCTGAACTACGGTCTCGAAAGCAATGGCCCTGTCGCCAGTCTCTTCCTCAATTACCAAATCTGAGCCTTCCAAGCACGAAAGCGATTGTGTACACTGGAGACCAGCCCATGTGTAATCTCTCTTTCAAGGATAATCACCGATGCAACGCACACCTGCCAATAAAATCAAACCCATGAAACTCGGTGACCTGATGGTGCGCGAAGGCCTTTTGACCCCAGATGCGCTGCAAAAAGCCTTGACCATGCAAAAACAGACGGGCATGATCAGTGATTTGGGCCAACCAGGCCATTACAAACCCCTGGGGCTGATCTGTGTCGAAATGAAATTGATCACCAAACAGGATTTGCAACGCTTTCTCAGTCGCCACCACAAACGCATTCAAATTGGCGAATTGATGATCAATATGGGCCTGATCAACCAAGAACAGCTCAACCACGTGTTGGAACAACAGCGCTTTTCCAGCAATCGCTTTGGCACGCTCTTGGTTCAATCGGGAATCATCTCTGAGCAACAATTGACCAACGCCCTGAGCATGCAATTGGATATTCCTCGGATTTTGCCCTCACCCGAGCTGATCGACCCCGAATTGCTGAAAGGGATAGATGAACAATTTTTAAGGCAGCATGAATGTCTCCCCGTTCACCGCTATGGCAACCAAATGGTGGTGGTGATGTCGGATCCCCTCAACAGCGAATTGTTGCAAACCCTGCTCGATCGCTTTCAATGCAAAATCACACCTGCAATTGCCCCAGCCAGCGAAATTCTCAATACCCTGACCTATTTGTTTAAGCCCCGGCGCAAAACCAAAAATGCGCCTGAGCCCCCCAATGAGTTGGATGAAAAGCTACTCAAACTGAGCAGCCATGCCAAACCCACCAAAGAACAGGCAAGTCCAATTGCCCATTTTTTGATCCGCAGCGCGGTCGAAGCCGGTGCCACCGCTTTGCATTTGGAGAGTTTGGAAAAGTATGTGCGTCTGCGATTTCGCATCGATGGCGCCTTAAAACACCGCACCGACTTGCCTGTGCGTCTGGGCCCCCCTTTGATTGACTGTATTAAGACCCCATTTCGAATCAAACGTGAGGACTATTGGCAGGAAAAGATTACCACCACCATTGGCCGTCAACAAGTGGAATTAAAAATCTCCTTTTTTAGCGGCATGTGGGGAGAAAACCTGGTTCTACACATCACGTATATCCCCCCCAGACTGATGGGAATTGAAGACATGGGCTTTTCACCCCAGAACCAACACAAAATCGAAAACCTGCTCAACCGCGCGGGAGGCATCTTATTGGCCGCTTGCCCTCACCGCTCTGGCAAATCCACCCTGCTCTATGCCGCGATTGCACATCTGAATCACCCCAATACTTCGATCTTGACCCTCGAAGATGCGGTCGATTATGCCATTCCGGGCGTGGTCCAAAACCACTATGGCGCGGGAGGCAAAGACAGCTACAGTGCCTTAATTGAAGCCATGAACGATTATGATTCGGATGTGGTCATGGTGGCTGAACTCAAAGACCAAGGGGTAAGTGAAAGAATTGACCAAGCCGCTTTAAATGGAAAAAAAGTCCTGGCCGCTCTGAATGCCTGTGATACCACTGCAGCCCTGCATCGCTTGCAAAATTTGCAAGCCACTCACTTTCTCACCACACCTGTGCCCTTGCTCCTTGTCTCTCAACGTCTCGTTCGCAAACTCTGTGAACAGTGTAAAACCAATTTTGTGCCAAACCCGGAAGAACTCAAGGTCTTACATATTTCAGCAACTGAGCGCAAGAATTTCCTCTTTTGGCAAGCCCAGGGCTGTGAAGACTGTAACGATGAAGGTTATAAAGGCATGAGCGCGATCCACGAAGTGTTAGAACTCAACGAAAGCCTTCGTCAGGCCTTGCGCCGAGGGCTGACAGCCTCTGGTCTGCGCGAATTGGCCCGAAATGGCCAACGCCTGATTACCTTGGCTGAAGATGGCGTTTACAAAGTCATACAGGGCATTACCAGCCTCGAAGAAGTTATGCGTGTGACGGTCCCCCATGAGGGCGATTCTCTCGGTGGGCGGTCGCTGAAAGAAATTGTCGCAGCCTGTGAAGGCCGGAGTCTAACAGGAATTTAACCCCGCATCAGCCAAGGCATATACCTGGCCTGATAAGTGGGTTTGGCACCTTGCGCGGGTTTGGGTTCAAGCCCAATGGCCTCTGTCCCGTGATGCCGGGCATGGTAACAACCGCTCAAAGCCACTTCAAGCTGGGGCAATCTCAGGGTGTTGAGAATTTTATGGGCATAGTCCATGCGACCGTTGTGAAAAATAACCACCCGTGCCAAACTGTGCGCGATTGCAAATTTATCTAAATTATCAAACCGCTGTTGCTCAGAAATACCCTGCTGTTTACGCACCCGCGCCAATTGACGAGCCAGAATCCGGATATTTTCAAGCGGATCCAACAAGGCAGCTTGGCCCTTTTCTATTAAAGCGGAGGGCAAATAGGCCAAAATTTGGGGAGGGAGCAAATAAGTGTGTAATTCTCTTAAACTCAGCTTGCGAAAATCTTTGTTTGAGGCCAATCTGCCCGTGGCCTGTAGATCTTGCAAAGCCACATCAAAATGGCCCTGGGCATGCAATTGACGCAAGTCTTCGTCAAAGAATCCCTGCATCACCAACTCACGCAGACTGATTTGCGCCAAGCCCAGGGTTTGGGCCAGACCCAATTGAGTCATAACTGACTCAGTGGGCTTTTGGTGGCGAATTTCATCAAAGAGAATGGCTGCCAGTACCGCAGGATTGAGATTTTCATTTTGAGCAGCCGTTTGAATGGTCTTGGCATAACTGGAGATCGTCATCAGGGCGAGGTGATCGCGCCAACCCAAGCTATCGGTCGCCAAAGTGACAGCTTGATTAACGGGGTTTTGAGCCGCATGAATCCCATAGCGCCGCTGCAATTCTTGTACTTCGCGCAAATGAAAATCGGCGGGAGAAGGGGGTGCTGGCGTGAGATAAACAGAAGGCCGGATATGCCCCGGCATAGGTGCCAACAAGGTTTGAGGGGGTGTTGGCATAGGCGTCGCCGCCGCAGACAGAGTCTGGGCACAGACGGGACCGAGAAAAACCAAACCCAAAGCACAAGCCAGAAAAGCCAATTGTTTGGGCATTTTTGCTTCTGTGTTGAGACACCGGTTCATCTGATTCAATTCACTTTTCCAAAACCACTCATAGCTCAAAGAAAGTTTGCAGCCAGATCTGAGCGATTTTATAACTTCTTACATATATCTTAACCTGTTGGATCCTTGATTACCAGAGGAAAAAATGTAAAATATACTTGTAATAAAAGTCACAAATGGACAAAAACAACGAAATGACTGAATTTCAGCATCCAAAACCCGGATCCGTTGGCATGATTTTGGGCAAATTTTTACCCCCCCACCGCGGACATCTCTACTTGATTGAATTTGCCTTGCAGACCGTAGACCAACTCTGTGTTGTGCTCGGCAGCTTAAAAAGCGAACCCATCGCTGGTGAATTGCGCGTGGAAATGCTGCGGGAGCTTTTTCCAACATCCCTCTATCCACACGTGCAGATTCTTCACCTCAGCGACGAAAACCCCCAATACCCCCACGAAGATCCCCATTTTTGGCAAATCTGGCAAAGCAGTCTGACGCGTATTTTGCCCCAAAAACCGGATTGGGTCTTTGCCTCCGACGACTATGGCTGGAAACTGGCTGAGGTGCTGGGTGCACAATTTATGCCTGTTGATCCCGGCCGCGAAAATTTTCAAATCAGCGGTACAGCCATTCGCGAAAACCCTTACCAACATTGGGATATGTTGCCTCCCCCCGTGCGCCGTCACTATCTCAAACGGGTGGCTATCATGGGACCTGAGTCTACGGGTAAAAGTACCTTGGCCCAAAACCTGGCGCAGCATTTTCAAGGCCAATGGGTGCCCGAATACGCCCGTACCTGGATCGAGGCCAAAGGCCAGCGACCTGTGGTTGCAGATATGCCCCAAATTGCCCGTGGCCAATGGGCCACCCAAAAGGCAATTGAAGCCCAAGCCCTCAAACAATCCAGACAAGGACTGCTCGTTTACGACACCGAAATCTGGGTCACCACCCTTTGGAATGATGTGCTTTTTCAAAACCGAGACTGCGCAATCGAAGCCTTGGCAAAGCGTCAGCATTTTGATCATTATCTGCTGTGTGCCCCAGATGTGCCTTGGGTCAACGACGAAGTGCGTTACCTGCCCCAAGGGGGGGAGGATTTTTTCGCCCGCTGTCAAGCCCTACTCGAAAGCCAAAATCTGCCCTATACGCTCATCTCTGGCAGTTGGGAACAACGGATCGAGACCGCTATAAAAAAAGTCGAATCGCTGCTTAAACCCTGAGCCGAGCCAAACGAAAAAAGTCCAATTCGGGGGCAGGGCGATCTGCCAAAACCGCACTGGCCAAAACATCTCCCAGGGCACTCGCAAATTTAAATCCATGCCCAGAACAGGGACTGACCAACCAGAGAGATTCATATTCGGGATGTCTGTCGATCAAAAAATGCCCATCAGGGGTATTGGTATACATACAAACTGCCGTTTTGCTCAGTTTGGCTGGGTATTTGCTACCGAGGGCAGGAAAAAAACGCGCTAAAAATTCTGTCATTTGCTCAATTTCTGCAGGTTCAACACTTTGGCTGAGCTGATCTGGGTCTTGAGGCCTTCCTGGTAGGTGCTGGGCTATTTTAAAACCCTCGCCCTGATCTGGAAAGCCATAGAGAAATTCATCGGGGCCATACTCCAATAAAAAGATTGGAAATTGGCCGATGGCAAAGGGATTGGGTTTAGGGGTTTCAAACCAATAAAGCACCTGCCGGGTGACCTGCAAGGGCAAAGCCAATTCAGGCAAGATCGAGCCTGTCCAGGCACCACTGGCAATGACCACCTTCTCACAGCGCAAACTGGATTCTGAGGTCTGCAAGACAAAACCAGAACCCTCTCTTTGCCAGTTCAACAGCGGTTGGTTTGTCAAAATTTCGGCACCCGCCCGACGGGCCAAATCGAGATAGCTGGCGATACATTTTTCGGGATAAAGCAACCCCGCTCGCTGCTCATTGAGTCCGATCATGTCAGCGGGCAGAGAAAAGGCTGGATACCGGGACATGACTTCTTGCTGACTCAAGATTTCGTGGGCAATGCTGTAGCGCTCAGCACTTTCACGGGAGCCTTGGATCAAGGTGCTGTCGGGTTTACCGAGCATCAATCCGCCGGTTTGCAACAAGAGTGAATCGCCACTCTCAGCTTCGAGCTTTTCCCAATTGCGATAAGCCGTTTGCAAGAGCGGGACATAAGCAGGGTGCTCAAAATAGGCCTCGCGAATCACCCGGGTTTGGCCATGGGAGGAACCCAAGTTATGGGGTGGGGCAAAACGGTCCAAGCCCACCACCCGCGCACCTTGTTGTGTCAGATAATAGCTGATCGCAGAGCCCATCGCTCCGAGCCCAATGACGGCTACATCCCAATTCATACAACAGTCTCCCTTTTTTTTCTCAGATACAGTATCCCACAGGCCAGAAGTGAGAGCAGAACAAATTGGCCCAAATTCCAGACGGGATCAAAACGCGAAGAATGAAAGAGAGCAGGGGTGCGAATGACAGCCAAATCATAGCTGAGGATTAAAAAGGCAAACAGATTGGTTCCCAGGTGCCAAGCCAAAACACGCTCCAAGCCTTGCTCCCAGAGCAAAAGCAAAGCAGCCAATATGGCAAAGAGCAAATAATAGCCCACAACCAGCCAGGCAGCAGGGGTATTTAACTCGGGATTCTGCAAATGCACCAAGGCAAAACAAAGGGCGCTCAAAGCAATGGTCAAAGTCATTCCCAGTTTAGTATGGGTTCCTTTAACTTTAAATAAGCGCAAAAACAAGCTGGGCAAATAGACCCGAAAAAAACTCTCTTCAGCCCAGACCTGCAAAGGGGTGAGCAAACAAATTGCCAAAAGCCAGTATGGCCAATTGGGAACCAATCCTTTAAAGACCACACTGCCTGGATAAAGCAGGGCCTCAATGCCAGAAGAGAACAGCAACAAGCCGCTCCAAATTCCCAATGTCTCCCAGAAAGCCCCCATGCGCCAAGGTCGTCCAGTTGGACACAACAAAACGTGTGCGGGTTGCTGATTCAAACCCAATTGAACGGCGATATAGGCCAAGGCAAAACAGACAAACCCAGCATGAATGGCGACATACAACGATAGGGCTGAACCCGTTAAAAAAGTCACTTGCCACAGGCCCATTAAATAGAGCGAAACAAACGAACCGAGCCCCATCCATGCCAATAGAATCAGCAGGGCCCCGCCCAAGAGACGGAAAAAGGAATGGGCAGAATCCCAAGGGGCAGTCATTAAATCGGGTGACTTAGCCGGGAGGCCAGATCATCTGGCGACCGGCCAGCAGATGCAGGTGGATATAGTCCACCGTCTGTTGGCCATCTCTGCCATGATTGATCACCACGCGGTAGCCATTTTCAGCCAAGCCCAAAGCACGGGCGGCGCGGGCAGCACCCACAAAAAGCTGCCCCACTTCTTCGGGGTTGGTATCGGCCAAATCATCGTAACAGCGCTTTTTTTGTTTGGGGATCACCAAGACATGGATGGGCGCTTGGGGCATGATGTCTTGAAAGGCCAAGACATGTTCATCTTCGTAGACCACTTGGGCGGGAATTTCACCAGCCAGAACGCGGTCAAAAATTGTCACTTCACTCATAAAATTTCCTTGGGGTTTAAACTGAGCTAAGCTCAATTCTGTTGGGGTTTTTCAGTCGCTTCCATCACGATATAACCGTTTTGGTGGACCAATTGAGAGATATAACCGAGGTCGATGCCGCTCATGCCTTTGATTGCTACGCCATCGCCATAAGGGGTGCCCGTCTTGACCAACTTCTGAACCTTTTCGCGCACCAGACCCAGGGGCAAAGGGATAAAGCCAATCGCTTTGGGACTGTTGGGCGTAAACATCAATTGGCCTTCATGGGTGCGACCAAATGTGAGGTTCATTGAAACAGGCACAGCACCAAACAATTTGCCTTTGAGGTGAGCGCCGTCTTTTTTCAGGGTGGTGTCGATATCGGTAAAATCGTCGGTTTCACCAATTTCGTCTTTGATCAGCTCTTCGAAGCGGGCGTCTGTAATGCCTATAAATCCGCTTTTGACTTGAATGCTGCGTTCGGGGCCAACCACATTGAGTCCGAGGGGGGTGGAAGGGGTCAGGTCATAAATATTGAGTTTGCCCTCTTTGAGAAAGAACCCATCGATATACGCATGTCCAGCAGTGGCCTTGACATAGGCTGGCTCCACTTGTTGTTTTTCACGCAGGGCCCGAGCGGCATCTTCGGGAGTATCACCCACCACCAATTGTAAGCGGCCCAGATGGGTGCTCACACCGTGTACATTGGCCTGAAGGCCGATTGCATCATCCAAATTGCTGACTGTGGTGCCCAGATTGACAAAAAGGGAATTGCCCTGGGAATAATAGCCCTCATTGGGATTGTGCAATTTGAGTAATTTGTCGAGGTTCATCCCTGTGACTGACATCAGACCATTTAAGCCAATGCCTGCCACTTTGGCTTTTCCCAGGTCATAGCGGATTTCGCCAGCGGGTGTCGAAGAAACAGTGCCTTTGATATCAATCGGGAGATTCATCCCCAAAGCCCGCACTTTGCCTTCGACACGCACCTCATTGTTGGGGTTAAACGTCACGCGCAGGTCTTTGACCAGCGGTTTTTTATTGCTGCCTTCAGTTTTGCGATTGAGCAGACGCTCAACGGTCAGGGTGGCATCAACATCGGAAACAGAAGCCACTCCGGCTTTGACATGTAAATTAAAATCCAGCTCTTCGATATCTATCGGTGTATTGGGGGTTTTGTCATGGAAAGAGGCTTCCATATAATCGGCTTTGAGCCCGAGGGTTTTGCCAATAATGCGCAGGCCGACATTTTTGCCCTGAGCTTGAATGGTATTGTCACCGACCAATCGGGGGGTCCAGGTGTCCTGGCTTGAATAGGGGGAGACGGCAGGCTGTGAAGCGGACAGAGTGGGCTGTGCGCTGGTTGCGGGCTTAAATTGAATATTTGCGAGGGTCGATGAAGCGCTGACGTACACTGCCGATTTCCATTCTGGGGGTGGTGTTACATCATTAGTTATAGGTTAGAGAGAGGTTAAACTTTCGTTAATTTGAAAAAATAACTGAAAAGTTTAAAGGCGCTGACAACTGCGTCCCCCGCCGGTATAGAGCGTTTTATAAGCGCCCAGGTTTTGCCTTTGCAATATTTCATACCAACGGGCAGTGCGTGACGAGCCTTGAATCAGGATTTTGTCGACACTGGGCCCGGTTGCAAATGAACTGAGAAAATCATAGGCAAAACAGGCACCTTTGCCTTGATCTGCCCGGTATTTTTCCAAACGGCGCACATAGCGCCTCCCCACCTTTTCAACCACGAGCAAAAGCGAATGACTTGGGCAAGCGGATGCACCAGAACCGATCACACTGCTCACCGCAAACTGAATACTGGCACCATTGTCCAGCGCAAAAGGCAGAATTTTGCGAATGCGCAATTGTTTCAATTGGGCAGCTTTGACCCCGCGCTTTTGATAGGTCTCAAGCGTCAATTGGCGGGCAATTTGATCAAAACGCTGGGAAGGATAAGCGCCTGGATATTTGCGCGGCCCTGGAAACGTAGATGAAAAAGCCAATAACGGCATCAGGCTTTTGTCACTGTGTTTAAACTGGCCTTGAAAAAGCCCCGAGCCCGTACAGCGGTCTTGGCTGAATTGGTAGGGGCCACTGGTAAAAAGGTTTTTGACTTCTCCGTTTTGAAAGAGTTCCAATTCGGAACTCAAAGGCAGAGACTTTTGAAAAAAATCCTGGGCAGAACGGAATTCACGCGAAGGGGGAATTAACTTCTGACTGTCGGGATCCACCAAGACCACCGGTTCCAGTCCCTCCATGGGATAACCAACATAAAGAGCGGCATGAAGTTCTGCCGCCGCAACGGGTAAAAAGTGACCAAAGGCCAAAAGTCCGGCTATCAATCCAGCCAGCAAACGCGCAGACACGCCTCAAGCCTCCTGGGGCAGGGGGGCATCCTTGGCTGACTGTAGACGTTGGCTGAGCCAATCACAGATCATACCAGTGACCTCTTTGGCTTGCCGATCGCCCAACATAGAGTGTCCCGAGCCTTGCAGGATGTGAAATTCTTTGTCTTGGCTGGCCAAGGCATCATAAACGGCTTTGCTAAAGACAGTGGGTATTAAGCTGTCTTTTTCAGCGGCAATCACCAGAGCGGGGGTACTTACATGTTGGGCATAGAGTACATTGTCTTGTTTTTCCATCAGATAAGTGTAATTGTGCACCGAGATACTGGTCATGAGGAGCTTTTGGGTTTTGGCACGGGCCATGGCTTCCGTGCTGGTATAAATATCTTTGGCCGTCACTTTATAAGGGATATAACTGTGGCGACCTGTCAATTTCAGCCAGGGTTTGGCGGCCTGTGAGAGCAAAAAATAGGCCTGTTTTTCAATGCCCAAAACACTCTGACGAATTTGATGCATGGGAGCCAAAAGCACGGTGGCCTGGACATGTTTTGACACTTTTGTCGAGAGAAAACGCAAAACGGCGGCGGTGCCCAAACTGTGGCCAATTAAAGCAGTGCGGTTGAGATCCACTTCAGGGCGGTCAATTAAGGTCTGATAGGCCCGCAAGGTATCATCCAGGTGGCTGTGTTCACTGACATAGCCACGGGGGCCAGTGCTTTCACCATGGCCCGAAAAATCAAAGCTGAGAACAGCAAAGCCCTTTTGTGCCAAGGCATGGGGAAGAGCCATATATTCTTCCTTGCAAGAGGCAAAACCATGACAGAGCAAAATGCCAGGAAATACACCTTCTTCTTGGGGAACATAGAGCTTGGCCGCCAAAGTGGTCGAGCCGGGAATGCGAATATCTTCTACGTGCATGTGCACAGCACCTCAGTTTCTGGTAGATAGCTGTGCTCCCAGTTTAAACCATTCAACCCCCAAGCGCCAAACAAACAAGAGCTTCGGGATTGAACGGGCACCGTCGTGGGGGAGATTATTTATGTACGCTTAACCAACAATCTGTTGGGTATCCATTGGCTGAGGGGGGCGATTGGCCAAGGCATCTTGGGCCTGCAGGGCGGGATCATTGATCCTCGCCAAGACAGGGTTTTCAAGTCGCTCTAAAAGTTTTTCTGCGGGATCAGCTTGGGCTGGGCTTTCAGAACCACGGGGACGAATCACCAATTCGGCATTGGCAAAAGCAGACAGATCACCCGCGTTAATCTCACGGCGCTGGGCATCCACGAGATAAATATTGCTGGGATCAACCAAGGCAAACGTTTCGAGCGCATCTCCCTTTTCTACCGCACGCTCGAAAGCGGCGACATCGCTCACACCGAGTGCTTGGGCCGTCTCTGCAAATTGGGGGGTATTTTTCTCTGCTGCCAGTCGCTCTTGTAGGGCCACAGCAGCACCTCGGCCATCCACTTTAAAAGAAATATCTCCTGCCTGGACGGTCAGCGGTTGGCCTACTTCAGGCGTTTTGAGGCCTTGGGCCGGTGCAACAGGCGGCTCTTTGCCCGTTAATTCAACGCGATCTGTGGGAGCTGATTCAGCTGCGGCTTCAGCGGCACTGGGAAGATTTTGGATCTGTTGGGCGGGCACAGGACCAGCCAGAATCAGCTGACTGATATCATTCTGACGCTCCTGATCGCGCACAAGCTGGGCTTGCTGATAGGCTTGGGCTGAATCGAGATTGTTGACACGTTGCTGGTCCATGGAAGGCCTCCTGGGATAACTCTCTAAATTAAATGTTCTGTACAAATGAGTGCTTGTTTTTAGTATACCCAATTTGATCCCAAAAAATCTCTGCTGAAACTTCTCAGGCGTTTAGAATCAGGGGTCAATGGCTAAGACCTGTGTTTTAAGCTCCCTGAGTTTAAATGAAAATTCTTGTTTTCGATTCCCCCCTGGTCATGTTTGCTGAAAATCGCTATGATTTGTGCGTATATCCAAAACAGAGTGAAAAATGAGATTTACAGATATATTTGCCGAACTCGACCATCAAGAAAATGGTTTTCTTGACGCCACGACACGTGTATTTCAGCCTCCTGGCTGGCTTTTCCCCTTGGGGCAAATCAGCCTGTTTTTAGGCACACCTGTGCTGTTCTTTGGCACGGGCATGGCCATGACCCATTATGAACTCGGTGTCCCCGACGTGTTGTTTTTGGGTGTGATGTTTGGTTCGGTACTGCTGTGGTGGTTTTTGCATTTTGTGTTCTTAGCCAAAGTCAAAAAGGCCCTCGACCACCACCAAAATGTGGCGATTCAAATCACAAAAATCCAGCTCTTACGTGGGCTTTTGGGGTTTTTACAGGCCGATATTTTACCTGGCAGTGGCCTCAAAGCAGATCTGGATTGGGGAGATGTCTTTGCCCAAACCCCCATCCGCATCAAACACCGTTCCAAAGGCAAAAAATCACTCTATTTTCGCCAACGCTGGGCAGATCTGCGCTGCCTCTTGATCGATGGTTCAGAGTTGCGCATTCGCTTTGAAGACAAATATAAAACCCAAGCCACTATTGTCAGGTCCTTGCGCTTACAACGTGGCAGTTTGGATTATAATCAACTGCTTTATTCGCCTTCTCTTGCCGCTCAAAGGTTGGGTATGCCTGCAGGAATGAGCTTTCCCCAACAATTTTTATATTGGATTTACGATTTGAAGCAGATGCGCTTTCGCCAAGAACAACCCACAGGCCTTGAAGACAGCTATGGTATGCAAGAGGCCATTTACGCATTTTTAATCAGCGCGCGGCAGTCCTATCGCCTCTTATTGCCAAATACCACCCAGAGAACGACCCAGAAAACAACCCAGACTGAGAAACAGACACAAGCCAAACATACCCCTGCCCCTATCGTTTTTTCAAAACCACAAGCGGTTCAAGCGGAACCCCCTGACAAAAAAATCACAACCTTACGCTCCCTCAAAACACCCGCTGCCAGCCAAGCCAAATTGCCAACAAATACCCCCCCTGCTCCGCAAGAGTCAGAGCCGTCTCCCCTTTCCAAAGTGGCGGCATTAATTGCAGACAGCCGCCTGCGCCCCAGAATTACAGGCCAAAGCCCTACGGGATATACCCTCAGTTGCCAAGGCGAATCAATTGAAATCCGGCTTGAAAAAGTCAAATCACAGGACTATATAAGTCTCAGACTGAATACCCCTGCTTTAGATGCATTGCCAGCTGTGGACCTCCTAAGGGCCAATCCCAGCCTGGCTCAGATACGCTTGGGTCGGAACAGCCAAGGGCAGACGGCGTTAACAAAATCCCATTTGGCCTCAGAATTTAATGGTGAGGAGTTTGATGCCTGTTTACAAGAGCTGGGGTATTTCAGCTCACAATTTCAGACCCAACAAACCCTGCCAAGCCACTTAAAGCGCCTTAAAACACCCACCTCTGACAGTTTTTTGCATGTCTTAAAACAGGTTTTAGCGGGTTTGGAGGCAGAAACCAAACAAGAAGGGGCCTATTTTAAAGTCAAACTCAAATTTGAAAGTGGCCGAACACAAAAACTGTATCTGCGTACAGATCGCAGCGATTGCTTGGGACGACCTGTGCTCAGTCTCCAAACCTTCATTCAAGCTGTATCTGCTCAGACACGTTTAGACCCTTATTTGGCACAGAATTTGCAAGCGGGTTATGGTGCACTGGGTTTGGCAAAACACGGGGGGGTGGAACATGTGGTGATGACAGAATGCCAATTGATCCAGAGCGCGAGCGCTTTGGAATTGGAAACCCTGTTGATCCGCTTGGCTGCCAGTGGTGATCGCCTGGAGCGTGAACTCAGCACCACGGATGCGTTTTAAACCCAAAGTCTGATTTATCTGAAGTTAAGCAAGGGATTGATAGGGTCTCAGGAATTGATCTGTATCAATTTCAATTTTCAAAATATATACTATACTGGGTATATTATAAAACTCTAACAGGAGCAAAAAATGAAAATTGAAGCCTTTTACGATCCCCAAACTTATACGGTTACGTATATCGTCTTTGACTCAGAAAGCAAAGACGCGGTGATCATCGACCCCGTGCTCGACTATGAACCTTGGGCCTCGCAAATCTCTTTTGAAAACCTAGAAAAATACAAGGCATTTATTCAGACCCATGCTTTAAAATTGCATTATATTCTCGAAACCCACGCCCATGCAGACCATCTTTCCAGTTCTCAATACCTCAAAGAGGCCTATCCCACAGCCAAAATTGGCATTGGTGAAAACATCAAAAAAGTACAGGAGGTCTTTAAAGGCCTGTTTAATTTCAAAGATTTAAAAACGGATGGGTCTCAGTTTGATCAACTCTTTTGTGAAGGCGAAGTGATTTCTGCCGGCAGTTTAGAGTTCAAGGTGATCAATACCCCCGGACATACCCCCGCCTGTGTCAGTTTTCTGATTGATGACGCCGTGTTTACGGGAGACTCCCTTTTTCTGGAAGATTATGGAACCGGTCGCTGTGACTTTCCCGGCGGAAACTCGGCGGATATGTATGTCTCAATTCATGACAAACTCTACCATTTACCAGATGACACCCGCGTATTCGTTGGACACGATTACCAGCCAGGAGGGCGAGAAGTAAAATACGAAAGTACAATTGGGATTTCCAAAGAAAAAAATCCCTTTCTGCAAGCAGAGACCAGTGCAGACGATTTTATCACGCGCCGCAACAGCCGCGACAGCAGCTTAAAAGCGCCTGTATTGCTTTTGCCCAGCGTACAGGTCAATATCAATGCCGGGGCTTTTCCTGCCCCTGAAGACAATGGCTTAAGCTATTTAAAGATACCCCTGCGGTAAAAATGAGTGAGGTACCTGAATGAGTGAGGGTACCTGGGCTGGGATTTATTGTGCGAAACAGATATTTTTAGGTTCTGTAAAAAAGCACAGGGAATCCCAGCCCCCTTCACGTCCCAGACCCGACATCTTGACACCCCCAAAAGGGGTGCGCAAATCGCGTTCCATCCAACAATTGACCCAGACCACTCCTGCCTGCAACACAGGGCTCAGCCGCATCACACGCGCGTGATCGTTTGTCCAAAGTGTAGCGGCCAGGCCATATTCAGTGCCATTGGCCACATCCACAGCTTCACTCTCAGATTCAAAGGGCATTAAACTGACCACAGGCCCAAAGATTTCTTCTTGATTGGTCCTGCAGTTCGCGCTTAAGCCTTCCAAAACCGTTGGCGCAAAGTACCAGCCCTTTTCAATTCTGCCTTGCATTTGCAGAGGTGTTCCCCCACAAAGCACGCTTCCCCCCTCTTGAATTGCCAAGTCCACATAGCTGCGAACCTTCTCAAGATGAGGCAAAGAGACCAATGCCCCTAAGCGGGAGTCAGGTAAAAGGGGATCTCCAACTTGAATGGCCTGGGCGCGAGCGACAAAATCAGCTTTAAACCGGTCATAGATTGATGCCTCAACCAAGACACGTGACATACACAGACAAATTTGGCCTTGATTGGAAAAAGCAGCACGCAACAAAGTTTCAAGCGTCTTTTCATAATCACAATCGGCAAAGACAATGGCCGCGTTTTTGCCCCCCATTTCAAGTGAAAGTTTTTTAAATTTTGGCGCAACGACGCGGGCTATTTCGGCCCCTGTTCGGGTACTGCCCGTAAATGAAACAGCTTTAATGCGTGAATCTGCGGTCAGGGCAGAACCCGTTTTGGCCCCGCTGCCCATGACCAGATTGAGAACCCCTGCAGGCAGGCCAGCTTGAATCGCAATTTCACCCAAGAGATAAGCCGTCAAGGGGGTGATTTCAGAGGGTTTGGCCACGACAGTATTGCCCGCAGCCAAAGCTGGGGCAATTTTCCACGTGAGCAAATAGAGGGGCAAATTCCAAGGGGAGATACAGGCCACCACTCCCAGGGGCTGTCTCAAGGTGTAATTGAGAAAGCCCTGGCTGGAATGAGATTCAGAGGCAAAATGAGGCAAAGCAGAGGCAAAGAAGCGAAAATTGCGGACAGCCCTTGGGATATCCACACTTTGTGCTAACCACAGTGGTTTGCCGGTGTCTTTGCTTTCTGCTTGAGCCAATTCAGGCAGCCGGGCCTCTAAGGCATCAGCCAATTGAAAGAGGTAAGCTGCCCGCTGCTCTGCCTCTAAGGCCGCCCAAGCAGGAAAAGCCGTTTGAGCCGCAACTATCGCAGAGTTCACAACAGCAGCATCTGAATCCGGAATCTGGGCATAGACCTCACCCACAGCAGGCTCCCAGACATCAATTGTGGGGCCTGCTGGAAAATGGAAGGCCCCGTCAATAAAATTGCCCAATTCGCTCAGGTCACTCACCACTCAGGCCTTAAGGCAGGGAAGAAGCTGAAGGGCTCGGACTGGCATTGGTGTTGTCTGGACTGCCAAAGTCTTCACTGCCCGTCTCGGCATTCGGACTGGCCGAAGCAACGGGGGGAGGAGGGATGACTTTGGGCACGGGTGGCGTAAACAGACGGCCCAAGATCAGCACCAATAAAACCGTAATTGCAACGGTCAAAGCCTGATACAACCAATAGCGGTTTAAGAACTGATTGACCGTTTCATTGGTTTTTTGTGAACCACTGAGGTTTTTTTGCAAAACATCCACAGTGCGGGTCAAGTCTTCGACCTGCTTTTGGACCTTGGCCAGATTTTTTTGCTCTTTGACCATTTCTGATTGGGTGTTTTTTAAATGGAACTGCATGCTGACAATGCGCATTTCCATCTGCCGAAAGGTCTCTTGTAAAACCTGACGCGAATTCGCCCCAGCTTCTGCATTGGGGGCATCGGCAGCAGGTGGGGGCTCGGGCATGGGCACAGCCTTGCGTATATCCGAAGCTTTTTTTCCGGCATTGAACAGGGCTTTAACTTGCTTAAAATAAGCAATCCAGGCCTCGGGAACCACGGTCAGCCCAGATTCATCGCTGTTAAATGTAATTCCCAGCTCTTTAATCCAAGCAGAGAGTTTCTCTGGTGCAATATCCAGTGTTTTTGCGAGTTCTTGCGTATTCATAAGTGCTCAATTCTCCGCAGTTTCGTCCATACTTGGCCCAAACTTGGCCCAAATTTTATCAGCCATTCACCCAACGTTGACATCAGGTTTGAGGTGGATCTACTTCCCCTATAACCAGCCCCATTGTACAGTACCCACCAACGATTTAACAGTCGGGAAAGCGAAAAAAAGTATGCATTTGGATCGAAATTTATGTTTGTAGATATCCTGTATTGCAGCTTTTTATTTGCCCTCTTGGGTGGGCTCTGGTATTTAAACCAACCCAGGGAAAAGCAATTGCAAGTGGCAAAACCCTTGAAGTACGGAATCAACCTTTTGGGGGGAGTATTGGCTCTGGGTGCTGTTTTTTTCTGGCTCAAAACGATCAACGAGGCCCCTTTCCAACCCATTATCAAACCTGGCACACATCGCTTGGCAATCAGCGCAGAGCAATGGGGCAAAACGTGGCCCTTAAGAGTACCTTCGGGAACCCTTGAATGTCTTCCTGGGGCTGAGGTGGTATTTCACACCCAGGGAAAAACCTTCGCAGTCAATGGTCAAGCCAAGCTCAAATCTTTACCTAAACTCGAAATTTTGGCTTCACCAGATCAGTATATTCCCAAAGCACGCAAAGATTTGAGTGCATTTCAGCGCATGGGACTTCGGCTCTGCAATTGAAAATGTTAAACTGTCTGACAATGCCTCAGTTTCAAATTCGAGCTTTTTCACACAGCTTTATCACACAGGAGCGAGCATGAGCGAAGCCAGCCAATTGCCCCCGATTGTCAATCTCAAAGACATTGAATTTACCTTGCAACAACAGGGAGATCATTACGAAGCCCGATTTGCCAAACTCAGCCAAAAATTGGGCTCGCGCAAACTTGGTTCTCAATTGGTGATCGTTCCTCCCGGAAAAAAAGCCTGGCCCTACCATGCCCACTATGTGAATGAAGAAATGTTTTTTATACTGGCTGGAAGTGGTCAGCTGCGCCTGGGCGAACGCGAATACCTGCTCGCCAGTGGTGATTTAATTTCGATCCCACCTGGTCCAGAATACGCCCATCAAATTGTCAATACCGGCGAAGAAGATTTGACTTATTTAGCAATTAGCACCATGGAAGAGCCAGATATTGTGCTCTTTCCCGACTCAAATAAAATTTCTGTTGTGGCAGGTACTCCCCCAGGGGGAGACAAAGAACAACGTACTCTGAATTTTATTGGTGATCTGGAACAACAACTGGGCTATTGGCACGGTGAAACCTAAATCTCTGCCAGTTTTGCAGGAAATTTGACATAAGTTTATGTGGGCGTTAGAATAAAGTTAAGAAAAGATTATTCCTTTCAACTTTGTCCTGAGGGGTTCCCACCTATGAAATTTCAATCCCGTTTTTTGCCTCTTGTGTTGGGGGGTCTGTTTTTATTGCCCGCCTGCCAGCAAGCCCGTCCGTTGCCCAATATGAGTCCAGCCTCACAACTCTCTCGTTTTTCGATGCCAACGGGTCAACGGGCACCTGCTGATCTGGTCGAAGCACCTGGCTTTCAAGTCGGAGATAATCTGAGCGTCAAAGGCCCGTTGTTCACTTCGGGTCAGGGCAAGGTTCACGCATTAAGCGCAGATGCTTTTAAAATTGAATTTTCAATTGCCTCTTATCACTTGATTGTTTCGGCTGAGCGCATCAACGCCACCCAAGCCAAGTTCGTCACTGTTGATGTCAAACAAAACCGCACTGTAGAAGCAATTGGTACTTATGTTCGGTCCGGTAATGTGACCGTCTTTGACATGGGCAAAGGCTCAGAAGTTGAAAAACTGACCGTTAAAAACCAACGCGCAGGTTATTTTGAAACCGATGTGGTTCAACCCGGCAAACTCAGCATGCTGAGTGGTGATGCCCGTGGAACCGTCAATTTAAAATTCAGCAAGAAATAGGTTTTTTGGCAAGCGGGCTTTGCCTTAATCACACAACCCGAACTTCATGTTAAACATTTGGAAATCCCCACTTTCTCTTTGAGAGTGGGGATTTTGTTTTGAATGGATCTCAGCTGAAAAGAACCGCCAAACAGCGGAATATTCGGCCCTGTCTTTTCAGCCTAAAACCCAACCCTTAAAACCAGCTCATCAATACCGGGTCGAAACCACTTGGTAGACAAACTTATGAAAGTAACGGCCCTGAGTGCCCTGTAAATAGCAATTGATATCCTCTTCTATCGCGCGAATCAGGGCATCGTCGCCCGGAAACTGCGCAGCCTGTGCTTTGTAAACGGGCTTCATGCCTGCAAAGCGCGATCGGGCCATTTCCATGGGGTAAATCCCGGGGTTGATTTTTTTCAGGTCCTCAAAACGAATCCGAAAGCGGTGCTGCCAATGGCCTTTTTTGAGTATACTCACCGCTTCATAGACAGAGACATTGCACAAACCACCGGTAACAACTTGGCTCTCATAGAGCTTCATTTGATCAAAATAGCGAAGCAAATCGGGATCATCCAGAATCTCCAGGGGCAATTCCAACTCAGAAATAGCGGTGGTGCGGCTAATCACCGGGCCATCATATTTGGCTTTGGACTCCGGCATATTGGGCCGGATCATCTCAGGTGCGCGAGAATTGCTCTGCAATGTACTCAGGGTCGTGATTTTGGGTTTTTCGTCTTTGGGTTTACGCGGCGCTTTGGGAACCGGAACCGCAACCGCCTGTTTGGAGGTAGGGGTTTGCAATGGAGCCACGGGTGCCACAATATTGGGCACAGGGACTTTGGGAGTTAAAGGTGGGACTCCAGAAGGCGACCGCGGAGGCGCGAGTGTGTCCTGATCGAGCAGGCCACCGCCCTTTTTTTTGCTGCCAAAGAGATAGTCAGCAGCATCGTTGACCAAATTGTCGAGTTTTCCAAAGACGTTGTCTACGACCTTGCCAACTTGCTCAGGCACATAATCATCGATTTTTTCTTTGGGGACAGGGGGTTTGGCTGCGACCACAGGAGGATTTTGCTTTTTGGGAGCATCACTGGGTTTGGCTCGGACAAAGGCGTCCTTGTGATACTCGGTAAATTCATCTTCAATCGACATTAACGCCCGCCTCTCTCTTTGAGAAACTCCGAAAGATCTTCCATACGATCTTCAAGAGTTGGTTGTTCATCTCCTATATTATGTCGCTGGAGGTGCTTAACCTGCAAGGGTTCCAAATGAACAGGCACCGCATCGGACTTGAGATCATCGGGATTGACGATGATATTGTCTTGCACGGCTTCGGGCAAATTCAGAAGAGACAAACGTCTTAAGGCATTATCTGGGCCCGGAGGAGAGGCACCAGGCACCATCGATTGGACCTGGGGAAAGAGTTTATTGTCGAGCAAATGACTGGCTCCTTTTTCGAGACGCTGTTGCACATCGCCAAAGGCCGGGGTATCGCGCTCAATTGCCACCAAAGCCTGTTCTTTGAGGTGCTGATAGGTCTCATCGTAAGATTGCCAATCGGTGAGCTTGTTGCGGGTGGTAAGCACCTCACGGCGATAATCAACCGTCAGTGCAGCAATATCGTCTTTGCTGAGATTTTTACTGTTATTGGCAGTGGCCAACTTATCATCTTCAATCATCAGTGATTCGAGTAGATCTGGCTGGGCCGTCTGCATTTCCTCTTCTTCTGCATTCAGTGAAAGCAGGCGCAAACTGAGTTGATCTTGAACCAAATCAATCGCGTAGCGGGAGCCTGAGGAGAGCGAAATCTGATCGCGCATCAACTCTTTGGCCAGAGAGCGGATCACCAGCGGAGAGAAAAACACGCCTCGCCCCGCCGAAGAGAGAAAGTGCCGGGTGTCTTCGTTGAGCAAATCATAATAATCCCGTTTGGTACCGTCACTGAGACTGCCTGTCAAAAACAAAATGATATACCAATAGACCAAATCTTGAACAGCATTGGCATAGAGCTTGGCGTGGCTCTCACGGATCGAGCTCAGCCCCTCACAAATGCTGATTCGGGCGCGTAATTCGCGCTCAGAAAGCGACATTTGCAAACCTGAATAATTACAAAAATCTATCGCGTGTTGCATTTCGTGCAAAAGAATCAGCTGAAGCAGATAGATATCTTGCAAACTGATCTCTGAGACCCCCACCAGCGGCTTGCGCGTTTCGGTGGTATAAGCTTGTGTGCCGAGCCCAAAGCGGCTGGCAATATCTGAGTAAAAATTGAACCAGATTTTGCCTCGACTTAAAAATGAGACATTGAGATGCAGGCGCTCGCTCATCCAATCCAATAACAATTGGTAACGGTGTGCAGCATTGGCGATCAGCTCTTCGCGTTCATCAGGATAGGTGCCCGCTGCCGCGCCAAATTCATCGGCCTCTTTGAGGTATTCATAATACTCAAAATGCTGACGTTGGCTGTAGATAATACAGTGGTGATGAAAACCCACCATCTGGGCTCTCAGATTGCGTTTCACGGGCTGCAAACGGCTCCTTGGTTCTGGGTCAATGCCCTCAATGGCACCGATAGATTTCCTCATTCTAACAAATCTGCCGTCAGAATCTGAGCCAATTCCACTATAATAGAGTACAACCCATTTCTTTTGGAGTTCTTGAATGCAATCTGTGCAGACTGGCAATAAACCCCTTATCCCTGCTCCCCTCAGCCCGGCTCAGGCGACAGCTCGGGATGGCTCTGTTCAAGCAGCGGGTGGCTCTGCTCAGATGATTGAGGAGAGCCCCGTTCTCAGCGGAGCACAAGGTCCTGCTCTCAACGAACCCAAAATTCGCGCCCTGAGTGGCGTCGAAGCACAAACATTACAAGAGCCCAAGCGTTTAAACGACAGCCTGACGATTAAAATGGCCGTGAATGCCGAGCAGAACAAGGCCTTGGTTCAAGTCCAAAGCCAATTGACCCAAGTCTTTGGCCCCGCCGAATTTGATCGCCTGTTTGCGGGCCAAAAACAAAATATCCAAGATGTTCAAACGGTTTTAAACCGTCGCCCCGATTTGCTTGCCCGGATCCAATCTTTGCCCCACGGTTCGGATACCTTGGCTTTGTTCAAAACGGCGTCTGTGCGCCCCTTAAAAGAAGCGGAAGTCTTACAATTACAGCATTTCTTGGTCGAAAGCACTGGCGCCAAAATTGGTTACAAAGGCCATCCCAGCGGTCTCGATGGCGACTATGGCAATCGTACCCACGGTGCGCTGATCCATTTTTTGCGCAGTCAAATCAGTGCGGCCCCCCAGCCAACGGCAACCCATCCAGCCCACTCAGCCCCGCCCCCCACTTTGCCCAGTCAGACTCCGCTTGCCAGTCCAGCAGAGTTGAGTCCTGAACGCCTCCATCAATTATTAAAAGGCCCGCAACAATCTCTCAAGACCGTGGCCAAAGTCGTGATGCAATTGCCCCAAACCAGCCGCGATCGGATCGCCGCCACCCCAGAAGGGGCTGCGTTTTTAGCCAGCTTGGAAAAAGCCGACAAAACGCTTCCCAGCAAAGCCGAAATACAAACAATACAGGCCTTTTTGGTTAAACAGGGGGCCTCTTTGCGCTATCCGGGTCACCCCACGGGCATAGATGGCCAATATGGGAGCAAAACGTTCCAAGCACTCAGAACATTTTTGGCCCAGAGTTTGCAAAGCCCCTCCCAAACATCCCCTGCGGATGGCCCTTACCCCCGCTATGACCGCATGGTGGAAGACGGCCTGTTGGACATGACAGTGGCCCTGGGCTATGACGAAGGCGCCCCCGGTTATGCGCCCTCCCATCACAGTGAAGAGATTCGCCTGACCGCAGAAATTCAAAGCAGGGGCTTTGTGCGCAACGACGCCAAAGCACTGGAATTGCTCAAAAAAGCAGGAAAAGAAGTCAATGGCAGCTATTCTGCTTTTTACCTCAAAGAGAATATTGCCACCGCCAATGGCCAACCCGTACACAGCATTTTACGGGTGATTACCTCTGGCGATGGCCAAGCCGGGGCGCAAAAGCGCAAAACCGCGCTTGAAGGCATGAACCAAAGTGATGTATTTATGTACGGAGGTCATGCCCGTTTTGGCACAGGCCCTGATTTTGACAGCAATCTCGCTGTCACCATTGATTGGGAAGGGGTGCCCAATCCCAAGGGTCAGGGCAAAGTGACCTATCACGACGAAACGGCATTAAAAGAATTACTCTCCCCCAGTGGCAACGACAGCCAGGCCCTCGATGCCCTCAAGGGTTTGCAAAAAATGGGCAAGGTCACGATTCAGGGCCAAAATGAGGGCAATTTACGCATTGGCAGCGAGAACAAACATCCCTATGAATTTGGCTCCTACCTGATGAACGAAGCGCTCAAAGACACTTCCACCCAATCTTTGGCAGAAGAAATCTCAGGAGACAAATACCGCCTCTGGCTGTTTAATGGCTGCCGCACCCAAGATTACCAAACCCCGATCCGGACCATGGGCCAAAAGAACAGCGCACTCAGTTCTGAAAATCTGGATCTGTTTATGACCAATCAGACCCTCTGGTGGGAAAACACAGCCGGCAGTCTGATGGCCTTTTTGGATGGCGTGAGTGCTTTCGAAAAAGCGTCAGATATCAGTGATCGCCTACAAAAGGCCAATCCTGATCAGGGCCGAAACGGAAAAACCCATCTGCGCCAAGGTTTTGACGACAATCCATTGCATGTCCCTTATCGGCCGGAATAGATTTTAGTCTGTGAATGACCTGACTAGACGCGTTTGCTCAGGCCTATTGGCAGTTTTTTTGAGTATGGGGTCTGCTCTGGCCCAAGAAACGCCCCCAGCACCCAGCAAAATGGAAAAGAAGCCACAGTTTCAGTGGCAGTTTCATGCGCTGCCACTGGCCAATCTGGTTTACCAATTGGACTGTTTAAGTGGCCAAGGCCATTGTTCGCTTGAAGCCTATCGCGAATTGTGGCAGAGCCAATTGCAATGGAATGCCTCAGATCAGGCCCACATCAAACAATGGCAAGCCCTCAAAGCGCGTTACCAAATGCAGTGGCTGTTTGAAAGTAGCACAAACCTGACGTCTCACTTTCCCCTGCGTTTTGAAGGCCTTGATCTGACACGCAAATTTCGCTTGCCAGCCCTTGAGGCCCGCGATTTGGCTGATTATCAAAGCCGGGTGGCTTTGCTTCTGCATCCCAAAGATTCAGAGCAGATCACTGATCTCTTGGCCCATTTTTATCCACGGTTTGAAATCTGGTGGCAGACCCAGGCCGAAGCCAAAACGGAAAGGGCTGCAAAAGAATTTTTGCAAATCATGCAAGCCCACCAATTGGCTGACCTGGCCGAAAATTCAGCACAATTTTATGCCAGTCAATTGCCTGCTGGAGGGGTTTTAAACTTTCATTTCTTTTTCAGACCTGGAGGATTGGGCAGCAATGGCAATCAAAATGGTGAACAAATTGAAAACCACAGCCTGATCGAAGTGATTCCTGAAAAACCACTGCAAAACCAGGTGGCTGTGATTTTACACGAACTCAATCACTATTTTTATAGCCGCAGCGAACCCAGCAAACATGCCACTTTGGTGGGCTGGTTTGCCTCCCGTCCAGAACCCTGGGCCATTCCCGCTTATAATCTGCTCAACGAAGTGGTGGCAACCAGCTTGGCCAATGGGCTTGTGATGCGCAAAGTACTCAGCCCGGCAAGTTACACCCGTTATTTTCAAACCCCTGGCAGCTTTTATTTTGATGCTTTTATTGACCCTGTTGCCAAAGCGCTGATGCCCCGCTTAGAGCTGGCCTTGAAACAAAAAGAGACCCTGTATAGCCCGTTTTTTTTAAGTGATTATCTCAGCACCGTAAAAAACGCCTTGGGGGACAAAGCCCTTGCCCCTGAACTGTTTCTACGCACATCAGGGCTTGTGAGTGAGGGGCAAGAACTACAACCTGTGGTCAAGGCCTTTCAACAAGAACTTCGGGTTGGCACCAGTTGGGGCAGTCAAAACCTCAGCCAGGGCTATAAGACCTTTCAGCATTTTCAAGCCCTCAGTGGCGCCGTCTTTTTAAAACCCAGCCAAATCCCTCAACTCGAAAGCTGGGCTCCCCTCTTAAATCTGGCTGAATTCAAAAAAATAAACAAGCAGAGCCAATTAAAAAAGCCTTTTATCTGGGGACTGCAACGCCAGCCCAGCACCTGGCTCTATTTTTTTGTGGCCGAAACCCCATCAGAATTTCAACTTCTGATTCAGCGTTTTAAGACCCAAAAACAGGTTTTTGCTGGCCCCCTTTAGACAGATTTGCCTTTTTTTAGGTCATTAAACCCGCAGAAAAGAGCAGGCTGTGTATCAGCAAAAGACGGTTGGTCTGCCCCAATACAGGATTTAAGCGGGGATCGGCATCCAGGGTAAACACGGCTTGCAAGGGCTTGCGTGAAGCAAACAAGACCCCACAGGCCAGCAACGAGGCGGGATGTTTGACTGGGGTCAGCAGGTAGACCCACAAAGGGGCCAAGGTGCCCAAGATTAGACAAAAGAGATATTCAAAGCGCACAAATTTAACGCCAAAACGCACAGCCAGCGTGCGTTTACCAGCCAAAGCATCTGTTTTGTGATCGCGCAAATTGTTCACAACCAAAATGGCGGTGGCCAAAAGTCCGGGAGCCAATGAAGCCAGCACAGCCGCTTGGCTAATTGAATGGGTATGCAACCAATAGGTGCCCAAGGTCGCCCCAAAACCAAAGAAGAGCAAGACAAAGAGGTCACCAAGGCCTTTATACCCCAAAGGGAAAGGGCCTCCTGTGTACAAAATGCCGCTGAGAACTGACAAAATGCCCAAGATCAAAATGGGGATCCCCCCCATCCAAGCCAAATAGGCACCGGGCAAAGCCACCAATCCAAAGGTCAAAATAAAGGCCTTGCGAACCTGTTGAGGCGTCATCCAGCCAGCTTGGGTTGCTCGGGTTGGGCCAATCCGGGTCTCGGTGTCTGCTCCTTTGACAAAGTCGAAATAATCATTGGCAAAATTGGTACCAACCTGGATCAAAAGGGCTCCCAACAGCGCAGCGACAAAGACACCTGGATGGGCTTGCCCCTGTGTCAGAGCCAATGCCGAACCCACCCAAACAGGTGCCAATGCGGCCCCCAATGTTCGGGGTCTTGCCGCCAATATCCAGCGTTTTAACAAACCAGGCGTAGATTCAACCCTCGTCACTTCAGGCTCACCTTTCCAGGTAAAGATTAAATTTATGACATTTTGTCAATTTTTATGTTATAAACAGAATTTGATCTGATAGAATAAAAAAATATTCTTGATCAAAGTTTTGCAGCCTTTCATAGCTTACTCCAGCCCTCAAGAATAATGCCAGTGGTGCAAAGAAGATCTGGCTTTCAACTTTTCGTTAGATGTAGAAAACAATGAATCATGAGAGGAAAATGACAATGGAGTACAGCGAGTCATCCGCATTTTCAGAAACTCCTATTTTACCTCAAGAACTGGATCTCCCTTTGCAGCGCATGGCCCAAGAATGGGGTATGCACACCGACTTACTCAGGGTGGCTGCAGAAATCATTGAAAAACAGACCTATTTTAGTGCCCGCGCTTGGTTACGCCTCCTGCGAGAAAGTCAAGAAATCCCCGAAAACAACGCAATGATGTGGCGCATCAGCCACCAGAAAGCGCTGCTGCTGTCATTGATCAGCTTGCCCAGTGTCGGAGAATCAGAAAAAGGGCTGCTCTTGACTTTGCTCAAACAATTGGAAGTTCATCCCCAGGTTTCAGCAGCCTGAGTTTTTTTGCCTGGCCCTTGCAGCCAAGCTCTAACCTGAGGGTATTAAACCGTTCATCTCTCTCCCCCGCTCTCAGCCTGTGCTAGAATAGAGAGCTTAGAAATGACGCTAGATGCGCCCTGGAAACACAGGAGAGACTAAATGCAACACTTGAATTTGGCTTATGTGATGGATCCCATCCACAGCATCAATATCAAAAAAGATTCCACCTTTGCCCTGATGGAAACAGCCCAAAAGCGGGGCCACCAGAATTATTATCTTCTACCAGAAGGCCTGATATTTAGAGATCAACAGGTCTGGGGACAGATGCAAGCGATCCAGGTGACACGGGCGGAGGTCTTTTATCAGCTCGAAGCTCCGCAATGGCAACCACTTAAAGCCATGGATGCAGTCTTCATGCGCAAAGACCCGCCTTTTGATATGGACTATATTTTTAATACCTATTTGCTCGAATTGGCAGCCCAAGAGACCCGCGTCTTAAACAATCCCGCCAGTTTGCGCAGCGTCAATGAAAAACTCTTTGCCTTACATTTCCCCGATTTAATTCCCCTGACTTTGGTCAGTTCGGATCGCGAGGTGATCCGCCAATTTGTCAGCGAGCAACAAAAAGCCGTCTTAAAGCCCATCGACGCCAAAGGCGGAGAAGGGGTCTTTATCCTTAAAGATAATGATTCCAACCTCAATGCCTTGCTCGATTTGATGACCCGCGACGGTCAGCGCAAGATGGTGGTTCAGCAGTATATTCCTGCCGCCACAGAAGGGGATAAACGGGTCTTAATGATTGATGGAGAGGTCTGTGGGTGGTTTCGCAGGGTGCCAGCCCAGGGCGAGCACCGCGCCAACCTCAATGCAGGTGGCCAGGCTGTGGCCTGTGAACTCACTGAACGGGATCGCGAAATTTGCGGTCGGGTTGGCCCCCTGTTAAAAGCAGCGGGATTGACCTTTGTCGGTCTGGATATCATTGGCGACTATCTGATCGAAGTGAATGTCACCAGTCCCACAGGTATCCAAGAAGCTCTCAAGCTCACAGGGGTAAATGCAGCTGAACGTCTGATCGAACTCTTGGAGCAAGCATGAATACCGCATTAAAAATCACCCAGGGCAAAATCCTGGTCTATTATATTTTTGACCTCGCAGATTCGGTTGAAATGGAAATTCTTCGCCAAAAATGGACGGGTCGGTCAACGGCGATTAAGTTGGTATCCCGGCGCTCATCCCCTTCTTATCTGCAATTTGACACCGAACCTCTGCTCTTGCCCATGGGCCAGCAGAAATTGCAATTGACCCCTGATCGTTGGCTGGATGCTGAAGTGCGCGCCAAGGTCTTTGAATTTGGGGTTGTCTCCATCGCCTGGGAATTGCCTTTCCCTGATGATTGGGACAGTGCTGTCGAAGACGCCCAATTGTATATCGACAACCAAATGATTGCCGACGAATCCGAAAAATTACTCGAAGATCTCATGGCTGCCCTTCAGCCAGCCTTGGTCAAGCCCTATGCGGAGCATATGCGTGAAGACTACACCATTTTTTATGTCTATGGTTTTAAAGACCCCAATATGGTCAGTTCAGATGCCATTCTCAAAGAGTTGGGCGCAGATATTGCTGGCATGGTGCGGGGAGAAACCAAAACCCTGGCAGAGTCCGAAAGACAAAGCATTCTCGACCACAAAATCACCTATTTCGAAGATGATTTGGTGGTGGTAGCCTGGAACAGCTCGTTTATCTACGATCCCGAGGGCAGTTCTGAACACGTCGATATCCTCGAATTTGCCAATGTCGAGTTGCTTGAATTGCGCTCTTATGACAAATTGCTCGACGATCAACTCGAAAGCATTTACGATGAGGTCGAAAATCTGCCCAAAACCTGGGTGGGCCTCTTAAAAAGCCCGCACCAACCCACGATTCAAAAGCTGATGACCCTGCTCTTGGACGTGACTGAATTGACAGATCGGATCGAAAACACCCTGAAAATCATCGGGGATTTGTATTGTGCGCGCATCTACCGCAAAATCGCAACTCTTTTGCAATTGCGTGATTGGCAGGCCAGGGTAGATGGCAAATTAGAAAGTGCCCGTCAAATCTATGATACCCTCAACAGCGAAATGCAGGCGAGGCGCTCGACCATCATGGAAATCACCATCATTCTTTTAATTGCCGTGGAAATTGTCTTGGTCATGATTCCAGCGGCTGTTCCCCATTAAGACTGAATCTGAAGTTGCTTCAATCAGCAAAAAGCCCGCCAAAAGCGGGCTTTTTAATTTTTTCAAAGAGGTCGAAGGTTTAACTGGAGACAGTGTGGTTCAATCTCAGTTGAGGGTTAAAATCCGGAAACGAGATAAACCTCTCGGCTTTTTAAACGGGGATCGCTGACGCGATTGTCGCGGTATCTGTCTCGCTCTTGGGGTGCACGGCTGCTCACAAAAGGACGAGAATACTGGACTTCAATACAGTTATTTTTATACCACGAACGGTGAAGGGTATCACAGGCCCATTGGGCATCGGCTTCGGGCATTTCAACCACGCCAAAATTTTGTAATTGGCCGGTTTTTTGACTGACAGCCACCTGAGCTTGAACCACTTGACCATGACGGGAAAAGATCTTTTCGAGTTCAGCGGGGGTGGTTTCAGGGGGTAAATTGGAAACAAAAAGCGTTGGCATAAGCATCAATCTTTCGATGTATTGGTAAAATGTGATGGACAACCCATAATTAAGTTTTATTATAATCGTTTTTGCAAAAAATTTAAACCCCTGTCACAGAAAAGTTATCTGTTTTTATGAAGGATTAGAAGCAGTGGGCAACTCAGGGGCAGAATGTTAGACTGAAACTGAAATGACACGAATAGTCCCAATAGAAATGAGGATCGCCATGTTTGCTGATTCCCCGACCCTGGTCAGCGTTTACGAAAAAATGCTGCTCTGCCGCAGCTTGGACGAAATTCTGGCCCAAACCCGAATTCTTGGCAATCCCTTTTACATTGGCTCCACCTTTGAAGAACCGCTGGTGCTCTTGGGTATGGCCATGAACGTGGGCATGGGCATCAATCATGATGTGCTGGCAGCTTATTACCGCTCTTTGCCCATCCTCGTGGGTATGGGAGTCGAACCTGGTGCATTTATGCGCCAAGCGGCGATGTCCGAACAGGATCCCTTTTCCAAAGGCCGCCAGATGGTCAACCATTTTTGTGAACCCGAACTGAATATAATCCCGGTTTCGTCCTGTGTGACTGTCGAAGCAGGTAAAGGCTTTGCCGCCGCCTTAATTCAAAAAATGCACTCCCAAAGCCCCGTTTTGACCTTGGTGCATTTGGGCGATGCGATGTGTGCCGAAGCGGATTATTGGGTGATGTTGCAAGAGATTGCTTTGCGTGAATTGCCTGTACTTGCGGTGATCAGCAATAATGCGGCCGGGATTCACACGCCCTATTCACAAGGCTCTGCTGCCCCTTGTCAGAGCGCCTGGGGTTTGGCTTGCCAGATCGCGACGTCCTCTCGGCCCACAGACCCACACCTCAAACAATACGTTTCCAGTTACAGCCCAGCCCTGCCCGAAGGTGTGCAATTCAGCCCCAGTCCCAAACCAGGCTGGGAAATTGTCGATGGCAGCGATGTGCCATCGGTCTGGCACAGCTGCCAAGTGGCCTTTGACTATATCCGAAACAGTGGCAAACCCTATTTGCTCGAATTGCGCACCGAACGTGGGCGCCACCACTCATCTTCCAGCAATCCTTCGGGCCAGATTTTGGAATCGGTCAAAGCGGCAGACCCGCTGGGCAAATTTGAGGCCCAACTGAAACAGGCAGGGATCTTAAGTGACTCACAGATCGCCACCATGCAAAGCGAAGTCAAAGCCAAACTGATGGCTGAAGCCGAGCAAATCAAACACGAGAAAGTGTCTGAAGACGCCTTCTCGGGCATGTATTACGAAGGGGCTTTACCAGTTTAAAATCTGCAGACCCAGGCGCAGATTGTCACCTTCGCGCAGATCGGGCACCCCGTTGCCATTGGCATCGTCGCTGCTGAAGCAGGAACTGTCACCCACCAGCACCAATTTACCCGAACCGTAGGTGCTGGCCAAAACCGTGCCAAAGGAGCCATCATTGCTGGCAATCCGGAAAGAACTTGCGCCAGTGCGTATAACAACCTTGGCATTGGCTGAGCCCTGGATTTGAACGCTGCCACTTTGGTACAAAGTGACTTGTTTGAGGCTGTCGGTAATCGGATGGCTGCTAAAGCTATTGAAAGTGAGCATACCTGAATTGTTTTCACGCAGGGTATCTTCGCCAAAGGCAATGCCAAAAGGCTTGAGCATGAGATTTGTGGCGGAGGCATTAAATCCACCAAAACCTGCCCATTCCCCCAAAACAACCACTTTTCCACCATTGAGCACAAAGGCCTGAATTGCCCCAATTTCTTCAGCAGAAAAGGCCTTATTCGGACTGGTCAAAACCAGGATATCTGTGTCACTCAGATTATCCATATTTTCCCCCAAGGGTTTGAGCCCAAAACCGGCTTTGACCACTTCGTCCTGAAAGGCTTTGAGACGGGCCAAAGCGGTCTCTCCACTCAGACCAAAAGGAGATTTACTGGTATCAAAACTGACCTGTACCTGCCGGTTTTTAGGCGCGAGGGCAATTGCCCCCAATTGAATATTTTGATTGGGCAAAACCGCCTGGGTCTTAATCTGATTGTTAAACCCCTGTTTGGAGATACTCAAGCGCAATTGCACAGATTCAGAATAACTCAAACTGAAATTGCCATTGGCATCACTCAAGGTACTCTGTTTGCTGTCGAAGATGACCGCTGCAGACACCGGTTTGCCGGAGCTGTCTGTCACATTTCCCGTCAAAGTGGCGGTTTTGGGATCGAGTTTGATCGCGACAAAATGGGCCTGATCGGTTCCCACGGGAGGCAATGCGCTGAAATTGACGTTGCGCACAGTTTCAACGTACCCAGCAGCCTTGACCCGAATGGTATAGTCTGCATCAAGGCGCAATTGCTGAAAATTGACCAAGCCATTGCCATCGGTGATGGCTGTTTTAGTGGCAATGGCAGCAGCGCTGATTTCAACTTCGGCACCACTGACATTTTTGACATTGGAATCGGTGATCAACAATTGGACATTGGTGGTGGGGGCAGGAATCACAGTTCCCGTAACAGCAGGCGTGGGCGTTGCTGTCGGCCCAGGACAGACAGCTGTTCCAGGGGTACCACAGGGATCGGGTTCAGCTGGACAACCGCTGAGGCTCAAAAGCAGGGTTAAGGCAAACAATCCCGTTCGTTGAGAACGAATCATTGAAATGAAATTAATCTTTGGCATTGTGCTCTGTCCATTTTAACGCCCTCAAGGCGTTGAGTTTGCCGTAGCCACTGGCCTGGTCAAACCCCAGGGCATCCATATCGTCGGCAGTGGCAATTAAGCGGCTGCGAATTTGCGCAGGAGTCAAATTGGGTTCACGGCTCAACATCAAGGCCACCACACCCGTCACGTGGGGACAGGCCATGGAGGTGCCAGAAGTGGCCGCATAATAGGTGCTGGTGACCCGTTTTTGGTAATACTCATAAGTGGGATAAGAGGGCCAGGTGGACCAAATTTGTTGGCCTTCTGCCGCTGTGGCACTTTGTCCCCCACCCCCGGGTGCCACCAAATCAATCTCGGGCCCCCCATTGGAATAACTGGCCACCTTATCATATTGGGTATGGGCACCGACGGCTATCACACCGGGATAAGCGGCAGGGACCGTGATCGGCGAAATTGTACCCACCAAACGGGCACTTTCGTTGCCTGTGGCTGAGACAATCGAAATATTTTTTTGCAGGGCCAGTTCAATCACGTCCACCAGGGCCTGGGTGCTTTTATTGGCGGGTCCACCAATGCTGATATTGATCACCCGCACATTGCGATCGATCGCTCGCTGAAAAGCGGCGGTTAAGACAGCCGCATCGGTATTTCCAGCATAGTCGGTGGCTTTGATGGGCACAATCCGCACCCCTTCACCACTCACCCCCGCAACCCCAATTTGGTTGTTCATTTGAGCGGCAATCACCCCTGTAACATGGGTCCCATGGCCATTGCCATCCATCCCACCATAGTTTTTGGTCAGTCCCGAAAGTGGATTGCGATAAACATCGGGACCTTTTTCTTCGTTCCAGACATCTTCAAACTTTTCTAAATGTTCGATCAGGTCAGGATGATTGGGATCTACCCCTGAGTCAATCACCGCAATTTTGAGATTTTTATTGCCCGTGCTTAAAGCCCAAGCTTGATCCACGCCGCTGCTTTTCATATTCCATTGCAGACCATAATTGGGATCATTCGGACGCACCACAGAGGCCGTCTGCATGGTCTGAAAGCCAGGAAGTTTAAAACTGGGGTTGGGTTCGGCATAAGCCACTGAAACACTTTTTTCAAGCTGGCTCATAGATTGCAACAATGAGGTACGCGCAGGAATGCGCAATAAATATATCCCCTGATCTTTGGAAATCAACCGCGCATCTTCGATTTTGACATTTTCAGGCAAAACAGAGTTCAGGTCAGCGGCTTTGTCACGCAATTTAAGCAGGATATCGCGACTGTGGGCCAGGTCGACACCCGCCAAAGGCATGGTAAGAGACCCCGTTGCTGCATTCTGAGCAGAGGTGGGGGCCAAACCGTTGAGAGAGACACTTGAACAAGCGCTCAATACAGTTAAACCCAGGGCAAAAAGTGATTTAGGAGTAGAGCCTTTGAACATGTATCACTGCAGGGTGGAGCATCAATATCCTGACTGCTTTATTGGCATTCATACTTTGTGGCAGTTGCAGGCGGTAAGAGTAAAAAGAGCGTTTTTCAACTTCGCGGGTCCCATAAATCTGGTGAAACAGGGCCAGGGTCTCGGGCCGGGTATCAGGGCGGAAATCCACGATGATCTGATTGCCCCCATCGAGGGGAATGGGGGTGATAATTGCAGTGCCATTGGGAATCTGGTTCTGATTATTGGCGGGGGCAGGAGAAGCCGCCCCCTGAGCGTTAGTCGCAGGAGACGCCGAAGTCACTGGGGTGGGAATTTTCATGCGGTAATTGGGCTCCGCATATTCAACCAAGGGACTTTGCCCATAGAGCTTAACAGCGTCTTCAACCGAAAGATTTTGGGGCAGACGCAGGCGGTGCACCTTGATCCCAGAAATCACGCTGAGTTGACTCACACCGTGGTGGCTGTTGATAAAACGGATATCGTCGGGGGTGGCAGTGGCCTTAAATTTGACCAAAAACTCATTGGGCAGATAATCGGTGCTTTTGACGGGAGTGCCTGGATTATAGGGCTGTACATTCACAGCCTGGGGGTTGATATGATCCGCCACGACATACGCAGGCACAGGGTCGGTGTCGGTGACATAAGCCAAACTGGCAAAGAGTTCCGCGTATTGGCCACGGGTGCGCAAAGGCGGAACTTTAAAGGTCCAAACCAAGGGTCCCATCTGCTTCGGCGTGGTTTTAAAGGTCTTGCTCAAAGCCTCAATGAAGGGCTTTTTGACCTCGGGCCGAAACGTCACAGTCACAAATTCGTCTGCCGCTTGGGCAACTAAACCCATTGTGCAGACCGACATTGCGCAAATCGAGGCGCAGACAGCAGTGGTGAGAAAAAGTTTAAGCTGTTTCATTTGAGGCAATTATAGCATGTGGACCGGGCGGAAATGGAAGCTTATCTTGAACTTAGGCCTTTTCTTTTTCGACAGAATAACCCAATTCAAGCAGTCGGCGGCGTTCATTGCGCCAATGGGGCATCACTTTGACAAAGAGTTCGAGAAAAATTTGGGTACCTAAAAATGCAGAAATGGTCATGCGCGCAGCTTCGCCAATTTCTTTTAACTTTTGGCCCTGTTTGCCAATCACCATCCGTTTTTGTGAGTCTCTTTCAACCACAATTACAGCAGAGATATAGATTAAATCCGCTGTGCGGTGTTTAAATTGCTCAACATAGACCGATGCGGCATGGGGAATTTCGTCGCCGGTCTGACGAAAGACCTGCTCGCGCACCAATTCTGCCACCATCACCCGCTCACTCTGGTCGGTATATTCGTCATTGGGGTAAAGGGGTACACCAACGGGCAATTCTTTGTAAAGTGCGCTCAAGAGCTCGGGTAATCCATCGGAGTGTTTGGCTGAGATCTGAAAAACCCGTTTAAAATGCCCCAGGTCGGTATAGGCCTTGAGAAATTGCTCACGTTGGGCTTTGGGTAATTTATCGACTTTGTTGAGCAATAAAAAGGTTTTGGGGGCTTTCTGAGCCAAGAGATCGGAGATGAACTTATCACCGGGGCCAGGGGCTTCGGTGGCATCAACGAGAAAGAGGTGAAAATCGACTTCATCCAAGACATGCAGAGCCTGATCAATCATGTTGCGGGCCATCAGATGTTTGGGTTTGTGAATACCTGGGGTATCCACAAAGATGATTTGGCCCCGATCGGGCTCAGTTAAAATCCCACGCAAGCATGAGCGGGTGGTTTGCGGGCGCTTGGAGACGATGGCAACTTTCTCGCCAATTAAATGATTCAAGAGGGTCGATTTTCCCACATTGGGACGGCCAACCAAACTGACAAAGCCGCTTTTTAAACTCTCGGGCACAGATTATTCCTTGCTCATTTCAAAATTGTGGGTCAGGCTTTCAGTGCGGGTAATGGTGATTTGGAAAACCCGTGTCTTAAAACCCTGTTTGTTCAGGGAGAGGCGATAAGTGCCTTTGGGAATTTCACGAAAACTGTACTGGCCTTCGGCACCACTTAAGGTGATTACCATCAGGTCATCGTTTTCGAGCTTGAGTCGCACCCCAGTCAAAATCTGGCCTTTGTCATCTTTGACCTGGCCTTCGATCAGGGCCGAAACCTGAGCATTGTTGGGCGGTGCTGCAGTGGCAATCGGAGTGGGACTCACCGTCGGGGTGGGTTGATCAGCCGGGGTTGGCGTGGCTGCCGCAGGTGTGGGGCTGGCCTGGGGGGGGTCAACCGTAAACTCCTGGGCCAGGGTATTGGCTGGCAAAACCTCGACGCTTTTTCGCGTGACTATTTTACCTTGATAAAGCAGGGTCAGGGTGTAATTACCAGGCACAATCTCGGTAAACAAATAGGTGCCATTGGCTTCAGCCATGACCTGATTGACCACATTGCCTCGGCTGTCAGTCAATTCAAGCTGTGCACCTTGATCGCTGACGGGATTGCCGTTGGGAAAGACCACCCGCCCAGAAATGCGCCCCATGCGCTTGGCCAAAGTGATTTCGATAAAGGTCTCACGGTTCTCCTGAATCGAAATAAATCGCGATTCAGAATACCAGCCCTCTTTGGCCACTTCGGCCTCATAGGCCCCGGTAGGCACTTTGAGATAAGCGGCTTCGCCGATCAGATCTGTGAGGGTATTGACCCGCAAGACCAAGTCGGGGCTGGAAAGGCGGATTTCTGCACCACTCAAAGCACTTTGGGTGTGTTTGTCGAGCACGCGTACCCGGAAGCTACCTCTGGTTGCTCCTGGGGCCTGAATCTCCACCTTCGAAGGCGGAGTGGCACTTGCAGCGGGAACCGGGGTCGGAGTAGGCTGCGGGGTTGGAATCGGGCTGGGTGTAGCAGAAGGCGTGGGCTCTGGCGCTTTAAAGCCAAAATTGCCACTGTAACCTACCCCCAGGATAAAGTCTCGGTCCCAGAAGGTGCGACCCGGCACCTGCATCAGAGCCATATCGACATGCAAAAAGGGAAGTGGCGTAAAATTCAGTCCCAGATTAAAAGCCGGAGAGCTGAGATCGTTAAAAGAGCCCATATACTCCATTTTGATTCGGCCATAGTCCAGGACGGGAATCTCTAAGCCCCCCACCAGACGGGCCCCGGTCAGCCCCCCCATAAAACCCGCATGAAAATTGGCCACGTGGTAGGTCTTTTTTTCGTAGGGCAGCAAGAGGGAATGTGAAAGCGTCAAAAACAAGCTATTGCCAGGCAAATAACTTCCAGCGGGGTCGGCCCCCAAAAGGGTCGCCCCCACGGCCATCGAGACCGGAAGGCCTTTGGATTGATCAATCAGGCGGTATTTTAAGCTGCCCGCCATCGAGGCAAAGCCATTGGCAGGGGGGGCCCCAAAGACCAAACCCGCTTCAAGATTTTCGAAGAGGCTCACGGTGGCGGAAAGTGACAAACCTGAATTGAGGGGAAAATAGCGCAGAGAGGCGACATAAGAACCATCGGCCATAATCTCTGCGGTGGGAACATTAAACAAACCCGAATAACCCCACAAAGCCGGATTCGGGGCTTTGTGGGGGGTGGGCTCAGCCCAGGCTGCCAAAGTGGCAGCCTGCAGACTCAGGTACACCCCGGCGACTCCCAAGAGCCGCCGGAGAGGGGCGCTGCCCATCTTAGGCATCCCGTTTGGCCGCAGCTTTGGCTTCTGCAGCCTCAGCGTAGACCAACGCGGCAGCTGCATCTGCTGCAGCTGTATTTTCGGCAACAAATCGCTGTTTTTTGAGCAATTCGTCGCGCATCGCTTTGGAGCGCATACCCGTACCTGCGGGAATCAAACGACCGATGATCACGTTCTCTTTGAGACCACGCAACCAGTCACGTTTGCCTTCGACAGCCGCTTCGGTGAGAACACGGGTGGTCTCTTGGAACGATGCCGCAGAGATAAAGCTCTCGGTATTGAGTGAAGCTTTGGTAATCCCCAACAGAATGGGAGTGTACTCAAAGGATTCGGTCTCTAAACCAATTTCTGCCACACGTTTTTTCTCCTGCTGGATGCGGGTTTCGCTCACGATTTCGCCAGGCAGGAAAGTGGTCTCACCGGGATTTTCAATCCGGCATTTGCGGGTCATCTGACGCACAATGACTTCAATGTGGCGGTCGTTGATTTTTACGCCCTGTGAGCGGTAAACCATCTGGACGCCATCCACGAGGTAGCGCTGAGCAGCAGCCACATCTTGAATTTTGAGCAATTCGTGCGGATTGACAGAACCACTTGTGAGGCGCAAACCTCGGGTGATCTTCTGACCGTTGACCACAATCGCAGAGGCCGTGTAAGGCACTTCGATCGCATATTCTTGCTCATGTTCGAGACCGATTTTCACACCCCGGATTTTGATCGTGGTTTTGTCGTCGTCACGCAGGACGTCGAGGACTTCCCCTTCATATTCGGAGAGAATTGCGGTTTCTTTGGGCTTGCGGGTTTCGAGCAATTCCTCTACGCGCGGCAGACCCTGGATAATATCCCCGGTCTTCATCTGTTCGTAGGTCAGAATGGCGATCACTTCGCCCTGGCGAACCATGCTCTGGTCGGTAACCACCAAATGTGAACCCTGGCTGACCAGGTAAGGACGGGCGCGGCGAACCACAACCCCGTTTTTGTCCACTTTGGTGACAACACCCGTTTCGAGTGAAGGCAAACCCTCTGCGATCAAATCGCCTTCAAAGAGCTTATCTCCCTCTTTGACCAGCGGATTGCTGACATCGCCATAGACTTTTTCGTGTTCGCTGGTCAGCAACATCATGCGGAAAACGCCTGTATTGGAATCTTCGTAGACATGAATGGTGCCGTCAGATTTGACACGGTATTCCGTCGATGCCACTTTGTGACGGGCTTTGACCATTTCGCCATCTTTGACCAGGGGATCGATATAGATGTCGATCTCTTGGTACTCGGGTGAGAAGGTCCCACGCAGGGTGCCTTTTTGGCCAGAGAGCGCTTCGGTCGAAGACAGATTGAGGAAATAGGTATCTTCCAGTTCTGGGTGAGGCAGCAAATTGACGCGGCCACCGAGGGTCACCAGAGAACCGAGCAATTTGAATTGCAACTCAATGCGGCTCAGAGGAGAACCCGCTTTGACGCGGTCGCCTTGGCGGTGCAGCAAACGGGTGACGGTATCGAGACCGATATTGTCAGACTCTGTGCGCACCTGGAAGAAGTTTTCACCGGGTTTGATTTTGTACTTCTTGAAGGGACGAATCACAATCAACGTCTCAGCTTCATCGACGGGAATCATCTGAATGAAACCATCAATTTCGCTGTGCACTTCGGCCATTTCACCGCTATCGGGGTCCAGGCGTTTGCCCAAGAGTTTGCCATTGCGGATGCTGGCATTTTCTTCGACCAGGATTTCAGAACCATCGGTAAACCGATAGGCCACAGCACCTGGATAGAAGAGCAGTTCTTGTGAGGTATCGGGCTCGTAATAGACAAAACCGGCTTCTTCAACCTTTTCGCCTTCCATCAGCTCGGTACCGGCAGCCACGGTGGCGCTTTCTTCTAAAAAGAGCGTTTTGTCTTTGAGACTGTAGCTTTCTTCAAAGAGCAGCAAGACTTCGACTTCTTTGGCAATCGGCTCTTTTTCATTGACTTCATGCACATAGTGCACAATGCCGTTGCGCTCAATTTTGTAGCGACTTTCAAAGGCCTTGGCTATCACCTGGTTGTTTTCCAGACGGGTGCCATTTTCGACAAAGAGTTCAAAATTGCGGACTGAGAGATCTTCGTCGAGGAAGTTCAAAGTCGTTTCGGGACGGGTTTTGTCCACGAGTGCGCCTTCGAGCTGCAGTTCGGCAGTGATGATCGAGAGGTTTTTGGTGCCATCTTCGTTTTCAATCAGCGAAACGCGGCCACCGTATTCAGTCGAGGTGCCAATACTGGCGATGGTATCACCAAATTTGAGCACATCCCCGTCTTTGACACGGACTTCACATTTGGGAGGCATGGAATACACATCTCCGCTGTAAATCCAAACCAAACCCTCTTTGCTGGTGACAATCGTTTCGTCCTGCTGTTTGGCACGGTTGCGGCGTTGCTCATAGAGAATGCCATCGTAAACGATTTTACCGCTGACGCCCCCCACAACTTCTTTCTGTTTGCGCTCAATTGATGAACGACCAAACTTACCAGACTCGCGGACAGCAATTGCCAAGACAGAAGATTCATCTACTTCATCCCCGTCTTTGGCACGAATGGCAAAGCCAGGCATAATCGAGATTTTCTTGTCTTTCTTGCGGCCACCGGGAGACAGGGTAATTTCAAATTCTTTTTCCAAGACCTTGAGATTGTCCCCTGCTTGGGTACGGATATCCTGGGTAACCATTTCAGAGGCGTTGTAAGAGATTTTGCCTTTGACGCCTTTGCCGGGATAGATCTTCTCAGCAGAAGCCCCTTCAAATACCCCCCCTGTATGGAAGGTACGCATGGTCAACTGGGTACCAGGCTCACCGATGGACTGGGCAGCAATAATGCCGATTGGCTCACCGCGGTCCACAACGCGCTGATTGGTCAGTGACCAACCATAACAGAGGCGGCAGACACCAAAGTGACTTTCACAGCCCATGGGTGAACGCACGTCGATAAACTGCTGGGCTTCGGGACGGGCCACGATCCAGTCGTTGATATCGTCGAGTTTGTCGGGTGAGATGACCTCGTTGCGATGAACAATCACTTTGCCAGCATCGCTGACAATGTCACGGGCAGAGGTACGGCCCACCAAGCGGTCAATCAATTTCAGGTGAAGATTTTCACCCTCTTTGACATCGCAAAGGCGGAAAAAATTCATGGTGCCGCAATCTTCGTCGAGGATGATCACGTCTTGGGCCACGTCCGCCAGACGGCGGGTAAGATAGCCAGAGTCAGCGGTGCGCAACGCGGTATCGACAATCCCTTTACGGGCCCCGTAAGAGGAGAGCACATACTCGGTTACGTTCAAGCCCTCTTTGAAGTTGGACTTGATCGCCATATCGATAATCCGACCGGAAGGATCAGACATCAGACCGCGCATCCCGATCAACTGACGAACCTGTGAGATATTACCACGGGCGCCGGAGAAGGCCATCATGTACACAGAGTTGAGCTTGTTCTCGGGATCGTTTTTATCGATCAGCTTGGTCAACGATTCAGAAGCTTCATGCCAGGTATTGATAACGCGGGTATAACGCTCTGTTTCGGTGATCTGACCGCGGTGGAACAGGCGTTCGGCCTCGGTGATAATGTCTTCAGCCGCTTTGAGGATTTCAGGTTTGCGTTTGTTGACAACCAAGTCACAAATCGCAATCGAAACACCGGCTTTGGTGGCATAGTGGAAGCCTGCGTCTTTGAGGTTATTCGCCAATTCGGCGCTGCGCTCATTGCCGTAGACTTTGTAACAGCTTTCAATCAAGTCAGAAAGTTGCTCTTTGCCAAAAGAATAATTCTGGTAAGGCACTTCTTTGGGGAAGAGTTGGTTGAGCAACAAACGACCTGCAGTGGTGCGGATATACACCTGATCGCTCATTTTCACTTCGCCTGATTCTTCCAGATCGCCCAGGGGAATGCCTGCAAATTTAACGATCATCCGGCCCTGTTTGTCGCGTTTGGGCTGGCCTTTGTCATCAAGCTGAGCGGTGGAGTGCAAATGCACCATCACAGGCTCATCCAGATCGAGACGGGGCACAGGGAAGCGCACCAAAACTTTGGCGTGGATATCCACTTGGCCCGCTTGGTAAGCAGCCAGCATCTCATCCGATGAGCTGAACACCTTGCCATTGCCAATCAGGGTCGAGTCCTCTTTGTCGGCCTCGGGATTGTCGATCGTGACATAATAACAGCCGATAACCATGTCCTGTGAAGGGCTGACAATCGCCTTGCCCGTAGCGGGCAGCAGGATATTGTTGGTGGCCATCATCAACAAACGGGCTTCGGTCTGCGCTTCAATCGAAAGCGGGACGTGAACGGCCATTTGGTCACCGTCAAAGTCAGCGTTGAACGCCGTACAAACCAGCGGGTGCAATTGAATCGCGCGCCCTTCAACCAGAATCGGTTCAAAGGCTTGAATGCCCAAACGGTGCAGGGTTGGAGCGCGGTTGAGCAGCACGGGGTGACCTTTGATCACCTCTTCGAGAATGTCCCAGACGAAGGTGTCTTGGCGCTCAATCAGTTTTTTGGCTGATTTAATATTCTGCACCACGCCACGTTCAACCAATTTGTTCATGACAAAGGGCTTAAACAGCTCCAGCGCCATTTCTTTGGGCAAACCGCATTGGTTCAATTTGAGTGACGGTCCGACAACAATAACCGAACGGCCTGAATAATCGACACGTTTACCGAGCAGGTTCTGACGGAATCGGCCCTGTTTGCCCTCAACGATATCGCTGAGAGATTTGAGAGCGCGGTTATTGGGGCCCACCACCGTGCGACCACGGCGGCCATTGTCAAACAAGGCATCAACCGCTTCTTGCAACATGCGCTTTTCGTTGCGGATGATAATATCCGGCGCTTCCATCTCAAGCAGACGGTTGAGACGGTTATTGCGGTTGATCACACGGCGATAGAGGTCATTTAAGTCGGAGGTCGCAAAGCGGCCGCCGTCGAGTTGGACCATCGGGCGCAGATCGGGCGGAATCACGGGAATCACGTCCAAGACCATCCAGGTCGGGTGTGAGCCGGAATTCAAGAAGTTCTCAATCACGCGCAAGCGCTTGATCAATTTGATCTTCTTTTGGCCAGAGGGTTTGTTTTCACGCAGTTCGTGCCAGATTTCGTCGGAGATGGTTTTGAGGTCGAGTTCACCCAGCAGGCGTTTGATCGCCGGGGCACCCATTTCAGCTTCAAAACTCTCATCACCGTAAATGCGGCAGAGCTGATCGTATTTGTCTTCTGAAAGCAATTGGCCCTTTTTCAAGAAGAGTGTACCGGGTTCGGGGGTCTCTTCTTTGGCGGGGGCGGCAACAGCATCTTCGTCACCCTCTTCAGCCGCAGCGGCTTCGAGAATGACCTTTTCGGCGGCTGTGCTTTCACGCACCAGGGTTTCGTCTTTCAGGACAATATACGCGTTGTAATAGGTCACATCTTCCAGACTGCGCAGGGGGATATCCAGCAGCAGACTCAGGTAGCTGGGAATGCCTTTGAGGTACCAAATATGGACCACGGGGGCAGCCAGTTTAATGTGGCCCATGCGGTGACGGCGCACCTTGGACTCAGTGACTTCAACGCCGCAACGTTCGCAAATAATGCCGCGGTGGCGGACACGTTTGTACTTTTGGCAATAGCACTCCCAGTCACGGGAAGGTCCAAAAATGCGTTCGCAAAACAGACCCCCCATTTCGGGCTTGAGGGTGCGGTAGTTGATCGTTTCGGGCTTGGTGACCTCGCCACGGGACCAGCTCAGAATGCGCTGGGGAGAGGCAATCCCGATTTTAATACAATCGAAGGCATCTCCTTCATCGCTGGGCTGTTGACCTTGAGGGTAAATCAGAGGTTCGCTCTTAATCACAGTTATCTTACCTACAATTTCTCATTTTTTTCAAAGACGTACCAATTAGAATTGGCACTGTTTAGCTGCTGAGTTCCGTGGGTTCCAGCAGCGAGGTCTTGGAGAGCTGTTCTTTCAGCCGCTCTTTGTACTGGGTGAGACTGTCTTCAAACAGTTCCACTTCGGATTCGGTTCCATCATCGCCAATGTGGAGAATTTGGATATCGAGGCCCAGACTTTGCAATTCGCGAATCAATACTTTGAAGGATTCGGGAATGCCCGGTTTTTGAATATTTTTGCCTTTGACAATCGATTCGTAGGCAGCTGCGCGGCCCATCACGTCATCGGACTTGATGGTCAGCATTTCTTGCAGGGTATACGCGGCGCCATAGGCTTCCAGACCCCAAACTTCCATTTCACCGAAGCGCTGGCCACCGAACTGGGCTTTCCCGCCGAGGGGCTGCTGGGTAACGAGGGAGTAAGGTCCTGTGGAGCGGGCATGGATTTTGTCGTCAACCAAGTGGACGAGTTTCATCATATAAAAATTGCCCACACCCACTTTTTGCAAGAAGGCTTCACCTGAACGGCCATCGTAAAGGGTGATTTTGCCAGTGTCGCTCAGCCATTCCCAATCTTTGGTGGCCTGTTCCATGGCATCCGCTTCACTCAGTTCATCGCCGCGATCTTCAGCGCGCTGCAACATCTCTGAGACCTGTTTCTGCATTTGGCGTTCACGGGCTGCATTCAGCTCGTTTTCCACCAATTGCTGAGAAGCCATGGCACCGAACATTTCGTCGAAGGGGGTGATTTCGACCATTTCTTCGTTGAAAGCAGCAGCCAGACCCATGAGGTATTCATAGATTTGACCCACATTCATACGGCCAGGTACACCCAGGGGATTGAGCACAATATCAACCGGGGTGCCATTGGGCAAGAAAGGCATGTCTTCGACGGGCAATACACGGGAGATGATCCCTTTGTTGCCGTGACGGCCTGCCATTTTGTCGCCAACTGAGATTTTGCGTTTCTGGGCAATATAGACGCGAACCACTTTGTTCACACCGGGGGGCAACTCGTCGCCATTTTCACGGCTGAAGACTTTGACGTCGACGACGCGGCCTTTTTCACCGTGGGGCACGCGCAGCGAGGTATCACGCACATCGCGGGCTTTTTCGCCGAAAATCGCACGCAGCAATTTTTCTTCGGGCGGGTGCTCAGACTCCCCTTTGGGGGTGACTTTGCCGACCAGGATATCACCGGGTTCGATTTCTGCACCGACGCGAATAATGCCGTCTTCGTCAAGATCGCGCAGAGCGTCTTCGCCGACATTGGGAATATCGCGGGTGATTTCTTCAGCCCCCAACTTGGTGGTCCGGGCTTCGGTCTCATATTTCTCAATGTGAATCGAGGTAAAGACGTCATCTTTGACCAAACGCTGACTGATCAAAATCGCGTCTTCAAAGTTATAGCCTTCCCAAGGCATAAAGGCCACGAGAATATTGCGGCCCAGCGCCAGCTCACCCATTTGGGTTGAAGCGCCATCGGCAATCAGCTCACCGGCTTTGACCTTTTGGCCCTGTACCACCGCAGGTTTCTGGTTGATACAGGTATCTTGGTTGGAGCGGTAGAATTTGAGCAAGTCGTACTGTCTGACATCGCCTTTGACGGTTTTGACACGCACTTTATCTGCAGAGACAAAGACCACTTCGCCATCTTCTTCAGCCAAAACGAGGCTGCCAGAGTCATAGGCCACGCGTTTTTCGAGACCGGTTCCCACCAGGGGCCGCTCAGGCTTGACCAGGGGCACAGACTGACGTTGCATGTTGGAACCCATCAAAGCGCGGTTCGCGTCATCGTGCTCCAAGAAGGGAATGATCGACGTGGCCACTGAGACGATTTGAACGGGTGATACACCCACAAATTCGACCTCGGAAGGATCCACTTCGAAGAAATCGCCTTTGAAGCGAACCGGCACGCGGGGCAATTGGAAACGGCGTTCCATGACTTTTTCGCCATCGCGAACGACTTCCACGTCTTCAAAGCCCAAGTCTCCCGGAGCGATGTAATGGTTGTCTTCTTTGTCGGCAGTCATAAACACCAATTCGCGGGTCAAGAGGCCATTGCGAACGCGCCAGTAGGGGGTTTCAAGGAAACCGTATTCATTGACCTGGGAGAAAGTAGCCATGGAGTTAATCAGACCGGCGTTGGGACCTTCAGGGGTCTCAATCGGGCAGATACGGCCATAGTGAGAGGTGTGGATATCGCGAACGGCAAAACCAGCACGCTCACGGTTCAAACCGCCAGGTCCCAGAGCGCTGAGACGGCGTTTGTGCGTCAACTCAGCCAAGGGGTTGGTCTGGTCCATAAACTGAGAGAGCTGAGAAGAACCAAAGAACTCTTTGATCGAAGCAACCAGCGGTTTGGCATTGATCAGGTTCTGGGGTGTCAGGCTGTCGATGTCTTGAATGGTCATGCGCTCACGCACAATCCGCTCAATACGGGTCAGACCGACGCGGAACTGGTTCTGCAGCAATTCGCCCACAGAGCGAATACGGCGATTACCCAGGTGGTCAATATCATCCAAATCGCCCATGTCGAAGTTAAAACCAACAAGGTAGTCAATAATCGCGACGATATCGCGGTTATCCAAGGTGCGAATATCTTCAGAGACGTCGAGTTTGAGCTTCTGGTTGATCTTGTAGCGACCCACACGACCGAGGTCGTAGCGCTTGGGATCAAAGAAACGGCTCTTGATCATCTGTTGACCACCCTCAGCAGAGGGGGGGTCGCCTGGACGCAGTTTTTTGTAGACTTCGATCAGGGCCTGATCGGTGGTTTCAATGCCCTGGCCTTTTTCTTTTTCGAGCGTGCGCTCCAAGAAATCCCGGTGACGGAAAAGTTCTTTCATGTCCTGGGTTTGGTAACCCAAGGCACGCAAAAAGGTCGTGGCCAAAATTTTACGGGTTTTGTCGACCCGAATGTGAATCAGACCGTGGTTGTCGGTCTCAAATTTGAGCCAAGCGCCGCGGTTGGGGATCACAGTAGCGGAGTAGAGGGTTTTGCCACCGGTCTCAGCATCTTCACGTTTGAAGTAGACGCCGGGAGAGCGGACAATTTGGCTGACAACAACGCGTTCAGCGCCGTTGATGACAAAGGTGCCACGTTCAGTCATGAGGGGCAATTCGCCAATAAAAATGCGCTGCTCTTTGATCTCACCCGTTTGTTTGTTGACAAGCTGTACGGGAATTTTGAGATGGGCGGCGTAAGTCAGGTCGCGGGCCCGGCAGTCGGGCACGGAGTAAGGGGGCTGTTCCAATTCGTAATTGGGAAGCAAGTGCAGCTCTAAGCGGCCACTGTAGTCTTGGATCGGGGAGAAAGATTCCAGGGCTTCTGGCAGTCCTTCTTTGAGAAACCATTTAAAGGAGTCTTTCTGAATCTTAATCAGATCAGGAAGTTGTTTAAAACTTTCAGAAACTTCTTTGTGGATTTTTTTACGTTCCAGGGCGGCGGTTGAAAACATCGGTGATCGTATACCTACCTTATCAAATTCATGCATCCGCGTTGGATGAAACCGACCCCATGATTGGGGTTCTTATAAGAGGGGGTTGTATGCCGTCTTGGCGACGGAAGCACACAAAAAAAACAAGATGCCACACCCAGGTAATTCCGGGGGCATGAAAAATTGGATTTTAAATGTAATGCTGCCAGCATTCAGCGCTATGCGAGACCAACCCTCTTAGAATGATCGCAGGTAAGCAGTTTAATCAGTCTATGCGTGTATTGTCAAGGCTTTAGACTGTGCTTTGCCTGCACCCCCACAAGAGCTGTCTGTGTCAGGCAGCACCTCATTCTTAACCTCAGTTCGGGTTTCAATTTAATTTTTTTTTAGTCTTTATTTTCAAAAAAGCACAAAAAAAGAGGGCAAAAAACAATTCTAGCAGGCCCACCCGGTGCATCCAGGGAGCCTGCCGTCAATCAATAAAAAAAGTCGGGCCTTGGCTTTTAATAAAAAAGCTCGGCGCTTTGCTTTCTCTTTTTCTGAATCACAGGGCTTTTTTTGGCGCTGCGCCGGCCTCTGGGTTGTTCAAACTCTGCTTCAAACTCGGTATAATCGTCGAGGAATTCACTCTCTCCCTCTTCTTCACCCTGATAAGAATAAGTATAGAGATACTTTTTCTGGTATTGGCTTTTTTTGGCGCCCTTATCTCTGAAATCAGCAGACATGCAACGTTTTTTAAAACTCCTTCATGTTTAAAAATCATTAGAGGTTGGTCTCAGAATAGCCGCTGAGAAGTGTCTGAATGAACACAGAAGTACCCTGTTGGCAGCGATTGGGTACAAAGGGCCCATCAAGAACGATCAAAAGCTTGTATTCTGCTCTTATTCTAGCCTATGGATCCCCATTTTTCAGCCAGGGCAAAATCTAAAATTAGGTTAAATTTTTCAAACATTGCCCAGAGCGGCGATCAAGTGCCTGTTTTTAAATTCTGAATTGAGATATATATACCTGCATGTTAAAGATTTCACTCTGCATGATTGTTAAAAACGAAGCAACCCACCTCGATCGGTGTTTGCAAAGTGTGAAAGGCCTGGCCACTGAAATCATCGTGGTCGACACGGGCTCCAGCGATGCCACAGTAGACATCGCCCGCTCTCACGGTGCTGAGGTGCATTTTTTTGAATGGTGTGACGATTTCTCACTTGCACGCAATGCCGCTATCGAAAAAGCACAGGGCGACTGGGTCTTGCTGCTCGATGGCGATGAATGGCTGCCTGATGACGCAGCTGAGACCTGGCCCTCCATTCTCTCCGACCCCCAATTTGAAGGGGCTGTGGTGCTCAATGCCCAGGTCGGCCCGCCCGAAGACGCCACGGTGTTCAAACGGCTGCTCTTTCGCAACCATCAACACCTGCGCTTTGTGGGCAAAGTCCACGAAAAGCTGGAACTTCTCAGCGCTGAGCAAAGCGGAGAACAAAGTGGAGAACCCAAGCGCTTTGACTGTTTCCCACTCAGGGTTTTCCATCAGCCACTCTCACAAGATGCTGCCCAAACCAAAGCCCTTTGGTATTTAGCCCTGATTAAATCCGAATTTAAACAAACAGGGCTCTCCTGGGCCCGCCAAGCCGAACTCTGGCAACACCAGGCCGATGCAGAAGAGACCCTGGGAAAAAAGGAAGTGGCCCTGAGCAGCCTGCAAACAGCTTGGCGCTGCTACGAACAGAGCTTTTTACCTGAAAGCGATCTCTTTGGTACCTTTTTGCTCAGCCGCTTGATCTTGCTCGAATTGCAAACCGAGGCCCCCGAATTGCAAAGCCATATTCTGGCCCTGTTAAAACGCGCTCCCGAGCGCTTCGAAGGCTGGTTTTTTCAGGCCTATTCCCTGCTGCTTTTGGGCCAGAGCAACCTGGGCATGGCCCCCCTAAAAGAAGCACTTTTGCGGCGCAAACACCTACAGCCACTCTGGCAATTTCGGCTTGACCTGCTTTTGGCCCGCTACTCGTTGCTGCAGGGGGCCTCTCAGCAGGGCGAAGAAATACTGCTGCGCCTGCTGGCGCTGGCCCCCCAAGCCGAATTGGTTTGGCATTTGTTGCGGGCCAGCCTCTTAACCAACATGGCACTCACATCTGACACCGACCGCCTTTGGCAAAGCCTGGGTGAGCGCAAACCCCCACAACCCCGCTTGCAGGCCCAGCGGCTCTTGCGCGAAGGCCTCTGGAGCCCCGAAGAGCGGCGCAGTTTGGTGCGTTTGGGCAAAGGTTTTAAGGGCTGAGCTGGGCTGATCGCAAAAATCTTTTGACCTTTATCAAATCTTTATATTCATGTTTTATGCTAGAGATATGAGCTGCCATGCAGCGGGTGTCTCTTCTATATAAATCCAGCTATTTCAGGGGCAATAAATAGATGCATAAAACCACAAATCATGTCTTTTCTCAGTTTATCCGTTTGCAGCCTTGGGCATTTTCTCTGAGTTTGGCAGGGCTTTTGGCCCTCGGCAGTTGCACGCCGCCAGCGAAAAACAACCTCTCCCCCAGCCAAGTGGCCTCGCCAGACATTAAACATGCCCCCTATTTGCTCAAGCCCTCTGCACAAGGCTCTAAAACGTATTCGGGTCTCTCGCCAGAAATTGAAGCAAGTCTCAGGCAAAAATATGGGCCCTTTGTTAAAATTGGGTTTGACCCCGAATACTGGGCTCTGTTAAACGCTGCTCAAAAAAACAATTTACAGAATACCCCGGCGACTCCTTTTTCTTCAGATTTTCGGATTCAATATGAACGCATGTCGGTTGAAGAACTACAGGGGCAATGCACTGGCAGTTTGACCAATAATCCCAATGACCCGCCTGACTATTACAGTATTGGCGACCTGCGTGACTTGGCTGGGGGTAGCAATGGACTGTTTTGTGACGGAGACTGGCCAAAAGAACTCAATTTAGGCGGCCAGGAGCAGGTCGTCTCTTGTTATAACGCTGGGGGGTCTCCTATCTATGACGTCAAACATATCTGCGACAGAAGCACACACAGTGAAACGGGCAGTTTATGTTTCGATGCCAAGTTCCAAACCTTTTTTTATGAATGTTATCAAAGTGAAGATAATGGCGGTGGGTCAAGTGAAAATGATCCCAACAATGGCTGTGATCCCCGTGGCATAAACTGCGAAACAGATCTGCCAGACTTCTTTCTCTTGGCCCACCATGGCAATCGCCCCCTCAATCGCGCAACAGCCCCAGGAGACAGCCCCACTCAACAGGTCACACTTTCTCCAGAAGATGTCAATGACGCCTTTGATTGGACCCGCCTTACGATTCGAGATAACCAAAGCCAAGGCTGGCAATTGCAAATTAGCAACGCCAATGGCAAGCTCTTAAAAGAAGAGAGTGGCACCGGCTCCACGTTTGTTGAGTGGGACGGCAGCAATCCAGCTGGAGAAAAAGTCGCCAACGGCATCTACACTGCCCGGCTGACCTCTCCGGCACTTCCTGGCACCCAAATTGAGCGAATGATCCGCATTGACAATAATCCGCCGCTGGTCAGCAATATTCGCGTGCAAGAGAATCCAAGCACAGGGTTTTTCTCTGTCAAAGCCAAGCTCAAAGAGGCAGGAAATGGGGCCTTTCAATCGGGTATCAACCCCGACACCATTCAGATTTTTTTCGATTATTTCAGCACAGATCAGGGCTTTGGCAAAAGCTATGATGCCGCCACCGGTGAATACAGCGTGCAATTCTCGAACCTGGCCCAATACCAGCAGGCGAGACAGCTCAGTCAGCAATCCGGCTACGATTTTCCCTTCGAACTGCGTGTCTCGGACTACGCTGGCAACGAAACCAGCAACCGGGGCTCAGGCCCGGATGGCCCACTGCGCATCCAGGTACTCGACCCGTATTTCTCGCCCAACGCAGACGGTGTCAAAGACAATCTGAACTTTAAGGTGATAGCCGAAACCAGCGAGCCCTATCTGGTTGCGATCAAACGCAACGGCATCGCTGTCAAGACCTGGACGGGCCTGACTGGCGAGCAAAACCTGAGCTGGAACGGCAATTTTATGTTTACCGACAGGCTGCAGGCCGATGGCAGCTACCGCATTGTGGCGACGACCGAGAAGCAGCGGGACCGCGTGAGGGGTGAGAAAATGGTGGTGCTGGATAACTCGCCGCCAGTAATTACTTACGAATACACACCACGCAAAGATGGAAAAAATGATTTAAAGGTGCTCATTGAGGACAAAGAATCTGGGGTGGACAATAGCAGTATTCAGGTGATAGCTCAGAACAATTGGGTTCTCAGTCCCGCTGTCCAGACTGAGAAAAGTGAAAAACGTACGGTTTTGAAATTAACAGCCGAAGAGCCTGTGTTTCCTTTACCCACACCTGAACCAGGAGGCTTTTCCACTTTACAGGTTGCTCCAGAAGATCCAAACCAAAATACCAATTTTCAAATTGCAGGAAAAATAACAGCCCAAAACAAATCTAAGGTGGCTCCTGCAACCAAAGAAATACAAGTAAATTTAAAACAAATCCCACTGAGCGGAAATTGTAGCCTTGTTACCAGAGCCGGGAATTCTGCTGATTCGATTAAAACAGTTTTTGATCTTGACTCTAGAAACAAAGATATAACATTGGTAATCGAATCTGATGTTATTTTTGGGGGAAAAAGAGAAGATAGATACAAAATTGATTCAACAATTCAAATAAATAGCCCTGTTGGATTAACCACCTTGGATATAGATGGGAATTATGAAAATAAATCTTGGTTTGCAGATCCTGTATACCACTTAAAGCGATTTAGTCATAATTTAGCGAATGATAGCGAGTCAGGAATGTTGCCTCAACTTTGTTCAGATCTAAATTTTTATGATTTTGAAAGCAGTATTCCTAGAACCTGTAATAAAATCATCAGTGCTTATGACCATGCAATGAATAGAGTTTCTGAAAATGAAGCAACACAAGAACTAAAAGATGAAGCAATGAATAATTTAAAAAAACAAATTTCCACCATAGAAGGAATTGAAAATATTTTTGGAAGAAGTGATTATTATTATTTGGCCTTGGATACATCTAAATTGGCAGACAAAATTGGAAATAACGGAGGGAACGCTTTAATTACAATTATGTTTAATCCGAATTATGGAATAAATTTAAACTTAAAACTCGGAAAAGGAAAAAACAAATGGGAGAAAATAACATGTTCAGGTATAAAATAATTAGTTTTTTTTCCAAATTTGTTTCTAGTATTTTCATTTTTTTATTATTTGGCTTTTTAGATCAATCTTCAATTGCTACTCAAGTTCTAATTGAACCAAAGATACCAATTGATTCTCAAAGAAGACTCCCGACAGAAGCGGAACCATTTTTCATTTATTCTTTTGGAAGACATTTAGGAGATGATAAAAATACCGTTGATCAAACAATTAACAATAAATTTGACATTGTTTTTGAACACGATAAAAAAGCCTCAAAAAATTTCTATCGCCAAAAGAAAAGTCTTTCTCAAAATATAGAACAATACGCAGTGATGAAAAAGAATGGAGAGCTTCTTAAATGCGCGGGCTATATTTTTAATGCTGACAATAGAGTCAAAGGATTTTATATATTTGAGTATATAGACATAGAAAATCCTATTCTAATCACTCAAATAAAAAATATGACATATAATTCATCTTATTTATCAGATTTAAATTTAAAATATGGGGATTATGAGATCACTTTTTACGAAGAAAAGCATCAGGGTTTTATTGAAAGGTATGGAATAATTTCTTATGAAAATGGCACTTATCAAGATTTAATTCTCGATGCTTTTTATCCAGAGGAGCTTGAATCAGAAATTCAACCGATTATTCGTGAGGCTGTAAAAAATTACCTAAAAAAATAAAAAATTGGATTTTGAGAAAAGCTCACACAACCAAGCCAGCAACTGAGGCTCAGGCCCCGATGGTCCACTACGCATTCAGGTGACCGACCCGTATTTTTCGCCCAACGCAGATGGTGTCAAAGACAGCCTGAACTTTAAGGTGATCGCCGAGACCTCAGAAGCATATTCGGTGCAGGTCAAACGCAATGGCGCGACAGTCAAGAGCTGGGCGGGCCTAACCGGCGAGAAAAACCTGAGCTGGGATGGGAAGCAGAACGGGCAGGCTTTGGCCGATGGCAGCTACCGCATTGTGGCGATGACCGAGCGGCAGAAGGACCGCGTGCGGGATGCGCAGATGGTCGTGCTGGATAATTCGCCACCTGAGATCAGCTATGATTACACACCACGCAAAGATGGAAAAAATGATTTAAAGGTGCTCATTGAGGACAAAGAATCTGGGGTGGACAATAGCAGTATTCAGGTGATAGCTCAGAACAATTGGGTTCTCAGTCCCGCTGTCCAGACTGAGAAAAGTGAAAAACGTACGGTTTTGAAATTAACAGCCGAAGAGCCTGTGTTTCCTTTACCCACACCTGAACCAGGAGGCTTTTCCACTTTACAGGTTGCTCCAGAAGATCCAAACCAAAATACCAATTTTCAAATTGCAGGAAAAATAACAGCCCAAAACAAATCTAAGGTGGCTCCTGCGACCAAAGAAATCCAAGTGAATTTAACCCAAATCCCCCTGAGCGGAGAATGTAGTTTAAAAACATTCAAAGGCAATTCTATTGATACTTTAAAAGCAGTTTATGACTTTGACCCTCAAAATAGAGATGTCACTTTGGTAATTCGCTCAGATGCCCCATTTACAAAATCAGGAGAGCAAAGAGAAGAGAAATTTCAGTACGACTATAGCAAGATAAGGGTATTTAGCCCGTTTGGAATGGCTGCTCTTGACAAATTTGGCAATGCAGATAATAAAACATGGTTTAATTCTCCTGTAGATCAAATAAAAAGTGACCTTTACCCAAAAAAGTGGAGACCCCAGAAAAGGGTGATCGCTTAAAAT